>NZ_JAHLJA010000088.1:0-40458 GCF_020496245.1 Pseudonocardia sp. ICBG601 | reverse complement strand
CGTCGACGCCGCGGCCCCCGGCCCGCGCCGCCGGCGCCGGGCCGAGCCCGACGGACCGTTCGACCGGGTCATCGCACTCGTCGGCCCCGGAGTGGGTGTCGTGCGTCGCCGCCTCGGCATCCTCGACGCCGACCAGAAGGCAGCCCCACCCCCGAGGAGCGCCGGACCCGGCGCCGCCGGCAGATCGTGTACTCGCTGGTCGGGACGGCCGCGTCGATCGTGCTGCTGCCGCTGCTGCTGCTCGGGATCGGCTGCTGCTGTTTCCCGATCCCCAGCACCGACGACGCCGTGCAGAACCAGATCGCCACCGTCTCCTACGCCGACGGCGGGCAGCTCGCCCGGCTGGTGCCCGAGCAGGGCAACCGGATCAAGGTCGGGATGGACGCCATCCCGATCCACGTGCGCGAGGCCGTGCTCGCCGCCGAGGACGGTCGTTCTACTCGAACCCGGGCTTCGACTTCACCGGCATCCTGCGCGCGATGGTCAACCAGCTGACCGGCGGCGTCGGCGGCGGATCGACGATCACCCAGCAGTACGTCAAGAACACCCTGGTCGGCAACGACGCGACCTACTGGCGCAAGTACAAGGAACTGATCGTCTCGTTGAAGGTCTCCGGGCAGAAGTCCAAGGACGAGATCCTCAACGACTACCTCAACGCCATCTACTTCGGCCGCGGCGCCTACGGCATCGAGTCCGCCAGCCTCGCCTACTTCGGCAAGCCCGCGGCCCAGCTGACCCCCAGCGAGGGCGCGCTGCTCGCCGGGATCATCCAGTCGCCGTCCAACTGGGACCCGGCGAACTCCCCGGACCGGGCGAAACAGCGCTGGAACTTCGTCCTCGACGGCATGAACGCCCAGGGCTGGATCTCCACGGCCGACCGGCAGGCCGCGGTGTTCCCACAGACGATCCCGCCGCAGAACACCTCCCGGTCGTCGTCGCTGACCGACGCACGCGGCCACATCCTCAACGCCGTCCGCTCCGAACTGGGCTCGCTGGGCATCTCCGAGCAGGCGTTCGCCCAGGGCGGCCTCCAGGTCACGACGACGATCGACCCGCAGCGCCAGCAGCAGCTCACCGACTCGGTCGAGCAGAAGCTGCGCGGCGAGCCCGAGCTGCTGCGCACCGGCGCCGTCGCGATCGACCCGCGCACCGGCGGGATCGTCGGCTACTACGGCGGCTCGAACGGCACCGGCCTCGACTACGCCCAGGTCATGAAGCAGCCCGGGTCGACGTTCAAGCCGTTCGCCGTGCTCGCCGGGCTCCTGAACGACCCGCCGATCGGCCTGGGCACCACCTTCGACGGGTCCGAGCGGCCGGGGCTGCGCAACGCCGAGGGCGCCAACTGCCCGCGCTGCGACCTCAAGCAGGCGATGACGATCTCCAACAACGTCGTCTTCACCAAGCTCGCCGCGCAGGTCGGACCGCAGAAGGTCGCCGACGCCGCCCGGCTCGCCGGGATCACCGCGCCGCTGGACAACCCGGACGCGCGGCTCCCGCTGGGCAACAAGGAGGTCACGCCGGTCCAGCTGGCGTCGGCCTACGCCACCATCGCCGCGGGCGGCGTCTGGCACCCCCCGCACATGGTGTCCAAGGTCGTCGACTCCGACGGGCGCGTGCTCTACGAGTACCAGCCCGGCGAGGGCGAGCAGCGTTTCCCCGAGCAGGTGGCACGCAACGTCGTCGAGGCGATGATGAACGTCGTCGACAACGACGGGCTGCAGCTGCCCGACGGGCAGGAGGCCGCCGGCAAGACCGGCACCGTCCAGTCGCGCTTCGAGGGCCAGAACAACGACGCCTGGTTCGCCGGCTTCACCCCCCAGATCGCGACGGCCGTGTGGGTCGGCACCGACCGCAACGACCCGATCCAGGACTCCTCCGGCCGCCCGATCAACGGCTCCGACCTGCCGGGATCGGTGTGGAAGGAGTTCATGTCCGACACCGTGCGCGCCACCGGCACGACCGAGTTCCCGGCGTTCAGGCCGATCGGCGAGGCACCCTCCACCCTGGCGCCCAACGAGCCGACCGCCCCGGCGACGCCGACCAGCACGCCCTCCGCCGAGCCCACCCCGGAGCCGACAGCGGAACCGGCCGCCCCCGCCGAGCCGCCTGCCCCGGCCCCCGTGGACCCGACCGGCGCCCCGGAGGCCACCGGCGACCCGCTGCCCGCCCCGCAGGACGACACCCAGCCCGGCGGCGACGCGGGCCGTGCCGCGGACCCGACCGTCGGCTGATCCGCCCCGTTCGCGCCACCGCCGGGCTACCGTGGACGGGTGACCGGTGACCATCACTTCGAGGTGGTGGCCTGGCGGGCGGACCGCAGGCTCACCCTCTACGTGCCGGGCATCGAGGCGTCGACCACCGTCGACGACCCCCGGGCGGCCGAGGACGCGGTCCGCGACCTGATCGCGGACCTCACCGGCGTCGACCGCGGGGTCATCACCTGCGACATCCGGCTCGGACGCCCCTGGCGCTCCGGGATCTGAGACCTGCCGGGTCTGGGGATCCGCGACCGGTCGGTGTGATCCGAGACCTCCCCGGTCAGCGGGACGGCGGCACCAGGATCGTGGCCGCCGCCGCACACACCGACTCGGTGAGCGCGTCGAGCACGGTGGTGCTGAGCTTCCAGTGCTGCCAGTAGAGCGGGACGTCGAGGTGGCGATCGGCGTCGAGCAGCACGAGCCGCCCGGCGGCCGCAGCCTCCCGCGCCGGGCCGTCGGTGAACATCCCCCAGCCCAGACCGGCACGGATCGCCTCGTGGTAGCCGTCGGCGGCGGGCACCCGGTGGGCCGGACCGGTGCACGGCCGGTGGGTGAGCCCGCGGACGAACCGGGTCTGCAACACGTCCTTCGACCCGAAGTCGACCCGCGGCGCGAGCGGGAACGCCTCGGCCGGGTCCCGCCCGGCGAACCACCGGTCGTACACCGGCCGGGCCGCGACGGGCCGGTAACGGGTCGCGCCCAGCGGCCGGACCGCGCAGCCCTGCACCGGCGCCGACGACGTCGTGACCGCCCCGACCACCGAACCCTCGCGGAGCAGCGCCGCGGTGTACTGCTCGTCGTCGACGTGCAGGTCCAGCCGGACCCCGTGCCGGGCGGCCAGGGGCACCACCGCGGACAGGAACCAGTGGGTCACCGAGTCCGCGTTCACCGCGATCGGCAGGTGCGTGCCCGCGGTGTCGGCACTACCGAAGCCGGCCTCGACCTCCCCCTCGAGCACCGCGATCTGGCGCGCCAGCCGCAGCAGCGCGGCCCCCTCCTCGGTCGCGACGCACGGACGCGTGCGGCGCACCAGGATCCGGCGCGCCTGCCGTTCCAGGGCCTTGATCCGCTGGGACACCGCGGACGGCGTGATCGACAGCCGCGCGGCGGCGGCGTCGAAACCGCCCTCCTCGACAACGGCGCTCAGGGTGGCCAGCTGATCCCGGTCGTACATGAAGCAAAGCTACACTTCATGAAGTTCTTTCAGTTCTCGACGTCCTCCTGACGCGGTCGGCCTAGCGTCGACGACGTGAGTGTGCTGGCGGGATTCGGGACGGGACTGTCGCTGATCGCGGCGATCGGGGCACAGAACGCGTTCGTGCTGCGGCAGGGGCTGCGCCGCGAGCACGTCCCGGCGGTGGTGCTGTTCTGCGTGCTGGCCGACCTGGTGCTGGTGACCGCGGCGGTCGCGGGTGTCGGGCTGGTCGTCGACCGCGTACCGGGCCTGGTCGAGGTGGTGCGGTGGGGCGGCGTCGTCTGGCTGACCGGCTACGGGCTGGTGGCGCTGCGGCGCGCCGTCCGTCCCGGCTCGCTCGACGCCGACGCGCACGGCTCGGCCCGGCCGCTCGTACCCGTCCTGGGGAGCGCGGCGGCGCTGACCTTCCTCAACCCGCACATGATGCTGGACCTGCTCGTCCTCGGGTCGCTGGCCGCCGCCCACGGCGACGACGGCCGGTGGGCGTTCGGCGCCGGGGTGGTCGTGGCCAGCCTGACCTGGTTCTCCGGGCTGGGCTTCGGCGCGGCGCGGCTCGCCGGGCTGTTCGCGCGGCCGACCGCGTGGCGGGTGCTCGACGGTGTCGTCGCGGCGGTGATGCTCGGGCTCGCCGCCGGCCTCGCCGTCTCCTGAGTCCCACCGGACCGTCCCGGCGGTGCGCGACCCGGCCGATCCGGAGTAGAACGTGACCCGTGTCCGCCGAGTACGTGTCGGTGCAGCCGCCCGTCGCGCTGCGCGGTCGGGTGCTGCGCCTGCTCGGTTACCGCGAGCACGCCGACGCGCCGCGGCGGCGTCGTCAGCCCGCGGCCGGCGGGGTCGCGCTGATCCTGGGGCTCCATCCGCTGACCCTGTCCGGCCCCGCGCTCGGCACCGCGACGGCGGACGCGTTCGTCGGCGCGCCGAGCGACACCTGGGTGCTGACCGAGTTCACCGGCCCACAGGCCGGGGTGCAGGTCGACCTCACCCCGGCGGCGGCGTTCACCGTGCTCGGCGGGCGTGCGCTGCCCGGCGGCGCGGTCCCGCGCCTGGACGAGCTGCACGACCCCACGCTGGCCGCGCTGCCCGCACGCCTCGCCGCCGAACCGACCTGGGCCCGACGGTTCGCACTGGTCAACGCACTGCTGGCGGAGCGGCTGCTCGACCCGCGCGCACGCGTCGTCGCACCGGAGGTGTGCTGGGCGTGGGACCGGCTCCTCGCCACCGACGGCCGGGTCGGCGTCAGGGAGCTGGCCGCGGGGACCGGGTGGAGCACACGGCACCTGCAGTCCCGCTTCCGCGACCAGGTCGGTCTGACCCCGGGCACCGCGCGCCGTGTCCTGCGCTTCGGCCGGGCCGCGGGCCTGGTCGGGCGTGGCAGCGACCCGCTCGCCGCGATCGCCGCCACATGCGGCTACGCCGACCAGGCCCATCTCACGCGCGAGTTCCGCGCGCTGGCCGGGCTGTCACCCGCCGCGTTCCGGGCCGAGGTGTTCGCATCCGTTCAAGACCTCCTGCCCGGCCCCGACCAGGATCGGGCGTCATGAGCATCCACCCCACCCTCCGCTACGACGACCCACGCGCCGCGATCGCGTTCCTCACCACCGCGCTCGGCTTCCGGGAGGCCGCCGTCCACACCGGTGAGGACGGCACCGTCGCCCACGCCGAGCTCGCCTGGGACGACGGCGACGACACCGGCCTCGTCCTGATCGGACCGCGCCGGCCCGGCGGCGACCGCTTCGACACCGGCCCGGCCGTGATCTACCTGACGTGCGACGACCCGGACGCGGTGCACGCCCGTGCGGTCGCCGCCGGGGCGCAGATCGCCATGGCCCCGACCGACCAGGACTACGGTTCACGCGAGTGCGCCGTCACCGATCCGGAGGGCACCACCTGGAGCGTGGGGACCTACCGGCCGTCCCCGGGGCGCCCGTGACCGCACGCCACCCGGACCCCGCCGACCCGCTGCCGTGGCTGCGGGAGATCTGCCTGTCGCTGCCCGAGGTGACCGAGAAGCTCAGCCACGGGTCGCCGTCGTGGTTCGTGCGGAGGATGTTCGTGTCCTACGCCGACCACCACCACGGCCACCCGCACCGGGCGTTCTGGTGCGCCGCTCCCCCGGGCGTCCAGTCCGAGCTGGTCGCCGAGGACCCGGTCCGGTTCTTCCGGCCCGCCTACGTCGGCCACCGCGGCTGGCTCGGGGTGGTGCTGGACGGCACCGGACCCGACGCCGCCGACCGGGACGAGATCACCGAGATCGTGACCGACGCGTGGCGTTGCGTCGCCCCGGCCCGGCTGGCCGCCCGGCTCGACCGCTGACTCAGGCCGCGGCGCCCGACTCCCGGACCGACCGGAGCAGCGCCGTGAGCAGCCGGGCGTGGTCGGCGTCGGCCTGGCTCGGGACGAGGAAGCGGCGGCGCAGGACGGCGTAGGACAGCTCGTTGCGCGGGTCGGCGAGCGCCTGCTGACCGCCGGCCCCGCTGTGGCCGAACGACCCGGCAGCCAGCATCGGGTAGACCTCCGAGGAGGCGTGGAACCCGACCGCCCACGCCTTGTGCTGCCGCAGGACCAGGTCGAAGCCGGCGGTCTGGATCTGGGCGAACGCCGCGAGCGTGTCCGGGCGGAGCAGCGCGGGGCGGCCGTCGATCGGGCCGGTCGCGGCCGCGTAGAGCGCCGCGAGGGCGTGCGCGGTTCCGATCCCACCGAGCGAGGCGGGTCCCCGGGAGCGGACCACCGGGTGGGCCGGCAGCTCCCAGACCTCGCAGCCCTCGGGGTGCTGCCGGTTGAACGCGATCCCGGGCAGACCGTCCGCTGCGCCCGCGCCCGCGGCGAGCTCCCGCAGGCGCTCGGGTGTGGCGATCATGGGCTGCGGGGCGAGGAACCGGCGCTCGGCCTCCGCGGGCAGCCCGAGGTGCAGGTCCAGGCCCAGCGGCCCGGTCAGCAGCTCCCGGACGAGCACACCCACGTCCGACGAGGTGGCCCGGCGGACCACCTCGCCGGTGAGGGCCGACTCGACCAGGGCGTGGTAGCCCGACGAGGTGCCGGGACGCCAGAACGGGCGCTGCGCCCCGAGCCGCCGGGCCACCAGCCGGTCGTCGGAGAGCTCGTCGACGGAGAAGCCCTCGGGCGTTCCGACCAGACCCGCCTGGTGGGCGAGCAACTCGCGCAGCAGCAGGTCCTGCTTCCCGCCGGTGGCGAACTCCGGCCAGTAGTGGGCGACCCGCTCGTCCAGGTCCAGGACCCCCTCCTGGACCAGCAGCGCGACGAGGAGATGGGTCACGCCCTTGGTCGCCGAGTAGATGCCCAGGAGGGAGTCGGGGCCGGTCTCCGGACCGGCCCACAGGTCCACCACCGGCCGGCCCCGGTGCCGGGCCGAGACCTGGACGTCGAGGGGGGCACCCTCGGCCGCGAGCAGCGCGGCGAACGCGTCCCTCACGGGTTCGAAACCGTTGGCGACCGTGCCCTGCACCGTGGGCCTCTCGAGTGTCCGCATCGCCTGGTCCTCCCTCTCCTTCGGTAAGTGACCATTGGATACTAACCTAGGCGGGCGGCCGTCGGGCCGTGACGGGCGCCTCGCCTACAGTCCGGCCCATGACACCGACCCCGGACGCGGGCGGTCCCGGACGCCGGCCGGGCCGGCCGCCGCGGCTCAGCCGCGACGCGATCGTCGAGGCCGTCGCGTCCACCGCGAACCTCGACACCCTGACGGTGCGCGAGCTCGCCGCCCGGCTGCAGGTGAGCCACGGCGCGCTCTACCGCTGGGTGCGCAACCGCGACGAGCTCGTCGACCTGGTCAGCGCCACCGTGGTCGACCGGGTCCTCGGCAGGCTCGACGACGACCCCCGCGGACCGGCCCCGACGGCCGCGGACCAGCTGGAGCGGCTCGGCACCGCCATGCACGCGGAGTTCCTGGCGCTACCGGGCTACGCCACGCACCTGTCCCGGCCGCACCGCCACCACACGCCCTCGGTCGAGCGGCTCCGGGACACCGCGGTCGCGGCGTTCGTGCGCGACGGCGTCGCCGAGGACCTCGCGGTGCAGAGCTGGCAGATCTTCGTGACCTGCACGGTCGGGTGGCTGGCCGCGGTGGAGAACGCGCAGCATCCCGGGGCCGGGGTGCCGGACTTCCCGGTCGTCCTCGACGTGCTGGTCCGCGGACTGCCCGCCCGTCCCCTCGGCGGCGTGGACGGGTCGTGATCACCGGTCGTGGAGCGTGGCGTCCGCGTCACGGACGGCACGGACGGTCCGCTCCACAACCGGTGATCATGCGGGGCGGGCGGACGCCGCCCGCCGCGTCACACGGTCGCGTTGTTCCCCGCCAGACCGGCGAGGTTCGACGGGTTGCGCAGCCCGGCCGGGTCGACCGCCTTCTGCGGGCGCCGGGCACGCAGCTTGGCCAGCAGGCTGCCCTCCGGCCGCTCGGCCAGCGCCGAGGTGAACCGGTCGAGGAAGATCGCCACGATGACGACGGCGAGCCCACCCTCGACGCCGGTCGCGATGTCGAGCTGGGTGACCGCGCTGACCACCGTCGTGCCCAGCCCGTCGGCTCCGGCGAGGCCCGCGACGACCACCATCGACAACGCCAGCATGATCACCTGGTTGACGCCGGCCATGATCGACGGCAGCGCCATCGGCAGCTGCACCTCGCGCAGGATCTGGCGGGGGTGGGCCCCGAAGGCGTGCGCCGCCTCGACGACCTCGCCGTCGACGCCCCGGATGCCCAGCTCGGTGAGCCGTACCGCCGGCGCGATCGAGAACACGATCGTCGCGATGACGCCCGGGACCACGCCGATGCCGAACAGCAGCACCACGGGGATCAGGTAGACGAACGCCGGGACCGTCTGCGCCAGGTCGAGCACCGGTCGCAGGGTCCGGCTCGCCGCGCGGCTGCGCGCGGCCCAGATCCCCAGCGGCACCCCGATGACCACCGCGATCAGCGCCGCGACGAGCACCAGACCGAAGGTCTCCATCGTCTCGGTCCACAGGTCGAACGAGGACACGAGGAGGAAGCCGAGCAGGGTGAACACGGCGAACCCGACCCCGCGCACGAGCAGCGCGAGCGCGACCAGCAGCACCAGCCAGACCCACCACGCCGGGGTGGTGAACACCGCGGTCACGGCCTCGACGACCGCGGTGATCACGACCCCGATGGCGTCGAGCACGACCCCGGCGTTCTGCAGCAGCCAGAGGATGAAGGCCTCGACGTAGCTCCCGAACTCGAACCTGGGCATCAGGCGTTCCTCCCGTCGGCGGTGGCCTCGTCATGGGTCGACAGGGCGGCGAGCACGGCACCCCGCGGGACCACGCCGGTGAGCCGGCCGTCGTCGACCACCGCGAGCGGGACCGGGTTGCGCCCGACCTGGTGCAGCAGGTCGATGAGTGGCCGGTCCGGTTCGGTGGTGCGGTACTCCTCGACCAGCGCGGACCGGTCGATGCCGGTGGCGTTCCGGCCCGCGGCGTGGCCGAGCCAGTCGTCGCGGACGACGCCGAGGATGCGCTGGTCGTCGTCGACGACGTAGGCGCCGGTCGCCTCGGCCTTGCCGAGCCGGACCAGCACGTCCGCCGGCCGCTCGTCGAGGGTGACGGTGATGCGGGCAGCCCGGATCACGTCGGCGGCGGTGAGGACGCGGCTGCGGTCGACGTCGGAGACGAAGTCGGCGACGTAGTCGTCGGCCGGGGACTCCAGGATCTGCGGCCCGGTGCCGACCTGGACCAGCCGGCCGTCCTTGAGCAGCAGGATGCGGTCGCCCAGCAGCATGGCCTCGTTGAGGTCGTGGGTGATGAACACGATCGTCTTCTTGAGGTCCCGCTGCAGGCGGACGAGCAGCTGCTGCATGTCGCGCCGGATCAGCGGGTCCAGCGCGGAGTAGGGCTCGTCCATCAGGAGCACCTCGGTGTCGCTGGCCAGGGCCCGGGCCAGCCCGACGCGTTGCTGCATGCCGCCCGAGAGCTGACCCGGCAGCGCGTCGGCGCGGTCGCCGAGGCCGACCTGCTCCAGCGCCCACTCCGCCTTCTCACGACGGGTGCGGGCGTCGACGCCGCGGATCTGCAGCCCGTACTCGGCGTTCTGCGCGACGGTGCGGTGCGGCAGCAGCGCGAAGTGCTGGAACACCATCGCGATCCGCTCGTTGCGCAGGGTCCGCAGGTCGGCGGCGCCGAGGGAGCCGAGGTCGCGGCCGTCGACGGTGATGCTGCCCGAGGTCGGCTCGATGAGCCGGTTCAGCAGCCGGACCAGGGTCGACTTGCCCGACCCGGACAAGCCCATGATCACGAACAGCTCGCCGTCGGCGATGTCGAAGGACACGTCGTGCACGGCGAGCGTCGCGCCGGTGCGGCGCTGGATCTCCGACCGGCCGATACCCTCGCCGGCCAGCCGGACGGCCTCGTCGGCGGCGCGGCCCTCGCCGAAGACCTTGGTCAGGTTCCGTACCTCGATCATGCTCCCGCTCCCACCCACTGGCGGACGCGGTCCGGGTGCGCGGCCACGTAGTCCCGCGCCACCGCCTCCACGTCCTCGTTGTCCACGTCGACCCGCTGGAGCATCTGCTCGACATCGGCCAGCGGCAGCTCGAACCGGCGCAGCATCGACGCGAACCCGGGGCTGGTGCGCGCCAGGTCCGGGCTCGCCGCGGTCCAGGCCGAGTACGCCGGCATGGCGCAGGCACCGTCGCCGGTGGTGTAGCAGTCCTCGCGCGCCGGGGTCGGCTCCGTCAGCTTGGTCAGCGCGAGCTCCTCGAAGATGTAGTGCGGCCGGTACAGGTAGACCAGGATCGGCTGGCGGCGCTCGTAGGCGCGGCGCAGCTCGGCGATCTGCGCGGCCTCGCTGGAAGTGACCTGCTCCAGGTTCAGCTTGTACCCGGCGAGCCGCTTGGCGTTGTACTCGGTGGTGAGGAAGCTGGGGTCGGAGTCGACGAGCCGGTTGCCCAGGGCGTCGGCGTAGTCGTTCAGCTGGGTCACGCTGGTCAGCCCGGCCAGCGGCTGGCCCGGCGCGACCGCGTAGCTCGGGACGTACCAGCCCTGCTCGGCGCCGGAGTAGGTCGGGTGCACCAGCTCGATCCGGTCCTTCGCCTTCGCGGCCAGCTCGGACTGGTTGGGCATCGCGACCTCGGACAGGGCGTCGACGTCGCCGCGCTGGGCGCCTGCCCACGCCGTCGCGGGTCCGACCTGGATGGTCTTGAGCCGGCCGACGCCGAGCTCCGGGTGGGTCGCGACGACCTCACCGAGGATGGCGTTCGTCAGCTTCGCCGCGCTCCACGGGAACTGGGCGAGCCGGACGGTCGGACCGTCGGCCCCGGCGGACGCACAGCCGGATGCGGCCACCAGCACCGCGAGCAGCGCGGTGACCAGGCGGACCGTCCTGGTCCGGGGTACGGGAACGGGCGGATCGGCCACGGGGGCACGTCCTCTCGGGGATCGTCGACTCTCCGCGTCCCGATCGGCTCCAGGACACGCGGGCGGGGGTCAACGACAGGCGGACGACCACATCCGGCACAGGTCGACGTGCAGCCGCGACGTCAGCCGGAGGTCGGGAATCACGCGAACGACCCTTCACGACCCTTCCGGACGGCGCAACAGCGGGCACTACGATCGTGACGTGTCTGCGACGTCGCTGCTTGAGCTGGACGGTCTGCGCCACGAGTACTCCGACACCGGCGATCCGGGCGACGGCCGCGCGCCCCTGCTGTTCCTGCACGAGGGACTCGGCTCGGTCGGGCTCTGGCGGGGCTTCCCCGAGCGGATCGCGGCGGAGTCCGGGCGCCGGGCCGTCGCGTACTCCCGGCTCGGGCACGGCCGCTCCGACCGGCCGCGCACCCCGCGGACCACGACGTTCATGGCGACCGAGGCGACGACGACCGTCCCGACCCTGTGCGCGGCCCTCGGCCTGGAGCGTCCGATCCTGGTCGGGCACTCCGACGGCGGCACGATCGCGCTGCTCGCGGGCCGCGGCGATGCCGGTGAGCGGGTGGTCGTGCTCGCCCCGCACGTTCTGACCGAGCCGTTCGCCCTCACCGCGATCCGGGCGGCCCGCACCGCGTTCACCGAGGGTGACCTTCGCACCCGGATGGCCCGCCACCACGACGACCCGGACACCACGTTCCACGGGTGGAACGACATGTGGCTGGCCGAGGAGTTCACCTCCTGGGACGTCCGCGACGCGCTGGCCGGGATCACCGCGCCGGTGCTGGGTCTGCAGGGCGACGACGACCCCTACGGCAGCATCGTGCACGTGCGCGCGGTGGAGGAACGGGCGTCCGGGCCGGTCACGGTGACCGAGCTGCCCTGCGGGCACGCACCCACCTGGAGCTCCCCGACGAGACCACCGCCGCGATCACCAGGTTCCTCCACCCCCTGCCCTGACCCCGTTCCCCCGCGCTCCCGCGTCCGCGCGCGGATTCGCGGTGCGCGCGCGACGCGACGCGCGCGGGGGCCGGTTCCGCGCGCGGACGCGTGATCACGGGGGCGGGGTGGCGGTCCAGGCGGTCCAGCGGGTCGGGGTCAGGGCGACGACCGGGCCCTCGGGGGGACGGGCGGCGTAGGGGGCGTACCGGTCGGCCAGTGCCGCGACGGCTCGGGAGTGCAGGTCGCCGTCGTCGTGGATCGCGGCGGTGGCGGCGAGGCGGACCCACCACAGCCGGGTCCAGTCGTCGTCGTAGTGGTCGGCCAGCAGCGCCACCCGCGGGTCGGCCTCGATGTCGCGCAGCCGCGCGAGCCTGCGGTGCCGTTTGGGCTTGACGTCGTCGACGGCGGACACCACCAGCCCGTCGACCAGGGCGAAGGTGATCGGCACCAGGCGCGGGGTGCCGTCGGTCGCGCGGATCGTCGCGAGCCGCGCCACCCGCGCGCCGGTCAGCAGCGCGCGGGCGGCGGTCTCGTCGAGGGAGGGCACAGCGGTCAGGCCGCGGGGACGGCCACGCGCACGGCGAGCAGCTGCGCCAGGCGGGTGTCGCGGCGCTCGTGCTCGGCGAACCGGGGGCCGTGCAGAGGAACAGGGTGCGGCCGTCGTCGCCGCCGAGGGCGCAGGCGTACGTGCCGACCTGCCCGGTGGACACCTCGCCGTCGACGAGACCGCCGGGCCGGACCCGGATCGCGCGGTTGCCGATGGCGTCGGCGACCCAGATCGCACCCTCGGCGTCGGGGACGGAGATCCCGTCCGGGGCGACGGTCAGCTCGGCGATGGCGTCGGACGGGTCGTCGGCGGCCGACGGCGGACCGAACAGGGCCCAGTCCCGGCGCGGGCCGAGCGTGCCGTCGTCGCCGATCGCGAAGGCAGACAGCCGGTTGCCGAAGGTCTCGGCGACGACGAGGTCCCCGCCGGTCAGTGCGGGCCCGTTCGCGAAGTGCAACGGCTCGCTCGCGACCGACACGGTGCCGTCGGGCGCCACGCGCAGCAGCGGGGCCGCGGCGCGCGGGGCACCGTTCATCAGGTCGAAGCCGAAGGTTCCCACCCAGAGCCCGCCGCCGCCGTCGACGACCATGTCATTGAGCAGGTGCTCGGTGTGGCCGGACAGGTCGGCGTGGGTGACCAGGGTGCCGTCGGACTCGCGGCGCAGGATCCGCCGGTCGCGCATGGACACCACGAGCAGCCGTCCGTCGGGCAGCCAGCCCAGCCCCGACGGCTGCTGCGGCACCTCGGCCTCGGTGCGCAGGTCCGACCCGTCGGCGCGGGCCGAGAGCACCCGGTGGGTGTAGAAGTCGCTGAGCCAGATCCTCCCGTCGTGCCAGCGTGGGCCCTCGAGGAAGGACATGTCCGACAGCACCGTCGACAGCTCCGCCATGGTGATCAGTCTGGCCTGCCGGGAATCGGGACGCCAGCGCAGTCGTTGACCGTGCAACAACCACCGACCGTGGAGGTCCCGATGCCCGCCGTCTCCGTCGCCGACGTCAGCGCCCTGCCCCGCGTGCCCGTTCCGGGCCCGACCGACCTGGACCGGGGTGTCCGCAGCGTCACCACCGCCCCGCGCGGCTACGAGGGCGAGGGTTTCCCGGTCCGCCGCGCCTTCCAGGGGGTGGACCTGCGCGACCTCGACCCGTTCCTGTACATGGACCAGATGGGCGAGGTCGAGTACGCACCGGGCGAGCCGAAGGGCACCTCCTGGCACCCGCACCGCGGGTTCGAGACCGTCACCTACATCATCGACGGGACCTTCGAGCACGGTGACAGCCACGGCGGCGGCGGGACGATCACCGACGGCGACACCCAGTGGATGACCGCGGGATCGGGCCTGCTGCACATCGAGCGCCCCCCGGAGTCGCTGGTGCGCAGCGGCGGCCTGTTCCACGGTCTGCAGCTGTGGGTGAACCTGCCGCGCGCGGACAAGTGGCTGCCGCCGAAGTACCAGGACCTGCGCGGCGGCGAGTCCGCGCTGGTCGCCACGCCCGACGGCGGCGCACTGCTGCGGGTGATCGCCGGTGACGTCGCCGGCGTGTCCGGGCCCGGCTCGACGCACACCCCGATGGCGATGGTGCACGCCACCCTCTCCCCCGGCGCGCAGCTGCGGCTGCCCTGGCCGCGGCCGTACAACGCGCTGGTCTACGTGCTGTCCGGGGCGGGCACGGTCGGTGCCGACCGGCGCCCGGTCCGGACCGGTCAGCTCGCGGTCTTCGGGCCCGGGGACCTGATCACCGTCGAGGGCAACACCGCGCAGGAGGCCCGCCACCCGTCGCTGGACGTCGTGGTGCTGGGCGGGCAGCCGATCCGTGAGCCCGTCGCCTGGGCAGGGCCGTTCGTGATGAACACCCGCGAGGAGGTCCAGCAGGCGTTCGAGGACTAGGGGTGCCGGTAAGGATCGTGTCATCAGCCGCAAACGAGCGCTGGGGGCTTGACCCTGAATCTCTGGTCGCGGCGGTGTCCGGGGGGTGGGAGTAGCGTCCGTGCGTGGCGCGTGAGCTGGGTCAGGACGAACTGATCGATCGGTGGACGCTGGTCGAGGCCGAGCTGGCGATGGTGGCCGGCAAGCGTGGCGCGACGCGGCTCGGGTTCGCGGTGTTGCTGCGCTTTTACACCGAGCACGGCCGGTTTCCCCGCAGCCGGAGCGAGATCCCCGACGCCGCTGTGGACTACGTGGCCCGGCAGGTCGGTGTGCCGGTGACCGAGCTGGCGTTCTACGACTGGTCCGGCCGCACGATCGAGTTCCATCGCAGCCAGATTCGCCGGACACTGGGGTTCCGGGAGTGCAGCGTCGCCGACGCCGACAAGCTCACCGAGTGGCTGGTCACCACCGTCACCCAGACCGAGCGCGGCGCTGAACGTGTCCGTGACCAGCTGCTGGACCGGTGCCGGGAGGAACGTATCGAGCCGCCCACCGGCGGCCGCGTCGACCGGATCGTGCGCTCGGCGCTGCACCGCGGCGAGGAGCTGCTGTTCGCACGGGTGGCGATCCGCTTATCCGAGGCGGTGCGCGTTCGGCTGTTCGCCTTGGTCGCGGCCGGTGCCGATGACGACGGCCAACCCGGCGGGGACGGTGACGGGCCGGCGGTGCTGGCCTCGATCCGGTCCGATCCGGGCAACGTCAGCCTGAACACGATGTTGACCGAGATCGCCAAGCTGGAAGCGGTACGGGCGGTCGGCCTGTCAGCCGGCGTGTTCGCCGACATCGCCCCGAAGGTGGTCGCCGCCTGGCGGGCGCGGGCGGCGGTCGAGGCGCCCAGCCACCTGCGCGGACACGCGCCTGAGGTGACGCTGGCCCTGCTGGCGGCGTTGTTGCACTGCCGGGAACGGGAGATCACCGACACGCTGGTCGAGCTGCTGATCTCCACCGTGCACCGGATCAACGCCCGCGCCGAGGTCCGGGTGACCAAGGAGCTGATCAAGGAGTTCAAGCGGGTCACCGGCAAGGAGAACTTGCTGTTCCGGGTCGCCGAGGCGACCGTGAACGCCGGCGACCAGCTCGTGCGCGACACCGTGTTCCCGGTCGCGCCGCAGGCCGTGCTGGCCGACCTGATCGCGGAGTTCAAGTCCTCCGGGCCGACCTACCAGCGCACCGTGAAGGCCACGCTGAAGGGCTCCTACACCAACCACTACCGGACTGGGCTGATCAAGCTGCTGGACGTGCTGGAGTTCCGCAGCAACAACACCACCCACCGGCCGGTGCTCGACGCGCTGGAGCTGATCACCCGCTACGCCAGCGCCGGGAACCTGCACTACTACCCGGCCGGCGAGCACATCCCGGTCCATCGCGGCCTGAGCGAGGACTGGGAGGCGCTGGTTTACAAGGACGACAAGCGCCGCCGGCAACGGGTCGTGCGCATGGTCTACGAGGTGTGCACCTTCCAGGCGCTACGCGAGCAGTTGCGGTGCAAGGAAATCTGGGTCGTCGGCGCGGACACCTGGCGCAACCCGGCCGAAGACCTTCCGACCGATTTCGAGGACCATCGCGTCGAGCACTACCAGGCGCTGCGCAAGCCGCTGGACCCCAGCCAGTTCATCGCCGACCTGCAAGCCGAGATGCGCGCCGAGCTGGAGGCCCTGCACACCGCCCTGCCGGGCTGCGATTGGTTGTCGATTAGCGACCGCGCGGCTGGCGCGGTCAAGCTGGCCCCGCTGGAGGCCTCGCCGGAGCCGCGCAACCTGCGCCGGCTCAAGCAGGCTGTGCAGGCCCGGTGGGGCACGGTGCCGCTGATCGACATGCTCAAGGAGGCGGTGCTGCGCACCGGCTGCCTGTCGGCGGTGACCTCGGTCGCCGACCGCGGCACCTTGCCCGAGCACGTGCTGGCCGAGCGGTTGCTGCTGGCTATCTACGGGTACGGCACCAACACCGGCATCCGTGCGGTCGCCGGCGGCGAGCACGGGCATTCCGAGGACGAGATTCGCTACGCCCGGCGCCGCTACCTGAGCACCGAGGCCGCGCGGCAGATCGCGATCGAGATCGCCAACGCCACCTTCGCCGCCCGCCAGCAGACACTGTGGGGCGACGGATCCACGGGGCCAGCGACTCGACTCACTTCGGCGCGTTCGACCAGAACATCTTCACCGAGTGGCACTCCCGCTACGGCGGCCGAGGGGTGCTGATCTACTGGCACGTCGAGCGCGGCTCCGTGGTGATCCACTCGCAGCGGCTGAACTGCTCGGCCTCCGAGGTGCACGCGATGGTCGACGGCGCGATCCGGCATGGCACCGACATGCAGGTCGAGGCCAATTACGTGGACACGCATGGTCAGTCCGAGATCGGGTTCGGCATCACGAAGCTGCTCGGGTTCGACCTGCTGCCGAGGATCAAGCGGATCAACAAGGTCAAGCTGTACCGCCCGGCTGCTGGCGAGCCAGACGCCTGGCCGGGTCTGGCACCGGCGATGACCCGCCCGGTCCGGTGGGACCGCATCGCTGAGCAGTACGACCAGATGCTCAAGTACGCCACCGCGATCCGCGTGGGCACCGCCTCGACCGAGGCGATCCTGCGGCGATTCATGAAGGCCAACGCAGCGCACCCGACCTACCAGGCGATGATCGAGCTGGGCCGGGCGCAAAAGACCATCTTCTTGGCCCGTTACCTGCACAGCCGGGCACTCCAGCGAGAGATCCACGAGGGCCTGAACGTGGTCGAGTCGTGGAATCGGGCCAACGCGGTCATCTTCTACGGCAAGGGCGGGGACCTGGCCACCAACCGGCGCGACGAGCAGGAGATGAGCGTGCTGTGCCTGCGGATCTTGCAGGCCGCCCTGGTGTACGTGAACACCCTGATGATCCAGGACCTGCTCGCTGGCTCCGAGTGGGACGACGCGCTCACCGCTGAGGATCGGCGCGGGCTGACGCCGCTGTTCTGGGCGCACGTGCTGCCCTACGGCGAGGTGCGGCTGAACATGGACGCCCGTCTTCGCCTGGCCGCCGCCGCCTCCAGCGGCTGACTGGCCGGTCTCGAAACCAAGGTTCCGCGACAGCGTGCAGGCGAGTTCGGACATCGACATCACCCCAGGTCACGCTGTCTCACAATCTAACGTCGAAACACCGCCTCGAAACACGGCCACATGGTAAACTTATGAGACAGTTGCGGGAGGAAACGAGACGATCATGACCGGCGAGTCCGCCATTACCGACCCGCGGATCGCCGCCGCCCTGGATGCCGACCGGGACCAGGCCAGGACGGTGACGTGATGGAACTGGGCTACGCCCGCGTCTCGACCACACACCAGGACCTCGAACGACAGCTCGACGCCCTGGGCCACCACGGCATACCCGACGAGCGGATCTACACCGACAAGAAGACCGGCGCCACCATCGACCGGCCCGGCTTCACCGAGCTGCGCCGCTACGCCCGCTCCGGCGACACGATCATCGCGACCAACCTCGACCGACTCGGCCGCAATCTGCGCGAATGCCTCAACGTCGTGCACGAGCTGCGCGAGCAGGGCATCGGGATCAAGACCCTGAAGGACCCGATCCCGATCGACACCACCGACGACTCGCCGATGGCCGAACTCGCCGTCGCGCTACTGGCGCTGTTCGCACACATGGAACGAGTGTTCATGCGCGAACGCGCCGCCCACGCCCGCGAGGCCACCGCAGCCACGGGCAAACTGCCCGGCCGACCCCGCAAACTCGACCCCAACCAGCTCGCCGCGGCCCAGGCCGCCCTCGACACCGGCCAGACCGCCGACCAGATCGCAGCCGCGTTCGGCGTCAGCCGCGCCACCCTCTACCGCAACCTCACCGAAAATAAACCCGCTGACCAGCAATGATCGACTCGTTTGCGGCTGGTGACAACTCCCTTACCGGCGCCCCGACTACCAGCGCGGCCGCCTCGGCGTGGTGCCGTCGGACTACGTGCCGCACGGGTCGCTCCCCGGCTCGTTCAACTGATGGGTTGAATACGAGCCCTCCCCGCGCTACGGTCTGTTCAACCGCGAGGTTGAACGAGGAGGAGACGTGGAGGACCGGCTGAACCGGGTCTTCGCCGCACTGGCGGACCCGATCCGGCGCGACATGGTGGCCCGGCTGGCGACGGCCGACGCGACCGTGAACGAGCTGGCCGAGCCCTACGACGTCTCCGTGCAGGCCGTCTCCAAGCACATCCGGGTACTGGAGGACGCCGGTCTGGTCCGGCGCAGCCGGCAGGCCCAGCGCCGTCCGGTGCACCTGGAGGCGGAGGTCTTCGACCTGATGACGGCCTGGATCGAGCGGTACCGGCGGCAGGTGGAGGAGCGCTACGCGCGCCTCGACGCCCTGCTCGCCGAGGAGACCGCGCCCACCGAGCACGAGGAGACGGCATGAGCACCACCGGCACCCGCGGCACCGCCATCGACACCGTCGAGGACCTGCCCGCCATCCGCGTCACCCGGGAGTTCGACGCACCGCCCGAGCGGGTCTTCCGCGCCCACGTCGAGGTGGACGAGGTGAGACGCTGGCTCGGCCCGCGCAGGCTGCGGATGACCGTGGACCGCTGGGACGCGGTGACCGGCGGCGGCTACCGCTACACCCACGCCGACGACGACGGGGAGTACCGCTTCTTCGGCTCGTTCCACGAGGTCCGGGCCCCGGAGCGGATCGTGCAGACCTTCACCTTCGAGGGCTTCGGCGACAGCGTCTGCCTGGAGACGATGACGCTGACCCCGCTGCCCGGTGACCGGACCCGGCTGGTCGCGGAGTCGCTGTACGACTCCTGGGCGGCCCGGGACGCGATGCTGGCCTCGGGCATGGAGGTCAGGGTGAACGAGGGCTACGAGCGACTCGACGAGCTGCTGGCCTCGCGGTAGGCCGCCGGGGTCAGCCCGGTCGCGCGCTTGAACACCTGCCCGAAGTGCGACGGCCCGCGGAACCCCCACCGCGACCCGATCGCCGCGGCGGGCACGTCGGCCAGCGCGGGGTCGGCCAGGTCGCGCCGGCACATCTCGACCCGCCGCGCGCGGATCCAGGCCGCGGCGCTCGTCCCGGTCCCGGCGAACAGGTTGTGCAGGTGGCGGGCCGAGACGAAGTGCGCGGCGGCGATCCCGGCGGGGGCGAGGTCCGGGTCGCCGAGGTTCGCCTCGACGTGGGCCTTGATCCGGTCCAGCAGGTCGCAGTGCGGGGCGGGTTCGACCCCAGCCACGCTGCGCAGCAGCACCCCGACCAGGTCCACCGCGTGCCGCACCGCGACGGCGGCGTGCGGACCCATGGCGAGCCGGTGCGCGTCGAGGTGGCACAGGGTGTCGCACACGTAGCCGGCCAGGCCGGGACCCGCCTCGAACGCCGTGCCCGCCACCCCGGGGAGCGGCTCACCGCGGGGCTCGACGCGGTCGCGGGGGAACCGCACGCACAGCGCGCGGAACGCCCCGTCCGCGGTGGGCGTGCCCGGACGGGCCGGGTCCAGCAGCGCCCACCGCCCGGGGACCAGCGGCTCGCCGTCGCCGAGCAGGGCGCTGCCCGCGAGTGCCACGACCAGGACGAGACGGTCGTCGCCGGGGGCGGGCAGGTCGCCGGTGACGGTGGCGAACTCGACGCCGTCCGGGCCGGGAGCTGGGCCGGAGTGGGTGGGACGGTCGGCGACGGTCGTCATCGGCGGCTCCTGGTCGTGCTGGTGGCCGCCCCCAGGCTAGTCACGCAGCAGCCGCCTGCGGGCCGCGGCGGGCGTGCACTCCGACGACAGCGGTCTGCGCCCGTCGGCGATGTGCCGCGGCCGCGGCGTTCCTAACGTCTCCGAACGTGGCTCATGTCGAAGGCTCGCACCATGTGACCCTGTCCGTCGCCGGCGCCCAGGAGGACGTCGACTTCCACACGAAGATCCTCGGCATGCGCTTCATCAAGCGCACCGTGCTGTTCGACGGCTCGCTGCCGATCTACCACCTCTACTACTCCAACGCCGACGGCGACCCGTCCAGCGTCGTCACCACGTTCCCGTGGGCGCAGGCCGGCCAGTTCGGCACCCGCGGCACCAACCAGGCCCGCGAGGTGCTGCTGTCGGTGCCGGAGGGCTCACTGGACTTCTGGGCGCAGCGGCTGTGCTCCCACGACATCGAGGTCGCCGACGTCGAGCGGTTCGACCAGCGGCGGCTCGCGTTCGCCCACCCGTCGGGCATCGAGTACCAGTTCGTCGCGAACGCCGCCGACCCGCGCCGCGGCTACGAGGGCAACGGGGTCTCGGCCGAGCACGCGATCCACGGCATCCACGGTGTCGGGGTGCACATGACCACCCCGGACCGGATGGTCGAGTTCGCCGACACCTCGTTCTTCGCCCAGGGCGCCCCTGCCGAGGACGGCGACGTGGTCGGGCTGCGGATCGGCGACGCGAAGGTCGGCAACCACCTGGAGATCACCGTCAACCGCCGCGACGACCAGGGCACCTGGCGCTACGGCGCGGGCACCTACCACCACTTCGCCTGGAACGTGTCCGACCTGGCGAACCAGGACGCGGTGAAGTTCGACATCGAGGGCGCCGGCTACACCGACATCTCCGAGCTCAAGGACCGCAAGTACTTCAAGAGCGTCTACGTCCGCACGCCGAGCGGGGCGCTGTTCGAGCTGGCCGTCACCCACGAGGAGGGCGGCTGGACCTGCGACGAGTCGCCCCACGAGCTCGGCACCCGGTTCCAGCTGCCCGAGCAGTTCGAGGACCGGCGCGAGGAGATCTTCGCCAAGCTGGAACCGATCGAGGGCTGATGACCACCTGGGGGGACCCGGACGCGCCGCTGGTCGTGCTCGCCCTGCACGGGCGGGGCCGCGACCCCGACGACATGCGGGCCACCGCGGCCCGGTTCGGGGACGTGCCCGCCCGGTTCGTCGCGCCGGCCGGCACCGGGCGGCAGCTGGTACCCGAAGCCGTTCCTGGAGCCGTTCGACGAGAACCGGGACGCCCTGCTGCGCGCGCTCGACGTCGTCGACGACCGGCTGGCCCGGCTGGCGGACGACGGTGTCGGCCGGGACCGGGTCGTGCTGTGGGGGTTCTCCCAGGGCGCCTGCCTGGCCGCGCACCACCTGCTGGTGCGCGACCCGCGCCCGTGCGCCGGGCTGGTGCTGTTCACCGGCGGCTTCGTCGGGCCGGACCCGGTCCCGGCGCCGCCCGGCGGCTCGCTGGCCCCGACGCCCGCGGTGCTGCGGTCGATCTCGCGCGACCCGTGGGTACCAGCGCACCGCGTGGAGGAGACGGCGTCGCTGCTGGTCGCCGGAGGAGCGCGGGTGGACCTGCGGATCGACGACGGCGACGAGCACGTGATCACCGACGAGGCGTGCGCGGCCGCAGCGGGACTCCTGCACGCGGTCGCTGTCGGGGGTCGCCTCTAGCGTGGGGGTGTGTTCGTCGTCCACGCCCTGCACTCCCCCGCCCGCGGCGTCCTGCTGTGGGCGGAGGGCGGCGAGCGCACCCCGCGCACCGACCGGCGGTCGCTGCGCACGGCGCGGCCGCACCCGTTCGCGGTGCCGTCGGACGAGCTGGCCGCGATCCATCCGGGCAAGCCGGCGTCGGTGACGGTGCTGCTGCCCTCGCAGCCGTCGGGCCCGCAGGACTCCCCCGGGTTGGTCCGCTCCCGGCCACGTACCCGGAGCCGGGCCACGCCGACGCTGGCGCCGTGGACGGTTGCCGGCGGTGGTCGTCGACCCCTCCGAGCTGACCGACCCCTCCGACGAGGTCCGCTACGGCGCCGGGTTCGCCCATCTCGCCGACCTCGCCCGGCTCGCCGAGGAGCTCGCGGCGCGCGGCCGGGTGCTGCCGGTGCTGCTGACCGAGTCCGGGCGGCCCGCGGCACGCTGGCGCCCGGTCGTCCAGGGTCTCGACGCGGTGGCCCGCGCGGACCTGGTGCGGCGGCTGCCGCCGGTCGCGCGGGCCGAGCAGCGGCGCCCGGGCGATGTCGCCGGGCAGGACCCGGACGCCCTGGTCGACGCCGCGCTGGCCCGGTTCACCGACGCCGCGGTGCGCGAGCGGCTGGGCGCAGCGCCGCGATGCCGCTCCCGCTGCCCGCCCGCGCGGACGCCCGGCGGCGTTGCTGCACGCGCTGACCGGGCCGTCGGCCGACCTGCCCGCGACCGGGGCCGGGCTGCAGGCGCTGCGCGAGGCGCTGTCGGTGTGGGAGGACGTCGGTCGCGAGCAGCCCGGCGCCGCCACCGCCCTGTTCCGGCTCGCCGAGGTGTCCACGCTGCACGACCCGGCGGACCCCGGCCCGGACCTCGACGACCAGACCGGTGACGGCACCCGGTGGGAGCTGCACTTCGCGCTGCGCTCCACCGAGGACCCGAGCCTGGTGTTCGACGCGGCCGGGGTGTGGGCCGGCGAGGCCGACGCCCTGGTCGCCGGCGCGCAGGACGTGCTGCTGGCCGAGCTGGGGCGGGCCGCCCAGGTGCTGCCCGGGCTGGTGCCCGCGCTGCGCCGGGCCCGGCCGACCGGCCTCCCGCTCGACGTCGCCGGCGCGCACCGGTTCCTCACCCGGGACGCGCCGGCGCTGCTGGCGGCCGGGTTCGGGGTGGCGCTGCCGCGCGGCTGGGACGGGCGCCGGCCCCTGGGGCTGCGGCTCTCGGCGTCGTCGGCCCCCGCCCCGGGGGTGATCACCCGCGGCGGGCTGGGGCGCGACGAGCTGGCGGAGTTCCGGTGGTCGCTCGCCGTCGGCGACGAGGAGCTGGGCGAGTCCGAGATCGCCGCGCTGGTGGCGGCGAAGGCACCGCTGGTCCGCCTGCGCGGGCGCTGGGTCGCCGTCGACGCCGAGGCGCTGGCGCAGGGGCTGGACTTCCTGCGTCGCCACCGGGACCGGCCGCCCACCGTCGGGGAGGTGCTGGCCGCGGCCCGTGGCGACGCGGACGCCCCGCTGCCGGTGACCGACGTGTCCGCCCGCGGGCACCTCGGGGCGCTGCTGGAGGGCACCGCCGACCGGGCGCTGACGCCGGTGCCGTCCCCGCCGGGGTTCACCGCGACGCTGCGCCCCTACCAGGAGCGCGGGGTGGCGTGGCTGGCGTTCCTGTCGTCGCTGGGGCTGGGGGCCTGCCTGGCCGACGACATGGGGCTGGGCAAGACCGTGCAGCTGCTGGCCCTGGAGGCCCACGACCGCGCCGGTGGGCCGACCGGTGCCCCGACCCTGATCGTGTGCCCGATGTCGACGGTCGGCACCTGGCAGCGGGAGGCCGCGACGTTCGCCCCCGGCCTGCGGGTGCACGCCCACCACGGTGCCGCCCGTCCGCGCGGCGACGCGCTGCACGCCCGGCTCGGCGCGGTGGACCTCGTCGTCACCACCTACGCGACCGCGACCCGGGACGCGGAGGACCTGCGGGCGTGGCGGTTCCACCGGCTCGTCCTCGACGAGGCCCAGATGATCAAGAACGCGCACGCGGCGGCGTCGCGCACGATGCGCTCGTTCGACGCGGGCCACCGGGTCGCGCTGACCGGCACCCCGATGGAGAACCGGTTGGCCGAGCTGTGGTCGGTGATGGACTTCCTCAACCCGGGGTGCTCGGGGTCCCGGAGGTGTTCCGGCAGCGGTTCGCGGTGCCGATCGAGCGTCACCGCGACGCGGGAACGGCCCGCACGCTGCGCCGGATCACCCGGCCCTACCTGCTCCGGCGGGTCAAGACCGATCCCACGGTGATCGACGACCTGCCGGAGAAGATCGAGATCGTGGCCGACCACCGGCTCACCCGGGAGCAGGCGTCGCTGTACCGGACCGTCGTCGACGACATGATGGAGAAGATCGAGGACAGCGACGGCATCGAGCGCCGCGGCAACGTGCTGGCCGCGATGACCAAGCTCAAACAGGTCTGCAACCACCCCGCCCAGCTGCTGCACGACGGGTCCCCGATCCACCGGGCCGGCGGGCGGCACCGCTCGGGCAAGGTCGCCCGGCTGGAGGAGATCCTGGAGCCGGTGCTCGCCGCCGGGGACCGGGCGCTGCTGTTCACCCAGTACACCGAGTTCGCCGCCATGCTGCGCCCGCACCTGTCGGCGCGGTTCGACACCGAGGTGCTCTACCTGCACGGCGGCATCCCGAAGAAGCGGCGCGACGAGATGGTCGCCCGGTTCCAGTCCGGGGAGGGGCCGCAGCTGTTCCTGCTGTCGCTGCGCGCGGGCGGCACCGGGCTCACGCTCACCGCGGCGAACCACGTGATCCACCTGGACCGGTGGTGGAACCCGGCGGTCGAGGACCAGGCCACCGACCGGGCGTTCCGGATCGGGCAGCGGCGCGCGGTGCAGGTGCGCCGGTTCGTGTGCCCGGGCACGGTCGAGGAGCGGATCGAGGAGCTGGTCACGTCGAAGCGGTCGCTGTCGGACATGGTGGTGACCGGCGGGGAGGACTGGCTGACGTCGCTGTCGACCGCCGAGCTGCGCGAGGTGTTCGCGCTCGGCTCCGACGCGGTGGCCGATCCGGACGAGGACACCGGGGACGACGATGAGTGACCGGCCGTTCTGGGCGCAGGAAGACTTCACCGGTGGGCCACCGCGCCGCGTCGAGGGCGGGATCCGGATCCACGCGACGAGGGGCGCGGTCGCCCGGACCTGGTGGTCGGGGCGGTTCCTGGCCGTGCTGGAGCGGCTCGGCGTCGGCGGGCGGCTCTCGCGTGGCCGCAGCTACGCCCGGTCGGGGCAGATCGTGTCGCTCGACGTCGACGCGGGCGCGGTGGTCGCGCTCGTCCAGGGCACCCGGCCGCAGCCCTACCGGGTCCGGATCGGACTGCGGGTCTGGGACAAGACCGAGTGGCGGCGCGTGGAGGAGGCCCTGGCCGCCGACGCCTGGTACACCGCGGCCCTGCTGGCGGGGACCGTGCCCCCGGAGATCGAGGAGCTGCTCGACGGCCTGGGGCTGTCGCTGTTCCCGGCCGAGGGCGCCGACCTCTCGCAGGACTGCTCGTGCCCGGACCACACGGTGCCGTGCAAGCACCTGGCCGCGGTGTTCTACGTGCTGGCCGAGCGCTGCGACACCGACCCGTTCACCCTGCTCACGCTGCGCGGACGAGACCGAGACGCACTGCTGGAGCGGTTGCGGGCCGAACGCGACCGCACCGACGGCCCGGCCGCACCGGCCGGGCCGGTGCCGCTG
Source organism: Pseudonocardia sp. ICBG601 (assembly GCF_020496245.1). NCBI lineage: Bacteria > Bacillati > Actinomycetota > Actinomycetes > Pseudonocardiales > Pseudonocardiaceae > Pseudonocardia > Pseudonocardia sp. ICBG601. The sequence continues at coordinate 15,093 of NZ_JAHLJA010000088.1, read as the reverse complement.
GCGGACCTACTGGACCGCTTCTGGGAGGGAGCGGCCGGGTCCGCTCCCCCGCGTCCCCGGACACCGGGCCGGGCGCGGTGCTGGACCAGGTTCCCGAGCCGCCGCTGCGGGCCGGCGGCGGGCGGCTGACCGACGCGTTGCGGCCGGTGTACGAGGCGCTGGCCCACCCGGACGCGTGAGGAACCGGGTGGGAGCAGCTGTTCGCGCTGCCCACCGCGGAGGCCGACGGGATCCGTGCCCGACGTGACGCACCGCAGACGGGAGGCCGGGATGCGTAGTCCGTGGACGGCCCTGCGCACGTCGCAGGAGCAGATCAGGAACGAGACCGACGAGCGCGCGGAGCTGGTGCAGCTGCGACGGCGCTGCCTGGAGCTGCAGGCGGTGGTGGTCGCCGGGGGCTCGGCATGGTCACCCTGCTGGGCCGCCCGCTCGGACTGCGGGACGCCTCCGGGGCGACCTGGTCCGGTGCCGTGCTCGTACTGGTGATGGCCCTGCTCGCCGTGTGGCTGGTCGCGCGGGCGATCGGCCGACGGCGGTACGGGACGCACGTGACGCCCGAGCGGGATCGTGCGGAGACCCTTCGCGCACTGCTGCTGCTGCCGCTGTTCCTGGTCGTCGCCGGGGCGCCACTGGTGGGTGGGTGGCGACCTCGCCGACACGGGGTTCTACGTCGTAGTGCTCGCCATCGCCATGGGTGCAGGACTGGGGCTGCGTCTGTGGTTGATCCGGAAGCCCGCCCCGGGCGACGACCGAGCCGGAGAAATGTGAGGGCCGGTCGCCGTGGTCGAGCGACCGGGCCCTCGTCCCGAACTGACGCGCCGCTCCCACCACGAAGCGACACGTGAAACTTAGCCAAGGCTTACCTATTTTGTCAACGGCCTCCACCGGATTCCCCCGGCAGCGTTCCCGAACGACCGACGAGCCGGCCGTGCCGTGCCGTGGCGCGCGAGCAGACCCGAGCCGACGCTCGTGACCTCGCCGTACCCGCCGGGGGCGCCGTGACACCGGGGACGTGGACACCGGGGACGTGGACACCGGGGACGTGGACACCGGGGACGTGGACACCGGGGACGTGGACACCGAGGCCGCAGCACCGGCGGACGCGGCACCCGCACGGACCCCGGAACGCGGGACGGCCCGGCCGCTGTGGTCGATGCGGCCGGGCCGTGTTTCCCGAACTGACGCGCCGCTCCCACCACGAAGCGACGTCCTGAAGTTAGCCTAGGCTTACCTCAAGAGTCAAGAGCGGTGCGCGGATCCGGGAGGCCCTCAGCCGGCGACGGCCCGGGCACGGGCCGGGTCGAGGCGGCCGGTGGACCCGGCGTGGCGCTCGAACCAGATCGTCGTCAGCGGCGGGATGCTGGCGAGCAGCCCGATCACCGTGGTGCGCAGGTCCCAGCGGAACAGCCGCGCGGTCCACAGCGTGACGAGCACGTAGGCGATGAACAGCGCACCGTGGATCGGCCCCATGACCTGCACCCCGACCTCGGTGGTGGCCAGCACCCACTTGACGAACATGCCGATCAGCAGACCGGTCCAGGACAGCGCCTCGGCGATCGCCACGGCACGGAAGACCTTGGCGACGAGGGACGGGTCGTTCATGACGGGGGCTTCCTCCAGTCGGGCGGGACGTCTGGCGTCCACTCTGCCGTAGTCCCCGCCCCACCTTCTACCGGGTGTCGAAATACACGTCCCGCGATGAGATCCGGCGCCGTGGCCGGTCGGAGTGGGCAGGGCCCCCGTCCGTGGGGCGCCGACCCGACCGGAGGTGGCATCCGTGCTCGATCTCGCCCCGACAGCCCGCGCCGTGGCCGACGTCGTCACGGGTGTCCGCGACGACCAGCTCCACGACCCGACCCCGTGCGACGGCATGTCCGTCGCCGCCCTGCTCGACCACCTGCACGGTCTGGCGTGGGCGTTCCGGGTCGCGGCGCAGAAGTCCCCCGAGGCCGCGGGCACCGCGCCCAGCGCCGACGCCGCGCACCTCGTCGCGGACTGGCGCACCGCGATCCCGGCCCGGCTCGACGCGCTGGCGCAGGCCTGGCGCGAGCCGGCCGCCTGGGAGGGGTTCACCGCGGCGGGCGGGCTGGACCTGCCGGCCGACGTCGCCGGGGTCATCGCCCTCGACGAGCTGGTCCTGCACGGCTGGGACCTCGCCGTCGCGACCGGACGCCCGTTCACCCCGGACGACGACGCCGTCGCCGCCGTCCTGGAGTTCACCAGTGCCATGTCCGCACCCGGTCAGGAGGCGTCGCGGGAGGGGTTGTTCGGGCCGGTCGTCGCGGTGCCGGCCGACGCGCCGCCGTTCGACCGGGCGCTGGGCAACAGCGGTCGGGACCCGCGCCGGGGCCGCTGACGCGGGTACCGTCGGCCGGTGTGGTGGCCTCCCCGCACGGCAAGGTCCGCATCGGTGTCGGCTCGGTGGGGCTGCGCACCACCGACCCGGGCTCGGAGTTCGACGAGTTCGTCGACGCCCTCGACCACGCGGGCGTCGACTCGCTGTGGCTGCCCGACCTGGTCTCCGCCCCCGGCGTCGACGCTCTGGTCGGCACCACCTGGGCGGCTGCCCGGACCCGGACGCTCAAGGTCGGCACCGGCGTCACGATCCTGCCCGGCCGCAACCCGATGCTGCTCGCGGCCGAGCTCGCGTCGCTGGCGGTGCTGGCGCCGAAGCGGATCCTGCCGGCGTTCGGCCTGCGCGCGGCGACGCCGTCGGAACGCCAGCTGTTCCCCGTCCCCGGCACCCGGGCCGCGGTGTTCGAGGAGTCCCTGGTGGTGCTGCGCCGGCTGGTGTCCGAGGCGACGGTGACCCACCACGGTCAGTTCTTCACCCTCGACGACGCGTCGGTCGCACCACGCCCGACCCGCCCGCTCGACCTGTGGCTCGGCGGACGTGCCGAGGTCGGGCTGCGCCGGGTCGGCCGGCTCGCCGACGGCTGGCTGGGCAGCTTCCTCACCCCCGACGAGTCCGCCCGCGCCCGCACCGTGATCGAGGCCGCCGCCCGCGACGCGGGCCGGGCGATCGACGACGACCACTACGGCACCAACGTCACCGTCGTACTGCCCGGCGACGGGTCCGACGCCGCCGCCGAGCACGCGCTGCACCGGGCCGCCCAGCAGCGGCCCGACGCCGACCCCGAGCAGCTGGTCGCCCGCGGGTGGGACGGCGCCGCCGAGCAGATCCGCCACCACGTCGAGGGCGGGCTGACCAAGTTCGTGGTGCGCCCCGCCGCCCCGGCGCAGGACTGGGCCCGGTTCCTCGACGAGTTCGTCGCCGAGCTGGGGCCGCTGGAGTCCGGGTGAGGCTTGCTCCTCCCCCGACGGGAGGTCCCACACTGCGACCATGTTGAGCATCGGGGAGTTCGCCCGGATCACCGGCCTCACGGTCAAGGCCCTGCGGCACTACGACGAGCGCGGCCTCATCAGGCCGACCCGGGTCGACCCGTTCACCCGGCACCGGTCCTACGGCAACGGGCAGCTCGCTGACGCCGTGCTCGTCGCAGCCCTGCGCACGGCGGATATGCCCCTGGAACGGATCCGGGCCGCCCTGGCCTCCCCGGCCGACGCCCGCGCGGTGGTGGCCGGGTTCCGCTCCGAGCTGGCCGCGGCCCGAGCCGCACAGGACGCCGCCCTCGCCGCCGCGGAGGTGTTCGTCGACGCGTTCGCCGATCCCGGTCCGGTCGTCGAGCGGGACGTCGACGCCCGGCACTGGGCCGGCGTCGAGCTGAGCGTCCCCGTACCCGACGATCCGGAGACCACCGCCGGGGCCGACGCGGCGCTGTCCCGGGCCGCCGGACGGCTGCGCGCCGAGCTCGAGCACGCCGGGGCGTCGCCGCAGCAGCCGATGTGGACGGCGATGGCCGAGGGCGACGATGGCGCGGCCCTGGTGACGCTGTGCTGGCCGCTCACCGCACCGGCCCCGCGGGGGCTGCTGACGACCGTCGAGGACCTGCCCGTCCGTACCGGGACCCTGCCGAGGCGTCGCGAGCTCGTCGCACGCTGGGATCGGGGGCCGGAGGACGCGACCGGCCACGGACTGCCGCACCCCGCGATGATCGCGTTGATGCACGAGCTGTCCGCCCGCGAGGCCGCAGGGCTGCCCGACCCGCTGGACGGCACCGACACCCTGCGCCAGACCGTGTGGCCCACCGAAGGACCCGACGGCTCCGCGGTCGTGGAACTGGCCCTCACCCTCGTCGCCCACGAGCGCTGACCGGGCCGGCCCGCGGCACGGCTCAGCGCGTCGTCCAGATCCCCCCGTCGACCGGCAGCACCGCGCCGGTCACGTAGGACCCCGCGGCCCCGGCCAGGAACAGCGTCGCCCCGACGACGTCGGACGGCTTCCCCAGGCGCCCGAGCGGGGTGGAGTCGGCGATCTGTTCGCCCGCCGCCTCCAGCGTGGCGCGCATCATCCGTGACGGGAACGGCCCCGGCGCGATGGCGTTCACCGTGATCCCACGCCCGGCGAGGTCACGGGCCAGCACCCGGGTCAGCTGGTGCACCCCGGCCTTGCTGGCCGAGTAGCTGTAGTTCGGCAGCTCCGGCACGCGCAGCCCGTCGATGCTGCCGATGTTGATCACGCGGGCCGGGTCGTCGGCCGATCCGGCGGCCTCCAGCAACGGCAGGAACGCCCGGGTCAGGAAGAACGGCGCCTTCAGGTTGAGGTCGAGCACCTTGTCCCAGGCGTGCGCGGGGAACTCCTCCAGTGGCGCGCCCCAGGTGGCGCCCGCGTTGTTGACCAGCAGGTGCACCCGCTCCTCGCGCGCCCCGACCTCGGCGGCCAGGCGGACGCACTCGTCCTCCGACGACAGGTCCGCGGCGATGCCGGTGCCGCCGATCTCCGCGGCGGTCCCCGCGCAGGCGTCGGCCTTGCGGCTGGACACGAAGACCCGCGCCCCGGCCTCGGCGAGGCCGACCGCGATCATGCGGCCGATGCCGCTGGTGCCGCCGGTGACCACGGCCACTCTGCCACGGACGTCGAACAGTTCGGTGATCATGACGCACGCTAACCGGGAAGCTGGCACGCTCGCAGCCATGACCCGTTCCCGCGACCGCGACGGCCGGGGCCGTGCCCGCAACGCCCGCCCCCGCGACGCCGCCGGGCGTCCGCTCCCGCACGGCGCCCCCGGCGTCGAGCGGGTGCCCGAGGACCTGGCGCTCTCCCCCGCCGAGACCGTCACCGAGGCCCAGCGCCTGCTCGACTCGGGCCGGCCGTTCCACGCCCACGAGGTCCTGGAGGGCACCTGGAAGGACGCCGACGACGACACCCGCGACCTGTGGCGGGCGCTGGCCCAGCTCGCGGTCGGGCTGACCCACGCCCAGCGCGGCAACGCCCGCGGCGCCGTCGCGCTCCTGCGCCGTGGCGCGGAGGGCGTCCGGCTGTGGCGGGTGCTCGACGTCGCCGTCCCGGCCGGGCTGGACCTCGACGGTCTGGTCGCGCACGCGACGCCCTCGCCGACGACGTCGAGCGGGACGGCACCGCCGCCGTCACCTCGGCACGGCTCGCCCCGCGGCTGCGGGTCGCCCGGCCGGGGGTCTGAGCGCCGGGGAGTCCGACGCCACCGCGACGTCCGTGACTCCGGTACGGCCGCGGGGCCACCATGGCGCCGTGCCCATCCCGACCGCGCCCGCCCCGACCGCGCCCTACGGAGCCCGCTGACGGTGCCCACCCGTGCCACGTCCCGGTCCTGGCCGCGTGCGCTGCTGCGCGAGGCCCGGTCGCTGCCCACGCTGCTGCTGCTCGCGCTGATCGCCGTCGTCGGCGTGCCGCTGGTGATCCTGCTGACCCCGGAGAACCACGTCGAGGTGTTCGGCCAGGACGTCGGCGTGGGCGCCAGGGTGCCGCCGCTGACGCTGTCCGGGCCCGCGCAGATCGCCCAGCTCGGCAAACGCCGAGTTCGACCTCACGACCGTGCAGGTGTGGGGTCCGATCCGGCCGCGGTTGTCCATCGGGCCGTTGAAGCGGCCCGCCGACAACGGCCCGGTCCTGGGCCCGCACACCGTCGACGGCGCCGGTGACGCGGTCCGCGACATCGGCGAGGGGTTCGTGACCTGGTACCTGTGGGGCGCCACGGGCATCGTGCTGGTCGCGCTGCTGGGCAGCGGGCTGATGGCGACCGCGCGGCTGCTGATGGCGCTGCACCGGACCCGCGCCCGCCGGTACCGGCCGGTGCACTGGGACGACCTGGCCGGGCCGATCGGGCGGATGACCGTCGTCGCGGTGACGGCCTCGGTGCTGCTGTGGGCGGGTGCCGGGGTCGCCGCGCTGCAGGGCACCATGACCGGCCTGGGCCGGGTCACCTCGCTGACCGACCTCGTCGGGGCGGCGACGGTCACCCCGTCACCGGTCGGGCCCGCGGTGACCGGGGTCGCGGGCGCGGTGATCGGGGACTCCCGCGCGGCCCGGATCGGCGGTCCTGCGCTGCGCGGCGAGGACGGCACCGTCCCCCGGAGGACCGCGCCTGCGGGCGCAGCACCGACTCCCTCGCCGCCGAGCTCGCCCGGCTGCGTGGCGAGGACGTCCTCAACCTGGCCTGCGCCGGGGCGGGCGTCGCGGCCGGGCTGCGGGGGCCGCAGCTGCGCGAGGGCGTCACCGTCGACCCGCAGGTCGGGCGGCTCAAGCAGGTCCGGAACCTGCAGTGGGTGGTCGTCGCGGTCGGCCCGAACGACCTGGCCTGGTCGGACTTCCTGCTGTACTGCTACGGCCTCGCCACCTGCGACGACCGGCTCTCCGACGGCGAGTTCGAGTCCCGGCTGGCCGGGTTCGCCCGCGACGTCGGCGCCCTGTTCACCGACCTCGACACGCTGCCGGGCGCCCGCGGGTGGTGGTCACCCTGTCCTACGACCCGTTCCCGGCCCGGTTCGACCCGACCTGTGCCGACATGCGCGGACCGGCCGGCACCCCGGGCCTGGACCAGGCCAAGCTCGACCTGCTCGCCGAGCGGAACCGCCGTCTCAACGACGTGCTGACCGACGGCGCCGCCCGCTTCGGGTTCGCCACCGCCGCGCCGGCCCTGGCGCCGCTGTGCGCCCCGGACCGCGACCGGATGCCGCCGGACATCATGGGGCTCGCCACCCCGGACCCGTTCCACCCCACCGCGATCGGGTCGCTGCGCATCGCCGCCTCCGCCGCCGCGGCGCTCGCGTCGGCGCGCCCCGGCGGCGGCACGCCCTGACCCAGGCCTGCCGCCGCCGGGGCGGCGGTCAGGCGTCGGCGTCGCGCAGCACCCGCAGGGCGTTGCGGTGCGCGAGCTTGGCCAGGTCGTCGGCGCTCCACCCGCGGTCGGCGAGCGCGTCGAGCAGCCGCGGTAGGTCGAGACGTCGGAGAGCTCGTCGGGGAGCTCGGAGGTCCCGTCGAAGTCGCCGCCGATGCCGACGTGGTCGATCCCGGCGGCCTCGCGGAGGTGCTCGACGTGGGCGACGACGTCGGCGAGGGTCGCGCGCGGCGCGGGCGGCCCGTCCCAGGTCGCGACGAACCGGTCGCGGGCGCCGAGGTCGCGGTGGTCGACCCCGGCCGCGGCCATGGCCTCGCGTAGCCGGGTGTCCCAGCCGGTGACCGCGGCGGAGACGAAGCGGGGCACGAACGTCGCCATGACCACGCCGCCGTTGCCGGGCAGCGCCTCCAGCACGTCCGCGGGCACGTTGCGCGGGTGGTCGGTGACCGCGCGGGCACCGGAGTGGGTGAACAGCACCGGCCGGGTGCTGACGGCGAGGGCCTGGTGCATCGTCGACGGCGCGACGTGTGACAGGTCGACGATCATGCCGATGCGGTTCATCTCGGCGACGACCTCGCGGCCGAACGGCGAGAGCCCGTCGTGGCGGGGCGTGTCGGTGGCCGAGTCGGCCCAGTTGTTGTTCAGGTTGTGGGTCAGGGTGAGGTAACGGACCCCGAGCCCGCGCAGGACCCGCAGCACGGCGAGCGAGTCGGCGATGCAGTGCCCGCCCTCGGCCCCCATCAGGGAGGCGACCCGCCCGGATCCGACGACGGCGTCGACGTCGTCGGCGGTGTCGGCGAACGCCAGGGCGTCCGGGTGGGCGGCGAGCAGCCGTCGCACCCGGTCGACCTGGTCGAGGACGGCGGTCACCGCCTCGTCGTGGCCCAGCTCGCCCGGCACGTACACCGACCAGAACTGCGCACCGACCCGCCCGGCACGCAGCCGGGGCAGGTCGGTGTGCAGCCGTCGGTCGCCGGCGGCGACGTCCGGCTCGGCGGCCGGGTCACCCCCGGACAACTCGCGCAGGGCCCAGGGGAGGTCGTTGTGGCCGTCGAGGACGAACGTCATGCCCCATCAGTAGCGGATGACGCCGCGGATGTTCTTACCGGCGTGCATGTCCTCGTAGGCGGTGGCGACCTGGTCCAGGGTGTAGGTGGTGGTGACCAGCTCGTCGAGCTTCAGCGCGCCGGCCCGGTAGAGCTCCAGCTGCCGCAGGATGTCCCAGTTCGGGTTGGACATGCCGAACATCGCACCCTGGATGCGCTTCTGGAACAGGGTGACGTCGGCCAGCGACACCGGCAGCGGCTCGGTCGAGTTGATGTCCCCCAGCGCGGTGACGACGACGGTGCCCGCCTTGCGGATCGAGGCCATCGCCTGCCCGATGTGGTCGGGCTTCACGACGCCGACGGTCACGACGGTCTGGTCGGCGCCCTGACCGTTGGTGAACTGCTTCGCGATCTCGGTGGCCTCCTCCATCGTCTCCACCGCGTGCGTGGCGCCGAGCTCCTGGGCCTTCTCCCGCTTCAGCGCGACCGGGTCGACGGCGATGATGTTCGCCGCGCCGGCGTGCGAGGCGCCCTGGACCGCGTTGATGCCGATGCCGCCGATGCCCATGACGATCGTGGTGTGCCCCGGCTGCACGCCGCCGGCGTTGACCGCGGAGCCCCAGCCGGTGCCGACGCCGCAGCCGACCAGGCAGGCGACCTCCAGCGGGATGTCGTCGGGGACCTTCACGCAGGAGTCCTCCGAGACCAGCGTGGTCTCGCAGAAGGTCGAGATGCCGCACATCTGGCCGACCGGGGTGCCGTCGTCGGCGAGCCGCAGGCGGGTGGTGTTCTCCTCCCAGCGGGTGCCGGCGAGCAGCCCCGCGCCGAGGTCGCACAGGTTCTGCATGCCGCTGGCGCACCAGCGACAGTGCCCGCAGGACGGCAGGAACGAGAAGACGACGTGGTCGCCCTCCTTGAGGCCCTTCTTGTTCGCCCCGGCGCGGGTGACGATGCCGGAGCCCTCGTGGCCGCCGGCGAACGGGTAGGTGCCGACCGGGATGTCGCCGGTGGCGATGTGGTCGTCGGAGTGGCACAGGCCCGACGCGACCATCTTCACCTCGATCTCGCCGGCGCGCGGCTCGTCGAGTTCGAGGTCGACGACCTCGTACTTGCCCGGAGCGCTCCGGACGATTGCTCCACGGGTGTGTCCCACGGTGGTTCTCCTCAGACGTCGTCGTCCAACGGGATGCGCACGCGACGATATGAGCCAGGCCACTCCAGGGGAAGTGCCACACGCAGATCGCGGGACACCATTCACCTGTAGATCGTGTCGCTAACGGGGCATCCGCCGCCAGACGGCGCGGGGCAGCAGCCGCAGCCCGAGGAACAGCAGCCGCAGCGTGCCGGGCACCCAGACGTCGGCGTTGCCCCGACCGCGGCGGACCGCGCGCACCGTGGCGTCGGCGACCTGCGCGGGCGTCGACGACAGCGGCGCCGGGCTCATGCCCTCGGTCATCCGCCGACGACGAACCCCGGGCGGATCACACCAGCCGCACCCCGTGCCGTGCAACGCGTCGGCCAGGCCGGAGGCGAACCCGTCGAGCCCGGCCTTGGCGCTGCCGTAGACGTAGTTGGCGCGCCGCACCCGGACCCCGGCCACCGAGGAGTAGACGACCAGCGTCCCGCTCCCCTGCGCGCGCAGCACCTGGGCCAGCTCGGTGAGCAGGTGGACCTGGGCGAGGTAGTCGGTGTGCACGATCGCGGCGGCGTGCGCGGCGTCGGTCTCGGCGCGGGCCTGGTCGCCGAGAATCCCGAACGCGACGACGGCGACGTCGATCCGCCCGTGCCGGGCGGTCACCTCGTCGAGCAGCGGGCGGTGGCGGGCGAGGTCGTCGGCGTCGAAGGCGACGGTGTCCACCGCGGCGCCCGCGGCCCGCACCCGGGCCGTCTCGGTGGTCAGCTCGTCGGGCGGCGCGCGGCCAGCACGACCGTGTCGGTGTCCCGGCGGCGAGCCGTTCGGCGACCTCCAGCCCGATCTCGCTGCGACCACCAGGACCAGGACCGTGCGTTCCGAACCACCCACACGGTGCAGCCTCCACCCGGTGGCGGAGCGTCGTCGCCGTGGGGTCGGACGGGGAGACCCACTCGACCGAGGGTGGTGTGGGTCCGCTCACACCGGCCGGGTGGGGATGGGCGGGACGGCGCCGTCGTTGTGTGCTGTCACGGGGCGTGCCCGCCGCGCTCCGGGAAGGGGACCGTCGTGGACCTCCTGCTGCACCACGGGCTGACCGCGTTCGGGCAGTTCGTGTCGTGGGCCGAGCTCGTCGGACAGATCGGCGCCATCGCCGTGGTCTTCCTGGCGCGCCGCGCAGCCTCGCGACCTGGCCGGTGCAGATGGCGGCCTGCGTGCTGCTGTTCACCGTCTACGCCTCGGCGCACCTGGGCGGGCTCGCGTTCCGGCAGGTCATCGTGCTGGCCATCTCGGTGTTCGGGCTCGTCGCGTGGCTGCGCAGGCGCGACCCGGTCTACGGGCTCGCGGTGCGCCAGGCGAGCACCGCCCAGCGGCTCGGGCTGGCCGGGCTGCTCGTCGGCGGCACCGTCGTCATGGCGCTGGTGCTCGACGCGCTCGATGCCAGCTGGGCGCCCTGGCCGGACGCCGCGATCTTCGTCGGCACCGCGGTCGCGTTCCTCGCCCAGGCTCTGCGGTTCGTCGAGTTCTGGGTGATCTGGCTGCTGGTCGACGCCGTCGGCGTGCCGTTGCAGCTGGCCTCGGGGCTGTGGTTCTCCGCCGCGGTCTACGTCGTGTTCGCCGGGCTGGTCGTGCACGGCTGGTGGAGCTGGGCGCGGACCCGGCGCACCGTGGCGGCCGCGCAGCGGGAGCCGTCGCGGGCGGTCTGAGCCGCCGCGGGATACTGCCCGGATGAGCACGTCCCCCGTCCGCCGCGCCGCCGTCCTGGGTTCCCCGATCGCCCATTCGCTGTCCCCGGCGCTGCACAACGCCGCCTACACCGCACTCGGGCTGACCGGCTGGCACTACGACCGGTACGAGGTCGACGAGGCGGGCCTGGCCGGGTTCGTCGCCGGGCTCGGCCCGGAGTGGGCCGGACTGTCGCTGACGATGCCGCTCAAGCGGGTGCTGCTCGACGTCGCCGACCACGTCGCGCCGGGGGCGGCCGCGATCGGGGCCGGCAACACCCTGGTCTTCGAGGGCACCGGCGCGACGGCGCACAACACCGACGTCACCGGGATCGCGCGCTCGCTGCGCGCCGCGGGTGCCGGCGGCGGGCGCGCCGTCGTGCTCGGGGCGGGCGGGACCGCGCAGGCCGCCGTCGCCGCGCTGCACGACATGGAGGTCGACGCCGTCGACGTGCTGGTCCGCGACGCCGGGCGGGCCTCCGCGCTGCGCGGGACCGCCGAGCGGCTCGGCACCGAGGTGACGGTGCACGCGTGTGCTGACCGACCCGCCCGCCGCGGCGCGGCTGCTCGAGGGGGCCGACGCGGTCGTCTCCACGCTCCCGGCGGGGGCGGCCGACGCCCTGGCCGGCGCCCGCTGGCGGCCGGGGACCGTGCTGCTCGACGCGGTCTACGCGCCGTGGCCGACGGTCGTCGCGGGCGGCGCGGCGGCGGCCGGGCGCGCGGATCGTCTCCGGTCTGGAGATGCTGCTGCAGCAGGCGGTCGCGCAGGTCGAGCTCATGACCGGGCGCCCCGGCCCGGAGGCCGCCATGCGCGAGGCCCTCGACGCGGCCGTGCTCGCCCGCAGCTGAGGCCCCGGTCCGACGGGCCCCACCCGCGCCCCGCTCCGGGACCGGGCGCCCGACGACGCTCGGCGAGCGGAGCGCCGCGGGCGCGACGACCATGGGGGTCGTGGAGGAGACGACGGAGGCCGACGACGGGGACCAGGACCGCGACCGCTCCCGGGACCGGCACCGGGGGAAGGGCCGTCCGGTCGGCACCGAGCTGGAGTCGGCGATCACCGGGCTCCTCGACCGGCGCAGGAGCGGGGCGACGATCTGCCCGTCCGAGGCGGCCCGCGCCGTCGACCCCGACGGCTGGCGCGACCTCATGGAACCGGCGCGGACGGCCGCGCGCCGTCTCGTCGACGCCGGGCGGGTGGAGATCGTGCAGTCCGGCCGGGTCGTGGACCCGTCGACGGCGAGGGGGCCGATCCGGATCCGCCGAGTGCCGGACCGAGCGGCCGGTCCGGTCGAGCGGCGTGCCGGACCGAGCGGCACACCCGGCCGAGCAGAAGGCCGGTCGAGCGCCGGGCCGGCTGACGGCGTGCCAGGCTGACCCCCGTGCCCCGCGACACCTACACCCACGGTCATCCGGGCGTCGTCGTCCGGTCGCACGCGGCCCGCACCGCGCAGGACTCGTGCGCCTACCTGCTGGACCGGCTCGCGCCCGGCACCAGCCTGCTCGACGTCGGCTGCGGCCCCGGCAGCATCACCGCCGACCTCGCCGAGCGGGTCGCGCCCGGCCGGTGTGCGCGGCGTCGAGGTGGTGCCCGGCCCCTGGAGCAGGCCCGCGCCGGTGCCGCCGCCCGCGGCCTGGACGTGGAGTTCGCCGTCGACGACGGCTATGCCCTGTCCGACCCGGACGACACCTGGGACGTCGTGCACGCCCACCAGGTGCTCCAGCACGTGTCCGACCCGGTCGCGGTCGCGGTGTGCTGCGGAGATGGGCCGGGTCGCCCGCCCCGGCGGACTGGTCGCCGCCCGCGACGCCGACTACGCCGGGTTCCACTGGTGGCCGCACGACCCGCGCCTGGACCGCTGGCTGGAGCTGTACCGGGCCGTCGCCCGCGGCAACGACGCCGAGCCCGACGCCGGACGGCGGCTGCTCGGCTGGGCGCACGCGGCCGGGTTCAGCGAGGTGACACCGTCGGCGTCGGTCTGGTGCCACGCGACCCCGCACGCCCGCGCCGCCTGGGGCGGGATGTGGCCGACCGCATCCACACCGGGGTCGGCCGGATGGCCGGTCGACCGCGGGCTGGCGAGGAGCCCGAGCTGGCGGACATCTCGGCGGCGTGGCGGGAGTGGGCCGCGCACCCGGACGGCTGGCTGGTGATCCCGCACGGCGAGATCCTCGCCCGGGTGCTCGGCTGAGCGGGCGGCCGGGCGGCCGGCCGACGGGGTTCAGTCGCGTTCAGTCGCGCCGGTGCAGCGCGACGACGTAGTCGCCCCTCGACCACGGCTCGCGGTCCCAGGTGGCCCAGCGCACGACCGGCACGAGTCCGGCGGCGGCGCACCACGCGTCGTGGTCGTCGGGGGTCGGCCAGCCCGGCTGCGTCGCGAACCCGGCGAGCAGCAGCCCGCCGGCGCGCAGGTGTGCCGCGCACCCGGCGACCACTCCGGCACGGTCGCTCGCGTACGGGATCACGTTGCCCGCGAGCACCACCAGCGCGAACCGGTCCGGCAGGTCGAGGTGCTCCAGACCGGTGGCGACCCAGCGCAGCGCGGGCGCCTTGGCCCGGGCCGCGGCGATCATGTCCGGGTCGGGGTCGACGCCGGTGACGGCGATCCCACGCCGGTCCAGCTCGATCGCGACGCGGCCGGTGCCACAGCCGCCGTCGGGCACGGGGCCGTCGCCGCACAGCGCGGTGACCAGGTCGGCCTCGCCGTGCGGGTTCTCCCCCGCCGCGGCCATCGCCGCCCACTTCCGGTCGTAGTCGGTGAGGTCGACGCGGTCCTTCCAGGAGTCCCAGTCGTCGGGCAGGTTCCCGGGGTCGAGCGTGCGGTCGTCGGACACCCCGACAGGCTAGACGGGGACGCCGGCGGCGAGCCGCCGCCGCAGCCACCGGCCCAGTCCGCGGCGGCGGTGCAGCGGGTGCACCACCACGACGGTCTCGGCACCGGTGTCCGGCGCGGTGAGCCGCGCGGCGACGGCGACGAGGTCTCCCGCCCGCGAGCGCAGCAGCAGGCAGCGCCCGCCGGGTGGGAGCAGCACCGAGCGCAGGTCGGCGTCGGTCCAGGTGGTCGTGGCCTCCGGTGACCCCGCGACGCAGGTGCGCAACAGCGTCGCGAGCTCGGCGGTCTCGGCGCCGGTCGCCGGGGTCGCGGTGAGCGCGTCACCGTCGTCGAGGAGCAGCTCACCGACCGGGCCCGCCGCGCCCGCGCGCAGGAACGCCTCGGCCCGGGCCCGCTCGGTGACGGTGAACGGCGCCCAGCCCCGGCGCGCGACGAGCGGGGTGCCGTCCGGACCGGTCAGCTCCAGCACGTGGGTTCCGGTCGCCGGGCCGGCGACGACGTCGTCGGCGTGCAGCAAGGCGGCGAGGGCCTCGCGCAGCCCGTCCGGGGTGCGCGACGCCGCGACGAGGTCGAGCGCCCGGGTGGGGGTGTCGACGAGCTCGTGCGAGTCGGCCGGGGTGACCCGCACGGTGTCGGGGGCGGAGCCGCGCAGCCGTCGCCGGATCACCCGGGAGAGCCGCTCGGCGGTGACCGGGCCGCCGACCAGCATCTCGTCGACCACCGACCCCGCGTCCTGGGCGTGCACCGACAGGGACAGGATGTTGACGCCGACCTCGGCGACGGCCGCGGTGAGCCGGGCCAGCGCCCCGGACTCGTCGGGCAGCCGGACCCGGACCTTGTGCAGCTCCGGTGCCCCGACCACCCGCAGCACCGTCGGCTCCGGCAGCGCCGGGACCTCCGACGGCACCGGGGTCTCCGGCGGCGCCGCGACGGCGGGGCGACCCTCGACGAGCGTCTGCCCCGGCCCGACGGCGTCACGACCGACCGCGCGCAGCGCGGCCCACACCGTCACCTGGTTCGCGGTGAGGACGGGCTTGCCGAGCTCGCGTTCGAGGCCGGCGACGGCGTCGTAGGTGGCGAGGTTGGTGCACGAGACGAACACCGCCTGCGCATCGGGGTGGTCGGCGGCACGCACGGCGGCGGCG
>NZ_JAHLJA010000087.1:0-29892 GCF_020496245.1 Pseudonocardia sp. ICBG601 | reverse complement strand
GGTGCGCCCAGTCGAGCACCGCGACCACGTCGGCCGGCGTACGCGGAACGCAGGTCCACAACGGATCGGTCGTGATCACCCCGTCCCAGTTCTCGAAGACCTCCCGGTGCACCGGGACGCCGGCGGGGAAGTCGGGCAGGGACGTACCCATCTGGGGCGGGCGTCCGGACACCGACGAGGACCGCCGTTCCGGCCAGTGCCGCACCACGCAGGACCGCCCGGCGTGTCAGTTCTCGCATGTTCGCTCTCCTCGATGTCGCGGCCGGCCGATCACCGGCCCCGCCCGAGGTGGGCGGGGCCGAATGACGATCGATCGGGTCAGCTCACTGGCGGGTCGACGCGCACAGCGCGGCCACGTCGCCCACCGTCGCCGGGGACGTGGAACAAGGTGTCGTTGACGGCGTAGATCGGGTACTGGAGCAGCGAGGTCTCCGCCTGGCCGAGGATCTTCCCGGGGTCGCCGCTCTGCAGGGCGGCGAGGTTCGCCGCGAGCTGGGCCTGGCCGTCGCGACCGTGGTCGGCGAAGTTCTTGTCCAGCCAGTCCAGGGTCGCGAACGGCCCCTGGCACAGGGGCGCACGCTGCAGCGAGGCGTCGTGCGAGGGGCTCCACACGCCGTCGCCCACCGGCTCGTCCGCCATCGCCGTGCGGTGAACAGCAGACCGGCGACCACCACGCCGCCCATCAGTGCCGCAGTCCTCTTGAACCAGTTCGCATTCATGGCTTTTCCTCTCGTGGACTTCCGTGGAGACTTCACAGTAACCGACGCTACCGATATCTCCTACTGTCACGGACCTCACATGCTCCGGCGACCTCGAACCCCCCTCATCCAGGCCTTTTAGTACGACGGTCGAGCTCGGCGACGCTCAGTAGGCAGCCGGTCACCATTCGACAGGTGATTCCCACCTCGCCACATCTCCGGTTTCATATAGCGATAGCACTTGTTACTGTGGGCGTTCCGCTGAGAGCGTGTTTGGAAATTCTAGTGGGTTGAGGGTGTCGTGTGTTTCTGCTGGCGGGTGGCGGGGTATCCACGGGCGATGCGGCGGGTGATGGTGTTGATCGCGGCCCAGCGGATCATGGCTTCGGATGTGGTGGGGTGGCGTTCGTAGTCTCGGGCCAGGCGTCGGTGTGCGGTGAGCCAGGCCAGGGTCCGTTCGACCACCCACCTTCGTGGGAGGACGGTGAATCCGCGCTGCTCGGGTGGCTTGCGGATGATCTCGATCGTTGTCTGCAGGATCGTGGCGGCCCAGTCGAGCAGTCGCCCGGCGAAGCCGGCGTCGGCGTAGACGAACCGCACCCTGGTGCGCAGGTAGAGGTTGAGCAGGATCGGCTTGGCGCCGTCGCGGTCCTGTACCGAGGCCGAGCACACCATCGTGGTCAGCAGCAGACCGAGGGTGTCGGTCACGATGAACCGTTTCCGTCCGCCTGTCTTCTTCCCGGCGTCGTAGCCGCGGGAGTCCTGGCCGACGGTGTCGGCGCCCTTGACCGACTGGGAATCGATGATCCCCGCACTCGGCTCCGGATCACGGCCCTCGGCGATATACGTAACTGCCCCCGCACGACCGGGAGGATCTTCTCGGTGACCTTCTGCTGTTCCCACTGGTTGAAGTACCAGTAGACGGTCTGCCAGGGCGGGAAGTCCACCGGCAACGCCCGCCAGGCACACCCGGTCCGCACGACATACAAGATCGCGTCCAGCACGTCCCGACGAGCATGAGCAACAGGCCGCCCCCGCCGCGCGAGCGGCGGTAACAACGGCTCGATCACCACCCACTGGGCATCACTGGTGTCCGAGGGGTACCGGCGCGGTCGTTCCTGCATGCCGACCACGATGGAGCACCCCAGCCGTGTCGACCATCCCGACACACCCACCATTTCCAAACACGCTCTGACACGCGCCCCCGCCCGATCCGAGGAGCCCACGTGAGTTCCCAGCACCCGCTCGTCGTGGCCGCGGCGCCCGACCAGACCGCTCCACCGGTCCCCCGGCCCCGAGAGACCCTTCTCCGTCGGCCCCCCGGTCCCACGCCCCCGGTCACGCCCGTCTCCCGTCCGCACCGCCCGATCCGGCGGGCCTCCAGGGCGTCGCGCACCGCGGCCGCGGACCTGGCGACGATCCTGCTGACGGTGACCGGGGCGGTGGCGTCGGGGATCGGCGGGGCCCAGCCGGCCGACCGGCTCGCCGGCGCCGTCACCACCGCGGTGGCGCTCGTCGGCGCGCTGGCGCTGGTCCGCTCCTGGTCGCCGGAGGTCGTCGGCAGGAGGGCCGAGGAGTTCCGGCGGCTCGGCCAGGCGGTGCTGGTCGCCGGCGGCGTGCTGGCGGCCGGCGGACTCGCCGCGAGCGGGATCGCACCGACCGCGGACCCCGCGCGCACCTGGGCCCTGGTCGTCGTCCCGGTGACGGAGGTCCTGCTGGGGGCCGTCCGGCTGGTGCGCGACCGGTTCCTCCGACGGCGCCGAGGTCGGGGAGTCGGCCTCACCCCGGTTCTCGCGGTCGGCCCGGCCGATGCCGTCGCCGACCTCGTCCGACGGGCCCGCACCGACCGCGGTTCCGGCTGGGAGGTGACCGGTGTCTGTACGCCCGCCGCCACCCGTACGGGACCTGCCGCGGTCGAGGACGTCCCCGTGCTCGGCGACCAGGACGACGCGGCGAGTGTCGCCCTGCGCCACGGACACCACGTCGTCGTCGTGTGCCGTTCGGCCGGTGCCGGCCCTGCCGAGCTCCGCCGCCTGGCCTGGTCGCTGGAGGACACCCCCGTCGAGCTGGTCGTCGATGCCGGGCTCGTCGACGTGACCGCGCGGCGGGCGTCCCTGACCGACCTCGACGGCCTCCCGCTGCTGCGCCTGCCCCGGCTGCGACTCGACGGGGCCGCGCGGACGCTCAAGCACACGTTCGACCGGGCGGCCGCGCTGTCGATCCTGCTCCTCACCGCACCGTTGCTGCTGGTCGTCGCGCTGGCCGTGCGCTGCGGCGACGGTGGCCCGGTCTTCTTCCGCCAGGAGCGGATCGGCGTTCGGGGCAGGCCCTTCGCGATGCTGAAGTTCCGGACGATGGTGCCCGACGCCCCGCAGCTGCGCGCCGGGCTGCACGCGGTGGACGAGGGGGCGGGCCCGCTGTTCAAGATGCGGCGCGACCCACGTGTGACCCGGGTCGGGGCGGTCCTGCGTCGGTACTCGCTCGACGAGCTGCCGCAGCTGTTCAACGTCGTCGGCGGATCGATGAGCCTGGTCGGCCCGCGTCCGCCGCTGCCGGGCGAGGTGGCGACCTACTGCGACCGTGCCCGACGCCGGCTGCTCGTGCGGCCAGGGATGACCGGGCTCTGGCAGGTCAGCGGCCGCAGCACCCTGAGCTGGGAGGAGTCGCTGACACTCGATCTGCGCTACGTGGAGACCTGGTCGCTGTGGCTGGACCTGATCATCCTGGTGCGCACCGTGCGCGCGGTGCTGCGGGGGGACGGGGCATGGTGAGCCGCACCCGCCGGCTCGCGGACGTGCTGCGCGCGGAGCGACGACGGCTGGCGGACGACCTGCACCGGGCGCGGAGCGGGCTCGGGGAGAGCGGCGCACCGGGTGCGGTCGCCGGGTTCGTCGTGGCCAAGACCGTGGCACTCGGACACCGGTGCCTGCGCCGCGCCGCGGAGACCGCGGTCGACCGTCGCTACGGCATCCGGACCGCCGGAATGCTCCGGCCGGACTCCCCGGGCGACACCCCCGACCCGCACGCCGCCTACGCCTACCAGCCGGTGGGGCTGCGGCGCTTCCGCGCCGTGGTGGCGGCCTGTGCGACGACACCGTCGGCCACCACCTTCCTGGACCTGGGATGCGGACGGGGGCGGGCCCTGGCGCTCGCCCGGGCGCACGGCTTCGCCCGGGTCGTCGGGGTGGAGCTCGATGCGGAGCTGGCCCGCACCGCGCGTGCCAACCTGGCCGCGGGCGGATCCACCGCGGTGGTGGTCCACACCGGCGACGCCGCGACGACGGCCGTCCCGGCGGGCCCGCTGCTGGTGTTCCTGTTCAACCCCTTCGGCCCCGCCGTGCTGCGACGCGTGCTGGACCGTGTGGCCGAGCAGGCGAGCGGCCCGGTGACCGTCGGCTACGTCAACCCGGTGCACCGCGCCGTGCTCGACGACGACCCGCGCTGGGAGCGCACGGCCACCGCGCGCTGGTGGTCGGTGCACCGGCTGCGCCGACCGCCCGGGCCCCACCCGGACGACACCGGGTCGTCCTGATCTCCGGGGACCTTCCTGAGATCCGGGGTCATCCCGGACGCAGCATCCGCAGCCCGGGCAGGGCCCGCTCGGCCACGGTGACCGGGTGCGACGTGCCGCCGAACTGCCGTTTGAAGCGGTCGATGCCCTCGTCCGGCACGCCCAGCAGGTCCAGCAGGTCCAGCGTGTGCGCGCCCCGCCCGCACGCCCAGGCGATCGCGTCCCAGTACAGGAGCACCCCGGCCGGTGAGTCGCGGTGCTCGGGCAGGACCCCGCCCGCCCAGGTCACCGCGTAGCCGTCGAGGCAGACGGTGGCCAGCACGGCGTGCACCCGGCCGTCGACGTCGCGGGCCTCGGCCAGGTGCACCGCCGCCGGACCCGCCGTCAGGTCGTCGTAGCGGGGTGGGAAGACGCCACGTAGCCCGTCGCGACGACCGCGGGAGGCGAACGCCGCCCGCACGGCACGTCCCAGCGAGCCGGTGTCGCGGACCGGGTGCACCTCGATGCCCCGTGCCCGCGCCCTGCGGACCTTCTTGCGGCACTGCGCACTCGTCCCCGCCCAGAGCGCGTCGACCCCGACACCGAGGTCCAGCAGGTAGGTGCGCTCGTGGGACACGGTGTACCCGTACTCACGGAGCACCTCCTCCGACGGGCTCTCCACCGGGGAGAACCCGTAGCGCTGCACCCCGACCCCGTGCCGGAACGACCAGCGGGTGGCGAGCTCCAGACCCTCCGCGAGGTCCGCGGCCGCGAGCACCGGTCCGACGTAGGGCGTCGGGGACCAGCTGACCAGGCCCAGCGGGCCGATCCGCCGGCACAGCAGGGGCAGGATGCCGATGGGCTCGCCGGACCGCTCGACGACCATCGGGTGCAGCGTGGTCGCCGTCATCGCCGCGGCCGACCGGAGCCAGGTCAGGTCGTGGAAGGGGATCGGGGCACGCCCCGAGGCGGCCCGTGCGGCATCCCACCGGGCGGGATCGGTGCACGGCCGCAGACGCGTGGTCACCCCGCTACCCGGCGGAAGGTCAGGTCGGCCTGGAGCTGCTCGCCGTCCACCCCGGTGCTGATGCCCGCGACATGGACCAGCCGGAACCCCCGGCCCGCCAGATGGGCGACGACGTCGCCCGCGAGCGGCTGACCCACGTAGAGCTCGACGAACGAGCACTCGCAGAGGATCTCCTGCACCGAGTCGAGCACCCGGGTGGCGCCGCGCAGCACCTCCAGCTCGTAGCCCTGCACGTCGATCTTCAGCAGGGCGGGCTGCGCGATGTCGGCGTCGAGGTGCTCGTCGAGGGTGGTGACCGGTACCTCGCGCACCCCGGCCTCCGCGGTGCCGTGGAACTCGTGGGCCTGCCGGCCGATCGGCAGCAACGAGGAGGAGTCGTCGGCGGCCGAGACGTGCAGCGTGCACCGGCCGGGCCGGGCTCCCACGGCGGCGACGTGCACCTCCACGGGGCCGTCCACCACTGCGCGGATCCGCCCCGCCGCCTCGGCGAGGGGCTCGAAGCACACGATCCGGGCGTCGGGGTGGCGGTCGCGGATCCAGGAGGCGAACTGTCCCCGCGAGGCCCCGACGTCGACGACGGTCGCGAACGGGCCGCCGAGACCGGAGTCCTGGTGGTCGGTGGCGGCCAGCACACCCTGGCGCAACGCGGCGCGCAGCCGGGGACGCCGGGCCACCCGGACGAGCTTGCGCACCCGCAGGCGGGTCCTGTCCAGCGTCGTGTGGAGGCGGGTGCGTCGGGTTCCCGGCGTGCGCGGGGGTGTGGTCACGTGCAGGGTCATTCCGGGTGCTCCCCGAGGGTGTCGACGGTTCCGGCGAGGACGGCACGGCGGACCCGGGCGTCGCGCCGGGCGACACGGTCGGGCAGGTAGCGGGCAGCGGCGGGGCCGGCGGCCGCGGCCAGCGCGGCCCGCCGGGCGGAATCGGCCAGCAACGCGGCGATCTCGCAGGACAGCGCCGCGCTGTCACCGGCCGGCACCACCACGGCGACCCCGGCGGCGGCGAGGTCGTCGCCGACGTAGACCTCGTCGGAGACGAGCACGGGCAGCCCGGCCTGCACCGCCTCCACCGGGGCGATGCCGAAGTTCTCGTTGTCGGAGTGCAGGACGAACAGGTCCGCCGCGGCCAGGGCGTCACGTTTGCGCTGCCCCCCGAGGTACCCGACCAGGTGCACCGCCGACGGGTGGTCCAGGCCGGCGACCCGCGACCGCAGCTCCGTGGCGAACGCCGGGTCCCCGGATCCGGCCGCGACCAGCACCGCGTGCGGGTCCTCGGCCCGGACCCTGTCCACGGCCTCGACCAGCCGGATCAGTCCCTTCTTGCGGTCGAGCCGGCCGAGGAAGAGCACGATCCGTGCCTGTGCGGTCAGCCCGAGCGAGGCCCGGAACCCGGCTCCGTCTCCGGGGCTCGACGGGGCGTCCACCGGCAGTGCGGTCACCACGGTGCAGGGCGCGGCGCCCAGCCCCGCCAGATTGGCCGACTCGCGCTGCGCGGTCAGCCAGACCGCCGCGCAGTCCTCCAGCAGCCGGCGCAGCGCGGGACGCAGCATCCGCTTGAGCCACGGGTGGTTGTGGGCCATGTCGTAGGGCTCCAACGAGCCGTGCGGCCGGATCACCAGGGGCACACCGGACCGGCGAGCGGCCCACCAGCAGGCGAGCGCGGGGATCGAGAACACCTCGTGCACCTCGAGCAGGTCGTAACGGTGCGAGTGCCGGCGCAGCCACCCCACCAACGACCAGGACAGCGCCCAGCAGCCGGGCCACGACCGCCGGCACGCCACCAGGTCCACCTCGCCCAGCTCCTCGGCGCCGGGCAGCTCGTCGGGCGAGCCGACCGTGGTCAGCAGGGTCGCCCGGTCGCCGACGGCCCGGGTGGTGCGGGCCACCGCCACCGCCGCGGCGGCCGACCCGCCCTGCTCGGCGCCGATGCGACCCAGCACGTGCAGCACCCGCAACGGCCCCTTCGGACCGGGAGCTGTCCCTGCGGACCCGGCTGCCGGCTCGGGACGCACCCGGACCCGGTGGAGGCGGAACCCCACCATCCGCTGGAAGTGACGCAGACCGTTCGGGAGCCCGACCGGCGACCGGTTGTCGACCAGGTAGCGGACACCACGTGCCACCAGCTCGCACTGCAGACGGTGGACGGCGAGGTAGCGGGCACCCGACCGGTCCGGGCCCGGGGCCAGGGTGCGGAAGTAGCGCACGCACCCCCACCCGCCGTCCACCGGAGCGACGGACAGCAGCAACGGCAGCCCTCCGCGGAGTAGACCGCCAGCCACAGGTCGAAGCGCACGAGGTCCCCGTTGTCCGCGTCGGGATTGCGGTAGGCCCCGGGCTGGGAGCGCTCCCACTCGTCGGCCAGGGCCACCAGCCGGCGTCGCTCGTCGGGATCATCGACGGTCTCGCACCGCAGTCCGGCGGCGGTCGCGTGGCGGACCTGGCGGCGCAGGGTGCGGTTGGGCCGGCCGGACCCGACGTCCTCGACCCGGTCGGGCAGGACGACGACCGAACGATGCTCCCAACGCCCGAACCGGACACGTCCCTCGCGGAAGACCGCACGCAGTGCCCGGCCGTCCGGGCCCGCGGAGAAGCGGGCCTCCAGCACGGGCAACGCCGCGATCGCGCGCACGGCCCGCAGGACGTCCCCGGGGTTGTGCAGCAGATGCCCCAGTGGCGGCCCCCCGGACGCCACGTGCTCCTGCAGCCGACCGTAGATCTCGGAGAGCTCCGGCTCGGACACCCCGCTCATCGGGCGATCTCCTCGTCGGCCACGAGGAACCCCGTGTCCGGGGCGAGGGTGCCCAGCACCCTCGCGGGGACACCGCCGTAGAGGTGGTGGCTCCCGTGCAGCGGGCGGACCACGACCGCACCGGCCGCGACGAGGCTGTGCCCCGCGACCTCCGCCCCCGGCAACACCGTGACCCGTGCCGCGAGGACGGTGCGCTCCCCCACCACGATCGGCTGCGCGGTCTGGCTGTGGGTCGCCGGGTCGAACGAGTGGGTCATCAGCAGCGACTGGTAGCCGGCGACCGTCGCCCGCTCCCGGAGCTCGATCCGGGCCGTGCAGTCCAGCAGGTGCAGCACCATGATGCGGGCGCACGGGCCGAGGACCAGCTCCGGTGACCGGTCGACCCCCTGGAGGAAACCGCGGTCCCGCCGGACGGCGTTGACCCAGTTCAGGTGGGCCAGGACCGCCGACCTTCCGAGGGCGACCCGGTCCAGCCCCCGGACGACGTTCAGGTGACCGATCTCGGCCCCGGGCCCGAGTTCCAGGTGACCGACGTCCACCAGGGAGAAGCCGACCCTGGCCGTGGGATGGATGCTGTGGCCCAGTACGTGCACCAGGATCGGACGACGCATCGCCCACGGCAGGGCGGCCGCGAGCAGCGCGCACGCGGTACGCAGGCGCCGGGACCGGACTCCGAACGGCATCGTGACTCCCTGTTCGAGCAACGAGACTATCAGTAACAGTCGTTACTGCTTATAAAGATAATGCCCGTTCTCGACCACATCAGCAAGCATGAGCGACAACCCGGACCCTTCCGGAGACACCCGGAAAGGAAACGTAAACATCGCGGAGCAACTGTGTCGACCGCCACTTCACTGTTAACGTAGCGACAGTTACCGTCGACAAGGACATCAAGGGATCAGTCCTCCTCGCAGGGCAAACGCCCCCACCCCACCCGAACGACCCGTAAGCAGGAGGCCCATATGAAGCGCCTTGACATCCTGATAGTGGGCCTCAACTACTCTCCGGAACCGACCGGAATCGCTCCGTACACGACAGGTATGGCGCACGCCTTCGCAGAAGCCGGACACCAGATAACTGTCGTTACTGGGTTTCCACACTACCCCCGGTGGCGAAGCGAGGACGGCTGCCGGGTCAGCCGTCAGGAGTGGGACGGGCCGGTGCGGATCACCCGAGTACCCCACCCCGTCCCCCGCGACGGCGGCCCGATGGGCCGCATCGCGATGGAAGCCGTGTTCGCCACGGCCGCGGCGAGGGTCGTTCCCGATCCGCCCGACGTCGTGGTCGCGGTGAGCCCCGCCCTGCTCGGCGTGGCCGCCGCGCAGGTGCAGCGCCGCCGCGGCCGCCGGGCCGGACGGACGACGGCGCTCGGGGTCGTCGTCCAGGACCTCTACGGCGCGGGTGCCCACGAGCTCGGCGGGGCGCGCGGCCCCCTGAGCGGCGTCGGCCCGCGGGCCCGACACGTGCTGGCCGACCTGATCACCCGCACCGAGACCGCGCTGCTGCGTCGCGCCGACGGGATCCTCACGGTGCACGAGGTGCTGCGCGACCGGCTCGTCGCCCAGGGGATCCCCGGTGCGGACGTCGACGTGGTGCACAACTGGACCCACGTCGCGGCCCCGGTCGGCGACCGCGACACCGTCCGCTCCCGGCTGGGGCTGCGGCCCGACCGGCACGTCGTGATGCACGCCGGGAACATGAGGGCCAAGCAAGGGCTCGACGGGGTCGTCGAGGCGGCCCGGCTCGCCGAGGGCTGGGACGTGCCGGTCGAGTTCGTCCTGGTCGGCGACGGCAACCAGCGGGCCCGCATCGCCCGGGCCGCCGAGGGATGCTCACGGATCCGGCTGCTGCCGCCGGTCCCCGAGGACGACTTCCCCGACGTGCTCGACGCCGCCGACGTGCTGCTGCTCCACGAGCGCCCCGGTCTGCGCGAGACCTGCGCACCCAGCAAGCTGACCTCCTACTTCGCCGCCGGCCGGCCGATCGTGGCCGCCACCGACGCGCGCAGCCCCGCCGCGGCCGATCTGCGTACCGCGGGGGCCGGCGTCGTCGTCGGGCCGGGTGACCCCGGCGCGCTGCTCAGCGCGATCGAACGGCTGATCGGCCAGGACACCACCGAACTGGGCCACCGCGGCCGGGACCACGCCCGCGAACGCTGCTCGGCCGCGCAGGCCCACGCGGGATACCTCGGCTGGCTCGACCGCCTGTGCCGGAGCGGGGTCGCATGATGCCCGAGACCCTGCGCACGGCCCGGCCCGTCGGACTCGGGCACCATCTCCCCACCGTCCTGGGCATCAGCTCCCAGCTCGTCAACGCCGGGACCAACGTCGCCACCGTCTACCTGGCGTCGCTGTTCCTCGCCCCCGACGCCTTCGGCACCTTCGCCGTCGGGTTCGCCGGGGTGACCGTCGTGCTCGCCTGTGCCCGCGGGCTCATCGGCTCCTCCCTGCTCGTCCACCTGCCCGCCGTCGAACCGCACCGCAGGGCACCACTGGCCCGCTCCGCCCTGGGGCTGGCGTGGTGGGGCACCCTTCCCGCGGTGGCGGCCCTGCTCGTGCTGGCCGCGGTGATCGACGGCACGCTGGTGTGGCTGCTGCCCGGTGTGGTGTTCAGCCTCGTCCAGGACGTCGGTCGCTCCACCTTCCTGGCCGGGGGGCGGCCCGGCGCCGCGCTCACACTCGACTCGGTGTGGGCCGTGGCCCAGGGCGCCACCCTGGTGCTGGGGCACTGGGCGTTCGGACAGTTCTCGGCCGGACCGGTCGGCCTCCCGCTGCTGGCGCTCTCCTGGGGTGCGGGCGCGCTGGCCGGGGTGCTGGCGCTGCTCTGCCTGGCCGGGGTCGACGGCCTGCCGTCGCCCCCGGGCCCCTGGATGCGGGCCAGTGGGGACATCGCCGGCTGGTTCACCGCGGTGGCGGTCGTCGCCCAGGTCGAGCTGTTCCTGGTGCTCGCGACGGTGGGGCTGGTCCTCGGGCCCGCCGACGCGGGCGGGCTGCGTGCCGTGCAGCTGCTCGTCTCCCAGCCCGCCACCGTCGTGCTCGGGGCCATGCTGGTCCTGGCGACCCCCACGGTGGCCACGGCCGCACAGGGCCCCGGCGGTACGTCCCTGCGCACGGTCCACCGGCAGGTGGTCCGCCAGGTGGCCCCGGTCGTCGTCGGCGTCGCCGTGGTCGCGGCGCTGGCCGGCCCGTTGATGCAGCTGCTGTTCCCGCGGTGGTCCGGCTACGCGCCGCTCGCACTGCCGGTGGCTCTGCAGACCGGGCTGCTCGCGTGGTGCATGCCCGCGATGGCCCTGCTGAACGGCACGCGGCGCGGTCGGGTCTCGCTCGCGCTGCACCTGTGCCGCAGCACCGTCGTGGTGGCCGGGACCGCGCTCGGCGGTGTGCTCGGCGGCGCCGCGGGGGCCGCGTGGGCGCTGGCCGTCGTCGCCACGGTCGTCCTGCTCGGGACCGCCGCGGTCGTCCGCCGGGAGCTGCGCAGGACACCGGGCGGTGCCCGATGACCGGCCCGAGGCTCTCCTTCGTCGGCCGGTCCAGGGTCCGTGCCCGCCGGCTGCTCGCCCGGCTGCTCCGTGCGGTGCCCGGCCGCACCGTCGACTGGGTGCACCGACACTGGATCACCGACGACGGCAGGACCGACCCCCGTTGGGCGCCGGTGGCCCGGCTGCTGTTCCACCGGCCGCTGCACCAGACCGTCGTCACGGTCCCCGGCAGCGGCGGCATCCGCCTGCACGTCGTGGGCGCACGGCTCGAACGGACGCTGTACTGGTTCGGGGAGCAGGGCTACGAGCCCGGGGAGGCCGCCTGGTGGCGGCTGCTGTGCAGCCGGGCGACCGCGGTCCTCGAGATCGGCTCCAACATCGGCTGGTACACCACGGTCGGCGCCGCGGCGGCCCCGGTGGGGGGCTATCTCGCGGTCGAGGCCAACCCCGAGGCCGCCCGCGCCACCCGTCGCAACCTCGAGCTCAACGGGCTCGGCCACGGTGCGGTGCTGACCGCGGCCGCGGTGGGACAGGGTGCTCCCTCGTCGCTGTACCTGGCGCTGCCCGACCAGGAGTCGTTCTCCGCGGCACCGACCGGGTCGTACCTGCGCGGGCACACCGAAGGGACCGCCGACCGCGCCGCACGGCGCTCACTCACCGTCCCGACCCTGTCCGCCCGGCATCTCATCACCGGCCGTGACCTGGTCAAGCTCGACGTGGAGGGGGCGGAGGCCGGGATCCTGGAGTCGGCCCTGGACATCATCCTGCGCGACCGGCCGATCCTGCTGGTGGAGCGGATGCCCGACACACCGCGGCTGGACCGGGTGCTCGAACAGCTCGTGGGCGGCGGGTACCTGGTGCTGCGGCTCGGGACGCAGCTGCAGCCCGCCGGCCCGCGCCCGCCGGTCGACGAGCACTACGACGTGCTGCTCGTCCCCGCCGAGCGCGGTGCGGTCCCGGTACACCTGGGGGACCTCCGATGACCGGCCCGGACCCGCGGGCGGGTACCGCCGCCGCACGCATCGGAGAGCTGCTGCTGGCCGCCGCGGTGCTCAGCGCACCGTGGAACGCCCTGGGCTGGAGCCCGTTCAAGCCGACCCCGCTCCTGCTGGCCGCGGCCTGCCTGGCGCTGGCCGTCGACGCGTGCCTGCGATGCCGGCCACTGGTGGTACCGGCCTGGGTGTGGCCGTTGAGCGCCGCGATCGCGCTCGCGACGGTCACCTCGGTCCTGTTCCACCCCACCGGGGCCTACCTGGCCGGACGCTATCTCCCCGACCACGTGCCCTCCGCCGACGAGATCGGTGCCGCGCCGGTGCTGGGCCTGGTCGCGGGCCTGCAGTGGCTGGTCGCCGCGTTCGCCCTGCCCCTGGCCGTCTGCGTGGCGGCACCGGGGCGGCCGCAGCTGATCGGGCGCCTGTGCGCGGCCTGGCTGCTCGGGGCCGCGGTGAACGCGCTGGTCGCGGTCGGCGACGCCACCGGGCTGACCTCGATCTCGGCGAACCTGATCGACGCCGTCGACGTCGGGGGCAGGCAGACCGGGCTCTCGGTCCAGCCCAACCACCTGGCCATCGCCTCGGCCCTCGCCCTGCCCCTGGCGGTGCACCGGACACTGCACGGTCGGCACCGCGGCGCCGCGCTGCTGTGCATCGCCGCCCTCGTCGGCGGTCTGGTCGTCGCGCAGTCCCGCGGCGGGACCGTGCTGGCGGTCCTGGGGACGCTGGGGGTCCTGGTCACCGACCGGTGGGCACGCGTGCGTCTGCTCGGACCGGGGCTCCTGGTCGCCGCTGCCGGACTCGTCACCGTGCTCGTCGCGGGCGACCGGCTGCCCACGGTGGCGTCGCAGCTGCGGATCACCGGGTCGGCCTCGGCCGAGGCCAGCGACACGATCCGGGCCTCGATCCTGCAGCAGGCCGTCGACGACGCCCGGCACAGCCCGGTCACCGGGGTCGGGCTGGCCGTCCTGCCCCAGGGCCACTCCATCTGGGTGCAGCTCGTCGCCGCCGGAGGGGTGCTGCTGCTGGTCGGTTTCGTCCTGTCCGCCGCCGGGATGCTCGCCGACGCCCACGCCCTGCGCGGCCGGTACGAGGGTCTGTCCCTCGCCCTCGGGGTGAGCGTCGCGGCCTGGCTCGTCGGAGGCCTGGTCGAGAACCAGCTCGCCGACCTCTACCTCTACACCGCCCCCGCCCTCCTGGCGGGGCTCCACGCGTCCTCCGCGACGCCCGTCCCCTCCGGGAAGGCCCTCGTATGACCTCCGCGACCCTGCTGCACGTCCTGTCCGCCCACCGCCGTCTGCTGCTCGCCGGAGCGCTCCTCGGCGTCCTGCTGGCGGCGCTGGTGGCCCTGTTCGTCCCGCCCACCTACGACTCGACGACCAGCATCTACGTCACCGCCCGCGCCTCCGGCGACGATCCGACGTCGGCCTACCAGGGCACGCTGCTCTCCCAGGACCGCATCGCCTCCTACCGCGCGCTCGCGACCTCCCACCGGGTGCTCGTGCCGGTGGTCGAGCAGCAGGGCCGGGCCGAACCGGCCGAGGACCTGGCGGGCCGGATCTCCGTCACCGCGGCGCCGGAGTCGACCGTGCTGTCACTGACCGTGTCCGGCCCGGACCCGGTACAGGACGCGGAGACGGCGAACGCCGTCGCCGGCCGGTTGGTCGCCGTCGTCGGGGAGCTGGAACGGTCCGCCCGCTCCGGCGTGCAGCTGGAGACCGTCGACCCGGCGCGCCCGGCCGTCCGGCCCTCGTCACCGGGGCTCGCGACGACGGCGCCGGTCGCCGCCGTCGCGGGGCTGATCGTCGCGGCGGGGGTGGCCCTCGTCCGGCACACGACCGACCGCAGGGTCGGCCACCGGTTGCCCGCCCTCAGCGGGGCACCGCTGCTCGGCAGGCTGCCGGTGCACCCCCGGCGGGCACGCGACGGGAGCCTGCTCGGCTCCCCCGAGGTCACCGACGGTGCCCGCCGCCTCCGCACCGCGGTGACCGCCCGTGGCGGCAACCGGGCGGTGCTGGCCATGGCGAGCGCCGTGCGCGGAGAGGGCCGCACGACCACCGCGCTGGCCCTGGCCGCGGCGTTCGCCGGCACCGAGCGGGTGGCCGTGGTCGAGGCGGACCTGCGGAACCCCGGGATCGCCGGGCTCCTCGGTCTGCCCCCCGACCGGGGTCTGGCCGAGGTCCTCGCGGGCCGGGCGACGCTCGGGGACGCGATGCTGCGGTGGGACGCGGCCGGGGTCGACGTACTGGTGGCCGGCGGCCCCGGTGCCGGGCTCGGGACCGATCTTCAGGGCCCGGCCATGGCCGGGGTGCTGGCGCTGCTGCGTGAGCGCTACGACGTGGTGCTCGTCGACGGCCCCGCGGTCCGGGAGTCCTCCGAGGCGGTCGAGCTGGCCCGCCTCGCCGACTGTGTCCTGCTGGCGTGCCGCACCGACTCCACCGACGCCGACGAGCTGACCGCGGCGGTCGACGAGCTGGGCGCCGTGCACGTGACGCCGATGGGGTCGGTCGACACCGGAGGGCACGCCTCGGACCGGGACGCGGAACCGACCGCCGCCCCGACACGGGACCCGGACGTACTGGAGCCGGACCCGGACCGTCCCGGGGCCACCGGCCGCTACCGGCACCGCGCCCGTCGTGCCCTGCCCGGGAGGTCCCGATGAGTGCCCCGCAGGAGGCGACCGGACGGCTGGAACGCCACCGACACCGCACGCTGCCCGAGCTCGGTGCCGGCGGGTTCTCCCGGCTCGACGGGGCGGTGGAGTTCTACCAGCGGGTCCGGGCCCTCGTCGGGCCGGACGACGTGGTCCTGGACCTCGGCGCGGGCCGTGGCTGCTTCGGCGAGGACCCCGTCGAGCACCGCCGGGAGCTGCGACGACTGCGCGGCAGGGTCGGGGCGCTGGTCGGCGCCGACGTCGACCCGGTCGTCACCACCAACCCGACGCTGGACCGCGCCCACGTGATCGGGCCCGACGGGTTCCTGCCGCTGCCGGACGCCTCGGTCGACGCGGTGGTGGCCGACTTCGTCCTCGAGCACGTCCGGTACCCGGCCCGGACCGCCGCCGAGCTCACCCGGGTGCTGCGGGTCGGGGGCTGGATCTGTGCCCGCACCCCCAACCGCTGGGGGTCGATCGCCCTGCCGGCCCGGCTGGTCCCCGACCGGCTGCACCGCAGGGTCCTGGCCCGGGTGCAGCCGGGCAAACAGGAACGCGACACCTTCCCGACGGCGTACCGGATGAACACCGCGGCCGACCTGCGCCGCTGGTTCCCCGAGACGTCCTTCCGCCACTGCTCCTACACCCACGACAGCGAACCGGCCTACGTCGGCCGGTCGGTGCTGGCCTGGTCGGCGTTCCGCGCCGTCGCGGCGATCACCCCTCCGCCCCTGCGGTCCATGTGGATGGTCTTCATCCAGCGGACCGCCTGACCCCTTCAGGAGTCCCGATGTCCCACACCCCGCCCCGCGCGCTGATCACCGGCATCACCGGCCAGGACGGCTCGTACCTGGCAGAGCTGCTCCTCGCCAAGGGCTACGAGGTGCACGGCCTCATCCGCCGCGCCTCCACCTTCAACACCAGCCGCATCGACCACCTCTACCAGGACCCGCACGAGCCCGACGCCCGGCTGTTCCTGCACTACGGCGACCTGACCGACGCCTCCCGGCTCGTCACACTGATCGAGAAGATCCACCCCCGCGAGATCTACCACCTCGCCGCCCAGTCCCACGTGCGCGTCTCCTTCGACGAACCCGAGTTCACCGGCAACACCACCGGCATGGGCACCACCCGCCTGCTCGAGGCCATCCGCATGGTCGGGCTCGACTGCCGCTTCTACCAGGCCAGCAGCTCGGAGATGTTCGGTGCCAGTCCGCCGCCGCAGAACGAGTACACGCCCTTCCACCCCCGCTCCCCCTACGGTGCGGCCAAGGTCTACAGCTACTGGATCACCCGCAACTACCGCGAGGCGCACGGCATCTACGCCGTCAACGGCATCCTGTTCAACCACGAGTCCCCCCGACGCGGGCCGACCTTCGTGACCCGCAAGATCGCCCGCGCCGCCGCCCGCATCTCCGCGGGCCTGCAGGAACACCTCCACCTCGGCAACCTCGACGCCGTCCGGGACTGGGGCTACGCACCCGAGTACGTCGAGGGCATGTGGCGGATGCTCCAGGCCGACCAGCCCGGCGACTACGTCCTCGCCACCGGCACCGCCTACACCGTCCGCGACTTCGCCCGGTTCTGCTTCGACCACGTGAACCTGGACTGGCGCCAGCACGTCCGGTTCGACCGGTCCTACCTCCGCCCCTCCGAGGTCGACGCGCTCGTCGGCGATCCGGGCAAGGCCCACGACGAGCTCGGGTGGACGCCCCGGGTCACCGCCCCGGAACTCGCCCGCATCATGGTCGACGCCGAGCAGCCCGCTCCGCGTGCGACCCGCCTGGTCGTGGAGGGTCTCGATGCTGCCTCGTGACGCACGCCTGTACGTGGCCGGGCGACGCGGTCTGGCCGGCTCCGCGGTCGTCCGGGCCGCGCAGGCGGCCGGGTTCACCGACGTCGTGGGTGCCACCAGCGACGAGCTCGACCTGCGCGACCGGCAGGCGGTGTTCGAGCATCTGCTCGACCTGCGTCCCACGGCGCTGGTGCTGGCCGCGGCGAGGGTCGGCGGCATCCTGGCGAACAGCTCCCGGCCCGCGGACTTCATCTCCGAGAACCTGCAGATCCAGGTCAACGTGATGGACGCGGCGGCCAGGGCCGGGGTCCGACGGCTGCTGTTCCTCGGCTCGTCGTGCGCCTACCCGAAGTTCGCCGGGCAGCCGATCCGGGAGTCCAGCCTGCTGCAGGGCTCGGTCGAGCCCACCAACGAGGCCTACGCCGTCGCCAAGATCGCCGGGTTGATGCAGGTCAGGGCGGTCCGCAACCAGCTGGGTCTGCCGTGGATCTCGGCGATGCCGACGAACCTCTACGGGCCGGGGGACAACTTCGACCCGCACGACTCACACGTGGTCCCCGGGCTGATCCGGCGGCTGCACGACGCCGAGCGCCACGGTGCGGGCACCGTCGAGCTGTGGGGTTCGGGCACGCCGCGCCGCGAGCTGCTGCACGCCGACGACCTGGGGAGCGCGGTGATCCACCTGCTCGACCACTACGACGATCCCGAACCGATCAATGTCGGGAGCGGGTTCGACGTGGCGATCAGCGACCTGGCCGCGATGATCGCGGGCGTGGTCGGCTTCCGGGGGCTGATCGTGCCCGACCGACGACGTCCGGACGGCACGCCCCGAAAGCTCCTGGAGACCACCCGGATCCGGGGACTCGGCTGGCAGCCGACGGTCGAGCTGCGCGACGGGCTCGCCGACACCTACGCCTGGTTCCTCGAGCATGCGTGCTGAGGTGCGCGTCCGACCGACCGCGGCCTCACCCGGTCGGCGGGGGCAGCAGACGGGCGAGCCAGGGTGTCCAGCGGTTGGCACAGCCGTCGAAGGACGGGTTCGGGGCGTCGAGGATGTCGACCGCGAGCTGACGCAACGCGTAGACGACCACGAGGAACACCTCGGACTCCAGATCGTCCTCGACACCGCCCGCCCACTCCCGGCGGCGCACCTCCAGCAGCGCCGCGATGCCCTGCATCGCGAGCCGGTTCCGGTGCCGGGCCTCCCGGCCCAGCGGTTCGAGCTCCACGAGGAAGGCACGGGCCACGACGATGTCGCGGCCCAGCAGGTCCAGGTAGACGAGCGTGAAGTGCCGGATGATCGAGGTCCAGTCGTCGGAGCGGTAGTGGACCTCGGCGAAGCCGCCGACGATCACGTTCACGAACCGGTCGAAGGCCGCGAACATGCACTCGTCCTTGTCCGAGAAGACCTCGTAGAAGGCCGTCAGGGACACCCCGGCACGGGCGCAGATCTCGCGGACGCCGATGTTGCGGTAGCCGTCGCCGGCCAGCAGCTCGGTCGCGGCGATCATCATCCGCTCCCGGCGCTTGGTGTAGACCTCCTCGCGGCTGAGCCGGTGTCGACCTCGGGGCAGGGCGGGTGGGGTCGTGAAGAACACACCCTCCGCAATCGTCGTCGGTGTGCGCTCCGCGCCCACCGCGTCCGACACCGACTCTGCCACCGCGACCGTCACCTCTTCCGCTCGACCTCGCCACCCTACTGGGTGGTCCATGTACGACAGGCCACACTCGACCGTATAAGTAACATTGGCTATCTTTGCTTATCACGGTCGCGCCCGGCATCACCCGACGGAGGAACAAGCGTGCGTGTCACTCCCCTGCTCACCGCGGTGCTGTGCGTCGGCGCCCTGCTCGGCCCGGTCGCGGCCGCACAGCCCGCGACCGCCATGACCGGTCGGATCGCACACACCGCGACCACGACCGCTCCGATCGACCGTTGGAGCGCGCCGGGTCCGGAGGAGGTCACCGAGGAGATCGGGGCGACCCACACCGTGTTCCGGCCCGCCGACCTCGGTCCACCCGGCACCCGGCACCCGGTCGTGACCTGGGGCAACGGCACCGGCGGCATCCCCGCCGTCTACCGGGGCCTGCTGATCCACCTCGCCTCGCACGGCTACCTCGTCACCGCCGCCAACACCCCGCTGGCCAACAGCGGGCAGGAGATGCTCGCGGGCGCGCGCACGCTCGTGCGGGCCGACGCCGACCCCGGCAGCCCCTACTACCAGCGGGTCGACACCTCGGCGATCGCCGCCACCGGGCACTCGCAAGGGGGCGCCGGTGCGATGGTCGCCGCGGCCGACCCGCTGATCACGACCACCGTCGCCGTGCAGCCGGGGCCGCTGGCGGTGCCGCAGCGCATCCGGGGCCCGATCCTGTACCTGGCGGGCGAGCGGGACACGACGGTGCGGCCGGAGCTGATCGTGGAGCCGTTCTACGAGAACACCCCCCAGGTCGAGGCGGCCTACGCCGAGTTCGCCGGGGTCGGCCACTTCGAGCCGCTCCCCGACGGAGGCCGGTTCCGTGGTCTGCTGACCGCCTGGCTGGACTACCAGCTGCGCGGAGACACGGCCGCCGCCGCACAGTTCGTCGGCGCCGCCTGCGGAGCGTGCACCGACCGGGCGATCGTCGACTACCGCCACCACGGCTGAGGAGAGCACCCGGCGTGGGGCGCCGCGCTCACGTCGCGGCGGCCGGACCGACCAGCATCACCGGGCAGTCCGCACGCTGGACCAGGGCCAGACCGGTCGACCCCAGCAGCAGCCCGGTGAACCCGCCACGCCCCCGGGTGGCGACGACGACCAGCCGCGCCGCACCACTGCGCCGGGCCAGCGCCCGCCCCGGCTCCTCACGCTCGATCACCCGCTCCACCGCGACGTCGGGATAGCGCTCCGACCAGCCCGCGAGCCGCTCGGCGAGCGCGCGCTCCTCGGCGTCGCGCAGCCGGTCGAAGACCCCGGCGGCACGCAGTGCCGGGGAACGGCCGTCGTGCCAGGCGTACAGGGCGACCAGGCCGGTGCCGTGCTCGGAGGCCGCGGCGAAGGCGTGCTCCAGGGCCGCGTCGGACAGCGGACCACCGTCGACGCCGACCAGCACCGGCCCCTCCGACGAGGTGCCGCGCACGACGACGACCGGGCACTGGGCGTGCGAGGCCACCGCCAGGGTCACCGATCCCAGCGCGGTGCCCATCGCACCGCGCCCGGCGGACCCGAGCACCAGCAGCTCGGCCGTGGCGGACCGTTCGACCAGCGCCGTCGACGGCGCCCGCCGGTCCTCCGCGAGGTCGACCGCGACCTCGGGTGCGGCCTGCGCGGCGG
The DNA here is from genome assembly GCF_020496245.1 of Pseudonocardia sp. ICBG601. Classification (NCBI taxonomy): domain Bacteria; kingdom Bacillati; phylum Actinomycetota; class Actinomycetes; order Pseudonocardiales; family Pseudonocardiaceae; genus Pseudonocardia; species Pseudonocardia sp. ICBG601. The sequence goes on along the minus strand of NZ_JAHLJA010000087.1, from coordinate 9,700 downwards.
TGTGCCGGGCCGCGTCGAGGGTCGCGCGGGACTCCTCGCGGATCGAGGTCTCGACGTCGTCGAGCAGGGGTGCGACGGCGGCGTCGGCGTAGAGGCGGGCCACGTCGAAGGCCTGTACGAGCAGCAGGTCGGCGTGCCGGGTGGCGGCCTCGCGAGCAGCCCAGGCGACGGCGTCCAGGGCCGCGTCCGATCCGTCCACGCCGACGACGACGGTGCTCATCACTGTGCTCCGTTCCCGGCCGGCCCAGTGTCGGCCTCTCACTCTCCACTGTGCTCCGATCCGCGCCGCCCCGCACGTGTCCGGAATGTGAGGTGGCAGACGGCCCGCGCGGGCCGGGACGGGCCCCCGGGGCCCCGCGGGCGATCGTTACCGTGACCGGCGGCGACAGGGAGGTCCCATGCACGCACCGAGCGTTCTCATCGTCGGCGCCGGATTCGGTGGCATCGCTGCCGCGATCGAGCTGCGCGCCCACGGCATCCGCGACGTCACGATCGTCGACGCCGCCGACGGGATCGGCGGCACGTGGCTGCACAACACCTATCCGGGCGCGGCCTGCGACGTCCCGAGCCACCTGTACTCGTACTCGTTCGCCCAGCGCACCGACTGGTCGCGGCTCTGCTCACCGCAGCCGGAGATCCTGGCCTACCTGCGCGGCGTCGCCGCCGAGTTCGGGATCGACGAGCTGGTGCAGACCGGTGTGCGGATCGTCGACGCCCGCCGCGACGAGGCCGACGGACCGTGGACGGTCACCGCGGACGACGGCCGCACCTGGACCTGCGACGTGCTGATCGTCGCGACCGGGCAGCTCAACCGGCCGGTCTCCCCCGACCTGCCCGGCGTCGACTCCTTCACCGGGACGATGTTCCACTCCGCGCGCTGGGACCACGACCACGACCTGCGCGGACGCCGCGTCGCCGTGATCGGGACCGGCGCCAGCGCCGTGCAGTTCGTGCCGGCGATCGCCCCCGAGGTGGGGCACATGACGGTGTTCCAGCGATCCGGGAACTGGTTCCTGCCGCGGCGGAACCGGAGGTTCCCGGCGTGGTGGCGGGCCGCGATCGCCCGGGTGCCCGGCCTGCAGGCCGCGCGCCGCCGGTTCATCACCGAGTACTGCGAGACGCTGACGCTGATGATCCGCCACCCCGCCACCTGGGGGCGGCTGGGGCGGCTCTGGTCGACGCTGTTCATGCGGGCCCAGCTGCGCGACCCGGAGGTCCGCCGCAAGGTCTGGCCGGACTACACCTTCGGCTGCAAGCGCATCCTGTTCAGCTCGCACTGGCTGCCCGCGCTGCAGCGGCCCAACGTCGAGGTCGAGACGTCGCGGATCGCCGCGATCGAGCCGACCGGGGTGCGCACCGAGGACGGCACGCTGCACGAGGTCGACACGATCATCTGGGGCACCGGCTTCGCGGCGACCGACTTCATGTTCCCGATGGAGATCAGTGGTCCGGGTGGGCGGTCGCTGCGCACCGAGTGGTCCGACGGCGCGCACGCCTACCTGGGGATGACCGTGCCCGGGTTCCCGTCGCTGTTCGTGCTCTACGGCCCCAACACCAACACCTCGGGCGGCTCGATCATCCGGTACCTGGAGCACCAGGTCCGCTACGTCCGCGAGGCCCTGCAGGAGGCGGCCCGGCGCGGCGCGTCCGGCGTGGAGGTCCGCCCCGAGGTCGAGCGGGCCTACGACGAGGAGATCCAGGCCCGGTTCCCCGGCACCGCGTGGACCCGGTGCGACTCCTGGTACCGCGACGACACCGGGCGGATCGTCACCAACTGGCCCGGCTACATGCGCGAGTACGACGAGCGCACCCGCCGTGTCGAGCCGTCGGACTACGTCTTCCACTGATCCCGCGCCGGCACGGAACCGCCCCCTGCACCCCGTGGCGGCGGGATGCAGGGGGCGGAGGCGTGTGCGGGTCAGTCACACTTCGTGGGGTTGTCCCGGGTCTGGGCCGCGCCGCCACCGAGGATCCCGAGGACGTTGCCCAGGGTCGCGTTGATGCCCGGGCAGATGTTCGCGTTGTTGAGCACGTTGACGTCGTCCAGGTTCACCAGGCCGAACTGGTCGCCCCTGGTGTTGCCGACGTCCTGGACGAAGGAGTCACCGTCGTCGTCCTTCGGCGCGGGCGCAGCCGACGCCAGCGGGCTGAAGGCCACCATGGTGGCGATGACGGCGACGCCGGTGACCGCGAGCTTCCTGCGCATGTCGTTCTCCCCGATCGTGTCCGGTGGGACGGACGTGCCTCACGATTCCCGTGAGCACCACCGGGACGCCTGTGCGTCACGGCAAGCGGACAGTAGGCAGGTGCTCACCGGCGGGGATACGCGAACGACACCACCGGGTGACACGGTCACCACGGGTACCGAACGTGTGGTGTGAACCGGACGGAACGGGTTCGTCCTGGACGCCGGACACCCTCCGTCCCCACGGACGGGGCGACGGACGCGAAGCATGACGGGATGCCCGGCCCGTGGACGGGGCCCGACCACCCGCGGGGGTGAATTCGTGACCGGCGTGTCGCCGGGCCCGGCGTGTCGCGGCAGAACGGTGCCGGTCGGGGCTTGCACCTCACGCGACGTGAGGCGGCACCGTCCATCATGCCGCCACGACGTGGCGGTGCGACGGGGAGGGGCACGGGGTGAAGGTCGGCGAGCTGGCCCGGGCGACCGGGCTGACGGTGCGCACCCTGCACCACTGGGAGGAGCGGGGACTGGTCGTGCCGTCGGCACGGACGTCCTCGGGCCACCGGGTCTACGAAGACCAGGACGTCCGCAGCGTCTACCAGGTGGTCGCCCTGCGGGAGCTGGGGCTGCCGCTGGACGCCATCGGCGGGCTGCTGTCGTCGGGGTCCTTCGCCGAGGTCCTCACCGCGCACCTGAACCAGGTCGACGCAAGACTGGCCGCGCTGCACGCCCTGCGGGGCACGCTCGCGGCGGTCGTCGACCGGCTCCGGGAGGCGACGGACCCCGACCCGTCGGACGTGTTGATGATGATCGACGAGGTGAGCAGGGTGAACGACACCTTCGCGCAGTACTTCACTCCCGAGCAGGTCGCCGCGCTCCGGGCGCGACGTGCCGAGGGCGAGACGACCGCGGCCGCGTGGCCGGGGCTGATCGCCGCCGTCCGGGCCGAGATGGACGCCGGCACCGACCCGTCGGAGCCGCGCGTGCAGGCGCTCGCGGCGCGGTGGTCGGAGCTGCTGGCGGCCTTCCACCACGGCGACGAGTCGTTGCGCCGGCAGCTGTACCGGCTGCGGGACGAGAACCCCGGCGAGGTGGCCGCGGCGGGAGGCCCGGACCAGGCGATGATCGACTACATGGCCCGGGCCGGCGTCGGCGGCTGAGCAGGCAGAACGGCCGTGCGGGGTGTCAGCCCGACCCGACACCCCGCACGGCCGCCCCACCCACACCGGCCGCCTGCAGCAACGCCGCCAGCACCGGGTTCACCGTGCCCGCCTTCCACGCCAGCGCCAGCGGCACCTCGGGCGGATCGGTCAGCGGCACCAGTACCACCCCCGGCGTGCGCAGCTCGGCCGTCGCCTCCAGCGCCAGCCCCACCCCGACACCGGCACCCACCAGCGACAGCAGGGTGTGGGTCTCGGGGGCCTCCTGCTCGATGCGCGGCAGGAACCCCGCGTGCAGGCACGCGGCGTCGACCGAGGTCCGCATGACGGCCATCCGGCGCGCCGGGTAGGCGACGAACGGGTCGTGGGCCAGCTCGGCGAGGCCGATCACCTCCCGCCCGGCGAGCGGGTGCTCCTCGGGCAGCGCGGCGACGAGCCGGTGCCGGTCGATCTCGTGCACGACCAGGCCGTCGGCGTCGACCGGGGTGCGGATCAGTGCGGCGTCGACCCGGTCGGCGCGCAGGTCCTCGGCCAGCTCACCGGAGAACCGGCCGGTCACCAGCACCAGCCGGGCACGGGGACGGTGCGCGCGGAACCGGCGGGCGGTCCGGTACAGCCAGGCGTTCGAGCTGGGCCCGGCGAACCCGAGCCGGACCGACCCGGTCCCGCCGGCGGCCGCCTCGCGCGCGGCCTCCTTCGCCTCGTCCGCGGCGGCGAGGGCGCGACGGGCCCGGGGCAGGAACGCCGTGCCCGCCGGGGTGAGCGCGACGGCACGGGTGTGCCGGTCGAACAGCGTCGTGCCGACCTCACGTTCGAGCCGGCGGATCTGCTGGGACAGCGGCGGCCCCGAGACCTGCAACCGGGCCGCGGCCCGCCCGAAGTGCAGCTCCTCGGCGACGACGACGAACGACTCCAGCTGCCGTAGCTCCACCGCGCCATCATGTCGACCACCCGACAGGAACGGAAGCCAGAGCGTCCCGATGACGTCGCAATGCTGTTCTACCGTTGCGTGGCGGCGGTCACGACGGCGTGGGCGCGCGACGAGTGCAAGGGGGCACCGGGTTGAGCACGAGCACACCGTCGATGCGCCGCAAGGCGGGTATCGCCTCGTTCGTCGGCACCACCATCGAGTGGTACGACTTCTACATCTACGGCACCGCCGCGGCACTGGTGCTGGGGCCGCTGTTCTTCCCGAACGCCTCCCCCGCCGCGGGGGTTCTGGCCTCGTTCGCGACGTTCTGGGTCGGGTTCCTCGCCCGGCCCGTCGGCGGGATCGTCTTCGGCCACCTCGGTGACCGGCTCGGCCGCAAGACCGCCCTGGTCGCGACGCTGCTGCTGATGGGGGTCTCCACGCTCGCGATCGGGTTGCTCCCGGTCTACGACGACATCGGCGTCCTCGCACCGGTCCTGCTCGTCGTGGCCCGACTGGTGCAGGGTCTCGCGGTCGGCGGCGAGTGGGGCGGCGCGGTGCTGATCGCCTCGGAGCACGCGTCGAAGAACCGCCGGATCCTCTACGGCGCCTTCGCCCAGCAGGGCAGCCCCGCCGGGCAGATGCTCGCCACCGGCTCGTTCGCGCTCGTCGCGATGCTGCCGGAGGACTCCTTCCTCTCCTGGGGGTGGCGGGTGCCGTTCCTCGTGTCCGCGGCGCTGGTCGTCGTCGGGCTGGTCATCCGGCTGCGGATCGAGGAGAGCCCCGCGCTGGTCGCGATGCGGGCACGGGGCACGACGGCGCGGTTCCCGCTCGCGGAGCTGCTCCGGGAACGGACCACGCTGGTGGTCGTCTCGGTCGGTGCCTGCGCGCTGGTGGCCGCGGCGGCGTACTTCAAGAACACGTTCGCCCTGGCCTGGGCGGTCAACGACCTCGGATTCGACCGGCAGGTGTTCCTCAACGTCGTGCTGATCAGCTCCACCGTGCAGTTCTTCACGCAGCCGCTCGGGGCGTTCATGGCGACCTGGTGGAACCCGCGGAAGGTCGTCACCGCGCTGCTGCTGATCGAGCTCCCGCTGTTCCCGGTGATGTTCTGGCTGATCTCCACCGGGAGCTTCGGGCTGGCCGCGCTGGGCATGGCGCTCGCGACGCTGCCGCACACGATGTACTACGCGATCCTGGCCGGGATGCTGGCGGAGGCGTTCCCCGCCCGGATGCGCTACACCGCGATCTCGCTGTCCTACGCGCTGGCCGGCACGCTGTTCGGCGGCACCGCTCCGCTGGTGGGGCAGTCGCTGCTGGCCGCGACCGGGTCGATCGTGCCCGTCGTCGGGTACTCGCTGGTGATCGTGCTCGTCTCGCTGGCGGCGGCCCGGTACGTGCTCGCCCGCGGTCCGGTCCCCGACGACGAGCGGCTCGACCCCGCCGTCAGCGGAACGACCGGGAGGACCGCATGACCGCATCCGTACCCCGCTCCCCTGGGCCCCGGTTCCCCGAGCCCGAGGTCCCCGCCGGCGCGACCGCGCTCGCCGCTCGGCTGCGCGCGCTCGTCGCTGCCGACCCGGACCGTCCGCTGGTCACCGAGGACAGCCCCGACGGCACCGGCCTGGTGCGCACCCGCGCGGAGTTCGACGCCCGTACCAACCGCCTGGCCAGGGCGTTCGCCGACCGCGGGGTCCGGCGCGGGGACCTGGTGTCGATCGCGCTGCCGAACACCGCAGCGCACCTCGAGTGCTCGGTCGCGGCGTGGAAGATCGGTGCGGTGCCCCAGCCGCTGTCGGCCCGGCTGCCCGCCGCCGAGCGCGACGCGGTGCTCGCCGTCGCCGCGCCGGCGCTCGTCGTCGACACCCCGGTCGACGCCGACGGGTACGCCGACGGCCCGCTCCCCGACGTGATCGGGCCCAGCTGGAAGGCACCCACCTCGGGCGGGTCGACCGGCACGCCGAAGGTGATCGTCGCCGGTCAGGCCGCCTGCGTCGAACAGGTCCTGGCCCGCGTCGACGGGCTGCGGATCGACCGCGACGGCGTCTTCGGCTGCACCGCACCGCTGCACCACAACGCCCCGTTCATGTTCACGCTGATGGCGTTGCTGCAGGGCCACCACGTCGTGCTCATGGGCCGGTTCGACGCCGCCCGGGCACTGTCGATGATCCCCGCGTACGGCGTGACCTGGCTCTACGCGGTGCCGACCATGATGAGCCGGATGCTGCGCCTGCCCGACGCGGACTGGGCCGCCTGCGACCTCAGCACCCTGCGGACCGTGCTGCACGTCGGCGCGCCCTGCCCGCCGGAGGTCAAGCGCGGCTGGATCGACCGGGTCGGCGCGGAGACGGTGTTCGAGATCTACTCCGGCACCGAGTCCCAGGCCGGCACCGCGATCGACGGCCGCGACTGGCTGGCCCACCCGGGTTCGGTCGGACGGGTCACCCGCGGCGAGATCACCGTCCGCGACGACGACGGCCGCGAGCTCGGCCCCGGCGTCACCGGCGAGATCTGGATGCGGTCCGGCGGGGCGCCGACGTACCACTACCTGGGTGCCTCCGCGCGCGAGCGGGACGGCTGGGAGTCGCTCGGCGACATGGGCTCACTGGACGCCGACGGCTACCTGTACCTGGCCGACCGACGGTCGGACATGATCCTCGTCGGCGGCGCGAACGTGTACCCGGCCGAGGTCGAGGCCGCGCTGACCGCGCACCCCGGGGTGCGCGACGCCGTCGTCGTCGGGCTGCCCGACGACGACTACGGGCACGTCGTGCACGCCGTGGTGCAGGCCGAACCGGGCATCGAGAACGATCTCCGCGAGTTCCTCGACCGACGCCTGAGCAGGGCGAAACAGCCACGGAGCATCGACGTCGTCGACCACCCGCTGCGCGACGACGCCGGGAAGGTGCGCCGCTCGGAGATCGCCGCGCGCGCCGCCGACGCTCGACGACGCGCAACGGCGGGAGGTGCGACAGGATGACGTCCATGCCCGATCTCCTCGACCGTCTGCGCGAGCTGCAGGTGTCCTCCCTCTGCGACGCCGACAAGTCGCTGCCCGTGGTGGACCCGGCGATCCGGGCCCTGGTCCCGGACGTGTCGATGGCCGGCCCCGCGGTGACGGTCTCGTGCGTGGACGACCACCTGCCGATGTTCGCGGCGCTGTCCGCGGCCCGCCCCGGCTCGGTGCTCGTCGTCGCCGGGGCCGGCGGTCACCGCGCCGTGTCCGGTGAGCTATTCGCGACCGAGGCGAAGCGGCGCGGGCTGGCCGGGATCGTCGTCGACGGGCTGGTCCGCGACATTCGTGGGCTGCGCGGGATCGGGCTGCCGGTGTTCGCCCGCGGGACCTGCCCGGCGTCGGGCAGCACGAGCGACCCCGGCACCGTCGACGAGATGGTGTCGTTCGGCGGGCTCGTCGTGAGCCCGGGCGACCTGGTGTGCGGCGACGACGACGGCCTGCTCATCGCCGCGCCGGACCGGCTCGCCGAGGTCGTCGAGACCGCCGAGGGCATCGAGGCCGCCGAGCGCGCGTTGGTCTCGGCCATGCGCAACGGCCACGACCTGCACTCGCTGACCACGGTCGTCGAGCACGTCGCGGCGCTGCGCCGGGGCGAGCCCAGCGCGCTGGGGTTCAAGATCTGAGCGGGCCGCTCAGGCCGCGACCGCGTCCCAGCTGAACTCCTCGGTCATCGAGCCGGGACAGTCCGGGCACGGGACGGCGACGCCCGCCGTCTCGTCACCGGGGAGCTCGGCCTCCGCGCCGCAGGCGGCGCACCGCTGCCAGGACACCAGTTCTCCGTACATGCGTTCGAGGGTGAACCACATCGGTGTAGTTCGCAACCCCGCAGGTCAGACGTCGTCGATCAGGTCCGCGACCGAGGAGACGACCCGGTTCGGGCGGAACGGGAACCGGTCGATCTCGTGCTCCTTGGTGATCCCCGAGAGCACCAGCACCGTGCGCATCCCGGCCTCCAGCCCGGCGAGGATGTCGGTGTCCATCCGGTCGCCGATCATGACCGTGGACTCCGAGTGCGCACCGAGCCGGTTGAGCGCGGCCCGCATCATCAGAGGGTTCGGCTTGCCGACGAAGTACGGGTCGACCCCGGTCGCCTTGGAGATCATCGCGGCGACCGAGCCGGTCGCGGGGAGGATGCCCTCGGGCGACGGGCCGGTCGCGTCGGGGTTGGTGGCGACGAACCGGGAGCCCTGCTCCACCAGGCGCATCGCGGTGGCGATCGAGGAGAAGCTGTAGGTGCGGGTCTCGCCGAGCACCACGTAGTCGGGGTTGCGGTCGGTGATGACGTAGCCGATGTCGTGCAGCGCCGTGGTCAGCCCGGCCTCGCCGATCACGTAGGCGCTGCCCTGTGGGCGCTGCTCCCCGAGGAACGCGGCCGTGGCGAGCGCGGAGGTCCAGATCGACTCCTCCGGCACGTCGAGGCCGGTGGCCTGCAGCCGGTAGCGCAGGTCGCGGGGGGTGTGGATGCTGTTGTTGGTCAGGACCAGGAACGGGACGCCCTTGTCGCGCAGCCGCGACAACAGGGTGTCCGCCCCCGGGACGATGGTGCCCTCGCGGACGAGGACGCCGTCCATGTCGGTCATCCAGCACTCGATCGCTTCTGCTCCACCACGGCCGCCACCCTAGGCCGCCTCCCTAGACGGCTGCCGGTTGGCAGCGCGGGCACCAGAACAGGTTGCGGTTCTGGTGCTCGGCGTGCCGCACCGGCGTCCCGCAGACGAGGCAGTCCATCCCGGCGCGGCGGTAGACGTAGACCTCCCCGCCGTGCCGTCGGTGCGCCCGGGCTCTCCGCGGCGGCGCGGGTCGTGCTCGGGGCGGACGGTGTCGATGCGGCCGGTCCGCACGCCGTCACGCATGAGCACAACCAGGTCGGCCCACATCGCGTCCCACGTCTCCCGGTCCAGCGCCCGGCCCGGGAGCTGCGGGTCCAGGCCGTGCCGGAACAGGACCTCGGCGCGGTAGACGTTCCCGACGCCGGCGAGCACCTTCTGGTCCATCAGCAACGTCGCGAGCGGGCTGCGCGAGGCCGAGATCCGGGCCCAGACCGTGTCCGGGTCGGCGTCGGTACGCAGCGGGTCCGCACCCAGCCGGGCCCGCAGCGCGCGGGCCTCGGCCGAGGTGAGGAGCTCGCAGGCGGTCGGGCCGCGCAGGTCGGCGTAGTGGGTCTGCCCCACCAGCCGCATCCGCAGCTGGCCGACCGGTTCCGGCGCGGCAGCGACTGTTCGACGAACGTGCCGTACAGCCCGAGGTGGACGTGCACGACGCGGTCGCGGCCGTAGCGGTGGAACAGGTGCTTGCCGTGCGCCTCGGCGCCGGTCATCACCTCGCCGTCGAGCAGTGCCGCGGAGGCGCGAAGCGGCCCTGCGGGCTGGAGACGGCCGACCGGCCGGCGGACGAACAGCTTCCGGTGCAGCCGGGCCAGCCGATGCAGC
>NZ_JAHLJA010000086.1:0-27238 GCF_020496245.1 Pseudonocardia sp. ICBG601 | reverse complement strand
ATGCAGGTGCGGCTGCGGGTGACGAACTCCGCCACCGGGTAGGTCGTTGCCGGTGTCCAGGTGCTCGGTCACCACCAGCGACGGGGAGTAGTAGCTGACCTCGGTGCCGTCCGGCCCCGCGGACGTCGAACATCATCTCGGGCACGGTCGTGCACGGTAGGCGGCCCGGATTGCCAGCGTGTTGCGCGCGACGTCTACAGGATGAAGCCGAACAGCGGGCTGTCCGGCGGGATGGGCTCGATGTGCGGGGGAGCCTCCTGCATCCGCTTGAGCAGCGCGGGCAGGTCGTCCGGGGAGCCCAGCTCGATGCCGACCAGCGCCGGGCCGGTCTCCCGGTTGGAGCGCTTGGTGTACTCGAACAGGGTGACGTCGTCGTCCGGGCCGAGGACGTCGTCGAGGGGAAGCGGCGCAGCGCGCCCGGCTCCTGCGGGAACTCGACGAGGAAGTAGTGCTTGCGTCCCTCGAAGACCAGGGCGCGCTCGACGATGTCGGCGTAGCGCGAGACGTCGTTGTTGCCGCCCGAGATCAGGCAGAACCGTCGTCGCGTCGCGGGGGATGCCGAGCCGGTCCAGCGCCGCGGGGGGGACAGCGCCCCGGCGGGCTCGGCGATGATGCCGTCGGGACTGGTAGAGCGCGAGCATCTCGACGCAGATCCGGCCCTCGGGCACCGCGAGCAGCTCCACGCCCGCATCGCGCACCACGTCGAAGGTGGGCCGCGCCGACCTTGCGCACGGCGGCGCCGTCGACGAAGGGGTCCAGCGTGCCCGGTCCACCGGCTCGCCCGCGGCCACCGCGGCCGCCATGCTCGCCGCCCCGGCGGGCTCGACGCCCACGATCCGGGTCGACGGCGCGTGCTCGCGCAGGTAGGTGATGGCCCCGGCGAGCAGCAGCCCGCCGCCGCCGACCGGGACGACCAGCACGTCCGGCGGGTCGGCCAGCTCGGGGACAGGATCTCGCGGGCGATGGTGCCCTGGCCCGCGACGGTGCGCGGGTCGTCGAAGGCGGGGACCTGGGTGGCGCCGGTGGACTCGGCGTCGGCGCGGGCGGCCGCGGCGGCCTCGTTCGTAGGTGTTGCCGACCACCCGGATCTCGACGGCGTCGCGGCCCAGCCGCCGCGACGCGGTCCCGCTTCTGGCGCGGGGTGGTGCCGGGCAGGTAGACCCGCCCGGTCACGCCGAGGCGCTGGCAGGCGAACGCGACGCCCTGGGCGTGGTTGCCGGCGCTGGCGCAGGGACGACGCCGGCGAGACGGTCGGTCTCGGGCAGCTGTGCGCGATCAGGTTGTAGGCGCCGCGGATCTTGTACGAGCGGACCGGCTGGAGGTCCTCGCGCTTGACCCAGACCTCGCCGCCGAGCGCGTCGGACAGGCGGGGGTTGAGCTGCAGCGGGGGTCGGGCCGATGACGGCGCGGAGCCGGGCCGCCGCGTCGTCGACCGTCCCGGGCGCTCACAGAGGGGGTCACGGTCGACCAGCGTGTCATGACCCCCGGCCGGGGCCGCCGCTCACCCAGGCGCAGGGTGACCCGCTCGGTCTCGGCGGCCGGTCCAGGGCGGCGGGGTCGGCGGCCGGGTTCACCGTCTGAACCAGCGACGCCCCCGCCGCGAGAACGGCGAGCAGCCCGTCGCGCAGGCCGTCCGCGCTGTCCCAGCCGATGACCGACAGCACCCGGGCCGCCCGCGGTGATGCCCAGCGCGTCCGCCCGCTCCCGGGCCGTGGCCAGCACCTGCTCGCCGCTCGCGCCGTCCCAGGCCGGGGCCGCGCCGTCGACCGGGGTCCCAGGGGACGAACTCGTCGCCGTGCGCCCGGACCTCGGTCGCGAAGTCGACGGCCCCGCCGGCCAGGTCGCCCAGGCCGCGGCCGAAGAAGTCCAGCGAGAACGCGACGACCGTGCCCGCGCGGCGGCGAGCGCCACGTCGAGCCGCGCCGCGTCGGCGAGGACGACGTCGGCGCCCGCCGGGTTGCCGACGAGCTCCGCGCCGCAGGACCAGACGGCGAGCAGCGCCGCGACGGTCTGCCAGTGCGCGGGCAGCAGCGCCGCCACCCGGGTGCCCGGCTCGACGTCGACCTCGTCGCGGAGCAGGTTCGCCGCCTTCGCGGTCCAGTTCGCGGTCGTCGTGCCGGACAGCTCGGTCCGCTCGCCGGTCGCGTCGTCGTAGTGGGTGACCAGCGGGCGCGGGGCGGCGGCGCCGAGCGCCGGGCCGAGCAGTGCGTCGGTGAGGAACAGGCCGGAGCCGAAGACGGTGTCCATCGCCCCGGAACGCTACGTCAGTCGATGCACGGGACCCGCCCGCGGTGATCGGCGGGGTCGACGGCGCCGGGGCGGCGGCGGGCGCGGCCGCCGCGGCGCTGGTCCGGCCGCCGTTCGCGCGGTCGGTGCCGAGCAGGACCTGCACCCGGCCCTGGGCGACGGCGTCGGACTGCTCGACGCCGATCCCGCCCAGCGCGTCGGCGACCGGCGGGCGGCGGCGTCGCCGTCGGCCTGGCTGTAGCGGACCACCGAGGTGGTGCGGTCCGGGGCGTTGCCGACCTCGCCGGGGGTGAACCCGTTGCGGCCCAGGGTGTCGGCGACCTGCGCCGCGAGCCCGGTCACCCCGGACCCGTTCGCCACGTCGGCCACGACCGGCGGCGCCGCCTCCGTGGAGGTCGCGGCGGACTCCTCGGGCTCGGGCTCGGTGTGGCGGGCGACGAAGTCGCGGACCTCGGCGGGGTCGACGAGCAGCACGTCCTTGCCGCCGGTGGTCTCCGGGCCGCCGGTGGGGATGGTCAGGAAGTCCATCTTCCCGGCGGCGATCGACGACGCCTCGCGGGCGAAGCCGAGCAGGTCCCAGCCGCTGTCGATGACGACGGACTGCTGGATCACCTCGACCAGCGCGCCGAGCTTGCGGGGGTCGGTGAGCGTGCCCGAGGAGAGGACCTTGTTGGCGACGGCGGCGAGGAACACCTGCTGGCGGTTGATCCGTGACAGGTCGCCGCCGGCGAGGCCGTGTCGCTGCCGCACGAACGCGAGCGCGTCGGCACCGGAGATCGTCTGCGGGCCCGCGGGGAAGTCGGCGCCGGAGAAGGCGTCCTTGGCCGGGGCCTTCAGACAGACGTCGACGCCGCCGACGGCGTTGGTGAGGTTGTAGAAGCCGAGCAGGTTGACCTCGGCGAAGTGGTCGATGGCCAGCCCGGTGAGGTCCTGCACGGTGTCGATCAGCGCCTGCCGGCCGGCCTGCGAGGAATCCTGGTCGATCTGCCGGGGGTCGCGCACGCCCTCGGCGCCGAGCCGGGACGCGGTCTGCGCCTTCGTCTGCGGGTACGCCGCGTTGATCTTGTTGCGGCCGATCCCGGGGATCGACACCTCGGAGTCGCGCGGGATGGAGAACGCGGTCGCGCTGCTGCCGTCGGCGGGCAGGTGCACGACGATGATCGTGTCGGAGTTGAGGACGCCGGACTCGGCGCCGCTGCGCAGCTGGGCCAGGACGTCGGCGGGCAGCGGGTTGCCCTGCGCGTCGGTGCGGCTGTCCACACCGACCAGCAGGATGTTCTGCTCGCCCCCGGCGGAGCCGCCGAACAGCAGGTTCGTGGTGGTGATGCCGCCGGTGACGTCGCGGTAGAGGGTCCACGCGGCGCCGGTGAGCAGCACCGTCAGCGCCGACAGCACGGCGACGGCGAGACGCAGCCGGGCCAGCAGCCCGCGGCCCCGGGGTGGCCGTCCGCCGGTGCGCCCGTCGCGCGCCGGGTACGGCGGGTGCTCGTCGGGGCCGGTCCCGGCCCGGCTCCAGCCCGCGGAGCCCGCCGGTCGCCCGCGTGCGGCGCCGGTGTCGGGGCGGACGCGGGGCGAGCGGGACCGGACGTCGGGAGCGGTGGGGCGGCCGGACCGCCGGGCGGCGGCGCGCTCGGCCGCCGACGGGCGGGAGCGGTCCCGGTAGCTCTCGCCCATGCTCGCTCCCCTCGGGGTCCGTCTCGTCCGCGCAGCCGTGTCTCACCCGGACGGGGGAGTCCGGTGAACCCGGGCGCGCGCCGTGCGTCTCCAGGACCGGACACCCCGGTCGGGACCAGGGTGCAGCATCGGGACCCGCGCCGCGGGCCGCGCGGGCCTGCGTGTCGGGCCGCTCGCCCGGTCGTCGTAGGGGGTCGGGACTTGAGGGTGACGCACGGCTGTGGCGTGTCGCCGCAGCTCGGGGACGGTCCCGATATTAGGGTTACAGTATCGCGATCTCCGGTATGGTGACGGAGTGTGATCTTCGCTGGCGCGAACGGGCGGTGCCGCCGGGCCCGGTCGCACCGGTGCTGACTAGGTTGCCGGACATGCGCCGGGTGGACGGAGAAGGACGGGGAGACCAGGTGGCCGACGACGTGCGGTCCTACGGCGACGAGGTCGCCGTCGTCACGGTGACCTACTCGCCGGGCGCGCTGCTGGACACCTTCCTCGACTCGCTGCGCGGTGCCACGACCCGCACGGACGTGCCGGTCGTCCTGGCCGACAACGGATCCGTCGACGGCGCCCCGGAGCGCGCGGCCCGCGAGCGCGACCACGTGACGTTCCTGCCGATCGGGGAGAACGTCGGCTACGGCGCCGCCGCCAACCGCGGGGTGGCCTCGCTGCCCGACCGCTACGGCTGGGTCGTCGTGGCGAACCCGGACCTGGAGTGGGGCGCCGGGTCGCTCGACACCCTGCTCGACGCCGGCCGTCGGCACCCCCGTGCCGGGGCGCTCGGCCCGCTGATCCGCGAGCCGTCCGGCGAGGTCTACCCCTCCGCGCGTGAGGTCCCGTCGCTGCTCGCGGGCGCCGGGCACGCCGCGCTCGCGCCGGTCTGGCCCGCCAACCCGTGGACCGCGGCCTACCGGCGCAGCCGCGAGGACCTGACCGAGCGGTCGGCCGGCTGGCTGTCCGGGTCGTGCCTGCTCCTGCGGCGCGCCGCGTTCGACTCCGTCGACGGTTTCGACCCGCGCTACTTCATGTACTTCGAGGACGTCGACCTGGGGGAACGCCTGGGGCTCGCCGGATGGCGAAACGTGTACGTCCCCGGTGCCGATGTCGTACACGTGGGCGGAGCGTCCACGGGCAAGCCGGGGGTGTCGGCACGGATGCTCGCCGAGCACCACCGCAGCGCCTACCGGTACCTGGCCGACCGCCACCGCGGTCCGGTGCACGCACCGCTGCGTGCGGCCCTGCGTGCCGGCCTGGCCGTGCGCTCGGGTCTGCTGCGGCGGACCGGCTGAGCGCGAACGAGAAGAAGGAACCTGAGGGGGAACCTGCATTGCAGGACGTCGAGGCGGTCGTGCTGGTCGGGGGCAAGGGCACCCGGCTGCGGCCACTGACCCTGTCGGCGCCCAAGCCGATGCTGCCGACGGCGGGGGTGCCGTTCCTGGCGCACCTGCTGTCGCGGATCCGCGAGGCGGGCATCCGGCGGGCGGTGCTGGGTACGAGCTACCTGGCCGAGACCTTCGAGGAGCACTTCGGCGACGGCTCGTCGCTGGGGCTGGACCTCACCTACGTGACCGAGACCGAGCCGCTGGGCACGGGCGGGGGCATCCGCAACGTGGCCGGCAAGCTCTCGGCCGAGCACGTCATGATCTTCAACGGCGACGTGCTGGCGGGCACCGACCTGACCGCCGTCGCCGACACCCACCGGAGCACCGGTGCCGACGTGACGCTGCACCTGGTGCGGGTGCAGAACCCGCGGGCCTTCGGCTGCGTCCCCACCGACCCGACCGGCCGGGTGCTGGAGTTCCTCGAGAAGACCGAGGACCCGCCGACCGACCAGATCAACGCCGGGTGCTACGTCTTCCGTCGCGAGGTGATCGACACGATCCCCGCGGGCAGGCCGGTGTCGGTGGAGCGCGAGACGTTCCCCGACCTGCTCGCCTCCGGGGCGCACGTGCAGGGCCACGTCGACGTCGCGTACTGGCGCGACATGGGCACCCCCGGCGACCTGGTGCACGGCTCGGCGGACCTGGTCCGCGGGGTCGCGCCCTCGGCGGCACTGCCCGGCCCGACGGGCGAGTCGATGGTGCTGGAGGGGGCCGAGGTGGCCGCCGACGCGTTCGTGTTCGGCGGGACGACCGTCGGCCGCGGCGCCCGGATCGGCTCCGGGGCCCGGGTCGAGGGCTCCATGCTGTTCGACGGCGCGGTCGTCCGGGCCGGAGCGGTCGTGGAGAACTCGGTGATCGGGGCCGGAGCGGTCGTCGAGGAGGGCGCGAGCATCCGCGACACCGTGGTCGGCGACCGGGCCGTGATCGGCGCGCACTGCGAGCTGCGGCACAACATGCGGGTGTGGCCGGACGTCACGCTGCCGCCCCACGGGGTCCGGTTCTCGCCCGACGTGTGACCATCGGGGGCGTGGACGCGGTCGCCGTGGTGGTGGACCGGGAATGGCGGCCGCCGTTCCCGCTCGACCTGCACGGTGTGCTGGCCCCGCTGCGCCGCGGCCGGGGCGACCCCACCTGGCGCACCGCCGTCGACGGCGCCGTGGTCTGGCGGGTCTCGACGACGCCTGCCGGCCCCGCCACCGTCGCGATCCGCCGCCGGGGCCGACGGGGGCCCGTACGGCACCGTGCGGGCGACCGGCTGGGGACCGGGCGCGGCCTGGGAGATCGACCGGCTGCCGTCGCTGCTGGGGGCCGACGACGACCCGGCGGCGTTCGTGGCGCACCACCCGCTCGTCGCCGACGCGCACCGGCGCCGTCCCGGCCTGCGGCTGGGCTCCACCGGCCGGGTGTGGGACGCGCTGCTGCCCGCGGTGCTGGAACAGAAGGTCACCGGCACCGAGGCGCGCCGCAGCTTCCGCGAGCTCGCCCGGCGCTTCGGCGACCCCGCGCCGGGGCCCGCCGGGGTGGTGCCCGCCGGGATGCGGGTGCCGCCGACGCCCGAGCAGGTCCGGGCGATCCCCGAGTGGGAGTGGCACCGGGCCGGCGTCGACCACGCGCGCCGGACGGCGATCCTGCACGCCGCCGTCGTCGCCCACCGGTTGGAACGGGCCGCCGAGCTGGGCGGGGAGCAGGGCCGGGTGCTGCTGCGCCGGGTCCGCGGCATCGGGGTGTGGACGGCCGCGGAGACCGCCCAGCGCGCCTGGGGCGACCCGGACGCGGTCAGCTTCGGCGACTTCCACGTGCCCAACACCGT
Source organism: Pseudonocardia sp. ICBG601 (assembly GCF_020496245.1). Taxonomy (NCBI): domain Bacteria; kingdom Bacillati; phylum Actinomycetota; class Actinomycetes; order Pseudonocardiales; family Pseudonocardiaceae; genus Pseudonocardia; species Pseudonocardia sp. ICBG601. The sequence goes on along the minus strand of NZ_JAHLJA010000086.1, from coordinate 20,131 downwards.
CGGCTGGGCACTGCTCGGCCACGACCTCGACGACGCCGGGATGCTCGAGGTGCTCGCCCCCTACGTCCCGCAACGCCAGCGCGCGGTGCGCTACATCGAGGCGTCCGGGTTCCGCCGCCCCCGGTTCGGGCCGCGGTTCTCCCCGCGCGACTACCGCTCGTTCTGACCGACGTAGGGTCGTACCCGTGAAGGTCACCGTACTGGTCGGCGGCGTCGGCGGGGCCCGCTTCCTGCAAGGCGTGAAGGTCGCGCTCGGACTGCCCGCGGTCGGCGCGGGGGAGTCCGAGCACGAGGTCTCCGCCGTGGTCAACGTCGGCGACGACATCTGGCTGCACGGGCTCCGGGTCTGTCCGGACCTCGACACCGTCATGTACACCCTCGGCGGCGGCATCGACGTCGAGAAGGGCTGGGGCCGGTCGGACGAGACCTGGTCGGTCAAGGCCGAGCTGGAGGCCTACGGCGCCGACGCGACCTGGTTCGGGCTGGGCGACCGCGACGTCGCCACCCACCTCGTCCGCACCCGGATGCTGCGTGCCGGCTACCCGCTCTCCCAGGTCACCGAGGCGCTCTGCCACCGCTGGCAGCCCGGGGTGCGGCTGCTGCCCGCCACCGACGACCGCGTCGAGACCCACGTCGTGATCGACAACCCCGACCCGGCCGCGGTCGAGGAGACCCCGCAGGTCGCGATCCACTTCCAGGAGTGGTGGAGTCGGCACCGGGCCGCCCCGAAGGCGTACCGCTTCGCCTCGGTCGGAGCGGACCAGGCCGCGATCCTGCCCGACGCCCGGGCCGCGATCGCCGGGGCCGACGTCGTGCTCGTCGCCCCGTCCAACCCGGTCGTGTCGATCGGCACCGTCGTCTCGGTGCCCGGGGTCGCCCAGGCCCTCGCCGCGACGCCCGCGAAGGTCGTGGGGCTGTCCCCGATCGTCGGCGGGGCGCCGGTGCGCGGCATGGCCGACGCCTGCCTGACCGCGATCGGCGTCGAGACCAGCGCCGAGGGCGTGGGCCGGCACTACGGCGGCCGCGGCGAGGGCGGCCTGCTCGACGGCTACCTGGTGCACACCGGTGACGCCGCGACCGTGCCCGGCGCGACCGTGCGCGAGGTGCCGCTGCTGATGACCGACCACGACGCGACCGCCGACATGGCCCGCGCCGCGTTCGAGCTGGCGGGCGTCGGTGTCTGACGGGGCCGACGGGCCGACAGGGCCGAGGTGGCCGGCGGTTTCCCCGACCACGCGTCGCAGAAGCTGGAGATCCTCCCGGTCCCCGGCCTGCCGGAGTTCCGCCCCGGCGACGACTTCGCCGCCGTCCTGGCCGAGCGGATGGCCTGGCTGCGCGACGGCGACGTCGTGGTGGTCACCAGCAAGGTGTTCTCCAAGGTCGAGGGCAGGCTGGTGCCGGCCCCCTCCGACGACGAGGAGCGCGACGCGCTGCGTCGCAGGCTGGTCGACCAGGAGACCGAGCGGGTGGTGGCCCGCAAGGGCCGGACGCTGATCGTGGCCGGGAAGCTCGGCATCGTGCAGGCCGCCGCGGGCATCGACGGCTCCAACGTCCGCCGCGACGAGCTCGCCCTGCTGCCCGTCGACCCGGACGCCAGCGCGGCCGGGCTGCGCGCGGGGCTGGCCGAGCGGCTCGGCGTCGAGGTCGGCGTCGTCGTCACCGACACCCTGGGGCGCAGCTGGCGGGTCGGCCAGACCGACATCGCGATCGGTGCGGCCGGGCTGCCGGTGCTGCACGGCTACTCCGGCGCCGTCGACGGCCAGGGCAACGACCTGGTCGTCACCGAGATCGCCGTCGCCGACGAGATCGCCGCGGCCGCGGACCTGGTGAAGGGAAAGCTCGGCGGGCTGCCGGTGGCAGTGCTGCGCGGCGCGGCCCTGCCCGACGACGGGTCGACCGCCCGCGACCTGATCCGGCCGATCTCCGAGGACCTGTTCTGGCTGGGCACCGAGGAGGCGATCGACCGCGGACGCCGCGAGGCGGTCCTGCTGCGGCGCAGCACCCGGGACTTCGCCGAGGAGCCGGTCGACCCCGACGCCGTGCGCCGCGCGGTGGGCGTCGCGCTGACCGCACCCGCGCCGCACCACAGCACCCCGTTCCGGTTCGTGTGGCTGCGCGACGCGGCGCGGCGCACCGCGCTGCTCGACGCCCTGCGCGAGCGCTGGCGTGCCGACCTGGTCGCCGACGGGCGCCCGGCCGACGAGGTGGAGCGCCGCCTCGCCCGCGGGGACCTGCTGCGCCGCGCCCCGGAGCTGGTGCTGGCGTTCCGGTCCACCGCGGGGATGCACGGCTACCCGGACGCGGCCCGCAACGCCGCCGAGCGGGACATGTTCACCGTCGCCGGCGGGGCGGCGGTGCAGTCCCTGCTGGTCGCGCTGGCCGCGGAGGGACTGGCGTCCTGCTGGGTCGGCTCGACGATCTTCGCCGCGGACGTCGCCCGGCGGGTCCTGGACCTGCCCGAGGACTGGGCGGCGCTCGGCGCGGTCGCCGTCGGTGTGCCGGTCGAGCCGATCGCCCCGCGCGAGCCGCGGCCGGTCGGCGACGCCTGCTGGAGCTGTGAACCCGTGGTAGCCCCGGCGACGGCTGCCCGCGAGCTCGCTGCCTGGACCCCGCCCGACGCCGGTCAGCGGGCTCTGCAGCACGCCCTGCTGGCCTTCCTGGACGCGCGCCCGGACGACGCCTGCGACCGCTCCTGCGTGCCCGGTCATCTCACCGCGTCGGCGCTGCTGCTCGACGCGACCGGCGAGCACACGCTGCTGACCCTGCACCCGCGGGTCGGGCGCTGGATCCAGCTGGGTGGGCACTGCGAGCCCGGCGACGGCTCGCTGCGCGCCGCGGCGCTGCGGGAGGCCACCGAGGAGTCCGGGATGGCGGGGCTGGAGATCGGCGAGCACCCGCTGCACGTCGACGTCCACCCGGTCACCTGCTCGCTCGGCGTCCCGACCCGGCACCTCGACGTGCGCTACCTGGTCCGCGCCCCGGCCGGGGCGACCCCGCGGATCAGCGACGAGTCGCTCGACCTGCGCTGGTGGCCGGTCGACGCCCTCCCGGACGACGACGACACCGTCGCGACGATGGTCGCCGCCGCCCGCTGACCTGCCGCCCCGCCCGCCCCACCCCGGCGGTGTCCGTTCGGGAGACCGGCGGCCGTTCGGGAGACCGGCGTCCGCTCGGGAACCGGCGCCCGCGCGAGACCGGCGTCCGCGCGCGGAACCGGCGTGCGCGAGCGACACCTGAGTCCGCGCGCAGAACCGGCGTCCGCGCGGGAAACCGACGTCCGCGCGCAGAATCGGGGTTCGCGCGCGGAGCGGTGAGCGGGGCTCAGAGCGTGTTTGGAAATTCTAGTGGGTTGAGGGTGTCGTGTGTTTCTGCTGGCGGGTGGCGGGGTATCCACGGGCGATGCGGCGGGTGATGGTGTTGATCGCGGCCCAGCGGATCATGGCTTCGGATGTGGTGGGGTGGCGTTCGTAGTCTCGGGCCAGGCGTCGGTGTGCGGTGAGCCAGGCCAGGGTCCGTTCGACCACCCACCTTCGTGGGAGGACGGTGAATCCGCGCTGCTCGGTGGCTTGCGGATGATCTCGATCGTTGTCTGCAGGATCGTGGCGGCCCAGTCGAGCAGTCGCCCGGCGAAGCCGGCGTCGGCGTAGACGAACCGCACCCTGGTGCGCAGGTAGAGGTTGAGCAGGATCGGCTTGGCGCCGTCGCGGTCCTGTACCGAGGCCGAGCACACCATCGTGGTCAGCAGCAGACCGAGGGTGTCGGTCACGATGAACCGTTTCCGCCCGCCTGTCTTCTTCCCGGCGTCGTAGCCGCGGGAGTCCTGGCCGACGGTGTCGGCGCCCTTGACCGACTGGGAATCGATGATCCCCGCACTCGGCTCCGGATCACGGCCCTCGGCGATACGTAACTGCCCCCGCACGACCGGGAGGATCTTCTCGGTGACCTTCTGCTGTTCCCACTGGTTGAAGTACCAGTAGACGGTCTGCCAGGGCGGGAAGTCCACCGGCAACGCCCGCCAGGCACACCCGGTCCGCACGACATACAAGATCGCGTCCAGCACGTCCCGACGAGCATGAGCAACAGGCCGCCCCCGCCGCGCGAGCGGCGGTAACAACGGCTCGATCACCACCCACTGGGCATCACTGGTGTCCGAGGGGTACCGGCGCGGTCGTTCCTGCATGCCGACCACGATGGAGCACCCCAGCCGTGTCGACCATCCCGACACACCCACCATTTCCAAACACGCTCTCAGAGGTTGCGCCAGAAGAACAGCTCGGAGTAGCCGAGCTGGAACAGCTGTTGGTTGCCGCCGGCGGCGCCGAAGAGCAGCTGGGTGACGGCGAAGAACAGTGCGCCCACCCCGGGCACGAACAGCAGCAGGGCGAGCAGCACGAACGGCGCCCAGGGCCGGCCCCGCTCGCCGAGGGCAGTGCCGGCACGGACAGGTACGGCTCCAGCACGCCCCAGCCGTCGAGGCCGGCACGGGCAGCATGTTCAGCACGAACGCGATGATCTGGAAGTAGGCGAGCGCGGACAGTCCCGCCGCGACGGGGATCGGCATCCCCGGGAACGCGGCCACCGTGATGATCAACACGATGCCCAGCACGAGGTTCGCCGCGGGGCCCGCCAGCGAGACCGCGCTGCGCCGGGCCCGCGACCGCAGCGCCACTGGTTGATCCACACCGCGCCGCCGGGGCAGCGGCAGCCCGCCGATCAGCAGGATGATCAGCGGCAGCACCAGTGACAGGCCGGGATCGGTGTAGCGCCGTACGTCGAGGGTCAGGTAGCCCTTCGCCGCGACCGAGTGTCCCCGCCGCGGTAGGCGGTGATGGCGTGCCCGTACTCGTGCAGGCACAGCGACACCACCCAGCCGCCGAGCACCATGACGAAGATCCCGAGGGTCGCCAGGGCCGGCGACTGGGCGGGGACGGCGGCGGCAGCGAGAACACCACCGAGCAGGGTGACGCCGAGGATCAGCAGGAACCAGGGGCTGATGCGGCGTGTCAGGGACGGCACGTACCCATACTCCATGTCGTCGGAGGAAACGTCCGCGCGCGACCCTTCACTCAATCGGCAGAGCCGGCTTGCACAGAGCGAGTGTCAGCGCTGTACTTACAGCGGTGTCATTCGCCAGTGCGTTGCGGGAGGTGGGCGAGTGGACGACGTCGAGGGGTTCATGCGGATGCTGCGGCCGGTGGAAGCCGAGCCGGTGGGGGCGGTCGAACGACCGGCCAGGAGATTGGCCGACTACGACCAGGTCGCCCAGATCCTGGACCTGAGGGGCCTGCTGGAACGACGCTCCGCCGAGGAGGTCCCGGACTGGCTGCTCCGGCGCGTCGACGGGCCGCCGTCGGACCGGCGGCCGGCTCGGAGGAGCTGGAGCGCTTCCGCAGGATCATCGATGCGGCGCCGAGCCTGCGCGACCACGCGCGACGGATGTGGGCCCGCCACGAGGCCGCGCTCGCGGCGGAGCTGGCCCGCGACGCAGGTCGGGACGAACCGTCACCGGCAGACCGGGTGCTCGCGCACGTCGTCGTCGGGATCCCGCCGCTGCTGCGTGAGCAGGCCGGTCGGGCCCGCGAGCACCTCGACGCCGCGTTCGCGCTGATCCGCCACGGCTACGACGCGGCCGGTAGGAGACGCGGCTCGGTAGGAGACGCAGCTCGGTAGGAGACGCAGCTCAGTAGGAGACGCGGCTCAGGTGGTGACGCTGCTCAGTAGGTGTCGGGCGCCCGGTGGTGCTCGAAGATCAGTGACGTGCGGGTGCCCGCGACCTCGGCCCAGGCGTTGAGCGTGCCGACCAGGTCGCGCAGTGCCACGGTGTCGGCGGTCGCGACCCGGATCATGTAGTCGTCCTCGCCGGCGAGGAAGTACACGTCGCGGACCTCGGGGCGGCGGGACACCCGGGTCACGAACTCGGCGAGCCGGTCGCGGGCGTCGGACTGCAGACGGACCGAGATCATCGCCTGCAGGGGTGGCCGGTCGCCGCCGGGTCGACGTCGGCGTGGTACCCGCGGATCACCCCGCTCTCGCGGAGTGCCCGGACCCGGCCCAGGCAGGTCGACGGGGCGATTCCCGCCCCCGCCGCGAGTGAGTTGTTCGGCGTCCGGGCATCCCGCTCCAGCTGGCGCAGCAGGGCGCGGTCGACCCCGTCGAGCCGAACAGGGTTCGACGACGGCGGCCTCTTCCGCGGCGTCGACGAAGGATCGTCGTTCATCAGAAGGCCTCAGAGAATCTTGCTCAGTTCTGTTGGCAGCTTATCGATGTTTCTTCACCATTGATGCAGGACAGGGCCCCGAGCGGAGGAGAAGGACATGCGCGTCGCAGTGCCGAAGGAGACAAAGGACAACGAGTTCCGGGTGGCGCTCACGCCCGCCGGGGTGCACGAGCTCGTCGGGCGGGGGCACGAGGTCGTCGTCGAGCACGACGCCGGCGCCGGGTCCGCGATCTCCGACGCGGACTTCAAGGAGGCCGGGGCGCACATCGTGTCCGACACCGCCGAGGTGTGGGGGTCGGCCGAGCTGCTGCTCAAGGTGAAGGAGCCCATCGAGTCCGAGTACGGCTTCCTCCGCCCGACCTGACGCTGTTCACCTACCTGCACCTGGCCGCGTCGCGCGCCTGCACCGACGCGCTGCTGTCGGCTGGGACGACCTCCATCGCCTACGAGACCGTCACCGACTCCCGCGGCCGGCTGCCGTTGCTCGCCCCGATGAGCGAGGTCGCGGGCCGGCTCGCCCCGCAGGCCGGCGGCTACCACCTCATGCGCTCGGCCGGCGGGCGCGGCATGCTCCTGGGCGGCGTCCCGGGCGCCCCGGGCTGCCGAGTCGTCGTGCTCGGGGCCGGTGTCGCGGGGGCGAACGCCATCGCCATCGCCGCCGGCATGCGGGCGAAGCTGACCGTGCTCGACGTCGACGTGGACAAGCTCCGCGCGATCGACGAGCAGTACGGCGGGGCCGTGCGCACCCAGTACTCCACCGCGCTGTCCGTGCGCGAGGCGGTGACCACCGCCGACCTCGTGATCGGCGCGGTCCTGCTGCCCGGGGCCAAGGCGCCGACCCTGGTGTCGAACGAGCTCGTCTCCCAGATGCGGCCCGGTGCGCCGTGCTCGTCGACATCGCGATCGACCAGGGCGGATGCTTCGAGGACTCGCGGCCGACCACCCACGCCGATCCGACCTACCAGGTGCACGACACGATCTTCTACTGCGTCGCGAACATGCCCGGCGCCGTGCCGCACACCTCGACCCGCGCGCTGACCAATGCCACGATGCCGCACGTGCTGCGCCTGGCCGACCGGGCTGGCGGGCCGCGACCGAGGCCGACCCGCACCTGGCCGCCGGGCCTGTCCACCCACGCCGGGAGGCTGCTGTCGCACGAGGTCGCGCAGGCCCACGGGCTGCCGTACGGCACCGTCTGACCGGGACCGGTTCGACGGCGCAACACCATCGTGACCTTAAATCCGGCCCCGGATTCGTGACGCAGGCCGCAACGCGGTCGTAGTTTCACCGGCCATGACGGTCACGAGCCGTGGTGGCGGCATGTTCCGCACCAAGACGGTCGAGCAATCCATCCGGGACACCGACGAACCGGACACCCGGCTGAAAAAGGACCTCGGGACGATCGACCTGATCGTCTTCGGAGTCGCGGTGGTCATCGGCGCCGGCATCTTCACCCTGGCCGCCAGCACGGCCGGCAACATCGCGGGACCCGCGGTGTCGCTGTCGTTCGTGCTGGCGGCGGTCGCCTGCGGTCTGGCCGCGCTCTGCTACGCGGAGTTCGCCTCGACGGTGCCGGTCGCCGGCAGCGCCTACACCTTCTCCTACGCCACCCTGGGCGAGTTCATCGCCTGGATCATCGGCTGGGACCTGGTGCTGGAGTTCGCTGTCGGCTCGGCCTACGTCTCGAAGGGCTGGTCGGAGTACCTCGCCCAGACCCTCGGCCTGCTCGGCATCGAGGTGTCGACCTCGTTCGAGCTGGGGAGCTTCTTCTCCTTCGACTGGGGCGCGCTGCTGCTCGTCGTCGTCCTGGCGTTCCTGCTCTACCGCGGCACGAAGCTGTCCAGCCGGGTCAGCCTGGTGATCACCACGATCAAGGTCGCGATCGTGCTGTTCGTGATCATCCTGGGTGCCTTCTTCATCAACGCGGCGAACTACACCCCGTTCGTCCCGGAGCCCACGCCCGGCAGCGTCGACACCGGCACCGGCATCCAGCAGTCGCTGCTGTCGTTCTTCGGGGGCGCCTCGTCGAGCGTCTTCGGCGTCTACGGGGTGTTCGCCGCCGCCGCGATCGTGTTCTTCGCCTTCATCGGCTTCGACGCCGTCGCCACGACCGCGGAGGAGACGAAGAACCCGTCCAAGGCGCTGCCGCGCGGCATCCTCGGCTCGCTCGCGATCGTCACCGTGCTCTACGTCGCCGTCGCGCTCGTGATCACCGGCATGGTGCCCTACACCGACCTGGCCACGAAGCCCGACGGCACCCGCGCCACGCTGGCACACGCCTTCGCCTCGCTGGGCATCAACTGGGCGGCGACGATCATCGCCATCGGTGCGCTGCTCGGTCTCACCACGGTCGTCATGGTGCTGATGCTCGGCCAGATCCGCGTCATCTTCGCGATGTCGCGCGACGGGCTGCTGCCGACCGCGCTGGCGAAGACGAACCGCTTCGGCACCCCGGGGCGCGCCACCTGGCTGATCGGCGTCGTCATCGCCCTGGTCGCGACGTTCTTCCCGGCCCAGGACCTCGAGCAGATGGTCAACATCGGCACGCTGTTCGCGTTCGTGCTGGTCTCGATCGGCGTGGTGGTCCTGCGCCGGACCCGGCCGGACCTGCCGCGCGGCTTCCGTACCCCGCTGGTGCCGCTCGTGCCGATCCTGGCCGTGCTCGCCTGCGTCTGGCTGATGCTGAACCTGTCGGTCGAGACCTGGCTGCGGTTCATCATCTGGATGGTCATCGGTGTGGTCGTGTACTTCGCCTACTCGCGGAAGAACTCGATCCTCGGTCGTCGCGAGCGCGGCGACCTGCCCGCCCAGGCGTCGTCCTCGGACTGACCCGACCCGCTCCACGACGGCGGCGCACCCGGACCGGGGGCGCCGCCGTTCCGCATCAAACGGACTTTCCGTATCTTTTCCGCCATGACGGCCAGAAGCCCGAACAGTGGGATCTTTCGTACGAAATCGGTCGAGCAGGCGATCTGGGACACCGAGGAACCGGAGTTCCAGCTCAAGAAGGCCCTCGGCCCGGTCCAGCTGACGATCATGGGGATCGGTGTCCTGATCGGCACCGGCGTGTTCGTGCTGGCAGGGGAGGCGGCGGCGCTCTACTCGGGTCCCGCGGTGTCCCTCTCGTTCCTCATCAGCGGGATCGTGTGCGCGCTCGCGGCGCTCTGCTACGCCGAGTTCGCCTCCACCGTCCCGGTGGCGGGCAGCGCGTACACGTTCTCCTACGCCTCGATGGGCGAGTTCATCGCCTGGATGATCGGCTGGGACCTCGTCCTGGAGTTCACCCTCGGCGCGGCCACGGTGTCGAAGGGCTGGGGCGGCTACTTCGACACGGTGATGGCGAGCATCGGGCTCCCGGTGCCCGACGCCGTCTCGGCCGGGCCCGGCGGCGGCGGGATCGTCGACCTGCCCGCGGTGTTCATCGCGCTGCTGATGATGGCCGTGCTGATCGTCGGCATCAAGCTGTCGGCCTGGGTCAACGCCACGGTCACCACGCTCAAGCTCGTGATCGTCGCCGGGATCATCGGCATCGGTGTCTTCTTTGTCTCGGGCGAGAACTGGATCCCGTTCGTCCCGGAGGCCCGGCCGGCCGACTACTCCACCGCGGCGGGCACCCCGCTGATCATGGACCTGTTCGGCATCGATACGGCGTTCGGCCTGACCGGCGTCTTCACCGCCGCCGCGCTGGTCTTCTTCGCCTACCTGGGCTTCGACATCGTCGCGACGCTGTCGGAGGAGGTACGGGAGCCGCAGCGCACGATGCCGATCGGCATCATCGCCTCGCTGACCATCGCGACCCTGCTCTACATCATCGTGTCGCTGGTCTACACCGGGATCCTGCCCTACGGGCAGCTCGGGGTGGAGGCGCCGGCCGCGGCGGCGATGGCCGCGACCGGGCTGCCCGCGGCGGAGTTCATCATCTCCTTCGGCATCCTGATCGGCCTCACCGTCGTGATCATGACGCTGATGCTCGGCCAGACCCGCGTCGCGTTCGCGATGAGCCGCGACCGGCTGCTGCCGCCGTGGCTGGCCCGGGTGCACCCGCGGTTCCGCACCCCGTACCGGCTGACGATCATCACCGGCGTCTCGGCGGCCCTGATGGGCGGCTTCCTGGAGCTCACCGAGCTGGGCCAGCTGGTCAACATCGGCACCCTGGCCGCGTTCGTGCTCGTCTCGATCGGCGTGATCGTGCTCCGCAAGCGCCGCCCGGACCTGCCCCGCACGTTCAGGGTGCCGTTCATGCCGGTGCTGCCGATCGTGTCGGCGGTGGCCTGCTTCGGCGTGGCGCTGTTCCTGCCGGCCGACACCTGGATCCGGTTCTTCGGCTGGATGGCGCTGGGTGCGGTCCTGTACTTCGTCTACGGCCGCAGGCGCTCGCGGCTGGCCACCGGCCAGTCCCTGGCCGAGATCGCCGCCGAGTCCCGCGGACGCAAGGCCCCGCAGCAGTCCGAGCAGTAGTCGATCCGAGACGCAGTCGATCAGTACCTGAGCGCTGTCCGGCCGGACCGCGGCGCAGCGCTCAGGTACTGCTGATCATGGTGTCGATCGTGGGGCCGGGGCACCCACCTCTCGGCCACGTGCGCGTCGCAACCGATCTTCCCCGGACCACTCCCTGTAACCGCCCGGCCGCAGTACGCTCGCCCTCCATGACCGACGCGTCGCCGGACGACCCGCACACGCCTGCGGTCTGCCTCGACGTCGGCTCCTGCTGGACCAAGGCCGTGCTGGTGCTGCCCGACGGGACCCCGGCGGGATTCGCCGAGCACCCGACCACCCCCGACGTGCTCACCGGGGTCGACGCGGCGGTCGCCGCCGCCGCGGCCGCCGCGGGCCGGCGCAGGCGTGCCGCGCCGCGGGTGCTGGCCTGCCACCGTCTTCCTGGCGGGCGACGCCTGTAACCGCGCCCGCACTCGCGGGCAGCGCTGTCGCACCGGCGGCTCATCCGCGGCGGGCCCGGTCCCCCTCGGCTGCCGCGGCGACGGCCGCTGCCACCTCGGCGAACGCCGCCACCGGGTCCGCGGCGGCGGCCGCGGAGAAGAAGCGCTCCAGCCCCTGCGCCGCCGCGGCGGCGTTGGCCTCGGCCCGCGGGAACATGGTCGCCTCGTAGCGGGTGACCGCCGCGACGAGGTCGTCCGGGGTGGCGGCGATCTCCCGGGCCAGGTCGGCGGCGTCGAGCATGGCGGAGTTGGCGCCCTGCCCGGAGAACGGCGACATCAGGTGGGCGGCGTCGCCGATCAGGGTGATGCCCGGGACCGGCTCCCACCGGTGCCCGACCGGCAGCATCTCCAGCGGCCGGTCGATGATCCGGTCGTCGCAGCGGACGATGAGCTCCCGCAGTTCGGGGGCGGCGTCGCCGAACGCGTCGAGCAGCACGGCGCGGGCGGCCGCCGGGTCGTCGAGCACCCCGCCGGTGCTGCCGAGCCCGTGCGCGGCGGCCCACCCGCGCTCCCCCGGACACCGGCGTACACGCGGGCGGAGCCGTCGGCGAGCCGCTGGCAGAACAGCGCCCGGCCGGTGGCGCGGGCGCTCATGGAGCCGCGGCCGACCAGGTCGTCGAGCCCGGGGAACGCCGACGGCGTGACCCGCAGCTCGACGAACGTGACCCCGTCCGACGGCGTCGCGTCCGACAGCAGCGGGCGGACCCGGGAACGTGCCCCGTCCGCCCGACGCGAGGTCCGCGGTGATCCTGCCCGGCTCCCCGTCGAGTACGCGTCGAGTCGTCCGTTGTCGCGGTGTTCGACGTGGTCGAGCCGGGCGCCCCAGCGCACCGTGCCGGGCCGAGCGACCCGAGGAGCAGGGTGCGCAGGTCGCCGCGGTCGATCTCGGGGTTGAACGTCTCGCCGGGCGCGGCGCGCTCGTCGAGCAGGACGGTCCCGTCGAGGGCGAGCATCCGCATGTCCTGACCCTCGGGCCGGGAGATGCGCAGGAACTCCTCGAGCAGGCCGGCGGCGTCGAGCGCGATCTGTCCGCTGTCGCGCTGCATGTCCAGGGTGCCGCCCTGGTCGCGGGTGGCGATGTCGGTCTCGCGCTCGAGGACGGTGACGGCGATGTCGTGGCGCTGCAGGACGCGGGCGAGGGTCAGGCCGCCGGGGCCGGCCCCGGCGACGAGGACGTGCGGTGCGCGTGCTGCTGGTGTCGGTCATGACGCCGACTGTAGATGAAGCGACTACAAAAGTGTAGTCACTTCACTTACAGAGTGACTGCGCTAACCTGTCGTCGTGACCACGCCCGGACGCCGCGAACGCAAGAAGGCCGCCACCCGCCAGGGCATCGCGGACGCCGCACTGCGGCTGTTCCTCGACCGGGGCTTCGACGAGGTGACCGTCGCCGAGGTCGCCGAGGCCGCGGACGTCTCGGTCACCACGCTGTTCAAGCACTTCGGCAGCAAGGAGGCGCTGCTGTTCGACGAGGACGGGGCGCAGGAGGCCGAGCTGGTCGCCGCGGTGCGCGACCGTGCGCCGGGGACCGACGTCGTCGACGGGCTGCAGGCCTGGCTGCTCCGGCGCGTCGACGGGCCGCCGTCGGACCGGCGGCCGGGCTCGGAGGAGCTGGAGCGCTTCCGCAGGATCATCGATGCGGCGCCGAGCCTGCGCGACCACGCGCGACGGATGTGGGCCCGCCACGAGGCCGCGCTCGCGGCGGAGCTGGCCCGCGACGCAGGTCGGGACGAACCGTCACCGGCAGACCGGGTGCTCGCGCACGTCGTCGTCGGGATCCCGCCGCTGCTGCGTGAGCAGGCCGGTCGGGCCCGCGAGCACCTCGACGCCGCGTTCGCGCTGATCCGCCACGGCTACGACGCGGCTCGGTAGGAGACGCGGCTCGGTAGGAGACGCAGCTCGGTAGGAGACGCAGCTCAGTAGGAGACGCGGCTCAGGTGGTGACGCTGCTCAGTAGGTGTCGGGCGCCCGGTGGTGCTCGAAGATCAGTGACGTGCGGGTGCCCGCGACCTCGGCCCAGGCGTTGAGCGTGCCGACCAGGTCGCGCAGTGCCACGGTGTCGGCGGTCGCGACCCGGATCATGTAGTCGTCCTCGCCGGCGAGGAAGTACACGTCGCGGACCTCGGGGCGGCGGGACACCCGGGTCACGAACTCGGCGAGCCGGTCGCGGGCGTCGGACTGCAGACGGACCGAGATCATCGCCTGCAGGGGGTGGCCGGTCGCCGCCGGGTCGACGTCGGCGTGGTACCGCGGATCACCCCGCTCTCGCGGAGTGCCCGGACCCGGCCCAGGCACGTCGACGGGGCGATTCCCGCCCCCGCCGCGAGTGAGTTGTTCGGCGTCCGGGCATCCCGCTCCAGCTGGCGCAGCAGGGCGCGGTCGACCCCGTCGAGCCGAACAGGGTTCGACGACGGCGGCCTCTTCCGCGGCGTCGACGAAGGATCGTCGTTCATCAGTCACCTCAGAGAATCTTGCTCAGTTCTGTTGGCAGCTTATCGATGTTTCTTCACCATTGATGCAGGACAGGGCCCCGAGCGGAGGAGAAGGACATGCGCGTCGCAGTGCCGAAGGAGACCAAGGACAACGAGTTCCGGGTGGCGCTCACGCCCGCCGGGGTGCACGAGCTCGTCGGGCGGGGCACGAGGTCGTCGTCGAGCACGACGCCGGCGCCGGGTCCGCGATCTCCGACGCGGACTTCAAGGAGGCCGGGGCGCACATCGTGTCCGACACCGCCGAGGTGTGGGGGTCGGCCGAGCTGCTGCTCAAGGTGAAGGAGCCCATCGAGTCCGAGTACGGCTTCCTCCGGCCCGACCTGACGCTGTTCACCTACCTGCACCTGGCCGCGTCGCGTGCCTGCACCGACGCGCTGCTGTCGGCTGGGACGACCTCCATCGCCTACGAGACCGTCACCGACTCCCGCGGCCGGCTGCCGTTGCTCGCCCCGATGAGCGAGGTCGCGGGCCGGCTCGCCCCGCAGGCCGGCGGCTACCACCTCATGCGCTCGGCCGGCGGGCGCGGCATGCTCCTGGGCGGCGTCCCGGGCGCCCCGGGCGCCGAGGTCGTCGTGCTCGGGGCCGGTGTCGCGGGGGCGAACGCCATCGCCATCGCCGCCGGCATGCGGGCGAAGGTGACCGTGCTCGACGTCGACGTCGACAAGCTCCGCGCGATCGACGAGCAGTACGGCGGGGCCGTGCGCACCCAGTACTCCACCGCGCTGTCCGTGCGCGAGGCGGTGACCACCGCCGACCTCGTGATCGGCGCGGTCCTGCTGCCCGGGGCCAAGGCGCCGACCCTGGTGTCGAACGAGCTCGTCTCCCAGATGCGGCCCGGTGCCGTGCTCGTCGACATCGCGATCGACCAGGGCGGATGCTTCGAGGACTCGCGGCCGACCACCCACGCCGATCCGACCTACCAGGTGCACGACACGATCTTCTACTGCGTCGCGAACATGCCCGGCGCCGTGCCGCACACCTCGACCCGCGCGCTGACCAATGCCACGATGCCGCACGTGCTGCGCCTGGCCGACCGGGGCTGGCGGGCCGCGACCGAGGCCGACCCGCACCTGGCCGCCGGCCTGTCGACCCACGCCGGGAGGCTGCTGTCGCACGAGGTCGCGCAGGCCCACGGGCTGCCGTACGGCACCGTCTGACCGGGACCGGTTCGACGGCGCAACACCATCGTGACCTTAAATCCGGCCCCGGATTCGTGACGCAGGCCGCAACGCGGTCGTAGTTTCACCGGCCATGACGGTCACGAGCCGTGGTGGCGGCATGTTCCGCACCAAGACGGTCGAGCAATCCATCCGGGACACCGACGAACCGGACACCCGGCTGAAAAAGGACCTCGGGACGATCGACCTGATCGTCTTCGGAGTCGCGGTGGTCATCGGCGCCGGCATCTTCACCCTGGCCGCCAGCACGGCCGGCAACATCGCGGGACCCGCGGTGTCGCTGTCGTTCGTGCTGGCGGCGGTCGCCTGCGGTCTGGCCGCGCTCTGCTACGCGGAGTTCGCCTCGACGGTGCCGGTCGCCGGCAGCGCCTACACCTTCTCCTACGCCACCCTGGGCGAGTTCATCGCCTGGATCATCGGCTGGGACCTGGTGCTGGAGTTCGCTGTCGGCTCGGCCTACGTCTCGAAGGGCTGGTCGGAGTACCTCGCCCAGACCCTCGGCCTGCTCGGCATCGAGGTGTCGACCTCGTTCGAGCTGGGGAGCTTCTTCTCCTTCGACTGGGGCGCGCTGCTGCTCGTCGTCGTCCTGGCGTTCCTGCTCTACCGCGGCACGAAGCTGTCCAGCCGGGTCAGCCTGGTGATCACCACGATCAAGGTCGCGATCGTGCTGTTCGTGATCATCCTGGGTGCCTTCTTCATCAACGCGGCGAACTACACCCCGTTCGTCCCGGAGCCCACGCCCGGCAGCGTCGACACCGGCACCGGCATCCAGCAGTCGCTGCTGTCGTTCTTCGGGGGCGCCTCGTCGAGCGTCTTCGGCGTCTACGGGGTGTTCGCCGCCGCCGCGATCGTGTTCTTCGCCTTCATCGGCTTCGACGCCGTCGCCACGACCGCGGAGGAGACGAAGAACCCGTCCAAGGCGCTGCCGCGCGGCATCCTCGGCTCGCTCGCGATCGTCACCGTGCTCTACGTCGCCGTCGCGCTCGTGATCACCGGCATGGTGCCCTACACCGACCTGGCCACGAAGCCCGACGGCACCCGCGCCACGCTGGCCACCGCCTTCGCCTCGCTGGGCATCAACTGGGCGGCGACGATCATCGCCATCGGTGCGCTGCTCGGTCTCACCACGGTCGTCATGGTGCTGATGCTCGGCCAGATCCGCGTCATCTTCGCGATGTCGCGCGACGGGCTGCTGCCGACCGCGCTGGCGAAGACGAACCGCTTCGGCACCCCGGGGCGCGCCACCTGGCTGATCGGCGTCGTCATCGCCCTGGTCGCGACGTTCTTCCCGGCCCAGGACCTCGAGCAGATGGTCAACATCGGCACGCTGTTCGCGTTCGTGCTGGTCTCGATCGGCGTGGTGGTCCTGCGCCGGACCCGGCCGGACCTGCCGCGCGGCTTCCGTACCCCGCTGGTGCCGCTCGTGCCGATCCTGGCCGTGCTCGCCTGCGTCTGGCTGATGCTGAACCTGTCGGTCGAGACCTGGCTGCGGTTCATCATCTGGATGGTCATCGGTGTGGTCGTGTACTTCGCCTACTCGCGGAAGAACTCGATCCTCGGTCGTCGCGAGCGCGGCGACCTGCCCGCCCAGGCGTCGTCCTCGGACTGACCCGACCCGCTCCACGACGGCGGCGCACCCGGACCGGGGGCGCCGCCGTTCCGCATCAAACGGACTTTCCGTATCTTTTCCGCCATGACGGCCAGAAGCCCGAACAGTGGGATCTTTCGTACGAAATCGGTCGAGCAGGCGATCTGGGACACCGAGGAACCGGAGTTCCAGCTCAAGAAGGCCCTCGGCCCGGTCCAGCTGACGATCATGGGGATCGGTGTCCTGATCGGCACCGGCGTGTTCGTGCTGGCAGGGGAGGCGGCGGCGCTCTACTCGGGTCCCGCGGTGTCCCTCTCGTTCCTCATCAGCGGGATCGTGTGCGCGCTCGCGGCGCTCTGCTACGCCGAGTTCGCCTCCACCGTCCCGGTGGCGGGCAGCGCGTACACGTTCTCCTACGCCTCGATGGGCGAGTTCATCGCCTGGATGATCGGCTGGGACCTCGTCCTGGAGTTCACCCTCGGCGCGGCCACGGTGTCGAAGGGCTGGGGCGGCTACTTCGACACGGTGATGGCGAGCATCGGGCTCCCGGTGCCCGACGCCGTCTCGGCCGGGCCCGGCGGCGGCGGGATCGTCGACCTGCCCGCGGTGTTCATCGCGCTGCTGATGATGGCCGTGCTGATCGTCGGCATCAAGCTGTCGGCCTGGGTCAACGCCACGGTCACCACGCTCAAGCTCGTGATCGTCGCCGGGATCATCGGCATCGGTGTCTTCTTTGTCTCGGGCGAGAACTGGATCCCGTTCGTCCCGGAGGCCCGGCCGGCCGACTACTCCACCGCGGCGGGCACCCCGCTGATCATGGACCTGTTCGGCATCGATACGGCGTTCGGCCTGACCGGCGTCTTCACCGCCGCCGCGCTGGTCTTCTTCGCCTACCTGGGCTTCGACATCGTCGCGACGCTGTCGGAGGAGGTACGGGAGCCGCAGCGCACGATGCCGATCGGCATCATCGCCTCGCTGACCATCGCGACCCTGCTCTACATCATCGTGTCGCTGGTCTACACCGGGATCCTGCCCTACGGGCAGCTCGGGGTGGAGGCGCCGGCCGCGGCGGCGATGGCCGCGACCGGGCTGCCCGCGGCGGAGTTCATCATCTCCTTCGGCATCCTGATCGGCCTCACCGTCGTGATCATGACGCTGATGCTCGGCCAGACCCGCGTCGCGTTCGCGATGAGCCGCGACCGGCTGCTGCCGCCGTGGCTGGCCCGGGTGCACCCGCGGTTCCGCACCCCGTACCGGCTGACGATCATCACCGGCGTCTCGGCGGCCCTGATGGGCGGCTTCCTGGAGCTCACCGAGCTGGGCCAGCTGGTCAACATCGGCACCCTGGCCGCGTTCGTGCTCGTCTCGATCGGCGTGATCGTGCTCCGCAAGCGCCGCCCGGACCTGCCCCGCACGTTCAGGGTGCCGTTCATGCCGGTGCTGCCGATCGTGTCGGCGGTGGCCTGCTTCGGCGTGGCGCTGTTCCTGCCGGCCGACACCTGGATCCGGTTCTTCGGCTGGATGGCGCTGGGTGCGGTCCTGTACTTCGTCTACGGCCGCAGGCGCTCGCGGCTGGCCACCGGCCAGTCCCTGGCCGAGATCGCCGCCGAGTCCCGCGGACGCAAGGCCCCGCAGCAGTCCGAGCAGTAGTCGATCCGAGACGCAGTCGATCAGTACCTGAGCGCTGTCCGGCCGGACCGCGGCAGCGCTCAGGTACTGCTGATCATGGTGTCGATCGTGGGGCCGGGGCACC
The DNA here is from genome assembly GCF_020496245.1 of Pseudonocardia sp. ICBG601. Classification (NCBI taxonomy): domain Bacteria; kingdom Bacillati; phylum Actinomycetota; class Actinomycetes; order Pseudonocardiales; family Pseudonocardiaceae; genus Pseudonocardia; species Pseudonocardia sp. ICBG601. The sequence continues at coordinate 1,966 of NZ_JAHLJA010000086.1, read as the reverse complement.
CACCTCTCGGCCACGTGCGCGTCGCAACCGATCTTCCCCGGACCACTCCCTGTAACCGCCCGGCCGCAGTACGCTCGCCCTCCATGACCGACGCGTCGCCGGACGACCCGCACACGCCTGCGGTCTGCCTCGACGTCGGCTCCTGCTGGACCAAGGCCGTGCTGGTGCTGCCCGACGGGACCCCGGCGGGATTCGCCGAGCACCCGACCACCCCCGACGTGCTCACCGGGGTCGACGCGGCGGTCGCCGCCGCCGCGGCCGCCGCGGGCCGGCGCAGGCGTGCCGCGCCGCGGGTGCTGGCCTGCTCCTCGGCCGGCGGGGCCCTGCGCCTGGCCGTGGTCGGGGCCGAGACGTTGACCGCGACCGAGGCCGGGCACCGGGTCTGCCGCTCCGCGGGGGCTCGGGTGGTCGGGGTGCACCCCGGTCCGCTGGAGCCCGACGCGGTGCTGGAGCTGTCGAGCCGTCGTCCCGGGGCGGTGCTGCTGCTCGGCGGGGCCGACGGGGCCGACCCGGCGGTGCTGCTGCACAACGCGGGCAGGCTGGCCCGCACCCGCGGGCACTGGCCGGTGCTGCTCTCGGTCGGCGAGGACGCCCGCGCCGACGCGCTCGGCCTGCTGCTGGCCGGCGGGCGGGCCGTGACGACCTGCCCCAACGTCACGCCGCAGCCGGGCACGATCGTCGCCGGACCCGCGCGGGACGCCGTCGCCGCGCTCTACGCCCGGCACGTCCTGGGGTCGGGCACCGGCCGGTTCGGCGCGCTGGTCCGGTCCGGCACGCACGCCGCCGTCGGCGACGGGGCCGGGGTGCTGGCCCGGCTGACCGGGACCGGGGTGCTCGTCGTCGACGTCGGCTCGGCGACCACCGACGTGCACCGCCACGGCCCCGGCTCCGGTCCGGCGGCCGCGACCGAGGAGGGTGACCTCGGGGGTGCGCGACGGCGCCGTCGGCGTCCTGACGGAGGCCCAGACCGAGGGCATCGTCGACCCGGTCGAGGCCGACCTGCTCGGCCCGGCCGTCGCCACGCTGCAGGAGTCGCGGGCCACCGTGCCCGCCGACCGGGCGCGGCGGCCGAGGACCGCAGGCTGGCGGCGATCGCCGCGGTGGTCGCGCTGCGCAGGCACCTGCGCCACACCGGCGTCCTCGCCGACCCCGCGCAGCCCGAGCCCGGCCCGGACACCCCGTCGACGCAGGTGAGTCGGTCTCGTCGTCCTCACCGGGGGGGCGTGTTCCGCCAGCGCGACGCGGCCGGGCTGGCCGCCGCGGCCCGCACGGTGCGCCACGACGCCGTCCTGGCCCCGTTGCTGGCCCGGGCGGAGGTGCGGGTCGACAGCGAGTCCGTGCTGGCCCCGGCCGGCTGCTGGCCGCCCACGGCCGCGAGGTCGCGGCGAGCGGGCTGCTCGCCGAGCACCTGACGGGCTGATCACGCATGAGTGACACCCCGCACCGGCTCGCGACCATGGAGGTCGCGACATCGCCGGGCGCCGAGAGGCGCTGCAGCGGCCGTGACCGGTCACGGTCCGTCCGCCACGCTCGGGCCCGGCCGGCACGGACGAGAAAGGGCGCCTGTCTCCGACGAGGAGGGGGACGCCGTGCCCCGTGCACGTCGCTCCTCCTCGCCGTCGGACCGCACCCGTCGTGCCGACGAGTACGACTCGATCGCCTGAGGAGGCGACCACACCACCCCATGACCGATCACCCGAAGCTGCAGCATGCCGGCGGCCTGGACTTCGCGATCACGCCGACATCTCCGAGGCGGAGTACGGCCGCAAGGACATCCGGCTCGCGAGAAACGAGATGCCGGGCCTGATGGACCTGCGCCGGGAGTACGGCGAGTCGAAGCCGCTGTCGGGCGCCCGGATCGCCGGGTCCCTGCACATGACCACCCAGACCGCGGTCCTCATCGAGACCCTCGTCGCGCTCGGCGCCGACGTCCGCTGGGTGTCCTGCAACATCTTCTCCACCAGGA
>NZ_JAHLJA010000085.1:0-17846 GCF_020496245.1 Pseudonocardia sp. ICBG601 | reverse complement strand
GTCGAGCTGGCCGGAGCCGCCGGACCGCTGCGCGAAACTGGCCGGCGCCCGCGACGACCTGCACCAGCTCGCCGGGCTGCGGGAGGACCTGCACCACCTGGCGAGCGTGCGCGACGACCTCCACGAGCTCGCCGCGGTGCGGGAGGACCTGCACCACCTCGCGGGCGTGCGCGGGGACCTGCACGAGCTGGCCGCCGCGGTCGGGCCGCTGCGCGAGCTCGGCGCGGCGGTGGCCTCGCTGCGGGAGCTGGCGGGTGCCGTCGGGCCGCTGTCGGAGCTCGCGGGCGCGGTCGATGCGCTGCGTGAGCTCGCCACTGCCGTCGGACCGCTGGCCGAGCTGGGCACGGCGGTGGAGTCGCTGCGCGAGCTGAGCGCGGCGGTCGGACCGCTGACCGAGCTGGCCGCGGTGCGCGAGGACCTCCACGAGCTGGCCGGCGCCGCGGCACCGCTGCGGGAGCTGGCACCGGCCGCGGGTGACCTCGCCGCGCTCGCCGGGGCCGTCACGTCGCTGCAGCGCCTCGCCGACGCCGTCGCCCCGCTCCAGGAGCTCGCCGCCACCCGCGCCGACCTGGCGCAGCTGGCCGGCGCGGTGGAGCCGCTGCGGGAGCTGGCCGCGGCGCGCGAGCACCTGGAGAGCCTCACCGGCGCCGTCCCCGCGGTGCACGAGCTGGCAGCGACCCGGGCCGACCTCGCACGTCTGGCGAGGCGGTCGGACCGTTGCAGGAGCTCGCCCGCACCCCCGGTGACCTCGCGGCCCTCGCGGGGGCGGTCGAGCCGCTGCGGGAGCTGGCGCCGGTGCGTGAGGACCTCGCGACACTGGCCGCGGCCACCGGCGACCAGGGCGCTGTCCGGCGGATCGCGGCGGCCGTTGCCGACGCCGATGCCGACGGGACCCCGCGGCTGGCCGCCCTGGACGTCAACCTCGCGCAGGCCGCGAGCCAGCTGACCGCCGTCGCCCCGGACCTGCGCTCGGTCGCGGCCCGGATCGACGCGCTCGACCGGCAGATCGGCGTGCTGGCCGACGCGCTCGCGCCGCTGCAGGGCACCACCGAGCGGATCGGCCGGATCGTCGACCGGCTTCCGGACCGCACCCGGCGCTTCGTGACGCGGCCGGCGACGGAGGGCTGAGCGCACGGTGGCGCCGGCGGCTCACCCGCGCAGGCGCTCCAGGCCCGGCCAGACCAGGGTCATCAGCGTCGAGGCCAGGTCGTCGGGGTCCGTGCCGTCGCCCGCCCAGTCGGCCAGTCCCTCGGCCGCGCCCGCCAGCGCCGCCGCGAGCGGGGCGGTGACCGTCGCCGGATCCACGCCCGCGGGGACGGCCAGCTCGGCCGCCAGCAGTCGCGCCACCCGGTCGACGATCCGGGTGCGCGCCGCGTGCACCTCGTCCGCGAGCGCGCCGGTGCGGGCCTGGCGGTAGAGCACCGACCAGCCGTCGCGATGGGTGGTCACACTGGCGAAGAACGCCCGGAGACCGCGGTGCAGGCGCACCTCGGCGTCGACCGGCGCCCCGGCCGCGGCGCCGGAGCCCGACTCCAGCAGTCGGTCGGCCTCGCGGCGGATGCACCGCCGCAGCAGCTCCTCCTTCGAGCCCCCGCCGTGCGTGTAGACCATCGGCTTCGACAGCCCCGCCTCGTCGGCGACGCCGTCCATCGACGCGTCGTGGAACCCGTCCCGGGAGAACACGCGCACCGCCGCGTCGAGGACCTGCTTCTCGCGCTGCGCGGGCGGGAGCCTGCGACGGGGTGCAGATGCCATCTCGACAGCTTAGCTACTGCTGCGTAAAGTACGCCTCGTCCCGAGCCGGTACGGCGAGTACCGGACACTTGTGTGAACCACGGCGAGGTGGAACGAGCGATGGCCGACACGGTCGACATCAACGAGCTGGGTCGCAGCGTCGACCCGAAGTCCCTGTCCGACGAGCAGCTGATCGCCCCGCTCGGGACGGCTCTGCGCGACGGGAACGCGAAGAACGTCGACCCGTCGCTGTTCGCCCGCCTGGTCAAGACCGCGTCGAAGCAGCAGCTGGCGACCGTGATGTCGTCCGAGGTCCGCCGACCGGTGCTCGAGGCGATCTTCGGCCGGATGAGCGAGTTCTACTCGTCCAAGGGCGCGACCGGGAACCGGCAGGTCGTGCACTGGCACATCAAGGACGGCTCGACGGTCGACAGCTTCCAGACCGTGATGCAGAACGGCACCTGCACGGTCACCGAGGGCACCGACGAGGACCCCCGCACTGCGCTGACCATGCCCGGCACCGAGTTCCTCAAGGTCGCGACGAACAACGCCAACCCGGTGACCCTGTTCATGACGCGCAAGCTCAAGGTCTCCGGCGACGTCGGCTTCGCGACCGCTCTGCAGAAGATGTTCCAGATCCCGTCTGCCTGACGAGAACCGCGACCGACCAGCGGAGAGCTGAGATGACTTCCTTCGAACTGTCCGAGGAGCACCGCGAGCTGCAGGAGTGGGTGCACGGCTTCGCCGCCGACGTCGTGCGCCCGGCCGCCGCCGAGTGGGACGAGCGCGAGGAGACCCCGTGGCCGATCCTGCAGGAGGCCGCGAAGATCGAGCTCTACAACTTCGAGACCCTCGCCTCCTTCTGGGGTGACGAGACCGGCCTGTCCATGCCGCTGGTCAACGAGGAGCTCTTCTGGGGCGACGGCGGCATCGGCATGGCGATCTTCGGCACCACCCTCGCGGTGGCCGGCATCTTCGCCTCGGGCACGCCCGAGCAGATGGTCGAGTTCATCCCGCAGTGCTGCGGCGCCGCCTCCGAGCCGCAGGTCGGAGCGTTCTGCTCGTCCGAGCCCGAAGCCGGCTCGGACGTCTCGGCGATGCGCACCCGCGCCGTCTACGACGAGGCGAAGGACGAGTGGACCCTCACCGGCCAGAAGGCCTGGGCCACCAACGGCGGCATCGCGAACATCCACGTGGTGCAGGCCGTCGTCGACCCCGCGCTGGGGAGCAAGGGACAGGCCGCGTTCGTCGTCCCGCCGAAGACGCCCGGCCTGGAGTCCACCCGCAAGATCAAGAAGATGGGTCTGCGCGCGTCGCACACCGCGGACGTCTTCCTCGACGACGTGAAGCTCCCCGGCTCGTGCCTGCTCGGCGGCAAGGAGAAGCTGGACGAGCGGCTCGCCCGTGCCCGGTCGGGGGAGAAGTCGACGGGCTCCGCCGCGATGCAGACCTTCGAGCTGTCCCGTCCGACGGTCGGCTCGCAGGCGATCGGCATCGCCCGCGCCGCCTACGAGTACGCCCTGGAGTACGCCAAGGACCGGGTTGCCTTCGGTCGCCCGATCATCGAGAACCAGGCGATCTCCTTCACCCTCGCGGACATGAAGACCGAGATCGACGCCGCCCGGCTGCTCGTGCACCGGGCCGCCTGGATGGGGCGCAACAACGTCCCGTTCACCGCGGGCGAGGGGTCGATGTCCAAGCTCAAGGCCGGCCGGGTCGCGGTGTGGGCGACCGAGCGGGCCATCCAGATCCTCGGCGGCGCGGGCTACTCGCGCGAGCACCCGGTGGAGCGGATGCACCGCGACGCGAAGATCTACGACATCTTCGAGGGCACCGAGCAGATCCAGCAGCTCGTCATCGCCCGCGCGATCTCCGGGAAGCACCTGTCGTGACCTCGCCGGTCCGGTCCGCCGCGACGATCGGCGGACCGGACCGGTGACGGCTGTGCGGTCCGTGGCTCCGTCGTGCGCATCGTATTTTTCGGCGGACCGACGAGAAGGCGACGTGCACGAGGCACGGTTGCTGGGACAGGTCGCGACCGGCATCGCGACCGAGCCGCGGGGGCCACCGAGCCGCCACTGCGGGACTACACGCGCGACCGATGACCGTCGGGGTGGGCACGCACGCCGGGCCCCGGGGCAGGATGGAGATCCAACCGGGTCCTGCAGCGGGCCCGTCCGTGCTGTGAGGAGACCACGTGCCGAGCGTGACGTTCCGTGGACGTACCTGGAACCGGGACCGGGCGATGGTCATGGCGATCGTCAACCGGACCCCCGACTCGTTCTACGACCACGGGGTCACCTTCGCCGAGCAGGCCGCCCGGGACCGCATCACGGCGGTGGTCCGGGAGGGTGCCGACGTCATCGACATCGGCGGTGTGCCGGCCAGCCCGGGGGCCGAGGTGACCGAGCAGGAGGAGATCGACCGGGTCGTGCCGACCGTGGAGTGGGCACGCCACACGTTCCCCGACGTCGCGATCTCGGTCGACACCTTCCGCGCCGGACCCGCCGATGCGGTCTGCGCGGCGGGCGCCGACCTGGTCAACGACAACTGGGCGGCCGCCGACGCCGGGATCCTCGACGTCGCCGCCCGGTACGGCGCCGGCTACGTCAGCGCGCACACCGACCACGTCGACCCGCGCACCGAGCCGCACCGGCCGCGCTACACCGACGTCCTGCGCACGGTCATCGACCAGACCGTCGCGCTCGCGGAGAAGGCCGTCGCCGCGGGCGTGCCCGCCGGCGGGATCCTCATCGACCCGGCGATCGACTTCTCGAAGAACACCCTGCACAGCCTGCAGGTCCTGCGCGGCATCGACGAGATGGTCGCGACCGGCTGGCCGGTGCTGCTGGCGATGTCGAACAAGACCGTCGTCGGCGAGTCCCTGGCCGTGCCGCTCGAGGAGCGGCTGACCGGCACCCTCGCCGCGACGGCGCTGGCCGCCGACCGCGGCGTCGCCATGGTGCGCGCCCACCAGGCCCGGGCCACCCGGGAGACCTGCGAGATGGTCGCCACCGTTCGTGGCGAGCGGAATCCCTCGCGGGCGGTGAGACTGCTCGCGTGAGCACGATCCACCAGATCTTCCCGGTGGCCGACGCCGGGCCGCTGTCGACCGAGCAGCTCGAACGGCTCTACGCCTACCCGGACGACCGGCTCCGGCTGTCGGTCAACTTCGTGTCCAGCGCGGACGGGGCCGTCGAGGTCCAGGGTAGCTCGGCCGGGCTGTCCACCCCGCCCGACCGTGCGGTGCTCGACCTGGGGACCGACCTGGCCGACGTCGTGCTCGTCGCGGCCGGGACGGCCACCGCCGAGGGGTTCACGGGCGTCAAGCACAACGACCGGATGGACGGCCGGCGCCGCCGCTTCGGGCTGTCGGAGCTGCCGTCGACGGCGGTCGTCACCTCGTCGGGGAAGTCCCTCGATCCGTCGTCGCCGGTGCTGACCGACACCGTGGTCCCCACGATCGTGCTGACCTGCGAGTCGGTCCCCGTGGACCTGCGCGGCCGGTGGACCGACGCCGGCGCCGAGGTCGTGCTCACCGGCGACGAGTCGGTCGACCTCGCCGTCGCGGTCGCCGCGCTGGGGGAGCGCGGACTGCGCCGGATCAACTGCATGGGCGGCCCCGCGCTGTTCGGCAGCCTGGCCGAGGCGGGCCTGGTCGACGAGCTGCGGCTGACCCTCGCTCCGTTCCTCGTCTCCGGGGAGGCCGGGCGGATCGCCCGCGGCGCCGGCATGGATCCGGCGCGCCTGGAGCTGGTCAGCGTCGTCACCGGGGACGACACGCTCCTCATGCGCTACCGGGTGCGCGAGGCGCCGTCGTCCTGACGGGGAACCCCGGAGGGGAGTACCCGATCACGCACGGCGACGTCTGGGGCAGGATGGTCCCGTGTCGCGTCCCTCCAACATGCTGGCGGACGGCGTCGTCGTCCTCAGCCCGCTCGGCTGGGACGACGTGACGGCCCACCTCGCGGGTGAGGACGCCGAGATCGTCCGCTGGCTCGGTGGCGCACCCGCGACCCCGGCGACCGCCCGTGCCCACGTCCGTCGTGCGATCGAACGCTGGGCCGACGACGGGCCGAAGCTGAGCTTCGGGATCCGGGTGGACGGCGGCGCCGTCCTCGCCGGGACCATCGACGTCGACCTCGACCCCGCGGGGGGCCGGGCCGGTCTGTCCTACGGCGTCTACGCGGCGTACCGCCGTCGCGGCCTCGCGACCCGCGCGGTCCGGCTCGCGGCCCGCTACCTGGGCGAACGTGGTGACGTGCGGTGGATCTCGATCGACGTCGACCCGCAGAACACCGCATCGGTCGGGGTCGCGCGGCGGGCCGGGTTCCGGTTCCTGCGCCACGTCGTCGACGACGAGGGATCCTTCGACCGCTACGAGCTCCTCGTCCGCGCGCCGGTGGTCCCGGCGCCGCCGCCGCGCCCGCGGCACGGTCGTCCCTGAGCCCGCACACGACCGCCCGCCCGGTGCCCCGGTCGTCGGGGACACCGGACGGGCGTGGTCGCGGGTGCCGGTCGGGGGTCCGGCACCCGCGGACCGACGTCAGGAGCCGGTCGGCGCCTCGATGTGCATGACGGCCGGGACCTCGAACACGGGCAGCGCGCCCGCGTCGTCGACCGACGGGAGGCCGGCGTCCTCCGCCGAGGGCAGCTCGGGCAGGTCGTCCGTGGACGGCAGCTCGGGGGCGTCCTCGGCCGAGGGCAGCTCCGACGCGACGTCCGCGGCCTGCGGCGTGGCGGTGGGCAGGTCGTCGGTGCCGGGCAGCGACGGCGCGCTCGGCAGCGAGTCGGTCGAGGGCAGCTCCGGCAGACCGAGGGCATCGGCGTCCGGGACCTGCAGCTCGCCGAAGGGGAGGCTGTCCGCGGCGTCGGTCAGGGCGGAGGTGTCCGGGGCGGCCGGGAGCTCGGGCAGCTCGGGAAGTTCGGCGGCCGAGGCCTGGCCGACGAGACCGGCGCCGAGCGCGGCGATGCCGGCGCCGGTGAGGGACAGCCGCAGGGCGGTACGGGCGAGCGAGTTCATGCGCACGTCCTTCCAAGGGGGATCGGGGGAGCGGAGGGTCGACGGACGACCCTCGCCGGGGGACAACGAGATCCACATCAAGCGGTTGCGGTGCGCAGTCGATCGACAGTGATCTTCACCCGTACGAGTGGCAACCTGAGAGGGGTCTCGCACGTACGGGCGAGTGTTCGTCGCTCCGGAATGCCTTCGGTGGTCCACTCGCGGTGTTCGTACGCGGGGGAGCAGGATGAGTGCGTGCGCGCGCCGAGCCCCTCCGTCCGCCACTCCGTTCGTCCTTCGGTGCCCGTTGCGGGCGCGCTGGCCGGGGTCCTGGGCGGGGCGGGAGGCGCCGCCGCGGCCGCGATCGGCTGGCACTACTCGACGATCCTGCTGCACCCGTCGCCGCGCCCGGGGCTGCCCGAGCGGGTCGTCGCCACCGGGGACGGCACCGTCGAGCTGGCGCGGACCCGGCTGTCCGCGCAGCCGGGCGTGTGGGGACTGCGCGGCCCGGCCGGGCTGGCCGTCGTCGGTCCGGTCCTCGACCGCGGGCGCCGCACGGTCGTCCGTGAGCTCCGCGCGGGCCCGGTCCCCGCGATCGGCCCCGCCGTGCTCGACGCCGGCCCGTTCGACCCGGACCCGTCCGCACGAGGGTTGTCCTTCGACGAGGTCGAGGTGCCCACCGACCTCGGGCCGGCCCCGGCCTGGCGCATCCCTGCCCCGGCCGGAGGACACCCGCACACCTGGGCGCTGTGCGTGCACGGCCGTGGCGGGACCCGACGCGAGGCACTGCGGATCCTGCCCGCGCTGCACGCGGCCGGCCTGACCCAGCTCGTCGTCAGCTACCGCGGGGACGGGACCGCCCCGAAGTCACCGGACGGGCGCTCGCACCTCGGCGACACCGAGTGGCGCGACGTCGACGCCGCCGCGGCCTACGCCCTGGTCCACGGCGCGCGCCGGCTGGTGCTGGTCGGCTGGTCGATGGGGGCCGCGGTGGGCGGGGCGTTCCTCGACCGGTCCCCGCAGGCCGACCTCGTCGACGCCGTGGTCTGGGACGCGCCGCTGCTCGACTGGCGTCGCACGCTGCGCCGGCAGGCCCGCAACCGCGGTCTCCCCCCGACCCTGGCCGGGGTCGCGGCCCGGTTCACCGCACGCCGGATCGGGATCGACCTCGACCGGTTCGACCTGGTCCGTCGTCCGCCCGCGGTCCGTCCCCCGACGCTCGTCCTGCACAGCGACGCCGACACCGCCGTCCCGGTCTCGCTGAGCCGGGACCTCGCCGCGACCGCCCCGGAGCACGGCTGGCCGGTCACCTACCGGGAGTTCTCCGGTACCGAGCACACCGGCAGCTGGAACGCCGATCCCGACGGCTACGAGGCCGCCGTGACCGGCTTCCTGCGGACGCTGCGCCCGTCCTGACCCGCTCGTTCCGGGACGGGTCCTGCGGTCAGTGGCCGTTCGTCTGCGACCTGCCCTGACCGATCGGCTTGCCGTGGATCTGGTCGTCGGACGGCGGGGTCGTCGGGACCGGGGTCCCGGGGTCCACCTCGCGCTCGCGCTTCAGGACCGTCGCCCAGCCCCACACCGCGGCCGCGGTCAGCAGCAGGACGGCCACGATCCACGGGGCCCGGCGCACCCGCACCGGGGTCGGCTCGACGATCTCGGCCAGCGCGTGGCGGGCGTCGTGCACCGAGCCGGACACCACGTCGGACAGGTCGGACAGACGCGTCGAGACCCCTCCGGCCACGGCGTCGGTGACCGCGCCACCGGCGATCCGGCCGGCGTCGGCGAAGGTGCGTACGGCCTCGGTCGCGTCCTTGCGGGCACGGGCCCGCTTCCTCTCGGCACTCATGTTCCGGACCTGCTTCCCACGGATGCGGCTGCTTACTGGCACGATGGTAGTCGTGACGGAACCAGAGAACGCCAAGACGACGGCCGTCCTGCACACCTCCGAGGGCGACATCCGCGTCGTGCTGTTCGGCGACCACGCGCCGAAGACGGTCGCGAACTTCGTCGGCCTCGCGGAGGGCAGCAAGGACTACACGGGCCCGAACGCCAGCGGCGGAGACTCCGGGCCGTTCTACGACGGTTCGATCTTCCACCGGGTGATCAGCGGCTTCATGATCCAGGGCGGCGACCCGACCGGTACCGGTCGCGGTGGCCCGGGCTACCAGTTCGGCGACGAGTTCCACCCGGACCTCAAGTTCGACCGGCCCTACCTGCTGGCCATGGCCAACGCCGGGCCGGGCACCAACGGCTCGCAGTTCTTCATCACGGTGGGCAACACCCCGCACCTGAACCGGCGCCACACCATCTTCGGTGAGGTCGCCGACGCCGAGTCGCGGGCCGTCGTGGACGCCATCGCCCAGACCACCACCGGCCAGGCCGACCGGCCGCTGACCGACGTGGTCATCGAGAAGATCGAGATCGAGCGGTCCTGACCCAGCAGGTCTCCGACCACCGAGTGGACCGGCCGTGGTGAACGGACGACCCGACAGCAGCGGATCCGGGGCATCCGGCGAGCCCGAGGGCGGCCCGGGATCCCCCGGCCCCGCGGGCACGCCGTACTACCCGGCGCCGCCCGGCTACCCGCAGCCCCAGTGGCCGCCGCCGGGCGCGCCGGGCGGTCCGCCATCGGGTGGTCCCGGGTCGGCGCCGTACGGGCAGACGCCCTACGGGTCCGCGCCGTACGGACCTGCGCCGTACGGACCTGCGCAGTACGGATCCGGGGAGACCGGCCCGGGCGGGGGGCCCGGCGCCCCGCCCGGCCCCGGCGGCGCGACGGTGTGCGTCCGGCACCCCGACCGCCCCACCGGGCTGGCCTGCTCGCGCTGCGACCGGCCCGCCTGCCCCGCCTGCCTGCAGCCGGCCCCGGTCGGCCAGCACTGCGTGGACTGCCTCGCCGAGGCCGCACGGACTACCCCGCGACGACGCACCGTCGCCGGGGCGAGCCGTACCGGGAAGCCGGTGGTCGTCCCCGGGCTGATCGTCGCGAACGTGGTGGTCTACGTGATCACCGCGGTCACGGCGGGCAGCGTGATGTCCAACTTCCTGTCGCCGCTGTTCGAGGCCGGCGGGCTCGTCCCGCTCCTGGTCGCCGACGGCGAGTACTGGCGGATCATCACCTCGGGCTTCCTGCACATCGGCCCGCTGCACCTGGCGTTCAACATGTACGCCCTGTGGATCATCGGCCGTGAGGTCGAGACGGTCCTGGGACGGGCCCGGTTCGTCGCCGTCTACGGCGTGTCCATGCTCGGCGGCGCGGCCGCGGTCATGCTGTTCAGCGCTCCCAACGGGCTGACGGCGGGTGCCTCCGGTGCGGTCTTCGGGCTGATGGGGGCACTGTTCGTCCTGCTCCGGCGGTTGAAGCTGCCGACCGGGCAGGTCGTCGCCCTCATCGCGATCAACGCCGTGATCAGCTTCAGCATCCAGGGCATCTCGTGGCAGGGGCACCTCGGCGGGCTGGTCTTCGGCGCCGCGGTCACCGCGGCGCTGGTCCACCTCGGGACGGGGTCCCCGCAGCGCAGGCGGACCCAGGTGCTGGCGGTCTCCGGGCTGACCGCGCTCGCGATCGTGCTGATCGTGGTGCGCGCCGCGGGGCTGCTCGCGGCCGCCGGCGTCTGACCCCGGCCCGCCGTCGCCAGGGGTGGGGCCCCGAGCTGTCGGCGCGGTCCGCACGCGGCGAGCGGCGCCGTCGCGGGTCGTCCCCCGCCGCGGCGGGGGACCGGGCGAGCCGCGGTGTCCGTGGAGGCGCCGGGCCACGGGTCAGGGAACGGTCGGGCCGGCGTCGCCGGGGCGGTGTCCCGGGCGCAGGGCGGACAGGTCGTCGAACACGTCGACCGGGTCCGCGCCCAGCTCGGCCCGGCCGAGGATGACGAGCCGCTCGTGGTCGTCGACGTCGCGCAGCTCCAGCTCCAGCAGCACCGACTCGCGGCCCAGCCTGCGGGTCCGCAGCAGGCGCAGGTCGTCCACCCGGCTCCAGGGCACGTGCCGGGTCCAGGTCAGCCTGCGGACCGTCAGCCCCTCGGGACCGGCTTCCAGCCGGGGCCGGGCACGGGTCCCCGAGGCCGCGGCCAGGGCGAGACCGAGCGCCGCGACACCCGCGACGAGCGCGCCCGCCGCCTCCGCCCCGGAGACGATCACCGCGACCGACCAGCCGGTCGCGGCGACCGCCAGCACCCAGAGTGCGACGACCGTGCCCACCGGCGTCGACCACCGAAGTCGATCACCCTGCGTGGTCATGCGACGTTGTCCACAGGCTCCATCCACATGGTGGACAACTCACATCCGTGTATTTCCGCTGCTCAACGCCACCGCATGGTCATGAGAAGGCCGATCACGATGAGTGAGAACCCGATGATGAAGTTCCAGTTCCCCAGCGCGAGCATGAACGGGATGGACGGACCCGCCAGATAGTTGATCACCAGCCAGGCGAGACCGAGGATCCACATCGCGACCATGACGGCGATGTAGGCGGGGTGCGTCGGCCCCGCGACCTTCTGCGGGGTGCGGCTGACCGGGGGAGGGGTGTAGGCCGCCTTCTTGCGGACCTTCGACTTCGGCATCTGACCTCATCGCCTGTCGGAGTCGGACACGGGTCCAGCCGGTGCGCCGGCCGGGGGCGGGACCTGCGACGGGGCGCCGTGGTCTGGGACGGGGCGACCCGGACAGATCCGCCACCACGGTAGCGCGGCCGCGTCGCCGTCCGGGGCATCCCGGGGGCACAGGCGTCACACGTCACGGGGACGTCGGGCGGTGCGGAGCGGGCGTCAGACCCCGGCGACCAGCCCGGCCATCTCGGCGGACAGCCGAACGACCAGGTCCTCCGGTACGGAGTAGCCGGCCTGGCGCAGCCAGTTCGCCAACATCCGGTGTCCGCCCTCGGTCAGCACGGACTCCGGGTGGAACTGCACGCCGGAGATCGGGAGCTCCCGGTGCCGGACGGCCATGATCAGGCCGGTCTCGGTGTGCCCGGTCGCCTCCAGCTCCGACGGCAGACCGTCGGGCGGGATCGTCAGCGAGTGGTAGCGGGTGGCGGTGAACGGCGAGGGCAGCCCGGCGAGCACCCCGGTGCCGTCGTGGAAGACCTCCGAGGTCTTGCCGTGCAGCAGCTCGGGCGCCCGCTCCACGACCCCGCCCCAGGCGGTGGCCAGCGCCTGGTGGCCGAGGCACACCCCCAGCAGCGGGGTGCCGCGCTCCGCGGCGCGGTGGATGACCTCGACGCTGCGACCGGCCCGTTCCGGGGTGCCCGGCCCGGGGCTGAGCAGGACGGCGCCGACGTCGTCGAGCTCGTCCAGCTCGACCTCGTCGTTGCGCCGGACCACCGGGTCGGCGCCGAGCTGGGCCAGGTAGTGGACCAGGTTGTAGACGAAGCTGTCGTAGTTGTCGACGACGAGGACGCGCACGGTTCCTCCCGGAAGGATGGTCAGTTGAACGGGAACCCGCTGTTGCCGCTGTTGTCCCCGTCGCTGCTGCTGCCACCGGAGTAGCGGCCCACGGTGAGGGTAACGGTCTGGCCGCTGGAGGCCTCGGACCCGCCGGACGGGCTCTGCTGCAGCACGACGCCGTTCTGGGAGGAGTCCGAGACGTCGACCTGACGGATCGACGGGCTCAGCCCTGCCTCCTGCAGCGTGCTGATCGCGCTGTCGACACGCTGGCCGACGACGTTGGGCACCTGGTTCTGGTTCCCGCGGCTGATCTGGATGGTGATGGTCTGGTCGGGTGCGACCCGGGTCCCGGCCGACGGGTTCGTGCCGACCGCCTGGCCGGCCGAACTGCTGCTGTCGACCTCGGTCGTGGAGATCGACTGGAAACCGGCGTTCTGCAGTGTCGTCCGGGCGGCGTCGGCCGACTGGCCCGCGACGTCGGGCACGGCGACCGTCTGCTGCCTGCGACCCACCACCAGCGACACCGCGGTGTTGCCCGAGACCTGCTGGCCCGGCCCCGGGTCGGAGGTGATCACCTTGCCGACCTGGCTGGAGTCACTGGTGTCGCGCTCGGTACGGCCGCCGACCTGCAGGCCGGCCGCCCGGAGCTTGGCCTCGGCCTCGTCCGGGGACAGGCCCTCGACGCTCGGCACCGTGACCTGTGCGGGCCCGCTGCCGACGTAGACCGTCACCCGGCTGTTCTCGGGGACCTGGTTGCCGCCGCCGGGGTCGGTCCGGACGACCTTGCCGACCTGCGCGACGTCCGACGGCTGGTCCTGCTGGGAGAACAGCAGCCCGGCCTGGGTGATGGTCTGCCGGGCCTGGTCCGGGGACTGGCCGAGTACGTCGGGCACCGAGACCTGGTCCGGGCCCGAGGAGGAGAACAACTGGAAGCCGACGAAGCCGAGCAGCCCGATCACCGCGAGCGCGACGACCCACAGGAGTGCCTTGCGGCCCCCTCCGCGACGCTCGTCGTCGCCGTAGTCGGGGTGGTGCGGCGGCATCGTGTGCCGGCCGGTGGCCGGGCCGCCCGCGTCGAGCCGGCGCGTCGCCATGGCCTGGGTCGCGCCGTCGTGGGCCATCATGTGCGTGCGCTCGTGCTCGCTCATGACCAGCGGTGCGTGCACCGGCTCGCCGTTGCGCACGCGGATCAGGTCCGCCCGCATCTCGGCGGCCGACTGGTAGCGGTTGGCCGGGTTCTTGCTGAGCGCCTTGAGCACCACCGCGTCGAGTGCCGGGGGCACCGACGGGTTCAGCTCGGACGGGGCCCGAGGGTCCTCCCGCACGTGCTGGTAGGCCACCGCGACCGGGGTGTCCCCGGTGAACGGCGGCTCGCCGGTCAGGAGCTCGAACAGCACGCAGCCGGCGGCGTAGACGTCCGACCGGGCGTCCACGGCCTCACCGCGGGCCTGCTCGGGGGACAGGTACTGCGCCGTGCCGATGACGGCCGCGGTCTGGGTGACGTTCTGGCCCTCGCCCAGTGCACGGGCGATGCCGAAGTCCATGACCTTGACCGCGCCGACGCCGTTGATCATCACGTTCGCGGGCTTCACGTCGCGGTGGATGATGTTGTGCCGGTGCGAGAAGTCGAGCGCGGCGCAGACATCGGCCATCACCTCGACGACCCGCTGCTGGGTCATCGGGCCGGACGTCTTGACGATCTCGCGCAGCGTCTGTCCGTCGACGAACTCCATGACGATGTAGGGCAGTGTCCCGAACTCGGACTCGACCTCGCCGGTGTCGTACACCGCGACGATCGCCGGGTGGTTCAGCGACGCCGAGTTCTGCGCCTCACGGCGGAAGCGGAGCTGGAACTGGGGGTCGCGGGCCAGATCGGCCCGCAGGACCTTGACCGCCACGTCCCGGCCGAGCCGGGTGTCGAGGCCGCGGTGGACCTCGGACATGCCGCCGTAGCCGAGCGGGTCGCCCAGCTCGTAGCGCTCGGAGAGCAGTCGTGGTGTCGTCATCGGTTCAGGTTCCCGTACTCATCGAGTCCGTCGGAGGCGTGCTCATCATGCCGGTCGGCGCCCACTGCCGGTCCCGTACGGGCGGCATCTGCGCCGGAGCGACCGTTCGGTGGGATCACCGGGACATCACCGGGCACCTCCGGTCGATCTTGGGCACGGGGGACGGCGAACGGCTCTGCCGGGACCGCCGGTCCCGTGGACCCGGCCGGGGGGCCGGCCGCGGTCGCCACGGTACCGGGCGCGACCCCCAGTGACCCGGGCCGCATGTCGTCGGGCGAGACACCCCTCAAGATCATCACCGCCAGTAGTACGGCGGCGAGCGTCAGGACCACGAACAGCACGGCCAGCCAGGCCTTCGCCCGGCCGGACCGTTGCGGGCCCAGATCGAGCGGGCCGGACGGGTGCAGCTCGGGCATCCGGTCGGCGGAGGCGTTGCGGCGCGCCGGTGGACGCGTCGGCGCCGAGCGCTGCTGCCCCGGGAACCCGGGCCCGGTGGGTGGCCCGCCCGGACGACGGCCGGCGGCCGGACCGCCGGCGTGCGGCCCGGTGTGCGGCGGACGCAGCGGGGCGCCGTAGGGCGGCGAGCCGGGGGGCACCGGGACCGGCCCGGACCCCGCCGGCGTGCCGCCCGGGGTGCGCGGTCCCTGCGGCCGGCCCTGCCCGGCGCCGGGGTAGGGGCCGGTGACCGGGCGGGACACGCCCTGGTCCGGCCCGCTGCGGCGGGCGCCGTCGGGGCCGGGGTCGCCGGTGCGCGGGCCGCGGTCGGCGGTGTCGGGACCGCCGGCGGACGGGCCGTCGCCGGTCCCCGGTCCGCTCTCCTGCAGGGAGTGGCGCGCGCCGCTGCCGTCGTCGCCGCGGAAGTCGGGCGCGTACCCGCCGGGGGCGGGGATGCCGGGCGGCGGCGGCCGGTGCCCACGCCGGACCGCGGCGACGGCGTCGGCGAACTCGGCACCGTCGGTGTAGCGCTGCTCGGGGTCCTTGACCAGCACCGAGGAGATCAGCTCGCGGACCCGCTCGGGGATCTCGTCCGGGAGCGGCGGCGGGTCGTCGCGGACCTGCATCATCGCCACGGCGACGGCGCTCTCGGCGCGGAACGGCCGGACTCCGGCCAGGCACTCGTAGCCGACGATGCCCAGGGAGTACACGTCGCCGGACGGCCCGGCCTCCTCGCCGGAGGCCTGCTCCGGTGCGATGTAGTGGGCGGTGCCCATCACCATCCCGGAGCGGGTCACCGGGACGGCGTCGGCGGCCTTGGCGATGCCGAAGTCGGTCAGCTTCACGACGCCGTCGGTGCGCAGCAGGATGTTGCCGGGCTTGACGTCGCGGTGGACGAACCCGCGCTCGTGCGCGGCGAACAGTGCCCGGCCCGCCTGCTCGAGGATGTCGAGCGCCTCGTCGGCGGGGATGGGCCCGCGCCCGATCCGCGACGACAGCGGCTCGCCCCGGACGAGCTCCATCACCAGGTAGGCGGTGCGCCCGCCGCCGGTGGGGCTGTCGTCCTCGCCGTAGTCGTGCACGGCGGCGATCCCGGCGTGGTCCAGCGAGGCGACGGTACGGGCCTCGATGCGGAACCGGTGCAGGAACTCGGGGTCGTCGGAGAGTTCCGCCTTGAGGACCTTCACCGCGACGCTGCGCCCGAGCCGGGTGTCGGAGGCCTCCCAGACCTCGCCCATCCCGCCGACCGCGATCCGCCGGTCCAGCTGGTAGCGCTCGGAGATCAGCTGCCCGGCCGACAGGGCGCTCACGGGACCGCCGGGGACCTGCGCCGGGCCGGGTCCCGCGGGCTCACTGGGCGTCCCGCAGCGCCTCGGCGATCACGGCCCGCCCGATCGGGGCCGCGACGGAGCCACCGGTCGCCTCCAGCGCCCGGTCGCCGCCGTTCTCGACGAGCACCGCGACCGCGACCTTGGGGTTCTCCGCCGGGGCGAACACCACGTACCAGGCGTGCGGCGGGGTGTTCTTCGGGTCGGTGCCGTGCTCGGCGGTACCGGTCTTCGACGCGATCTGGACGCCGGTGATCTTGCCGCCGCCCGAGGTCCGGTCCTCCGAGCCGACCATCAGGTCGGTCATGGTGCGGGCCACGTCGGCCGGCATCGACCGCGACATCCGGTCGGGCTCGGTGGTGTCGACGACGTCCAGGGTCTGGCTCTGGATCTCCTTGACCAGGTGCGGGGCCATCGTCTGGCCGCCGTTGGCGATCGAGGCGCCGATCATCGCCAGCTGCATCGGGGTCAGCCGGACGTCGCGCTGCCCGATCGCGGACTGCTGGGTGGAGGGGGCGTCGGACATCGGGCCGACCTGCGACGCGGTGACCGGCATCGGGATCTGCAGGTCGGTGCGGCCGATGCCGAACGCCTCGGCCTGGGCACGGAGCTTGTCCGCGCCGAGCTCGCCGCCGAGCTGGGCGAACGCGGTGTTGCAGGAGCGCGCCAGCGCCTCGCGCAGCGACGCCGTCGCCCCGCCGCCGCAGGCCGAGCCGTTGTAGTTCTCCAGGGTCGTCGTGGAGTCGGCCAGCTGGATGCTGCGGGCGGCCGTGAGCTGGCTGTCCGGGGTGTAGCCGTTCTGCAGGGCGGCCGCGGTGGTGACGAGCTTGAACGTCGAGCCGGGCGGCTCGATCTCGTTGATCGCCCGGTTGGTCCTCGGGTCCGGGTCCTCGGCGCCGTAGCGCTGCCAGGCCCGCTGCTGCTCGGCGGGGTCGGGCGAGGCCAGCGCGTTCGGGTCGAACGACGGCGTCGAGGCCATCGCCAGGATCTCGCCGGTCTGCGGGACCAGCGCGACGACGGCGCCGGTGTACCCGCGGGAGGCCAGCCCGTCGTAGGCGGCGCGCTGCACCTCGGGGTCGATGGTGGTCACCACGTTGCCGCCCGCCGGGTCCCGGCCGGTGATGAGGTCCGACAGCCTGCGCACGAACAGCCGGTCGTCGGTGCCGTTGAGCACCTCGTCGGCGGACCGCTCGAGCGCGGTCTTGCCGTACACGGTCGACAGGAAGCCGGTGACCGGCGCGAACATCTCGCCCTGCGGGTACTGGCGCGCGAAGCGCAGCCGGCCGTTCCCCTCGACGCTCTGCGCGAGGACCTGCCCGCCGGCGACGATCTGCCCGCGCTGACGCGAGTACTCGTCGATCTGCGAGCGCTGGTTGCGGGGGTCGTCCCGGTACTGGCCGGCCATGACGACCTGCACGTAGGTGATGTTGCCGAGCAGGACCACGATCATCACCATCACGGCGAGGGCCACGCGGCGGAACCGGGCGGTTCACGTCTCGCTCCTCTGGGCGGCGTTGGCGGCGTTGGCGGCACCGTCGGCGCGGTTGTCGTCACGGGTGTCGGACAGGCCCGCACCGGGACGCTGGACGAGCTCGGTGCTGGCCTCGGCGATCGGCGCCCGCGGCTTCGCGGGCCGGACGGGCAGCGGTGCCCTGGCCACGTGCGAGATCCGCAGCAGGATCGCCACCAGCACGTAGTTCGCCAGCAGCGACGAGCCACCGTAGGACAGGAACGGCAGCGTCAGACCGGTCAGCGGGATCAGCTTCGTCACCCCGCCGATGACGACGAAGATCTGCAGCGCGACCGAGAACGACAGCCCGGTCGCGAGCAGCTTCCCGTAGGAGTCGCGCACGGCCAGTGCCGAGCGCAGTCCGCGGGTGATGAGCACCAGGTAGACGAGCATGATCGCGGCAGCCCGATCAGCCCGAGCTCCTCGCCGAGTGAGGAGAAGATGAAG
>NZ_JAHLJA010000084.1:0-41729 GCF_020496245.1 Pseudonocardia sp. ICBG601 | reverse complement strand
CCCGGTATCCCTCCGCCGGGGTCTCGACGACGAATCCGAGCACCTCCCCGGAGTCGGTGTCGCGCGCCCACACGACCACCAGGTCCGCGACGCTGCCGTTGCCGATCAGCGCTTGGACCCGCGCAGCACCCAGTGGTCGCCGTCGCGGGTCGCGGTGGTCTCCAGCGCGACCGAGTCCGAGCCGTGCATCGGCTCGGTCAGCGCGAACGCGCCGAGGAGTCCATGGTCGACATCGCCGGCAGCCAGCGCTGCTTCTGCTCCTCCGAGCCGCACATCGCGATCGCCTTCATCGCCAGGCCCGCGTGCACCCCGAGGAACGTGCCGAGCGAGCCGTCGCCACGGTGCAGCTCCATGTGCACGAGGCCCAGCGCGAGCGGGCTCCATCCCGCCCCGTAGCCCTGGATGTCCTCGCCGACGACCCCGAGCTCCGGCAGCCGCCGGAACAGGTGCCAGGGCAGCTCGGCGCGCTCCCAGTAGTCGTTGATGTCGGGGAGGACCTCGGAGTCGACGAACGTGCGGGTGTCGGCGAAGCGCTGCCACTGCTCGTCGGTGAACTGGTCGCGCACCGAGAAGAAGTCGGTGCCCAGGGCCTCGCCCAGCTCGGTGTACGGGGTGGTCGGTGCGGTCATGATCGCGGGCCCCTCGCCGTCGACGGAGACCTGATCCTCACACCGATCCGCCGACCCCGCCGGATTCGTGCGGTGGCGAACGAATCCGGTTCCGGTGCGGGCGCCGGCCCGCACCGGTCATCCGGCCCGGACCGGCCCGAACGCTTCCAGGGCCACGTCCTGCCAGCGCTCCCATTCCGCGATCTGTGCCAGGTACTGCGCTCGGACGGCCTCGAACGACCGGCCGAAGAACACCCGCAGCGGCGGGTCCTCGGCGTCGACGACGGCGAGCAGCGCGGGGACCGTCGCCTCCGGGTCCCCGACGTCGAAGGTTCCCGCGGAGTCCCGGACGTGGTCGTAGCGGCAGCGGCGCGCTGTGCCGGGTGGCGTCGAGCCACCCCGTCGCGTACGGGCCGGGCTCGACGTTCGTGACGCGGATCCCGAGCTCGCGGACCTCGCCTGCGAGGGACTGCGTAAGCCCCTCCACCGCCCACTTCGACGCGTGGTACGCGCCGATCCCGGGGAACGCGCGGACGCCACCCTCGCTCGTCACGGTGACGAGATGTCCGCTGCGCTGGCGGCGGAGGACGGGCAGGGCGGCTTGCAGCACCCACAGTGCGCCGAAGAAGTTGGTCTCCATCTGCGCACGGATCTCGTCCTCGCTCAGCTCCTCGACGGCACCGAAGTGCCCGTACCCCGCGTTGTTCACGACGACGTCGAGCCGGCCGAAGTGCTCGACGGTCCGGCGGACGGCGTCGATCACCGCCGGGTGGTCGGTGACGTCGAGCGAGATCGGGAGCACGGCGTCGCCGTGGGCGGCGACGAGGCCGTCGAGCGTGCGCACGTCCCGCGCCGTCGCTGCGACCCGGTCACCGCGCCGCAGCGCGGCCTCGGCCCACAGGCGCCCGAAGCCCCGCGACGCGCCGGTCAGGAACCACACCTTGTCGTTCGTCATGGGTCCAGCGTGCGTCGCTCCAGCACATGCGACAAGCGAGACCTGTGCACAACAGACATGAGCAGACCGCATACCATCGACTCATGGCCGAGCTGACCGTCGCCGGGTTGCGGACCGTGTTCGAGGTGGCCCGGCAGGGCTCGTTCAGCGGCGCGGCGACCGTGCTCGGGTACACGCAGTCAGCGGTGTCCAGGCAGGTCGCGGCCACGGAGGCGGCCGCGTGCTCGGAGCTGTTCGAACGGTTGCCGCGCGGGGTGCGGCCGACGGCCGCCGGTGAGGTCGTCGTCCGGCGGGCGGGCCGGGTGCTCGCCGAGCTCGACGGGGCGCTCGAAGAGGTCGCCGGGGTGCGCGACCGCTTCGCCGGGAGTCTCGTGGCATCGGGGTTCCCGACGGCGACGGCGGTGCTGCTGCCGAGGGCCGTCGCCAGGACGCGTGCCCGGCACCCGGGCCTGCGGGTCGCCCTGCAGGAGGCGGCGAGCCCGGTCCAGGTGCGACGGTTGCGTGCCGGACAGGTGGAGGTGGGGCGGTGGTCGCGGTGGGCGACGGGCTCCCCGCGCCGGACCTCGACGGCCTGCGTGCCGAGACGCTGCACGTCCCCCGTGGCTCGAGAGTCGCCGTCGGCCGGACGCACCGGCTCGCCGACCGGGACGTGCTCGACGTGGAGGACCTGGTCGGCGAGACCTGGGTGGCCGGAGCGGGCCCGGCCGGCGAGCCGCAGTTCGGCGCGTGGCCGGGCCTGTCCGAGCCGCACATCGGCTACGAGGCGCGCCACTGGGCGACCCGGTACGGGCTGGTCGCCGCCGGGCTGGCCGTCACCGTGGTGCCCGGCCTCGCCGCGGACTCGGTGCCGCGCGACGTGCGCTGGATCCCGGTGCGCAAACCGGTCGTACCGGACCGTGCGCTGCTCGCGGTCACCGCCGGCGCGCCGTCGGGCGCCGCCTCGGCTCTCGTGCGGGCGATCCGGGAGGAGGCGGCGGCATTGGGTGCGCCCGCTACTCCTTGACCAGGCAGAACGGGTGCCCGATCGGGTCGAGGAACACCCGGAAGCTCGCCGGCGTGGGCTGGACGTCGTGCTTGCGCGCCCCGATCGCCAGCATCGCGGCCTCCCCGGCGTCGAGGTCGGGCACGACGAAGTCGACGTGCCCGCGCTGCGGGCGCACCTGCCCGGGCCACTCGGGCGGGGTGAACTCACCCTCGGAGATCTGCTGGAACGCCAGCGTGGCGCCCGCCCCACCCGGGTCGAGCTCGACCCAGTCCGGGTCGGCGTCGGTGGGACCGATCACCGGCCAGCCGGTGATCGCCGAGTAGAACCGGGCGAGCTCCATCGGGTCCGGGCAGTCGAGTGCGAAGAGACGGAACATGGCGATCGGTGCATCGGTCATGGTCGCAGTGTGCCCGCGACCCCCGACAGTCACAGCTCGTCGATCGCCCGCTCGATCCGCCGCACCGACACCGGGTGCCGGGTCTTCATCGGGTGGGCGTAGAGCGAGATGCGCAGCTCCTCGACCATCCAGCCGATCTCCCGCAGCGCCGGCGACGGCTCGGTGCCCTCGGGCAGCGCGGCGAGCAGCCCGCGGTACTCGGCCTCGACCGGGGCGATCTCGGCGGTCCACCTGGCGTCGCGGGCGGGGTCGGCGCGCAGCTTCTCCAGCCGCAGCTCGCAGCCCTGCAGGTAGCGCTTCACGTCGCCGAGCCGGGTCGCCCCGGCGGCGGTGACGAAGCCCGGCGCGGCCAGCCGGCCCACGACCGCCGTCACGTCGGCGACGCCGTCGCGGGTGGCCGGGCCGCGCAGGTCCGCCAGCGCCGCACCCACCCGGTGCCACACCTCCAGTACGCCGCGGCCGGCGTCGAGGACCTGCAGCGTCGTCGACGGCAGCCGCATCCGCAGCAGCTCCGCGAGCCGCGCGTACTGCGCCTCGTCGAACGGGTCGCCACCGCCACGGACCATCAGGTGGTCGGCGGCGGCGGTGGTGCAGTCGTCGAGCAGGGCGTCGAGCGAGCCGTGCGGGTTGCGCGACAGGGCCAGCCGTGCCCGGTTGTCCAGACCGCGCTGCACCTGCTTGCCCGGGTGGGTGGTGTTCAGCAGCAGGAGCCGCCGGGCGCCGCGGTGGTGGGCGGGGTCGCGTTCGGACGCCGTCGCGTACACCCGGACGTCGGCGCTCGTGCCGCGGTCGCGCAGGCCCGGGTAGCCGGTGACCGTGTGCGCGCCGCGCCGGATCGGCAGCTCGCGGGGGAGCTCACCGATCGTCCACGACGTCAGCCCGGTCGCCTCGACGTCGCTGCCCGCGGCGGCCAGCTCCTCCCGCACCTTCGGGGCGAGGGCGCGGCGCAGCCGGTCCAGGTCGGTGTCGCGGGCCAGCTCGGCACCGGACTCGTCGAGCACCCGGAACGTCACCGTGAGGTGTTCGGGCAGCCGCTCCAGCTCCCAGTCCTCACGCCGGATGTGCACGTCGCGCATCCGGCCGAGCTCGTCCTCCAGGACGTCCAGCAGCGGGCGTCGGCCGGTCTCGCCGCGCAGCCGGGCCAGCACCGCCTTCGCGTGGTCGGGGGCGGGGGAGAAGTTGCGGCGCAGGTTCCGCGGCAGCGTCCGGATCAACGCGGTGACGAGCTCCTCGCGCAGCCCCGGCACCTGCCAGGTGAACGGCGTCGGGTCGACCTGGTTCAGCGCCGCCACCGGCACGTCGACGGTCACGCCGTCAGAGTGGTGGCCCGGCTCGAACGCGTAGGACAGCGGCAGCGTCAGCCCGCCCGCCTCGACGTGGTCGGGGTAGTGGTCGCGGTCGACCTGCTTCGCGGCCTCGGTCGCGAGCATCTCCTCGGTGTAGGTCAGCCGGTCCGGGGACCGCTTCGACTCCCGCTTCCACCAGCGGTCGAAGTGCGCCCCGGAGACGACGTCGGCGGGGACCCGCTCGTCGTAGAAGGCGAACAAGGTGTCCTCGTCGACGACGAGGTCGCGCCGCCGGGCCCGGTGCTCGAGCTCCTCGACGCTGTCGAGCAGCTCCCGGTTGGCGTGGAAGAACGGGTGCCGGGTGTCCCAGTCGCCCTCGACGAGAGCGTGGCGCAGGAACAGGTCGCGGCTCACCTCGGCGTCGATCCGGCCGTAGGCGACGGTGCGGTCGGCGACCAGCGGCAGCCCGTGCAGGGTGACCCGCTCGGTCGCGACGGCGCTCCCGCGCTTGCGTGACCAGCGCGGTTCCGAATACGTCTTCTTGACGAGATGTTCGGCGAGCGGCTCGATCCAGTCCGGCTGCACCGGTGCGACGGTCCGCGCCCACAATCTCGTCGTCTCGACGAGTTCGGCGGCCATCACCCAGCGCGGAGGCTTGCGCGCCAGACCCGAGCCGGGCCAGATCGCGAACTTCGCGCCGCGGGCTCCGAGGTAGTCCTTCGGACCCTTCCGCTCCTTCTTCCCGTCTCTGCCGTTCCCCGTGCCCTTCCCTGTGCTCTTCTCGGAGAGCGGGTCCTGCATGCCGACCTGCGACAGCAGACCGGCGAGGACGGACTGGTGGATCCGGTCGGCGTGCCGCGGCCACTCGGGGTCGTGGTCGTTGACCTCCATGCCGGAGCTGCGGGCGGCCTGCCGGAGCTGGCCGTGCAGGTCCCACCATTCGCGCACGCGCAGGTAGTGCAGGAAGTCCTCGCGCAGCTCGCGCCGGAACCGGCTGCCCGACAGCTCGTCGCGGCGCTGCTGCAGGTGGTCCCACAGCCGCAGGAACGCGAGGAAGTCCGAGCCGTCCTCGGCGAAGCGGCGGTGCCGCTCGTCGGCGGCCTGGCGCTGCTCGGTCGGCCGCTCGCGCGGGTCCTGCACGCTCAGCGCGGCCGCGATGACCAGCACCTCGCGCAGGCAGCCGTTGCGGTGCGCCTCGACGAGCATCCGGCCCAGCCGGGGGTCCACCGGCAGCCGCGCCAGCGAGTGCCCGACGGCGGTCAGCGAGCGCCGGTCCGGCCGCAGCGCACCGAGCTCGTGCAGCAGGTCCAGACCGTCGGCGACGGCGCGCCGGTCCGGCGGCTCGACGAACGGGAACTCCGAGATCTCGCCCAGGTCCAGGGCGATCATCTGCAGCACGACCGACGCCAGGTTGGTCCGCAGGATCTCCGGGTCGGTGAACTCGGGTCGGGCGTCGAAGTCGTCCTCGGCGTACAGCCGGATCGCGATGCCGTCCGAGGTGCGGCCGCAGCGACCGGAGCGCTGGTTCGCCGAGGCCTGGGAGATCTTCTCGATCGGCAGCCGCTGCACCTTGAGACGGCGCGAGTAGCGCGAGATGCGCGCGGTCCCGGTGTCGACGACGTAGCGGACGCCGGGGACGGTCAGCGAGGTCTCGGCGACGTTGGTGGCCAGCACGACCCGGTTGCCTGCGTGCGGCGCCCACACGCGCTGCTGCTCGGCCGTCGACAGGCGGGCGTAGAGCGGCAGGATCTCGGTGTTCCGCAGGTTGCGCCGCTCCAGTGCCTCGGTGGCCTCCCGGATCTCGCGCTCACCGGGCAGGAACACCAGCACGTCGCCGGGGCCCTCGCGCTGCAACTCGACGACGGCGTCGCCGATCGCGTCGTCCAGCTGCCGGTCGGGGTCGGCGTCCGGGTCGTCAGGGTCGACGACGGGCCGGTACCGCACCTCCACCGGGAACGTGCGCCCGGAGACCTCGACGATCGGCGCGGGGCTCGGCTCGCCGCTCTCCGATGCCGTGCCGAAGTGCCGGGCGAAGCGCTCCGGGTCGATCGTCGCGGAGGTGATGACGACCTTCAGGTCGGGACGGCGGGGGAGCAGCCGGGTCAGGTACCCGAGGATGAAGTCGATGTTGAGGCTGCGCTCGTGCGCCTCGTCGATGATCAGCGTGTCGTAGGCCAGCAGGTCCTTGTCCCCGGCCAGCTCGGCCAGCAGGATGCCGTCGGTCATCAGCTTGACCATGGTCGAGTCGCCGACGGCGTCGGTGAACCGGACCTTCCAGCCGACCGCCCCGCCGAGCTCGACGCCCAGCTCCTCGGCGATCCGGGTGGCGACGGTGCGCGCGGCGAGCCGCCGCGGCTGGGTGTGTCCGATCATCCCGTGCACACCGCGGCCCAGCTCGAGGCAGATCTTCGGCAGCTGCGTCGTCTTCCCGGAGCCGGTCTCCCCGGCGACGATGACGACCTGGTTGTCGCGGATCGCGTCGGCGATCTCCTCGCGGCGCGCGGAGACCGGCAGCGTCGCGGGGTAGGAGATCCGCGGCAGCGCGGCGCGCCGGCGTGCGATGCGGTGCTCGGCCTTCGCGACGGCGTCGGCGACCCACTGCTGGGCGCGCCCGTCGCGGGCCCGGTCCAGCCGGCCGCGCAGGCGCTCGGCCTCGGCCGGGCCGAGGGAGTCGAGGCGCTCGCGCAGGGCGGTGAGCTCGGCGTCGTCGAGCGGGGGGAGCGGCGGCTCGGCGTCGCGGCTCCCGCCGGTGCCCCGGCGCGGCCGGCCGGCGTCGGTCTCTGCGGCCGGGATGGGGCCCGAGGGGTCCGGGCCGTCGCGGTCGGGGCCGCGACGGCCGGGCTGGTCGGGGCCGGGCGCCGTGACGGCAGCGCGCCGACCCCGAGGCCCGCGGCGGCGCTGCGTCGATGCACGGCGGCGCTGCTGATCGCGGGCCGGGACGCCGCGCGCGGCGCCCTCCGTCCCGGGGGCGGCCTGCGCTGCGGCGAGGTCCGATGAGGTGGTCTCCTGTGGAGGTGTGTCCTGCGGGGTGCCGGAGTTCCCGCCGCGCGGCTGGTGCTCGCCCCGGGCGCCGGGTCGGCGGCGGGGTCGGCGCGGTCGGTCGTGCGACGACGGCTGTGCGGAGGTCGGAGACGGGACGGGTTCGCTGGACATCGTTCGTTCAGTCTGCCTGCTCGCCCGGGACCGGGCGTGCGCCGACCATGGTGACCGGCCTCGCAGGCGTCGTCGAATGGATTTCGAGAAGGGGAGGTATGGGGTCCGAACCGGACGCCGGTCGCCTCGCGGCGAGTGGCGCATCGTGGCTCCAGCCGAACGGAACTCCACGGTGGCGGTTATCTATTGCGGCCCGGGGACTCGGTTCGCCCGGCTCGGACAGTCGTTCCAACGGGCGGGGGTCGCGGTTCATTCCCGCCCCGGGTGAGGAATCCCGGACGACTCCCCGTCCCCGTCGGGCTCCGCCACGGCGAGCCGGGCCAGCAGGTCGCGCAGCCGGGTCCGGTCGGCCCCGTCGAGCGGGGCGAGGAACTCGGCGGCCAGCGCGCGGGCCTCGGTCGCGGCCCCGGCGGCCAGGCGTTCGCCCTCGTCGGTGAGGTGGACCAGCCGACGTCGCTGGTCGGTCTCGGACCGGGTGCGGGTCAGCCAGCCGTTGCGCTCCATCCGGCGCAGCAGCTCGGTGGTGGTGCCCTTGTCGGTCGCCGCGAGCGACCCGAGCGTGACCTGGTCGATCCCGGGCCGGCGGCGCAGCGCGTCGAGCATCGCGTACTGCGGCTTGGTCAGCTGCGGGACGCGTTGCTGCCAGGCCGCGGTGTGGGACTGCAGGACCCGGCGGAGCAGGTGCACGACCGCCTCGTCGGCACCCGGGTTGCGCTCGATCATGCGCCGAGTATAGTTCGTATTCAAACAGTTAGTATGCGAACTAGTTGGGAGGTGGCCCGGTGCGACTCGTCGTGGGGATCACCGGCGCGACCGGCGCGATCCTCGGGATCCGTCTGCTGGAGGCGCTGCGCGAGGCCGAGGTCGACACGCATCTCGTGCTCTCCCGGTGGGCACGGGCGACGATCGTCGAGGAGACCGGCTGGACGGTGCCCGAAGTCGAGGCGCTGGCCGGGACCGCACATCCGTTCGGGGACCAGGCCGCGTCGATCTCGTCCGGCTCGTTCCGGACCGACGGGATGGTCGTCGTCCCCTGCTCGATGAAGACGCTCGCGCAGATCCGGCACGGGATCGCCGACGGGCTCGTCGCCCGTGCCGCCGACGTCACGATCAAGGAGGACCGGAAGCTGGTCCTCGTGCCGCGGGAGACCCCGCTGTCCACCTCGAGAACATGCTGGCCCTGCGCCGCACCGGGGTGCGGATCGTCCCGCCGATGCCCGCCTTCTACAACCACCCGGCCGGACTGGACGACGTCGTCGACCACGTCGTCGCACGCATCTGCGACCAGTTCGACCTGCCCGCCCCGCGGGCCCGCCGCTGGACCGGCGGGTCCGCCCGTCAGAGGAGGAGCGCCTGATGGACACCTTCCGCGACTACCTGGCCGAGCTCGAGCGGCACGGCCAGCTCCTGCGCATCGACGACGAGGTGAAGGCCGAGCCCGACCTCGGTGCCGCCGGTGCCGCCGCACCGAAGCTCGGCGACCGAGCCCCCGCGCTGCTGTTCACCGACGTCGCCGGGTTCCGCGACCCGAACATCGTGCTCAACGCGCACGGCTCCTGGGCCAACCACGCCGTCGCGCTCGGGCTGCCGCCGGAGACCCCGGTGCGTGAGCAGGTCGAGGAGTTCGGCCGTCGCTGGGACGCCTTCCCGGTGCCGGTCGAGCGGCGCGCCGACCCGCCGTTCGCGGAGAACACCGTCGCCGGCGAGGCGGTCGACCTGTTCGCGCTGCTGCCGCTGTTCCGCATCAACGCCGGCGACGGCGGCTTCTACATCGACAAGGCCGCCGTCGTCAGCCGCGACCCCGACGACCCGGACTCCTTCGGCAAGCAGAACCTGGGCATCTACCGGATGGAGGTCCAGGGACCGCGCACGCTCGGGCTGCAGCCCGTCCCGCAGCACGACATCGCGCTGCAGCTGCGCCGCGCCGAGGAGCGCGGCGAGGACCTGCCGGTCGCGATCGCGCTCGGCAACGAGCCGACGATCCCGCTGGTCGCGGGCATGCCGATCGCCTACGCCGACAGCGAGTACGAGATGGCGGGCGCCCTGCGCGGCTCACCCTGCCCGATCGCCACCGGCCCGGAGACCGGGCTCGACGTCCCGTGGGGCTGCGAGATCCTGCTGGAGGGCGTCGTCCTCGGGCGCGAGCGGCACTTCGAGGGCCCGTTCGGCGAGTTCACCGGGCACTACTCCGGCGGCCGGCGCATGCCGCAGATCCGGATCGACCGGGTGTCCTACCGCACCACGCCCTACTTCGAGCACCTCTACATCGGCATGCCGTGGACCGAGTGCGACTACCTCATCGGGCCCAACACCTGCGTCCCGCTGCTCAAGCAGCTGCAGGCCGAGTTCCCCGAGGTGCGCGCGGTCAACGCCATGTACACCCACGGGCTGCTCGCGATCGTCTCGGTCCGCAACCGCTACGGGGGCTTCGCCAAGGCCGTCGGGATGCGGACCATGACCACCCCGCACGGCCTCGGCTACTGCAAGGTCGTGATCTGCGTCGACGACACCGTGGACCCGTTCGACCTGCCCCAGGTCATGTGGGCGCTGTCGACCAAGATGCACCCCGCGCACGACCTGGTGACCCTGCCCGACATGCCGGTGCTGCCGCTGGACCCGGGATCCGACCCGGCCGGCATCACCCACAAGCTGATCATCGACGCCACCACGCCGACCGCCCCGGACGACCGCGGGCACTACTCCCAGCGCGTCGTGCCGCCCGACGACACCGCGGCCTGGGTCGAGCGTCTGGGCCGGCTCGTCGCCGGCGACCGGAAGGAGAACCGCTGATGACCTGCCCCCGCTGTTCCACCGACGGCGCCGCCGTGCTCGCGACCTCCCCGGTCCCCGGGGTGTGGACCGTGCACCGCTGCGGGCTGTGCGGCTTCGTCTGGCGCGACACCGAGCCGCCTGCGGTCCGCGACGCCGCGCACTATCCGGACCGGTTCCGGGTCACCGCCGGCGACGTGGCCGCCGCGGTCGACGTGCCGACCGTGCCGGCGCGCCGGCCGTGACCCCGACGCTGATGTGGGAGGCCCGCGCCGCCGACGGCCGCCGTGACGAGCTCCTCGACCACGTGCGCGAGCGGGCCGCCGTCGCGCTGGCCGGTGCGCAGCGCCACGAGCTGTTCGTCGCCGACGGCGGGCGGGTCGTCGTGATCGCGGTCGGGGTGCCGGCCGGGACGACGCTGCCCGAGCCGCCCGGCGAGCTGCTGGCCCGGCCGCCACACTCCTGGGGCTTCGACCGGGTCGACCCCTGACCGGCCCTCAGCCGGCCGCGAGCGCGGCGAGCACCCCGTCCGTCCACGGCGTCCACGCCTCGACCGCCCACGGCCCGAAGTCGCGGTCGGTCAGGACGACGGCCGCGGCGCCCGCGTCCGGGTCGACCCACAGGAACGTGCCGGACTGCCCGAAGTGCCCGAACGTCCGCGGCGACGAGTGCACCCCGGTCCAGTGCGGGGACTTGCCGTCGCGGATCTCCAGGCCCAGGCCCCAGTCGTTCGGTCGCTGTCGGCCGTAGCCCGGCAGCAGCCCGTCGAGACCGGGGTAGGCGACCGTGGTCGCCTCGGCGACGGTCCGCGGGTCCAGCAGCCGCGGGGCCTGCAGCTCGGCGGCGAAGCGGGTCAGGTCCTCGACGGTCGAGACGGCGCCGGAGCCGGCGGCCCCCTCCAGCCGGGTGTGCCCCATCCCGAGCGGGGTGCAGACGGCCTCGTGCAGGTACTCGGCGAACCCGATGCCGGTCGCGGCCGCGATGGCGTCGGCGAGCACGGCGAAACCGGTGTTGGAGTAGATCCGCTTCTCCCCGGGCGCGGCCTTGACCTCGTCGGTGTCGAACGCCAGGCCCGAGGTGTGCGCGATCAGGTGCCGCACCGTCGCACCCTCCGGACCGGCCGCGTCGTCCCAGTCGACGGCGCCCTCCTCGACCGCGACGAGCGCCGCGTAGGCCGAGAGCAGCTTGGTCACCGACGCCAGCGCGAACTCGCGGTCGACGTCGCCCGCGGTGGCGAGCACCGTGCCGTCCGCGGCGACGACGGCGGCGCCCACGTGGTCGACCGGCCAGTCCAGGACCCGGCGCACCGCCGGGGCGAGCTCGGTCACGACTCGAGGTGCGGTCGGGTACGCATGACGTCCATCCTGGCAAACGGGCGGCCGTCCGGCCGCCCCGAGACCGGCCCGGGAGGACGTCGTGCCCCTGCACCACGAGGTGACCGGGTCGGGGCCACCGTTGCTGCTGATCCAGGCCGGCGCGTCCGAGGCGGGCGCGGCGCGGATGCTCGTCGACGAGCTGGCCGTGACCCACCGGGTGCTCACCTACGACCGTCGCGGGATCGGGCGCAGCCCGGCCGACGACGGCCCGGTCCCGCTGACCGCGCACGCCGACGACGCGGCCGGGCTGCTGGCGGGCACCGGGCCCGCTGCCGTCGTGGGGGTGAGCATCGGTGCGGTGATCGGGCTGCTGCTCGCCGTCCGGCACCCGGGCCTGGTCACGACGCTCGTCGCGCACGAGCCACCGCTGCCCGGCCTGGTCCGCGACGCGGCCTTCGAGGCCGCCATGGACCGGGTCGAGGACCTCGTCGCGCGCGACGACATCGGCGCCGCGATCCGGACGATGGCGGAGCTGACCTCCGGCGAGGACCCGGTCGAGCCCGGGTACCGGCCCGAGCCGCCGTCGGGGGACCCGCAGCCCGCACTGCGCCGCTTCCTGCGCCACGACGTCCCGGCCGTGCGGGCCGCCCGGATCGACCCGGCCGACGTGACCGCCAGCGGGGTACGGGTGATCCCCACCGGCGGCTACGAGTCGCGCGGGCGCTGGGAGCACCGGTGCGCCGAGGCCCTGGCCGCCGGGATCGGGCGGGGCCTGGTCGAGCTGCCCTGGGGCCACAACGGCCCGGTGACCCACCCGGTCGCGGCCGCCGCCGCGCTGCGCGGACTGGTCGGTGGCACGTGAGCGGGACGCCCCGGGCCGGCACCGTGCTGGTCGGGACGTCGGGGTGGCGCTACCCGCCGTGGCGCGGCACGTTCTACCCACCGGGGCTGGTGCAGCGCCGGGAGCTGGAGTACCTGTCCCGGCAGGTCACCTCGATCGAGATCAACGGGTCGTTCTACTCGCTGCAACGCCCGGAGAACTACCGGGTCTGGGCCGAGCAGGTCCCGGCCGGGTTCGTGTTCGCGGTGAAGGGCCCGCGCTTCGTGACGCACCTGAAGCAGCTGCGCGACGTCGCGGTGCCGGTCGCGAACTTCCTCGCCTCCGGGGTGCTCGGACTGGGGCCCGCACTGGGCCCGGTGCTGTGGCAGCTGCCGCCCCGGATGCGCTTCGACGCCGACCGGGTGGCCCGCTTCCTGGAGCTGCTGCCGTCGACCACCACGGCCGCCGCCCGGGCCGCGACCGGACACGACGAGCGGCTCGACGGCCGGGCGCTCGTCGAGACCGACGCCGACCGCCCGCTGCGGCACGCGGTCGAGCCGCGGCACCCGTCGTTCCGGGACCCGGCGT
This sequence comes from Pseudonocardia sp. ICBG601, assembly GCF_020496245.1. Taxonomy (NCBI): domain Bacteria; kingdom Bacillati; phylum Actinomycetota; class Actinomycetes; order Pseudonocardiales; family Pseudonocardiaceae; genus Pseudonocardia; species Pseudonocardia sp. ICBG601. The sequence continues at coordinate 28,852 of NZ_JAHLJA010000084.1, read as the reverse complement.
TCACCGCGCTGCTGCGCGAGCACGGCGTCGCCCTGGTGCAGTCGGACTCGGCGGGCACCTGGCCGGTGTTCGACGAGGTCACCGCCGATCTCGTCTACCTGCGGCTGCACGGCCAGGGCGAGCTCTACGCCGGTGGCTACACCGCCGCGGCGCTCGACGGCTGGGCCGCCCGCATCCGGGCGTGGCGCGACGCCGGGCACGACGTCGTCTGCTACTTCGACAACGACGCGAAGGTCCACGCACCGACCGACGCCCGGGCCCTGCTCGACCGGCTCGGCTGACCTGTTCGGTCCTGTACCCGCACGGCCGAACGGCCCTGTCCTCAGATTTGTTGATAAGTGCGGACCAGCTGATACGCGGGCCGCCGTCGCCGCGACAGCCGTGACGTGACCACTCCGCAGAACCGCCACGGCGCCCCGGACCTCTCCGGCCCGCCGCAGCAGCAGTCCGGCCCGCACCGCGTCCCGCAGCAGTACCCGGGTCCCCAGGGCCCCGGACACCACCGGCAGCAGTACGCGCAGGACCCGCGCGGCGCCGCGCCGCAGGGCCGGGCGCCGCACCACCAGCCTCGGCCGCAGCACTCCGGCGGGCACCCGAACCCGTACTACGACGGCAACCCCGACGTCCCCTTCGGCGGGCCGCCCTTCGGCCGCACCAACTCGGGCGGGATGCCGCAGCAGCAGGCGCCCGCCGGCGCCCAGCCCTGGCCGAGCGCGGCCCAGCGCGCCGCCGTCCCGCAGCAGCGCACCGCGGCCCCTGCCGTCGCCGCCCCGGCCGTCGCGCCGCGCAACGGCTTCGGCGTCACTGCGCTGGTGCTCGGGATCCTCGGCCTGCTGTTCTCCTTCATCCCGTTCATCGGGGTGATCGCCTGGCCGCTGGTGCTGCTGGGTCTGCTGTTCGGCGTGCTCGGTGTCGTCCGGGCGAGCCGGGGCCGTGCGGACAACCGTGGGGTCGCGATCGCGGGCACGGTGCTCTCGGCGATCGGGCTGGTCATCTGTGTCCTCTACGCCTCGGTGTTCGCCGCCGCGGTGTCCGGCCTGCCGCCGGCCGTGCCGACCGCGGCCCCGGCCGTGTCCGCACCGGAGTCCGACGTCGCCGCGTCGGCGCCCGCGACCACCGGTGGTGACGTGATCACCTACGAGGTCAGCGGTTCCGGCACCGCCGGGAACATCACCTACGTCAAGGACGACACGATGGGCATGGAGCAGGTCAACGGGACCTCGCTGCCCTGGACCAAGGACGTCACCTTCGACGCGGGTGTCCTCACCTTCCAGCCGCTGTCGTTGATGGCCCAGTCCGGGTCCGGCGGGAGCGGCGAGATCTCCTGCCGCATCCTGCGCAATGGCGAGGAGATCACCTCCTCGACCAGCTCAGGTCCCTACGCGGTCGTGAGCTGCAACGGCAGCTGACCCCCACACGTACGCCGGGACGCTCCCCAGCGACGTGCTCCCGCAGTCGCTGGAGTGGTCACACACGACGAGCGTCCCGACGGACGACGAGGCCCTCCCCGGGGACGCCCGGGGAGGGCCTCCCCCCATCCGGGCTCGGGTCGCCGGCGGCGGTGTTGTCAGCGGCTCGCGGCCCGCCGGTACTGCCAGCTCGCCAGCGGCGCGAAGACCGCGACGATCGCGACCGACCAGATCAGCACGTAGAGCACCGGGTGCTGCAGCGGCCAGGCGTCCGAGACGGACGCGGACGCCGGGATCGCGCCGTCGTTGCCGAACAGGGACCGTGCGGCCGCGGTCACCGCCGAGACCGGGTTCCACTCGGCGAACACCCGCAGCGGGCCGGGCAGCGAGTTCAGCGGCACGAAGGTGTTCGCGAGGAACGTCAGCGGGAAGATCACGACGAACGACGCGTTGTTCACCACCTCCGGGCTCGGCACGAGCAGCCCGACGAACGCCATCACCCAGGAGAAGGCGTAGGCGAACACGATCAGCACGGCGAACCCGGCGAGCGCCTCCCCGACCGAGGTGTGGATCCGCCACCCGACCAGCAGCCCGGTCAGCGACATCACCACCAGCACGATCAGGTTGTTCACCACGTCGGAGAGGGTCCGGCCGGTCAGCACCGCCGACGACGACATCGGCAGCGACCGGAACCGCTCGATGATGCCCTTCTTGACGTCCTCGGCGAGCCCGGCGCCGGTGTTCGTGGCCCCGAAGATGACGGTCTGGGCGAAGATCCCGGCCATCAGGAACTCCCGGTACCCGGCCCCGCCGCCGGTCGGGTCGATCGCGCCGCCGAAGACGTAGGCGAACAGCAGCACGAACATGATCGGGGACAGGGTCGTGAAGACCAGCAGGTCCGGGACCCGCTTGATCTTGATCAGGTTGCGCTTCGCGACGACGGAGGCGTCGGCGAGCATGGTGGCGGCGGCGTTCACGGGGTCGGCTCCTCGGCCTGGTCCGCCTCGTCGGCGGGGCGCCCGGTCAGGGTGAGGAAGACGTCGTCGAGCGTCGGGCGGCGCAGCCCCGCGTCGTCGACCTTGGTGCCGGAGTCGGCGAGCCGGTCCAGCGCGGCGCGCAGCACGTCGACCCCGCCGCTGACCGGCATGGTCAGCGAACGGCGGTGCCGGTCGAGCACCGCCTCGCCGACGCCGAGCGGAGCCAGGTGCGCGGCGGTCGCGTCGAGGTCCGCGGCCGCGCTGACGGTCACCTCGAGCCGCTCCCCGCCGACCTGGGACTTCAGCTGGTCCGCGGTGCCGCGGGCGATGACCCGGCCGTGGTCGATGACCACGATCTCGTCGGCCAGCGCATCGGCCTCCTCCAGGTACTGGGTGGTGAGCAGCAGCGTCGTCCCGCGTGCGACGAGCCCGCGGATCACGTCCCACAGGTCGTTGCGGCTGCGCGGATCCAGCCCGGTGGTCGGCTCGTCGAGCAGCAGCACCGGCGGGTCGGCAACGAGTGCCCCGGCCAGGTCCAGCCGGCGGCGCATCCCGCCGGAGTAGGTGCGGGCAGGCCGGTCCGCGGCGTCGGTCAGGCCGAAGTCCGCCAGCAGCTCGCGGGCACGGTCCCGGGCCCGGCGGCGCCCCAGGTGGTAGAGCCGCCCGACCATCTCCAGGTTCTCGAAACCGGTCAGGTACTCGTCGACCGCGGCGTACTGCCCGGACAGGCCGATCCGGCTGCGCACCGCGGCGGGATCGGCCAGCACGTCGACGCCGGCGACGGTGGCGGTGCCCGCGTCCGGTGTCAGCAGTGTGGTCAGCACCCGGACGACCGTGGTCTTCCCGGCGCCGTTCGGGCCCAGCAGGCCGAGCACGGTCCCCTCCGGCACCGACAGGTCCACCCCGTCGAGTGCCCGCAACGACCCGTAGGTCTTGACCAGTCCCGTGGCGCGGATCGCGTCCGGCATCGTGAAGTCCCCCTCGAACGACGTGAGCGGACGCCACTGTGCACCACGACCCTGACAGATTCGGCCCTGTTTCCGCTCAGCGCCGCGCGTGCGCGACCAGCATCCGGCGCCCGACCAGCATCAACGCCGCCGACACCAGCATCACGACGGCGTTGACCGTCCACGCGGTCGGGAAGCCGGCGTGGGTGGCGAGCGAGCCGAAGACGATCGGCCCGGCGAAGCCGCCGGCGTAGACGCCGACCTGCACGATCGACGTCGCCGCGGCCGGGGCGGACGGGTTGAGCCGCACGACGGCGAACTGCAGCAGGCCCGGCCACGCCCACCCGAGCCCGAACGCCAGCACCACGCCGAAGACCAGTGCGGGCGTCCCCGGGACGGCGAGCAGCACGAACCCGATCGCGCCGGACGCGAGGCTCGCCGCCACCACGGCCACGTGGCCCCCGGTGCGACGGTCCGCCAGCCACCCGTGCAGCAACCGCGCCGACAGGCCCACGACGCTGCCGAGGGTCAGCACCAGCCCGGCGAGACCGGGGTCGATCCCACGGTCCACCGCCGACGCGACCAGGAAGATGCCGAGCGCCGTCGCGGTCCCGGCGGCCAGCCCGGAGGCCGCGCCGATCACCGCGAGCGCGCCCGTCGCCCGGTCACCCTTCCCGGCGCGGGCCGACGGCCGGGCGTCGGCCCGCGGGCAGGCGAACAGGGCGGCGAGGGCCAGCAGGGCGCCGATCCCGTAGGCCCAGCGCCAGCCCACGGTCAGCGCCACCGCGGGCACGGCCAGCCCGGCCAGCAGCGTCGCCGCCGGGATCGCGGCCTGCTTCACCCCGAACGACAGCCCCATCCGGTGCGCGGGCACCGAGCGCGCGAGCGTCAGGTTCGACGACAGCTGGCCCATCACGTTGCACCAGGCGCCGCAGAGCAGCAGCACGACGAGCGCGACGTAGGACCGCGCGCCCAGCCCCAGGGCCGCCATCAGCACCGCCGCCCCGACGACGGCGATCCGGCTGGTCACCCGCGACCCGAACCGCTCGACGACCATCCCGACCGGCAGCGAACACAGCGCACTGACCCCGAAGTACAGCGCCACGACCAGCCCCAGCCCGGAGGGGTCGAAGGCCAGGTCGCGCGACAGCTGCACCGCCAGGGCACCGGTGAGGAACACCGGCAGCACCGACGCCGTCGTCACGATCACCGCGCCGGTGGCGACGCGGAAGGCGGACGGTGCCGCGGTGTCCGTCGTGCCCGTTTCGGTTGCGATGCTCACGTTCAGCAACGCTAACCGATATGCGTCATCCCTGGATGCGGGAGCTCCCGCGACCTGCCCACTCCTTCTCGCGCAGCTCGAACTTCTGGACCTTGCCGGTGGAGGTCTTGGGCAGCTCGTCGACGATCTCGACGTACTTCGGCGCCTTGTAGCGGGCGATCTTCGTCTTGACGTGGTCGATGAGCTCCTGCGGCTCGGCCGAACGGCCTGCCCTGAGCACGGCGAAGCCCTTGCAGACCTCGCCCCACTTCTCGTCCGGCACCCCGACGCCGGCGGCCTCCAACACCGCGTCGTGCGACACGATCGCCTGCTCGACCTCGACGGTGGAGATGTTCTCCCCACCGGAGATCACGACATCCTTGGCCCGGTCGCGCAGCTCGACGTACCCGTCGGGGTGCACGACCCCCAGGTCCCCGGAGTGGAACCAGCCGCCCCGGAACGCCTCCGCGGTCTTCTCCTCGTCGCGGTGGTAGCCCTTCATCACGTTGTTGCCGCGCATCACGATCTCGCCCATCGTGGCGCCGTCGCGGGGGACGTCGGCCATCTGCTCGTCGACCACCCGCACCCGGTCCGCGCACACCATGCCGACGCCCTGGCGGGCCTGCAGCCGGCCGCTCCTCGCCGTCGAGGTCGTCCCAGGCGTGCTGGTACTGGTTCACCGCGTACGGCCCGTAGGTCTCGGTGAGCCCGTACACGTGCACGATCCGGAACCCCATCCGCTCCATCTGCAGGATCGTCGTCGGCGACGGCGGCGCCCCGGCCGTGGTGATCACCAGCTGGTAGTCCAGGGTGACGGCCTCGGGCGCGTTCATGATCGTCGTGACGACGGTCGGGGCGCCGTTGAGGTGGGTGACGCCGTGCTCGCCGATCAGCCGCCAGATGGTGTCGCCGCGGACCTCGCGCAGGCAGACGTGGGTGCCACCGACCGCCGTCACCGCCCACGGGGTGCACCAGCCGTTGCAGTGGAACATCGGCAGCGTCCACAGGTAGACGCTGTCCGCGCTGTGCCCGGAGTGGACGATCTCGCCGAAGGAGTTCAGGTACGCACCGCGGTGGTGGTACTCGACGCCCTTCGGGTTGCCGGTCGTCCCCGAGGTGTAGTTGATCGTGATGGTGGCGCGCTCGTCGTCGACGGCCCACGGCCGCGGGGCGTCCGAACCGCGGGCGAGCAGGTCGGCGTAGCCCAGACCGGAGCCGACGCCGTCGCCGGGCGCCGCCGGGTCGACGACGGTGACGATCTCGCGGACCGTCGCCAGCTCGTCGGCGACCGGGCGGACCGTCTCGTACAGGACGGCGTCGACGACCAGCACCGTGGCCGCCGAGTGGTCCAGGATGTAGCGGACCTCCTCGGTCGACAGGCGCGTGTTGATCGCGACCAGGACCGCGCCCGCGAGCGGCACCGCGAAGTGCGCGACGAGCATCTCCGGGACGTTCGGCAGCAGGTAGGCGACCCGGTCACCGGGTTCGACGCCCGATGCGGCCAGTGCGTTCGCCACCCGGGTCGCCTCCGCCGCGAACTCGGCGTAGGTGTACCTGCGGTCGCCGTAGACGATCGCCGTGGACTCCGCGAACACCTCCGCCGAGCGACCCAGGAAGGCCAGCGGGGTGAGCGGGGTGGTCCAGACGTCGGTCGTCGCGCCCTGTGTCACGGTCGGCTCCTTCGCAGGCGGTGCACTCGTCGCCGCGATCCTGCTCGCCGCGGGGAGTACCCGGCAACCTGCTGCTCCGACCGCCGACCGCCGGGGGGCGTGCTGTTGCTTCGCCCCTGGACCGCCGGGGCTCGTGCTGCTGCTTCGCCCCTGGACCGCCGGGGCTCGTGCTGCTGCTTCGCCCCTCGACCGCCGGGGCTCAGTGCCGCTGCTTCGCCCCTCGACCGCCGGGGCTCAGTCCTCGATCGTGATGGCGGCCTTCGGGCAGCTCCGTGCCGCCTCCTCGACCTTCGGCCGCAGCGCCTCGGCCGGGTTCTCGTCGAGGATGTAGAGGTAGTCGTCGTCACGCACCTCGAAGACCTCCGGCGCGACACCCATGCAGACCGCGTTGCTCTCGCAGCGGTCGAAATCCACGATGACCTTCATGGCACCCATGGTGCCCCCGTCCGGGTCGACGCCGCAGGACTGAGGGCCCCCTGACCTGCGGTTATGCTTCCCTTCCTCGGTTGGGAAGGCTGCAGGTCAGCGGCTGTCGCCGGTCCGGGCGGCGGTCGGCAACGGCTGCGGAGCGAGGTTCGCGCGGGCCTGCACGGGCGTCGGCGGCGGGGTGGTGTGCGGTATCCGGTGAGGAGCGCGGTCGTCGCCCGGGTCGTCACCGGGATGCTGCCGACCGAGGGCATGCGCACGTCGTCGGGTTCGAGCATCGCGGCCACACCGAGCACGACGCCGAGCGCCACCGGGGCGGCCAGTGCCGCGAGTCGCAGTCGCGCCGAGTCCACGCACACCTCCACGTCGACGACCGCGCGGAAGGATGCCGGGGAGCGGCAGCGGCCGTCGACCAACCATCGGGACGCGGCCGCCCGCCGTTACCGCCATCGGGTGATCCGGGTCAAGCGGAACGCGTCCGGACCACCCGATGGAGAGCGCTCACTCCCTGCGCAACACCGGACGCAGCGTGTCCAGCACCGACGCGTCGTCGATGGTGGAGGGCACCGGTTCCTCGACGCCGTCGGCGATCCCGCGCATCGTCTTGCGGAGGATCTTGCCGGAACGGGTCTTGGGCAGGGCGGGGACGATCGCGACGTCCTTGAGCGCGGCGACCGCGCCGATCTGGTCGCGCACCATCTGCACGAGCTCGGCGCGCAGCCCGTCCTCGTAGCCCTCCGCGTCGCTGTCGACGCCGGACTTCAGCACCACGAACCCGCGCGGGATCTGCCCCTTCATGGTGTCCGCGACGCCGATCACCGCGCACTCCGCGACGTCCGGGTGCGAGGCCAGGACCTCCTCCATCCCGCCGGTGGACAGGCGGTGGCCCGCGACGTTGATGACGTCGTCGGTGCGGCCCATGACGAAGACGTAGCCGTCGGCGTCGAGGTGGCCGCCGTCGCCGGTGAGGTAGTAGCCCTCGAACGCCGACATGTAGGAGCTGACGTAGCGCTCGTCGTCGTTCCACAGGGTCGGGAAGGCGCCGGGCGGCAGCGGCAGCTTCGCCACGATCGCGCCGTCGACGCCGGGCTCGGACCGGGTTGCCCCGCTCGTCGAGGACCTGGACGTCCCAGCCGGGCATGGCCCGGGTCGGCGAGCCGGGCTTGATCTCCAGCAGCTCGATACCCGCCGGGTTGGCCGCGATCGGCCAGCCGGTCTCGGTCTGCCACCAGTGGTCGATGACGGGGATGCCGAGCAGGTCCGAGGCCCAGCGGTGCGTCTCGGGGTCAAGGCGCTCACCGGCGAGGAAGAGGTACGTCAGCGACGAGACGTCGTACTGCGCGAGGAACTCGCCCTTCGGGTCCTCCTTCTTGATCGCCCGGAACGCCGTGGGCGCGGTGAAGACCGACTTCACCCCGTTCTCCTGGACGACCCGCCAGAACTGGCCGGCGTCCGGCGTGCCGACCGGCTTGCCCTCGTAGAGCACGGTCGTCGCCCCGGCCAGCAGCGGCGCGTAGACGATGTAGGAGTGGCCGACGACCCAGCCGACGTCGGACGCGGTGAAGATCGTCTCGCCGGGGCCGACGTCGTAGATGTTGGGCATCGACCAGGCCAGGGCTACGGCGTAGCCGCCGGAGTCGCGCACCACGCCCTTCGGCTTGCCGGTGGTGCCGGAGGTGTAGAGCACGTAGAGCGGGTCGGTGGCCTTCACCGGGACCGGGGCGGCCGGCGTGGCGCGGGCGACGGCCTCGGCCCAGTCGACGTCGGTCGGGCCCAGCCGCGCGGTGGCCTGCTCGCGCTGCAGGATCACCGTGGACGCGGGCTTGCGCTCGGACAGCTCGATCGCCCGGTCGAGCAGCGGCTTGTACTCGATGACCCGCTTGCCCTCGATGCCGCAGGATGCCGAGACGACGACCTTGGGCCCGGCGTCGTCGATCCGGACCGCGAGCTCCTTGGCGGCGAACCCGCCGAACACCACCGAGTGGACGGCGCCGCGGCGGGCGCAGGCGAGCATCGCGATCGCGGCCTCGGGGACCATCGGCATGTAGACGACGACCCGGTCGCCGTGGCCGACGCCCTGGTCGCGCAGCACGCCCGCGAACAGCGCGACCTCGTCGTGCAGCTCCGCGTAGGTGTAGGTGCGCCGCGACCCGGTGACCGGTGAGTCGTACACCAGGCGGTGCGGTCGCCGTTCCCGGCGTCGACGTGCCGGTCGAGCGCGTTGTACGCGACGTTCAGCTCGCCGTCGGGGAACCAGCGGTAGAACGGCGGGTTCGACGCGTCGAGCGCGCGGGTGGGGGCGACGTCCCAGTCGATCCCGTCGGCCGCGCGGAGCCAGAAGCCCTCACGGTCGTCCACGCTGGAACGGAAGATCTCCTCGTAGGCGGTCACCGTCGTCCTCTTCCCCTGGCGATCCCGGCGGCCCACGGTGGCCGCCCCTCGTGTCGCCGACGACCCTAGGACGGGGCACCGACAGTGCGCAGCCCTCGCCCGGCAGGACCGATCCCGAGGGGGAGGCCGCTCGCCGACCACGGGGCGCCGATCGTCGCAGTGTGACCGGACGGATCCGTAACGTGATCGGGTGACGGCTCGACACAGCGCGTGGGGCACCCGTCCGATCCGCGGGCGGGGCGAGTGGAGGAGAGGCGGTGCCGGTGCGGCCCGACGACGGTGCGGTCCGGTGGCGTGCGCGGCGCGGGCCCGCCGGCGCGGCGGTGCTCGGAACGCTGCTCGTCGGACTCGTCGCCGTGGGCTGCGGCCCGGCCCGGTCGGTCGTCCCGGCCGCCGCCGCGGCGACGACGTGCACGCCCGGCTGGACCGCCGCCTGGCACGCCGCGCAGCAGGCCGTCCCCGGCGACAGCCTCGCCGGTCGGACGCTGCGGATGGTGGTGCGGCCCGGCGCCGGGGGGGAGCAGCTGCGGCTGCGGCTGTCCAACCGGCACGGCGACGGGCCACTGCGGATCGCGGCGATGACCGTCGGCACCACCGGTCCGGGTGCCGCGGTGACCCGGCCGGTCCCGCTGACCGTCGGCGGCGCGCCCGTGGCCGACATCCCGGCGGTCGCCGAGGTGCTGACCGACCCCGCTCCGGTGGCCGCCGCGGCGGGCGTGCCGCTGACGGTGAGCCTGTTCCTCGCCGAGGTGCCGCGCACGATCGGCTCGCACCCGGTCGCGATGCGCACCGCCTGGCTGTCCGGGCCGGGGGACCGCACCGGGGCCCCGGACGCGGCGGGCTTCGACACGACCCTGCAGTCCTGGCCGGTGCTGACCGGCTGGAGGTACTGGCGCCCCGTCCGGACGGGCGCGGTCCTCGTGATCGGGGACTCCCTCGTCGACGGCGTGGGTTCCACCCCCGGTGGCGACGACCGCTTCCCCGACCAGCTCGCCGCCCGGCTTTCCGCGGCGGGCGGCGACCGGCCGATGACCGTGCTGAACGCGGGGCTGTCGCGCAACCAGCTGCTGCAGGACGACCCGCCGGCCGGCGGCGACGCGCCGTCGACCCGCTGGGACGACGACGTGGCCGCCGTCCCCGGCGTACGCGACGTGGTGCTGCTCGTCGGGACCAACGACCTCGCCGCGGGCGCGGCCGGCGGCGACCTCGTCGCCGGGATGCAGGAGTTCGCCCAGCGGGCCCGGGCCGCGGGTCTGCGCGTGTTCCTCACCACCATCCCGCCGTCGGCCAGCGGTGGTCGCGCCGCACCGTCGGCCGTCGCGGCCCGGGACGAGGTCAACGACTGGCTCCGTTCGGAGGGCCGTCGCTGGGCCGACGGAGTGATCGACGCGGCCGCCGCACTGGGCGACCCGGGTGACCCGCTCCGGCTCCGTCCCGACCTGGACTCCGGCGACGGGCTCCACCCGTCGCCCGCCGGGTACCGGGCGCTGACGGCATCCGTGCCGGTCGGGGAGCTGTCCGGGAGCCCCTGCCGGACCTCCCCGGATCGCTGAGACGCACCCGCCCTACGCAGCTCCGCGTGACCGGCCGTCACCCGGGAAGGGGCGTGCAGGGTCCACACACGATGGGTAACGTCTTGGTCACAGCCACAGCACGTGGCGGTACCGACGGACACCGGCTCGCGGCGCGCCCCACCGGACGTGCCCGGAGCAGGTCCTGGCGGCCTACGGGGAGGCCTCGTGACCATCGGCGCGAAGCGCGGCATCGACGACGACACCAGTTCCATTCCGGCGCCGCGGAACGCGGCCGACGCCTTCAAGGTGTCCGACGAGCAGGTGCAGCGCGCCCGGCTCGTCGTCGCACGGAACTCCGACGACTCCGAGGACCTGCGCGAGCTGCTCGACATGCTGGGGCTGATCTCCGGCAACCCGGAACAGCCGCCACCCGTGGCTCGCTGACCTGCGGCGATGCCGGAACTGGGGGGTGGTGGTTGCAGGGTCCCCCGGACCGGTGTCGTAAGGTTTCCTCACTCCCAACGGACAGCCGTTGAGGGAAGGTCGAGGCCCACGGGTCTGGTCCCAGCCCCCATCGTCTAGCGGCCTAGGACTCCGCCCTTTCAAGGCGGCAGCGCGGGTTCGAATCCCGTTGGGGGTACCGGGAGAGGTGTCGGATACGATGCTTCTCGTAAGAGCAAGGCCCAGTGGCGCAGTTGGTTAGCGCGTCGCCCTGTCACGGCGAAGGTCGCGGGTTCGAGTCCCGTCTGGGTCGCTCCACTCTCTGGATCTCCGGTTTCCCGGAGGCCGGGGCCAGGTAGCTCAGTTGGTACGAGCGTCCGCCTGAAAAGCGGAAGGTCGGCGGTTCGACCCCGCCCCTGGCCACACTTCCCTCAGCGGCCGATCTCCTCCGCATCCCGGATGTAGGCCTCGGCGAACCCCGCCCCCCACCGGTCCATCACCTCGACCACCGGCTCCAGGGTCCGCCCCAGCCGGGTCAGCCGGTACTCCACCCGCGGCGGGACCTCCGCGAACACGGCCCGGTGCACGACGCCGTCGCTCTCCAGCTCCCGCAGCTGCCGGGTTAGCGTCTTCGTGTTCGCCGACGGGACGAGCCGGCCGAGCTCGTTGAACCGGCGGGGCCCGTCCAGCAGGTGCTTGACCAGTGTCAGCTTCCACGTGCCCCGAGGACCGACACGGCGACCTCGACCGGGCACACCCCAGCGCGCGGATCACGGGCAGGCGCACAGCAACCCCCCCCCAAGCGACAGAAATGTCCGTACTGGTCAGGTCGACCCTGCGCGTCGACCATCGCAGTATGCCGTCCGTCCTGTGGTTGAGCGCCCACCCCGAAACCTCCTCGCTGAACGGTGAGCTGCGACGAGCCGGTGTCGACCGGCTGCGTTCCCGCGGCCACGACGTCGTCGAGTCCGACCTCTACGCGATGCACTGGGACCCGGTCCTGCGGCCGTGCGACGGGGGCGTCGACAGCGGCACGTTCCGCGTCGGAGCCGACACCCGGGCCGCGTACCTCGAGGGCCGGCAGGCGCCCGAGGTGGCCCGTGAGCAGGAGAAGCTGCGCCGGGCCGACGCGCTCGTCGTCCAGTTCCCGCTGTGGTGGTACGGGATGCCCGCGATCCTCAAGGGCTGGTTCGACCGCGTCCTGGTCCACGGGTTCGCGTTCGGGACCGACGCCGCCACCGGCCGGCGCCTGCGGTTCGAGCAGGGGCGCCTCACCGGCAGGCGTGCGCTCGTCCTGACCACCCTCGGCGATCGTCCGGCCGCGATCGGGCCGCGCGGCATGTCCGGCGAGCTGCATCAGCTGCTGTTCGGTCTGCTGCACGGCACCTTCGCCTACACCGGGATGGACGTCCTCCCGCCCTGGGCGCTCCCGAGCGCCGACCACGTCGAGGACCTCACCGCGGTCCGGACCGACCTGTTCCGGCGGCTCGACGGTCTCTTCGACGACGACCCGATCCGCTACCGGCCGCAGTTCACCGGGGAGTACACCGGCGGCTGGGAGCTCGCCCCGCACATCCGGCCGGGGGAGACGGGGCTGGACGTGCACATCGCGGGCTGAACCGGGTCGAGGGGGCCATGATCGGAGTATGAGCGCCCACCCCCACGACATCACCGTTCCCGGTCCGCCCCGGCTGGAGGAGGTCTCCGAGGGGCTCTACGCCTACGTCCAGCCCGACGGCACCTGGTGGATCAACAACACGGGGCTGCTGGTTGGGCCGCAGGGCGCCGTCGTCGTCGACTCCTGCTCCACCGAACGCCGGACCCGGGCGTTCGCCGCCGCGATCGGCGAGGTCACCGACCGGCCCGTGCGCACGCTGGTCAACACCCACCACCACGGGGACCACACCTGGGGCAACGCCCTGTTCTCCGGTGCGACGGTCGTCGCGCACGAGCGGGCGCGCGCGGAGATGATCGCGTTCGGGCCGCCCCGGGACCTGCCGTTCTGGGACCACGGCGACTGGGGCTCGCTGCCGCTGGACCCGCCGTTCCTCACCTTCACCGACCGCGTCGCGCTGCACCTGGGGGACCTGCGGGTCGACGTCGTCCACACCGGGACGCCCGCGCACACGACCAACGACGTCCTCGTCCACGTGCCCGACCGGTCGGTCCTCTACTGCGGCGACCTCGTCTTCCACGGCGGCACGCCGTTCCTGCTGATGGGGTCGGTGACTGGGGCGATCGACGTCCTGGAGCAGGTGGTGCTGCCACTCGGAGCCGCGACGACGGTGCCCGGCCACGGCCCGGTGTTCCAGGGCGACGGGCCGGTCCGGGACATGCTCGACTACCTGCGCTTCGTCGTCGACCTGGCCGAGCGCGCCCGCGACGCCGGCATTCGCCCGCTGGAGGCCGCCCGCGACACCGACCTCGGCCGGTTCACCGACTGGCCGGACGCCGAGCGCATCGTCGGGAACCTGCACCGCGCCTACGCCGAGCTCGACGGCGCCGAGCGCGGCGCCCCGATCGACGTCATGACCGCCCTCGCCGAGATGGTCGAGTACAACGGCGGCCGCCCACTCACCTGCCTGGCGTGAGCACCGGCCGCGGCGACGACGACCGCGCCCGGACCCGACGGCCGCCGGCGGTCGGGACCGTCCCCGCGGACCAGGTGGAACCGAGCGCGCCCGGCATCCGTTGTCCACCCGTGTCCGTGATCGTCGACCGAGCCCTGCGTACCGCCGTCACCGTGCTGCCACGGCGGTGGCGGACCGACCGGCACTCCGCCCTGGTCGGGCTGACCGCGCTGCGCCCGCACCTCGGCGTCGCGGGGCTGGGGGTCGCCGGCCTCCTGCGACTCGCCGGGCTGCGCCGCACCGCGACGGCGGTGGGCCTGGCCGGTGCCGCGGCCGCCGCCCCCGCGCTGCGACGGGTGCTGCCCCGGCCCGCCGGTCCGCTGCCGGACGGGCCCGAGCTGACGGTGCTCGTCGCCAACGTGCTGCTGGGGCGTGCGGACCCCGGTGCGCTCGCCGCGACGGTGACCCGGGAGCGGCCGGACGTCGTTGTGCTGCCCGAGGCGGGCGTCGCCTACCTCGACCGGCTCCTGCCCCTGCTCGCCGGCTACCGCGGGTGGTCGTCGGTCCCGAGCGGCGTCCCGGACCAGCACGGCACCGTGGTGCTGGCCGCGCCGAGGGCCGGGGACGTGGACGTCCGGCCCGGGGAGGGCATGCGGCTGCCGCACCTGGAGGTCACCGGCGGCCTGCTCGGCACCCGGACGCTGTACGCGGTGCACACCTCCGCCCCGACGAACCCGCGGTGGACCGAGCTGTGGGCCGGTGAGCTCGCGCTGATCGGGGAGTGGACCCGCGCCCGGCCGACACCGGTCGTCGCCGGGGACCTCAACGCCGTCGTCGACCACCGGCGGCTGCGTCGACGCCACCGACGGCACCGGGCGGGGGCTCGTCGCGACCTTCCCCTCGTCGCTGCCGCGCTGGGCCGGTATCCGCATCGACCACGTCCTGGTGCCCCGCGGATCGGTGACCCGCCGTCACGTCGTCCTCGACACCCCGGGCAGCGACCACCGCGCGGTGCTGGTGACCGTGCGGCTGCCCGACGCTCAGGAACCGTCGCGGTAGAGCTGCGCGGAGCGGCTCTCCTGGGCGATGCGGCGCAGGGCCGCGAGCAGGGCGTCGCCGAGGACGGTGCCGATCAGCGCGGTCTCCGCGGCATGCTCCCGGCCGGTGGTCCGCCCGATCGCGGCCATGTCGCCCTCCGCGGCGCGGTCGGCGGCCTCGGCCCACGCCCGCAGCGTGGTCTCGCCGGGAGCCAGGCCCAGCTCCCGCATCCGGGCCAGTACCGACCGGGCCCCGGCCAGGGCGGGTGCTCCGTGCTCGACCTGCCAGCCCACGTGGGTCATCGCCTGCTCCAGGTCCGCCTCCGCCTCGTCGAGCGAGCCGGACGCCCCGACGTCGCCGGTGATCGCATAGACCGTCCGGCCGAGCATGGCGTGCAGGCTGACCGCGGGGTCGTCGACGGCCGACAGCACCTCGCGGACGGTGGCGATCGGTAGCCCACCGACCTCGACGAGTGCCCGGATCAGACGGAGCCGGCGCAGGTGGGTGTCGTCGTAGCGGGCCTGGTTCGGTGACGTCGTCTCGCCGCGGGGGAGGAGGCCCTCGCGCAGGTAGTACTTGATCGTCGCGACGGGGACGCCGGACGACCGGGACAGATCCGAGACTCGCACCTGCGAGACTCTAGCTATCCGTTTCGAACCCGGGGCTCCGACAGCCCGTCGACGAGGCCGAGGGTCACCGCCTCCGACGCCGACAGCCAGCGGTCCCGGGCGTCGTCTGGCAGCGGGGCGCCGCAGTAGGTCGCGGTCAGCGACTCGATCTCGCGACGACGCCCGGCGAGGTGGTCGGCCCGGACCCGCACGTCGCCGGGGTGGGAGCCGCGGACCGGGCCGTCGGCGGTCGGGAGGAACGCGGCGTGCGCGCGGGCGAGCCGCTTGCCCGGCGTCCCGGACGCGACGAGGAACGGCACCGGGCCCGCGAGCGACCCCGCGGCGACGGTCGCGACGTCGACACCGAGCGTGCGGATCGTGTCGTGCACGGCCATCGCCGCGACCGGGGAGCCGCCGGGGGCCAGCACGTGCAGGGTGACGTCGCGTCGCGGGTCCTCCGCGGCGAGCAGCAGCAGGCGTGCGCAGGTCTCGGCGGCGACCTCGTCGTCGAGCTCGCGGGCGAGCAGCACGATCCGCTCGCCGAGCAGGCGGTCGGCGGGGTCGGATGGGGTGGACAGGACGGGCATCGGATCTCCGCTCCTCGGGTGTCCGCCCGACGCTAGATCCGGAACCGGCCTCTGGACCTGCGGTTACGCCGACGGCGGACGGGGTTCGCCGTCGGCGGAGGTCGGGTCGGTGCCCGCGGTCGCCACTCGGCGCAGCAGCGTCCGGAGCGCGGTCTGCTCGTCCGCGGTGAGCGGCGCCAGGATGTGGGCCTCGGCGCTGCGCATCCGCTTCTCGGTGTCGCAGAGCAGCGCCCGGCCGGCCTCGGTGAGCACGATCCGGCGGGCACGGCGGTCGGTCGGGTCGGGGCGGCGCTCGATCAGGCCCGCCTCCTGGATCTTGTCCAGCAGATAGGTCATGACGGTGCGGTCCACCCCGAGCTTGCGGGCCAGCGCGAGCTGGGTGGGCGGGTCGTCCGCGGCCGCGGCGGCGAGCACCTGGAAGCCGCGCTGTCCGCCGGGCAGGGCGGCGACGACGCACTGCACCGCGGTGGCGTGGTCGCGTGCCACCCGGGTCAGTGCCCACGCCAGGTCGCACTCGACGCTCTGCGGGGCGGACGGACCGGACATCGTCACAGGATACGTGCTTGCCAAGGTCTTCTCCTACGAAGATACTCTGTCGAACAGAACATCTTCTTCTCAGATTGACCGGGAGGTCACCGTGTCCCTGTTCCGACTCGACGCGAGCATCCGCACCGAGGGCTCCGTCAGCCGCGAGATCGCCGACGAGGTCGAGCGCGCCTACCTCGAGGCGCAGCCGGGCGCCGAGGTCGTCCGTCTCGACCTGGGTACCGCGCCGCTGCCGGCCGACCTGTGGACGACCGCGGTCGCGGCCGGGTACGTGGCCGAGGCCGACCGCACCCCGGAGCAGCGCGGGGCCCTCGCGCGCATCGCGGAGCTGGCGGACGACGTGCTGGCCGCCGACGCCGTCGTCATCGGTTCTCCGCTCTACAACTTCGGCATCGCCGCGCACCTCAAGACCTGGGTCGACGCCCTGATCACCGACCCCCGGTTCGCGCCGGGCACCACCCCGCTCGCCGGCCGCCCGGTCGTGCTCGTCGTCTCCCGGGGTGGCGGCTACGGGCCGGGCACTCCGCGCGAGGGGTGGGACCACGGCTCCGGCTGGATCACCCGGATCCTGCGCGACGTCTGGGGCGCCGACGTGACCGTCGTGGAGACGGAGCTGACCCTCGCCGACGTGGTGCCCGCGATGAGCGAGCTGCGCCCGCTGGCCGCGGAGAAGCGCGAGCGCGCCCGCGTCGACGCCCGCGCCGCGGGGGAGCGGATCGCCGCGGTGACGCCGGCGGCCTGAGCGCCGGGCCCGAGCACCGGGCCGGGGCGGTCGGACGCCGCCCGGCCCGGCCGGGGCCGGGTCAGGCCACCTTCGGCTCCCACAGCTCCGGCCGGTCGGCCAGCTGCAGCGGCAGCCCGAAGTAGCCGAACAGCTCGGTGTTGAGGAAGATGCTCAGCCCGGTGACGACCCCGTCCTCGATCCGCAGGGCCGTGATGCCCCAGGCCTCGAACTCGCCGTTCGGCCCGGACGGCTTCCACTGGGCGAAGCCGACCGTCCCGTTGATCTCCACCGGAGCCACCCGCGACCCGCGGCAGCCCTGCCCGGGACCGGTCGCCATCCAGGCGATGACGTCGTCCCGGCCGCGGAACCACAGCTCCAGCGGAGGCATGTTCTGCTCGACGTCCTCGTGCAGCAGCGCGGTCAGCGCCTCCATGTCGAACGCCTCGAAGGCGGCCATGTAGCGCATCAGCAGCTCGGTCTGCGCCGGGTCCATCGCCGGGGAGGTCTGCGGCGCGGTCTCGGAGATGCCCTGCTCGGACAGGGTGGCACGGGCGCGCTGCAGGGCGCTGTTGACCGAGGCGACCGTGGTGTCCAGCAGCTCTGCGACCTCGGCGGCCTTCCAGCACAGGACCTCGCGCAGGATCAGTACGGCACGCTGGCGGGCCGGCAGGTGCTGGAGCGCCGCGATGAACGCCAGCCGGATCGTCTCCTTCGCGACGGCCTTGTCCGCCGGGTCCCCGGCCGGCGTCGACACCCGGGCGTCGGGCATCGGTTCGAGCCACTCGGCGTCGGGCAGCGGCTCGCGCAGGGACTCGGCGACCGGTGCGCCGGGGCCGCCGATGTCCATCGGGACGGCGCGACGCTTGCGTCCGTTCAGCGCGTCGATGCAGACGTTGGTGGCGATGCGGTACAGCCAGGACCGCAGGGAGGACCGGCCGTCGAACTTCGCGACGCCCTTCCAGGCCCGGACCATCGTGTCCTGCACCGCGTCCTCGGCCTCGAACGCCGAGCCGAGCATCCGGTAGCAGTAGCCGGTCAGCTCGCGCCGGTGGTCCTCGAGACGTTCCTCGGGTGGCCGCTCGTCCACGGTGGCGTCGGCAGCCCGTGCGGGTGCGCTCATGGTTCCCCCTCGACGTAGCCGTCCGGGTGGGTCCCGGTCCGTCTGGTCGCGAGTGTGCCGCGACACACCGACAAAGTGGAGGGCTCGCGCGACGAACGGCCGCCGAACAGGGACGACGCACGCCGACGGGCCGACCGCGACGTGGGATGATCGGGGCCGACGGCGCTCCGCTCGACCCTCCCGGTCCGCCGGTCGCACGCACGACGGAGGAGTCGGGGAGCACGGCGGGGCGACGATGTCAGCGGTGACCGAGAACGACGGGCCCGGGAGCACCGGCGGGAGCGGCACACGCCGCGCCGGCCGGCGTCCGGTCACCTCCCGCTCGGAGATCGAGCACATCGCCCTGGAGATGTTCAGCGACCAAGGGTTCGAGAACACGACCGTCGACGACGTCGCGCACGCCGCGGGCATCGGGCGTCGCACGTTCTTCCGGTACTTCGCCTCCAAGAACGACATCGCCTGGGGTGCCTTCGACGAGCAGCTGGTGGGGATGCGCGCGGTGCTCGCGGCCCAGCCGCCGGACCTGCCGACGCTGGAGGGGGTCCGGCGCGCGGTGCTGGAGTTCAACCACGTCGAGCCGGCCGAGCAGCCCTGGCACCGGCGCCGGCTGCGGCTGATCCTGCAGACCCCGGCGCTGCAGGCGCACTCGACGCTGCGCTACGCCTCGTGGCGGGAGGTCGTGGCCGACCACGTCGCCGAGCGCCGTGGGGAGGCCTCCTCGGGGCTCGTCCCGCAGAGCGTCGGGCACGCCTGCCTGGGCGTGTGCATCGCCGCCTACGAGCGCTGGCTGGCCGACGACACCGCCGCGCTCGCCGACCTGCTCGACGAGGTGCTGCGGTCGTTGCAGCGGGGCTGGGCGACCGAGCTGCCCTGAACGCGCCGCGACGGCGCCCCGGTGCGGGGACGCCGTCGCGTGGCGATGCGTGCGGTGCCAGGTCAGCGGGTGGTGCCGAAGAGCCGCTCCCAGAGGCTCGGGCGAGTGGGGGCGGTGTCCTGGGTCGTGGCGTCGGCCGGAGCCTGCGGCGCGACGGTGCCGCCCGAGGCGGTCGCGTCGGCCGGGGCGGTGGCGACGGCCGTGCACCCGGGGCCGCCGGCACGGCGGGAGCACCCGGGAGGGCAGAGGTGCCCGGGGTCGTCAGAGCGCCCGGAACGGCCGGGGCCTGCGGAGCGGTCGGCGCACCGGGCACCGCCGGGGTCGCGGGCGCGCCCGGGACGGTGGGCGCTGCCGGGGCGGCGGGGGTACCTGGGACGGCCGGGGTCACCGGCGCCTGGGGGAGGGCCGGGGCCCCGGGGGCGGCGGGAGCCTGCGGGACGGCCGGAGCGCCCGGGACGGCCGGCGGCTCCGGGATCTGCTGGCCCGTGGCGTCCGTGGTGACGGCCACGGCCGGGGTTGCGGAGGTGGCCGGGACCGCGGGGGCCGCCGGGGCGACCGGAGCCGCGGGCGCGACCGGAGCTGCCGGAGCCACCGGAGCCACCGGAGCTGCCGGAGCCGCGGGCAGGGCGGCGGCGCCGGGAACCGCCGGCGCGACGACCGCGGGCACGGTCGGCGCGGCCGGGACGGCGGGGACCTGCGGCGCAGCCGGGGCGGCCGGTACGGCCGGAGCGCCCGGGACAGCGGGAACCTGCGGTGCGGCCGGAGTACCCGGGACAGCGGGAACCTGCGGCGCTGTCGGAGTGCTCGGGACGGCGGGGGCCTGTGGGGCGACCGGCACGCCCGGAGCGGCCGGGACTCCCGGTGCCGCGGGAACTCCCGGTGCCGCGGGGGTCGGCACGTCCTGGACGGGGACGGCGGCGTCGGCGGGCGTCGCTGGCGCGGTCGCCGCGCCGTCGCCGAAGAGCGTGTCGAACAGCCGGTCCAGCGGGCCGTCGGACGGCGTTGCGGGTGCGTCGGCGGCGGTCGCGGCCGGCACGACCGGGGTGGAGGCATGAACGGGCTCGGCCGCGCCGGCCACGCCGGCGCCGTACACACCCAGGGTGCCGATCATGAGGGTCAGGGCGACGGAAGTGGTGACTCGGGATCGCACGGTCTCTCCAGTTCGCTGTGCTGCTGCACGGGGTGACGGACAGCGCTGAGCTTGCGGTCACGGGGCGTCGTCCACCAGTGACCTGATCGTGGCCACACGCGTCACAGGGGTCCCATCGGTCACGCTGTGGCCGGATCGCACCGCGCTGCACCCGGAACGGGCGACCCCGTCCGGGTTCACGGGCGGCCGCCGAGCGGGTCGGAACCGCCGCCGCCACCCGAAACGGGGAGTGTGGACGCCTGGTGCTCACTCGACGGCGTGGAACGTGTGTCGTGCTCACTCGTTCGGGGTGGTGATGACCGCC
Organism: Pseudonocardia sp. ICBG601; assembly: GCF_020496245.1. Taxonomy (NCBI): domain Bacteria; kingdom Bacillati; phylum Actinomycetota; class Actinomycetes; order Pseudonocardiales; family Pseudonocardiaceae; genus Pseudonocardia; species Pseudonocardia sp. ICBG601. The sequence continues at coordinate 8,295 of NZ_JAHLJA010000084.1, read as the reverse complement.
CGACGTCGATCGGCGGCCCGAATCTCACGCGGCGTGGTCACCCGTGGCGTCGTGCGGCGGGTGGTCGGTGCCGCGGAGTCGGCCGTGCGGGGGGTCGAGTGAGGACGGTCGACGTGTCACGGAGCCGTGGTAGCGTCCGCGGCGGTTGCAGTCGTTCTTCTCCGATCGCCGTCGAGCGTCCGTTGAAGTTGTGACGGTGGGCGTCGTCGATCGGTGCTGAGGTGCCGCGGCGGTGTCCACGCGACCTCCGGCTCTTGCTGTGAGGGCCGGAACCGCTCCATCTGAGAAGGACACACGCTATGCCGCAGGGCACCGTCAAGTGGTTCAACGCCGAGAAGGGCTTCGGCTTCATCGCCACCGACGACGAGGGACCGGACGTCTTCGTCCACTACTCCGCCATCGAGTCGAACGGATTCCGCACGCTGGAGGAGAACCAGCGCGTTGACTTCCAGGCCAGCCAGGGCAAGAAGGGCCCGCAGGCCGACTCGGTCCGCGTGATCTGACTTCTGCGCGGGCACGACCCGCGCAACGCGACGGCGCCGGCTCCCCTCGGGGACCGGCGCCGTCGTCGTTCCCGGGGTCAGCCGAAGGCCGGTCGCAGCCCCTCCCGTGCTCGCAGCGCCGCCGCGACGACCACCGCGGTCACGCCGAGCACCGCGACCACGGTCACCGGCACCGTCCCGGTCGCGGCGGACTCCACGGCGACCCAGACCAGCGCCCAGGCGGCTGTCGCCGCGTACGGCAGTGCCGCCGTCGTCCGCCGGGTCGCGACGCCCGCGCCCAGCACGCCGACCAGGAGCAGCGCCGCGGCCGTCACCGGGCCGAGTGGCACGCCCCAGTAGGTCAGCGTCACCGAGAACCCGGCCACGGTCGCCAGCGACACCCAGCCCGCGTAGAACGCGAGCGGCCCGTGCAGCAGTGCCCGGTCCGCCGTCCCCTCGGCCGGGAATGCGGCGAGCCGGCGCAGCACCACCGCGAGGGTCACGAGCAGCGCCACGATCAGCAGCTGTGCGGTCCCCAGGAACTCCTGGGAGAACACGACGATCCAGCCCGCGTTGAACACCGCCGTCGCCACGAACAGCCAACCGGTCGCCCGGTGCACCGTGCGCGACCGCTGCCCGGGCAGTGACTGGTACACCGCGTACACGAGCAGGACCAGGTAGATGAGGCCCCACACGGAGAACGCCACCGTCGCGGGGGTGATGAGTGAGGGGTAGCGGTCGCTGAGAGCGTGTTTGGAAATTCTAGTGGGTTGAGGGTGTCGTGTGTTTCTGCTGGCGGGTGGCGGGGTATCCACGGGCGATGCGGCGGGTGATGGTGTTGATCGCGGCCCAGCGGATCATGGCTTCGGATGTGGTGGGGTGGCGTTCGTAGTCTCGGGCCAGGCGTCGGTGTGCGGTGAGCCAGGCCAGGGTCCGTTCGACCACCCACCTTCGTGGGAGGACGGTGAATCCGCGCTGCTCGGGTGGCTTGCGGATGATCTCGATCGTTGTCTGCAGGATCGTGGCGGCCCAGTCGAGCAGTCGCCCGGCGAAGCCGGCGTCGGCGTAGACGAACCGCACCCTGGTGCGCAGGTAGAGGTTGAGCAGGATCGGCTTGGCGCCGTCGCGGTCCTGTACCGAGGCCGAGCACACCATCGTGGTCAGCAGCAGACCGAGGGTGTCGGTCACGATGAACCGTTTCCGTCCGCCTGTCTTCTTCCCGGCGTCGTAGCCGCGGGAGTCCTGGCCGACGGTGTCGGCGCCCTTGACCGACTGGGAATCGATGATCCCCGCACTCGGCTCCGGATCACGGCCCTCGGCGATACGTAACTGCCCCCGCACGACCGGGAGGATCTTCTCGGTGACCTTCTGCTGTTCCCACTGGTTGAAGTACCAGTAGACGGTCTGCCAGGGCGGGAAGTCCACCGGCAACGCCCGCCAGGCACACCCGGTCCGCACGACATACAAGATCGCGTCCAGCACGTCCCGACGAGCATGAGCAACAGGCCGCCCCCGCCGCGCGAGCGGCGGTAACAACGGCTCGATCACCACCCACTGGGCATCACTGGTGTCCGAGGGGTACCGGCGCGGTCGTTCCTGCATGCCGACCACGATGGAGCACCCCAGCCGTGTCGACCATCCCGACACACCCACCATTTCCAAACACGCTCTGAGCACCCGCTGCGACTCCCCGAACGTCCCGCTGCCGCCGAGCGAGCCCGCCACCGCCTGCAGTACTGCCGCGGCGAGCACCGCCCAGGTCTGTGCCGTGTCCATCCCGGTGGCCGGGCCGGCCGTGCGGCCGGCCCTCGCCGTCGTCGACGCCATGTCGGTCCTCTCGATCTCGCAAATATCTCTATCGTAAAGATAATCGATGCACGAGGCATGTCGAGCGGTGCGACGACCGGCACCGCACCGGACGGCGTGGAGGTTGCCGCCGGTCGTCGGTCCGCTGCGCCCGGTCACCTGCCGTTCACCGGTGGTCGTGGCGTTGTGCGGTCGGCGTTCCCCGCTCGTCTCGCCGCTGCGCACCCTCGTCGCGTACCCCTCGCGAAGTCGTGCCCGGAGCCCGCATCCTGGTGTTGTACTTCACAGGTGAGCGGCACCGCAGGGGTTGTCGCACAAGCGGAAGGAAGTGACCTCCATGTCCTGGTGGGACAGCTACCGAGCCGTCTACGGCGCGGAGCTGTGAGCGGCCGCTCGCGAGTACGCCGACCACGGTTGGCCGCTCGTGCCGGGGCCGGGCGCGGAGGTCATGCTGGCGACGGGCGACGTGCTCGACGTGGTCGAGGTTCCCGCGGTCATCGGTCGCCAGGCCTGCCGGACGCTGCGTGAGGCCGGCGAGGTCGTGCCGGTCGCCGCGACGCCCGAGGACACCTGGTGGTTCCCGATGAGCCCGCGGCACGCGCTGCCCGCCGAGCTGAGCCTGCACGCCGACGTGGTGCTGCACACCGACGGCATCGGTGTCGTCGCCCCGCCGACCGAGCGTCCCGAGGGCTGGGTGCAGTGGCGCGTCGCTCCGGCGCGGGTCGGCTACCGGGTGCCGGAGGCCGCGGTCGTCGTCGAGGCGATCTGCGACGCGGTGCGCCGTCGTTCCGGCGAGCAGGTCCTCCCCGACGAGCACGAGGTCCGGGCCGAGCGGTCCGGCATGCCGGGCGCCCTGCGCCGCTGATCCACCCGCGCGGCCCGGACGGAACCGAGGATCCGGCCCGCGCGACCGCGTACCGCCCGCCCGGGCGTCTCGTCGCCGTCCCCGCTCGTCTGGAGTGCGGACGCCGACACCGGCCGGGTGGTGCGCAGCGGAGGCGGCGCCCGAGGGGGCACTTCTCCCTCGCCGAGCAGCCGCTCCACCGGCCGCGGCCGGGTCCGGCGGGACATCGCCGGACCCGGCCGGGCCCCGCTCCGGGCGCCCCCGCCGCCCGATGTCGGTGTCCCCGGGCACTATGGGTGTGTGCAGACCTCCCGCGCGCCGGAGCGCCCGACCCCCGTCCCGCAGCGGGACCGCACCATCGGGACCGTTCCCGCCGTCCCCCTCGGTGGCTTCGGGCCCGGTGACGAGCAGAAGCGACGCGACCTGCGGCGGATGAAGGCCGTCGCCACCGGGTTCCTCCTCGGTGCGACGGTCGTGTTCTTCGTCGCGAAGTACTTCGAGGTCGTCCGCGGTGTCCCCGGGGCGGACTACGTCCGGGCCGCCGCCGAGGCCGGCATGGTCGGTGCGTTGGCCGACTGGTTCGCCGTGACGGCACTGTTCCGGCACCCGCTGCGGATCCCGATCCCGCACACCGCGATCATCCCGCGCAAGAAGGACACGATCGGCGACGCCCTCGGCGACTTCGTCGGGGAGAACTTCCTGTCCGAGTCCGTCGTCCGCGACAAGCTCGACCGGATCGGGGTCAGCGAGTCGGTCGGGCGCTGGATCGCCGAGCAGGGCAACGCCGACCGCGTCACCACCGAGCTGGCCACCGCCGCGCGGGCGGTCGTGACCGTGCTGCGCGACGAGGACGTGCAGAACGTCATCGAGACCGTCGCGGTGCGCAAGCTGATGGAGATCCCGGTCGGGCCGCCGATGGGCAAGGCGCTGGAGGGCGTCCTGGTCGACGGTGCCCACCGGAGGCTGGTCGACCTCGTCTGCGACCGCGCCTACGACTGGGTCGCCGACAACCAGGAGATGGTCCTGCGGGTCGTGCACGACCGTGCGCCTTCCTGGACCCCGCGCTTCGTCGACGACCTCGTCGCGGACAAGCTGTTCGCCGAGGTCCGCGGCTATGCCTGGGCCGTCAAGACCGACCCCGAGCACCCGCTGCGGCACGCCGTGGACCGGTATCTCGCCGAGTTCGCCCGCGACCTGCAGCACGACGAGACGACCATGGAGCGCGCCGAGCAGGTCAAGCGCCAGGTCGTCGAGCACCCCGAGGTGCAGCACTTCATCGGCCGCGCCTGGACGGTCGTGAAGGCCATGGTCCTCGACGCCGCGGACGACCCGTCGAACGAGCTGCGCCTGCGCGTGCGCGACGGCCTCATGGCCTTCGGGCGGAGGCTGGGTCGCGACGCCGAGCTGCGCGCGAAGCTCGACGGCTGGCTGGCCGACGCCGCGTCGTACGTCGTGCGGCACTACCGGCGCCAGATCACCACGCTCATCACCGACACGGTCGCCCGCTGGGACGCGGAGGAGACCTCGCGCAAGATCGAGCTCCAGGTGGGCCGTGACCTGCAGTGGATCCGGATCAACGGCACCGTCGTCGGGGCGCTCGCCGGCCTGGTCATCCACGCCGTGGGGGAGCTCGTCATCGGGTGATCGGGCAGGTGTCCCCGCAGGACATCGCGCCGTCATGGACGTGGCGCACACCACGTGACCAGCGCTAGCACCCTGCTTGCAAGAGCTAGCAGGGCCGCGTACGGTCGATTCCGTCAGTGAAGAACGGATCGAGGCGGAGGTGAGACGGATGGCCACCGAGCGCAAGCCCGGAGACCGTGAGTCCGTCGAGCCCGCCGAGCGCGTCGCGCAGGCCGTCGAGAGCGTCGGTCAGACCGTGGGGCACGCGGTGGAGGGCATCGGGTCCTACATCCGCGCCCAGCGCGAGGCCGCCCAGGTCTCGATGCGGCAGCTGGCCCGCACCGCGGGCGTCAGCAACCCGTACCTGAGCCAGGTCGAGCGGGGACTGCGCAAGCCGTCCGCCGAGATACTGCAGCAGATCGCCAAGGGGCTGCGCATCTCGGCCGAGGCGCTGTACGTCCGCGCCGGCATCCTCGAGGAGCGGCCCGCCGGTCAGGTGACCGACGCGGTGCTCACCGATCCGACCCTCAGCGAGCGGCAGAAACGCGTGCTGCTCGACGTCTACGAGTCGTTCCGCAGGGAGAACGGTCTCACCGCCGATCCCGACGACACGTCCACCGAATCCAGGAAGTGATCATCATGGCCGTGAACCTCCCCACCAGCGCCGACGTCCAGAAGCTGCGTGAGCAGACCGCCGAGCAGGCCGAGGTCGTCCGCACCCCGCTGCTCGCCGTCCTCGGTGCCGGCGACTACGCCTACAGCACCGTGACCAAGGCCGTCACCGACGCCCGCGAGACCGCCACCAAGCGCGCCGAGGAGGTCCAGACCCGCGTCCAGGAGCTCCCCGAGGAGCTCAAGGAGCTGCGCGGCAAGCTGTCCTCGGACAACATCCGCAAGCAGATCGAGGAGTTCCGCTCCGAGGTCGAGGGTGTCTACGTCGGCTTCGCCCAGCGCGGTGAGAAGGCCTGGGGTCGCATCCGCAAGCAGCCGCAGGTCAAGCAGGCCATCGCGACGGTCGAGGACCTGACCGAGAAGTTCGACACCCGCGTCGACGAGTTCGTGGACGAGACCCACGAGGTCGCCGTCAAGACCCTCGGCGCCGTCACCACGCAGACCCGCTCGGTCGGTGAGAAGGTCGCCCGCCGCGCCCAGACCGCCGCGGGCGAGGTCGCCGAGGCCGTCACCGAGGTCTCGAAGGAGGCCGCCGAGGCGATCGAGGAGGCCGGCGACGAGGTCGCGTCCACCACGCGTTCGACCGCGCGCCGCACCGCCGCCAAGACCGACCCGAAGACCGCCACCGGCGCGAAGGTCCCGGCCCGCAAGCCGACCACCCGCCGTGGCACCTCGAGCGCGTCCGCCGCGAAGAAGTGACACCCGCCGGGCCCCGCGCCCGGTGAGCACGCACCGCGCCCCCGGCCGATCCTCGATCGGCCGGGGGCGTCGTCGTGTGCGGGGCCGTGGATCGGGCCGCCCGGGATGCGGCGCCGGACGTGACCAGCGCCCGGGTTGTCCGTACTCTGGCCGCGTGCTGTCGCTGCCAAGTGCCCCCGATGAAGTGATCATCTTCGTGATCAAGTGGATCATGGTGGTGGTCGGCGGGTTCTCGTTCGGGCACGCGCTGAGGCAGCGCGCCGACGCCTTCACCGCGGCGGGCAAGCTCACCAAGAACGCCTGGCTGGGCATCACCGGCGTCGCGCTGCTGCTCCTGCTCGTCACGGGCGGCCCGATGTACGGCGGGGCCATGTTCTGGCTGGCCGCCACCGTCGCGACGCTGGTCTACCTGGTCGACGTCAAGCCCGCGGTGATGGAGGTCCAGGGCGGCGGACCGCGCTGGTGACCCACCCGGTCCTCGGGGTGCTCACGGCCGTCCCGGCCGGCCGAGGTCCGCGTTCGCCCTGAGCGGACACGACTCAACTCCGGGAAGCGGAGGGCCCTCCGCGTGGTTGTGCCGGGCATGAGTGACGTGCTGACGCTCCCGGTCCTGCCCCTCGACGACGCCGTGGTCCTGCCCGGCATGGTCGTCCCCGTCCGTCTCGACGACTCCGACACCCGTGCCGCGGTGGACGCGGCCACCGCCGCGGCCCAGGACCGCGACGACGGGAGACGGGTGCTCGTCGTCCCCCGCATCGACGGCCGCTACGGCGCCATCGGCGTCGTCGCCGTGCTCGAGCAGATCGGCAGGCTCCCCAACGGGGACCGGGCCGCCGTCGTGCGCGGTGAGCGGCGCGCCCGCATCGGGTCGGGGGTCTCCGGTCCGGGCGCGGCGCTCTGGGTCGAGGCCGAGCCGATCGAGGCCGGTGCGCCCACCGGCCGCACCCAGGAGCTCGCCCGCGAGTACAAGGCCCTGGTCGTCGGCATCCTGCAGCAGCGGGGCGCCTGGCAGGTGATCGACTCGGTCCAGCAGACCGACGACCCGGGCGCGCTCGCCGACCTCGCCGGGTGGGCCTCGTGGCTCGACGTCGCGCACAAGGCCGAGCTGCTCGCCGAGACCGACCTCGACGCCCGGCTGGAGAAGCTCCTGGAATGGACCAAGGAGCACGTCGCCGAGCAGGAGGTCAGCGAGAAGATCTCGAACGACGTCCGCGAGGGCATGGAGAAGCAGCAGCGCGAGTTCCTGCTGCGCCAGCAGCTCGCGGCGATCCGCAAGGAGCTCGGTGAGGACGACCCGGAGGGCTCCGACGACTACCGCGCCCGCGTGGAGGCCGCCGACCTGCCCGACGACGTCCGCAAGGCCGCGCTGACCGAGGTCGGCAAGCTGGAGCGCGCCTCGGACCAGAGCCCGGAGTCCGGCTGGATCCGGACCTGGCTCGACACCGTCCTCGACATCCCGTGGAGCACCACGACCGAGGACTCGTCGGACCTGGTGGAGGCGCGTCGCATCCTCGACGCCGACCACGCCGGCCTCGACGACGTGAAGGAACGCCTCGTCGAGTTCCTCGCCGTGCGCGCCCGTCGCGGACGCAAGGGGCTCGACACCATCGGCGGCCGCGGCTCGGGCGCGGTGCTCTCGCTGGTCGGCCCGCCCGGCGTCGGCAAGACGTCGCTGGGGGAGTCGGTCGCCCGCGCGCTCGGACGCAACTTCGTCCGCGTGGCGCTCGGCGGCGTGCGTGACGAGGCGGAGATCCGTGGCCACCGGCGCACCTACGTCGGCGCGCTGCCCGGCCGCATCGTCCGCGCGATCCGCGAGGCGGGCTCGATGAACCCGGTCGTGCTGCTCGACGAGATCGACAAGGTCGGCAGCGACTTCCGCGGTGACCCGACCGCGGCGCTGCTGGAGGTGCTCGACCCGGCACAGAACCACACCTTCCGCGACCACTACCTGGAGGTCGACCTCGACCTGTCGAACGTCCTGTTCCTGGCGACGGCGAACGACGCCTCCGCGATCCCCGGCCCGCTGGCCGACCGGATGGAGATCGTGACGCTCGACGGCTACACCGAGCCGGAGAAGGTCGCGATCGCCCGCGACCACCTACTGCCGCGTCAGATCGCGAAGGCCGGTCTGGACGACGGCGACGTGGAGTTCACCGACGTCGCGCTGTC
>NZ_JAHLJA010000083.1:0-65611 GCF_020496245.1 Pseudonocardia sp. ICBG601 | reverse complement strand
AAGTGCTCCCTTGCATTGATAAGTGCACTGTGACTGCGGCGCCCACAAACTTTCCGAGGATGGGGCGCCGCAGTCCTTTCTTCTATGCAGACGTAGCCGAGCCAGTGCCCACCGGCACCGACCGCCCCGTCTGCTCTGCGATCGCGCTGGTCCACCGGGCCTACGCCGCCCGACGCCGCAGCCGAGAACCGTCCCGTCGAGCGCGGTGTCCGCTACCCGAGTCGGTCAGGTCGCTGTCCAGACATCCGCCGCCCGGTACACGTCCTCGACGCCCTCCAGGTCTTGCCGCCCGGTGGCGGTGGGCGTGAGCCAGTAGGTCGCGCAGTCGCTACAGACCAGTGCCTCGACCGGTCCGACCGCCAGCGTTCGGGGCGTCTGTGTGCAGGTCGGGCACCGGTAGCTACCAGCGGTGTCGTCCCAGCGCAGACCGTTTCCCGTCGGTCGTCGCGGCGCTGGTCGGGAAGCTCAGGGTAGTCGATCATGTGCTGCTCGTCTCCGTCCTGTGCGGTGTCGTCGTGGCGCGGCCGCCGTCGTGGTGGTGGTGTGAAGCCGAGTTCGCCGAGGCGCCAGGTCAGCTGTCCGGTCGTGTACTCGCCCGGTCGCCGTCGTTGGCCGCGTTGCCGTCGGCGTCGTTGGCGGTGGCGGCAGGTCGCTGTCGTGGCTGCCAGCGCCAGGTGCCGCTGCGGTGGTCGTGTCGTCGCCTCATCGCCTGGTCCTTCCTGTTGTGGTGAATCTGCGGTCAACGGGCTCATGCCGCCCGCCCGATGGCGCGTTGGCGGAGTCGGGCCCGGAACGCGGCCGTGTCGACCAGCCGCGCGGTGACGTGCCGTCGTCGGCGACGCAGGACGCCGTGCTGGTCGACCGCGGTGACCGCGAACACGGATCTGTTGCCGGTCGTGCTGGTGCGCCGTGCGGTGACGTGGAGGCGGTCCCCGGGGATCGCCGGCGCCCGATGCGCCACTCTCTACGCGGGTCCCGACGGGTGTCTGCCCGGCCCGGGCCCGGCGCCACAGGTAGGTCAGGCACGGTGCTTCGAGCAGCCCGATGGAGGTAGCCGGTCGCGAACACGTGCTCCCCACGGCGGAAGGCCCCGAGGTGTGGGTGCAGGTCGGGGACGAGCTGGTCGTCCGGGACGACGTAGAACAGCGACACGACCTCACCGGCCCTGTCGTCTTCTGTCCGGGTTTTGTCCTGTGTGGTGTGGATGGTGGTCACCATCGGAAGAGGTCTCCGTCGAGGTAGAAGCGCCAGTCGTCGGTGGTGAGGCCGTGGCTACCGGTGCGTAGGTGGTAGGACATGCCGGCCCGCGATACGGCCGGTCGGTCGCTGGTGGCCACGCCGTGTTCGGGAGCCCGGTGCCGGGGAGCTGGTAGAGCGCCCACGCGCGCTCGGCGGCGGTGTAGGCGGCGTGTTCGCCCTGCGGGTCGGCCGTCGCGTCGTCAGTGGCGCTCGCGACGACCAGCCGGCCCGGCGCGACGAGCGAGAGGAGCTGGTCCTGGTCGATGGGCAGGGTGTCGGGCCGGTCGGCGTAGGCGCGGTAGACCGGTGGGAACCAGTGCGGGAACGCGAGGTGAGGGCGTCGAGGGATTCGCCGCGGCCGGTGTCGGCGGGTTTCGCCCCGCCCGCGCCGGAGTTGTTGGAGACCACGACGGGGAACCGGGTGTCCTGCGCCCCGGCCCACAGCGCAGCCTTCCCACCGCGGGAGTGCCCGATGACCGCGACCCGGCCCGGGTCGACCCCGACGGCGGTGGCGTCGTCGGTGTGGAGGTAGTCCAGCGCTCGGGACGCGGCCCACGCCCACGCGGCGATCGTCCGGCCCGCGTTGTCGGGCAGCTCGGCGTCTGGGTGGTGGAAGGCGCCGATGACACCGTCACGGAACCGGCCGGGGTCGTCCGGGGCGACCTCGCCCGCGTCGAGGGCGGCCAGGGCGTAGCCGGCGCCGACGATCTGGGAGATCGGGGCGTAGTCGCTGGTGGAGCCGGTGTCGTCTACCGCGGAGCGGTGGTCGATGAGCAGGAACGTCCCGCGGACCTCTCGCCCAGCCGGTGTGAACAGGCGCAGGGTGAACCGGGCGGTCCCGGCCGGGCCGGTCACGGCGATGACGACCTTCCGCCCGGCCACGTCCCCGGAGGTGCTGAGGTCGGTGGTGTTGTAGGTGACCGCGTCCGGGCGGGGAGCGGATGTCCGTAGACGTGTTCGGCGAACGCGTGGAGGAGTTGCGGGCGCTGCTGGGTCTCCCACCGCCCGACCGGTGAGACGTCCCCGCTCCGGTCCTCGCGCGGTGTTTCGTTACGTATTTCGTTACGGTGCTCGGGTGGGGCCGCTGCGGCGGCTGCGGACTTCGTTCTCATTACCGTGGCTGCGGCGGCGGCCTCACCCGTGCTGAGGCCCAGCGTGGCGGCGAGCGCGACCACGCAGACGGCGGTGCGTCGGCGGCGGGTCATGAGGCCGCTCCTGTCGCAACAGCCGGTGCCGGTGTGCCCGCCGGTGCGATTGCTGGTGTGTGGACGCGGCGGATGTGGGTGACCTTGTCCGCCCAGTCGGACAGTGGCTGTAGGACGACGCCGCGGGTGGTGTCGTAGGCGTTGACGATCAGGCCGTGTCCGACATACATGCCGTTGTGCCGAGGATTCCCGGCTGTGCCGAGCGAGCCCGGGATGAACACCAGGTCGCCGGGCGCGATGTCCTGGATGCGGACCGATGTCCCGGCGTGTTTCTGGCTGACCGTCCCTGCTGGGAGCGCGACACCGGCAGCGGCCCAGCTCGCGAGCATGAGTCCGGAGCAGTCGAACCCGTCCGGGCCGGTCCCGCCCCACACGTACGGTTTCCCGAGCTGGGCCAGGGCGTAGCCGACCGCCGCCCGCGCGACCGGGTCGGCGGGCGGGGTGAACCCGGCCGGGAGTTTCTTCGGGTCGACCGGTCCGGTCGGCAGCGGCACTCCGGCGCCGCCGGAGTCCGGGCAGGCATACACGCTCGCGGCGAGTTGTGCGTTCGTGGTGACTGAGCTGTCGGTGCCGCGTGGTAGCTCTACGGGATTGTCCGCACCCACCCAGAGTTGGTCGACCAGCGCTGCGGCCGGGCCCTCCTGAGGCGCGTAGCGATCCGGGAACGCTGAGCGCTGCACCGCCTGCGCCGCCGTCCCCGGTGCCATGGTGTGCCATCCGGGCAGCGCGATGAGGCGGTCGAGGAAGGAGTCGGTGGCCGCGACCGGGTTGAGCACCCGGGCGGGCGGGCCCCAGCCCTGGGACGGGCGTTGCTGGTAGAGGCCGAGGGAGTCGCGGTCGCCGTAGGCGACGTTGACCAGCCGGGATTCGACGATGACGGTGGAGAGCGCGATCACCGCCGCTCTTCTGGGTAGTTGTCGTTCCACGACGCGGGCGACGATCGTGGCCGCGTTCTCGGTCTGCTCGCCCGTCCACTCGACACCGTCCACGGACTGCGCCCCGCCGCCGAGCCCACCGTCGGGTCCGCAGCCGAACCGGCCCCCGGCGATCCCCAACACAGCGATCACGGCGAGCCCGCCGATCGCGGCGGTCACCAGCAGCACCACCGACAACCCGAGCCCGCCCGCGACCAGCACGCCCCGTCCCACTACGACTCCTCCGTCAACGAGTCGTTGACACCGGCGATCCCGGTGGGGTCGCCGGTGTCGGCGCGCGGGAGGTCATCGTCCGGGCTTCCGGTGGTATCGGTGCTGGTCAGGGCCTCGACGCGAGGGCCGGTGCGCATTCCGGCGTCGGTGTCGAAGATCGTTTTTTCGGTGGCGGACAGGACGGTTTGGATTTTCATGCCGGGGCGGTTGTCGAGTTTCCACAGTGCGCGGCCTTGCGCTTGCATGGCCCATCCGGTGATCGCGGCCTGCTCGGTGGTCGAGAGGCCGAGTTGGTCGGCGAGGTCGTCGGTGATGGCGTCGGATTGGCCGAGGAGGATTTTCGTCGAGCACAGCGCGAGGAAGTCCCGGGCGATCGCGGCCTCGTGGGATCCGGCGGCGCCGACGGCGTGGAGGTCGGAGGGTTGGTGCATGATCAACAGTTGGATGGTGCGATCACTGCGGGACAGGCGCAGGTCGGCGTTGATGGCCTGGACCGCGCGTAGGCCCAGGCCCATCTGGCGCCAGACCTCGTCGCGGACCACGATCCGCGGCGCACCACCCGCCCCGCCGGTGCCGGTGTTGTCGACGGTGTTGTGCAGGGTGGTGAGCATCGACGACCACATCCCGAGGCAGGTCAGGGCGACGTTCATGGCCTTGTCCCCGAGTGGGTCGAGCCGCGACAGGTCCATCGATTGGATGGGGGCGTCCCAGTCGAGGTCGAAGTTCGTCTCCGCGTCGAACAACCCGGCCAGCGGCCCGGTGACCAGGTTCGACAGGGCGTCGGTGATCGCCCGAGTCTGCGTGGTGAACTCGGTGCGGTCAGCGAACCGGGTCCCGGCCCACAAGTCGGTGTCGGGGTCGGCGAGCAGTCCGGTGACCTGCGGGATCGTGACCGGGCGGAGCTGGTCGGTGGTGTCATCGGCGCCGAGCAGACGCCGCAGCACCGCGTGCAGGACGTATTCGTCGGTCACCGACGGGACATGGCCCTGGGCCGCGGCCAGCGACAGCAGCAGCCGGTTCCAGCGCCCGAGGATCACGTCGAGTTCGCGGCGTTGCCGCTCGGTGCTCCAGGCCGGCCAGTACGTACGTAGTGGCCCGAGGTCCAGGGCGTTGAGGCGGCGCGGTGACCCGGGGCCGAGCGCGATCGGTTCAATCCCGAGTGCCCGCAGCACCGGCGTGTACTCGCCCTTCCGGTCACCGGAAATCAACGTTTTGAAGCCGAACGGCATCATCCGCAGGCAGAACGCACACACCGTCGACGATTTCCCCCGCCCGGGCTTCCCGAAGATCATCATGTTCGGGTTGGTGACGATCTTTCTCAGGACCCATTCCGGTGGGTGGGTGTAGAAGGAGCCGCCGGTGGCGACGTCGTAGCCCATCCGGGCACCGACCGCGGGCACACCGTGCGCTGCCAGCAACGGGAACAGGCCGCCGATCTGGTCGGTCGTGGCCCGGAACACCGGCAGCCGGCGGGCGGCATCGACCGGGGCCCAGCCCCGACCTGCGGTGCGGTGCCCGCGGCGCGGATCGAGATTCCACGCAACACCCTCATCCAGGGCGCCGGTCTCCGGCGGCGGCGCGACGGTGAGCTGTTCGGTGGTGAGGTCGGTGAACGCGGTCAGCAACTCGGCGGTACTACGCGACACCGGCACACTCCGCCGCCGCCGTCCGAACCGCCGCGTGAACCGTCGAGAGGACATGGTCATCGTTGCCACCTGCGGTTCGGCAGACCGGGGAGGCCGTAGCCGACGGGCAGGCATGCCGCGGTGAACGCGGCGTCCTGGGTGAGTTCCAGGCGCAGCAGGCCGAAGCGGTCCGCGGCGTCGTTCTCGATTCCGGCCGCGGCGTCCTCGATGCCCCAGTCCGCCCAGTCCGAGGGGACCGTGGTCGCGGCGGCGATGGTGTAGCGGACCAGGGCGTGCCCGGCCGCGACCGCGGCCTCGTGGGCGTGCCCACCAGCGTGACGCTGCTGATCCTCCACCGTCGTCCCGAAACCGCGAGTCGCCTTCAGGTCGGCGATCAGGGTGTCGCGGAACCGGGTCCGGGAGACGTGACGGCGGGCATGGGACGGATCGAGGACCTCGTAGTGGATCTGCAACGACCGCCGCTCCCCCGCCCGCCGCACCGCCAGCAACGGGCCGAGGGACCCGAAGTCCGTACCCCCGACCGGCGGCTGGACGGCGTAGGCGACGGTCGCGAACCCGTCGTGGGCGTAATGCCGCGCCGCCGGGGTCGGCGCCAGCACCGGCCCGGCCATCGACCACGACAACCGGGTCTCCCGGTCGGGGCGGGTGAGCTGCTGGTGGCGTAGGTGGGCCGCCGCGGCCGGGTTGAAACCGGTGCGCACAGCTTCGGCGACCGCGGCGGAGGACAACCATGCCACGTCGGTGACCCCGATGCCGCGCAGCGCGTCGGCGACCCCGTCCAACACGCGGTAGAGCGCGTAGGCGCGGCCCGGGACGCCGCCGCCGGCGGCCTTCGCCGCCCGGCGTAGTGAGTGCTCGGTCCCGCACACGGTCACGAACAGCTCCGTTCGCACGGACGCGGCGGCGACGGTCCGGTCGATCTCCGCGGCGATCTGCCGGGTCAGCTCCGGGGCGTCCGGGCTCTCGTGCTGTTCGCGCCACAACGCATAGTCGGTGCCGTCATCGGGGACGGTGCGCACCAGCAGCGACACGCGGTCGATGACCTCGCGGTGCGCGACGCCGATCAACATCGTCCCGAGCTGCGCGGCCAGGCCCTCGCACTCGCCCGCCGACGCCATCGCGACACCGGAGTGCGTGAGCCGCCCGGTGATCGCCCACTGACCGTCGACGCTGTCCTGGATCAGACACAACCGCTTCTCCGACAACGGTGGGCCGTCGTGGAACCGGAACCGCGCCAACACGCCCGGTAGGTCCGGGGCGTCCGGGTCGTCGGCGCGCCCGGCCGCGGCCTTCGACTGCCACGCAGCCCAGCCCATCACGACTCCTCCTGCTGTGAACATTCCCAGGTCAACCAGCCAGAACAGTGCGGGCCGGCCCCGGATCGGGACCGTCACCAACACCCACACACCGGCCGCCACGACCAGCCAGCCGAACGCGGCCGACCACCGCCCCGCCCCGACCGCCACCACCACCGGCACACACGCCGCACCCACCACGACCGCCTGCCCGGTCGAGAGCCCGGCGAGCCATCCGGCGCCTTCGCGGTGGTGCAGATTCCGATACATCCGCCCGGGATCGGTCGTGGTCATCGGTCGCTCCCGGTGTCCGGCCGCGGCCGCGGCGGTGTCGTGGACGGCGGTGTCGTGGACGGCGGTGTCGTGGACGGCGGCGGCGGTGTGGTCGGTGGCGGCTTGGGTGGGCGCCGGTCGGTCTCCGGCGCCGGGCGCGGCGCCCGCTCCTGCTGCTGGGCGAGCCGGTCCAGCTCACGCCGCCGCTGCGCAGACTCACCACCCGCAGCGCCACCCGAATCCCCGCCACCAGCGCCGCCACCAGCGCCGCTGCCGGTGTCGGGGATTCGGTCGGTCTGGTCACGTGTCGCGGCCCGGCCCAGCTCCGGCGCCGGAGCAGGCGGGGTGACCTGCGGCGGGGCGCCGCCGTGGCCGACATCGGGCGCCGCCGCCAGCCGGGCCGGTACCGGGGACGGGCGGACGCTGGGAGTGCGGCGCAGCACGAAGCCGCCGCCGTGCCCGACACCGGTCTGAGCGGCCTGCTGGTTCAACCGGCCCGCGGCGTACTCCCCCGCCGCCGCGACACCGTGATAGCTGCTGGTCAGGGCCCCGCCGACCGCGCGGCCGGCCCGCACCGCGCCCGCCGCGACACCACCACGCCCACCGGCCTGAGCGCGGGCGTGCTCGGCGAACCGCGCCGTATGCGCTTCCTCGGCTGCGACACCACCGGGGCGTGCCGCCCCCGCCGGGGCCGGGCGCCGCGCCATGACCGCCCGCACATCCATCCCCGCCCCGGTCGCCGGATCGACAAACGCCAGCAGTTTGTAGGCCGCCCACGGGCAGAACACCGCCGCCAGCAACGTCACCGCCCCCGCCAACACCCCGGACACACCGGAGGCGCTGCCCAGCATCCCGACCCCGATGACCAGCAGCAACGCCAACGCCGGCTCGAGGAGGATCGCCGCGGCCAGCCACCGCGCGGTCCGCCACCACCACGCCGACGTCGCCCCCGACAACAACCCCGCCGCCGCGATCGGGGACACCGCGATCAACATGACGATGATCGCCTGGCGCACGACCATCTCGAACGCGAATCCGACCGCCGCCGCCGCACCGAGCGCCCCAGCGATGGCCATGATGATCGCCCGGGTCATCTCGGTCAGGCCTTCACCCAGGTCCGGGTTGTCGATGAAGATCGCCCCGACACCGGTCACCGGCTCCTCCGCCGGGGCATTCGGGTCGGCCGGGGGCGGGTCCAGCACCCGGGCGAAATCCGGTGACCCGAGCGCCAGCTCCAGCAGCCCGCGGGCGATCCCGTCCGCCGCGGCGACCAGACCCGCCGACAACGACAAGATGAAGGCCAGCGCGATCCCGAAATGGACCGGGCCCAGCAACAACCGAGACGCCCCCCACCCGCCGCGGACCACGACCGCCACGATCTGGGAGAAGAACACGCAGGTAGCGACCAGGATCGCCAGCCACCACAACGCCGGCCACACCTGCCCCAACCCACGATCCGGAGCGAACAACGCAACCAGATCGAACCGCGTCAGATGATCGATGAGCGCGAGGGTGTCGCGCAGCATCGCCAACCCAGCCGTCCACACCGACTCCAGGACACCGACGACACCGGCCTTGACGTACTCCGTGGCTGCCCGGCCGAAGGTGTCCCCCGGGTTTGTGACGATGTCCCAGAAACCTGGCTCAGGTGCCGGAGGCGGCGCAGGGTCCGGGCCCGGTTGCATCAGCCAGGTCATCGAGCGATCGCCCGGTATCCAGCGGCGACGGCCTCAGCGGTCCCCGGCCACGGCGAGGGAGCCTGAGCTGCGTGTGGTGCCCGCGCGATGCGCCACTGCTCGGTGCCGTCGGCGGCCTGGACTCGGCGCATGGCCTGGCAGTCGCCCATCCCGCCGGACACGACCTGGCCCTTGAAGTCGAACGTGAACTCCCCCAGCACACAGACCACGACGAACCGGTCCCCGACCGTTCCCTTGACCAGCGCCTCTGCCGGAGTCCAGGTGATCGACATCCCGGGCTTCGGCCCGCGGGCCGGTAGTCCGGCGCTCTTGCGGAAGCTCGTCAGCTGGTGCGCGAGGAACGAGCCGTCCCCCCGTGGCCCGTCGGTGGCCTCGGTCATCGAGTCGTGCGCGCGGGCGTAGTCGGCCGGGTCGCCGCCGAGCATCCCGGCCTGCGTCATCGCTGCCAGTTGCGCGACCGCGCCCTCCGGGGTCGCGGGGAAGCTGTCCGGCACCCGCACCCCGACCACGCGTCCCGGCGGCGGCAGCGTGATCGGCGGCCCCGCCGTCTCGGCGGTCAATGCATGCGGGAAACTCACCGCATTCGGAAACAGCAGCATCGGAGCGCTGCTCAATTCCTGTTCTGAGGCCCACTCCGGCGCTACCGGACCCTCCACCGCCGGTGCTGCCGCCGGCGCGGGTTCGTCCCGGCCGCCGACCCAGCCCATGATCGTGTAGACCAGGCCGGCGAGCAGCAGTGTTGCGAGGACGCCGGCGCCGGCGGCGATCGCGTAGCCGCGCCGCCGGTTCGGCTCCCGCACCAGCGGCGGAGAAGAAGACGGCTCGAATGCTGGTGGTGTGGTCATTCGAGTTCGCCGGTCGCGATCATCTTGATCAGGTTCTGGCCGGATGCCCAGAGCACACCGGCCAGGACCGAGGTGCCGAGCATCCCGGCGCCGACCATCGCCGCGAGCCGGTTACCCCACAGCCGTCCGGCGCCGATGGTGAGCACACCCAGGAAGAACAGGACCGGCACCGACCAGCCCGCCAGGGACATGATCACACCGCCGAGGTATTCGGTGGTGTCCCCGAACCGGCCGGGCAACGGCTTCGGCACCACCGTCGGCAACTGCGGCAAACCCTGCTCCTGCCCGGCCTGACCGCCCGGCGGCGGCGCAGGCGGCGGCGGCTGCTGACCCGGGCGCGCCATCAGCACGGCACCGAACCGCCCGGCACTGAACCACACAGCATTATCGGAAATAGTTCTCAACACGGGGAGCGCTCCTCAGAGCAGCGAACACGGGAACCAGCTGTCAACGGCGGTGTGCTGGTCACGGGCCTGGTCCTCGGCCTGGTCCTGGGGTGTCGCGGGCGGCGGCCGACCCGGCCAGCAGGTCGATCACGCCCCAGGAGGCGAGCAGCGGTCGGAGTGCGTCGGTGACTTTGTCCGGTAGCGGGTCGGGGGTGACGCCGTCGGCTTCGACCGCGGCGTTCGGTGGGATGAACACCGCGCCGTCGAGCAGCGTCGACAGTCGTGGCCCGGTGGCGCCGTCGATCCCGACCGGCCAGCGTTTGGCGCCGTTGACGACCAGCGCGCACACCGGTGCCGCGACCCCGGCCTGGACCCAGGTGTCGTGACGGGCCAGGACCTGCTCGGCGGCGCGCAGCGACGGCCGCGTAGCGCGCACGACCAGCACCGGGCGCGGCATCAGCTCCCCGCCGCGTAGCCACCCGCCGGCACCGGAGGTCACCGCCGCTGCGGCCCGCCAGCCGCCGTTGCCCAGATCGGCGACGGTGACGTGCAGCGGTCGCGGCGGCGGGTCGGGGAGCCAGTCCGGCGGCGCGGGCACCATCCCCGGCGTCACACCGGGCATGGTGGTGTCGAGGCGGGCCAGCAGCGCACCGGCGCCGGGGCGGCCCCCGCGCCAGCTGTAGCGGACCTGGACCTGGTCGGTGACCGGGCGTGTCCACGGCCCGTCCGCACCGGCGGCCTGAGCGAGACCGGACCGGGCCGGGTCATCGGCATCAATGAGCAGACAGCAGCGTTTGTCCTGGTGGATGATGTCGGTGATCGCCGCGGCGACCGTCGACGCCCCCGCGGCGGGGGACCCGGCCAGCACGGGGATGACCGCCCCGAACGGTGCCCAGTCCGCCGCCCCGACGTGATCGGGCCACACCTGCCGTCCCCGGGCCGCCACGGCGGCGACCGTGGCGCCCATCTGCTCAGCTACGGCGAGCGTGTCGGTAGGACTACCAGCGCGGGCGCTGCGGGCCGCGGCGACGGCGGTCAAATCCACGATCATCTCCACATCCGTTGCATCCAGGCCCGCCCCGACGGCGCCGCGGCGGGCGGCGGTACCGAGCAGGTGACACAGCTGCGGGACCGACCGCGGCCGCGCCGCCGAACCGGCCGCGGCCGCGGACAGGCCGGGACCTTCCACGGCGCGGTCGTCGGTGCCGTCGGTTGCGTTGGTGGCGGCGGTCATCGGAGCCCGAGTCGCTTCGAACAGGCCGGCCACGCCGCCCAGCCCTGCACGGCCTGCACTCGCTTGGCGACCTCGATCTGCTCGGCCCGCGACGCCTCGTGCGCGTGGCCTTCGCCGCCGAAGGCCCGCCAGGTCGACGGGGAAAATTGCAGGCCGCCGGCGTAGCCGTTGCCCGTGTTGGTGCTCCAGTTCCCGCCGGACTCGCAGTGGGCTAGCTTGTCCCAGGTCGAGCCCGCCGCCGAGGTTGCGACTCCTCCGTCTGTCACCGGCGGCGGCTCGGCCCCCACCCCGGCCCTACGCGGCTGCTCACCAGCAGCGCCGCCACGAGCGGCGTGGTCATCGGTAGCGGCCACGCCGTCCTCGGCCCGCTCACCAGCAGCGGCGTCTCCGGTGGTGTCGTTCCCGGCGGCACCGGTGCCGCTGTCGGTGCTGGTCGTGCGGCTGCCCTTCACACCGGTGCCGGCACCGGTGCTGGTGCTGGTGCGGTCGAGGGCGTCGAGGAGGTCCTGGGCGACCGGGTCGACCTCGGCCGCAGCGCGGGCCTGAGCGGTCAGCTTCTCGATGCCCGCCGACACCGCTCCCGAACTCGCCGACACAGCTCCCGACCTGCTGGTCTGGGTCTCGGGCGTTGCGCTCGTGTCCTGACCCGCGCTGGTGTCCTGACCAGCGCCGCTCTCGGTAGCGGCGGAACTGGACGTGGCCTCGGCGGTGCTGCCGTTTCTGCTGGTCTGGGTGCGGGTGATCGCTGCGCCGGGCCGGACCTCACCGGCCTCTGACTCTGACTCCGACGGCGGCTTCGGTGTCGGGGCCGTGCCCGCCGTGGGCTGGTCGCTGTCGGCGGTGGCGCGGAGGTGGTCGAGGGCGTCCAGATCGGCCGGGTCGGCGCCCAGCGCGGCGAGGCGATCACGGTCGATGCCGTCGAGGACGGTCGCCCCGAGCTGGGTGGCATCGGCGTCACCGGAGGTGGCGATCGCCGACAGCAGGTCGCTGACCATCCCGATCGCCTCCCGCGCCGCCGCAGCGTCCTCCGCCGACGAGGCCTGTCCAGGGCCGGTCTGCACGTCGGTGACGACGGTGTTCGACGATGTCGAACGCGGGGCGGTGGCCGGTGTCGAGTTCGCGGGTGTTGAGGTCGCGGGTGTTGAGGTTCGGGGCGTGGTCGTCGCGCTGCTCGGGGCGGGATCGGTCGTGTCCCGGCTGTCGGTGGCCCGGTCGCTGCTGCTGTTGGGGCCGGTGGGCGTCGGTGGTGTCGTGGTGGGTGCGGCTGGGGCAGGCAGCGCAGCAGTAGCGGCCGGTGCCGCCGGTTCACCGGCCGGTGCAGTGCTGGTCGGGACGGTCTTTTCTCCCGCGGGCGGTGCTCCCAGCGAAGCCGGAGGCGTGGCCGAGTGGTGCTGGTCGGTGCAGGCCGCGGGTACCGGCGGCGCCGCAGCCCGCGGCCGCTCCATCGGTGCTGCCGGTGCTGCCGGTGCTGTGACGGCGGAGCGGGCCTGGTCGACAGCACCAAGCACCGCAGCGGTCCCGGCGGCGGTGTCGTCGACGAGGTCCGCCGCAGGCGGCGGGGCCACCAGATCGGCCGGGGTGGGGCCGAGCCCGGCCGCGGCCAGCCGCACACCCACCTCGCGGACCTGCGGATCAGCGCTGTCCAGGTGGTGAAGCTGGTCAGAGACGTCCACGGCGTGCTGACGCCACTCGACCGACTGTGTGGCGGGGCGGAATCCGAGGTCGGTGATCTGTTCGGCGAGGGCGTGGTCGGCCGGGTCGTCGGACAGGGTGAGGTCGGTGAGCAGCGTCCGGGCCTGCGCTCGTGTCGCGGTCGCGGCGGCGTGCTGACGTGCGGCCTTGCGATTATCGCAAGCCCCGGTCGCGGTCAGTCCGAGCACTGTCACCGGCTCGTCCGGTGCGGTGGTGAGGGCGGTGGCGGTGTAGGCGCCGCCGCCGAGTAGCGCGGTCGCGGTCAGGACCGCGACCGCGGAGCGGCGCACCACCACGGTCGACACCTGAGCGGGAAGACGGTCGGACAGCCGGTCGGACAGCTGCGTGGACAGGCGGCGGCGCGGGACGTGATCGGCCCACGACGGCCGCGCCGCACGAGACGACCGTCGCCAGGGCGGACGCGGTAGCGGGGACATGCAGGCAAATCCTCCAGGTCAGCAGGTCAGCAGGTCAGCAGGGGGCCGGGGAGCACGGGCTGGTGCGGTAGATGAGGTGCGGCTAGGACCTGCCGGTGTTGTTGTTGATCTCGTCGGTGATCGAGGTCGACGAATCCGCATCGGTCGAGCCGGCGCTGCCACCGGAGGTCGTGGACGATCCCTCGCCAGCGGCGAGGCCCCACTGCTTGACCCAGTCGACCTGCATCCGCCCCGGTTCGCCGTCGCCGCGCGGGAACCAGTCAAGCTGCAAACAGAGGTGCATCGGGCCGGGCGGCAAGATCGAAGTGTCGGTGGTCTTCCACCATTCGCGGCCGTCGACGAACGCGGTCACACCGTCGGGTGTCCACTCGACCGCGTAGTTGTGCCACTGCGTGGCGTCGATGGTCAGTTCGCCGTGGACCTGGGAGTTGTCCGCGCCGTAGTGCAGGAACAGTTCGATCTTGTCGCGGGCCGGGTCCATGATCTCCGCGAAGTCGATCTCCCCGCCGACCGGGAAGTTCTCCTCGGTCGGCCACAACAGGGCGAGGGCGTTGTAGGAGGGGGACCCGGTCGGGGCGCGCATCCGCACTTCCCAGCGGCCGTATTTCTGGGAGTGCGCGGTCCAGGCCAGGCCGGCGGTCGTGCCGTCCCCGGTCCCGTCGATCGTCAGAATGCCGTCAGCGACGGTCGCCGCGGCCGGGGAGCGGGTGCCGTTCCCGGCATGCCCGGGGCCGTCGTAGGCGTTCCACCCGGGCCCCAGCTGTGTGCCGGTGAAGTCGTCGACAACGTCCGGGGCACCCCAGCCGAACACCTCACCTGCGGTGTCGCCCTGGCCGGGCACGCCCGGCAGCGCAGAAGAACCGCCCTGCGCGTCCTGTCCGGTCTGTCCGGTCTGTGCTGGATGATCGGTGGATCCGCTTTCATGATCATCCGGGTGGTTCCCGGCCTGGTAGCAGGTGGCGGGGATGAAGCCGGGCTGGTCGGCGCCGACGCTGGTCAACGCCGACCGCCACGCCCGCGCCCGCTCGGAACGATCGCCGTCGAGTTCGGCCAGGACGTGCACCGCGGTGATACGCCAGCCGCATTCGACTCGTGCGTCCGCCGGGACAGGCGCGGCCGGAGCGAACGCGACCGCCAGCGACGTCACCGCTCCCACCACGGCGGTGACCAGCCCGGAACCGATCACCGCATACCGGCCTGACGGTCGGCGTGGTCGGTGCGGAAACCGTGCGAGGCCAGACCGTGGGTGCGGCTCTGGAAACCGTCGGCGACCACAGCGGCGAGTTCGAGGACCGCATCCCGCGTCGCGGGGGCCAGGGCGTCGAGATCGATGATGTCCCCGGTCGCCAGGTGCGGGTCGGCGGGCAGTTCGACCACCGCCCGCACCCTGGAGGCGAAGTAGTCGCGGATGACGGTGTCATCGACATAGCGGGACTGTCGATCACACGACAGGACGACGACGGCGTCACGGACCAGGTCCCGATACCGAAACCGGCCCGACGAGTCCTGGTGGGTGGCCAGCCACTGCAACGTCCGCGCCGCCCGCGACGCCCCGTCCTTCGTCGGCGCACCCACCACGACCAGGGAGTCGGCGTGGCGCAGCGTGCCCTGCATCGCCGAATGCACCAGGCCGGTGCCGCAGTCTGTGAGCAGCAGCTCGTGATAGATCGAGAGCAGCCGCAGGACACGCTCGTAGTCGCGCTCGGAGAACATCTCCGACAGCTCCGGGGCCTGCTCCGAGGTGAGCACGCGTAAGCGGCCGGCGAGGTGGGTGTAACCCGACAGCTGCGTAGAAGTACGGACCTGGTCCAGGTCGCGTAGCAGGTCACGCACCGTCCGCCGCCCCGCCTGGGCCTCTCCGACCAGGCGGTCACCCAAGGTCCCCGCGTCGGGATTGGCGTCGATCGCGATGACTCGGTCCCCGCGGTACTCGGCCATCGCCAGCCCGAGCACACCGGTACACGTCGTCTTCCCGACACCACCTTTGATGCTGCCGACCGCGACGGAGAACGGCCCGGACAGCGGTGTCGTGACCCGCCGCACCTGGTCCTTCAACCGCAGCTCGGCCTCGGACAGGCCCGGATTCCACCGACCAGCCGTGAGCGCGTAGACCGCAGCCCGCCAACCATGCGTCGGCGCCGCGAGCTTCGGACGCACCACATCAGCGAACGCACCACCATCGGAAAACCCGGGTGCTCCAGGTGCGGAGCCATCGCCGGACTCGGCGGTGTCGGTGCTCCAGAACGCCGCCGGCGGTGCCGCTGGTTCCGGCGGCTCGACAGCAGATCGAACAGTCTGCGGGTCCGCGGCGGGAGCCACCGGCGGTTCCGGGGACCCGCCCGTGCCCTCGGGAGCCGACACCGGCGGCTCGGCCGCGGGCGGCGTACCGGGAACCGCCCACGCCGCAGCATCCCCGGTCAGCCACGCCGGCGTCCCACCCGACTCCGCCGCCTCCGACGACGACACATGATTACCCGACATCAACGACCACCGCCTGTTTCGTTACCGGTGGGCCCGGTGAGCAGACCGGGATCGACGACCAGACGGCCGTCCTCCGCGGCGCGGGTGACCGGCACAGTCATCCGCACCCACCGCGGCTCGACCGCGGTCCACACCGCGGCCGACTCCGGCGGGGCGCACGAGCGGCCGATCGTCCCCGCCGGCTCCACCAGACCGCTGTGCTCAGCGGCGGACACAGCCGAGTCATCGGCCTCGGGCGCTGTTCCAGCACGGACGTACGGCGTGGCGCGGACGACGACCTCGACGAACACCACCGTGTCCGACCGCCGATACAACCGCCCCGGCAACGGGGAATCCGCACGCTGACGGCCCGCACCGGACCAGCCCCACGTACACGCCTGCACATCGGCCAGGACCTCGCGCAGGACCTCAGCGCGGCGCCACGGCACGTCCTCGTCGAACGACTGGAAATCGCAGGCGAAGCGGGCAGCGAACGCCGACGCCTCCACATCCGACACCGGCTCCACCGAACGCACCGCACGGGCGAACGACGGCTCCGCCGGGACACGGTCGAGAGGCCGCCGCCGCGGCGCCGCCGCTGGGAACGCTTCGTCGAACCTGACCTGCGGCGACGCTAACTCAACATGATCACCAGGATCGGGCGCAGCAGAGCAGTAGTGCCCGCCGGGCCCTCCACGCTGCGCTGCTGGACGGTCCGGTCGTGGGCGCCGCGAGGTAATGACGTGCACGGATGCGGTCCCAAGATCATCCCGAGGTTCTGCACTGTCGGACGCCGTGTCCCGGGAACCGAGTCCTGGCGCTACCAGCCACGGAGAGACGCACTCGGCGGGACCAGGACTGCTGCGTCGTGACATCAGACCGGCCGATCGCAGCCGGAGACAGACGGGAAGCCGAGTGCCGCACCGTCCATGCTTACACCGATCATCGCGCCTCCCTCGCATCTGAGCGCCCAAACTATAGACTGGGCGCTGCGGGTCCGCAATACTGCTAGATATATGGCAATGTACCTGGGGAAATCGCAAAGGCGACGGGCCGGCGTGGCCGCCTCGGTGGCGACGGGGACCGCATGCCCTGCTAGGGTCAGCAAACTATAGTTCGGATAGGTGGAGGCGGATGACGCGAAGAACGATCGCCGGGCGAAGTGGCCTACCCCTGCCGCAGTGCGCCTACGTGGAGTACGCGTGACGACACGATCAGTTGATGGAACCTTACTCGAAAGACTCAGCTTTCTGTCATCAACCGTGCTGAAGCTGGATCACGAGTCGCGCGGCCTGCGGAGCGACTCGGCGTGGCCGAGACCTGATGCGCGCCGGGTGCTGAGACAGGTGGCTTCGGACGGGAGGGTCGCGCTGTCCGCGGAGGAAGTCGTCCAGGTCGCTGTGGGGATCGGAATCCCCACGGGGTCCCTGACGGCCGATCCAGGGTCCTGGCTCCCGGTCGAAAGCTGCTTCCGGCGACTCGTAGCGCTACGAGAGCAGGACGAAAAATGGCGAGTCCCCATCTTGGGGGCTGACGAAGAAAAGTTCCCCGCATCTTCTTCGGGACCGGAGACCTACGACATGGATATAACATTTTGGGGCACTCCTCGGTGTTGTAGAGGTCTATGGGCCCGCCGAGGGCAGGATCAGATCGCACCTCGCCGACGCAGAGGTCTCCGGAGAAACCCCGCCGCCGTGACAGAGCCGTCAGTTGATGTGGAAGTTCTTGAGCGCTGCGCGAGCGTAATTTCCGATCTTAACGAATCCATCGGCCACTTTGACGGGTCGATCCGCGACTACCTGGAACGATTAGAAACCCACAGGGGGCGGCCCATAAAGATGCGAACCTTTTTATTTAGGGAACTCGGAGGAGGTGAGTGTGGAATATACATCCCGAGGCGAACCTATGACGAGATAGGATTCCCATTGGACGCTCCGCATGCTACGCATATCATCCTGCATGAAGTCGGACACATGGTGCTCGACCATGCCGCGGCGCGGAGGCCGGAAGATTCCCCTCTATTTCGAAGCATGGCCAGCATTACTCCTGAGGCGCTGACAGTTTATCTCGGGAGGAGCGTCTACGAGGACTGCGCGGAACGTGAAGCGGAGGCGTTCGCTACCTGCTTGTCCGCTGCAGCCGCCTCGCCCGAGCCGAAATCGGAGACAGAAGGTGCAGTGAGTGACACTGTAGCTCTTCGCATGAGAACGACTTTCGGCGGGTGAGGAGTGCAGCCGAAGAGCTGTCGACTGGAGTAGCTTTACTGCATTGCAAGCTTGACGAAGGAGACCTGTTGGGCACATCAGAAGGCCAGGAATCCCAGCTGAACCACAATCCTAGCGATTCATTTGCTGACCGCTTGAACTATCTGTTCGACCATCTTTATCCCGCTGGGCGAGGACCTTATTCAAATTCTGAAGTCGCAGCCGGAGTGCGACAAGCCGGATATAAAGCGACCAGTCAGTACGTGCGGGTACTCCGCCGCGGGCAACGCAAAAACCCCACCCTGGACTTCATAGGCGGTTTAGCTGAATTCTTTAGAATTCCAGCTGGGTACTTCTTCGACGGACCCGAAGCGGAAGACATTAAAAAGCAGATAGAAATCCTCGTAGCGGCACGAAGCGCGGACGTGAAGGAGATTTTCTTTCGGAGCACACAGATCGGGGAGCAGGATCGGGAGGTTGTCCTGCGCATCTTGCGAAGCTTCTCGGGAAACACAGATTGCGACTCGCAGGAAGGGGGTGGGTAGCGGCACTCAGGTGCTCCGCATCGAGCATTACAACCCATATATCCAACGCAGAAAGAGTTTAGCGGCGAGATGTCTCCTGCCGAAGTTGCCAACACTACGGTGTACTATCTGTTTCCCGTGGTCTGTTTCTGTGTCGCTACTATACGATGGCGACTTCACCGACGGAAGGTGGGTAGAACTACACCGCCAGAAGTACGGGCAATGTTGTTGTACATGGCGAGCTTGGGGCTCGCAGTGGCCGTCATGGCCCCACCCAGCAGGGACATTATAGATATTGTTTACCCCAACATTTCCCAGCTTCTGGGAAATGTTCTGGTTCTTGCGGCAGGGTTGAGCGTTACCGCTGTAGTGGCGTTTAGTCAGTTGGACTTGCTTTCAGCGCGGCGGCTCATTCTGCGCCGTGCCGCGGTCCTGTCGGTTGCTTCCGCTGGAATGGCAGCATGTTTCGCGGCAACGCATATCAGTGAGGCCGTTTTCCTGGTCCCCCGGCTACATCCATCGGTGATCGCTTATTACACGATATACAGTGTTGGGTTCGGGTGGGCGATAATCGGTCTTACTGTTCTTTTGTCCAAGCAGCTCCGCTTGGAGCCGGAAGCATGGCGTCGCGTCAGTCTGCATCTTCATCGCACCGTATGCGCTGTAGTACTGCTCTATCTGGCCGGGCGTTTGTGGAGCGTCGGCGCCTACTCTGTTGGGCTCCTCCCGAGGTGGGGGACAATCCATAAGGACTCGCTGGAACTCGTCATCAGCACGGTACTTCCGCTAGTCGCACTAGTCCTCGGCACTCTCGGTTGGCTCTCGCGGTTTTGGGCGCCCCAATTCGTCAAACTTATCGTCCGCAAACAAATTGACTATCGGCATCAGCGCCTCTACCGCCGACTCAGGCCACTCTGGGAGCTCATCGCCCAAGGTAACCTGAAGGACCTATACTTCGCCGAGCGTCACCAATCGTCTGTCAGCCCCACAACACGTTTGTGCGGGCGAGTCTTTGAAATCTGCGACATTGAACTCCGCGCTTCCCGTCATGTGACCGAAGCTGAGAAGGACGTCGCGGTGACCCGTGAAATCGTCGCCGGGCGCGGCCACCTAGGCGTGTCCGCTCTCAGCGACGCCTACGTGTTCGCGAGGGGAGTGGCCGCCGAGCAAGAACCAGGCAAGGAGAAGGAGAAGGAGAAGGAGAAGGAGACTCCCGAGGTTGATGCCATTCCGGAGATGGACATCGAAGCTCAGGCGCGACGGCTGTTGCGAGCCTATCATGCTCTTCGTGCGGCACCTGATTTATATCGAATGCTCACTTCACCTCCGACGGACTCGGACTTGAGCCCCACAGAAAATCAGACAACCAGCTAGGGTAGCGTTTTGCGCACTATGGCATCTCCTGATCGAGTATCCGGCCACACTCAAACGGTCATCGACCGGGCAGCCCGCGTGCTAACCGAGATTTTAGCCCCATCCGTGGTAGTCGCACTGCTGCCGCTGGCGCTCGCTTGGGTTGTTACGCGGGCGCTGCTCCCGACGCTAGGATGGGGACTGCTCATCGCGCTCACGAGTAGCATTCTGCCGATGGCGGTAATCGTCTGGGGGGCCCGCACCGGCCGATGGGACGGCCACCATGTCCGTAACCGACGAGGGCGGCTGATCCCCCTGCTCGCCACTATCGGATTCAGTGCCATCGGCCTGGGGCTACTTATCGTTCTCCGTGCGCCATGGCCGCTCATCGCCCTCGATCTCACATTGCTCGCCACACTGTTCGTCACCAGCGCGATCACTCTTGCATGGAAAGTATCGATCCACGCTGCTGTCTGCATGAGTGCGGTGGCGATCATGGCCTCATCAGGCGGTCCGGAATGGTGGGCGGCGGCGCTGTTAGTGGGTGCGGTTGCCTGGTCGCGCGTGCATCTTCATGACCACGCCACAGCGCAGGTAATCGTCGGTGCACTGATAGGGCTACTTGCCGGTGGAATGTTTACACTGTTAACTCTATAGAAACTCCAAGAAGAGATAGTGGCGTGCGATGTGCGGTCACCTTGGATAGGAAGAGATGAAATATGTCATCTGATCACAGGCAGGGCAACCGTGATTAACGCCGGAGCAGAAAGCGCCGCGCGGGCCCCGGACCTTCCGGATATCCCGTTGTTCGGTGGTGTCACGGTCGGGCAGGTGTTCGTGGCGGTCGCGGCGGTCGTGGTGCCCGCCACCGTGGTCGGGCATGTGCTGGTGTTGTGGGCGTGGGCCCGCGGCTGGGAACCGCACCGGCTGCGCAACCTCGCCCTGGTCATCGTGGCCGCTGCGGCGCTGGCCGGGCCGATCGTCGGCATGCTGCCCTGGTGGGGCCTGGAGCTGACGGCCTCGGCGGTGCGTCAGGCATGGGACGGCCACTACCTGCCCGCCGGGATCGACTCCGCCGCCGCGACCGCCCCTCTGGTGGCGATCACGTCCTGGGTGTGGTGGCACCTTTACACCAAGCGGATGCGGTCCGGTGTCGCCCAGGCCGCCGGGGAACGCCACGTCCGCCGCCAGCTACACATCCGCGCCGGTGCGGCGGCCCGCCGCGCCCGCCGCGAGCGCACCCCGCTGGCCAGCCACGGCCGTGACGGCACACCGTCGGTCGTCCTCGGCCCACGTTATGACACCGTCCGCGCCCAGCCGGACCTACTCACCGACACCCTGCGTCGACGCGCCGCGCCGTGGTTACAGGTCCCGATGCCCGCGATCGCCCTCCACACTGTCTGCCTGGCCGAGACCGGCGCCGGGAAGACCACGATGCTGGTGCGCTGCTCAGCCTGCTGGGCCGAAATCACCTGGACCGCCTACAACCAGCAACAGCACGGCGCTGCGGGATCACGGCCGTTGGTGATCTTCCTCGCGGCGAAAGGCGGCCCCGACGCCGACACCGACGCCCACGACTGGGCCGACGCGATGGAAGACCTCGGCCTGCACCCGGACCGGATCGGCGTGTTCCCGTTCGAGACGCGGCTGAACATGTGGCGCATGCCCGCCACCCAGCTGCGCGCCGCCCTGCACAAGCTCGCGAAAACCGATCACCGCTTCTACGACGTCCTGCAACGCGGCCTACTCCACCTGATCATCGACGCACCCACCGAGAAACCGCCCGCGTCGTCGGCGGAGTTCCTGCAACGCCTCGCCCCGGCCTGGCTCACGGCGGCGTGGGCGGGACATCCGGTCGAGGAACGCGCCATCGCCGCCCTGACCAAGACCACCGGCGCCGGAGCGGGCGCCTCATCGCTCGACAGCGACCTGTTGCTGTTCGCCGATTTGTTCCGCAGCATCGGCGGCGACTTCGACGCCGGACAACCCTTGTCGGACTTCGACGCCCTCTACGTCTCCGTCCCCGGCGCCACCGACCAGGTCGTCGCCGCCACCAAGACCGCCGTCCTCATCGAACTGCTCACCTACGAACTCGGTGTCGCTCACGACGGGCAACGCCGGCAGGTGTTGTTCGTCATCGACGAGTTCTCCGCGGTCTCCGGTGACACCGCCGGCGACGTCATCAACCTCGTCGAACGGCTGCGTTCCCTGGGCGGCTCGGTCATCGTGTCCGCCCAATCCTATGAAGGCCTCGCCGACACCGAAGACCAACGCCGCCGCCTGCTGGGCGCGATGGGCGGCGGCGCCCTACTCGGCCGCACCAGCAACGCCGAACAACTCGCCGAACGGTTCGGGACGCGGCTGGTCGACGAAGTCGGCTACCAACTCGACGGTGGCCGCACAACCGGTGTCGGCACCGTGCGCCGCCAGCACACCTACCTGCTCGACCCGAACCGGCTCCGACAACTCCCCCGCCACCACCTCGCCTACGCCACACCCGACCAGGTCGTCTACGGCGTCGTCGCCCCCCTCGCCGCCTCGCCCGCGATCGTCGGCTCGCCACGGCGCACCGCACCCACCAACGGCCCGGCACTGTCCCGGCGCCGACTCACCGCCGCCCAGGCCGCCGCGATCAACCGGCGGCTCCGCCGACCCGGCACCACGACCGGTAACGGCGCCCGGGCCACCGGCGGCGGAGATGGCCAGGCCCCGGACTGGACCGGGGACGACTGGACACACGACACCAGCAACGAGGACCCACGATGAGCCCGAGCCCGAGTGTCCATCCTGAACAGGCGCGGGCCGCCGCCGCGGCGCTGCTCGGTGTCCCCGCCGGCGCCTCACCTGAGCTGCTACGGACCGCGTGGCGGGCCGCCGCCCGCCATCACCACCCAGACCGGGGCGGCGACCCGGAACGGTTCATCGCCCTGACCAGCGCCTACGAACTACTCACCACACCACCAGCGCCACCGCGAGCAACTCCACACACGACGACACCGGCGGGGCCGGCGGGGCCGCGCGCGTCGGCGCCGGCCATCGGTGGGCTTCTGTTCCTACGGGCTTTCGGGCTGCTCGCTGCCGTCGGTGTCCTCACCGCTGGTGTCGCCCTGGTCGCCGCGCCGGTCGTGGCCGCGATGGTCGCGTTGCTGGGCGCGGTAGCGGCTGCCCACCATGTCTACCTGGCCGCCGCCCACGCTGAATCCCGCTCGCCGGTAAGCGGTCCCTGACTGTGGGGCGGGCGCCGTCCAGACCGCGCTTTGCTCCGACCGCGAAACAGGAACTCCGGCGCCCGCCACCAGCGACGATAGCCTCAACCGGTCGTCGTGTGTGTCCGACGAGGTCACCGGATGCCCGACGACGGACCGGCGCCGGTCGTGATCCGCTCCCCGCCCGGGGAACCCGCGGGCGCCGTAGCCGTAGCGGGGTGGAGCCGGGCGCGGCCCTGCCCGGTCGGGCTTCACCAGCCGGGACGGGCTGTCTTGCACACTCACCACGCCACGACCGAGGTCGAGCGCGGTCTGCGACCGCCACGCCCCGAACGCTTGATGAAGGTCGGCGGGGACGTCGATGCTGAGCCGGACGGTCGTGGGACGCCCGAAACCGGCACCGATCTGACGTACCTGGCCTGGTAGCTGCTGCTGGTTCATCCGGTCTGTTCGTGGTCGGGGCAGGTCGGGTCGGTGCATTCTCGCCAGCCGAGGAACTCCCCCGGGGCCAACCACGCCGGGGCCGCGGTGGCGGCATAGAGGCCTTCGACCTGGGCGATGCTCATGTCCAGGTCATAGCAGACCGTCGGATCGGCGGCGAGCCGCCCGAACGCGGTCTTCGCGATCCGGGCGGCGAAACCGATCGCGGTCTGCGGGGACCGAGCGATCACGACCGTCGCCAGGCCGACACCGAGACCGGTGACGAGGTCGGCTTTCGTCCCGACCAGCTTCCCGTTGTGCTCGCGTTGCTGGCGGCGCATCGCGGTCCGTAACGGCGCCGCGATCGCTGTCGCGACCTGCGGCGACACCTCAAGGAGTTGCATCACGCAATGAAAACTCTTCGCCACCAGCGCACCCCCCATAGGTCCAGGTCCAGGATAGTCCGATTCATGCCGCGCTAGTCGATCTTGCGGGTGCTGGTCTGGAGGCCGTCGGCGCCGACGACCCTGCTGGCGAGACGTTCGACCTCGGCGGCGGTGAACCGGTCAGGCAACGCGACCGGGAGAAGCCGGAAACCGTCACGGATCGTGTTCAGCGCGGTCGCCAGCCCGGCGACATGGTTACGGGCGACGACGTCGATCTCCACGCTGAGCAGGTCACGGTCATGGCCGTGACGAGCCGGATTCAGAATGACCGCA
Source organism: Pseudonocardia sp. ICBG601 (assembly GCF_020496245.1). Classification (NCBI taxonomy): domain Bacteria; kingdom Bacillati; phylum Actinomycetota; class Actinomycetes; order Pseudonocardiales; family Pseudonocardiaceae; genus Pseudonocardia; species Pseudonocardia sp. ICBG601. Next base: position 41,628 of record NZ_JAHLJA010000083.1, on the reverse strand, counting down.
GCAACCGCACGGGACAGCACACCACGCCACAACAGCCCGATGAAGTGCTCACCCAGGACCTCCGCCGCCCCGGGAAGGTCCTTCCCCGGCAGATCGAAATCCTGACGACAGACGACCAACACCCTGCTCACGCCCACCGGCCTCATCGTCCTTACCGCGCCGACCGCCGCGGCCCCGGCTCCCAACACGGAACCTCGGTGATGTCCCGGATCGCCCACTTCAGCTGCGGCGCCAACGCCTCCGGGGACCGCGCCCGCGCCCGCCGCGCCCGGTCCCGCTCCACAAACTCCCCCGCAACATCCTGAACCTGCCCCAACACATTCGGCGCGCACCAATACATCACACCGACACACTCCAACTCCCGAGCACGGTCCACCACCGCCGACAACAAACCCGCCACCATATCCGCCTCCCCATTCTTCGGCGGCGACTCAAGATAGCGTGACCGCGTTTTCCGCGACAACTCCACCTCCACCAAAGCGCGGCGCCCATCCGGGAAAACCTCAACCCCATCCGGCATATGCGGCACCGGCACACCCCGCGGACGCCACCCCGTTAAATGCTGCAACGTCCGCTCCGACACCCACCGCCCCACATCCAAACCCACCCGATGAAACCGCACCGCCGCCACCGCACGAACATGCCCCGACACCGTCTGCCGCGGCCGCCACCCCGGCACATCCCACCCCAACAACTCCCGCACCAACGTCCGCGACGGCCACACCCACATCGCCCCCGCATCCACCTTCCCCGTACACACCCACCCCGCACGCTTCCAACGCCCCACCACCGCATGCGCCGCCTGCGCCGACACCCCCAACACACTCGACAACAAATCCAGAGGCAACCCATACTGATGCGCAGCAATCTCCAACAAACCCGTATCCCGCGCCGTCAACACCACCGAACCCGCATCCCGACGCCGCGCACGCACCCGCTCACCGACTTCACCCAACACCACAACCGCCCTTTCCTGCTACCCATCCGAAATATTCCGCCAACAACATCGCACACCACCGAGGCGTCAGCGAGGTGAACAACCCCACCCGCCGCAAAAGATCACCACCCAACCCGACCACCCCGATAAACCGAGGATTTGACTACGCCGATGCGCAGCGAGACGAACAACCCACCTACGAACAGATACACCCAACCCAACCCAACCACCACCATCCCCACAGTCTGTTGACTTTGACCTTGACCTTGCTTTTTTAAAGGCATTGAACTTCGTACTAGAACACTGGGGTCACTCCGTGACCCGGTCGGGCTGGGGGGCCGGGGCCCGACACCACCCCCGGCCGTCAGCGAAGCAGGCTGGGGGTGGTGTCGGGCCCCGGCCCCCCAGCCCGACACTCTAAACTAGCAGGCCGCACCCATAAAATGGCCTCATCCAGCAGCAGAAAACCCTCAACGCCGCTTCTCAGGAGCTTCCAGCCACTTCAAAGCCGTATCAAAGCCCATCAGCGACCAGACACACCCGCACCGCCGCCACGGCCGGGCCGCCTGCCAACCCGTCAACACTCCCGGAGGGCAGGCACCAAGAACGCCGAAAAACGACCATGCCCCGGCGCGAAACCAAACGCCGACCGTCAAGAAAAGACGCTGTTTCAGCACGAACACTGTTTCAGTACCGAGAAAAGACGCCGCCAATCCGCTTCCCGTCCTCACCCACCTTAGGGCAGGCCGCGGCCCGGATCGACTCGCCGACCGCCCGACCGATAGCACTTCATAACGAGCGCCACCGCGAAACCCGAATCACCGACAGAGCAAACAATCAACCCCCACAGGAAATGCGGCACCCAGCGCCGGACCGCAGCCCCTTCACCCGCCTCACCACTGCACGCAGAAACAACTCACCAATACCGCATCAAAACCCCGACACTGAACGGCAACTCCACACCATGATCCGCCAGCAACCGCTCCACATCAGCCCGTGCAAGCGACTCACCGTCCTTCAACGCGCACAACGCCATCTTCTCGACATCGGCCATGAACGCCCGGATGCGCGACACACCAGTCCTTGACTTTCCGCTGCGCGGCGGCCCGCTGCTTCTTCTTCGGTGGTGCCGACGTGTAGCCATACGCGCGATACGCATTCTGCGCCGACCTATAGCCGTAACCCTGCGCGTCATCGATAACCTCGCCAGTAGCGACATCGACAACGACATACCGCAAATCCCGGCCACGCGACAACGCGGTACCGATAACCACCTTCACGCCGCGACTAACGCCATTCTCGGGACTCCCCCGACCTCCCGCACACAACCCGGGCAGACCCGCCCAGGACAAATGTCGTCACCGCACACCTCACACTCGACGAGCGTCATCGACACTGCCCTCCAGGTCAACATCCCCATCGTTCAAACGGCAGTCCCCCGACGCCGGGTTCTCCTCGCGCCGAGAATGGTCGACAACCTGGTAACGACCCCGCACCACACGAATAATCCGGCCATAGCCGATCAACGCATCCAGCGCGTCATGCACGGCGGCTTTCGACGCGGTCGCCGCGTCGACCAGTGCCCCGGTCGTGGCCGTCCCGGCCGCGATGAGGGCGAGGACTTCGGCCTGGACCGGGGACAACACGGCCTCGGTGCCCACCGGATCAGTGCCGGTCTCGGTGGTGTCGGCGCCGGTAGCGGCGTGGGTGCGTGCTCCCCAGGGGGCTCGTCGGGTCGCCGGGCCGGTCGGGATGACGACACGAGCAACGCCACCGCTGTCGCTGTCGGCGAGGTGGTGGGTGCCGCCGAGCCCGCCGACCTGCCACCGCCCGTTCACGGGCGGGCCGAGCACCGCGGTGACCGCCGCAGCGTCGAGCGGATGCAACGCCGGCTGGGCGAAATAGCGGTCGAACGCGGTCGAAGTCGTCTCCGGCGGCGCCGCCTGCCCGGTACGGGCCAACTCGGCGGCATCAGCATCCGACGGCAGCCAATCCCACCGCACCGGCGCCGCCCGATGCGCATGCACCGCCATCCCCGGCTCCGGACGGTCAGTGATCTCCCCGTCGACGTCCGCGGCCAGCGGCAGCTCGTTCGGGTCGAACAACAAGCCCGGCACCAGATCCGAGGACGACTTCGAGTTCGTACGGAACGCGATCACCTGCGAAGCGAACGCCGACCGCGCATGATCCGAGCCCCACTCGGACATGCCCTGGGACTGGTTGAGCCCAACCAGCCAAATCCCCAGGGCCCGCACGGTGTTGACCGTCTCGGTCCAGGTCTTGGCGACCTTCACATCGTGGGCGACGAAGCTGTACTCATCGTGCAAGAACATCCACCCAGGCACCTCCCGGCTCGGCAAAACCAGATCAGCACGCAGCTCGGCGGCGATCCGAGCGCGGGCAGCGAGGATCGCGTGCACCAACCCGGGCAGAGCAAGCACGTTCTGTCGCCCGATCACCGCGACCCGCGCCCGCTCCGCCAACGCCGTCGAGGAATTACCTTTCGGATCGGCATACAGCAGGTTCAACACACCAGTCGACAGGGCGGCGGCGGTCAGCACGTTCGTCGCGCCGGACTTCCCACCTCCCGGCGAGCCGACGATCATCGTCGGGACCGTTCCCGACGACCGCCACATCGTCACATCCACCTCCCCCGACCCGTCCGTGGAACGGGCCACACCCCGGATGACACCCTCGTCGACCCGCGGCGTGGTGAAGTACCGGGTCTGCGCGGTCGGGTCGGTGTGGATCAGCGCCATCCGCCCGTACTGGGCGCCGTGGCCTTTCTTCGGCGGCTTGAACACCACCGACGTCGACGGCTCCCCCAGCCCCGAGGCCAGCAACGCCCGGTGCGCGATCAAGTCCTGGTAGGTGTGCCGGCCCCGACGCAGCACCACATCAAAGGTCACCGTGAACTCGCCATCGGCGCGGTTGGTCAGCCGGGACCCGGGCAGCTTCCCGTCCTTGCCGCCGTTGTTCTCCGCCCACGCCAAGCAATACGGATCCCGTTCCGGGTCCGGTGGCGCGGGCGCAGGCAGCACCGGCGCCGACAACGCCGCGACCCGCGGCCCGATCGGATGCGCCCGCCACCAGCGGGCCCCCACCGCGGTCGTCCCCACCACCGCGGCCGCGCCCAGCAACGGCGACGGCCCGGCGGCAGCCAGCTGGTAGGCCAGCGCCGACGCCCCGGCGGTCCCAGCCGCCAGGTCGGGCCACCACCGCCCGACCGCGCTGCGGTAGCGGGCCGCGACCACCGCCGCCGCACCCACCGGCACCACCGCCGCCGGGACAGCGAGCACCGCCGGACCCGCACCCGCTACTGCCGCTGCGGCGGCGCCGAGCCAGTGCCCGCCCATCCCAGCCGCACCACCGACCGCGGCCGGGACCCACGGCCACCGTCTGCGCCGGTTCCGATCCGCGACCAGGACTCGACGCGCGTTCTCCGCGCGGTCGTCACCACCAGCCGCGTCGTCGGCCGTGTCGACACCTGCCGGGACGACCGTGCTCGCCACCCGGGACCAGAACACCGCCGCCGCACCCGCACCCGGTGCTGGCGTCGTGTCCTCGACACCACCGTCGCGGCCGGTCTCCCGGGCCTGCGCCCGCGCCTCAGCCCGCTGCGCGGCGACCCGAGCAGCATGGGCGAACCGCGTCTTCCGCGTGATCGTCTGCGTGGGCTTCGTCGACCGGGCCATAACCGGCCTCCCTTCCCTTTTTTTCTGCTGGTCAGAACCGTGCTGATGGAGTCGCTGATGCGACCGGAGCGCCCGCCCACACCCGTGGTGTGGGGGCGCCGGTAAGGGAGTTGTCACCAGCCGCAAACGAGTCGATCATTGCTGGTCAGCGGGTTTATTTTCGGTGAGGTTGCGGTAGAGGGTGGCGCGGCTGACGCCGAACGCGGCTGCGATCTGGTCGGCGGTCTGGCCGGTGTCGAGGGCGGCCTGGGCCGCGGCGAGCTGGTTGGGGTCGAGTTTGCGGGGTCGGCCGGGCAGTTTGCCCGTGGCTGCGGTGGCCTCGCGGGCGTGGGCGGCGCGTTCGCGCATGAACACTCGTTCCATGTGTGCGAACAGCGCCAGTAGCGCGACGGCGAGTTCGGCCATCGGCGAGTCGTCGGTGGTGTCGATCGGGATCGGGTCCTTCAGGGTCTTGATCCCGATGCCCTGCTCGCGCAGCTCGTGCACGACGTTGAGGCATTCGCGCAGATTGCGGCCGAGTCGGTCGAGGTTGGTCGCGATGATCGTGTCGCCGGAGCGGGCGTAGCGGCGCAGCTCGGTGAAGCCGGGCCGGTCGATGGTGGCGCCGGTCTTCTTGTCGGTGTAGATCCGCTCGTCGGGTATGCCGTGGTGGCCCAGGGCGTCGAGCTGTCGTTCGAGGTCCTGGTGTGTGGTCGAGACGCGGGCGTAGCCCAGTTCCATCACGTCACCGTCCTGGCCTGGTCCCGGTCGGCATCCAGGGCGGCGGCGATCCGCGGGTCGGTAATGGCGGACTCGCCGGTCATGATCGTCTCGTTTCCTCCCGCAACTGTCTCATAAGTTTACCATGTGGCCGTGTTTCGAGGCGGTGTTTCGACGTTAGATTGTGAGACAGCGTGACCTGGGGTGATGTCGATGTCCGAACTCGCCTGCACGCTGTCGCGGAACCTTGGTTTCGAGACCGGCCAGTCAGCCGCTGGAGGCGGCGGCGGCCAGGCGCAGACGGGCGTCCATGTTCAGCCGCACCTCGCCGTAGGGCAGCACGTGCGCCCAGAACAGCGGCGTCAGCCCGCGCCGATCCTCAGCGGTGAGCGCGTCGTCCCACTCGGAGCCAGCGAGCAGGTCCTGGATCATCAGGGTGTTCACGTACACCAGGGCGGCCTGCAAGATCCGCAGGCACAGCACGCTCATCTCCTGCTCGTCGCGCCGGTTGGTGGCCAGGTCCCCGCCCTTGCCGTAGAAGATGACCGCGTTGGCCCGATTCCACGACTCGACCACGTTCAGGCCCTCGTGGATCTCTCGCTGGAGTGCCCGGCTGTGCAGGTAACGGGCCAAGAAGATGGTCTTTTGCGCCCGGCCCAGCTCGATCATCGCCTGGTAGGTCGGGTGCGCTGCGTTGGCCTTCATGAATCGCCGCAGGATCGCCTCGGTCGAGGCGGTGCCCACGCGGATCGCGGTGGCGTACTTGAGCATCTGGTCGTACTGCTCAGCGATGCGGTCCCACCGGACCGGGCGGGTCATCGCCGGTGCCAGACCCGGCCAGGCGTCTGGCTCGCCAGCAGCCGGGCGGTACAGCTTGACCTTGTTGATCCGCTTGATCCTCGGCAGCAGGTCGAACCCGAGCAGCTTCGTGATGCCGAACCCGATCTCGGACTGACCATGCGTGTCCACGTAATTGGCCTCGACCTGCATGTCGGTGCCATGCCGGATCGCGCCGTCGACCATCGCGTGCACCTCGGAGGCCGAGCAGTTCAGCCGCTGCGAGTGGATCACCACGGAGCCGCGCTCGACGTGCCAGTAGATCAGCACCCCTCGGCCGCCGTAGCGGGAGTGCCACTCGGTGAAGATGTTCTGGTCGAACGCGCCGAAGTGAGTCGAGTCGCTGGCCACGGCGGTGGATCCGTCGCCCCACAGTGTCTGCTGGCGGGCGGCGAAGGTGGCGTTGGCGATCTCGATCGCGATCTGCCGCGCGGCCTCGGTGCTCAGGTAGCGGCGCCGGGCGTAGCGAATCTCGTCCTCGGAATGCCCGTGCTCGCCGCCGGCGACCGCACGGATGCCGGTGTTGGTGCCGTACCCGTAGATAGCCAGCAGCAACCGCTCGGCCAGCACGTGCTCGGGCAAGGTGCCGCGGTCGGCGACCGAGGTCACCGCCGACAGGCAGCCGGTGCGCAGCACCGCCTCCTTGAGCATGTCGATCAGCGGCACCGTGCCCCACCGGGCCTGCACAGCCTGCTTGAGCCGGCGCAGGTTGCGCGGCTCCGGCGAGGCCTCCAGCGGGGCCAGCTTGACCGCGCCAGCCGCGCGGTCGCTAATCGACAACCAATCGCAGCCCGGCAGGGCGGTGTGCAGGGCCTCCAGCTCGGCGCGCATCTCGGCTTGCAGGTCGGCGATGAACTGGCTGGGGTCCAGCGGCTTGCGCAGCGCCTGGTAGTGCTCGACGCGATGGTCCTCGAAATCGGTCGGAAGGTCTTCGGCCGGGTTGCGCCAGGTGTCCGCGCCGACGACCCAGATTTCCTTGCACCGCAACTGCTCGCGTAGCGCCTGGAAGGTGCACACCTCGTAGACCATGCGCACGACCCGTTGCCGGCGGCGCTTGTCGTCCTTGTAAACCAGCGCCTCCCAGTCCTCGCTCAGGCCGCGATGGACCGGGATGTGCTCGCCGGCCGGGTAGTAGTGCAGGTTCCCGGCGCTGGCGTAGCGGGTGATCAGCTCCAGCGCGTCGAGCACCGGCCGGTGGGTGGTGTTGTTGCTGCGGAACTCCAGCACGTCCAGCAGCTTGATCAGCCCAGTCCGGTAGTGGTTGGTGTAGGAGCCCTTCAGCGTGGCCTTCACGGTGCGCTGGTAGGTCGGCCCGGAGGACTTGAACTCCGCGATCAGGTCGGCCAGCACGGCCTGCGGCGCGACCGGGAACACGGTGTCGCGCACGAGCTGGTCGCCGGCGTTCACGGTCGCCTCGGCGACCCGGAACAGCAAGTTCTCCTTGCCGGTGACCCGCTTGAACTCCTTGATCAGCTCCTTGGTCACCCGGACCTCGGCGCGGGCGTTGATCCGGTGCACGGTGGAGATCAGCAGCTCGACCAGCGTGTCGGTGATCTCCCGTTCCCGGCAGTGCAACAACGCCGCCAGCAGGGCCAGCGTCACCTCAGGCGCGTGTCCGCGCAGGTGGCTGGGCGCCTCGACCGCCGCCCGCGCCCGCCAGGCGGCGACCACCTTCGGGGCGATGTCGGCGAACACGCCGGCTGACAGGCCGACCGCCCGTACCGCTTCCAGCTTGGCGATCTCGGTCAACATCGTGTTCAGGCTGACGTTGCCCGGATCGGACCGGATCGAGGCCAGCACCGCCGGCCCGTCACCGTCCCCGCCGGGTTGGCCGTCGTCATCGGCACCGGCCGCGACCAAGGCGAACAGCCGAACGCGCACCGCCTCGGATAAGCGGATCGCCACCCGTGCGAACAGCAGCTCCTCGCCGCGGTGCAGCGCCGAGCGCACGATCCGGTCGACGCGGCCGCCGGTGGGCGGCTCGATACGTTCCTCCCGGCACCGGTCCAGCAGCTGGTCACGGACACGTTCAGCGCCGCGCTCGGTCTGGGTGACGGTGGTGACCAGCCACTCGGTGAGCTTGTCGGCGTCGGCGACGCTGCACTCCCGGAACCCCAGTGTCCGGCGAATCTGGCTGCGATGGAACTCGATCGTGCGGCCGGACCAGTCGTAGAACGCCAGCTCGGTCACCGGCACACCGACCTGCCGGGCCACGTAGTCCACAGCGGCGTCGGGGATCTCGCTCCGGCTGCGGGGAAACCGGCCGTGCTCGGTGTAAAAGCGCAGCAACACCGCGAACCCGAGCCGCGTCGCGCCACGCTTGCCGGCCACCATCGCCAGCTCGGCCTCGACCAGCGTCCACCGATCGATCAGTTCGTCCTGACCCAGCTCACGCGCCACGCACGGACGCTACTCCCACCCCCCGGACACCGCCGCGACCAGAGATTCAGGGTCAAGCCCCCAGCGCTCGTTTGCGGCTGATGACACGATCCTTACCGGCACCCCGTGTGGGCGGGACTCGAAACTCACCAACCAGACGGTCAGCCGTGGCCCAGCGACGCCTTCGACGCCCGGGTGATCATGTTGTTCGAGGTCAGAGCGTCGCGGACGATCTGCCCGCCCACCCCGATCCGCTCCGCGGCAAGGGCGAGGTTGTCGATCACCGCGCCGACATGCGTGCCCGCCGAGTCGAGGCCGTCGAGGCCGGTCCAGCCATGACCTTCGAACTCGTCGACCAGGCCTCGGTGGGTGCCGATGAGCTGTTCCAGATCCGAGGCCGCGTCCCGCAGAGCGGCTGCCGCGTACTCGTAGTTCCCGTCCCCATCCAATGCCGCCATCCCGTCATCTCCACTCTGTTCTGTGTCTGTGTGTGTGCTGGTCAGGTGCCGATTCAGAGGACGGCGTGCGGGCCCGGCACATAAGGTGCCTGGTCATAGGCGTCCCGACCGCGGTCACCCTGGGAGCGCATCTGCTCGGCCAGCCCGCGGTACAGGCCTTCGGCGGCGTTCAAACCGGACAGCGAGTCGCCCAGTGGGCCGGTGACCTGGTCGCCCCAGCCGTCCCCGGCCAGCCGATCGGTGAACGCCGCCAGCTGCGTTTGGTAGACGCCACACGCATCCGCTGCCGCGATCAACCGTGCTACCGCTGCCTCATACATCCCATCGCCTCCAGAAGAAGAAGAAGAAGTGCCCGTGCTCGCGTTCGGGGTGGTGGTGTCCGGCGGCAGGTCTGCCGCCGGGGACGGACCGGTCGGAGACGCCGGCGCCGAGCCGGTCCCCGGCTCGGGATCAGCACCACGCACCTCGACACCCACGCCGTCGGCGCTGTCAGCGCTGTCAGCGCTGTCCGGGGTGGGCAGGCCCGGATCGTCGGGCGCGGTCACGGTCGTGCCGGCGGCTCCCGCCGCGTCGGCCGTCGGCCGCGCGCGGCGGCGGCCCCACGGCTGCGGTGCCGGTGCGCCCGCAGGCCCAGCCACACCGCCGACCGCACCGCTATCGCTGGTGCTGGCCGGGTGCAGGCCGCGGGCCTGCGCCCAGCGGGCCCGCGCCCGATCCGCCCGCTCCATACGACGCTGCTGGACCGCACGCCACCGCTCATCCCGCCCGGGGGCGGTCTCGTCGAACCACGCCCGCCGCCGCGCCGCCCGATGCTCACCGCGGTGCTGCGCGGCCCGGCACGCCTCCGCCCACCGCGACGCCACCAGCAGACCGAACGCGCCCCGCCCGGTCGGGCGCCCCGAGCTGGTGCGGGCACCGCCGGCGTTCTCGTGGCGCATCCGGGCCCGCGCCAGGCCCGGTGGTTCTTTGCCGTTGCTGTAAGCGGCGGTGTCGGTGCGGCCCTTGGTCACGAAGAACGCCACCACGACACACGTCAGGAAGAACGCCTCCACCACCTGCTCCCTTCTCTAGCGCTGTATCGACTCATAGCTAGAACCGCCCGTCAGGTCAGCGATGCGGCGAGCGCGGCGATGAAGGTGTCCGCCGCGCTGTAGAGGCGCGGCACACCGGCCAGCACGGTGCCGACCAGGGCGAGGGCGGCGACGACCAGCAGCGACTTCGTCCTGGTCGCCGCGGTGATACCGGAGCCGCGCAGGCGGCTGTAGGCCCACAGGCCCGCCCCGGCGGCGACCGCGCCGACCGCCGACACACCAACGAGGTGGGCGGTGGCCTGCCCGGCGCCGGTCAGCGCGCCACCGGACAGGGCGGTGAACAGGCCCCCGAACCAGCCCGCGCTGGCGCCGCCGACACCGAAACCGCCGACCACCGCGAGGACGGCGGCGACCTTCTCCCAATCCACACCCTGACCAGGCACATCCAGATAGACCAAGACGACCGCCAGGACCAGCGCCAGAGCACCGAGCGTGAGCATCGAACTCGGAATGAACATCGACCACGACATCAACGATCACCGTCCTTTCAGAACGCGCAGGCGAGTAGAGCGACCACCACGACGGTGATCACGAAGCCGGACGGCTTGTCCCGGACCACGTTCGCCACCCAGTCCAGCGGGAACACCACGACCAGGGCGGCCAGAGTCAGCGCCGAGTGCGCGCCTCTCACCAGGAGATTGGTGCTGGTGGTCCAGTCCCCCGACCGCGAATACGCCCAGGTCTGGGCGTACGAGGGCGGTGCCTCGTTCCACCGCGGCCGCGCCTCGACGACGTCGCTGACGATCTGGGCGATGCGCTGGTCCCACGGCGCCAACGGCACCAGCACCGGCTCCACCGGAACATCGGCCTGGGCCTCGCCGCTCTCGGTCGGCGCGGCGTTCGAGTCGACGACGTACAGGCCCGGACGATCCGGCGCGGCCTCGCCCTGCTGCTGGTCAGATGCGGGCTGCGGCACGACGACCACCTCCCTTCGGTGTCTGACGGTGACGGCAGCGGCTACAGATCTGCGGCGGCACACCGCCATCCCGTGGAATCTCGATCGACCGGCGGCACACCACACAACGCGCACGGACCTGCATCACCGGGCACCGCCCGTGTCGGGTCCGGCGGCCTGACGCTGTTCACGGCGGGCCTGGCTTCGGGCTGCGGTGCGCTGCTTGGCTCGGATGGCCTTCTCGGCTGCGCCCTCCTGGGCGGTGTGCAGCTCGGTGAGCAGGTCGGCGAGGTCGTCGGCGATACGGTCCAGCCGACGCCCGATCTCGGTCGATTCCGCCAGCGAGCGTGTGACCGTGGCCGGTAACGCGGCGCGGACCGCGACCAGCGCGGCCGCGACTCGCTCGACGGGTGGGGTGGCCCGCCCGTAGGCGGTGACGAACCGGGCCCGCTGCGCCTCGACCCGCCGCAGGATCGTGTGCGCGATCCGCGCACGCAACACCGGAACAGCAGCCGCTTCGGCCGGCGATGCAGTAGGCGGCGCGGTAGTGGGCGCGGTCATGCCGCCACCGCCGACCGGGACGCCACGACACCGAGCCCGACGTGCCGGGCCGTGTCACGCTCAGCAGCGGTGGTGCCACCCCAGACGCCGTACTGGCCCGTCGCCGTCGCCCACTCCCGACACGCAACACGGACCGGGCAGCCCGTGCACACCAGCCGGGCTTGTAACACGCCCAGCTCGCTGACCGGGAAAAACACCTCGGTATCCACACCCAGGCAGTGCCGACCCGGATGGGACGACAGCTCGGCAGGGACCGGGACTACAGGTCCCGGATCGTCGTCAAAGACAGGACTACGCTCGACCACGTGGGTCGCCTCCTCTGTACAGGTGGTGACTCGCAGGGCCTCGGCGGGGCGCAACCCGCCGGGGCCCGTTGGGACTATCAGTGATTCATGCAACTTGTACATGCTGCACAGTCATCCTGACTCGACAACGAGCGGAAGTCAAGGGGTCAAGGGGCGCCATCAACAGCAAGACAGGAACCCAGAGGCGCCCTCGGGGATCGTCGGCGCCAGTGCGGAATTGGGCGGGGCGTGTTGAAAATCCAAGCGAGCCCAGGAGGAGCATGACCCCGCGAGGACGTGCCGCCTCTTGCGGAAGGCAAGAGACTCCCACACCGTCGAGCAACAAATAAAACCGATTTCAAACTTGACCAAGCGAGGTGAAAGATGTCGGACATTCAATCTGAAACTCGCCGCAAACTCGGAGACCTATTAAGACAGCACCGGCTCAGATCAGGCATATCTGGGCGTAATTTAGCCCAGATTATCGATCTTAGTCAATCTAAAATAAGTCGAATTGAGACTGGTCGCGCCCGAATCTCGTCTAGATCAGTTCGAGAGTGGACTCAGGCCACCGGGGCAACGACAGCGTCGCGTATTGAAGCAGTCAGAATCTCTGAAGGGTTGGAGCGGGCAGAAGAAGAGGCGAAGAAGGCCCTCGCAGAAACACAAGAGGGAGGAGGAAGGCGCGGAAGTCGGGCAGCGCTAGAGGCGAGCGCCTCAGAGATCTTACTGTGGCAGTTTGTTAGCGTTCCCGAGTTGCTGCAAACTGTCGCCTATGCGCGAGCCCTGCTCCGTATGTCAGAGGACAGGTCGGACCGTAGTTTGGACACAAAAATAGCGCAACTCGGCGCTCGACAGGACATCCTGTATCGACCCTCAGTGGTCGTAAAGGTGGTCGTTAGCGAGGAAGTCCTGGGGGCTCACTTCGGGGACATTCGAGTGACAATTGACCAGTTGGATAAAATTGCCTCTCTCGCACGGCGGCGACGATTCGACCTATCGGTTCTTCCGCACGGCACCGAAGTTATTGAAAATCGCGCGGCGAGCGGCGCCATCTACCTCGCGCCGAGCATGAACTCCAGCGGTTTCGCGGTTCTATCAGGCGCGCATCACCCTGAGGGCAACCCTGCAGCGGTGGATCGCCTGCTGGATGACTTCTCCCACTACCAGCGTCACAGCTTGCGGGGCGACTCGGCGATCGCACTCGTCGAGGAGACAGCACGACGGTTGGCAGCTAACTCGTGCGCAGCCGAGTCCTGTGACGGTGGGTGATTGTCCACTTGTCCAGCTGGACAACGGGCCGGGCGTGCTAGTGTGCGTCCTACGCGTGCGCGTGCACGCGCACGCGTAGGACGCCGAAGTCCAGCCGCTTGTCCAGCCTTTGTCTAGTGGTTTGTCTACCTGCTGGACAAGCACAGAGCGTGACGTAGGCGCCCGCAGCGCCTTCTCGGGCCGGCGCTTCCAGGTCGCTCGTCGGGGCGGCGATGCCCAGTCCGCAAGTCCATGACGTGACAGCGCGAGCCCCCCCCCTCCAGCGCGAGCCCCCCCTCCAGCGCGAGCCCCCCCTCCAGCGCGAGCCCCCCCTCCAGCGCGAGCCCCCCCTCCAGCGCGAGCCCCCCCTCCAGCGCGAGCCCCCCCTCCAGCGCGAGCCCCCCCCTCCAGCGCGAGCCCCCCCTCCAGCGCGAGCCCCCCCTCCAGCGCGAGCCCCCCCTCCAGCGCGAGCCCCCCCTCCAGCGCGAGCCCCCCCTCCAGCGCGAGCCCCCCCTCCAGCGCGAGCCCCCCCTCCAGCGCGAGCCCCCCCTCCAGCGCGAGCCCCCCCTCCAGCGCGAGCCCCCCCTCCAGCGCGAGCCCCCCCCTCCAGCGCGAGCCCCCCCTCCAGCGCGAGCCCCCCCTCCAGCGCGAGCCCCCCCTCCAGCGCGAGCCCCCCCCCGGAGCCGGGATCGGCGAGGTCTCCTGGCGGTGCATCGGTCTCTGCTCTGACAGCGAGGTATCGCCCCGAGGGCCGGGGCGGGGAGTCGCTGGCCCTGCGGCGGCTATTGATCTTCCTGGGGGCCTGTTTCTTCGGGGCATCGCAGCGGTTTCTTCTGTTCCGGGGGTGCTGCGAATTGATGGGGGTGTGGATCGTGTAATGTCGCGGCGGTCACTGCACACGCGGCGCGGGAGCGGACATGACTGTTCATGAACTCAGGCCCACCGACAGCGTTGTCACGGCCACTGCCGGGTCAGCGCCGGCGGAGGCGCCGCGTGATTCTCAGGGTTTGTGGGCGTCGGTGTGGCCGCGTGTTCTCGCGGTTCTCGTGGTCGGTTCTGTCGGGCTTCCCGCGGCGGTGGCGTCGTATTGGCATTTGCAGGAGGTCGCGGCCCGGTTCAATCCGGGGTCGGCGTTGGCGTATTGGCTGCCGCTGTCGGTGGACGGACTCCTCGCCGCCGCGCTGGTGGTGGTGTGGTCGCGCCGCACCCGGGGTGAACGTGTCGGGTTCGGGCCGTGGGCGGCATTCGCCTTCGGCATGATCGTGACGTTGTTGGCGAACGCCGCCTCTGTCGTTCCCGAGAGTGAATGGGTGCGGGATGGATCGGTGTTGGCGTCGGTGGCGGCGTGGATGGTCGCGTTGTTCCCGCCGGTCGCGTTCGCGGTCAGCCTGGAATTGATCGCGATCGTGCTCCGCCCTACCCGTGCCACCGCTCGCCGCGCCGCGCAGGGCACAGTGCAGAGCGATCCGCAGAGCGCTGCGCCGGCCGTCGTGTCCGGCGCCGGACCTCACGACGGCACCGGCGAGGGGGCCGCGGCGCAGGGCCCGGATCGGAGCGAGTGCCCTGCCCCGGGGCCTGGCCGGGGCGCCGCCGCCCGGCCTGACAGGCAGTCCGAGCAGACCGCTCCGATGCCGGTCGTGGTCCCCGACCCCCGTCCCATCGCCGACGCTGCTGTCGCTGCCGCAGATCCCGGGGCGCCAGCGACGGCGGGGACAGCGAACGCTCCCGGTCAGACGAAGCTCGGAATGGCCGAAGCACTGTTCATCGACGCCTGGGCCCGCGGGGACGACTTGTCGCTGGCCGAGGTCGATCGGCTCGTCGATGGTCACCGGACCGCGACCAAGGCCAAGCGCAACCTGCGTGAGCGCGGCATCCTGCCGCCCTCTGAACGCGCTACGACCACCACGAGCAAAGCAGCGGTAAGCGCTCGTTCCGGTCTGGCGAGCGTGAGCCCGCTACCGGCCAGCAGCACGCCCGCATAACCAGCACCGGGGCCCATCGGCACCCCGCCTGGCCCGGGCACGACGTAGCGGAGACCTCAGGTCCAGGTCACGGTGATGACCAGCATCGCGGCGACGATGACCAGGCCGAGGACCATGAGTGTGAGCCACGGTCCGGTGTCCGGTCGGGCCGTGGATGACGTAGCGGTCCTCGTGGGCGGCTGAGCTCCGGCGGGAGGCCGGGCACGGTGGTCGTGTGCCAGGGCGTCGTGCAGGGCAGCGCGGTTGAACACGACGGTGTCGGCGGTAGCCGCGGCTTCAGCGGCGGCGCGGTCGGGTCCGGACATCCAGGTCGGCCAGGGCAGCCGATCGCCACGGGGATCGTTGCGTGGTGTGTTCATGTGTGCACTGTGCGCGGCAGGTGGCGTGGGTGTGCGAGCAGGTCCCGGGCGCTACAGCGTCGCTGCTGTGTCCCGCCGGCGGGCCGTGGGCAAGTCGACCCGGACCGCAGCCCGCCCCCCGGGGCGGGTGAGGACCGGAAGCGACGCGGCAGCACCGTTTTCGACACCGTTTTCGGCTCGGCGCCATCTGCGGTGCACCGGGCACCGCCCGCTGGCGAATGTCAGGTTTGTCCGATTGTGTCTGGTTTGTCTGGTTATCGCCATGCTTTCGGGTTGAGTCGCCGCCGGCCGGTCGTGGCCGGGGTGCTGGTGCGGGTGCTGGTGCGGTTCAGGAGGTGGACACGGGTGGACTCGATCAGGGCGAGGGTGGCGGCCGAGCGCTGGTAGGGCTGCGCGGCGGCGGCCTGGGTGGCCCGGCGTTGTTCGTCTTCGGTGATGCGGTCGGTGGCGGGGCGGTCGTGGTGACAGCGCAGTGGTGGGTCGTAGGAGCCGCCGGCGGGGTCGTGCGGGTCGAGGACGTAGCCGTACTCGTCGCATTCGGTGCAGTCGGCGATCTGCCGGCGTGCGTGTTGCGCGGCCTCAGAGCGCTTCTGAGCGGCTTCGGTGGCCTGCTGGGTCTCTTGTGCCTGCATCCGCTTACGGACCGTTCCGCAGCCGCCACAGGGCCGATCGTGGGGGTCGGGTGCGGCGAGGTGCCGGGCGCAGCGCCAGGTGTCGCGCCGGGCCGGGTCCGGCACCGCGGCGCTGGGCGTCGGCTCTGTCGGCTCTGTCGGCGCGCTCGCGGCCGGGGTCGGAGTCGGAGTCGGCGCGGGTGCCGGTGTCGTGTTGTGCCCGGCCGTGGCGAGGGCGGTCAGGGCGCTGGTGAGCGCGGTGGTGAGCTCGGCCAGCTGCGCGGTCACCGCTCCCAGCTCGCCTCCTGCACCGGTCGCTGCGGTCCCGGTCCCGCGTCCGTGCCCGTCTCGTGGCCGGGGTTGTGGCTCGGGTCGAGGACTCGGGGGGAGGGGGGCGTCGGCGGGGCCGACCCGCTCGGGGGCCGAGCGGCTCGCGCGCACGCGCCCCCCCCAGTTCGTCTCGTTCACCTTCGTCTGGTTCTGATCCGATTTTTCGGATGACCGGTCATCCGAAAAATCGGATGACCCCCCAAACGGGTGATCCGATTTTTCGGATGACCCCCCACGACCTGCGGAAACAGGGCCATTCCGAGGGCTATGACGGGCGGTACGGCGGGGCGCGGGGCACGCCCGCGTCGCCCGAGAGGCAGGCGGCGGGGGCCCGGACGGGGTGTTCGCAACGGCCTCCTGGGCGGTGTCTTGGGCGCGATGGGCGTAGAGATCCTGGAAACTGGTCAGGCCGGTATAGCCCGGGGGCGGGGTGAGGTGGACGGTGTAGACGTTGCGGCGCCCGGTACGGGTCGGGACGGTCTCGACATCGACCGCGCCGATCGCCTCCAGCTCCCGCACCGCCGCGATCACGCTGTCGATCTTGCTCAGGCCCATCGCGTCGGCCAGGCCCCGCATCCCCGGCCAGGCCCGGTCATCACCACGCGCGGTGTTCACATGCCCGCGCAGCATCCAGTACAGCTGGCACGCCCGCGGCGAGAGCCTGGCCAGCACGACGAAGTCCCCGACCATCGCGAACGGGAACCCACGCCCCTCCCGCAACCCATCCGCCCCGCCGCGCGGCGCGGTCTCAGCGGTCTCATACCCGTCAACCGACGGGCGGATCATCGT
This sequence comes from Pseudonocardia sp. ICBG601, assembly GCF_020496245.1. Classification (NCBI taxonomy): domain Bacteria; kingdom Bacillati; phylum Actinomycetota; class Actinomycetes; order Pseudonocardiales; family Pseudonocardiaceae; genus Pseudonocardia; species Pseudonocardia sp. ICBG601. The sequence goes on along the minus strand of NZ_JAHLJA010000083.1, from coordinate 24,470 downwards.
CGCCGCGCTCACCGGACACCACCGGCCAGGACGAGAGCGGCCAGGTCAACGGCAACAAGCGGGGCGGCCACCACCGGCGGCGAGTGCAGCTGGTCGAGGTCGAGGTCGAGGTCGAGGGGGGCCTCGACGGGTCGAGAGGACATGGCTAAAGTGCTCCCTTGCATTGATAAGTGCACTGTGACTGCGGCGCCCACAAACTTTCCGAGGATGGGGCGCCGCAGTCCTTTCTTCTATGCAGAACGTAGCCGAGCCAGTGCCCACCGGCACCGACCGCCCCGTCTGCTCTGCGATCGCGCTGGTCCACCGGGCCTACGCCGCCCGAGCCGCAGCCGAGACCGTCCCGTCGAGCGCGGTGTCGCTACCCGAGTCGGTCAGGTCGCTGTCCAGACATCCCGCCGCCCGGTACACGTCCTCGACGCCCTCCAGGTCTTGCCGCCCGGTGGCGGTGGGCGTGAGCCAGTAGGTCGCGCAGTCGCTACAGACCAGTGCCTCGACCGGTCCGACCGCCAGCGTTCGGGGCGTCTGTGTGCAGGTCGGGCACCGGTAGCTACCAGCGGTGTCGTCCCAGCGCAGACCGTTCCCGTCGGTCGTCGCGGCGCTGGTCGGGAAGCTCAGGTAGTCGATCATGCTGCTGCGTCTCCGTCCTGTGCGGTGTCGTCGTGGCGCGGCCGCCGTCGTGGTGGTGGTGTGAAGCCGAGTTCGCCGAGGCGCCAGGTCAGCTGTCCGGTCGTGTACTCGGCCCGGTCGCCGTCGTTGGCCGCGTTGCCGTCGGCGTCGTTGGCGGTGGCGGCAGGTCGCTGTCGTGGCTGCCAGCGCCAGGTGCCGCTGCGGTGGTCGTGTCGTCGCCTCATCGCCTGGTCCTTCCTGTTGTGGTGAATCTGCTGGTCAACGGGCTCATGCCGCCCGCCCGATGGCGCGTTGGCGGAGTCGGGCCCGGAACGCGGCCGTGTCGACCAGCCGCGCGGTGACGTGGCCGTCGGCGACCAGGACGCCGTGCTGGTCGACCGCGGTGACCGCGAACACGGATCTGTTGCCGGTCGTGCTGGTGCGCCGTGCGGTGACGTGGAGGCGGTCCCCGGGGATCGCCGGCGCCCGATGCGCCACCTCTACGCGGGTCCCGACGGGTGTCTGCCCGGCCCGGGCCCGGCGCCACAGGTAGGTCAGGCACGGTGCTTCGAGCAGCCCGATGAGGTAGCCGGTCGCGAACACGTGCTCCCCACGGCGGAAGGCCCCGAGGTGTGGGTGCAGGTCGGGGACGAGCTGGTCGTCCGGGACGACGTAGAACAGCGACACGACCTCACCGGCCCTGTCGTCTTCTGTCCGGGTTTGTCCTGTTGTGGTGTGGATGGTGGTCACCATCGGAAGAGGTCTCCGTCGAGGTAGAAGCGCCAGTCGTCGGTGGTGAGGCCGTGGCTACCGGTGCGTAGGTGGTAGGACATGCCGGGCCCGCGATACGGCCGGTCGGTCGCTGGTGGCCACGCCGTGTTCGGGAGCCCGGTGCCGGGGAGCTGGTAGAGCGCCCACGCGCGCTCGGCGGCGGTGTAGGCGGCGTGTTCGCCCTGCGGGTCGGCCGTCGCGTCGTCAGTGGCGCTCGCGACGACCAGCCGGCCCGGCGCGACGAGCGAGAGGAGCTGGTCCTGGTCGATGGGCAGGGTGTCGGGCCGGTCGGCGTAGGCGCGGTAGACCGGTGGGAACCAGTGCGGGAACGCCGAGGTGAGGGCGTCGAGGGATTCGCCGCGGCCGGTGTCGGCGGGTTTCGCCCCGCCCGCGCCGGAGTTGTTGGAGACCACGACGGGGAACCGGGTGTCCTGCGCCCCGGCCCACAGCGCAGCCTTCCCACCGCGGGAGTGCCCGATGACCGCGACCCGGCCCGGGTCGACCCCGACGGCGGTGGCGTCGTCGGTGTGGAGGTAGTCCAGCGCTCGGGACGCGGCCCACGCCCACGCGGCGATCGTCCGGCCCGCGTTGTCGGGCAGCTCGGCGTCTGGGTGGTGGAAGGCGCCGATGACACCGTCACGGAACCGGCCGGGGTCGTCCGGGGCGACCTCGCCCGCGTCGAGGGCGGCCAGGGCGTAGCCGGCGCCGACGATCTGGGAGATCGGGGCGTAGTCGCTGGTGGAGCCGGTGTCGTCTACCGCGGAGCGGTGGTCGATGAGCAGGAACGTCCCGCGGACCTCTCGCCCAGCCGGTGTGAACAGGCGCAGGGTGAACCGGGCGGTCCCGGCCGGGCCGGTCACGGCGATGACGACCTTCCGCCCGGCCACGTCCCCGGAGGTGCTGAGGTCGGTGGTGTTGTAGGTGACCGCGTCCGGGCGGGGGAGCGGATGTCCGTAGACGTGTTCGGCGAACGCGTGGAGGAGTTGCGGGCGCTGCTGGGTCTCCCACCGCCCGACCGGTGAGACGTCCCCGCTCCGGTCCTCGCGCGGTGTTTCGTTACGTATTTCGTTACGGTGCTCGGGTGGGGCCGCTGCGGCGGCTGCGGACTTCGTTCTCATTACCGTGGCTGCGGCGGCGGCCTCACCCGTGCTGAGGCCCAGCGTGGCGGCGAGCGCGACCACGCAGACGGCGGTGCGTCGGCGGCGGGTCATGAGGCCGCTCCTGTCGCAACAGCCGGTGCCGGTGTGCCCGCCGGTGCGATTGCTGGTGTGTGGACGCGGCGGATGTGGGTGACCTTGTCCGCCCAGTCGGACAGTGGCTGTAGGACGACGCCGCGGGTGGTGTCGTAGGCGTTGACGATCAGGCCGTGTCCGACATACATGCCGTTGTGCCGAGGATTCCCGGCTGTGCCGAGCGAGCCCGGGATGAACACCAGGTCGCCGGGCGCGATGTCCTGGATGCGGACCGATGTCCCGGCGTGTTTCTGGCTGACCGTCCCTGCTGGGAGCGCGACACCGGCAGCGGCCCAGCTCGCGAGCATGAGTCCGGAGCAGTCGAACCCGTCCGGGCCGGTCCCGCCCCACACGTACGGTTTCCCGAGCTGGGCCAGGGCGTAGCCGACCGCCGCCCGCGCGACCGGGTCGGCGGGCGGGGTGAACCCGGCCGGGAGTTTCTTCGGGTCGACCGGTCCGGTCGGCAGCGGCACTCCGGCGCCGCCGGAGTCCGGGCAGGCATACACGCTCGCGGCGAGTTGTGCGTTCGTGGTGACTGAGCTGTCGGTGCCGCGTGGTAGCTCTACGGGATTGTCCGCACCCACCCAGAGTTGGTCGACCAGCGCTGCGGCCGGGCCCTCCTGAGGCGCGTAGCGATCCGGGAACGCTGAGCGCTGCACCGCCTGCGCCGCCGTCCCCGGTGCCATGGTGTGCCATCCGGGCAGCGCGATGAGGCGGTCGAGGAAGGAGTCGGTGGCCGCGACCGGGTTGAGCACCCGGGCGGGCGGGCCCCAGCCCTGGGACGGGCGTTGCTGGTAGAGGCCGAGGGAGTCGCGGTCGCCGTAGGCGACGTTGACCAGCCGGGATTCGACGATGACGGTGGAGAGCGCGATCACCGCCGCTCTTCTGGGTAGTTGTCGTTCCACGACGCGGGCGACGATCGTGGCCGCGTTCTCGGTCTGCTCGCCCGTCCACTCGACACCGTCCACGGACTGCGCCCCGCCGCCGAGCCCACCGTCGGGTCCGCAGCCGAACCGGCCCCCGGCGATCCCCAACACAGCGATCACGGCGAGCCCGCCGATCGCGGCGGTCACCAGCAGCACCACCGACAACCCGAGCCCGCCCGCGACCAGCACGCCCCGTCCCACTACGACTCCTCCGTCAACGAGTCGTTGACACCGGCGATCCCGGTGGGGTCGCCGGTGTCGGCGCGCGGGAGGTCATCGTCCGGGCTTCCGGTGGTATCGGTGCTGGTCAGGGCCTCGACGCGAGGGCCGGTGCGCATTCCGGCGTCGGTGTCGAAGATCGTTTTTTCGGTGGCGGACAGGACGGTTTGGATTTTCATGCCGGGGCGGTTGTCGAGTTTCCACAGTGCGCGGCCTTGCGCTTGCATGGCCCATCCGGTGATCGCGGCCTGCTCGGTGGTCGAGAGGCCGAGTTGGTCGGCGAGGTCGTCGGTGATGGCGTCGGATTGGCCGAGGAGGATTTTCGTCGAGCACAGCGCGAGGAAGTCCCGGGCGATCGCGGCCTCGTGGGATCCGGCGGCGCCGACGGCGTGGAGGTCGGAGGGTTGGTGCATGATCAACAGTTGGATGGTGCGATCACTGCGGGACAGGCGCAGGTCGGCGTTGATGGCCTGGACCGCGCGTAGGCCCAGGCCCATCTGGCGCCAGACCTCGTCGCGGACCACGATCCGCGGCGCACCACCCGCCCCGCCGGTGCCGGTGTTGTCGACGGTGTTGTGCAGGGTGGTGAGCATCGACGACCACATCCCGAGGCAGGTCAGGGCGACGTTCATGGCCTTGTCCCCGAGTGGGTCGAGCCGCGACAGGTCCATCGATTGGATGGGGGCGTCCCAGTCGAGGTCGAAGTTCGTCTCCGCGTCGAACAACCCGGCCAGCGGCCCGGTGACCAGGTTCGACAGGGCGTCGGTGATCGCCCGAGTCTGCGTGGTGAACTCGGTGCGGTCAGCGAACCGGGTCCCGGCCCACAAGTCGGTGTCGGGGTCGGCGAGCAGTCCGGTGACCTGCGGGATCGTGACCGGGCGGAGCTGGTCGGTGGTGTCATCGGCGCCGAGCAGACGCCGCAGCACCGCGTGCAGGACGTATTCGTCGGTCACCGACGGGACATGGCCCTGGGCCGCGGCCAGCGACAGCAGCAGCCGGTTCCAGCGCCCGAGGATCACGTCGAGTTCGCGGCGTTGCCGCTCGGTGCTCCAGGCCGGCCAGTACGTACGTAGTGGCCCGAGGTCCAGGGCGTTGAGGCGGCGCGGTGACCCGGGGCCGAGCGCGATCGGTTCAATCCCGAGTGCCCGCAGCACCGGCGTGTACTCGCCCTTCCGGTCACCGGAAATCAACGTTTTGAAGCCGAACGGCATCATCCGCAGGCAGAACGCACACACCGTCGACGATTTCCCCCGCCCGGGCTTCCCGAAGATCATCATGTTCGGGTTGGTGACGATCTTTCTCAGGACCCATTCCGGTGGGTGGGTGTAGAAGGAGCCGCCGGTGGCGACGTCGTAGCCCATCCGGGCACCGACCGCGGGCACACCGTGCGCTGCCAGCAACGGGAACAGGCCGCCGATCTGGTCGGTCGTGGCCCGGAACACCGGCAGCCGGCGGGCGGCATCGACCGGGGCCCAGCCCCGACCTGCGGTGCGGTGCCCGCGGCGCGGATCGAGATTCCACGCAACACCCTCATCCAGGGCGCCGGTCTCCGGCGGCGGCGCGACGGTGAGCTGTTCGGTGGTGAGGTCGGTGAACGCGGTCAGCAACTCGGCGGTACTACGCGACACCGGCACACTCCGCCGCCGCCGTCCGAACCGCCGCGTGAACCGTCGAGAGGACATGGTCATCGTTGCCACCTGCGGTTCGGCAGACCGGGGAGGCCGTAGCCGACGGGCAGGCATGCCGCGGTGAACGCGGCGTCCTGGGTGAGTTCCAGGCGCAGCAGGCCGAAGCGGTCCGCGGCGTCGTTCTCGATTCCGGCCGCGGCGTCCTCGATGCCCCAGTCCGCCCAGTCCGAGGGGACCGTGGTCGCGGCGGCGATGGTGTAGCGGACCAGGGCGTGCCCGGCCGCGACCGCGGCCTCGTGGGCGTGCCCACCAGCGTGACGCTGCTGATCCTCCACCGTCGTCCCGAAACCGCGAGTCGCCTTCAGGTCGGCGATCAGGGTGTCGCGGAACCGGGTCCGGGAGACGTGACGGCGGGCATGGGACGGATCGAGGACCTCGTAGTGGATCTGCAACGACCGCCGCTCCCCCGCCCGCCGCACCGCCAGCAACGGGCCGAGGGACCCGAAGTCCGTACCCCCGACCGGCGGCTGGACGGCGTAGGCGACGGTCGCGAACCCGTCGTGGGCGTAATGCCGCGCCGCCGGGGTCGGCGCCAGCACCGGCCCGGCCATCGACCACGACAACCGGGTCTCCCGGTCGGGGCGGGTGAGCTGCTGGTGGCGTAGGTGGGCCGCCGCGGCCGGGTTGAAACCGGTGCGCACAGCTTCGGCGACCGCGGCGGAGGACAACCATGCCACGTCGGTGACCCCGATGCCGCGCAGCGCGTCGGCGACCCCGTCCAACACGCGGTAGAGCGCGTAGGCGCGGCCCGGGACGCCGCCGCCGGCGGCCTTCGCCGCCCGGCGTAGTGAGTGCTCGGTCCCGCACACGGTCACGAACAGCTCCGTTCGCACGGACGCGGCGGCGACGGTCCGGTCGATCTCCGCGGCGATCTGCCGGGTCAGCTCCGGGGCGTCCGGGCTCTCGTGCTGTTCGCGCCACAACGCATAGTCGGTGCCGTCATCGGGGACGGTGCGCACCAGCAGCGACACGCGGTCGATGACCTCGCGGTGCGCGACGCCGATCAACATCGTCCCGAGCTGCGCGGCCAGGCCCTCGCACTCGCCCGCCGACGCCATCGCGACACCGGAGTGCGTGAGCCGCCCGGTGATCGCCCACTGACCGTCGACGCTGTCCTGGATCAGACACAACCGCTTCTCCGACAACGGTGGGCCGTCGTGGAACCGGAACCGCGCCAACACGCCCGGTAGGTCCGGGGCGTCCGGGTCGTCGGCGCGCCCGGCCGCGGCCTTCGACTGCCACGCAGCCCAGCCCATCACGACTCCTCCTGCTGTGAACATTCCCAGGTCAACCAGCCAGAACAGTGCGGGCCGGCCCCGGATCGGGACCGTCACCAACACCCACACACCGGCCGCCACGACCAGCCAGCCGAACGCGGCCGACCACCGCCCCGCCCCGACCGCCACCACCACCGGCACACACGCCGCACCCACCACGACCGCCTGCCCGGTCGAGAGCCCGGCGAGCCATCCGGCGCCTTCGCGGTGGTGCAGATTCCGATACATCCGCCCGGGATCGGTCGTGGTCATCGGTCGCTCCCGGTGTCCGGCCGCGGCCGCGGCGGTGTCGTGGACGGCGGTGTCGTGGACGGCGGTGTCGTGGACGGCGGCGGCGGTGTGGTCGGTGGCGGCTTGGGTGGGCGCCGGTCGGTCTCCGGCGCCGGGCGCGGCGCCCGCTCCTGCTGCTGGGCGAGCCGGTCCAGCTCACGCCGCCGCTGCGCAGACTCACCACCCGCAGCGCCACCCGAATCCCCGCCACCAGCGCCGCCACCAGCGCCGCTGCCGGTGTCGGGGATTCGGTCGGTCTGGTCACGTGTCGCGGCCCGGCCCAGCTCCGGCGCCGGAGCAGGCGGGGTGACCTGCGGCGGGGCGCCGCCGTGGCCGACATCGGGCGCCGCCGCCAGCCGGGCCGGTACCGGGGACGGGCGGACGCTGGGAGTGCGGCGCAGCACGAAGCCGCCGCCGTGCCCGACACCGGTCTGAGCGGCCTGCTGGTTCAACCGGCCCGCGGCGTACTCCCCCGCCGCCGCGACACCGTGATAGCTGCTGGTCAGGGCCCCGCCGACCGCGCGGCCGGCCCGCACCGCGCCCGCCGCGACACCACCACGCCCACCGGCCTGAGCGCGGGCGTGCTCGGCGAACCGCGCCGTATGCGCTTCCTCGGCTGCGACACCACCGGGGCGTGCCGCCCCCGCCGGGGCCGGGCGCCGCGCCATGACCGCCCGCACATCCATCCCCGCCCCGGTCGCCGGATCGACAAACGCCAGCAGTTTGTAGGCCGCCCACGGGCAGAACACCGCCGCCAGCAACGTCACCGCCCCCGCCAACACCCCGGACACACCGGAGGCGCTGCCCAGCATCCCGACCCCGATGACCAGCAGCAACGCCAACGCCGGCTCGAGGAGGATCGCCGCGGCCAGCCACCGCGCGGTCCGCCACCACCACGCCGACGTCGCCCCCGACAACAACCCCGCCGCCGCGATCGGGGACACCGCGATCAACATGACGATGATCGCCTGGCGCACGACCATCTCGAACGCGAATCCGACCGCCGCCGCCGCGCCGAGCGCCCCAGCGATCGCCATGATGATCGCCCGGGTCATTTCGGTCAGGCCTTCACCCAGGTCCGGGTTGTCGATGAAGATCGCGCCGACACCGGTCACCGGCTCCTCCGCCGGGGCATTCGGGTCGGCCGGGGGCGGGTCCAGCACCCGGGCGAAATCCGGTGAGCCCAACGCGAGATCGAGCAGGCCGCGGGCGATCCCGTCCGCCGCGGCGACCAGGCCTGCCGACAACGACAAGATGAAGGCCAACGCGATCCCGAAATGGACCGGGCCCAGCAACAACCGCGACGCGCCCCACCCGCCGCGGACCACGACCGCCACGATCTGGGAGAAGAACACGCAGGTAGCGACCAGGATCGCCAGCCACCACAACGCCGGCCACACCTGCCCCAACCCACGATCCGGAGCGAACAACGCAACCAGATCGAACCGCGTCAGATGATCGATGAGCGCGAGGGTGTCGCGCAGCATCGCCAACCCAGCCGTCCACACCGACTCCAGGACACCGACGACACCGGCCTTGACGTACTCCGTGGCTGCCCGGCCGAAGGTGTCCCCCGGGTTTGTGACGATGTCCCAGAAACCTGGCTCAGGTGCCGGAGGCGGCGCAGGGTCCGGGCCCGGTTGCATCAGCCAGGTCATCGAGCGATCGCCCGGTATCCAGCGGCGACGGCCTCAGCGGTCCCCGGCCACGGCGAGGGAGCCTGAGCTGCGTGTGGTGCCCGCGCGATGCGCCACTGCTCGGTGCCGTCGGCGGCCTGGACTCGGCGCATGGCCTGGCAGTCGCCCATCCCGCCGGACACGACCTGGCCCTTGAAGTCGAACGTGAACTCCCCCAGCACACAGACCACGACGAACCGGTCCCCGACCGTTCCCTTGACCAGCGCCTCTGCCGGAGTCCAGGTGATCGACATCCCGGGCTTCGGCCCGCGGGCCGGTAGTCCGGCGCTCTTGCGGAAGCTCGTCAGCTGGTGCGCGAGGAACGAGCCGTCCCCCCGTGGCCCGTCGGTGGCCTCGGTCATCGAGTCGTGCGCGCGGGCGTAGTCGGCCGGGTCGCCGCCGAGCATCCCGGCCTGCGTCATCGCTGCCAGTTGCGCGACCGCGCCCTCCGGGGTCGCGGGGAAGCTGTCCGGCACCCGCACCCCGACCACGCGTCCCGGCGGCGGCAGCGTGATCGGCGGCCCCGCCGTCTCGGCGGTCAATGCATGCGGGAAACTCACCGCATTCGGAAACAGCAGCATCGGAGCGCTGCTCAATTCCTGTTCTGAGGCCCACTCCGGCGCGGGCGGACCCTCCACCGCCGGTGCTGCCGCCGGCGCGGGTTCGTCCCGGCCGCCGACCCAGCCCATGATCGTGTAGACCAGGCCGGCGAGCAGCAGTGTTGCGAGGACGCCGGCGCCGGCGGCGATCGCGTAGCCGCGCCGCCGGTTCGGCTCCCGCACCAGCGGCGGAGAAGAAGACGGCTCGAATGCTGGTGGTGTGGTCATTCGAGTTCGCCGGTCGCGATCATCTTGATCAGGTTTTGGCCGGATGCCCAGAGCACACCGGCCAGGACCGAGGTGCCGAGCATCCCGGCGCCGACCATCGCCGCGAGCCGGTTTCCCCACAGCCGTCCGGCGCCGATGGTGAGCACACCCAGGAAGAACAGGACCGGCACCGACCAGCCCGCCAGGGACATGATGACGCCGCCGAGGTATTCGGTGGTGTCCCCGAACCGGCCGGGCAACGGTTTCGGCACCACCGTCGGCAACTGCGGCAAACCCTGCTCCTGCCCGGCCTGACCGCCCGGCGGCGGCGCAGGCGGCGGCGGCTGCTGACCCGGGCGCGCCATCAGCACGGCACCGAACCGCCCGGCACTGAACCACACAGCATTATCGGAAATAGTTCTCAACACGGGGAGCGCTCCTCAGAGCAGCGAACACGGGAACCAGCTGTCAACGGCGGTGTGCTGGTCACGGGCCTGGTCCTCGGCCTGGTCCTGGGGTGTCGCGGGCGGCGGCCGACCCGGCCAGCAGGTCGATCACGCCCCAGGAGGCGAGCAGCGGTCGGAGTGCGTCGGTGACTTTGTCCGGTAGCGGGTCGGGGGTGACGCCGTCGGCTTCGACCGCGGCGTTCGGTGGGATGAACACCGCGCCGTCGAGCAGCGTCGACAGTCGTGGCCCGGTGGCGCCGTCGATCCCGACCGGCCAGCGTTTGGCGCCGTTGACGACCAGCGCGCACACCGGTGCCGCGACCCCGGCCTGGACCCAGGTGTCGTGACGGGCCAGGACCTGCTCGGCGGCGCGCAGCGACGGCCGCGTAGCGCGCACGACCAGCACCGGGCGCGGCATCAGCTCCCCGCCGCGTAGCCACCCGCCGGCACCGGAGGTCACCGCCGCTGCGGCCCGCCAGCCGCCGTTGCCCAGATCGGCGACGGTGACGTGCAGCGGTCGCGGCGGCGGGTCGGGGAGCCAGTCCGGCGGCGCGGGCACCATCCCCGGCGTCACACCGGGCATGGTGGTGTCGAGGCGGGCCAGCAGCGCACCGGCGCCGGGGCGGCCCCCGCGCCAGCTGTAGCGGACCTGGACCTGGTCGGTGACCGGGCGTGTCCACGGCCCGTCCGCACCGGCGGCCTGAGCGAGACCGGACCGGGCCGGGTCATCGGCATCAATGAGCAGACAGCAGCGTTTGTCCTGGTGGATGATGTCGGTGATCGCCGCGGCGACCGTCGACGCCCCCGCGGCGGGGGACCCGGCCAGCACGGGGATGACCGCCCCGAACGGTGCCCAGTCCGCCGCCCCGACGTGATCGGGCCACACCTGCCGTCCCCGGGCCGCCACGGCGGCGACCGTGGCGCCCATCTGCTCAGCTACGGCGAGCGTGTCGGTAGGGCTACCGGCGCGGGCGGTACGGGCCGCGGCGGCCGCGGTCAAATCCACGATCATCTCCACATCCGTTGCATCCAGGCCGCCACCGTCGGCGCCGCGGCGGGCGGCGGTACCGAGCAGGTGACACAGGTCCGGGACCGACCGCGGCCGCGCCGCCGAACCGGCCGCGGTCGCGGGCAGGTCGGGACCTTCCACGGCGCGGTCGTCGGTGCCATCGGTGTCGTCGGTTGCGTTGGTGGCGGCGGTCATCGGAGCCCGAGTCGCTTCGAACAGGCCGGCCACGCCGCCCAGCCCTGCACGGCCTGCACTCGCTGGGCGACCTCGATCTGCTCGGCCCGCGACGCCTCGTGCGCCGCTCCTTCGCCGCCGAACGCCCGCCAGGTCGACGGGCTGAATTGCAGGCCGCCGGCGTAGCCGTTGCCCGTGTTGGTGCTCCAGTTCCCGCCGGACTCGCAGTGGGCTAGCTTGTCCCAGGTCGAGCCCGCCGCCGAGGTTGCGACTCCTCCGTCTGTCACCGGCGGCGGCTCGGCCCCCACCCCGGCCCTACGCGGCTGCTCACCAGCAGCGCCGCCACGAGCGGCGTGGTCATCGGTAGCGGCCACGCCGTCCTCGGCCCGCTCACCAGCAGCGGCGTCTCCGGTGGTGTCGTTCCCGGCGGCACCGGTGCCGCTGTCGGTGCTGGTCGTGCGGCTGCCCTTCACACCGGTGCCGGCACCGGTGCTGGTGCTGGTGCGGTCGAGGGCGTCGAGGAGGTCCTGGGCGACCGGGTCGACCTCGGCCGCGGCGCGGGCCTGCGCGGTCAGCTTCTCGATGCCCGCCGACACCGCTCCCGCACTCGACGACACCGCCCCACCACCTGCGGCGCCACCGGCGCCGCCGTCGCCGTCGCTGCTGCCGCCGCTGTTGCTGGTGGTGGTGCCGTTGCGGCTGGTCTGGGTGCGGGTGATCGCCGCGCCGGGCCGGGGATCGACCGCCGGCGCTGACGTCTCTGCCGCCGGCTCCGAGTTCGGTGTCGAGTTCGGTGTCGGGGATGGGTCCGTCGCCCCGTCGTCATCCCGGCTGGTCTGCGCGCTGGACACCTCGGTTTCACCGTCTCGGCTGCCGCTGCCGCTGCCGCTGCTGCCGGTGTCGGTAGTGGTACGGAGCTGGTCGAGGGCGGCCAGGTCGGCGGGGTCGGCGCCCAGCGCCGCGAGCCGATCACGATCCAGGGCGTCGAGGACGGTGACGCCGACCTGTGTGGCGTCGCCGCTGCCGTCGGCGCGGATCGCGGCGAGCAGGTCGGTGACCATGCCGATCGCCGCCCGCGCGGTCGCAACGTCCTCGGTTGACGGTGTTTGTCCTGGGCTGGTCTGCACGTCGGTGACCACACGGTTCGACGACGAGGACGCTGGGGGCGGTGACGCGCTGCTCGGTGCGGGATCGGTCGCGACCTGGTTGTCGTCGTCCCGGCCGCTACCGGTGGTGCGCGCGCCCGTCTTCTCACCGTTGCCGGGGTTGGGGCGGGGGTCGGCGCTGGGCGTCGGTGCTGGTGTTGGTGTTGTCGTGGGCGGTGAGGCTGCTGTGGGCGGTGGTCCCGGCGACGCCGGAGGCGGGGCCGGAGGCGGGGCCGTGCGGTGCTGGTCGGTGCAGGCTGCGGGGACCGGCGGCGCCGCAGCCCGCGGCTGCTCCGCCCGGTCTGTCGGTGCCGCTGCTGTGGCTGGTGTGGTGATCGCGGAGCGGGCCTGGTCCAGTGCGCTGACCGCGGCGCTGGCGCCGGAGGCGGTGTCGTCGACGAGATCGGCTGCGGGTGGCGGCGTCATCAGGTCGGCCGGTGTCGGGCCGAGCCCGGCCGCGGCGAGGCGGACACCGACCTCCTGGATGTGTGGTTCGGCGCTGTTGAGGTGGTGGAGCTGGTCGGAGAGGTCCACGGCCTGCTGCCGCCACTCGACCGACTCGGTCGCGGGCCGGAATCCGAGATCGGTGATCTGCCCGGCCAGGGCGTGGTCGGCCGGGTCGTCGGAGAGTGTGAGGTCGGTGAGCAGCGCCCGGGCCTGCGCTCGTGTCGCGGTCGCTGCGGCGTGCTGACGTGCGGCCTTGCGATTATCGCAAGCTCCGGTCGCGGTCAGCCCGAGCACCGCCACCGGGCCCTGCCCCGGGTCGGTGGTGAGGGCGGTGGCGGTGTAGGCGCCGCCGCCGAGTAGCGCGGTCGCGGTCAGGACCGCGACCGCGGAGCGGCGCACCACCACGGTCGACACCTGAGCGGGAAGACGGTCGGACAGCCGGTCGGACAGCTGCGTGGACAGGCGGCGGGGGACGTGGTCGGCCCACGACGGCCGCGCAGCACGAGACGACCGTCGCCGGGTCGGACGCGGTAGCGGGGACATGCGGGGGAAACCTCCAGGTCAGCAGGGGGCCGGGGAGCACGAGCTGGTGCGGTAGATGAGGTGCGGCTAGGACGACCTGCCGGTGTTGTTGTTGATCTCGTCGGTGATCGACGTCGACGAATCCGCGTCGGTCGAGCCCGCGCTGCCGCCGGAGGTCGTGGACGATCCCTCACCGGAGGCCAGGCCCCACTGCTTGACCCAGTCGACCTGCATCCGCCCCGGTTCGCCGTCGCCGCGCGGGAACCAGTCCAGCTGCAAACAGAGGTGCATCGGGCCGGGCGGCAAGATCGAAGTGTCGGTGGTCTTCCACCATTCGCGGCCGTCGACGAACGCGGTCACACCGTCGGGTGTCCACTCGACCGCGTAGTTGTGCCACCCGGTGGCGTCGATCTTGAGTTCGCCGTGGACCTGGGAGTTGTCCGCGCCGTAGTGCAGGAACAGTTCGATCTTGTCGCGGGCTGGGTCCATGATCTCCGCGAAATCGATCTCCCCACCGACCGGGAAGTTCTCCTCGGTCGGCCACAGCAGCGCGAGGGCGTTGTAGGAGGGTGAGCCGGTCGGGGCGCGCATCCGCACTTCCCAGCGGCCGTACTTCTGGGAGTGCGCGGTCCAGGCCAGACCGGCGGTCGTGCCGTCCCCGGTGCCGTCGATCGTGAGGACACCCCCAGAAACGGTCGCCGCGGCCGGGGAGCGGGTGCCGTTCCCGGCGTGCCCGGGGCCGTCGTAGGCGTTCCAGCCGGGCCCCAGCTGTGTGCCGGTGAAGTCGTCGACGACGTCCGGGGCGCCCCAGCCGAACACTGCACCTGCGGTGTCGCCCTGGCCGGGCACGGACGGCAGCGCAGAAGAACCGCCCGGGCCGGGCGCGTCCTGTCCGGTCTGTCCGGTCTGTGCTGGATGTTCGGTGGATCCGTTTTCATGATCATCCGGGTGGTTCCCGGTCTGGTAGCAGGTGGCGGGGATGAAGCCGGGCTGGTCGGCGCCGACGCTGGTCAACGCCGACCGCCACATCTGCGCCCGCTCGGAACGGTCGCCGTCGAGTTCGGCCAGGACGTGCACCGCGGTGATACGCCAGCTGCACTCGACTCGTGCGTCCGCCGGGACAGGCGCGGCCGGAGCGAACGCGACCGCCAGCGACGTCACCGCTCCCACCACGGCGGTGACCAGCCCGGAGCCGATCACCGCATACCGGCCTGACGGTCGGCGTGGTCGGCGCGGAAACCGTGCGAGGCCAGACCGTGGGTGCGGCTCTGGAAACCGTCGGCGACCACAGCGGCGAGTTCGAGGACCGCATCCCGCGTCGCGGGGGCCAGGGCGTCGAGGTCGACGATGTCCCCGGTCGCCAGGTGCGGGTCGGCGGGCAGTTCGACCACCGCCCGCACCCTGGAAGCGAAGTAGTCGCGGATGACGGTGTCATCGACATAGCGGGACTGCCTGTCACACGACAGGACGACCACGGCGTCACGGACCAGGTCCCGATACCGAAACCGGCCCTGGCCGTCCTGGTGGGTGGCCAGCCACTGCAACGTCCGCGCCGCCCGCGACGCCCCGTCCTTCGTCGGCGCACCCACCACGACCAGGGAGTCCGCGTGGCGCAGCGTTCCCTGCATCGCCGAATGCACCAGGCCGGTCCCGCAGTCGGTGAGCAGCAGCTCGTGGTAGATCGAGAGCAGGCGCAGGACGCGCTCGTAGTCGCGCTCGGAGAACATCTCCGACAGTTCCGGGGCCTGCTCCGAGGTGAGCACGCGTAGGCGTCCGGCGAGGTGGGTGTAACCCGACAGCTGCGTAGAAGTACGGACCTGGTCCAGGTCGCGTAGTAGGTCCCGCACCGTCCGCCGCCCCGCCTGGGCCTCCCCGACCAGGCGATCCCCGAGCGTCCCCGCGTCCGGGTTCGCGTCGATCGCGATGACCCGATCCCCGCGGTACTCGGCCATCGCCAGCCCGAGCACACCGGTACACGTCGTCTTCCCGACACCACCCTTGATCGAGCCGACCGCGACACTGAACGGCCCGGACAACGGTGTCGTGACCCGCCGCACCTGGTCCTTCAACCGCAGCTCGGCCTCGGACAGGCCCGGATTCCACCGCCCAGCCGTGAGCGCGTAGACGGCGGCGCGCCAGCCGTGTGTCGGCGCCGCGAGCTTCGGGCGCACCACATCAGCGAACGCACCACCATCAGAGAAACCGACCGCCGGAGCGTCCTGGTCGCCGTCGTCGACGGGGGCGTCGGTGTTCCAGAACGCCGCTGCTGTCTCCGCTGGCTCGGGCGCAGGTCGAACGGGCTGCGAACCAGGACCGGCCCCCGCCACCAGCTGCTCCGGGAAGCCGTTCGGCACCGGCCGCTCGGCCGGGACCTCCGGCGACACCGCCGCTGCGGTCGTCGTCGACTCCGCCGTGGGCGGTGCGCCGGGAGCGGCCCACGCCGCAGCATCGCCGGTCAGCCACGACGGCGTCTCCTCCGACGTCTCCGGCGGCGACGGCACCTGGTTGCTCGACGACATCAGCGCTCACCTGTCTGGT
This sequence comes from Pseudonocardia sp. ICBG601, assembly GCF_020496245.1. NCBI lineage: Bacteria > Bacillati > Actinomycetota > Actinomycetes > Pseudonocardiales > Pseudonocardiaceae > Pseudonocardia > Pseudonocardia sp. ICBG601. Next base: position 8,718 of record NZ_JAHLJA010000083.1, on the reverse strand, counting down.
CACCAGCAGGTCCGGTGAGCAGACCAGGGTCTACGACCAGACGGCCATCCTCCGGAGCGCGCGTGACCGGCACCGTCATCCGCACCCACCGCGGCTCGCACGCTGTCCACGACGCATCCGACTCCGCCGGCGCACACGAGCGGCCGATCGTCCCCGGCGGTTCCACCCACTCGCTGTCCTCGCCCTCGGGACAGTCGTCAGGATCGGGAGCAGCAGCGGTGCGGACATACGGGGTGGCGCGGACGATGACCTCGACGAACACCGTCGTGTCCGAGCGCCGATAGATCCGGCCCGGTAACGGGGAATCAGCACGCTGACGGCCCGCACCGGACCAGCCCCACGTACACGCCTGCGCATCCGCGAGGACCTCACGCAGCACCTCGGCGCGCCGCCACGGAACGTCCTCGTCGAACGACTGGAAATCGCAGGCGAACCGGGCAGCGAACGCCGACGCCTCCACATCCGACACCGGCTCCACCGAACACACCGCGCGGGTCAGCAACGCCTCAGCGCCGCGCTGAACCGCAGGACGTCCGGACTGCTGCGAACGCGGAGGCTCCCGGTCGAGCCTGATCTGCGGTGGGGCGAGCTCCACGCGAGTACCGAGTACGTCTGGCGTGGGTGGCGGCTCTGACCGCTGGGACGGCGGCTCCGGTAGAGAGTGGAGGGCGATGACGCTGGCATTCCCAGCGGCGGCTTCAGACGAGGCCGGGCTTTCGACGCCTGGGGCGGAACGCCAGATCACCTCGTCACCGACGGGTGCTTCGAAGCGACGCGAAATTGACATCATCAGTCCATAGAATAGACAAGGTGGGATGCGGGGAGCGCTAATCGGCAACGGTGTCGAGTGAGCATCCTGCCCGGGATATCAAGTGCTGGAACTTCGTCGGACGAGTTCGTCGGCGCTCCCTCTCTCGCTCTGTTGGCAACCCGCGGAGGTCTTCAGCAACCGCTGTTCTGCGCTCGCCACAGGCACGACATTCACCCTGGCCGACCCTTTCAGCGCAAGTACCCATGCCATGGGTACCCATGCCATGGGTACCCATGCCATGGGTACTTTTACTCTCCGTGTTCAGATTGTTGGGTAACGCAATCTTGCGGGGTGCGCCCTCACTGCCTGCGTGTTCGTGGCGGCTGCCAGTGGTCACTCGATTGATTGTGCAGTGCAACCAATTACGGGCGGTGACGCTGCGGGCTCGCCTCGTTTATTCAACTGTTATGAAAGTTGCTCTGTGTGCTGTGGCGCCGCGGGGGCTCGCGGAGTGTGTGACGGGCCGGATTCAGCGAGGCGTCTTCTGGAGGCACATGGACATTTCTGCGGGTCGAGGAGTCCGGGGGACTTGGCGTTGGTTCACGACTCCACCGTCGACTACGGTGGAGTCGTGACGAATTCTGTTTCTGAGACGTTCGAGCCGGACGCGTGGACACCGGTCGACGGGTTCGACTTCCGCGACATCACCTACCACCGCGCCCGTAGCACCGGTGCCGTGCGGATCGCGTTCGACCGCCCCGAGGTCCTCAACGCCTTCCGGCCGGGCACCGTCGACGAGCTGTACCGCGCCCTGGAGCACGCCCGCACCAGCGCCGACGTCGGCGCCGTCCTGTTGACCGGGAACGGGCCCTCCCCCAAGGATGGCAAGCGCGCCTTCTGCTCCGGCGGGGACCAGCGCATCCGCGGCCGCACCGGCTACCAGTACGCCGACGGCGACACCGCCGACACCGTGCAGACCGGGCGGGCCGGGCGGCTCCACATCCTGGAGTGCCAGCGCCTGATCCGGTTCATGCCCAAGGTCGTCATCGCTGTGGTCAACGGCTGGGCCGCCGGAGGCGGGCACTCGCTGCACGCCGTCGCCGACCTCACGATCGCCTCCCGCGAACACGCCCGCTTCAAGCAGACCGACGCCGACGTCGGCTCCTTCGACGGCGGCTACGGCTCGGCCTACCTCGCCCGCCAGGTCGGCCAGAAGTTCGCCCGGGAGATCTTCTTCCTCGGCCGCACCTACACCGCTGAGCAGATGCACCACATGGGCGCGGTCAACGCCGTCATCGGCCACGCTGACATCGAAACCGAGGCCCTGCTCTGGGCCGCCGAGATCAACGGCAAGTCACCCCAGGCACAACGAATGCTGAAGTACGCCTTCAACCTCGCCGACGACGGCCTGGTCGGCCAGCAGCTCTTCGCCGGCGAGGCGACCCGGCTCGCCTACATGACCGACGAAGCCGTCGAAGGCCGCGACGCGTTCCTCCAGAAACGCGATCCCAACTGGGCCGGCTACCCCTGGCACTACTGAGACGTGGCCGTCCAGGCCACCGGGCGTCCGTCCTTCACGGTCCGAGCAGTCTAGCTACGCTACGTCATCTACTGTGCACACAGCAGTGATGAAGCTGGGCTTCAGCGCACTCAAACGGGCACGTAGACGCGAAGGACAACACCCGAAGTGACAGGAACCGGCAGCCGAGACGAGTTCGATGTCGAGCAGACCACGGTGGAACTACCCGAACTGGGCAGGTTCCTGCGTCAGCTCAGGGAACGCTCGCTGAACGGTTGCCGGCGCGCCGGTGGGATGAGCCGGATGGAGCTGGCCACGCTGACCGGCCATGGCGCGGGCTACATCGCGAAACTGGAACAGGGCGGCCAGGCGACGCCATCTCCCGCGGTCGTGGACGCCCTCGCCGACGCTCTGGGATGTTCGCCGGGCCAACGGCAGCATCTGCACGATCTGCGGGACTACCGGCCCGGGGAAGGTGACCGACCCGTAACGCCCTGCGTGATCACAGACCAGAATCGAATCTACGTCGACACTCTCACGCCCGCGCTCGCGGGCTTCGTCGACGACGCCTGGAATGTGCTGTACGCGAACTCCGAATACCGCCGCGTGTACCGCCGCATCGCCGACCCCGATATAGCGAACGTACTGCTCTGGTTCTTCTTTGTCCCGGAGAGCCGCCACATCATGGTGGAATGGGAACAGGAAGCGCTACTGACGGTGTCCTGGACACGCGCGCTGATGGTCCGCAACCATCTGGGGGGCGACCAATTCACGACACTGCTCGACCAGCTGTCGCACTCGACCGAGTTCCAGAAGATGTGGAACAGTGGTGACGTCGCTCTAGGGCGCCACAAGGCCGAGATGCTAGTGCGCGACCTCGACTCCGGAAAGGTGCTGAACCTGCGAGCGCAAGTACTAAAGTGGCCCGAACCGGCGAGCCCTTTACAGCTCTACCTGGCGATCGATATGAACGCCCCCCCCCGGAGAGAAGGATTCCTCAGTTTGATGGCGGCGGCGCCGTGCAGGGCAGGGCAACCACATTTGATGGAGCATGATCGTGAGCACGGCTAATATTAAGACAGAAGCTCGGGAAGTCAGGGTCGATGACGACGGCAGTCGAGGTGCCGCCATCGTCATGGCGCATGGTTTCGCTTTGGATCGTTCGATGTTCGACGGCGCGATACCGGCATCTCCGGATCGGCGGGTCATCACCTGGGACGCACCTGGTCATGGGGACAGTCCGGCCAGCGATGAGCCGTTCTCGTTCTGGGATCTCGCGCGGGACCAGCTGGCAGTGATGGACGCTCTCGGGATCGACAAAGCAGCGGTCGGCGGCTGTTCACAGGGTGGTTTCATCGCACTCCGGACTGCGTTACTCGCGCCGGAACGCGTGACCGCACTCATCCTGATCGACACCGAAGCCGCCGCATTGGACACGGCCGAGACCGCCGCATATCAAAACATGTTCGCGGCACTAGCCGAGGCTGGTCCGACGCCGGAACTGACCACAGCATTATCCGGGCAGATCATCGGAGACCATCCCGCCGCGGACACCTGGGCCCGGACCTGGCAGACCCGCGGAATCCCCCTCGGTCACCCGGTCGATTGCCTGCTGAACCGTGACGACATCACCGACCAACTCCCCCAGATCAGAGTTCCCGCACTGGTAGTGCGCGGCGAGCACGACCACTCGATTCCCCCGGAACGGCAGCAACAGCTCCGCGACGCGCTCCCCGGCCCGAGCGAGGTACTTGTCATCAACGGCGCCGGACATTCCCCGACGGTGACCCACCCCTACGCAGTCCGTACGGCCGTGGACCACTTTCTGACCGCTACAACTTTTCATTTACAGTAGGAACCCGTGACTTTCTCTCCCGATAACCGGATCACCGCGACCGCCTACATCGATCCGGTGTGTCCGTATGCGTGGATCACCGAACTCAAGCGCACCCGAACGACGAGCAGCGATGAGTGACCTCACGCAGGCGCTCGCGGCGCGGGCCCCGGACCTTCCCGACATCCCGTTGTTCGGTGGTGTCACGGTCGGGCAGGTGTTCGTGGCGGTCGCGGCGGTCGTGGTGCCCGCCACCGTGGTCGGGCATGTGCTGGTGTTGTGGGCGTGGGCCCGCGGCTGGGAACCGCACCGGCTGCGCAACCTCGCCCTGGTCATCGTGGCCGCTGCGGCGCTGGCCGGGCCGATCGTCGGCATGCTGCCCTGGTGGGGCCTGGAGCTGACGGCCTCGGCGGTGCGTCAGGCATGGGACGGGCACTACCTGCCCGCTGGGATCGACTCCGCCGCCGCGACCGCCCCTCTGGTGGCGATCACGTCCTGGGTGTGGTGGCACCTCTACACCAAGCGGATGCGGTCCGGTGTCGACCAGGCCGCCGGGGAACGCCACGTCCGCCGCCAGCTACACATCCGCGCCGGTGCGGCGGCCCGCCGCGCCCGCCGCGAGCGCACCCCGCTGGCCAGCCACGGCCGTGACGGCACACCCTCGGTCGTCCTCGGCCCACGTTATGACACCGTCCGCGCCCAACCGGACCTACTCACCGACACTCTGCGCCGGCGCGCCGCGCCGTGGTTACAGGTCCCGATGCCCGCGATCGCCCTCCACACCGTCTGCCTGGCCGAGACCGGCGCCGGGAAGACCACGATGCTGGTGCGCTACTCAGCCAGCTGGGCCGAGATCACCTGGACCGCCTACAACCAGCAACAGCACGGCGTTGCGGGATCACGGCCGTTGGTGATCTTCCTGGCCGCGAAAGGCGGCCCCGACGCCGACACCGACGCCCACGAATGGGCCGACGCGATGGAAGACCTCGGCCTGCACCCGGACCGGATCGGCGTGTTCCCGTTCGAGACCCGGCTGAACATGTGGCGCATGCCCGCCACGCAACTGCGCGCCGCCCTACACAAACTCGCGAAAACCGACCACCGCTTCTACGACGTCCTCCAACGCGGCCTGCTCCACCTGGTCATCGACGCCCCGACCGAGAAGCCACCCGCGTCGTCGGCGGAGTTCCTGCAGCGGCTCGACCCGGCCTGGCTGACCACCGCGTGGGCGGGACATCCGGTCGAGGAACGCAGCATCGCCGCCCTGACCAAGACCACCGGCGCCGGAGCGGGCGCCTCATCGCTGGACTCCGACCTGTTGCTGTTCGCCGATTTGTTCCGCAGCATCGGCGGCGACTTCGACGCCGGAGCCCCGCTCTCGGACTTCGACGCCCTGTACGTCTCCGTCCCCGGCGCCACCGACACCGTCGTCGCCGCCACCAAGACCGCCGTCCTCATCGAACTCTTGACCTACGAACTCGGTGTCGCTCACGACGGGCAACGCCGTCAGGTGTTGTTCGTCATCGACGAGTTCTCCGCGGTCTCCGGCGACACCGCAGGTGACGTCATCAACCTCGTCGAACGCCTGCGGTCGATGGGCGGCTCGGTCATCGTGTCCGCCCAATCGTATGAGGGCCTGGCCGACACCGAGGACCAACGCCGCCGGCTGCTCGGCGCGATGGGCGGCGGCGCCCTGATCGGCCGCACCACAGGCGCCGAAGCGTTGTCCGAGCGGTTCGGGACGCGGCTGGTCGACGAAGTCGGCTACCAACTCGACGGTGCCCGCACAACTGGTGTCGGCACGATACGCCGCCAGCACACCTACCTGCTCGATCCGAACCGGCTCCGACAGCTCCCCCGCCACCACCTCGCCTACGCCACACCCGACCAGGTCGTCTACGGCGTCGTCGCCCCACTCGCCGCCGCGCCCGCGATCGTCGGCTCGCCCCGACGGACCGCACCCACCGACGGGCCGGCCCTGTCCCGGCGGCGGCTCACCGCCGCCCAGGCCGCCGCGATCAACCGGCGACTCCACCGCCCCGGCACCACCGGACCCGACAGCGACAGCAGCGCGACCACCGAGTCCGCACCACCACCACCGCCGCGGTGGACGACACCGAGTTGGATGGACGACACCACCACCGACAGCGGTGACGACGAGACCGAGGCGAACGGAGCAGCGCCGCAGTGACGACAACTCAGGAACAGACACCACCACCGGCATTCCGGGTCGGGCGACCGGCGCAGGAACCACTGATCGGGAACTGGGTGTTCCTCGCCGGCGTCACCGACCTCGCCTACGAGATCTACTGCCTGCTGAGCATCTACATCGACTACATCGACGACGACGGCGACGCCGACGACAAGACCGTCGACACGCTCGTCGACATGTTCGCCGAACCAGCCGACCACGCCACAGACGCCGCACTCGCCGAACTCGCAGAACTCGGCGCCCTTACCCACAACGCCGACAAGACCGTCAGCGTCCACCACGCGCCACCACCGGACTACCGCGGCCCGCTCGACCCCGCCTTCGGCAGCGGCGACTTCAAAGGCCGCTTCATCCGCCCGGACGGCCAGCACCAGTGAGTAGACACACCGACTCGGACCGCGCAGCCGCAGCAGCACTGCTCGGTGTCCCCGCCGGCGCCTCACCTGAGCTGCTACGGGCGGCGTGGCGGACCGCGGTCCGCCACGCCCACCCTGACCGGGGCGGGGACACCGAACGGTTCATCGCCGTCAACGCCGCCTACGAACTACTCACCACACCACCAGCGACGACACCAGCTCGGACGACACCGCCTACACCGGCACCGGGCACCCCGGGCACGGCCGCGCCAAGCAGCGACATCACGGGCTCTCCCGTCAGCGGACTCCTGATCCTGCAGGTCGCCGGTCTTCTGGTCGCCGCTGGTGTCCTCACCGCCGGTGTCGCCATGATCGCCGCACCGGTCGCGGCCGCCATGGTCGCGTTGGTAGCCACCGCAGCGGTCACCCACCACGCCTACCTCGCCACCGAGACTCACCGCACCGAGGCTCACCGCCGGGCTGAACCCAGCAACTCGTCGCAGGCCGCGGTGGGGTCGTGGGGCGGGCGCCGACCAGACCGCGCTTTGCTCCGACCGCGGAACAGGAACTCCGACGCCCGCCACCAGCGACGATAGTCCTCAACCGGTCGTCGTGTGTGTCCGACGACATCACCGGATGCACGACGGCCACTGGGATCGAGCAGCGGACCAGCGAGCCGCTGGATGCCAGCCTCCTGCGGCTGCTCGCCGAGACTGGCATGAGGATTCCGTTTTGCATGGATGCGCTGCAGGAACGAATGGCTGAGGTACTTGGGGTTCCCATCGTGACACAGCGGATTCCGGCGGCGACTTCGTCGGGGACCGGAGCCGTTATCTACGATTCGACGGAGAAGATCTACAAGATCATGGTCCAGGGTGCCACTATCCGGCGCCACCAGGACTACATCCTTGGCCACGAACTCGTCCACATATGGCGAGATCACCTGAATGATCCCGCCACGGAAAAAACCCGGTTCATCTGCAGTCGGACCAGGATCGCTCTGCCATCACACTCCAGTCCGGCTGAGCAAGCGAAAATTGCTCGGCTGAACGAGATGGAAACCGAGGCCGACGCAGGCGGTCTCATTCTCAGTTCGTGGACCAAACGGAGCCGTCCCAGCTATCTCCAGGTCAGTGACGATCCCGTCCTCGCGGACCTCACCTACACCCTGATGGGGTCCCGATGGAAATAGCTCGACTCATTCAAATTTTCCTCATCATCGTTCTGGTCGTCACGGCTTCTATCAAGACCTACGACTACTATCGGCCAGGCCCGGATATCCCCCGAGTGATCCGGAAGCAGGCCGCATGGCTCGGCATCAGCGTCTGGTTCGTGGCAGTAGGCAATATCCTCAGCTTCCCACAGGTGAGTGCCGCCATCGACAGCGTCTCCTGGGTCGGCGCTGGAAAGATCGTCTTCAACGGGCTGATCACATTCGGTCTGGGATTACTGGCCGCTTATTTCTCCAGTTTGCGCTACCGGAATGATCGACTCATTCGCTTGATCCCCGGCGCAGCGGTGGTCGTTGTCGCAACGATGCTGCTGCTACAGCTCATTACCCGGTCGAGCTGCGGTCGCACACCATCATGAACCCGGGTAACGGGTACCCGACAATAGTCCTCTCCTACTTCATCGGTGGAGCCTGGTTCATCTGGACGACCGCGAGCATTGCCAGTTTCGCGTTCGCGCTCGCTCGTAAATCCACCAAAGCTCTCGCTGGGGCGTGTGCACTCCTGGGGCTGGGTTGCACGCTCTTTGCGCTAGCATCGGTTTCGCGGCTCGTTGTCATCACGCACAATTCGCTTCAGCCGCCTGACGCAGCTATCTCTGCGATCAATACCGCCAACTTCATCGCGAGCAGCGTCGGGCAGCTCTGCGCGGCCCTGGCGATCATCGTGTTCGGGATTCTCCGACTCATTGACTACCGGCAGAGGCGCTGGGCGATCAGCCATAGCGACACCCTGCGCAACCGTCTTGTCGACACCATCCCCGGCGTTGAGATCGACATATCAGACAACGGCGATATCGCTAAACTGTTCGACCAGG
>NZ_JAHLJA010000082.1:0-27332 GCF_020496245.1 Pseudonocardia sp. ICBG601 | reverse complement strand
AGCGCGGCAGCCCCGACACCTGGCGTGACCCGCGCGGGTTCTCGCTCAAGCTGTGGACCACCGAGGGCAACTGGGACATGGTCGGCAACAACACGCCGGTCTTCTTCGTCCGCGACCCGATGAAGTTCCAGCACTTCATCCGCAGCCAGAAGCGGCGCGTGGCGAACAACCTGCGCGACCACGACATGCAGTGGGACTTCTGGACGCTGTCGCCGGAGTCGGCGCACCAGGTCACCTGGCTGATGGGCGACCGGGGCATCCCGAAGTCCTGGCGGCAGATGAACGGCTACTCCAGCCACACCTACAGCTGGATCAACGACGCCGGCGAGATGGTCTGGGTGAAGTACCACTTCAAGTCCGACCAGGGCGTGGAGTGCCTGACCCAGGACGAGGCCGACGCCCTCGCGGGCTCGGACCCCGACTACCACCAGGCCGACCTCTACAACGAGATCGAGGCGGGCAACCACCCGTCGTGGACGTTGTACGTGCAGGTCATGCCGTTCGCCGACGCGAAGACCTACCGGTACAACCCGTTCGACCTGACCAAGGTGTGGCCGCACAGCGACTACCCGCTGATCAAGGTCGGGAAGCTGACGCTGGACCAGAACGTCGAGGACTACCACGCCGAGATCGAGCAGGCCGCGTTCGAGCCGAACAACCTGGTGCCGGGCACCGGGCTGTCGCCGGACAAGATGCTGCTCGCCCGCGGGTTCTCCTACGCCGACGCCCACCGCGCCCGCCTCGGGGTCAACTACAAGCAGATCCCGGTCAACGCGCCGCGCAGCGAGGTGAACAACTACCAGAAGGACGGCGCGATGCGGATCACGAACACCCGTGACCCGATCTACGCGCCGAACTCCTACGGCGGCCCGGCGGCCGACCCGAAGCGGGTCTCCGAGGCCCTCTGGTACGCCGACGGCGACATGGTCCGCAGCGCGTACACGCTGCGCGAGTCCGACGACGACTGGGGCCAGGCCGGGATCATGGTCCGCGAGGTCTTCGACGCCGCCGCCCGCGAACGGTTCGTCGGCAACGTCGCCGGGCACCTGCTCGACGGCGTGACCGAGCCGGTCCTGCAGCGTGCCTTCGAGTACTGGCGCAACGTCGACAAGAACATCGGCGACCGGATCGAGCAGGCCGTCCGCAACGGCGGCTGACCGCTCCGCGCACCGACCGACGGCCCGGGGACACCCCCGGGGCCGTCGTGCGTCCTAGGCTCGGGCCGTGGAGATCTGGCACAACCCGCGCTGCTCGAAGAGCCGCGCCGCCCTCGCGTTGCTGACCGAGCACGGTGCCGAGCCGACGGTGCGCCGCTACCTCGACGACCCACCGACCCGCGCCGAGCTCGAACGGGCGCTGGCCGCGCTGGGCACCGAGGACCCGCTCGCGATCACCCGCACCGGCGAGCCGGCGTTCCGCGAGCAGGGTCTCGCCGGGGCCGACCGCGACACCCTGCTCGACGCGCTGGCCGCCGAGCCGAAGCTGATCGAGCGGCCCGTGGTGATCGACGGCGACCGGGCTCATCGACTGTTGACAAAGTATCCGGTACTAGCTCATACTGCTTTAGATGCGTATAGCGCGAGCTGCCGAGTACATGGGCATGTCGGTGGTGGGTGTTCGGAAGGCTGCCCGAGAGGGTCGGCTGCCGTGTCGAGTTTCAGCCTCTGGTCAGCGTTTGTTTGATCGTGCTGATCTTGATGTCTTCCTTGGGCGCGAACCGATTCAGCCGGAAGCGGCGGAGCGGGTTGAGGCGTTGTATTGTCGTGTTTCTGGTTCGACGGGTCAGGAGTCGTCGTTGGCGAACCAGGAATCGGTGTTGCGGGAGACGTCCAGGGGGACAGTATTCCGAGTGTATCGTGATCGCGCGTCCGGTTTGCGAGAAAATCGGAAGGGGTTGACTCGGCTACTTGATGACGCCGCTGCTGGGCGGTTCACGGTAGTTCGCGTAGTGTGGCGTGACCGACTGGCTCGGTTTGGTGTCGCCTATATTGAGCGGTATCTGGCGCAGGTCGGAGTTGCAGTTGAGACTGTTCATGCTCATGCGGACAAGTCGCTGCTTGAAGAGCTGATGGATGACTTCATGGCGTTACTTGCGTCCTTTTCTGGTCGGTTCTATCAGTTGCGGTCAAAGACGAATCAGCAACGACTGCTTGATGCCGCGCAGGCACGCCTGCAGGAGCAGGGACCTCCGACGTGACGGGTTGGCAGAAATCCAATGTATTGACGTCTTCAACGACATCTCGAGCTTCACGAGCAGTGTGTGAAGTGTCTGGTGCTGTCGTGTCGCGAGATGACTTGACGGAGCGGGTGCGTTGGCTGCTCGACATTGTGGAGGGCGCCGAACGCGATCTGCTATCCGAGTTGTGGGTTCCGGAAACTTTTGACCGTATACATTCCGGTGTGGATGAGGGCGGCCGTCGATTGCCTGCGGCTGCAGCGGTGGTGGGGCAGCGTTGCGGATGGCGACCTCAGTTTCCGCAGGATATGTACGTTCCATCTCGTGTGATGCGGATCGTGACGGCACAGGTGATATCAACGTTGCGAACCTTGGCTTTTCGGGATGCCGCCATTGCAGCAGAGGTGTCTGGTGGTGCGTCAGACGGCACTGCGGGCCTCGGGGGTGCGTTCGCGAGGAATGTGCATAGGCAGATCGCTCGGTGGGTGCGCTTGCATCCCGGGGTCGATCCGGCAGGCTTGCGGATCACGACGCTCCAACCCGTTCCATCTGTCGCTCGCCGGGTCCGTCTCGGAGCCGTTGACGCCCAGCTGGCGACGCTTGTTACCAGTACGGCCACCGAGCTGACACTGCGGATCAAACTTCCTGTACGTCAACATCCAGATTCTCGGACCGATTGGCGTTGGGTTCAACTCGATATCCCGATTCCTCAACATTTACATCATCGGTCAATCACCGGATGGCATCTCCCCGAGGTGACCCTTGATCGGCGCGGGGCACTATTCCGTTTCGCTTTCGCTGAAACAGTACCTCGGCCACCGACCGTTGCGAACGCAGCGTCTGCAGTCGGGGTTGATTGGTCACCTAAGGATATGGTCGTTGCAGCGACTGTAGTTCGTGACACTCAAAGCAACGCCATGTACAGTGATTTTCGCGGGCGCCGTTTCGATGACCATGGACTCTCCGTCAAGTTAGCTCGACTTCAGCGACAAGGACAGTTCCTCCGCCGTAAAATCGCTCGTCTTGAACAGCTTATTCCTCAAGCCTCGATACCCACCGCATCGGGCGTGTACTCTCACCACCAGATCGGTGAGTTGTCTATCGTCCAACCCTGTCATAGCTTTGAATCGCAACAGCTCTTCGCCGATCCTCGTTCGATGCCTGGGAACACCGAACAAACCGGCAAGGGCTGTTGCACTTCAAGCGCGACACACCGCCGTGCCGGTATCGAGACAAAATCGCCGGTGACGGCTTCCGCAGATCAACAGAATTACTCCCTTGTGAATAAGCCCCCTGACCTGCCGAAACACCCGTGTGACTACCGATCACTCACACCGACAGACATCCACTCGGGTGTCCATAAGTGTCAGAGATCCGTAGACGCCGTCGTGGGCAGGCCGCCGGAGAACGTGCTGGGCCTGCTCGGCGACGCGCCCCGGTGAGTCAGCCCAGGGCGCGGCGCACGAAGTCGACCTCGGTCGCGATCAGGTCCAGCTGGTCGGACACCACCAGCGAGCCGTGTCCGGCGTCGAACCGGCTGACCTCGTAGGGCACGTCCCCGCGCGCGGCCAGCGCGTCCAGGTAGTTGTCGATCTGGCGGATCGGGCAGCGCGGGTCGTTCTCCCCGGCCAGCACCAGGACCGGCACCCGGACCTCGTCGACGTAGGTCAGCGGCGAGGCCTCCCGGTAGAGGTCGGGCAGCTCGTCGGGGGAGCCGCCGAACAACGCCCGGTCGAACGCGCGCAGCTGCTCCATCTCGTCGGCGTAGGCGGCGACGTAGCCGGCCACCGGCACCCCGGCGACGGCCGCGGCCCACCGCTGCGGCTGCGTGCCCGCCGCGAGCAGCGACAGGTATCCGCCCCAGGACCAGCCGTCGACGACGCAGCGGGCCGGGTCGACGGTGCCGTCGGCGACCAGCGCGTCCTGCACCGCGGCGACGTCGGCCAGCTCGGTCAGCCCGGGGCGGCCCTCGATCGCGTCGCGCCACGCCGAGCCGTAGCCGGTGGAGCCGCGGTAGTTGACCTCGACGACGGTGAACCCGGCCTCGACCCAGGTGGCCCGGCCGGCGTCGAAACGGTCCTCGTCGGCGGCGTGCGGGCCGCCGTGCAGCACGAACACCGCGGGCGCCGGGCCGTCGTCGGTGCGCGGCGCCTCGGCGACGAGGCTGTGCACGGCGCCGCCGGGGCCCTCGGTCCACACGTCGCGCACGGCGACCGAGCCGGGCGGGCGCTCCCCGGGCGGGGCGACCAGGACGTCGTCGGTGCCGTCCGGGCGCAGCGCCCGGATCTGCGACGGGGTGGCCGCCGACGACGCGGAGTACTCCACGGTGCCGTCGTCGCGGACCTCGGCGGACCCGACGCAGCCGGGCGCGGTCGGAAGCTCGGTCAGCTCGCCGGAGGCCAGGGCGTAGCGGAACAGCCGGGTCCTGGCGGCGTGGGTGTGCGCGACGAGCAGTTGCCGAGGCGTCCGGGACGAAGCCGCCGACGAGCTCGCCGGGCAGGTCGATCGCGAGCTCGGTGACCTCGCCGGTGGTCGGGTCCCAGACCAGCAGCTCGTCGCGGGCCGCGGCGTTCGTGGCCGACCAGCAGCCGCTGGTCCCCGGCGACGGGGGAGAACTCCAGCGCGGCGAGGCCGCGGCCGGGCCCGTCGTGCAGCTCGGCGACGGTGTCACCGGTGGCGACGTCGAGCACCCGCAGCGAGGGGTGGCGGGAGTCGCCGTGTCGGAGTGGGAGATGGCGAGCAGCGTCTCGTCCTCCGACAGCGCGCCGACGCCGGCGTACTCGGTGTGCCGGTAGATCTCGCGCGCGTCGGTGCCGGAGCCGCGCTCGTGCACCGACAGGACGGTGCCGTCGTCGGTGGACACCCCGACCGCGGTGACGCGGCGGCCGATCTCCAGGCCCGCGGGTAGCCGTCGCCGACACCGGGGACGGCGGGCACGGTGTCGGCGCCGGGGCCGGAGGTCCACGGCTGGGCGACCCAGTGGCCGAACTCGTCGCCGTCGGTGTCGGCGAACCACCAGATCTGTCCGCCGTCCGGCGGCAGCACGGCCGAGGTGGTGCCGTTGCGCCGGTCGGTGACCTGGCGGTGCTCCCCGGAGTCGCGGTCCCACGCGTGGATCTCGAAGGTGCCGGTCGCGTTGGAGACGTAGACCAAGCGGGCCGGCGCGTCGCGGGCCCATCCGGGGCGCGACATGCGGACCGCGGTGAACCGGGACCGCCAGCGCTGCTCGCGCTCGTCGTCGAAGAGCGTCGGGGGAACGGGGGCGATCGGGTGCTGGCTCACGACCCGATCGTGCCGAATGCCACGAACGGGTGCACCGGGCGGGGTCGGCGGCCGCGCATCCGGCAGCATGGAGGCATGCGGAGACCGGCCCGGCTGCTGCTCGCCGGGATGCTCGTGCTCCCCCTGGCCGCCGCGGGCTGCGGTGCCGTCGGACCGACGACGGGCACCGTCGCGGCCGGGCCGACCGTCACCGCGTCCGCCGACTCCCACGGCCTGACCCCGGTCCGCTTCGACCACTGGGAGGCACGGCCGGTGACCGCGGTCCCGACCGTGCGGGTGAGACGGGGTACGACGGTGGTGCTCACCGTCGGCAGCGACGTCGCGCGCCGGGTGCTGGTCCCGGAGCAGGGCCGCGCCGTCGACGTCAGCGCCGGGGGCACCGTCACCCTGCGCTTCCTCGCGCTGGGGACGTTCACCGTGCGGGTGGCCGAGCCCGGTGCGGTCCGTGGCGGGACGATCATCGGCCGGGTCGAGCCCTGGCACTGACCCGCCGGGGGATCAGGCGAAGGCGTCGGCCCGGTCGGCGATGGCGCGCAGCCCCTCGGCGATGTCCACACCGGACGGCGCGGTGTCGGGGTCGACCATCCACTGGACCATGAGCCCGGTGAGCAGCGCCTGGTAGACGGAGCCGAGCACGTGCACGCGGCGGTCCGCGGCGGCCGGGTCGTCGGGCAGCGTGTGGAAGGTGAGGGCCAGGCCCTCGCGGATCTCCCGCTGGGCCTCGGCGAGCTTCGCGCGCAGCTCGGGCAGCCGCTCGGCATGGGCGAGCGCCTCGACGTGGGTGGCCCACAGACGTCGCTGGGTGGAGAACAGGCCGACCACCCGGCTCCAGGTCTCCTCGACCCGTCGCTGCGGGTCGGTGGGCCCGCCGGCGGGCTCGGCGAGCGCCCGGTCGAGCTCCTCTCCCCAGGCCGTCGTCGCCCGCAGCAGGGCCTCGGTGAGCAGGGCGTCCTTGGAGCCGAAGTGGTACCCGATGGAGGCCAGGTTCGTCCCGGACGCGGCCACTACGTCCCGTGCGGTCGTGCGGCCGAACCCCTTCTCGTAGAGGCACTGCGCGGCCCCGTCCAGAAGCTCCTCGCGGTGTCCCATGATCGCGGAACCTATCGGGTCGTCACGGACGTCCGTACACCGGCCGTTCACCCGGTCTGCCACCCTCGTGCAACGCTTGCGTGACGCCCGTCACGGCAGGTAAGGACTGTCGTGACGGCGTCCTCGACGGAGTGGGCGCCGGAGCGACGAGGAGTCACCGTGAGCAGACTGCGATTCGGCACCTTCCTGGCCCCGTTCCACCAGCCCGGGCAGAACCCCACACTCGCGTTGCAGCGCGATCTCGAGCTGGTGGAGCACCTCGACCGGCTCGGCTACGACGAGGCCTGGATCGGGGAGCACCACTCCGCGGGCTCGGAGATCATCGCGTCCCCCGAGATCTTCATCGCGGCCGCCGCGGAGCGGACCCGGCACATCCGGCTGGGCACCGGCGTCACCTCGATCGCCTACCACAACCCGCTCTGGGTGGCCGACCGCATGGTGCTGCTCGACCACCTCACCCGCGGGCGGGCGATGCTCGGCTGCGGCCCCGGCTCGCTGCCGACCGACTCGGCCATGATCGGCCTGAACCCCACCGACACGCGCGAGCTGCTCGAGGTGAACCTCGACATCATCATGCGGCTGCTGCGTGGGGAGACCGTCACCGCCCGGACCCGCACCCACACCCTCGTCGACGCCCAGCTGCAGCTGGCGCCCTACTCCGACCCGTGCTTCGACATCACGGTCGCCGCGGTGGCCTCGCCGACCGGGCCGCGGATGGCCGGGCAGCACGGGGTCGGACTGCTGTCGATCGGCGCCACCCTCACCCAGGACGGCTTCGACGCGCTCGCCCACCACTGGGGTGTCGTCGAGGAGCGCGCCGCCCACCACGGGCAGCCGACACCGGACCGCGGCAAGTGGCGGCTGGTCGGGCTGATGCACGTCGCCGAGACCCGGGAGCAGGCCTACCGCGAGGTCGAGTACGGCATCGAGCACTGGTTCCGGTACTTCCAGAAGGTCGCGGCGTTCCCGCAGATGGCGGTGGCGGGCGGTGACGTCAAGGAGATGATCGACTTCATCAACGACGCCGGGATCGGCGCGATCGGCACCGTCGAGGACGCGAAGGCCCAGGTGCGCAAGCTCGTCGACCAGTCAGGAGGGTTCGGCGCGTTCCTGCTGCTCGGCCACGAGTGGGCCGACCCGACCGCGACGAAGCGCTCCTACGAGCTGATCGCCCAGCACGTCATGCCCGAGTTCCAGGGGCAGGCCGCGGGCACTCTGGCCGCGAAGGACCGGGCCAGCTCCACGCGGGAGAAGCACGCACAGAGCCAGCTCGACGCCGTCGACACCATGACCAAGCGCTACGAGCAGGAGCGGTCGGGCGGCTGAGCCGTCCCGGCGCGGCGGTCAGGCGCCGCTGCGCCGGGGACGGCCCGCACCGGCCACCCACAGGGTCAGCAGCACCGCCCCGGTCGGCGCCGAGAAGATCAGGAACCACAAGGGGCTGAGGTCGGTGAGCAGCGCCAGCACCGTGGTCCCGGCCGCGGCCGCGGCGGTGATGCACAGCCAGATGATCGACAGGACCTTCATGGCGATGCCGCCGGGGCTCGCGGCGAACACCAGGCCGTCGCGACGGCCGGGGTTCCGCTCGGCGGGCAGGTCCCGGGTCACCCGGCCCAGGTCGCCCCGGGTGCGCATCCGCCAGACCTCGGTCAGGCGCTCGTCGTACTCGGCGAGGTCGAGGTAGCCCTCGGCGTGGGCGGCACGCAGCCGGTCGGCGACGGCCTGGCGTTCGGCGTCGGAGATACGGATCTGCTCGGGTCCCACCACCTCGTCCACCTCCTCGATGATGCCCGTCCGCGCCCGGTCCGTGCCAGCATGACCGCTGTGGCGGCGAGAGTGGTCCCGGCTCGGGCGCGGTTCGCGGCCGCCGTCGTCGGCGCGCGGCCCGGCACCCGGGTGCTGGAGGTGGGCTGCGGACCGGGCGCGGTGGCGTCGTTGGTCTGCCCCGCGCTCGACCCGGGCGCGGGTGGCGCGATGGTCGCGGTGGACCGCTCGGCCGTCGCCGTCGCGCGGACCGCCGAGCGCTGCGCGGCGTTCGTCGACGACGGCGTCCTCACCGTCGTGCGGTCCGATCTGGCCGGGCTGCGGCTCGCGGCCGATTCCGTGGACGTCGCGTTCACGCTGAACGTCAACCTGTTCTGGACCCGCGACCCCGGCCCCGAGCTGGCGGTGCTGCGTGGGGTGCTCGCACCGGGCGGGGTGCTGCACGTGCTCTACGAAGGCGCCCCACCGGCCGCGGTCACCGCTGGGCTGGAGCGGCACGGCTGGGAGGTGTCCGTCGTGTCGGGTGCGGGCGGGGCGGGCGTCTCGGCGCGGCCGGGCTGACAGGCGGGTGCCCGGCGGGACCTCGTCACCGCCGGGCACCGTGTCGTGGACCCAGCCTCACTCGCAGGCGATGCCGTCGTCGTCCCGGTCCAGGGCCGAGCGGTAGCCCGGGTCACCGCGGTACAGAGGGGCCGCACCGGCGTTGCGGGCCGCGGTGCAGTTGGCGTAGTAGGCCGACCCACCGCCGGGCGAGGGGGCCGGGGCGGCGGGTGCCGGCGCCGCCGGGGCGGCCGGGCGCGGGGCCGGTGCGGCCGGGCGCGGCGCCTGCGGGGCGGGGCGCGGTGCGGCGACGGCCGTGTGCGGGGCGGGCGGGGTCGCGACGAGCGGCCGTGCCGGCGCGGGCACGTACGGACGGTCGACGTCGGTTGCCACCGGCGCGTCGGTCGCCGCCGCGGCGGGGGCCACCGGCACGGCCGGTGCCGCGGCCTCGGTCAGCGTGACCGCGGCGGCGCGGTCGTACGTCGTCGATCCCACCGGGTCCTGCGCGGTGACCGTGCCCGCGGCCTCCCCGGCGGTCGCCGGGGAGGGCGGGCCGAGCACGACGTGGGTGAAGCCGGCCTGGGCCAGGACCTCGCGGGCCCGGGCGTCGGTCATGCCGACGACGTCCGGCACCGCGACCGGGGCGGGGGCGGCTGCGGGGACGGGGGCGGCCGGTGCCGCGGCCGGCAGCGCCGGCTGCGGTGCGTTCGCGGCACCGATGACGCCGATGGTGGTCGTCAGCAGACAGAGCACGCTGCCCGCCACGCCCAGGGCGAGCCCGGCGCCGCTGCGACCCGCCGTCGTGGTCGCGCCGGTGCGGAACCGGCGCCGACCGGCCTGCGAGAGCGCCCATGCCGGCACCGTCACGAGCAGACCCAGGAACGGGGCCCACCCGGCCACCAGCCCCACGATCCCCAGCCAGAAACCGGCGGTCGCCGGGGTGTTCCCCCGTCGCACGACGGGGATCGGCTGCGTCGCCGGCTCCACGGCGGGCCAGGACTGGGTGGCGGTCATGGGAGGTCCTCTCACGGTGGTCCTACCGGAGCTGCCCGCTCCGACGAACGACCTATCGAGAGGTGTGACGTGGCCATTACCGCCCGTCATCAGGGTTGATGACGGCGCCTGCGGTCAGGGCGTGAGCACCAGCTTCCCGACCGCGGAGCGCTCGGCGTAGGCGCGGGTCGCGGTCGCCGCGTCGTCCAGCGACAGGGTCCGCGGGCGGGCCGGGTGCAGCTCCCCGGAGCCGATCCGGCGCAGCACGTCCTCCGCCAGGTCCCGCGAGGCGGCCGGGTCGGTGCGCGACCAGTCGCCCCAGTCCACGCCGACGACGGTCCGGTTCCGCAGCAGCACGAGGTTGGCGGGCAGCTTCGGGATCGCGCCGGAGGTGAAACCCAGCACGCAGAACCGGCCGCCGGCGGCGAGCGCCCGCAGCGCGGCCTCCGCGGCGTCGCCGCCGACCGGGTCGATCACGACGTCCGCACCTCCGCCGGTGTGCCCGCGGATCGTGTCCTTGAGCGAGTCGTAGCCGACGGCGACCTCCGCCCGGCCTCGAGCGCGGCCGCACGCTTGTCCGGGGTGGACGCGACGGCGAGCACCCGGGCACCGACGGCGCGGGCGTGGTCCACCGCGGCCTGCCCGATCCCGCCGCTCGCCCCGAGCACGACGACCCACTCACCCGGCCGGACGGTGACCCGGTCCCGGAAGGCGAAGGCGATCGTCCCGTGGCTCTCCAGCGAGCTGGCCGCGACGCCCGCGTCGACCCCGTCGGGTACCGGGACCAGGAGGCCCTCCGGGACGACGGCGTGGCTGGCGAACCCGCCGAAGCCCGTGAGCAGGGCGGCGACCCGCCTGCCGTCCGGGGTCGTCCCGGCGATCGCGCTGCCGGGTGTGAACGGCAGCGGCGGCCGCAGCTGGTAGCCGCCGCGGGCGATCAGCCCGTCGACGAAGCTGACCGCGGCGGCCTCGACGGCGACGAGCACCTCGCCCGGACCCGGCCCGGGGGTCGGTTCCTCCACCAGCTCGAACCGCTCCGGATCGGCGAACTCCCGGCAGACCACCCGTCGCACCACGCCTCCTCGCGTCGTCCACTGCGTCCGTGGGTGAGCCTCGCACGCGGTGCCCGGCGATGATCGTCGGTGTGGCCGTGGTCATGACCGCGCCGGGTAGGCCTCCCGCAGGACGTCCCGCACGCTGCGCGGGTCGCGCCCGGTGATCCGGCGCACCGCGTCGCTCGTGCGGGCCTGGGACCCGGTGGCGATGAGCCCGTCGAGCCCGGCGAGCACGGCGGCGTAGTCGGCGGGCATCCCGTCGGCGACGAGCCGGGCGGTCATCTCGGACACGGTCACCGGTCGGCGCCGGGCCGGCCGTCCGGTGACCTCGGTCCAGACCGCGCACACGTCGTCGTAGGACAGGGCCGCGGGCCCGGTGACCACCACGTCCGGTTCGGGTGGTGCCGGGGCGAGCAGCAGCGCGGAGGCGACGGCGGCGATGTCCCCGGCGTCGACGAACGGGATCCGGCCGTTCCCGGTGGCGGTGACCAGCTCACCGGCGCGCAGCCCGCGTGCGGTGAGGTGGTCACCGAGCAGGTTCTGGGTGAACCACGACGGACGCAGCACCGACGGCTCCGGGACCGTGTCCAGGACGAGGTCCTGCACCGCGCCCAACCCGGTCGTGCCGCGTTCGACGGCGGCCGCGCTCAGCAGCACCACCCGGCGCAGACCGCGCCGGACCGCCCGCTCCAGGACGGGGGCGAGGACGGGGGCCGGGTCGGGAGTGGCGAGCGGCGGGAGCAGGTACAGGCTCTCGGCACCCTCGAACGCGGCGTCGTGGGTCGCCGGGTCCAGCCAGTCGAACCGGGGGGAGGTGGACCGGGCGGCCCGGCGGACGTCGGCCCCGGCGGCCTCCAGCAGGTCGGCGACGCGGCGCCCGGTGGTGCCGGTGGCCCCGGTGACCAGGACGGTCATCGGGCGGCCTCCGCCAGTCCGGTGCGGCCGAACACCTGCTGGACCTCCAGCGGGCTCCAGCGGTCGCGGTGTCCGGTGATGCCTTCCGGGCCGACGGTCACGACCGCAACGTAGCGCAGCGTGTACTCCGCGCGCGGGGAGCCGGGCGCCGCGAACGGGAAGGTCATCGTGCCGTCGGGTGCCCAGGGCGCGGCGAAGCCCGCCATGTCGTGAGCCAGGATCCGGTCCAGGGCCGCGTCCACGGCAGCGTGCCCTTCTGGCGCGTGTCCGTGCACGGCGGTCCGATCGACGACACGGGCGCGACCGCCCTCGCCGAGCTCGTCACCCGGGGGACGACCGCGCCGCGCTGAGCCGGCCGGGTGGTCTTCGTGATCCACTGTCGCGCGGGTCCGGCCCTACTCCCGCCGGGCCCGTCGAGGGAGGAGCATGGTGGGCGTGTCGTCCGACCGCACGGAGCCCGGGGCCGAGGACGACCTCCGGTCCGACGGTCGCAGTACGCGCTGGGACGCACACCGCGCGCGTCGTCGCGAGCAGGTGGTCGACGCGGCGCTGGTCGTGCTGGGCCGCGACGGGGAGGACTTCGGCCTGGACCAGGTGGCGCACGAGGCCGGGGTGACCAAGCCGGTGATCTACCGGCACTTCGGTGACCGGGCCGCGCTGCTCGACGCGATGGCCGAGCGGGCGACCGACCGCCTGATGGAACGGCTCATGCCCGCCCTGTACCGGGAGAGCGCGGCCCGGACGCGGATCCACGACTCGGTCGACGCGGTGATGGGCTTCTTCGACGACTCACCGGGTGTCGACCTGCTGTTCCGTCGCCGACTGCCCGGTCAGCGGGGCGAGGTCGTCGACGCCGGCCGGGAGTTCATCGCCTCCGCACTGACCGGCCTGCTCGGGGCCTACGCCGAGATGCTCGACGTCGACGAGTCCGACCTGGTCCAGGTGTGGTCGCAGTCGGTGGTCGGCGCGGTGCAGGCGACCGCGGAGTGGTGGCTGCGCGGCCGGGCGACCGGGGACACGCTGGATCGCGCCGTCGTCACCGACCACCTGACGGACCTGATCTGGGTGCAGATCGAGGGGATGGCCCGACGGCGGGGGCTCACTCTGGGGCCCGAATCTTTACACCCAACGAGAGGGCGCGCTCAGGCGGTCGTAGCACTTGATCTTGTTGTTCGGCGAGGAACAGGATCATGACGTGCGGAAACTGTTGACTTTGGCTGATCGGGAGGAGATCTCCCGGGGGTTGGCCGCTGGCCGGCGGTTGTGCGACATCGCTGCGGTGGTGGGG
This sequence comes from Pseudonocardia sp. ICBG601, assembly GCF_020496245.1. Classification (NCBI taxonomy): domain Bacteria; kingdom Bacillati; phylum Actinomycetota; class Actinomycetes; order Pseudonocardiales; family Pseudonocardiaceae; genus Pseudonocardia; species Pseudonocardia sp. ICBG601. The sequence continues at coordinate 14,230 of NZ_JAHLJA010000082.1, read as the reverse complement.
CGGGATCGGTCGGTGATCTCTCGTGAGGTCGCCCGTCACGGCGGCCGGGCCGGCTACCGGGCGGGGCCGGCTGAGGAAGCGGCGCGGGTCGGGCGGTCCCGGCCGAAGATGTTCGCGGTGGACCGGTCACCGCGGCTGCGGGAAGTAGTGACCGGGTTGTTGCAGATCGGCTGGTCCCCGGCCTCGATCGCGGGCCGTCTGCCCCGGCTCTATCCGACCGACGAGACTTACCGGGTGTCTCACGAGGCGATCTACCAGTGGGTCTATGCCACCCCGGTGTCCACCCTGGCTCGCGAGTTGATCGCGTTACGGACCCGCCGGACCGCCCGTCGTGGCGGCGGTAGGCCTCCATCTGCTCCCCGGATCGTCGAACCGACCTACATCGATGAACGACCTACTGAGGCTGAGGGGCGGGCGGTGCCCGGGCACTGGGAGGGCGACCTGGTCATCGGTAAAGCAGGTAAGACCGCGGTAGCGACGCTGGTGGAGCGCACTTCGCGGTTCCTGGTCCTGGTCCCGCTGCACGGGCGTGACTCCCACACTGTGACCCGGGCGGTGGTCGCTGCGACCGCTGGGCTCCCCGAGGTGATGCGCCGCTCGCTGACCTGGGACTGCGGGGCCGAGATGGCCGCCCACCACGTGGTGTCCAAGGGCTCGATGCCGGTCTACTTCGCTCGCCCGCGCTCTCCCTGGCAGCGCGGCAGCAACGAGAACCTCAACCGCATCGTGCGCGAGTACCTCCCCAAAGGCGTGGAGATCCCCTCCGACCCCACGAGGCTTATTCAGGGCCCGTGAAATAACGATCTAGCCCGGCGTGTCGGGTTGGGCGACAGCCCGTCCATCGCGAAGATTGGTTTGTCGAATCAATCCGAGATGAATGGGCTGTCGCAGTATGTACTATACCACTGGCTTTCGGCGTGATGAGATTCAGGATCTTGCCGCTCTGGTGCATGAGCAGGATCAGCGGAACGCGACTGGCCTGCGACGGCCTTGGCCGCCGATTCTGGGATTGTTCTGGTCGGTGGTGATCACGTTGGCGTATCTGCGCGGGAATCGTGTGCAGTGAGGTGTTCTCAGTAGGGCCGTCGTCGCTGGTCAGGGATGTGGTGTAGCGGCAGGCCTGTGGGGTGGGTGCAGGGCCTCGGTAGGGAAGATCGGTCCGTTCGAAGATCGCTACTTCCGTACCGAGGTCCTGCGTGTCTGATCCTGTCACCTACACCGGTGTGCTCCCCGTCGCAGCCTCGACCGTGGACTACCTGGCCCGGCTTCTCGCTGGTGAACGGGCCCGTCGCGGGACCCGTCGCGGACGACGAGTGCTGGAGGTGTCCGCGCAGGCGGTGATGGTGCTGCGCTGGTTCCTCGACGCCACCCGCGTCACCCGGTTAGCTCGCGACAGCGGGATCAGCCGCGCGACCGCCTACCGGTACCTGCACGAGGGCATCGACGTCCTCACCGCGGCCGCGCCCGGCCTGCACGGCGCTCTGCTGGCCGCCCGCGCGGCCGGGTACTCCCGGGTACATCTGGACGGCACCCTGATCACCACGACCCGCAGCAGAGCACTCGGCCCCACCCCAGGAGTGGACCTGTGGTGGTCGGGTAAACACCGCTGTCACGGTGGGAACATCCAGGTCATCACCGCCCCCGACGGGTGGCCACTGTGGAGCTCACCGGTCCGCCCAGGTCGGGAACACGACCTGACCTGCGCTCGTGCCCATCCCGGACTCCTCGACCGACTGAGCCTTTCCCAACCTGTTTGTGCTGGTCAGGCGGTGGTGATCATGAGGGTCTGGATCGCTGCGACGAGCTGAGCAGCCTGGGAGGGGCTGGAGCGGATCTTGCGGAGGATCTTCCAGTTCTTCAGCTCGGCGTTGACCCGCTCACCCGGTGCCCGCCGTCGGGCGTGAGCGGCGTTGACGGCCTTCTGATTCGCTGACAGGGGCCGGTACCGGCCGGTGTCGAGATCGCGGCGTCGGCGTCGGTGCGGGACGGTGATCGCGGGACCGCCGCCCTGGTAGGCGGTGTCAGCGACCGCCCGCACCCCGGTGGTGTTGACCGCGTCGATGATCCCGTGGATCCGGGCAGCGCCCATGTCGTGCCGTGCCCCCGGTAGCGGCGGGGAGATCCACACCAGCCGACCCGCGGGGTCGGCGATGACCTGCACATTCAGCCCGTGACACTTGTGCTTCCCGCTATAGAACGCCCGGTCATAGCCCGAGCCCATGCCGACCCGGTCGATACGCAGCAGCGTCCCGTCCAGGATCACGAACGCCTTCCCGGCCGCGACCGTGATGGCCTGCTCCAGGGTCGGCGCGAGCGCAGCGAGCAGCCCGATCGCCTCGGCGACATACCGGGACACCGTGGACTTCCCGACTCTGAATCCGCTGGCCAGGTCGGTGTAGGTCTCGCCCTTACGTAGGTGCGCGAGCACGAGCAGGGCCTGACGGGCCGGGGTCAGGAGCCGCCACCGGGTCCCGATCCGGCGACGATGTCCGCGCAGCAGCCCGGCCAGGACACGAACCGTGCGAGTGGACATCGACATCCCGGATGGGTAGGACAACACGCGGGGCTCCTCGGTAGGCGGTGGCGCGACAGCTATCCGTCTACCAGGAGCCCCACCCATCTCACGACAAGCCACGCACCTCACACCCCTGACCAGCACAAACAGGTTGGGAAAGGCTCACTCGCCGAGTTCATCGATGACGACCACGCCGTGCTCGCTGACCTGGGCTATGAAGGCGAGTCCGACCGACTCACCGTCCCGATCAAGACCCGATCCGGGGCCGGGCTCTGCCCGGACCAGCGCACGGTCAACGTGCTGCACTCCGCGACCCGAGCGATCGCTGAACGAGGAAACGCCCTGCTCAAGAACACCTTCCGAGCGTTGAGACACCTCAGCCTCTGCCCACAACGGATCGGCGCGATCACCGCAGCAGCGCTGGTCCTACTCCACACCGAGCACAACCGAACAACATGATCAACAAGCTAGTGAGAACACCTCAGTGGGAGTTGGCGGAAACCTACGGGGTGTCGCAGTCGACGGTCAGTCGAGCGATCGCGGGGGTGACACCGTTGCTGGCGCAGGCGCTGCGGAGTGTAGTTCCGACTGCGGAGGAGCTTCGTGCCGATCGGCAGTACATCATCGACGGAACCCTGCTGCCCTGCTGGTCATGGACCGCCGTACCAGGTCTGTGGTCGGGCAAGCATCGCACCACCGGCGTCGTCGTCCAGGTCGCAGCCACCCTGGAAGGGCAGCTGTCGTGGATCTCCGACCCGACCCCAGGCTCCCGACACGACCTACATTGCCTCGACCAATCCGGCGCCCTCGACCACCTCGCCACATACCCACCGATCGGCGATAAAGGCTACATCGGGCGCGGCATGCTCACCCCGTTCAAAAAACAACCCGGCCGGGAACTTCTCGACTGGCAGAAAACATTCAACAAGAGCCTCAACCGCACACGCGCCACCATGAGGCTTATTCAGGGCCCGTGAAATAACGATCTAGCCCGGCGTGTCGGGTTGGGCGACAGCCCGTCCATCGCGAAGATTGGTTTGTCGAATCAATCCGAGATGAATGGGCTGTCGCAGTATGTACTATACCACTGGCTTTCGGCGTGATGAGATTCAGGATCTTGCCGCTCTGGTGCATGAGCAGGATCAGCGGAACGCGACTGGCCTGCGACGGCCTTGGCCGCCGATTCTGGGATTGTTCTGGTCGGTGGTGATCACGTTGGCGTATCTGCGCGGGAATCGTGTGCAGTGGGAGTTGGCGGAAACCTACGGGGTGTCGCAGTCGACGGTCAGTCGAGCGATCGCGGGGGTGACACCGTTGCTGGCGCAGGCGCTGCGGAGTGTAGTTCCGACTGCGGAGGAGCTTCGTGCCGATCGGCAGTACATCATCGACGGAACCCTGCTGCCCTGCTGGTCATGGACCGCCGTACCAGGTCTGTGGTCGGGCAAGCATCGCACCACCGGCGTCGTCGTCCAGGTCGCAGCCACCCTGGAAGGGCAGCTGTCGTGGATCTCCGACCCGACCCCAGGCTCCCGACACGACCTACATTGCCTCGACCAATCCGGCGCCCTCGACCACCTCGCCACATACCCACCGATCGGCGATAAAGGCTACATCGGGCGCGGCATGCTCACCCCGTTCAAAAAACAACCCGGCCGGGAACTTCTCGACTGGCAGAAAACATTCAACAAGAGCCTCAACCGCACACGCGCCACCATCGAGCGAGTCATCGCCCATATCAAGTCGTGGAAAGTTCTCCACACAGACTACCGCCGACCCTACGCCACATTTAAAACGACGATCTCGGCAGTCATCGGACTCATCTTCTACGCACTTACCTGACGGAGCCTGAATAAGCCTCCACCTACCTGTCCATGATCGCCGCCGACATCAACGACCGACCACGTAAAATCTTCGACTGGAAGAAACCCTCCGAGGTATTCAGCGAACTCATCGAGGCAAGTGCTTCCACCGCCTGAGCGCGCCGAGGCCGAGCCGAAATAGGCGTTACTCCGCGTATAGAGTACCGTCGCGAGCCGGTCGCCCCGGCAGGTCTCGGACCCTCGTGGCGGCCACCGGATGTATCTGTGCACGGGCCCCGTCGGCGGGGAACTCCGGGCGCGCAGTCGTGCGGAGGTGGAGCCATGTCCGAGGGGGCGAACGGCGGGGGTCGGCCGGGTCCGGTACCGGTCGACGATCTGGCGCCCGGTGGGCCGCGGGCGAAGGCCCGGGGCTGTTTGTGCTCGGTTCTCGCGAACGCGGCGTTCCGGGCGGGGATCGAGAGCAGGCCCTGCATCGATCCACGCTGCCCGATGCACGCCGACACGTCCGAGGACTGATCCCGCCACGGTGGGGCGCTCCGGCGCCCCGCCCTACCCGGCAGGGCGGGGTTCGCCTCGGGGGATGTGTTCCCCGCCCTGCCACTTCCCCTCCGCAGGAGACGATCGTGTTCGACCTGGAGCGCGTGACCGCCGAGCTGCAGCGTGAGCTGGGCGCGGTCCGCGAGGAGCGCCCCGGTGTCCGCCATGCCGGGCTCGTCACCCAGCTGCGCCTGGCGGGGGAGGTCGGCGTCCGCGACGGCACGACGACGATCCGCGCCGAGTTCGACTCCCCGGCGCCCGCACTGCGGATGCGCTCCGAGCTCGGGGCGCTGCACGGCCGGGGCGGCCTGCGGGCCGAGGTCGTGACCGGCGGCGGGGGGACCCTGCGCTACCAGGTGCGGGTCACGGCGCCCGGGACCGATCTGGCCCGGGCGACGGGGCTGGTCGACCGGACCGGACGGCCGGTGCTCGGGCTGCCACCGGCCGTCGTCGCGGCGGGGCCCGCCGTGGCCGCCGGGGTCTGGCGTGGGGCGCTGATCGCGCGGGGCCGCGTCGCGAGGCCGGCCGGGCGGGTCCGGCTGGTCGTCAGCTGCCCGGGCCCGGCCGTCGTGCTCGCGCTGGTCGGCGCGGCGCGTGGCCTGGGGGTGCTGGCCGCGCCGCAGGAGACGGTGAGTGAGCACCGGGTCGTCGTGCGGGACCCGGAGAGTGCCGAGGCCCTGCTGCGCAGCGTCGGGTCGCCGGGTGTGGCCGAGGTGCTGAGCCGGGTCCCGGTCGCCCCGCGGGGTACGACCGGCACGGACGGGTCGCTGCAGACGGTGAACGCCCGTCGGGCCGCGACGGCCGCCGCCGCGACGACCGAGCGGGTCCGGGTGGCGCTGCGCGCGCTCGGTGACGACGTCGCCCCCCATCTGCGGGAGACCGCGCTGCTGCGCCTGGAGTACCCGTCGCTGTCCCTGGCGGAGCTCGGTCGTCTCGCCGACCCGCCGCTGACCAAGGACACCGTCGCCGGGCGGCTGCGCAGGTTGGTCCGGCTCTCCGGCGTCGACGGATCCGACGAGGACTGAGCCCCGCCCGCCACGATCCGCCGTTGCGGCGTGCTCGGGGTACGGTGTGGACTCAAGCATTCGCCGCCTAAATTCGTCGAAATCGGGAGGTTGCTTTTCCATGCCTCGGTCCGACTCAGTCGCCAAGAATCCAGAAAAGGGATACGTCGCTCTTCTCGGGTGGAGTCTCAACGCGGTGGAGGCGATCGACCGCTTCGACCGCCGGTACGTCGTCGTGGCCCCGGACTGGGCGGAGGAGTATTGCAAGGAGCACGAGATCCCGTACGTCCCGTGGAATTTCGAGCGGCTGAACGACCGTTCGATGGAGATCGCGGAGACCTTGCAGGAGATGGGCGTCGACGTCGCCATCCCGCTGTTCGAGGAAACCGTGGAATGGGCCGGCGCGATCAATTCGGTGCTGCTCGACAACCCGCGGCTGTTCGGGCAGGCGATGCTGCTCCGGGACAAGGCGCTGATGAAGCGTCGCGCGCAGCTCGGCGGGATCCGGGTGGGCATCTTCGAGGAGGCCCACGACCGTGACGACATCGTCCGCTTCCTCAAGCGCGTCAACCAGACCCTGCTGAAGCTCGACGGCGACCCGAACGACCCGATCCACATCAAGGCCTTCGACAAGGCGGGGTGCCTCGGGCACCGCGTGGTGCGCACCTACGAGGACATCGACAACATCCCGGACGAGGAGTTCCCGCTCCTGATGGAGTCCCACCTCGACGGATGGGAGTTCGCCGTCGAGGCGTGGGTGCACAAGGGGAAGATCAAGTTCCTCAACATCTCCGAGTACGTCACCCTCGGCTACTCGGTGTTCGTGCCGGCGACCCCGGAGCTGGAGAAGTACCGGCCCGCGATCACCGCCCAGATCGAGAAGCTGATCAAGACCTTCGACATCGAGTTCGGCTTCGTCCACCCGGAGTACTTCGTCACCTCCGACGGCGAGATGTACTTCGGCGAGGTCGCGTACCGGCCGCCGGGCTTCAAGGCCTTCGAGCTGCTCGAGCGCTCCTACGGCTTCAACGCCTACCAGGGCCTCGTGCTGGCGTTCGACCCGAAGACCACCGAGGAGGAGATCGACGCCTTCTTCCCGAAGGAGGTCGAGGGTGCCTCCGGCGTGGCCGGCTGCTTCGGGGTCTACCCGCGCCGCCGCGTCGTCAGCAGCCTGCAGATCCCCGAGGAGACCGAGGACGACGACTACTACGAGTCGCACGACCTCACGTCGCCGGTCGAGGAGACGGTGACGAAGAGGACCGCGTTCGGCACACACTGGGGTCTGCTGTACTTCTTCGGGGACGACCCCTACCGGATGCGGGATCTGTTGAAGAAGCAGGAAGAACTCGACTTCTACGTCTGAGGGCGGGTACCCCGCCCACGGCCGTGGAGCCCGAACGAGGGAAGCCGTGTGAAACCGACCGTCGACGTCGCGAGTGGGACCTCCGTGCTGGACAGGCGCCTGGTCTCGCTCGACGACGCCACCCGCGACCTTGCCCGGACCCCGGACTTCGGCAAGACGACGAAGATCCGCAGGGTTCTGGAGCAGCTCCGTCGCGTGCTGCTGCAGGAGGGTGGCCCCGCCGCCGTTCAGGCCCGTGCCCGGCAGCTGGAGGAGGCCGGCGTGTTCGCCGGCACCGACTGGGCCCAGCCCGACATCCTCGTCCCGGCGTTCGTCGGGGCGGGGCTGCACAGCGGCGTCGCCGACACGGTGGTGATGGAGGCGACCAGCGAGCTGCGGATGCTCGCGGTCGCCCTCGGGGAGTACGACCACCCCGCGATCTCGGCCGACGAGGCCCGCCAGTTCCTGTCCCAGGTGCTGGCGATGAACCTGGAGCTGCTGTTCACCCCGCCGACCGAGGCGGAGCGGGTCCACGAGGGCCGGACGGCCCAGATGATCCGCGACCTGTTCCGGCACATCGCCGAGGGCATCGGCTACGACAGCATCCTCGACAAGCTGGTCGCCGAGATCTGGCGGATCCTGCGCCAACGTCCGATCCAGGTCGACCAGGTGACGTCGCTGATCACCCGGCTGTCGGTGTGGCGCGGCGACCCCAGCGTCGACCTGTCCTCAGGGCAGGGCCTCGATCGGCTGATCACCGCGCTGTTCGGGACCACCGAGGCGAGTCGCGAGGACCCGGGCATCGACGTCTTCCGCTCGCGTCTGGAGGCGATGGACACCGGCGGCCTGCAGTACGAGGCGGCCGGGTTCGCCCGGGCCATGCACGACACCGGGCTCGTGTCGCCGTACCACGCGGAGCTGCTGCAGTTCCTGCGGCACGAGAGCGACTACCTGCTCGCCGAGGCGCTCGGCCTGTCCGACACCGGCAAGAACTGCCTGCTGCGCTTCCGCGACCTGGTCCACCGGCTGATCGAGGAGGCCGTCACCCCGCACACCGCGCAGTGCATCTACGGTCTGGCGCTGCTGCTCGACCGCGGGATCCTCTACGAACCGCCGGTCGTGCCCGGGCTGTGGCGCCAGATCGCGCTCGAGATCGGCCCGGCCGCCCGGGAACGCCTGGTCGCCGCGTTCAGCGAGCAGCCCGAGCCCGAGGTACGGCTGCTGGCCGGCGTGCTGTCGATGCTGGGCCAGCCGCTCGGCGTCGGGCAGGGTGACAACCCCACCTGCCAGTCCGCGCGCGCCCTGTCGATGTGGGCTTACAACGACCCGGACTACCTGCTCCAGATGGTCGTCTGGGCGGCCCGCGACGACGAGATCGTCATGCACTTCGAGGGGCAGCGGATCTCGTCGCAGGAGATCGGGGCCGGGGTCGCGGAGAAGCTGCCGATCGACCTCGACCCGGTGTCGCTGGTCGTCGTCCCACACCTGGACCGGATCTACGCCGAGATGGGCCGTCGCTGCGCGGACCGGCCCGGGGACCCGCACCGCTGGGTCAACCCGGAGTTCCACGGCTGGTGGGCGGCCCGCGGCTTCCACATCAACGTCGACGTCGAAACCGGCAACCTCATCGACCTCGACGCCTTCCTGCGCCAGTTCCACGCCGGCTACCACCCCGCCTACAACGGCGGACAGCCGCTGATCCACCCGCAGCCCGCCGGGATCGCGGTGACCGACAGCGCCGCCCGCTACGTCGGCTGGCACGCCATCGCGATCCTGCGGGTCGCGCCGGACCCCAGCGACGTGATGCGGGTGTACTTCTACAACCCGAACAACGACAGCGGACAGGACTGGGGCGACGGCGTCGTCGTCTCGACGGCGGGCAACGGGGAACGCTTCGGCGAGGCGTCGCTGCCGTTCGACCAGTTCGCGTCGCGGCTCTACATCTTCCACGGTGACCCGCTGGAGCTCGGCGAGCCCGGCCGCGTGCCCGCCGAGGTCATCGACACGATCGTCGGCTACATCGAACGCAGCTGGGGCGTCGACCGGCTCCCCGCGGGTGCACTCCAGGCCTCCGACGGCCCGGCGGCCCCGACCGTCTGACCCGGCCGTGGGGGAGGAACGCCGCCCGGATCCGCCGCCGCTTGCGCCGGGTCCCACCGAGGAAGTTCCGCCTGAGCCCGGGGCCGTCGTGGTGCCGACGGTGCTCGGCGCCGCCGGAGCGGTGCTGCTGACCGGAGGTGCCTGGGCGGTGGTGCTCCGCCCCGGGTCGGCGCTCGCGCTCGGCGCCGCGGTGGCCGGGACGGGGCTGGTCGTCGTGGCCTGGCTGCTGCTGGTGCGCGCACCGGTGACCCCCGCCCACGCGGTGCGTGCGCTGCTCGCCTGGGCCGCGCCGCTGCTCGTCGCGCCGCCGCTGTTCTCCCGCGACGTGTACAGCTACCTCGCCCAGGGGATGGTCGCGCTCGGCGGGGCCGACCCGCACCGGACCGGTCCGGCGGCCGGGCTGCCCGCCGGGTCGCCGGTCCTCGCGCGGGTCGACGGCTACTGGTGGGAGACCCCGTCGCCCTACGGGCCGGTGACCGACCTGTGGCAGAAGGCGGTCGCCGCCGTCGCCGGGGACGGGGTGGTCGTCGGGGTGGCGGCGTACCGGATGCTCGCCGTCGTCGCGGTGGCGGGGATCGCGTGGGCCGTGGTGTACCTGGCCCGGGAGCACGGGGTCCCGCCCGGGACGGCACTGGCGTGGGGGGTCGCGAACCCGCTGGTCCTCTGGCACGTCGTCGGCGGGATGCACAATGACGGGCCGATGCTCGCGCTGCTGCTCCTGGGGCTCGCCGTCGGGCTGCGCGGGCCGCGGACGTCGCTCGTCGCCGGCACCGCGCTCGTCGCGCTGGGGGCGCTGGTGAAGGTCCCCGCGGCGGCCGGGCTCGTGGTCCTGGCGGTCGCCGCGACCCGGTCCGCGTCCGGCCGCGCCCACCGGTGGGCCGCGGTCGCACTGGTCGCGGGGGTCTCCGTGGCGGTCGCGCTCGTGGTGTCTTCCGTCGAGGTCGGCGCGGGGAGCTGGCTCGCCGCGGTCTCCGCACCCGGGCAGCTGTTCAGCTGGATGGCGCCGACCAACTGGGCCGCGGCGCTCGCGGGCGTGCTCGGTGCGGACCCGGCCGCGGCGCTGACGGTGGCGCGGACCGTCGGGACGGTGCTCGCCGCGGTGCTCGCGGCCGGGGTGCTCGTGGCGCAGGCCCGCGGCCGGACCACCGCGACGACGGCGCTCGGCCTGGTGCTCGGCGCCGTCGTCGTGCTCGGGCCGGTGCTGCATCCGTGGTACCTGCTGTGGGCCCTGACCCCGCTGGCCTGCGTGCCGCACCGACCGCGGCCGTGGGCAGTGCTGACCGGAGTCGTGGCGGTGTCCGCGGTGCTGGTGCCGCCGCTCGCGGGGGACTTCTCCGGTCGGCCGGGGCAGCTCGCGGCCGCCGACGCGGGCGGGCTGCTCGTCGTCGGCGTGGTGGTGGCGGTGCTCGTCCGGACCCGCGCGCGGGCCCGCGCCGCGACCGGATCATGCTGACCCCGTGGTGAAGGCACTCGCGCCGCGGATCGCGGCGGTCGTCGTCGGCGGGGTGCTGCTGCACCTGGCGTTCCCGCCGCGCACCGTGTGGTGGACCGCGATCGTGGCGTTCGCGCTGCTCTGGTGGGCACTGTCCGGGGTCCGGGTACGCCGTGCCGCGTGGCTGGGTGCGGTGTTCGGGTTCGCGTTCTACCTGGCGCACCTGATGTGGATCCAGGACTTCCTGGGCCGCGACTACGGGCCGTTCCCGTGGGTCGGGCTGTCGCTGGTGATGGCGGGGTTCCCGGCGCTCGGCGGCGCACTCGTCGCCCTCGCCGCCCGGCTGCCCGCCGCGCCGGTGTGGGGTGCGCTCGCGTTCGCCGCGCAGGAGTGGCTGCAGAGCAGGTTCCCGCTGAACGGTTTTCCCTGGGGCCGGGTCGCCTTCGGGCAGGTCGAGGGCCCGTTCCTGCCGCTGGCCGCGATCGGTGGGGCCCCGCTGGTGTCGGTCGCGGTGGTCGCGGCCGGATTCTGCGTGGCGGCGTTCCTGCAGCATCCCCGCCGGTTCGTCGGCCTCGTCCCGGTCGTGGCGATCGTGCTCGTGCTGCTCGCGGTGCCGACCCCGCCCGTCGACGCCCAGGACGGCACCCGCACCGTCGCGGTCGTGCAGGGCAACGCCCCCGACATCGGGCTCGGCCTGTTCTCGGCCGGTCGGACCCTGCGCGCGAACAGCCTCACCGAGACCTCCGTGCTGGCCGACCGGGTCCGGTCCGGCGCGGTCGCGCGGCCGGACCTCGTCGTGTGGCCGGAGAGCTCGCTGTCGACCGACGGCGTCGACCCGGCGGTCGACCGGGCCGTCGACGCGCTCGGCGTGCCGTTCCTGATCGGCGCCAACTACGAGGCGGGTGCGACCGACACCGAGAACGCCGTGGTCGTCTGGAACCCGGGGACCGGGGCGGGGGAGCGCTACGCGAAGCAGGAGCTCGTGCCGTTCGGCGAGCGCATCCCACTGCGGGCGGTCACGCAGTACCTGACCCCGTTCGTCGCCCTGGCCGACTTCACCCGGGTACTGCGCCCGGGGTCCTGCCCGTCGCGGGCACCCGGGTGGCGACGGCGATCTGCTACGAGACCGCCTACGACCACGTGCTGCGCGACGGCGTCGCCGACGGGGGTTCGCTGCTGGTGATCCCGACCAACAACGCCTGGTACGGGCGGGGCGAGATGACCTGGCAGCACCTCGCGATGTCGCGGCTGCGGGCCGTCGAGCACGGCCGGGCCGCGGTCGTCGCGGCGCTGTCCGGGGCGAGCGCGGTGATCCGGCCGGACGGCTCCGTCGTCGCCCGGACCGGGCTCTACACCGCCGACACCCTGGTCGAGCAGGTGCCGCTGCGCACCGAGCTGACGTTCGCGACCCGCTGGGGCGCCTGGTTCGAGCACGGTCTGGCGCTCGCCGGGCTGCTCGCCGCCGCGGCCGGGTACCTGCTGCGCCGCCGGGAGCTCAGCCGGACGTCGACCGGCGCATGACCACCCGCGGGAACCCGCCCGACACCCAGGGCCCCGGCAAAGTCGTGATGGGTGGGTCCTGAGCTGCGGTGACGTGGGGGGGGGGGTGGGTGCGGACACAGGCTTGGCGTGATCATGAGGGTGTCGAATCCTTGCTCACGTCAGGAAGCCTGTGTCCGCAGTGTCAGTGTCTCCGATCGTTGCTGCTCTGGAAGGCCTGGAGGTCGGTCCTGACGCGGGGGAGAGCCGCGCCGGTCGGTGAGGCGGCGGGGTTGTCGCTGGTGGAGGCCCTGTCGCGAGTGCCGGACCCGCGGAAACCACGCGGTGTCCGCCACGGTGTCCTCGCGGTGTTGCTACTGGGGGCGTGCGCGGTGTTGGCGGGGGCCCGGTCGTTCACCGCGATCGCCGAGTACGCCCATGACGTCGGCCGCGCCGTGCTGGACGTGCTCGGGGTGGGCGCGGTCGCTCCGCACGAGTCGACCATCCGCCGGGTCCTGCAACGGGTCGACGCCTCGGCGCTGGAGGCGGCGTTGCAGTCCTGGGTGTTGCCCCAGCTCAGCGCCCAGCCGGCCCCGGAGGGCACACCCCGGCGAGAACAGCGCCGCGTGCTGGCCTTGGACGGCAAGACCCTGCGCGGCGCCCGCGTCCGTGCCGCCGACGGCAGGGTCTGGCTCCCGCATCTGGTGTCGGTGCTCGACCAGACCAGCGGTGGCGTGCTCGGCCAGGTTCAGGTCGCAGAGAAAGGCAGCGAGATCACCGCGTTCACCGCGCTGCTCGACCCCCTCGACCTCGACGATGTACTGGTCACCGCGGACGCTCTGCACACCCAGCGAGCCCACGCCGACTACCTACACCGCCGCGGCGGGCACTACCTGATGACGATCAAAGCGAACCAGCCCACGCTGCTGGCACGGGTACGGGCGCTGCCCTGGACCCAGATCGGCGTCGCTGATCGTCAACGCGGGCGTGGGCACGGCCGCGTCGAGACCCGCACGATCAGCGTGGTCAGCCTGCACCCCTGTCCCGACCTGGGCGCAGAGTTCTTCCCCCACGCATCCCAGGCGATCAAGCTGGTGCGCCGGCGTCGCCCACTGCGGCCTGGCGGGAAGTGGAGAACCGAGACCGCCTACGCGATCACCAGCCTGACCAGCACCGACGCCGATCCAGGACTGCTCGCCCGCTGGATCCGTGGGCACTGGTCGATCGAGAATCGCCTGCACTGGGTCCGTGATGTCTGCTTCGACGAAGACCGCGCCACCGCCCACACCGGTCACGCCCCGCAGGTCATGTCGGCGTTGCGGAACCTCGCGATCACCGCGCTACGCCTGCACGGCGTCAGCAACATCGCCGCAGCACTCCGCCACCACGCCCGCGACCCCCATCGACCACTGACCACCTACAAGATCATCTAGCGACTTTGCCGGGGCCCTGGCCCGACACCCCGGTGGTCTCCGCGGCGACCGTGAACCCGCCCGCCTCGAACAACGCGCGGGTGCCGACGTAGGCCATCGTCAGGTCGACCCGGGCTCCCCGGTTGTCCACCGGGTAGCCCTCGACGGCCGGTGCGCCCTGGTCGCGGGCGTACCCGACGGCCCCGGCGAGCAGGGCGTGCGCGATGCCGCGGCCCCGGTGGCCGGCACGGACCCGGAAGCACCACACCGACCAGACCGGGAGGTCGTCGACGCGCGGGATGGTGCGGGAGCGGGCGAACGGCAGCTCCGCGCGAGGGGCCACGGCGGCCCAGCCGACCGGTTCGCCGTCGTCGTGGGCGACGACGCCGGGTGCGACCGCGCGGGTCGTCAGCTCCCGGACGTACTCGGCCCGGGCCCGGCCGGTCAGGGCACGGTTCCGCGCCGCGGGCAGCCGGTGCGAGAGGCACCAGCAGACCGACGCGTCGGGGGAACGCTTCGGGCCCAGCAGGGTCGCGAGGTCGTCGAAGGAGGTGGCCGGAGCGACGACGAGGGGCACCGCGCCACGCTA
>NZ_JAHLJA010000081.1:0-33222 GCF_020496245.1 Pseudonocardia sp. ICBG601 | reverse complement strand
GACGACCTGGTCGCCGAGATCCGGGACCGGACCGCCAAGGACGAACGGGTCTTGGTCACCACCCTGACCAAGAAGATGGCCGAGGACTCACCGACTACCTGCTCGAGCTCGGGATCAAGGTCCGGTACCTGCACTCCGAGGTCGACACCCTGCGCCGGGTGGAGCTGCTGCGGCAGCTGCGGTCGGGCGAGTACGACGTGCTGGTCGGCATCAACCTGCTCCGCGAGGGGCTCGACCTGCCCGAGGTGTCGCTGGTGGCGATCCTCGACGCGGACAAGGAGGGCTTCCTCCGGTCCGGCACCTCGCTGATCCAGACCATCGGCCGCGCGGCGCGCAACGTCTCCGGTCAGGTGCACATGTACGCCGACAAGATCACCGACTCGATGCGGTACCGATCGACGAGACCGACCGGCGCCGCGCCAAGCAGACGCCTACAACACCGAGCACGGGATCGACCCGCAGCCCCTGCGCAAGAAGATCGCCGACATCCTCGACCAGGTCTACCGGGAGGCCGAGGACACCGAGACCGTCCCGGTGGGCGGGTCGGGCCGCAACGCCTCGCGCGGCAAGCGCGCGGCGGGGGAGAAGGGCCGCGCCCCGGCCGCGGCCGGGAGCTCCGGGGTGGCGGCGAAGGACACGGCGGGCATGCCGCGCGCCGAGCTGGCCGACCTCATCCAGCAGATGAACGACCAGATGCTCACCGCCGCACGGGACCTCCAGTTCGAGCTGGCGGCCCGGCTGCGCGACGAGATCGCCGACCTGAAGAAGGAGCTGCGGGGGATGGACGCGGCCGGGGTGTCGTAGGCGGGTCCGCGGCGGGGCGGCCGGGCCTCCCCGCTACCGTGGACCACCGTCATCTCCCGTCCGGCCGCCGGTCCGCCCGTCACGCGGCCGCATCCCCGTCCGGCCCGGGCGGCCCGGTCGTTCTCGGAGGAGCCCCGCGTGACCGTCATCCGCACCACGCCCGACCCGGACGTGCCCGCAGCCCCCGGCCGGGGCGGCGCCGCGCTGGTCGGCAGGCTGCGCGCGGCGGCGCTGACCCGGTGGACGCTGGTGGTCACCGTCCCGCTGCTGGTGGCCGCGCTGTACTGGTCCTGGTACCGGCTGCGGAACTACGCGCTCGACCTCGACGTGTACCGGATCGGCGTGCAGGCCTGGCTGGACGGCAACGACATGTACGGCCGGCTCCCGCTGCCCCTGCACGGGCCCGAGCTGCCGTTCATCTATCCGCCGTTCGCCGCCATCACGATGGTGCCGCTGACCGTCGTGCCCTACGCCGTGGCGTTCACCGCGCAGTTCGTCGCCTCGGTGCTGTCGTTGGCGATCTGCATCGCGCTCACGATCCGCGTCGCCTGGCCCGCGGGCGGGTGGCGGGCGCCGTTCCTGCTGGGCGTGCCGGTGCTGGCCGCGGTCCTGCTGATGGAGCCGGTCGCGCAGACCTTCGCCTTCGGGCAGATCAACCTCGTGCTGATGCTGCTGGTGCTGGTCGACCTCCTCGCCCCGCGGACCTGGTGGCCGCGCGGGCTGCTGCTCGGCCTGGCCGCGGCGATCAAGCTGACCCCGGGCGGGTTCGTCCTGTACTTCCTGGTCCGGCGGGACTGGAAGGCCGCGGGGGTCGCCGTCGTCACCGGCATCCTCGCCACCGGGCTCGGGTTCGTCGTCGACCTCGACTCCTCGGTGCGGTACTGGTTCGTCGGCGGGCCGGCCGCCGGGGTGAGCGGCTCGACGTTCTTCTCCAACGAGACCGTGCAGGCCGTGCTCGCCCGCCAGGAGGTCCCCGAGCCCTGGTTCCACATCCTGTGGCTGGGCATCGTCGCGGTCCTGCTGGCGTTGGCCGTGCCGATCATCCGGCGCTCCGAGCCGGTGATCGCGATGTCGGCGACGGCCGCCGTCGTGCTGATGGCGACCCCGACCGCCTGGTCGCACCACTGGGTGTGGGTCGTGCCCGCCCTGATCGGGATCGGTGCGCACGCCCTGCGGTACCGCAGTGCCGGGTGGGCCGTGGTCGGCGTGGTCATCGCCGCGATCTTCTACGTCGCGCCGTTCCGCTGGATGCCCAACGTGTGGGGCGTCGAGATGAAGTGGAGCCTCTGGGAGCAGGTCCTGGGGGCCAGCTACGTCATCCCCGCCGCGCTGACCCTCGGGCTCGGCTGCTGGTACGTCACCCGGGGCCCGGGGCGTCCCGGCGGTCCGCGGGCGCTGCGTCCGGAACGGCTGCGCGTCGGCTCCTGACCCTCGGGCGGGGCCCCGGGGCACGACCGTCCGCGACTATGGCGCGGGTCACGGGCGCCCGCCTACTGTGGGGGCCGGAGGTGCCGGTGGAGCCAGTCGACGACGACCGGAACCGGGCAGGCGTGTGTGCCGTCCGCCCGGGGACCGACCTCGGTCGGCACGCCCGGATGCTGTCCCGGCTGCACGACGCGGTGCTGTCCGGCGACGCCCGCCCCGGCGACACGGCCCGCGGCCGCCGGCTGGTCACCCGGTCCTGGGACCGGGTCCGGGCCCAGGGCGTGGACCCCGACGCCGGTGAGCCGCCCGGCCCGCTGGACGCCGCCGTCGTCGAGCAGCGGCGGGCGACCTCGCCGCTGGCCCCGGTGCTGCCCGCGCTGCGTGCCGCGCTGACCTCTGTCGCCGAGGACGCCCGGCACGTGATGGTCGTCTGCGACGCCGACGGGGTCCTGCTGTGGCGGGAGGGCTCGACCGCGGTCCGCCGCCGTGCCGACGCGCTCGGGTTCACCGAGGGCGCCGAGTGGTCCGAGCGGTCGGTCGGCACCAACGCGATCGGGACCGCGCTCGCGGAGGGCGGGCCGGTGCAGATCTTCTCCGCCGAGCACTTCGTGCGCAGCCACCACGGCTGGACCTGCACCGCGGCCCCCGTGCACGACCCGCGCAGCGGTGAGCTGCTCGGTGTCGTCGACCTGTCCGGGCCCGCCGAGACCGTCCACCCGACGACCGTGGCGCTCGTCGACACCGCGGTGCGGCTCGCCGAGGCCGGGCTGTGGCAGCGCCACGAGGCCCGCCTCGATGCGCTGCGCACCATCGGCGCCCCGATGCTCGCCGGTGACACCGGGCCCGGCCTGGTGGTCGACGACCACGGCTGGGTGGCCGCCGCGTCCGGGCTGCCCGGCGTCGAACGGGTCGCCGCGCCGGTGCCCGAACGCCTGATCGCCGTGCACGGGCTCGGACCGTGCCTGCCCGAGCCGGTGCCCGGCGGCTGGCTGCTGCGCCCGGCGTCCGGCGGGGGCAGACGGATGCGGCTGCGCCTGGACCTGGACGGCCGCCCGCCGCAGGCCGTGATCGAGGGCCCGACCCGCTGGGTGCACCCGCTGTCGACCCGGCACGCCGAGGTCCTGGTGCTCCTCGCCCGGGCCGGGTCGGGCGGGCTGGACGCCGCGACCCTGTCCCAGGGGCTCTACGGCGACCGGGCGCACCTGGTCACCGTCCGCGCGGAGATGTCCCGGCTGCGCCGGAACCTGGGCGGCATCCTGCTGGCCCGCCCCTACCGGATCGCTCCCGAGGTCGAGCTGGACCTGACCGGGCTGGCGGGCAGCCGGGTGGTGCGCGAGTCGGGCGCACCCGGCGTCGCCGCCCTGCACCGCGACTGACCGCCGCCCGGGCGGCGACGCCCGGCGCGGACCGGTCCCGCGTCGGCCGGGCACCCGCCCGGCCGACGGCGGGCGCTGCAACCGGCCTGCAACGCTGTCCGGGACCCGCGCCACCAGGGTGGACTGGCGGACGCGGGAACGTCCCGCCGCGGCAGGGACGCCGCCCCCGGCGGCCCGCGCGAGCGAACTGGGAGGGCCGACATGGGTGTCGCCGTGGTCACCGGAGCCGGACGCGGGATCGGGCGGGGCATCGCGCTGCGCCTGTCACGCGACGGGCACGCCGTCGCCGTCAACGACCGGGACACCCACGGCGCCACCGCCGTCGCCGAGGAGATCCGCGCGGCGGGCGGTACCGCGGTGGCCTACCCGGCCGACGTCACCGACCCCGACGCGGTCACCGCGATGGTCGGCCAGGTCGCCGAGGAGCTCGGCGGGCTGGACGTGATGGTCGCGAACGCCGGCATCGCCCAGGTCAAACCGCTGCTGGAGGTGACCCCGGAGGACCTGCGCACGATCTTCGACGTCAACGTGTTCGGCGTCGTCCACTGCCTGCAGGCCGCAGCCCGCGTGATGATCGACCGCGGGACCGGCGGGAAGATCATCAGCGCCGCGTCGATCGCCGGGCACCAGGGCTTCGAGCTGCTGGGGCACTACTCGGCGACGAAGTTCGCCGTCCGCGCCCTCACCCAGGCCGCGGCGAAGGAGCTGGCGCCGCACCGGATCACGGTGAACGCGTACTGCCCGGGGATCGTCGGCACCGACATGTGGGACCTGATCGACGAGCAGATGGGCGCCCGCAGCGGCGCCGGCAAGGGCGAGACGCTGAAGCAGTACGCGGCCGGGATCCCGCTGGGCCGGGTACAGACCCCCGACGA
The DNA here is from genome assembly GCF_020496245.1 of Pseudonocardia sp. ICBG601. Lineage (NCBI taxonomy): Bacteria > Bacillati > Actinomycetota > Actinomycetes > Pseudonocardiales > Pseudonocardiaceae > Pseudonocardia > Pseudonocardia sp. ICBG601. The sequence goes on along the minus strand of NZ_JAHLJA010000081.1, from coordinate 28,742 downwards.
CGTCGCCGCCTTCGTCTCCTACCTCGCGGGCCCGGACTCCGACTACATGACCGGCCAGGCCGTCGTGATCGACGGCGGGGTGGTCATGGTCTGAGCGCCGCGCCGGGTGCCGGGCCACGCGGGGCGGCCCGGCACCGCGGTCAGCTGGTGATGTCCTTGGTGCGGAACCGCCACGCCGCGAGCCCCAGGAACACGGTCGCGTAGCAGACCGCGGAGAACGCGCCGTAGGTCATGTCCGACCAGTCGACGTCGGTCGCCAGCAGCGCCGACCAGGCGTCGCCGTAGTGGGTCGGGAGGAAGTCCCGGATGATCCCCAGGTCCTCGATCTGGTCGATGATCTGGGAGACGATCGAGGCCATCACCGCGCCGCCCACCGCGCCCAGCGGGGCGTCGGTGCTCACCGACAGCAGCAACGCCAGTCCGGCCACCCAGCTCAGCTGCACGGTCACGTACAGCGCGCCGAGCATCACCCGCCCGACCGCGCTCCAGAACGGCAGCGACTCCCCGATCGGCGAGACCAGGTCGCCGGTGCCGTAGGCGAGCGCGCCCACCACCAGCGAGGCGGCCGGGAGCAGCAGCAGCGCCGCCACCGACAGCACCCCCGCGACGACGGCCTTCTGCCGCAGCAGCCGCGCCCGCGGCACCGGGACGGCCAGCAGGTAGCGCAGCGACGACCACGACGCCTCCGAGGCCACGGTGTCGCCGAAGAACAGCGCGACCAGCACCACCAGCAGGAAGCTCGCCGAGGCGAACAAGGTGAACACCGCGAAGTTCGCGGCGCTGCCCGACGCCAGGTCGACCAGGCTCGGGCCGCGGGCGCCGGGGTCGTCGTCGCCGAGGGAGAACGCCGCCCACAGGATGATCGGCATCGCCACGACCAGCGCGAACGCGACCTGGGTGCGACGGCGCTGGAGCTGGCGGACCAGCTCGGTGCGCAGCGGCATCGTGCGTCCCGGGACGGCGGGCGGCGCGGCCCGGCCGGTCACGAGGTCGCCGACGTGCCCGCGACGGGTCGAGAGCTGACGGTCGTCACTCACGGGGTACCTCCGGCGTCCTGCCCCCGCGGGGCTCCCACGTCCCGCCCCTGCGGGGCTCCCACGTCCCGCCCCTGCGGGGCTCCCACGTCACGGCCCTCGGGGCCCACCAGTTCCAGGAACGCGTCCTCCAGCCGGCCGCGCGGCCCGGCCGCGCTGACCGCGACCCCGCCGGACACCAGCGCGGCGACGGCGTCGGCGCGGGCGGTGTCGCCCGTGTGGGCGTGCACGACGCCCGGCTCGTCCCCGGTGACGACGTCGGTGACGCCGTCGAGGGCGGCCAGAACCGCCGCGGCCCGGCCGGTGTCGTCCACGGTGAACGACGAGCCGCCCCCGGCCGCCATCAGCTCGGCGACCGTCCCCGCGGCGACCACCGTGCCGCGGTGCATGACCACGACCTCAGAGCAGGTCTGCTCGACCTCCGACAGCAGGTGGCTGGACACGAGCACCGTCCGGCCGCCCGCGGCGTAGCGGCGCAGCAGCTCGCGCATCGCGTGGATCTGGGGCGGGTCGAGCCCGTTGGTGGGCTCGTCGAGGATGAGCAGCTCGGGCAGGCCCAGCATCGCCTGCGCGATCGCGAGGCGCTGCCGCATGCCCTGGGAGTAGGTGCCGACGCGGCGGTGCACCGACTCGCCGAGACCGGCGATCTCCAGCGTCTCGGCCATCCGGGCCTGCTCCGGTGGGCGTCCGGTGGCCTCCCAGTACAGGCGCAGGTTCTCCGCGCCCGACAGGTGCGGCAGGAACCCGGGGCCCTCGACGAACGCGCCGATCCGCGACAGCACCGCCGCGCTGGGCCGGATCGGGCGGCCGAACGCCGTCATCGTCCCGGCGGTGGGCGTGATCAGGCCCATGAGCATGCGCAGGACGGTCGTCTTGCCGGCGCCGTTCGGGCCGAGCAGGCCGAGCACCGCGCCGCGCGGCACCGTGAACGACACGTCGGACACCGCGGCGAACCCGTTGCGGTAGGTCTTCGCCAGCCCGCCGACGACCAGCGGCGCCGCGTCGTCGGGCACGTCGTCGTCGGCGGGGTCGGCCCGGCGCGACCGCAGCCGCGCCACCAGCCACGCCACGAGTGCCGCGGCCAGCACGGCGGCGATCCCGAGCACCGGCCACAGGGGGACCGTCCCCGCCGACTCGGTGCGGCCGGGCACCTGGGGCACCGACAGCGCGGTGTCCCCGGCGAGCCCGACCCGCCACACGGCGGGGTCGGGGCCGGAGTCGTAGCCCTGGTCGGTCGTCGACAGCTGCACCAGCAGGCGGCTGCCGGCCTGCACCGGTGCGACGACGCCGGGCAGCGTCACCGTGGTCTCGGCCGGGGACCCGTCGGCGGGGACGGCGATCCGCAGGGGTGCCACGGCGTTGCCCAGCAGCGTGCTGCGCCCGTCCGGGCCGAGCGTGGTGAGCGAGGCGAACAGCACCGCGGTGTCCGGGGCGGGCTGTCCGGCGACCCGCGCGACGCGCACCGTCACCCGCGGTGCCCCCGACGGCTGCATCGCGTCGGCGACGGGCGCGGTGAGGAACCGGGCGGACTGGCCCGGCGTCGTCAGGCCGGACAGTCCGCCCAGCGAGCCCAGCGACCCGAGCGCCGAGCCGAGCCCCGGCAGCGAGGTGAGCGCCGAGGGGTTCCCGCCCGGCGGGTGGACGACGGTCTGCTCGCCGCCCTCCAGCGGCAGCGCGGTGGTCGGTGCGGGAGCGGAGCCCGCCCTCAGGCCGGGGTAGGCGTCGGCCAGGACGGTCCGGCCGGTGGGGGTGTCGTCGCGGGCGCGGACGGAGCTGCGGACCTGGTAGGCGAAGGGGGCCTCGGCGAGGCCGCCGGTGGTGCCCTCGGCGGCGGGCAGGCCCCGCAGGTGCTGGTCGAACCAGTCGGCGATGCGGGCGCGGACCTCGGAGTCGGGGCCGCCGCCGTCGTGGCCGCCCGCGAACCACAGCACCGACACGGGGGTGCCGTTCGCGGCGATCTGGCGGGCGTTCGCGTCGGCCTGGTCGAGACCGAACAGGGTGTCCTGCTCGCCCTGGACGAGCAGCGTCGGCGCGGTGATCCGGTCGGTGACGGTCGCGGGGGAGGAGCGGCGCAGCAGCCGGGCCAGCTCCGGGGAGACGCGGCCGGTGCGGGCGGCCTCGCCGTAGGCGGCGCAGACGTCGCGGGCGAAGCGGCCGCAGACCGGGTCCGAGGGTGCGCCGGGCACCGCACCGGGGCTGCCCGCGGACGTGCCGGGGCCGGCCGGGCCGGAGCTCCCCGTCCCGCCTGCCGCGGTCCCGGCGTCGACGGTCCCGCTCCCGGAGCCGACACCGCCGCCTCCGTCGGCCCCGCCGCCGGTCGACCCGCCGGTCCCGCCGGTCGCGCCCGACCCGCCGAAGCCGCCGCCGGACTCGTCGCCGGAGCCCGACCCGGCCCCGGATGCGGTGTCGCCGCCCGCGGGGACCCGGCCTCCGGAGCCGAAGAACACCCCGGCCCAGCCGCTCTTGAACACCCCGTCACCGGCGCCCGCTCCCGCGGCGGGGGTGCCGGGTGCGCTCGTGCCGGTGGGGACGGCGTTGTTCGGGAACAGCGCCTGCCCGAGGTCGTTCCAGGTGATCACCGGGACGATCGCGTCGATCCGCCGGTCGTAGCCGGCCAGCAGCAGGGCGAGGCCGCCGCCGTAGGAGCCGCCGGTCACCCCGACGCGGGGGTCACCGGGGCCGTCCTGCTGCACGTCCGCGCGCCGGGACAACCGGTCGACCAGCCGGGAGGCGTCGGCCACCTCGCGGTCCGGGTCGTCGAGCCCGATGCTGCCGCCGGAGGCGCCGAAACCGCGCGCGGTCCACGTCTGCACGACGTACCCGCGGGCGGCGAGCTCGCGGGCGTCGGAGTCGACCGAGTCCTTGCTGCCGCCGAAGCCGTGCGCGACCAGCACCGCGGGGGCGGGGGAGGCCGCGGTCGCCGAGGCGGGGACGTAGAGCGAGGTGTCCAGGTCGATCGTGCCCGGCTGTCCGGGTCCGGCCGGGACGGCGACCCGCTCGGCGGTGACGGCGACCGACCCGCCGTCGTCGGCGGACGCCGCGGCGGGTGCCGCCGTCGCGCCCGGGACACCGGGGGCGGTCGCCGCGGCGGGGGCGAACGCCAGCACCAGAGCGGTGACCGTCGCCGCCACGATCGGGGTACGGACCCACCGGGCCCGGGGGAGCACGTGCACCTCGTCGAAACTACGCAGATCCCCGCGGCCGCGTCGCCGGGCGGTGCGTGCGCCCCACCACGTCCCGTCCGTTCCCGTCCACCGGACCGTCCCCGCGCCGGTGCCGCGGGAATCGGCCACCGCGGGAACCGGCCACCGCGGGATGAACTCCGAACCAACGGCGCGCGACCCCCGGGTGTCGTCGCCCGTTCACCTTCTGTTCCGCCGTGCAACGCCGACCGGAAGCCGCGACCCTGACGCGCCAGAGCACGACCTGCCGCGACCAGCGCGACCACAGCGTCACGCTCGGCCTCTACCTGCCGCGCCGTGCGCTCCAGGGGGACCTCGACGGGGAACAGGACCGCCCACGCGGCCAGAGCGCGACGGGCGGTCGCGATCAACAGCGTTGCGTCGCGGAACGCTCCTGCTGCGGCGGGCGTGCCGTCGAGCCGCAGGTCGCCTGTCGCCCACAGCAGCAGGTCCCAGGCGGTCTCCGTCCCGCCGCCGCCGGTCGGGACCCTGGCCTCGTGCCGCGGGTCAGCTGCCAGCAGCAGTGCGGGCGGCACGTCGAGGACGGCGGCGGCGACCAGAAGTTCTTGGATGGTGAAGCCGAGGCGTGTGCCGTCCTCGACCTTCTGGACGGCGGTGCCTTTCCAGGGCAGTCCGTAGACGTTCACCGCCTCGGCGAGCGCTTGACGTGACATTCCTCTCGCCTTACGGAGCGTGGCGATTCGTGCCCCGATCGCAACGCTTGCCTGCTCGATTTCGCTGAAGCCATGCCGTTTATCCATATAAGAACAAAATTTACCGTGGCCCCGGGGACACCCCCTGAGGTAGCCCTTACTTACTGCTCCCACCCGGGACAGACCCACAGAAGAAGCACGAAAGGGGGCAGTCGATGAGCGCATCCCCAACCGGGCCGTTCCTCACCCCCGACCAGGTCGCCGGCGACCTCCAGATCACCCGCACCACGCTGGGGAAATGGCGCACCGAACACCACGGGCCGCCCTGGATTCGCGTCGGCCGCCAGGTCCGCTATCCCGCCCGCGACTTCCGCGTCTGGGTCGAACGCCAGCGCTACGCCACCGTGGACTAGACGGGCATTCCGGGCAAATACCCGCACACCCCCAATTCGGGGGGGGGGGGGCTTCAAAGACCCCCTCACCCGGCACCCCGAAAGGCCCCACGCTGCAATGACGCACACCATTCACGCCTGCGCGCTCGACCCCGACCCCCAGGGCCCCGGCAAAGTCGTGATGGGTGGGTCCTGAGCTGCGGTGATGTGGGGGGTGGGGGTGGGTGCGGACACAGGCTTGGCGTGATCATGAGGGTGTCGAATCCTTGCTCACGTCAGGAAGCCTGTGTCCGCAGTGTCAGTGTCTCCGATCGTTGCTGCTCTGGAAGGCCTGGAGGTCGGTCCTGACGCGGGGAGAGCCGCGCCGGTCGGTGAGGCGGCGGGGTTGTCGCTGGTGGAGGCCCTGTCGCGAGTGCCGGACCCGCGGAAACCACGCGGTGTCCGCCACGGTGTCCTCGCGGTGTTGCTACTGGGGGCGTGCGCGGTGTTGGCGGGGGCCCGGTCGTTCACCGCGATCGCCGAGTACGCCCATGACGTCGGCCGCGCCGTGCTGGACGTGCTCGGGGTGGGCGCGGTCGCTCCGCACGAGTCGACCATCCGCCGGGTCCTGCAACGGGTCGACGCCTCGGCGCTGGAGGCGGCGTTGCAGTCCTGGGTGTTGCCCCAGCTCAGCGCCCAGCCGGCGGCGGAGGGCACACCCCGGCGAGAACAGCGTCGCGTGCTGGCCTTGGACGGCAAGACCCTGCGCGGCGCCCGCGTCCGTGCCGCCGACGGCAGGGTCTGGCTCCCGCATCTGGTGTCGGTGCTCGACCAGACCAGCGGTGGCGTGCTCGGCCAGGTTCAGGTCGCAGAGAAAGGCAGCGAGATCACCGCGTTCACCGCGCTGCTCGACCCCCTCGACCTCGACGATGTACTGGTCACCGCGGACGCTCTGCACACCCAGCGAGCCCACGCCGACTACCTACACCGCCGCGGCGGGCACTACCTGATGACGATCAAAGCGAACCAGCCCACGCTGCTGGCACGGGTACGGGCGCTGCCCTGGACCCAGATCGGCGTCGCTGATCGTCAACGCGGGCGTGGGCACGGCCGCGTCGAGACCCGCACGATCAGCGTGGTCAGCCTGCACCCCTGTCCCGACCTGGGCGCAGAGTTCTTCCCCCACGCATCCCAGGCGATCAAGCTGGTGCGCCGGCGTCGCCCACTGCGGCCTGGCGGGAAGTGGAGAACCGAGACCGCCTACGCGATCACCAGCCTGACCAGCACCGACGCCGATCCAGGACTGCTCGCCCGCTGGATCCGTGGGCACTGGTCGATCGAGAATCGCCTGCACTGGGTCCGTGATGTCTGCTTCGACGAAGACCGCGCCACCGCCCACACCGGTCACGCCCCGCAGGTCATGTCGGCGTTGCGGAACCTCGCGATCACCGCGCTACGCCTGCACGGCGTCAGCAACATCGCCGCAGCACTCCGCCACCACGCCCGCGACCCCCATCGACCACTGACCACCTACAAGATCATCTAGCGACTTTGCCGGGGCCCTGCCCCGACCCCGGCGACCCCGCCGCCCCAGTCCGCGCCCACATCCCCGCCGCGCTGAGGCGCCTCAACGACCTCGGCCACCCCGACACCATCGCCGAACACCTCACCGGCCTCGGCATCCGCGGCATCTGCGGCGACCCCGGCCGCTGCGCCATCGCCGCCTACCTCGACGCCATCGTCGACATCCCCCGCGACGCCGTCCTCTACATCGACCACCTCGGCTGGGACCTCTGGGCGCCCGGCGACCCCGCCGACCGGCCCGGCGCACCCGCCCCCACCCTCGCCCCCGTCCCCGAACACGTCGCCACGTTCATCCGCCGCTTCGACCGCCGCGAATACCCCGAGCTCCACACCATCCCCGGCATCGACACCCCACTGACCTGCGCATGAACACCTACACCGGGCCGGTCCGGCGCCGCGCATACGGCCGCGGGCACCGCTACGAAGACGCGAACGGACTCAAAGTCCCCGGCGTCACCACCATCCTCAGCGACGGCATCCCCAAGCCCGCCCTGATCAACTGGGCCGCGAACGCCACCGCTGAGGCCGCCGTCGACCGCTGGGACGAACTCGCCGCGCTACCGCCGTCCAAACGGCTCACCGCGCTACAGAAAGCCCGCTACGCCGACCGCGACACCGCCGCGAACCGAGGCACCGAAGTCCACGCCCTCGCCGAGCGCTACCTACAAGGCGAACAGATCGAAATCCCCGACGCCGTCGCCGGACACGTCGAGTCCTACATCGCCTTCGTCGACGACTGGGCACCCACCCCGGTCCTGGTCGAGGCCGTCGTCGTCTCCCACACCCACGGCTACGCCGGGACCCTCGACGCCGTCGTGGACCTCCCCGGCCACGGCCGCGCCCTGATCGACATCAAAACCAGCAGGTCAGGGATCTTCGGTGAAACCGCGCTCCAGATGGCGGCCTACCGCTACGCCGACGTCTACGTCGACCTCGACGGCGCCGAACAGCCCATGCCCGCCGTCGATGCCGTGTTCGGGCTCCATATCCGCGCCGACGGCTACAGCCTCCACCCGATCACCGCAGGCCCCGCCGAGCACCGCACGTTCCTCTACGCCCAACAGGTCGCCCACTTCACCACCACCGGATCGAAAGAGCTGGTGAGCGCCCCGCTCGCCCCGCCCCGCCAAGTCCGCCGTCGACGTCTGGAGGAGGTCCCGTGACCGAACTCGAACCCGCCCCACCCCCGGCCCCCCCGGCCGCTCAGCCTGTTCAGCCCGTTCCGTCGACCGACAGCTGGACCGGGGTCGTCGCCGACGTCGCCCGCCTCGCCCAGAACATCGCGAACACCGAGTTCGTGCCCGCCGAAATGCGCGGGAAGCCTGCCGTCGTCACCGCCGCGATCCTCGCCGGACGCGAAATGGGCATCGGCCCCATGACCGCCCTGCAACACGTCCACCTGGTCAAAGGCCGCCCCGGGCAGTCCGCGCACCTCATGCGCGCCCTCGTCCTGGCCGCCGGACACGACATCGACTACGTCGAGGTCACCGACCACCGCGCGATCATCCGCGGACGACGCTCCGGCGAAACCGACTGGACCCAGATCGAGTTCACCGCTGACCAGGCCAAACGGGCCCGTATCCAGCTCGGCGAAGAGGGGTGCCGGTAAGGATCGTGTCATCAGCCGCAAACGAGCGCTGGGGGCTTGACCCTGAATCTCTGGTCGCGGCGGTGTCCGGGGGGTGGGAGTAGCGTCCGTGCGTGGCGCGTGAGCTGGGTCAGGACGAACTGATCGATCGGTGGACGCTGGTCGAGGCCGAGCTGGCGATGGTGGCCGGCAAGCGTGGCGCGACGCGGCTCGGGTTCGCGGTGTTGCTGCGCTTTTACACCGAGCACGGCCGGTTTCCCCGCAGCCGGAGCGAGATCCCCGACGCCGCTGTGGACTACGTGGCCCGGCAGGTCGGTGTGCCGGTGACCGAGCTGGCGTTCTACGACTGGTCCGGCCGCACGATCGAGTTCCATCGCAGCCAGATTCGCCGGACACTGGGGTTCCGGGAGTGCAGCGTCGCCGACGCCGACAAGCTCACCGAGTGGCTGGTCACCACCGTCACCCAGACCGAGCGCGGCGCTGAACGTGTCCGTGACCAGCTGCTGGACCGGTGCCGGGAGGAACGTATCGAGCCGCCCACCGGCGGCCGCGTCGACCGGATCGTGCGCTCGGCGCTGCACCGCGGCGAGGAGCTGCTGTTCGCACGGGTGGCGATCCGCTTATCCGAGGCGGTGCGCGTTCGGCTGTTCGCCTTGGTCGCGGCCGGTGCCGATGACGACGGCCAACCCGGCGGGGACGGTGACGGGCCGGCGGTGCTGGCCTCGATCCGGTCCGATCCGGGCAACGTCAGCCTGAACACGATGTTGACCGAGATCGCCAAGCTGGAAGCGGTACGGGCGGTCGGCCTGTCAGCCGGCGTGTTCGCCGACATCGCCCCGAAGGTGGTCGCCGCCTGGCGGGCGCGGGCGGCGGTCGAGGCGCCCAGCCACCTGCGCGGACACGCGCCTGAGGTGACGCTGGCCCTGCTGGCGGCGTTGTTGCACTGCCGGGAACGGGAGATCACCGACACGCTGGTCGAGCTGCTGATCTCCACCGTGCACCGGATCAACGCCCGCGCCGAGGTCCGGGTGACCAAGGAGCTGATCAAGGAGTTCAAGCGGGTCACCGGCAAGGAGAACTTGCTGTTCCGGGTCGCCGAGGCGACCGTGAACGCCGGCGACCAGCTCGTGCGCGACACCGTGTTCCCGGTCGCGCCGCAGGCCGTGCTGGCCGACCTGATCGCGGAGTTCAAGTCCTCCGGGCCGACCTACCAGCGCACCGTGAAGGCCACGCTGAAGGGCTCCTACACCAACCACTACCGGACTGGGCTGATCAAGCTGCTGGACGTGCTGGAGTTCCGCAGCAACAACACCACACCCACCGGCCGGTGCTCGACGCGCTGGAGCTGATCACCCGCTACGCCAGCGCCGGGAACCTGCACTACTACCCGGCCGGCGAGCACATCCCGGTCCATCGCGGCCTGAGCGAGGACTGGGAGGCGCTGGTTTACAAGGACGACAAGCGCCGCCGGCAACGGGTCGTGCGCATGGTCTACGAGGTGTGCACCTTCCAGGCGCTACGCGAGCAGTTGCGGTGCAAGGAAATCTGGGTCGTCGGCGCGGACACCTGGCGCAACCCGGCCGAAGACCTTCCGACCGATTTCGAGGACCATCGCGTCGAGCACTACCAGGCGCTGCGCAAGCCGCTGGACCCCAGCCAGTTCATCGCCGACCTGCAAGCCGAGATGCGCGCCGAGCTGGAGGCCCTGCACACCGCCCTGCCGGGCTGCGATTGGTTGTCGATTAGCGACCGCGCGGCTGGCGCGGTCAAGCTGGCCCCGCTGGAGGCCTCGCCGGAGCCGCGCAACCTGCGCCGGCTCAAGCAGGCTGTGCAGGCCCGGTGGGGCACGGTGCCGCTGATCGACATGCTCAAGGAGGCGGTGCTGCGCACCGGCTGCCTGTCGGCGGTGACCTCGGTCGCCGACCGCGGCACCTTGCCCGAGCACGTGCTGGCCGAGCGGTTGCTGCTGGCTATCTACGGGTACGGCACCAACACCGGCATCCGTGCGGTCGCCGGCGGCGAGCACGGGCATTCCGAGGACGAGATTCGCTACGCCCGGCGCCGCTACCTGAGCACCGAGGCCGCGCGGCAGATCGCGATCGAGATCGCCAACGCCACCTTCGCCGCCCGCCAGCAGACACTGTGGGGCGACGGATCCACCGCCGTGGCCAGCGACTCGACTCACTTCGGCGCGTTCGACCAGAACATCTTCACCGAGTGGCACTCCCGCTACGGCGGCCGAGGGGTGCTGATCTACTGGCACGTCGAGCGCGGCTCCGTGGTGATCCACTCGCAGCGGCTGAACTGCTCGGCCTCCGAGGTGCACGCGATGGTCGACGGCGCGATCCGGCATGGCACCGACATGCAGGTCGAGGCCAATTACGTGGACACGCATGGTCAGTCCGAGATCGGGTTCGGCATCACGAAGCTGCTCGGGTTCGACCTGCTGCCGAGGATCAAGCGGATCAACAAGGTCAAGCTGTACCGCCCGGCTGCTGGCGAGCCAGACGCCTGGCCGGGTCTGGCACCGGCGATGACCCGCCCGGTCCGGTGGGACCGCATCGCTGAGCAGTACGACCAGATGCTCAAGTACGCCACCGCGATCCGCGTGGGCACCGCCTCGACCGAGGCGATCCTGCGGCGATTCATGAAGGCCAACGCAGCGCACCCGACCTACCAGGCGATGATCGAGCTGGGCCGGGCGCAAAAGACCATCTTCTTGGCCCGTTACCTGCACAGCCGGGCACTCCAGCGAGAGAGATCCACGAGGGGCCTGAACGTGGTCGAGTCGTGGAATCGGGCCAACGCGGTCATCTTCTACGGCAAGGGCGGGGACCTGGCCACCAACCGGCGCGACGAGCAGGAGATGAGCGTGCTGTGCCTGCGGATCTTGCAGGCCGCCCTGGTGTACGTGAACACCCTGATGATCCAGGACCTGCTCGCTGGCTCCGAGTGGGACGACGCGCTCACCGCTGAGGATCGGCGCGGGCTGACGCCGCTGTTCTGGGCGCACGTGCTGCCCTACGGCGAGGTGCGGCTGAACATGGACGCCCGTCTTCGCCTGGCCGCCGCCGCCTCCAGCGGCTGACTGGCCGGTCTCGAAACCAAGGTTCCGCGACAGCGTGCAGGCGAGTTCGGACATCGACATCACCCCAGGTCACGCTGTCTCACAATCTAACGTCGAAACACCGCCTCGAAACACGGCCACATGGTAAACTTATGAGACAGTTGCGGGAGGAAACGAGACGATCATGACCGGCGAGTCCGCCATTACCGACCCGCGGATCGCCGCCGCCCTGGATGCCGACCGGGACCAGGCCAGGACGGTGACGTGATGGAACTGGGCTACGCCCGCGTCTCGACCACACACCAGGACCTCGAACGACAGCTCGACGCCCTGGGCCACCACGGCATACCCGACGAGCGGATCTACACCGACAAGAAGCCGGCGCCACCATCGACCGGCCCGGCTTCACCGAGCTGCGCCGCTACGCCGCTCCGCGACACGATCATCGCGACCAACCTCGACCGACTCGGCCGCAATCTGCGCGAATGCCTCAACGTCGTGCACGAGCTGCGCGAGCAGGGCATCGGGATCAAGACCCTGAAGGACCCGATCCCGATCGACACCACCGACGACTCGCCGATGGCCGAACTCGCCGTCGCGCTACTGGCGCTGTTCGCACACATGGAACGAGTGTTCATGCGCGAACGCGCCGCCACGCCCGCGAGGCCACCGCAGCCACGGGCAAACTGCCCGGCCGACCCGCAAACTCGACCCCAACCAGCTCGCCGCGGCCCAGGCCGCCCTCGACACGGCCAGACCGCCGACCAGATCGCAGCCGCGTTCGGCGTCAGCCGCGCCACCCTCTACCGCAACCTCACCGAAAATAAACCCGCTGACCAGCAATGATCGACTCGTTTGCGGCTGGTGACAACTCCCTTACCGGCGCCCCGAGTGGGTGGTCGTCGCCGGAGCGGGCGACGCAGCCGTGGTGGGCGCTGTCGGCGTAGCCGTCAGCGCTCTTCGTGGACGGCGCAGTCCGGGTCGGTGCATTCGTTCGCTCCGAGGTACCAGGCTTCCTGGCAGTAGACGTCCTCGGCTGTGAGGGAGAACCGTTGACCTGGTCCTGGCTCAGAGCGTGTTTGGAAATGGGGGGTGTGTCGGGATGGTCGACACGGCTGGGGTGCTCCATCGTGGTCGGCATGCAGGAACGACCGCGCCGGTACCCTCGGACACCAGTGATGCCCAGTGGGTGGTGATCGAGCCGTTGTTACCCGCCGCTCGCGCGGCGGGGGCGGCCTGTTGCTCATGCTCGTCGGGACGTGCTGGACGCGATCTTGTATGTCGTGCGGACCGGGTGTGCCTGGCGGGCGTTGCCGGTGGACTTCCCGCCCTGGCAGACCGTCTACTGGTACTCAACCAGTGGGAACAGCAGAAGGTCACCGAGAAGATCCTCCCGGTCGTGCGGGGGCAGTTACGTATCGCCGAGGGCCGTGATCCGGAGCCGAGTGCGGGGATCATCGATTCCCAGTCGGTCAAGGGCGCCGACACCGTCGGCAGGACTCCCGCGGCTACGACGCCGGGAAGAAGACAGGCGGACGGAAACGGTTCATCGTGACCGACACCCTCGGTCTGCTGCTGACCACGATGGTGTGCTCGGCCTCGGTACAGGACCGCGACGGCGCCAAGCCGATCCTGCTCAACCTCTACCTGCGCACCAGGGTGCGGTTCGTCTACGCCGACGCCGGCTTCGCCGGGCGACTGCTCGACTGGGCCGCCACGATCCTGCAGACAACGATCGAGATCATCCGCAAGCCACCCGAGCAGCGCGGATTCACCGTCCTCCCACGAAGGTGGGTGGTCGAACGGACCCTGGCCTGGCTCACCGCACACGACGCCTGGCCCGAGACTACGAACGCCACCCCACCACATCCGAAGCCATGATCCGCTGGGCGCGATCAACACCATCACCCGCCGCATCGCCCGTGGATACCCCGCCACCCGCCAGCAGAAACACACGACACCCTCAACCCACTAGAATTTCCAAACACGCTCTGAGAGCCGGCGCCAGCGTGTTCCACGCTGACGCCGATGCCCCCGGAGAAGATCAGCAAGATCACGGACGCTACGGCTGGACACGTTCATCCCGGATGGTAGGACAGCACACGGGGCCTGGCAGACGACGGTTCGACACCCATCCGTCTACCAGGAGCCCCACCCCGGCCGGCCTTCACGCCCCTGACCAGCACAAACGTCAGGTTGAAAAAGGCTCAGTGCGCGACGACGACCTCCAGCGCGTGCTCGGAGTCCCGCGGGCTGGACCAGCCGGTGCGGAAGTACTGCAGCCCGTCCGGGTCGATCCAGGTGTAGTACTTCTCGAACGCCGCCAGCCGCTCGGCCATCAGGTCCGGGGCGAACAGCGCGGTCAGCGACGACGCGACCGCCTCGACCCACGGCCTCGTGCGGGCGAAGCCGACGTAGGCGTCGACGGCGAACCGCACCCCGGGCCGGACGTGCCGGTGGTCGAGATCTCCGACCGGCTCAGCCCGCACGCCTCGCCGAGCCGCAGCCACGCCTCGATACCCCCCTGTCCGGAGTTCCCGCTGCCCGGTTCCCGGCCGTCGTGGACCCCATCATGGTCAGTGATCCGGCGGATCCACCGCCGACGGACCCCGACGTCGGGGCAGTTCGACAGGATCGCCGCGTCCTTGACCGGGATGGCCTCCTGGTAGGCGAACCGGTTCGCGACCCATCCGCGGATCTGGTCGGGGGTGAGGGTGCCGTCGTTCATGCGGACGTGGAACGGGTGCGCCGAGTGGTACTGCGCGGCGTGCGCCCGCAGGCGTCGCACCAGCGCGGTGTCCGGAGCGGTCATGTCAGACCTCCAGTTCCAGTCCGTCGAACCCGACGACGACCCGGCGGCGGTGACCGCGGCGCGTTCGGCGGAGTCCTCCAGCAGGACGGGGTTGGTGTTGTTGACGTGCACGTAGACGATCCGGGGCACACCGAGGGCGGTGAGCACCTCCAGGCTGCCACCACGGCCGCCGATGTGCAGGTGTCCCATGTCGTGCGCGGTCTTCGCGGCCAGCCCGAGCCGCACCAGCTCGTCGTCGTGCCAGGTCGTGCCGTCGACGAGCAGCAGGTCCGCGCCGTCGATCTCGTCCTGCACCGCGGGGGTCAGCTCCTGGACACCGGGCAGGTACACGGCGTACCGGCCGGACGCGGTGTCGGTGAACCGGTACCCGACGACGCGCCCGGGCAGGCCCTCGGCGGTAACCGATGCCCGCTCCGCCTGCGCTGCGCGGGGGACGCGAACCTGTCGTGCTTACCGGTCGGTGCCTCGAACGCGCGTAGGCCAGGCCGCCGAGGTCGTGGTCCGTCCCCGGGACGACCTCGGTCCACGTCACCGGCAGAACCGCTCCAGGGTGGACACAGCCGGAGCCCGCCCGCAGGGTGCCGCGCCGTGGGGTCGGCGGTCGCCGCGGTCGCGTGCAGCGACACCCCGCGGCCCTCGCGCAGCAGCACCAGCCCGAGGGTGTGGTCGATCTCGGCGTCGGTGAGCAGCACCCCCTGCAGCGGGGTCGTCCGGTCGCCGGTGGGGGGTGCAGCGCGGGCGTGTCGGCGAGCTGGGTGCGGATGTCGGGGGAGGCGTTGACCAGCCACCACCGCCTGCCGTCGGGGGAGACGGCGATCGAGGAGACTGTGCGCGCGGCGTCGCCGGCCGTGAGCCGTCGCGCACCGCCCGGCAGCCCGGACAGCCGCAGTTCCACTGCGGGAACCCGCCACCCGCCGCCGAGCCGAGGCCCCCGGATCCTCATGGCACCCCCCTTGTCCCACGGCGACGGCCGGGGGGCGCGCCGTTCGCGCCCCCCCGGCCGCCGGCCGTCTCACGCCTCGGTACGGGCGATGTACATCGTCACCTCGGGCGCGCAGCCGATCTCCTCGAACTCCGGCGCCTCCCACTCGGTGGTCGACTCCATGCGATCACCTCCCTCCTCACGACGTCCGGGTTCCCCGGAACGGCGGGTCCTACTGCTCGGGCAGCGCGAAGCAGAACAACGCGTCACCTGCGGCCGCACCGAGCAGACCCGGCAGGAACCCTCGACCCAGCCGCCCCACCCGGTCGGCACGGCGACGAACTGCCTGCCGTCGACCTCGAAGGTGGTCGGGCTGGAGTGGTGCCCGCTCCCGCACTGGAACGACCAGAGCTTCTCCCGGTCGAGGCGTCGAGCGCGACGAACTCACCGGTCGGGGTGCCCTGGAAGACCAGGCCGCCCGCGGTGGTCAGCGTCGAGGCGCACATCGGGTACTCGTTGTTCCAGCGCCACTTCTCCTCGCCGGTGAGCGGGTCGATGGCGGCGACGAACCCGTAGAAGTCCTCGATGTCGACGGCGACACCGGCGCCCCAGTAGGGGATGGACTCCTTGAACTCGCGGCGGCGCCGGGTGGCGGTCGCCCCGACCTCCTGGACGGGCACGTACATCAACCCGGTCTGCGGGTTGTAGGACATGTGCGTCCATTCCTTGCCACCCGCCGGGCCCGGCCAGAAGTGCACCGGGACGCCCTCCTCGTCGGGGTAGATCTTCGGCATCACCGTGCCGTCCGGCGTGATCTCGCCCCAGGTGATCCGGTCGACGAACGGGAACACGCGCACGAGCTCGCCGTTGGTCCGGTCGAGCACGAAGAAGTAGCCGTTCTTGTCCGCGTGGGCGAGCAGCTTGCGCCCGTCCGGTGCGTCGAACAGGACGTTCTCCATCGTGGAGTCGTCGTAGTCCCACAGGTCGTGCGGGGTGAACTGGTAGTGCCACCGGATCTCGCCGGTGTTGACGTCCACCGCGATCGTCGAGTCGGTGTAGAGGTTGTCGCCCGGCCGGACGCCGCCGTCGAAGTCCGGCGCGGGGTTCCCGGTGCCCTGGAACAGCAGCTCCAGCTCCGGGTCGTAGGTGGGTGTCACCCAGCAGTTCCCGCCGCCGCGCTGCCAGGCCTCGCCGTCGTCGGGCCAGGTCTCCGAGCCGGGCTCGCCCGGCTTCGGGACGGTGTAGCAGCGCCAGCGCCGCTCACCGGTGTGCGCGTCGAACGCGTCGAGGTGTCCGCTGACGCCGAACTCCCCGCCGGCGCTCCCGACGATCACCAGGTCCTTGACGATCAGCGGCGCGACCGAGCCGCTCTCCCCGGCGCGGACGTCACCGTTGACGGTGTCCCACACGACCTTCCCGGTCGTCGCGTCGAGCGCGACGATGTGCGCGTTGAGGGTGTACAGGTAGACCTTGCCGTGCCCGACGGCGAGGCCGCGGTTGACGTTGCCGCAGCACAGGGACACGTCGTAGGGCGAGGCGTGCTTGTACCGCCACAGCTCCTCGCCGGTCCTCGCGTCGATCGCCCAGGCGCGGCCGTCGGGCCGGAGACGTACATGACGCCCTCGACGACGATCGGTGAGGCCTCGAACGAGTAGGTCGACGCACCGGACTGCATGCCGACGGCCCCGGCCTGGAAGACCCAGGCGGGGGACAACCGGCGGACGGAGTCCTTGTCGATCTGGTCGAGCTCGCTGTAGCGCTGGCCGTCGTAGGTGCCGTAGTAGGTCAGCCAGTTCTGCGGCTCGGAGCGCGCGCCGCGGATGCGGTCGTAGTCCACGGTGGAGGTGGCCGGGGCCTCGCCCCGGACGTTGGTGAGCTGTACGTGCGGGATCGCTTCGCCCGCGTCGACGTAGTCGGTCATCTCGGGATCCTTCCTACGGTCGCGGCTGCGGGGGACGGTCGAGCTTGGCGTGGTCGGGTACCTCGCCCCCGATGACGATCGAACCGGTGAGACCGCGGCCCTCGTCGTTGCCGCTCGCGGAGCCGTAGTAGTACGTTCCCGGCCCGTCGAGGTTGATCTTCGCGGTGCCCTTGGAGTGGTTCACCAGCAGATGAACTTGGGGTCGCCGTTGCTGGGCAGCACCGCGCAGTGGGTGTTCTTGTCGTCGTTGATCAGGGTCAGCTCGATGTCACCGCCGTGCGGAGGATGAGGATCCCGGGCTCGTAGCAGATCTCGTCCTCGGGGATCCGGATCGTCGCCCGGAGGACGCCGTCGGGTCCCTCCTCGGCGTACCCGATGGTCCCGCTGCCGAGCAGCCGGCCGAGCGCCAGCCGGTTCTGCCCGCCGAGACCCGCGGCCTCCAGCTGTTCGGCGCGTTCGTTGTCGGTGGTCGTCATTGACACTTTCCTCCCGAGCGCAATTCGTCGGTGGGTACGTGATCACTTTCACACTGCGCGGTGGTAAGCGTCAACCCTGCGCGCGCACCCGATTCAGCGCCGACGATCATGAATGCTCGGGTCGATGTGCGAAAACGATCTCCCGCAGCGGCCGGGGCTCGGCGCGGACGATCTACCAGCAGGTCAGATCCGCCTGCGCGGTGTCATGTCCACGACTCGACGGCGATTCTCCGGAGACTTCCGGAGTATTTGTTCGAGTCGTACGAGGGGTATTCCGAAAACGGTGGCGAATCGCATTCGGCGGCTCCGGGAATCGTGGTGACCAGAGGTCGGTGACGTCGGTGCGGCGGCACGCACCGTTGCGGGGGCGAGGTGTCCGTCCCCGTCGTGACGTGCGACGTCGCACCCCGGGCGGCGCCGCGGGCTCCGGTGTGGACACCTGCGCGCCTCGCCCGCGGAACCGTCCGCGTCCATTCCGTGCAGGTCGGGTCGCGGGCCCGGAGGGAATGAAACACATGTTTCCCGAAAGGGGGTGTCACCAGAACTTGATGCCCGCCGCCTTGAGGCGACGGCGGTGCTGCTTCACCGCGAGCGCGATCGCGTCGGGGGTGATGAGCCCGCCCCAGACCTTCGCCGCGGTCTCGCCCTGCTCGAGCAGCGCGTCGGCCTCCTCGCCGCCCAGCTCGGCGCTCTGCACGACCCGCGAGCCGAAGCCGATGTGCCAGCGCTCGTCGCGCAGGACCAGCTCGGTCCCGCGGCGCACGCCCGGCAGCGGGACGGACAGTCGGTCCAGGGCCTGGAGCATCGCGTGCTGGCCGGCCAGCAGCACGACGCCCTCGATGACCATGTGGTAGAGCCCGACCGCCCCGGTCAGTCCGGTGTGGTCGTCGGCGAGCCGGCGGGCGGTCGACGGCAGCCGGTGCTCGAACAGATCGACGAGCTCCGAGCTCACCTCGCGTCGCAGCACGTCCAGCCGGTCGGCCGGGGTGTCGCCGGGGACCCCCAGCACCTGCGCGGCGACCAGGTCGAAGAACCGGGCGTGCCGCGCCTCGTCACGGGCCTGGGCGCGGAACGCGGCCTGCATGGTGTCGTCGAGCGCCGCGGCCTGGTACGAGCCGAGCTGCCCGGCCACCGAGGCCTCGGCGACGGCGAACCCGGCGACCAGCCCGCGCACGGTCGCCGCCTCGTCCGGCGCGAGCCGGGTCCAGGCGTCGCGGTCCGGGCCCAGGTCGAGGTCGGTCTCGTCCCACTGCAGCGACTCGGCCAGCTGGACGAAGTGGTCGTATCCGGCGATCATGACCATGGTCTCGGTGTCCTCACCCGGGAACTGTTCTCCCGGCTCCAACGGGCGGAAGTCCGACTTGGCGGCGCCGCAGATCGGGCACATCCAGTCGTCGGGGATGTCCTCGAAGGGGGTGCCCGGCTCGACGCCGCCGTCCGGGTCGCCCTCCTCCGGGTCGTAGACGAAGCCGCACGGCTCGCAGATCCACAGGGACCGCGTGGCCCGGCCGGACATCGTCATGCTGCTCCCCACGGCGTCGTCGCCCACGCCCGCCGGCCGCCCGTGACCGGGCCCGACGGAGGTGATCCCTGAGGCCCAGGGAGCCACAGTGTGAGCGGGGTCGCAAGCGGGCCCGGGGCCCTCCCGTGGGGGCCGGCGACGGCCGCGCATCCGGTCGTTGCCGGACACGCGGCGCTCTCACCTGCGACGACGCGGTGCCCGGAGATCGGGTCCGGCCGCCGCCGGTGATCGTCGGAATCGGTGAAACACGTGTTCGCACTCAGGCGCCGAGCGCGTCCCGGAGGAACTCGACCTGCAGGAGCAGCAGGTTCTCGGCGACGACCTCCTGCGGTGTCATGTGGGTGACCCCGGACAGCGGCAGCACCTGGTGCGCGCGGCCTGCCGCGAGCAGCGCCGAGGACAGCCGCAGGGTGTGTGCGGCGACGACGTTGTCGTCGGCGAGACCGTGCACGACCATCAGCGGACGGTGCGGCCGCTCCGGGGTCGGCGGCGTCGCGGCGTCGTCGATGATCGACGAGCGGGTGTACGGCTCACCGCCCGGCATCCCGAGGTAGCGCTCGGTGTAATGGGTGTCGTAGAGCGTCCAGTCGGTGACCGGCGCGCCGGCGATGCCGGCGTGGAAGACGTCGGGCCGCCGCAGCACCGCGAGCGCGGACAGGTACCCGCCGAACGACCAGCCGCGGATCCCGACCCGGCCCAGGTCGAGATCGGGATAGGCCGCCGCGGCGGCGTGCAGCGCCGCGACCTGGTCCTCCAGCACCGGGCCCGCCAGGTCGCCGTGGATCGCGCGCTCGAACTCCGGACCGCGCCCGGGGGAGCCACGACCGTCGGTGACCAGCACGGCGAAGCCCTGCTCGGCGAACCAACGGCTGGTCAGGTGCGCGTTGCGGGCCTGCAGCACCCGCTGGGAGTGCGGGCCGCCGTAGGGGTCGAGCAGCACCGGCAGCGGAGTGCCCGGCACGTGGCCCGACGGCAGGAACACCGCGGTGCGCAGCTCCCGCTCACCGAAGGAGTGCAGCACCGGGGCCGGGTCGAACCCGGGGTCGACGGCGTGCCCGGCGACCGGGTGCTCCGCCCCGCCGTCGGTGACGAGCACCGCGTGCGGCGCCGTCGCGAGGTCCTGGGAGACGCGGACGGTGGTGCCCCCCGCCGCGGCGACGGCGTGCACCCCGGTCGTCGGCGTCACCGCGACCGGCTCGGACCCCGGGGTCACCGAGTAGACGGCCACCGAGGTCGGCTCCGTCGAGGCCCGGAACAGGACGGTCTCGCCGTCGATGCCGACGACCCCACGCACCTGCAGCTCCGGGCCGGTCAGGTAGGTGTCGCCGACGACGAGCCGACGCGCCCCGCCGGAGTCCTCGGCCCGCACCAGCGCCCCGGACGCGGTGCGCGCCGGGACACCCGGAACGTTCTCCACCCACACCGGGTCGGTCTGGGAGTGCAGCGTCGTGGTCCGACCGGTCGCGGGGTCGACGGCCAGGGTGCGGACCTCCCGCTGGTCGCGCGGCTGGACCGACAGCAGCGGCCCGTGGGTGTCCCAGTCCGCGGTGGCGAGGTACTCGTAGGTCTCGTCGTCCCAGGTCACGGTGGTGCGGGTGCCGTCCAGCGCGACGACGACCAGCCCCACGCGGGCGTTCGGGGTGCCGGCGGCGGGGTAGCGGACCGTGGTCGGGACGCGGTCGGGGTGCGCCGGGTCGGCGATGTGCCAGCGGGCGACCGGGGACTCGTCCACCCGGGCGACGAGCAGCGCGTCGCCGTCGGGGGACCACCAGAACCCGCGGTGGCGGTCCATCTCCTCGGCCGCGGCGAAGTCGGGCAGACCCCAGGAGACGTCGTCGCCGTCGGGGGTGAGCAGGGCGGTCGTCGTGCCGGTCGTGAGGTCGTGCAGGTGCAGTGCGCCCTCGGCGACGAAGGCGACCCGGGCGCCGTTCGGGTCGATCCGCGGGTCCACCACGGCCTCGATCCCGCCGACGTCGAGCGGCCGCACATCCGGCTCCCCGGTCAGGGCGACGGTGAACGGCCGCCCGGACAGCGCGAACACGGCCCGGGTGACCGCGGCGTCGGTGGTGTACCCGACGACGCCGCCCGCCTGCTCACGGACCCGCTCGCGGCGGGCCCGCTCGGCGGCGGGCAGGTCCTCCTCGCCCGGCAGCCCGGGCACCGACGCCGGGTCCACGAGCAGCCGCTCGGCACCCGTCGCGGCGTCGACCGCCCACAGGTAGGTGACCGGGTCGGTGCCGGACCGGCTGCGCAGGAACACCGCCCGCGACCCGTCCGGGGCGACGGTGAACCCGCGGGGGACCCCGAGGGTGAAGCGGCGGGTGCGGGCGTGCAGGCGGGGGAACGAGTCGGCCACGGAGCCGACGCTATCTCCCCGGCGTCACCGCGTGCGGGACGGCCGCTTCCCGGACACGCGCCCGCCCGCCTCCTCGCAGCCGCGGTCGGCGAGCCGGTCGGCACGCTCGTTCTCCGGGTGCCCCGCGTGGCCCTTCACCCAGAACCATGTGACGTCGTGGCGGCGGACGGCGGCGTCGAGCTCGCGCCACAGGTCGTCGTTCTTGACCGGCTCGCCGGCCGCGGTCCGCCAGCCGCGGGCCTGCCAGCGCGGCAGCCACTGGGTGATGCCGTTGCGCACGTAGGTGCTGTCGGTGTGCAGGTGGACGACGCTGCGCCGGGTCAGCGCGTCCAGCGCGCGGATCGGGGCCGTGAGCTCCATCCGGTTGTTCGTCGTGCGCTCCGGCTCGCCGCCGTACAGATCACGCTCGTGGCTGCCGTACCGCAGCACCGCGCCCCACCCGCCCGGCCCCGGGTTCGGGACACAGGCACCGTCGGTGAAGATCTCGACGACAACGGGCGGGTCGGCGGCGCTCACGGTCGGTGACGGTAGCGGGCGGGTCAGTAGAGCCGGTACGCCGCCCGGGCCGCGACGAAGCCGGCGCCGGTGCGGGCGTCGCGGCACTCGACGCCGGTCCGCGAGCTGACGCAGGTGACGTCGCCCTGGGTGAGGTGGGTGCCGTAGTCGAGCACCGCCGCGGCGGACGTGACGGGTGCCCCTCCGCACTCGGTGCGGGCGCCCGCCGGTCCGCCGGTGACCAGCGCGGCGTCCGGACAGTCACCCGCCGACCAGGTGCGGGCGGTGACATCGCAGCGGACGGCGCCGCCCCCGGCGCCGCCGGTGATCCGGCAGGAGATGTTGCCGGTCGGGGAGGTGAACGACATCGGCGACCCGAACGCGGCCGGGTCGGCCGCGGTGGTGCCCGCGACCAGCTCCGCCGGGGCCGCCACCGGGGCGGGAGCGACCCCGGCGCCCTGCGGCGCGCCGGGGTCGCCGGTGCGCCCGGAGCCGACGTAGGCGGCGACGACCGCCGCCGCGGCCAGCACGAGCGTCGCGGCCACCGCGAGCGCCGCGGTCCGGTGCCCGACGGCGTCGCGCAGCCCGCCGTCGGGCAGCCGGGCCGCGGACAGCCGGTCGCGCAGGGCGTCCCACCGTCCGGCCGGGGTCCCGGACGCGGCGTGGCCGGGCGGGTACACGACCGGCACGGGCGCGGCGGCGCGCGGGCCTGCCTGAACCGGGCCGCCCTCCTGACTTTGGTCACCCGAGCCTGGTTTCGCAGCTTGTACTGCGCTGAGCTGCGGTGATGTGTTTGCGCGGGAGCGGTGTGAGGCACTAATTCGGTGCTCTACGCTCGGTCAGGTGGCGTGGGTGAGGCGGGTACGGACGGCCTCCGGGGCGACCGCGGTCCAGATCGCCGAGTCCGTGCAGGGCCATCGACGGATCGTGGCCCATGTCGGGTCAGCGCACACCGAGGCCGAGCTGGGCCTGCTGGTCGAGCAGGCCCGTGGGCTGATCGACGACGCTGCACAGCAGGCCCTGGATCTGGGCGTCGCGCCGTCACCCCGGCGGGCCGAGCTGATCGCGCCCACCGCGGCCGGCGGTGCCACGCAGGAGGGGCTGTTCGGCCAGATGCCGCGGCGCGCCCCGAGCACCACAACCCGGCGGGTGGGTGCGCCGCAGGTGATCACGACCGGGTCGCGGGTGCTGTTCGACATCCTCGCCGAGGTCTACGCGGGCCTCGGGTTCGCAGAGGTCGCTGATGACACGTTCCGCGACCTGGTGATCGCCCGGATCGTCGAGCCCACGTCCATCCTGGACACCGGTCGGGTGCTGGCCGGTCTGGGCGTCACCGCGGCGAGCGAAAAGACGATGCGCCGCACCCTGCTGCGCTGCACCGGGCGCAGCTACCGCGACGAGATCGCGAGGGCCTGCTTCACCCACGCCCGTGGCAGTGGGGATGTGTCGTTGTGTCTCTACGACGTCACCACCCTCTACTTCGAGGCGGAGAAGGAGGACGACCTGCGCAAGGTCGGGTTCTCCAAGGAACGCCGGGTCGACCCGCAGGTCGTCGTCGGGCTGCTGGTCGATCGCGCAGGGTTCCCCCTCGAGATCGGCTGTTTCGAGGGCAACAAGACCGAGACCGCGACGATCCTGCCGATCATCGAGGCCTTCCGGGCCCGACACCAGCTGCCGGTCGAGCCGGGCGGGATGGTCGTGGTCGCCGACGCAGGGATGCTCTCGGCCGCGAACCTGCGCGACCTCGACGAGGCCGGCCTGCGGTTCATCGTCGGCTCCCGACTCACCAAGGCCCCGGTTGACCTGGAGTCGCACTTCCACTGGCACGGCGACGCCTTCGTCGACGGGCAGATCATCGACACCCTCACACCACGCGACCGCCGCACCGGGCGCAGCGAGAACAGCCCGAAGGTCAAGGCCGAGCCCGTCTGGAACCCCAACCAGCATCCGGGATCCTGGCGGGCGGTCTGGGCCTACTCCACGAAGCGGGCCGTCCGGGACCGGCGCACGTTGACCCTGCAGGAGAACCGGGCCCGCGAGGTCATCGCCGGCGAGAAGCCCGCGCGCACACCGCGGTTCGTCAAGGTCACCAACGGCTCCCGCGCCCTGGACGAGGCCTCCTTGGCTCGGGCATACCGGTTGGTCGGGTTGAAGGGCTACGTGACCAACATCCCGGCCGGCGGCGCAGCGGCCGGGGAGATCATCGGCGACTACCACGACCTCTGGCACGTCGAGCAGTCCTTCCGGATGAGCAAAACCGACCTACGCGCCCGCCCGATGTTCCACCACCAACGCCAGTCCATCGAAGCGCACCTGACCATCGTGTTCACCGCCCTCGCAGTCGCCCGCGAGATCCAGAACCGCACCGGGCTCACCATCCGCAACGTCGTCCGCCAGCTCCGACCACTGCGCTCGGCCACCATCGCCATCAACGGCACCCAGCAGACCTTCCCGCCCGCCGTCCCCGCCGACAAACAGGCCCTCCTCGACGCGCTCCGTCAGCCCGCGGCGAAGCACTAAGACAAGTGACCGAAGTCAGGTCAGCCCGCGGCGAAGCACTAAGACAAGTGACCGAAGTCAGGTCCCGGACGCGGCGTGGCCGGGCGGGTACACGACCGGCACGGGCGCGGCGGCGCGCGGGCCTGCCCCTGAACCGGGCCGCCCTGGACCGGGCCGCTCTGGACCGGGCCGCTCTGGACCGGGCTGCTCTGGACCGGGCCGCTCTGGACCGGGCTGCTCTGGACCGGGCTGCTCTGGACCGGGCTGCTCTGGACCGGGCTGCTCTGAACCGGGCTGCTCTGAACCGGGCTGCTCTGAACCGGGCTGCCCTGGACCGGCACCGCCGAGGGCGCGTTCGGGAACGGGGCGCGGCCGGGCCCCGGAACCGGACCTGCGGTCCACGGAGCCTGCGCGCCCACGGCCGGCCCGGTCCGCTGCTCCGGGACCCCGCCCACCGGCCGCTCCTCGGCCGGGACGGCGGGCCAGGGCAGCGGCGGGGTCCGCGGGCCCGGCCGGTTCCGGGCGTCGACCGGTCCGGTCAGCTCGGTGGGCTCCGGCGCGGGTTCCCGCTGCGTCCCGGCACGGTCCCCGGCGCGCGGGGCGGGGACGGGACCGGGTGCGACCGGCGTCTACGGATCTCTGACACTTATGGACACCCGAGTGGATGTCTGTCGGTGTGAGTGATCGGTAGTCACACGGGTGTTTCGGCAGGTCAGGGTGACTTGCTTCTTCTGGTCCGTGCCCCGCGGCGACGCTTCAGCGCGGGTGATCATCGGCGTTGTGGCTGGTGTAGTGCGGCGAACTCTGCGGTGTCGCCGTCGCTTGGGAGTGGGAGTTGTTTTATCCCGGCACCGGATGACTGGCCTGTGTTGTTGCCGGGTTACCCGTTGACGCTGAGATCCTCGGCGCCGCGTAACCCGCTCGGCAGCTAATGCGCGTTTCGCAGTGTTCACCGCGCCGACGTCATCTCGATTGACCGTAAACATGCACGTGGCGCATGCTGCGCTGTGGTATCCCCCTGGTCGACTGACGAGGTTATCACATGTTGGGCAATTTGCCGATGTTCCTCGGGGTGGGACATCCACGACAGTGAGACCATCGCGGGCCGCGATGTGTTCGATCGCGTTTGCGGCGACGCGACGCGCTGATTGAGCTACTGTGTTGTTGACATCTTTACCCAACCCTCGGGCCTCTAGAGTGGCAAGATCTTCCAGCGCGATGATCGATGCACCGGAGGCTCGGGCGATTACCGTGACATACTGCGCGGCCAGATAAGCTAAATCTCGATTGATGCGTGCCCGTTTCTGCCCGCAGGAGAGCATTTCTGCCTGCAGCGCGGACATCCTCCCCTCAAGGCGCTGTCGCGTGGGTATCGAGGCTTGAGGAATAAGCTGTTCAAGACGAGCGATTTTACGGCGGAGGAACTGTCCTTGTCGCTGAAGTCGAGCTAACTTGACGGAGAGTCCATGGTCATCGAAACGGCGCCCGCGAAAATCACTGTACATGGCGTTGCTTTGAGTGTCACGAACTACAGTCGCTGCAACGACCATATCCTTAGGTGACCAATCAACCCCGACTGCAGACGCTGCGTTCGCAACGGTCGGTGGCCGAGGTACTGTTTCAGCGAAAGCGAAACGGAATAGTGCCCCGCGCCGATCAAGGGTCACCTCGGGGAGATGCCATCCGGTGATTGACCGATGATGTAAATGTTGAGGAATCGGGATATCGAGTTGAACCCAACGCCAATCGGTCCGAGAATCTGGATGTTGACGTACAGGAAGTTTGATCCGCAGTGTCAGCTCGGTGGCCGTACTGGTAACAAGCGTCGCCAGCTGGGCGTCAACGGCTCCGAGACGGACCCGGCGAGCGACAGATGGAACGGGTTGGAGCGTCGTGATCCGCAAGCCTGCCGGATCGACCCCGGGATGCAAGCGCACCCACCGAGCGATCTGCCTATGCACATTCCTCGCGAACGCACCCCCGAGGCCCGCAGTGCCGTCTGACGCACCACCAGACACCTCTGCTGCAATGGCGGCATCCCGAAAAGCCAAGGTTCGCAACGTTGATATCACCTGTGCCGTCACGATCCGCATCACACGAGATGGAACGTACATATCCTGCGGAAACTGAGGTCGCCATCCGCAACGCTGCCCCACCACCGCTGCAGCCGCAGGCAATCGACGGCCGCCCTCATCCACACCGGAATGTATACGGTCAAAAGTTTCCGGAACCCACAACTCGGATAGCAGATCGCGTTCGGCGCCCTCCACAATGTCGAGCAGCCAACGCACCCGCTCCGTCAAGTCATCTCGCGACACGACAGCACCAGACACTTCACACACTGCTCGTGAAGCTCGAGATGTCGTTGAAGACGTCAATACATTGGATTTCTGCCAACCCGTCACGTCGGAGGTCCCTGCTCCTGCAGGCGTGCCTGCGCGGCATCAAGCAGTCGTTGCTGATTCGTCTTTGACCGCAACTGATAGAACCGACCAGAAAAGGACGCAAGTAACGCCATGAAGTCATCCATCAGCTCTTCAAGCAGCGACTTGTCCGCATGAGCATGAACAGTCTCAACTGCAACTCCGACCTGCGCCAGATACCGCTCAATATAGGCGACACCAAACCGAGCCAGTCGGTCACGCCACACTACGCGAACTACCGTGAACCGCCCAGCAGCGGCGTCATCAAGTAGCCGAGTCAACCCCTTCCGATTTTCTCGCAAACCGGACGCGCGATCACGATACACTCGGAATACTGTCCCCCTGGACGTCTCCCGCAACACCGATTCCTGGTTCGCCAACGACGACTCCTGACCCGTCGAACCAGAAACACGACAATACAACGCCTCAACCCGCTCCGCCGCTTCCGGCTGAATCGGTTCGCGCCCAAGGAAGACATCAAGATCAGCACGATCAAACAAACGCTGACCAGAGGCTGAAACTCGACACGGCAGCCGACCCTCTCGGGCAGCCTTCCGAACACCCACCACCGACATGCCCATGTACTCGGCAGCTCGCGCTATACGCATCTAAAGCAGTATGAGCTAGTACCGGATACTTTGTCAACAGTCGATGAGCCCGGTCGTGGGTGCGGCGGTACCGGGGGCCGGGAGGCCGTCGGCGGGCGCGGCGCCGGTCAGCAGCGTCGTCGGATGCCCGTTGCGGCGGCCGTCCGGGCGCGCGGGGTGCGGTCGTCGGCGTGGGGAGCGCTCATCGGTCCGGGACGCTAAGCGGGCCGACCGTCCCCGGACAGCGGCCGTTCGGGGCAGTCACGGCGGCCGGCCGCCTCGTCTCGGTGACCGTCCGTGCACGGCAACCGTGGGTCGTGCCGCTCCCGGCGATCCTGCCGGACGCCGCCCGTCCTGTACCGGTCACCGCACGACGGCGTTGCAATGTGCAATGGTGAGCAAGGCCAACGACGGTGAGGGGGAAGCGATGACGGAGGCCCGGCCCGGGACGGCCACGAGCGGACCCGCGGCGGTGCTGGAGTCGCTGCCGCTGTCGGGATGGCACCGACGGCTCGTCGTCCTGGTGGGGATCGGGTCGTTCTTCGACCTGTACGAGGTGTTCCTCGGTGGCGTGCTGGCCCCGATGCCCCTGGCCCGAGTGGGCACTCGGCTCGGCTGGCAAGGCGGCGGTGGTGTCGTCGGGCTTCCTCGGGATGTTTCGTCGGCGCGGTCCTGCTGTCGATCGCGGCCGACCGGTTCGGCAGGCGCACCGTGTTCCTGCTGAACCTGCTCACCTACTCGCTGTTCTCCGTGGCGGCGGCGTTCTCGCCGAACCTGGAGACCTTCCTCGTTCTGCGCTTCCTCGCGGGCCTCGGGCTGGGCGCCGAGCTGGTGCTCGTCGACACCTACCTGGCCGAGTTCCTGCCCCGGCGGGCACGCGGCCGCTGGACGGCGTGGGCGTACACCGTCGGCTTCCTCGGGGTGCCGGTGGCCGCGCTGCTCGGCGGCCGGCTCGTCGCGGCGCAGTCCATCGCGGGCGTCGACGGCTGGCGCTGGCTGCTCGTCGCCGGCGGGCTGGGCGCGTTCTTCGTACTGGTGCTGCGCCGCGTGCTGCCCGAGTCCCCGCGCTGGCTGGTCGCCCACGGACGGCGCGAGGAGGCCGCCGCCGTCGCGGCGGACGTGGCCCGGCGGGCCGGCGCCCCGGTCGAGGGGGAGGTGTCCACGGCCGACTCGGGGGAGCCGCGGGCCGGCTCGACCGTCGCGGTGCTGCGGATCGCGTTCAGCGGGGTCTACCGCACCCGCACGGTGAT
>NZ_JAHLJA010000080.1:0-24609 GCF_020496245.1 Pseudonocardia sp. ICBG601 | reverse complement strand
GCGATCGCCGTCCTGGAGGAGACCGGGCTGCTGCCGCACCTCAACCCGGGCGTCATGAGCTGGGAGGAGCTGACCCGGCTCAAGCCGGTTGCGGCCAGCATGGGGATGATGCTGGAGACGACCTCGCAGCGGCTGTTCGAGAAGGGCGCCCGCACTTCGGCAGCCCGACCTCCCCACAAGGAGCCCGCGGTCCGGCTGCGGGCCCTCACCGACGCCGGCGCGTCGTCGTGTCCCGTTCACCACCGGCATCCTGATCGGCATCGGGGAGAACCGCACCGAGCGGGCCGAGTCGCTGTTCGCGATCCGCTCGGCGGCCCGCGCGCACGGACACGTGCAGGAGGTGATCGTCCAGAACTTCCGGGCGAAGCCGGACACCGCGATGGCGAACGACCCCGACGCCGACCTGCACGACCTCGCCGCGACGATCGCCGTCGCCCGGCTGGTGCTCGGCCCGAAGGTGCGGCTGCAGGCCCCGCCGAACCTCGTCGGCGACGAGCAGGCGCTGATGCTGCGCGCCGGGATCGACGACTGGGCGGTGTCTCCCCGGTGACGGTGGACCACGTGTCCCCGGAGATGCCGTGGCCGGCCGTCGACGAGCTGGCCGCGATCACCGCGGCCGAGGGCTTCACGCTGCGGGAGCGGCTCACCGCCTACCCGAAGTACGTGCGGGCCGGGTCGCCGTGGATCGACGCGCGGCTGCACGGCCACGTCGCCGCGCTGTCCGGACCGGACGGGCTCGCCCGGCCCGACGCCGTCGTGGAGGGGCGGGCGTGGCAGGAGCCCGACGGCGGGTTCGCCTCGACCGGGCGCACCGACCTGAACTCCACGATCGACACCACCGGGCGCACCGAGGACCGACGCAGCGACTTCGGTGACGTCTACGGCGACTGGAACGAGGGTGGCCGCCGAGCTGGAGCACCAGCGCGCCGGGCACGGGGCGGCGCCGGAGCGGCTCGACTCCGACGTCCGGGCCGGTCTGGACCTGGCCGCGTCCGACCCGGCTGCGCTGCTCGACCCGGCGCACGCCGACGCGGCGATGGCCGTGCTGACCGCCGACGGGCCCGCGCTGCGCACCCTGCTCGACCTCGCCGACGACGTGCGCCGGCAGGTCAACGGGGACGACGTCACCTACGTGGTCAACCGGAACATCAACTTCTCGAACGTCTGCTACGTCGGCTGCCGGTTCTGCGCCTTCGCCCAGCGCGAGCGCGACGCCGACGCCTTCCGGCTCTCGCTCGACGAGGTCGCCCAGCGCGCCGCCGAGGCCGCCCGCGCGACGGCGCCACCGAGGTCTGTGTGCAGGGCGGCATCGACCCACAGCTGCCGGTGTCGTTCTACGCCGACCTGGTCCGCGCGGTCACCGAGGCCGTGCCCGGGATGCACGTGCACGCGTTCTCCCCGATGGAGATCGTCTCCGCCGCCGCGAAGGCCGGCGTGTCGATCCGGGAGTGGCTGACCGAGCTGAAGGCCGCCGGGCTCGGCTCGATCCCGGGCACCGCCGCCGAGATCCTCGACGACGAGGTCCGCTGGGTCCTGACCAAGGGCAAGCTGCCGGCGTCGCAGTGGATCGAGGTCGTCTCGACCGCACACGAGCTGGGGATCCCGAGCAGCTCGACGATGATGTACGGCCACGTCGACGAGCCCCGGCACTGGCTCGGGCACCTGCGCACCCTGGCGTCGATCCAGGACCGCACCGGAGGGTTCACGGAGTTCGTGCCGCTGCCGTTCGTGCACCACAACGCCCCGATCTACCTGGCCGGGATCGCCCGACCGGGTCCGACGGAGCGCGACAACCGGGCGGTGCACGCGTTCGCCCGGCTCGCGCTGCACGGACGGATCGACCACGTCCAGTGCTCCTGGGTGAAGCTCGGCGACGACCTCGCCGCGGACATCCTGGCCGGGGGCGCCGACGACATGGGCGGCACGCTGATGGAGGAGACGATCTCCCGGATGGCCGGCTCGGAGAACGGCTCCGAGCGCTCGGTCGCCGAGCTCACCGCGATCGCCGCGGCGGCCGGTCGCCCGGTCCGGCAGCGGACGACGACCTACCGCGGCGAGCCCCGCGTGCTCACCCCGGCGTCGGGCGCCGGGCCGCGGATGCTGCCGCTGACCCCGGCCTGACCCCGGCCCGGGCCTGGTTCGAGCCCGGCCGGTCCCGCGCCGCCCCCGGCCGCGCGGGACCGGCCCGGCCGCCGATCGCCGTACGGTGGCGGCATGGGTGTGCTCGGAGAGATGTTCCCGCGGAAGCGGATGCACGAGGACTCGGACGCCGCGCAGGGCGGGCAGCAGTGGCGGCTGGGCCCGATCGACCTCGACAAGGGCGTCGTGAGCGTCGAGGCGGTGACGGTCGAGGCGGTGGGGGACGAGGCCGCCCCGCAGCCCGAGGAGCCGGAGCGGGAGAACGGCCGGGAGAGCCGGAGAACGGGTGACGTGCTGACCGGGACGACGCCCCGCAGCTGACGCAGCCCCCTCACCGCGCTGCCGCAGGACGTCCGCCCCGGCCGGTGGGCCGACCCCCCCGGATCCGGCCCACCCCGCCGACGGTCACACACCCGGGTGCGACTTCGATCGGCAGAGTGAGACAACGGTACGATCTTGCGCAGTCCGGGGTCAAGGGAGGCGAGCGGGTGCGGCCGCAGCAGCTGGGCGCCGTCGGGCGCGGTCTCGGCCTGCTCGCCGACACCTGGACGCTGCTGATCCTCCAGCGTGCGTTCCTCGGGGTCAGCCGGTACGCGGGGTGGCGGGAGACCCTCAACATCTCCGACGCGACGTTGTCGGCGCGGCTGCGCGGGCTCGTCGAGGCGGGCCTGCTCGAGACCTGCAGCTACGCCGACGGCGGCCGTGAGCGCCGTGGCTACGTCCTCACCGAGCGCGGCGGGGACATCTGGAAGCTGCTGATCTGCACCTGGGACTGGGAGAAGACCTGGGTCCCGCGCGAGGTCCCGCTGCCCGAGATCGTGCACCGCGACTGCGGGCGCCCCACCCGGGTGCGGGTGTGCTGCGCTACCTGCGGCGGCGAGGTCGGCCCGCGGGACACCGAGGTCGAGCGCGAGCCGTGGGCGCCGGGGCTGGAGGTGCTGGCCCGCCGGCACCCGCGGCGCACCCGCGGCACGCTGCCCGCCGACCCGCTCTCGTTCCTCCCCGGCGCCATGGAGATCATCGGCGATCGGTGGGGCGCCGCGGTCATCGGCGCCGCACTCACCGGTGTCCGGGCGTTCAGCTGCTTCGCCCACGAGCTGGCGATCTCCCCGGAGGTGCTGTCGGACCGGTTGCGCCGCTTCGTCGGGCTCGGGGTGCTCAGCCGCAGCGGCGACGGCGAGTACCGCCTCACCGACAAGGGACGCGCCTGCTTCCCGATCCACGCCTGCCTGGTCGAGTGGTCGCACCGCTGGTGCGGCGCGGACGGCGCCCCGATCGACTTCACGATCCGCCACCGGGCCTGCGGGCAGCCGCTCCGTGTGCGGCTGGACTGCGAGCAGTGCGGGCGGGCGTTCGCCAGGGACTCCGTGTCCCCGGTGTCCCCGGTGCGCCCGAGATGACCGACGGTAGGGAACGATGGCGGGCATGAACGACGCCCACCGTCCCCGGGTGCTGTCCGGGATCCAGCCCACGGCCGACTCGTTCCACCTCGGCAACTACCTGGGTGCGCTGCGGCAGTGGGTGGCCCTGCAGGACGACCACGAGGCGTTCTACTGCGTCGTGGACCTGCACGCGATCACGGTGGAGCACGACCCGGCCGAGCTGGCCCGGCGGACCCGGGTCGCGGCCGCGCAGCTCCTCGGGCTGGGGCTCGACCCGGACCGCTGCACGCTGTTCGTGCAGTCGCACGTCCCGGAGCACGCGCGGCTGTCCTGGATCCTGGAGTGCATCACCGGCTTCGGCGAGGCCGGCCGGATGACCCAGTTCAAGGACAAGTCCGCCAAGCAGGCACCGACCGGGCGACGGTCGGGCTGTTCACCTACCCGATCCTGCAGGCCGCGGACATCCTGCTCTACCAGGCCGAACGCGTCCCGGTCGGCGAGGACCAGCGCCAGCACCTGGAGCTGACCCGCAACCTCGCGCAGCGGTTCAACCACCGGTTCGGCGAGACGTTCCGGGTGCCCGAGCCCCACATCCCGCAGGCCACGGCGAAGATCTACGACCTGCAGGACCCGACGGCGAAGATGAGCAAGTCGGCGTCGTCGCCCAGCGGGATCGTCGAGCTCCTCGACCCGCCGCGGACCTCGGCGAAGAAGATCCGCTCCGCGGTCACCGACAACGAGCGCGAGATCCGCTTCGACCCGGAGAACAAGCCGGGCATCGCGAACCTGCTCACCATCAACGCGGCGATGACCGACCGGAAGGTCGCCGAGGTCGAGGCCGAGTACGTCGGCCGCGGCTACGGCGACCTGAAGAAGGACCTGGGCGAGATCGTCGCCGCGTTCGCGGAGCCGTTCGCGGAGAAGGTGAACGGCTACCTGGCCGACCCGGCCGAACTCGACCGGGTGCTCGCCCGCGGTGCCACCCGTGCGCGTGAGGTGTCCGGCGCGACACTGGCCGCGGTTCACGAGAGGATCGGGTTCCTCCCGCCCGTCTGAGCCGCGCGCCCGGGGCGGGGAGTACCACCGAACCGGGGGAATGATGGCCGAGAACCGCGCCGCCACGATCGCGCACCGGCTGGAGACCGACGAGGAGGAGACCGACACCTTCCTCGACCGCCAGCGGGAGAAACATCCGTGGCTGGACCACCTGGTGCGGGCGGGGGAGCGCTACACCGAGAACCACGGCGACCACTACGCCGCGGCGATCACCTACTTCTCGATCCTGGCGCTGGTGCCGCTGCTGATGGTGGGCTTCGCGATCGCCGGTTTCGTGCTGCGGGGGAACCCGGATCTGGTGGCGCAGCTGCGGGACGGCATCACCAGCGCCGCTCCCGGCGACCTCGGCCAGACGCTCGGGCAGGTCGTCGACACCGCGATCAACCGCGCTGGCGCGATCGGCGCGGTCGGTCTGATCGGTGCGCTGTACTCCGGCATCGGCTGGATGAGCAACCTGCGCGAGGCGCTGACCGAGCAGTGGGGTCAGCGCGACGAAGCTCCACCGATGATCAAGCGGCTCGCGTTCGACCTGCTCGCCCTGGTCGGTCTGGGGCTCGCCCTGGTGGCGTCCTTCGCGATCGCCTCGGTGACCGGGGCACTCGGCTCGTCGCTGCTCGGCCTGGTCGGTCTCGGTGACGTGGGCTGGGCCCGGTTCCTGCTCAGCGTCCTGTCGTTCCTGGTCGGCATCGGCGGGAACTGGCTGGTCTTCCTGTGGGTGATCGCGCGGCTCCCGCGCGAGCCCGTCACCCTGCGCAGCGCGGTGAAGGCGGCGCTGCTCGGCGCGATCGGGTTCGCCATCCTGCAGCGCGTCATGGTCGTCTACCTCGCGACCATCGGCGCCTCGCCGGCCGGGGCCGCGTTCGGGTCGATCCTCGGTCTGCTCATCTTCATCTTCTTCACCTCCCGGTTCCTGCTGTTCGTCACCGCCTGGGCCGCCAGCGCCGAGGAGAACGACCAGGGTCCCCGCGACCTGCCCGCCCCGGCGATCATCCGGCCGCAGTACGTCGTCCGCGACGGTCCGGGCGCGCTGGCCTCGGCGGGCCTGCTGACCGCGGGTCTGATCGGTGGAGCGCTCGGCCTGCGGGCCCTGGGGCGCCGACGGCGCTGACCGGGTAGGGCGCTGATCAGGTAGGGCGCGCTGACCAGGTAGGGCGCTGACCGGGTGCGCCGACCAGGTGCTGCGCCGACCGGGCGCGGCGCTCACTGGGTGCGGCGCTGGCCCAGGCGCGGCGCTGACCGGGTGCGGCGCTGACCGGGTGCGGCGCCGGCCCAGGCACGGCGCCGCCTGCGGCACGGCGGCCGTCGTGCGGGTCGTCCGCGGGGCTGTGGGGACGGGGCCCCACGAACTCGCTTACCCGGTAAGCGACTACGCACCAGGCGCCCCCGCGTCCCGCGCCCGGCCCCGGGGTGCCGGGGCGATCGGTAGTGGAATCCCGAGCGGGTCCCGATGAACGTCCAGCCGGTGAACGGTGCGTGGAGGAGAGTCCCCAGGCCGCCGGTGTGGTCCGTGCGTCCGCACGATAGGCGTCCGGGACCGGGTCAACGACGCCGGCGCAGCCGCGCGGCCACCAGCGCCCCGACGCCGGCGAGCGCGGCGATCCCGCCGACCAGCACCGCGGCCGGAACCGGCGGGGCGCCCGCGGGATCCGGGGCGTCGGTCGTCGCCTCGTCGGTGCGCCCCGTCGCCCCGTCCGCGCCTCCGGACGCCGATGTCGTGCCGTCGGCGGCGCCGGCGGGGGCCGCGGCGCCGGGGGTCGTGCCCGAGCCGTCGGCGGAACCGGTGGCGCCGGGCTCGACCAGCGTCCCGATCCCGGCGGCCGGGGCGCCGAAGCCCCAGTCCAGCAGGGCCCGGGCCTGGTCGACCATCCGCACCGGCCGTTGCTCGCCGCGCACCACGGCGACGACCAGGCGTCGCCCGTCGCGCTCCATCGCGCCGACGAAGGTGTGCCGGGCGGCGTCGGTGAAGCCGTTCTTCCCGCCGAGGAAGCCGGGGGTGCCGAGCAGCCGGTCGTCGTTGCCGAGCAGGAAGCCGGGCTTGTCGGCGAACCCGGGGAAGGGGATGTTCCGGGTGGTCAGCGCGGCCGCGATCCGCGGCCGCTCCAGCGCGGCGCGCAGCAGCAGGCTCAGAGCGTGTTTGGAAATGGTGGGTGTGTCGGGATGGTCGACACGGCTGGGGTGCTCCATCGTGGTCGGCATGCAGGAACGACCGCGCCGGTACCCCTCGGACACCAGTGATGCCCAGTGGGTGGTGATCGAGCCGTTGTTACCGCCGCTCGCGCGGCGGGGGCGGCCTGTTGCTCATGCTCGTCGGGACGTGCTGGACGCGATCTTGTATGTCGTGCGGACCGGGTGTGCCTGGCGGGCGTTGCCGGTGGACTTCCCGCCCTGGCAGACCGTCTACTGGTACTTCAACCAGTGGGAACAGCAGAAGGTCACCGAGAAGATCCTCCCGGTCGTGCGGGGGCAGTTACGTATCGCCGAGGGCCGTGATCCGGAGCCGAGTGCGGGGATCATCGATTCCCAGTCGGTCAAGGGCGCCGACACCGTCGGCCAGGACTCCCGCGGCTACGACGCCGGGAAGAAGACAGGCGGACGGAAACGGTTCATCGTGACCGACACCCTCGGTCTGCTGCTGACCACGATGGTGTGCTCGGCCTCGGTACAGGACCGCGACGGCGCCAAGCCGATCCTGCTCAACCTCTACCTGCGCACCAGGGTGCGGTTCGTCTACGCCGACGCCGGCTTCGCCGGGCGACTGCTCGACTGGGCCGCCACGATCCTGCAGACAACGATCGAGATCATCCGCAAGCCACCCGAGCAGCGCGGATTCACCGTCCTCCCACGAAGGTGGGTGGTCGAACGGACCCTGGCCTGGCTCACCGCACACCGACGCCTGGCCCGAGACTACGAACGCCACCCCACCACATCCGAAGCCATGATCCGCTGGGCCGCGATCAACACCATCACCCGCCGCATCGCCCGTGGATACCCCGCCACCCGCCAGCAGAAACACACGACACCCTCAACCCACTAGAATTTCCAAACACGCTCTCAGGTCGTAGGCCGAGGAGGACATCCCCGGGCCGTCGAGACCGGCCGGCGTCGCGGGGCGGGTGTCGAGCGCACCCAGGCCGGCGGCCTCCTCGCGCATCGCGGCCAGCGTCGCCGGGACGCCGCCCAGCTCGCGGGCCAGGGCGTTCGCGGCGTCGTTGCCCGAGGACAGCAGCAGCCCGTGCAGCAGCTGGTCGACGGTGTAGCGCCCGCCGGGGCCGATCCCGGCCCGGCTGCCGTCGACGTTCGCATCCTCGGTGGTGCCCACGACCACCCGGTCCATCGGCAGCCGCTCGTCGACGACCAACGCGAGCAACAGCTTGATCGTCGACGCCGGACGTTCCCGCGCGTGCGGGGCCCGGGCGGCGAGCACGGCACCGGAGTCGAGATCGGCGACCACGTAGGACGCCACCCCCACGGGCGGGGGCGGCACCGACCCGGCGTGGGCGTCACCGCAGCCGTCGAGCCCGCCGACCGCCGGCGACGGCACGGGCAGCGGGGCGACCGGCACCGTCTCCTCCCGTGCGGGCGGGCCGGGCGGGGCGTCCTGGCCCGGACATCCTGCGGTCGCGGTGACCGGCGCGGCGCCGGGCACCCCGCTCGGGGTCGCCGCGGTCCCGGAGGCGGCGGCCGCGGTCCCGGGGTGTCCGAGCAGCGTCAGCACCACGAGCAGCGGCACCACCACGAGGAGCGCGAGCGGCGTGGCACGGCATGCACGTCCTGGGGAGGCGGTCACCGGTGCAGCATGGCCCACCGCCGTGCGTCGTCGCACCGGACCGCCGGGGACCGGCACTGCGCGCCGCGGCCCCCGGACGATGATCGCCAGGAGTGGAGCGCCCCGGCGAGTGCACTGCGTCCCGCGCTCCACTCCTGGCGATCATGCCCGGCCGCCGGTCGTGCCCAGCGCCCAGCCCAGCGCCCAGCCCCGTGCCCAGCCCCGTGCCCAGCTCAGTGCCCAGCCCCGTGCCCAGCTCAGTGCCCAGCCCAGTGCTCAGTGGCCAGCGGTCACTGCTCGACGATCTCCTTGACCCGGTCCAGGCTGCGCTCCAGCCCGTCGCGCATCAGGGTCTCGCGGTCCCGGCCCAGGATCCCGCTGCGCTGCAGCAGCCGCACCGGCAGCGCCGCCTCGCCGACCTTCTCCCGCCAGGCGACGACGGTCGTCGCCCCGTCGCCCGCAGGCTCCAGGATCCAGCCCCAGGCCGTCCGCGACTCGGTCACGACGAAGGTGAACCGGTGCGGCGGCTCGCACTCGGTGACCCGGCAGTGCGTCGACCAGCGGATCCGGCCGTGCCGGTTGCCGCCGGTGAACCGCGCGCCCACCGCGGGCCCGGTCGCGTCGCCCCGCCACCGCCCCCCGGTGGCCTCCGGGCTCCACTCACCCGCCCGGGTGATGTCGGAGACCAGCTCCCACACCCGCTCCGGCGGCGCCTGCACCGTACGTTCCGCGCGATCCATCGGTCCTCCTCGACGACAGCGGTCACCTCCCGGTACAAGATCGTCCGGGTGCGCGGACGGTACCGTCCGTCAACCGCTCGACGATTCCGCGTCACGGCCGTGTTTCGAGTTCTGCCGAAACCGTTGTCCAGCAGTTACGGTCCCGTCCGGACACGCGCCGCCGACCGGTGGCGCCGGAGGGGGAGGACACCTCGTGCGGATCAACCAGCGCATCGGAGGCAGGGGCCGGTACGCGACCGC
This sequence comes from Pseudonocardia sp. ICBG601, assembly GCF_020496245.1. NCBI lineage: Bacteria > Bacillati > Actinomycetota > Actinomycetes > Pseudonocardiales > Pseudonocardiaceae > Pseudonocardia > Pseudonocardia sp. ICBG601. The sequence continues at coordinate 15,286 of NZ_JAHLJA010000080.1, read as the reverse complement.
GATCGCGCTCGTGGCCGCGGCGGCACTCACGCTCGCGGGCTGCGCGCGCGACACCGGCGGGGGCGGCGGGGCCCAGGCCGGGGAGTGCGAGCGCGTCGCGCCGCCGTCGGTCCCGGCCGCGTCGGCCCAGCCGGCGCCGGAGGCCCCGAAGGCGGACGCGAGCCGGCTGAAGGTCGGGCTCGCCTACGACATTGGCGGCAGCGGCGACGCCTCGTTCAACGACGCTGCTGCCGCCGGGCTCGACCGCGCCGTCGCCGAGCTGGGGCTGCAGAAGGCCAACACGCGCGAGGCGACCGCCCAGGCGGGCGAGAGCGAGGACGCCGGCACCAACCGGCTGCGCCAGCTCGCCCAGAGCGGGTTCAACCCGATCATCGCGGTCGGCTTCAACTACGCCACCGGTGTGAAGACCGTCGCGACCGAGTTCCCGGACGTCCAGTTCGCCATCGTCGACGACGACACGGTGGAGCTGCCGAACGTCAAGCCGCTGGTCTTCGCCGAGGAGCAGGGTTCGTTCCTGGTCGGCGCCGCGGCCGCGCTGAAGACCTCGACCTGCAAGGTCGGGTTCATCGGGGGCGTCGACAACCCGCTGATCCAGAAGTTCGACGTGGGCTACGCGCAGGGCGCCAAGGCCGTCGCGCCGAGCATCGACGTCGAGTCGGCCTACATCTCCCCGGCGGGTGACTTCACCGGCTTCAACGACGCCACCCGCGCCACCGAGATCGCCTCCGGCCAGTACGACGGCGGTGCCGACATCTCCTTCGCCGCGGCGGGCCAGTCGAACCAGGGTGTCTTCGCCGCCGCGCAGACCGCGCAGAAGAAGGCGATCGGCGTCGACTCCGACCAGTACAACTCGCCGCAGCTGACCCAGGTCCGCGACACGATCATGACGTCGATGATCAAGCGGGTCGACGTGGCGGTCTACGACTACGTCAACGCGGTCGCGGGCAACACCGTCGCCCAGCTCCCGGCGCGGTTCGACCTCGCCAACAACGGTGTCGGCTACTCCACCTCCGGTGGTCAGGTCGACGACATCGTCCCGCAGCTCGAGGCGTACAAGGCCGCGATCATCGCCGGACAGATCGACGTCAAGTCCACGAAGTGACCGAGGAGCGCCACGCGGTCGAACTGCGCGGGATCACCAAGCGGTTCCCCGGCGTCGTCGCGAACGACGGCGTGGACCTCACCGTCATCCACGGTGAGGTCCACGCCCTCTGCGGCGAGAACGGGGCCGGCAAGTCGACCCTGATGAAGATCCTCTACGGGATGCAGACGCCCGACGAGGGCACGATCGTCGTCGACGGGACGGACACGCACTTCCGCAGCCCCGCCGACGCCATCGCCGCGGGGATCGGGATGGTCCACCAGCACTTCATGCTGGCCGACAACCTGACGGTCGCCGAGAACGTGCTGCTCGGTGCCGAGCGCCTGCACGGCATCGGGAAGGCGGCCCGCGCGCGGATCGCCGAGCTGTCCGCGACCGTCGGGCTCGCCGCCCGGCAGGACGCGCTCGTCGAGCACCTGGGCGTCGCAGACCGCCAGCGCATCGAGATCCTCAAGGTGCTCTACCGCGGTGCCCGCACGGTGATCCTCGACGAGCCGACCGCGGTGCTGGTCCCGCAGGAGGTCGACGAGCTGTTCGCGACCGTGCGCGCGATGCAGGGCGACGGCTACACGTTCCTGTTCATCTCGCACAAGCTCGACGAGGTCCGCGCGGTCGCCGACCGGATCACCGTGATCCGGCGCGGCCGCACGGTGGGCACCGCGGACCCGCGGACCGTCACCAACCGCGAGCTGGCGGAAATGATGGTCGGCTCGGAGCTGCCCTCGCCGGAGACCCGCGACTCGACCGTGACCGACCGGGAGGTGCTGCGCGTCGAGGGGCTGGGGCTGCCGAGCCCGGACGGCGGCCGCGACCTGCTCGACGGCGTCGACCTCGTCGTGCACGCCGGTGAGGTGCTGGGCATCGCCGGCGTCGAGGGCAACGGCCAGACCGAGCTCGTCGAGACGGTCATGGGCATGCGCAGGCACGCCCGTGGCCGGGTGCTGCTCAACGGCACCGACATCTCGACGGCGTCGACGATGTCCCGCCGCGAGGCCGGCATCGGCTACGTCCCCGAGGACCGGTCGCGCCACGCCCTGCTCGGCGAGCAGCCGCTGTGGGCGAACCGGATCCTCGGGTTCCAGTCCCGGCCGCCGATCGCTCGGCGCGGGCTGCTGGACACCGCCGCCGCGCGCACCGACACCGAGCGGATCGTGCGCGACTTCGACGTCCGCCCCCCCGGCATCGACGTCATGGCCGCCGCGCTGTCCGGCGGCAACCAGCAGAAGCTCGTCGTCGGACGGGAGCTGTCCGGTGACCCGGTGCTGCTCATCGCGGCCCACCCGACCCGGGGCGTCGACGTGGGTGCACAGGCCGGGATCTGGGCCGAGCTGCGTCGGGCCAGGGCCGCCGGGCTCGCGGTGCTACTGGTCTCGGCCGACCTGGACGAGCTGATCGGCCTGTCCGACACCCTCGCCGTCATCTCCGGCGGGCGGCTGGTCGGCACCGCCGATCCCGCGACCGTGACCCCCGAGGAGCTGGGTACCAAGATGACCGGAGCAGCCACGTGAGCCGGCTGCGGGGCGCCGTCGTCGCGCCCGTACTGGCGATCGCGGTCGCCGCCCTGCTGTGCGGGGTCGCGCTGGTGATCAGCGGGGCGTCGCCGTGGACGGCGGTCACCACCATCCTCGGGCAGGTCGGGTCGGGCACGGTCGTCGTGGACACCGTGAACTCCGCCGCCGTCTACTACCTCGCCGCGCTGGCCGTCGCGATCGGCTTCCAGATGCGGCTGTTCAACATCGGTGTGGAGGGCCAGTTCCGGGTCGCCGCCTGCGTCGCCGCGATCGTCGGCGGGACGGTGGCGCTCCCGCCGGTCCTGCACACCGTGCTGATCATGGTGGTGGCGCTGCTGACCGGTGCGGCCTGGGTCGCGATCCCGGCGCTGCTGAAGGCCTACCGCGGGGTCTCCGAGGTCATCTCGACGATCATGCTGAACGCGATCGCCACCGGGCTGATCGCCTACCTGATCCGCGCCGAGACCTTCGGCGAGCTGCGGGGCAACAACATCACCACCCCGCCGATCCCGGAGTCGGGCTGGTTCCCCGGCATCGGGGTCGGCAACGGCGAGATCTTCGGGATGGTGTTCGTCGCCGCCGCGCTGGGCGTGGGCTACTGGTTCCTGCTCGGGCGCACCCGGTTCGGCTTCGAGCTGCGCGCCTCGGGCGAGTCGGCGACGGCCGCCGCGACCGGCGGGGTGAACGCGCGCCGCACGATCGTCGTCGCGCTGCTGCTCTCCGGCGCCGTCGCCGGGCTGGTCGGGCTGCCCGAGCTGCTCGGGCGCGACCACGCCTACACGCTGTCCTCGCCGCAGGGCTACGGCTTCACCGGCATCGCGATCGCGCTGCTGGGACGCAACCACCCCGTCGGCATCGCGCTGGGCGCACTGCTGTGGGCGTTCCTGGACAAGTCCGCGGTGGCGCTCGACGTCGTCGGCATCCCGCGGGAGATCGTGCTGATCATGCAGGGCCTGATCGTGCTGTCGGTGGTCGTCGCCTACGAGATCGTCCGCCGGGTCGAGCGGCGGGCCGAGCAACGGCGGGTCGCCGCCGCGGCTCCCGCACCGCAACCCGCGGAGGTGTCGTCGTGACCGCGGTCGGAGAACGTGCGCGGACCCTGCCCGGCTGGGCCCGGTCGGCGCTGATCGCGGCCGCGCTCGTCGCGGTCCTCGCGATCACGGTGACGCTGACCGGCCAGACCCAGCTGACCTCCGGCGGCACCGCGTCCGCCGCGGTCCGGCTCGGGCTGCCGATCCTGCTCGCCGGCCTGGGCGGCCTCTGGGCCGAACGCGCCGGGATCATCAACATCGGCCTCGAGGGCATGATGGTGCTCGGCACCTGGGGCGCGGCCTGGGCCGGCTACCAGTGGGGCCCGTGGGCGGCGATGCTCGGCGGGCTGGTGTTCGGCGCGCTCGGCGGGCTGCTGCACGCCGTCGCGACGGTGACGTTCAACGTCAACCACATCGTCTCCGGCGTCGCGATCACCCTGCTCGGGACGGGCCTGACGAAGTACCTGGCCACGCTGGTGTTCACGCCGGTCTCGCAGAACCCGCGCCAGTCCCCGCGGCTGCAGGGGTTCACCGAGTTCTCGATCCCCGGGGTCTCCGACGGCCTCGCGGCGCTGCAGGCCCAGCAACGGGTGTTCGTCTCCGACCTCGCCGGGCTGCTGTCCGGGCTGGTCACCGGCCTGACGCCGATCCTGATCATCGGCGTCGCGCTGGTCCCGGTGAGCTACCTCGTGCTGTGGCGGACGGCGTTCGGGCTGCGGCTGCGCAGTGCGGGCGAGTCGCCGGTGGCCGCGGAGTCGCTCGGTGTGAACGTCGTGCTGCACAAATACGTCGCCGTCACGATCTCCGGCGCGCTCGCCGGTCTCGGTGGCGCGGCGCTGGTGCTCAACCCCGGCCAGCTCGGCTACCTGGAGAACCAGGTCGGCGGCCGCGGGTACATCGGTCTCGCCGCGATGATCTTCGGCAACTGGCGGCCGGCCGGGCTGCTCGTCGGCTCGGCGCTGTTCGGCTACGTCGACGGCCTGCAGCTGCGTGCCGGGGGCGAGGCGGTGCACGCGCTGCTCTACGGCGCGACGCTGGTCGCGGTCGTCGTCGCGGTGCTGTGGGCGATCCGCCGGATGTGGACCGCCGCCGCCGTCGCGCTCGTCGCGGGGCTGCTGGTGTACGCGATCTACTGGTCGGTCGACACCGTGCCGAGCGAGTTCGCCTCCTACGCCCCGCAGCTGGTGACGCTGATCGTGCTCGCGGCGGCCTCGCAACGACTACGGCCACCGGCCCGGCTCGGCGAGCCGTACCGGCGCGGGGAAGGACGCTAGATGGCAGGTGGGGGGACCGTCCGGAGCGGGCGCGGACATGATGCGGCCCGACGCGCCCGTCCCGGACTGGGACGCCCTGCGGGCCGCCGCGGTGCAGGCCGCGGCCTGGGCCTACGCGCCCTACTCCCGGCTGCACGTCGGCGCGGCCGCGCTCGTCGACGACGGGCGGGTGGTCACCGGCTGCAACGTCGAGAACGCCTCCTACGGCCTCGGCGTCTGCGCCGAGGTGACCCTCGCCGGGCAGCTGCGCCTGTCCGGCGGCGGACGGCTGCTCGCGGTCGCCTGCCGCTCCGGCGACGGCGACCTGCTCATGCCGTGCGGCCGCTGCCGACAGGTGCTCCACGAGTTCGGCGGCGCCACCCTGCTCTGCGACACCCCGCGCGGGGTGCTGCCGTTCACCGAGGTGCTGCCCGACGCGTTCGGCCCGGAGGACCTGCCGTGAGCTTCTCCGCGGTCGAGGTCATCGCCGCCAAGCGCGACTGCCGCACGCTGTCGAAGGCCCAGATCGACTGGGTGGTCGACGCCTACACCCGCGGTGAGGTCGCCGACGAGCAGATGGCCGCGCTGGCCATGGCGATCCTGCTCAACGGCATGGAGCCCGGCGAGATCGCGCACTGGACCCAGGCGATGATCGACTCCGGTGAGGTCCTCGACTTCGGCGACGTCGGACGCCCGCTGGTCGACAAGCACTCCACCGGTGGCGTCGGCGACAAGATCACGCTGCCGCTGGCGTCGCTCGTCGCGGCCTGCGGGGCCGCGGTCCCGCAGCTGTCCGGGCGCGGGCTCGGCCACACCGGCGGCACCCTGGACAAGCTGGAGGCCATCCCCGGCTGGCGTGCCTCGCTGACCACCGACGAGATCACCGCGCAGCTGCGCGAGGTCGGCGCGGTCGTCTGCGCGACGACGCCGACGCTCGCCCCCGCCGACCGGCGGCTCTACGCGCTGCGCGACGTCACCGGCACCGTCGAGTCCGTCCCGCTGATCGCCAGCTCGATCATGAGCAAGAAGCTCGCCGAGGGCACCGGCGGGCTGGTCCTCGACGTGAAGGTCGGGTCCGGGGCGTTCATGAAGACCCTGCCGCGCGCCGGGGAGCTCGCCGACACGATGACCGCGATCGGCGCCGCCCACGGCCTGCCGACCACCGCGCTGCTCACCGACATGTCCCGTCCGCTGGGCCGCTGCGTGGGCAACGCCCTGGAGGTCGCCGAGTCGGTCGAGGTGCTGCGTGGCGGGGGGCCCGCCGACCTCGTGTCGCTCACCGTCGCGCTGGCCACCGAGATGCTCGCCCTCGCCGGTCTGCCCGACGCGGACCCGGCCGCGGTGCTCGCCTCGGGCGCCGCGCACGACGTGTGGGAGCGGATGATCGCCGCGCAGGGCGGGGACCCGTCCGCGCCGCTGCCGGTGGCCGCGCACGTCGAGACGGTCGTCGCCGAGCGGTCCGGCACCTTCGCCGGTGCCGACGCGCTCGCCGTGGGCACCGCGGCCTGGAAGCTCGGGGCCGGGCGCGCCCGCAAGGAGGACCCGGTGCAGGCCGGGGCCGGGGTCCGGATGCTGGTCGGCCCGGGCGACGAGGTCCGCGCCGGGACACCGCTGGCCGAGCTGCACACCGACGACGCCGACCGGCTCCCGGCGGCCCGGCGGCTGCTCGCCGGCGCGGCGCTGCTGATCACCGCGGACCCGCCGCCGGAGCGGGACCTGGTGCTGGACGTCCGCCGGGGCGGCTGACCCGCCCGACCGGGCGTCGTGCGGTCCCCGGACGGCGGCCGGGTCTCCCCGGGCGGACGTCACCGACCCCGGTAGGTCGCCCGTCCGGGACCGTCGGCGAGGAACGAGGCCACCGCACCGCGCAGGTCCTCGCTCGCGAACAGCGGCCCGGAGACCTGGGGCAGCACCGCGTCGGCGGCGCGGACGCCGTCGCGCACCGCGGTCGACACGAGCTGCTTGGTGGCGGCGTGCGCGACCGTCGGGCCCGCGGCGAGACGACGCGCGTACTCCCGGGCGGCCTCGGCGAACCCCTCGTCGGGCAGCACCCGGTTGACCACGCCCCACTGCTTCAGTCGGGCGGCCGGATACCGCTCACCGCCGAACACCAGCTCCTTCGCCCGGGTCGGGCCGGCGCGCTCGGCGAGCCGCTGCGGGCCGCCCATCGAGGGCGTGAGCCCGACGACGATCTCGACCAGCCCGAACGACGCCTGCTCGGCGGCGACGATCAGGTCGCAGGCCAGGGCCAGCTCGAAGGCGGCGGTCAGGGTCAGGCCGTGCGCGGCGAACACCGTCGGTACGGGCAGGTCCTCCAGGGTCTGGGCGAGCCGGATCAGCCGGGCCCACAGCGCGGTGCCCTCCCCGACCGGGTCGGGGCCCTCGGCGATGTCGCGGAACGCCTCCACCTGCACCCCGGCCGACACCACGCGGCCGCGGGCCTCCAGGAGCACGGCGCGGGCGCGGTCGGCGCGGCCGGGCGCGGTGAGCGTGACCAGCTCGGCCACGGCCCGCTCGAACCCGGCGAAGACGGACTCGTCGAACAGGTTGAGCGGCGGACGGTCGAGGACGACGACGGCGACGTCGCCGTCGCGCTCGACACGGACGGGGGCGGCGGGTGCGGGAGTGGTCACCGGGCCATCCGCGCGTCGCGGCGACGCACGGTGCTGCCCCGGCCCGCCTCCGGCCGGCCTCGCGTGGGCCGCGACACGCCCGCGGCTGCGCCGTGCCGCCGGGCGGGTGCGCCCACCGGTGGGTGACGGCCCAGCACGGCACACGACGGCCCAGGACGGGACGGCACAGGACGGCACGGGACGGCACAGGACGGGACGGCACAGGACGGCACGGGACGGCACAGGACGGCACGGGACCGGGCGGGCGTCGGCACGACGATTCCGATCCGGCACGATGGACCACGATGCGTGAGGACCGACGAGCGGCGGAGCGGGCGCCCCACCCCGCGGTGGTACGGCACGAGCCGCTGCCCCGACCGGTGATGGGCGCGGACCCCCGACGGACCCCGCGGACGCCTCCGGAGGGCGCCGCCGAGGTGACCCGTCCGCTCGGATCCGGCCGGGTCCCCGACCCGGGGGAGCCGACGACCCCACTGGGACCGGTGGCCGACCCGAGCTCCCCCGCCGGGCCGACGGGTGGCCGGCCCCCGGTGCCCCCGAACGGCGCCGCCGTGGGCCCGGGAACGTCGTCGAACGGCACCGCGTCGGCCGGGGACGCTCCCGGGGGCGGGACACCGGTCCCGTCGACACCCGCGAACGGCTCCGCCGCCTCGACGCCGTCCGGCGGCGCGGAGCGCACCGGGTCGCTCGTCCGCTCCTCCGGCATGATCGCGATCGCGAGCCTGGTCAGCAGGATCACCGGCTTCGTCCGGAACCTCGCGCTGGTCGCGGTGCTGGGCTTCGCGGTCGTCACCGACTCCTACACGGTCTCGAACACGCTGCCGAACATCGTCTACGAGCTGCTGCTCGGTGGGGTCCTGACCAGCGTGATGATCCCGGTGCTGGTCCGCGCCCAGTCCGAGGACGCCGACGGCGGCGAACGGTTCACCCGGCGGCTGCTCACCGTGGTCGGGGCGGCGCTGCTGGTCGCGACGCTGCTCGCGATGCTCGCCGCGCCCCTGCTCACCGCGTTGTACGTCGGATCCGACACCAGCGGTAAGGCCAACCCCGCACTGGCGACCGCGTTCGCCTGGCTGTTGCTGCCGCAGATCTTCTTCTACGGCATCGGTGCGCTGCTCGGCGCGGTCCTCAACTCGAAACAGGTGTTCGGGCCGTTCGCCTGGGCGCCGGTGCTCAACAACGTCGTCATGCTGGGCGTGCTCGTGGTCTACGTCCTCGTGCCGGGGGAGATCTCGGTCGACCCGGTCCGGATGGGCGACCCGAAGCTGCTGGTGCTGGGCATCGGGACGACGCTCGGCATCGTCGTGCAGGCGCTGGTGCTGATCCCCTTCATGCGCAGCATCGGGTTCCGCTACCGCCCGGTGTGGGGCTGGGACCCACGGTTGTCGCTGGCCGGCGGGATGGCCCTGTGGATCGTCGCCTACGTGCTGGTCGGGCAGGCCGGCTACATCGTGACCACCCGGGTCGCGACGTCAGCCGACGCGGGCTCGGTCACCACGTACACCACGGCCTGGCTGCTGCTCCAGGTCCCCTACGGCGTGCTCGGCGTGTCGCTGCTGACCGCGCTCATGCCGCGGATGAGCCGGGCTGCGGCGAAGGGCGACGTCGGCCAGGTCGTCACCGATCTCTCGCTCGGCGCCCGCCTGTCCACCGTCGGGCTCGTGCCGATCGCGGCCGTCATGACGGCGTTCGGCCCGGCCCTGGGTACCGCGCTGTTCTCCGTCGGCGCGGGCAGCGGGGCCGGGGCCGAGCGCCTCGGCCAGGCCGTCGCATGGTCGGCGTTCGGGCTCCTGCCCTACGCCGTCACCATGCTGCAGATGCGCGTGTTCTACGCGATGACCGACTCCCGCACCCCGACCCTGATCCAGGTCGGCATGGTCGGGGTCAAGATCCCGCTGCTGCTGGCGTGCCCGCTGCTGCTCCCGCCGGAGCAGGTCGTGCTCGGCCTCGCTGCGGCGAACGGGCTCTCGTTCGTCGGCGGCGCCGTGCTCGGGCAGTGGCTGCTGCGTCGTCGCCTCGGCCGGGCCCGCTCCGGCGAGGTGCTCGCCTGCCTGGCGAGGGTGGCCCTCGCCTCGGCCGCCGCGGCCGTCGTCGCCTGGGGGATCACCCGGCTCGTGGACCCGGCGCTCGCGGACTGGCCGGACGTCGCCCGGGTCTGGACGCTGCTGGTCGGGGGCACGCTGATCGCCCTGCCGCTGGCCGTGGTCGCGATGCGGGTGCTGAGGGTCCGGGAACTGGACGCGGTCTTCCGGCGCTTCGCCCGCCGCTGACCCGGGGGCGGCACCCCGTTCCCCGGCGCGCCGTCGTCCCCGGCGCGCGTGTCCCGGGCATGTCCCCGGCGCGTCCTTTCCAGTACGTCCCCCGCCGCATCCCTCCGGTGCGCCGACGGCCGTGGCGCGGGGCCGGGTGCCGGGCGGGGCCGAGATCGAGGCCGGGGGACAGAGAAGAGCCCGGCGGGGATGCCGGGGCCGGACGCAGCGACGCCGCGCCCCGGAGCGGGACGCGGCGTCGCCGTGGTCGTCGTGCGCGCGGACGGCGCGCGGGCTCAGTCGTCCGGGTCGTCGCCGACCAGGTCGGCGGCGGAGGCACCGTTCTGGCTCTTCACCGCGACCTTCGCCCGCCCACGGCGCTGGGCCGGGCGGGGCGGGGGCGGCGGGGCCTGCTGGGCGTACTGCCCACCCCGGCCCATGATCAGCTCCGCGAAGGTCGCCATGGCCTCGTCGAGCTGGCTGGCGTTGCGGCGCTCGGACTCGGCGTTGGCCTTGGTGACCAGGTCGGTGACCGCGCCGGTGTCCGGCCGGTCGCGCAGCACCGTGTCGATGCCGGCCAGCCGGTCGTCGACGCCGGCGGAGAGCGTGGAGACGTCGCCCGTCAGCTTCTCCAGGCGGGTGTCGACCTCCCCGGTCAGCTTGTCGAGGCGGGTGTCGACGTCGCCGGTGAGCTTGTCGAGCTTCCCGTCGACGCTCTCGCCGAGCGCGTCGAACCGGCCGTCCACGGCCTCCGACAGCGACGTCAGCCGCTCGGTGACCGAGCCGTCGAGCTCACCCAGGCGGTCCTTGAGGGACCCGCCGAGCTTGCCGACCCGCTCCTTGACCGACCCGTCCAGGTCGGTCAGCTTGCCGTCCAGCCCGGACTCGACCGAGTCGAGCCGCGTGCCGACCTCCTCCAGACGGGCGGAGAGGGCCTCCAGCCGCTCGGTGAGGGCGTCGAACGCGGGGGTCGGGTCGACGGCCGGGCGCTGGGCCAGGTCCTCCAGGCGGCGGTGCAGGCCCACCGAGGTGTCGCCCAGCAGGTTGCGCAGGCCCTCGCCGGTCTCCTCGAAGGAGTGCACGGCCGCGTCGAGCTGCTCGCGCACCTGACGCTCGACGCCGTCGATGCGCTCCTTGATCGGGGAGGCGACGGCGTTGGGCATCGCGTCGAGCCGCATCTCGTGCCGGTCGAGCCGGTTGTCGAGGTCGTCGAGGCGCTTGTGCAGGCCGCCCAGGCGGTCGTCCAGGCCGTCCATCCGGCCCGAGACGCCCTCGAGGCGCCCACCCATGCCGTCCAGCCGCCCGTCGAGCTGGGCGATCGGCTTGGCCAGCTTGTCCGGCAGGGACTCGATGGCCCGGGTGATCGCGCCGAGCACGATCTCGGTGTTGTCGAGCTTGGAGACCGTCTCGTCGAGGCGCTCGGCCAGGACGTTCAGCTCGGTCCGGTCGGGGAGCTCGGTGAGTTTCTTGCGCACGGTGCCGATGGCGTCCAGGGCCGCCAGCCGGGCGTGGATCTCGTCGAGGGAGTCGAAGATCTGCTGCTGTTCGCTGTCACGGATCTCGGCCGCCCGCATGAGCATGCCGCGCATCCGGTCGAACGAGAGGTTCGAAGTGTCGCTCATGGCACCTGCTGCGCTTCCTCTGAGCCAAGTGGGGAGTGCCCAGAGGGTAGCGACCGCCGGACGAGGGTCGACGGACGGTGTTGTGTTGAGCCGTCCGGGGCATGTCTCCGCGCCCGGATCGAGTGCCGATCATGGCAGGTCCGGGCGCCGGTCGTCGCGCGCCACGCCGCTCGGTACGGTGCGCGAGTGGCAGATCCCACCGGTCCCGCCCCGGTCACCCCCGACACCGTCCGCCGCGCTCCCAAGGTGCTCCTGCACGACCATCTCGACGGCGGCCTGCGCGTCGGGACCGTCATCGACCTGGCCCGCGAGTACGGCTACGACAAGCTCCCCACCACCGACCCCGGTGAGCTCGCGGCCTGGTTCCTCCGGCGCCGCCCACTCCGGCTCGCTGGTCCGCTACCTCGAGACCTTCGGGCACACCGTCGCGGTGCTCCAGACCCGCGAGGCACTGACCCGGGTGGCGGCCGAGGCCGCCGAGGACCTGGCCGCCGACGGCGTCGTCTACGCCGAGGTCCGCTTCGCCCCCGAGCTGCACGTCGAGGGCGGCCTGGACCTCGACACCGTCATCGCCGCCGTCCTCGACGGTTCCGGATCGGCACCGCCCGCGCCGCGGCGGCCGGCAACACCATCCGGATCGGCACCCTGCTCACCGCGATGCGGCACGCCGCGCGGGTCGCGCGGGAGATCGCCGAGCTGGCGGTGCGGCACCGCGACGCCGGCGTCGTCGGCTTCGGACATCGCCGGAGCCGAGAAGGGCTTCCCGCCCACCCGCCACCTCGACGCCTTCGAGTACGTCCGCAGCAGAACGCGCACGTGACCATCCACGCCGGGGAGGCGTTCGGGCTGCCGTCGATCTGGGAGGCGATCCAGTGTGGTGCGGCGCCGACCGCCTCGGCCACGGCGTGCGGATCGTCGACGACATCGAGGTCCGCGAGGGCGAGCCGCCGCGCCTGGGCCGGCTGGCCGCCTGGGTCCGCGACAGCCGGATCCCGCTGGAGATGTGCCCGACGTCGAACGTCCACACCGGGGCCGCGACGTCGCTGGCCGAGCACCCGATCGGGCTGCTCACCGCGCTGCGGTTCCGGGTCACGGTCAACACCGACAACCGGCTGATGTCGGGCTGCACGATGACCAGCGAGATGTACGACCTGGCCGAGACCTTCGGCTACGGCTGGGACACCCTGCGCTGGTTCACCGTCAACGCGATGAAGTCGGCGTTCATCGGCTTCGACGAGCGGCTGGCGCTGATCGAGGACGTCATCAAGCCCGGGTACGACGCCCTGTCCCGTTAGTGCTCCCGCAGCCGGGCCTCGAGCCCGGCGACGAGCTCGCCCCAGGCCTGCGCCTCCTGGGTGAACGGCGGGCTGGGTGCCATCCGGGTCGGGTCCGGCCGCACGACGAACGACACGAGCCAGCCGAGGCTGCTGGACTCGGCGAGGGCCTCGGCGGGCTCGGGGTCCCCGGCCCACTCGCCGACGTCGGTCAGCAGCTCCGAGGCCAGTCGAGCTGGACCGGGTCGAGGTCGAGCACGCCGTCGGCGAGGTCCTGGGCCGATCCCGGTCAGCACGTAGGTGTTCATGTCCTCGACGCCGCCGTCGAGCTCGCCGACGGCGGCCGCGTCGAGCACCTCGGCGAAGGTGACGGCCGCGGTCAGGTCGGTCCCGGCGACGGCGGGGTGCTCCCGGTCGGCCAGCGCCCGGAACAGCGCCGCGCTCGGAGTCGAACACGTCGATCCGGCCGTCGGAGCCGAGGAAGACCGGCTTGTCGTCGAGGTAGCAGCGCAGGCTGACCACGGAGCGGTCGCCGACCTCGATGCGGATCGGGTCGATGCCGACCTCGGCCCAGAAGCCGGTCGGCTCGTCCTCGGCGGCGTCGGCGTCGTCGGTGCCCGCGGCGAGCGCGGCGGCCTCGAGGGCCTCGTCGTCGTCGAGGGGCTGCTCGGCGAGGCGGTCGCGGAGCTCCTGCTCCTCGGCCCGCGCCTTGTCCAGCGCGCCGGCGTCGATCTCCGGAGTGGCGACGAGGTCGTCGACGGCGTCCACGATCCCGTCCCAGTGCGTGCGCGATCGCCTCGGACAGCGCGGTCCAGCGCCGGGCCCGTCACGGCCGGCGAAGGCCGGCTCGCCCTCGCGCAGCAGCGCGAACGTGGGCTCGCCGTCGAGCGCGGCGATCACGTCGGTGAGGTCGCAGACGTCGGCCAGCGATCGGACGATCGAGACGGTCTCGTGCAGCTCCTGCACGGTCGCCGCGTCGGGGTCGGCGGCGGCCAGCTCCGGCAGACCCACCAGGCCGTACCGGTGCACGGCGTCGGGGGTCAGCTCGGCGACCGCGAGACCGGGGACCGCGGACCACGCGGGGTGGTCGACCAGGTCGTGCTCGGGCGCGGTCCGGACGAACGCGGCGAGACCGGCCACCTCGTCGAAGACGAACACGTGCTCGTCGTCGCCGAGGAAGGCTTCCCACTCCTCGCCGTCCTCGCGCCAGGGGGGAGCCCACAGGGTGACCACGTCCGCCCCGGGTGAGAGCGAGCCGGATCGGACGATGTCGCTTGCCACGGGGCGAGCCTATCGTCGCGTCCTTCCGCCGGCCGGTCCCACCACCTCGGGTGTCGCCGGCCCGGCGGATCACGTCCTGCGGGTCAGGCCTGGGAGTGCAGTCGGACCACTCCGATGGACACGTCCTCGAGTCCACCCCGGTCGAAGTCGCGGCGCAGCTGATCGGCCTTGATGGTCGCCGTCATCCCGTCGAACGGGCCGTGTGCGTCCACCTCCCCGTCTGCGGGTCCACCGCCAGAACGACGTATCCGTCGCACTGCGTGAGCTTCTCGGCAGCAGCGATCAACGTCTGCTCCTCGGAAGTGTCGTGTTCTCCGGCATCGGATCACCTCCTTGTTGTCTAGTACAGCGTCGGCGGTGCCCTCGATGTGACACCGTTTCGGCCATACCACCCGTTCGGGTCAGGTGAATCGCGAGATCGGCGACCGCGTGTGCTGATCGTGGCACTCCTCGCGGTCGGTCACGCGATCCGGGGAACGAGACGTGCTCGACCGGACACCGTTGGTGATCACGGGTCGGTGCGGAGATCGGCTGTCACGCAAGGTCTGCGAGGGTGTCCCCGCCTCACCCGGCAGGACGAGGGGGTGCATCCGGCCGGTTCCGGCGTCACTCGTCGGTGAGCGGCTGCTTCTCACGCTTCGTGAACCGTGACACGAACCAGTGTCAACGTTCGTGGATGACGTCCCGGTGTCCTTCCGGTCACGGGACGGCATCGTCGCAGGATGCGCGGCGCGTCCGCGGCCGGCGGGGTCCGCCCGCCGCGGGTGACGGCACCGGATCGGTGGGCCGGGCGCCTCCGCACGGGGGATCTCCCGGGGGCCGGACCGCCGTAGGCTGTGCGCCCGTGGACACGATCGTCGTCGACCACCCGCTCGTGCGGGCCCGGCTCAGCACCATGCGGGACGCCCGCACCGACAACGCCACCTTCCGGGCGGCGTTGCGCGAGCTCACCCTGATGCTGGTCTACGAGGCCACCCGCGCGGCGCCGCTCACACCGAGGACCGGATCCACACCCCGGTCTCGCGGACGGTCGGCCACCGGCTCGCCGTCCCGCCGGTGCTGGTCCCGGTGCTGCGGGCCGCTGGGGATGGCCGAGCCGCGCTGACCTGATCCCGGACATCGCAGATGGGCTTCTTCGGCATGGCCCGCGACGAGACGACCCACCAGCCGGTGCCCTACATGGAGTCGCTCCCCGACAGCCTCGTCGGCCGGCCGGTGTTCGTGCTCGACCCGATGCTGGCCACCGGCGGTTCGATGGTGCCACACCGTCGAGCTCCTGACCCGCCGCGGCGCCGACGACGTGACGATCCTCTGCGCGCTGTCCGCGCCG
>NZ_JAHLJA010000079.1:0-26510 GCF_020496245.1 Pseudonocardia sp. ICBG601 | reverse complement strand
AAGGCCGGCTACTCGGGCATGAACCTGCAGATCGCCGCCACCCTCGACGGAGTCCTCGTCGCGGTCGGCGAAGTCCCGATTCACGGCGCCCGCCACGACGCACATGCCTACGCCGCATCCGGGCTGGCGGAGCGTCTGCGCGATCTCCCGTCCGTCGCCGACCTCGGCTACATCGGCGTCGAGGGCATCAACACGGTCCCGCACAAGCGATCCCCCGGTATCGACCTCGACCCCAGCCAAGTCGAGTTCAACACCGCCCTCGGCAGAATCCGCGCAGCCGTCGAACACGCCATCGCGCACCTCAAAACATGGCGCATGCTCAGCGAAGAAGGTGGCCGATACCGCTACCCCATCAGCAAATACGAAAGCACAGTTGCGGCAATCGTAGGCCTCTACTTCTTTGCGGCTTATGAATAAGCCTCCGGGTTGGTGATGATCCTTGCCGCTGTCCGCTAGACAGCTTCCTAGATTTCCCACCGAGCAGTCGGCCCACGGCATCTTCTCGGACTGTTTAAGGAGGTCCTCGATCTCGTACTGCTCAGTGCGTGCAGTCCTGTCTAGTCCGTATGCGCGCTTTGGTGAAGCGTTGCTCCCCTCGCTGATTAACCGCCATGACCCTGAGTGTTGTGCGTAGATAGCCAACGCAGGTTCGCGGGGATTTTTGGTAAAAAATCCCCAACCTTGAGGGAGTAAGGAACGAATAGGTTCCAGCGCATTGATCGCAGTCTGGGGAAAGATGGGTGACGCTGGCAGGGCTGCAGCTGCATTGACTAACGCGAGCAGGAGTACTGCACTTAGCGCAATGCAGTGAGCGCGAGTGCGACTATTGGAGTCGGTCGTCCTCATAGAGCGAGGCGGTCGGCTGCTGCGGCAACGACCCGCTCGTTTTCGAGGCTGGCGTACTTTACTCCTGGACCGTAGAGAGCTTGCCAAGCGTACGCTACGGATGTGACTGCGAGAGAATTTTGCGCAACGACCCAGGAAACAGCCCCGACGTATGCCACGGCAACGCATACTGCCCCAACCGCGCCGCATCGAGAGGGCGTAGTTGCTTGAGCCCGAGTCTGGTTCTGAGCATGCTTGGAAACTGCGAAGCCCATCTCACGAAGAGCGGAATCAATGCGCAAGACATCGCCACTTGTTAACGCATGAGCGGTGCGCTCGTAGAGTCCTGGATCCGCCCGCTTCAGAAAGGCCAGACCATGAACGACATTCCGTTCGTGCTCGTCGGGAGAGATTCCGATAGAGGTCGGATCGAAAGTTGTATTGAGCTTGGTCGCAACGGGGCCGCTACCGAAAAATACTCCAGCGATAAGCTCGTCGGAGCTATACGTTAGATTTGGTTCATCGATTTTAACTGAAGCTGCGCTAGCGGAGCCAGCTGCGAGCAGACTCATGATTACAGCGATTGTTACAGATAGCACAAACCATGAGCAACGGCGCACGACGACCCTTTCGTTCCGGACCATGAGGTATCTAGCCCACACTTTGAGTAAGGGCTTAACTGTCAGCAAGCTACCCTTCCCTGTTTCGGGGGGGGCGGGGGTAGTGACGGATTGGAGTGAAACGACTACGAACTGTGATAATGAATGACGACTGGACCAATTCCCGGAGGCTTATCCACGCTGGTCATGGGGGCGCCGGTAAGGGAGTTGTCACCAGCCGCAAACGAGTCGATCATTGCTGGTCAGCGGGTTTATTTTCGGTGAGGTTGCGGTAGAGGGTGGCGCGGCTGACGCCGAACGCGGCTGCGATCTGGTCGGCGGTCTGGCCGGTGTCGAGGGCGGCCTGGGCCGCGGCGAGCTGGTTGGGGTCGAGTTTGCGGGGTCGGCCGGGCAGTTTGCCCGTGGCTGCGGTGGCCTCGCGGGCGTGGGCGGCGCGTTCGCGCATGAACACTCGTTCCATGTGTGCGAACAGCGCCAGTAGCGCGACGGCGAGTTCGGCCATCGGCGAGTCGTCGGTGGTGTCGATCGGGATCGGGTCCTTCAGGGTCTTGATCCCGATGCCCTGCTCGCGCAGCTCGTGCACGACGTTGAGGCATTCGCGCAGATTGCGGCCGAGTCGGTCGAGGTTGGTCGCGATGATCGTGTCGCCGGAGCGGGCGTAGCGGCGCAGCTCGGTGAAGCCGGGCCGGTCGATGGTGGCGCCGGTCTTCTTGTCGGTGTAGATCCGCTCGTCGGGTATGCCGTGGTGGCCCAGGGCGTCGAGCTGTCGTTCGAGGTCCTGGTGTGTGGTCGAGACGCGGGCGTAGCCCAGTTCCATCACGTCACCGTCCTGGCCTGGTCCCGGTCGGCATCCAGGGCGGCGGCGATCCGCGGGTCGGTAATGGCGGACTCGCCGGTCATGATCGTCTCGTTTCCTCCCGCAACTGTCTCATAAGTTTACCATGTGGCCGTGTTTCGAGGCGGTGTTTCGACGTTAGATTGTGAGACAGCGTGACCTGGGGTGATGTCGATGTCCGAACTCGCCTGCACGCTGTCGCGGAACCTTGGTTTCGAGACCGGCCAGTCAGCCGCTGGAGGCGGCGGCGGCCAGGCGAAGACGGGCGTCCATGTTCAGCCGCACCTCGCCGTAGGGCAGCACGTGCGCCCAGAACAGCGGCGTCAGCCCGCGCCGATCCTCAGCGGTGAGCGCGTCGTCCCACTCGGAGCCAGCGAGCAGGTCCTGGATCATCAGGGTGTTCACGTACACCAGGGCGGCCTGCAAGATCCGCAGGCACAGCACGCTCATCTCCTGCTCGTCGCGCCGGTTGGTGGCCAGGTCCCCGCCCTTGCCGTAGAAGATGACCGCGTTGGCCCGATTCCACGACTCGACCACGTTCAGGCCCTCGTGGATCTCTCGCTGGAGTGCCCGGCTGTGCAGGTAACGGGCCAAGAAGATGGTCTTTTGCGCCCGGCCCAGCTCGATCATCGCCTGGTAGGTCGGGTGCGCTGCGTTGGCCTTCATGAATCGCCGCAGGATCGCCTCGGTCGAGGCGGTGCCCACGCGGATCGCGGTGGCGTACTTGAGCATCTGGTCGTACTGCTCAGCGATGCGGTCCCACCGGACCGGGCGGGTCATCGCCGGTGCCAGACCCGGCCAGGCGTCTGGCTCGCCAGCAGCCGGGCGGTACAGCTTGACCTTGTTGATCCGCTTGATCCTCGGCAGCAGGTCGAACCCGAGCAGCTTCGTGATGCCGAACCCGATCTCGGACTGACCATGCGTGTCCACGTAATTGGCCTCGACCTGCATGTCGGTGCCATGCCGGATCGCGCCGTCGACCATCGCGTGCACCTCGGAGGCCGAGCAGTTCAGCCGCTGCGAGTGGATCACCACGGAGCCGCGCTCGACGTGCCAGTAGATCAGCACCCCTCGGCCGCCGTAGCGGGAGTGCCACTCGGTGAAGATGTTCTGGTCGAACGCGCCGAAGTGAGTCGAGTCGCTGGCCCCGTGGATCCGTCGCCCCACAGTGTCTGCTGGCGGGCGGCGAAGGTGGCGTTGGCGATCTCGATCGCGATCTGCCGCGCGGCCTCGGTGCTCAGGTAGCGGCGCCGGGCGTAGCGAATCTCGTCCTCGGAATGCCCGTGCTCGCCGCCGGCGACCGCACGGATGCCGGTGTTGGTGCCGTACCCGTAGATAGCCAGCAGCAACCGCTCGGCCAGCACGTGCTCGGGCAAGGTGCCGCGGTCGGCGACCGAGGTCACCGCCGACAGGCAGCCGGTGCGCAGCACCGCCTCCTTGAGCATGTCGATCAGCGGCACCGTGCCCCACCGGGCCTGCACAGCCTGCTTGAGCCGGCGCAGGTTGCGCGGCTCCGGCGAGGCCTCCAGCGGGGCCAGCTTGACCGCGCCAGCCGCGCGGTCGCTAATCGACAACCAATCGCAGCCCGGCAGGGCGGTGTGCAGGGCCTCCAGCTCGGCGCGCATCTCGGCTTGCAGGTCGGCGATGAACTGGCTGGGGTCCAGCGGCTTGCGCAGCGCCTGGTAGTGCTCGACGCGATGGTCCTCGAAATCGGTCGGAAGGTCTTCGGCCGGGTTGCGCCAGGTGTCCGCGCCGACGACCCAGATTTCCTTGCACCGCAACTGCTCGCGTAGCGCCTGGAAGGTGCACACCTCGTAGACCATGCGCACGACCCGTTGCCGGCGGCGCTTGTCGTCCTTGTAAACCAGCGCCTCCCAGTCCTCGCTCAGGCCGCGATGGACCGGGATGTGCTCGCCGGCCGGGTAGTAGTGCAGGTTCCCGGCGCTGGCGTAGCGGGTGATCAGCTCCAGCGCGTCGAGCACCGGCCGGTGGGTGGTGTTGTTGCTGCGGAACTCCAGCACGTCCAGCAGCTTGATCAGCCCAGTCCGGTAGTGGTTGGTGTAGGAGCCCTTCAGCGTGGCCTTCACGGTGCGCTGGTAGGTCGGCCCGGAGGACTTGAACTCCGCGATCAGGTCGGCCAGCACGGCCTGCGGCGCGACCGGGAACACGGTGTCGCGCACGAGCTGGTCGCCGGCGTTCACGGTCGCCTCGGCGACCCGGAACAGCAAGTTCTCCTTGCCGGTGACCCGCTTGAACTCCTTGATCAGCTCCTTGGTCACCCGGACCTCGGCGCGGGCGTTGATCCGGTGCACGGTGGAGATCAGCAGCTCGACCAGCGTGTCGGTGATCTCCCGTTCCCGGCAGTGCAACAACGCCGCCAGCAGGGCCAGCGTCACCTCAGGCGCGTGTCCGCGCAGGTGGCTGGGCGCCTCGACCGCCGCCCGCGCCCGCCAGGCGGCGACCACCTTCGGGGCGATGTCGGCGAACACGCCGGCTGACAGGCCGACCGCCCGTACCGCTTCCAGCTTGGCGATCTCGGTCAACATCGTGTTCAGGCTGACGTTGCCCGGATCGGACCGGATCGAGGCCAGCACCGCCGGCCCGTCACCGTCCCCGCCGGGTTGGCCGTCGTCATCGGCACCGGCCGCGACCAAGGCGAACAGCCGAACGCGCACCGCCTCGGATAAGCGGATCGCCACCCGTGCGAACAGCAGCTCCTCGCCGCGGTGCAGCGCCGAGCGCACGATCCGGTCGACGCGGCCGCCGGTGGGCGGCTCGATACGTTCCTCCCGGCACCGGTCCAGCAGCTGGTCACGGACACGTTCAGCGCCGCGCTCGGTCTGGGTGACGGTGGTGACCAGCCACTCGGTGAGCTTGTCGGCGTCGGCGACGCTGCACTCCCGGAACCCCAGTGTCCGGCGAATCTGGCTGCGATGGAACTCGATCGTGCGGCCGGACCAGTCGTAGAACGCCAGCTCGGTCACCGGCACACCGACCTGCCGGGCCACGTAGTCCACAGCGGCGTCGGGGATCTCGCTCCGGCTGCGGGGAAACCGGCCGTGCTCGGTGTAAAAGCGCAGCAACACCGCGAACCCGAGCCGCGTCGCGCCACGCTTGCCGGCCACCATCGCCAGCTCGGCCTCGACCAGCGTCCACCGATCGATCAGTTCGTCCTGACCCAGCTCACGCGCCACGCACGGACGCTACTCCCACCCCCCGGACACCGCCGCGACCAGAGATTCAGGGTCAAGCCCCCAGCGCTCGTTTGCGGCTGATGACACGATCCTTACCGGCACCCCTCATGGGCCGAGCGTCGATGCAGGCCAGCGCACCGTGAAGGTCAGGGCGCGGTCACGACACGCCGTCTATGAATAAGCCTCCCGGTAGAGCTGCCGCGCCTCCAGGGCCCTGCAGGGTTGTTAGATGATCTTGCGGCAAGCATCGACGGGCTACGCGATCGGGAGACTGCTCAGCCACTGGCGTCCGCCGCGTCGTGGCGTGCTGCTCGGACGGCGTTGGCGGAGCCCCCCGCTGCTGACGCCCGACTGAGACATCGCTCGGCCACTCGGCCTTGTGGCCCCTGATGGATGAGCATCCAGCGACCTACTACTAGGATGCTTTCTTACTAGTAGGCGCGGAAGCCAAGTCAGATGTTCCGCGCACGCGCAGAAGGAGAGCGCGTAGCTCCGCGCCCTGAAGCCGTTCCCCGCCCCGTCCGGAGGCCCCCGTGCCCCAGCTGCCCCCGACCCCCGCTGCGGGGGTCCCCCCGCCTGGTCCGGTCCCGGTGTCGGCGGCGGTGGAAGAAGTTCTGGCCGCGGCTGATCTGGATGCGTGGGAGGCCTGGGGCGAGCTGTGGCTTCCGCGTCGGCCGCTGGCGGCGGATGATCCATCTCGTGGGGTGTACCGGATGTCGCGGCGGCGGGCGCTTGCTCGTGAGCTGCTGGAGGCCAACTGCGCGGGGATGGTGAACCTGGTGGTGATCGACTGCGACGAGCCCGACGCCGAGCTGCGGGGCCTGTCGGCGCGCGACAGCCACGCGTTGCCGAACTTGATCATCAGCAATCCGGTCAACGGGCACGCCCACCTGGGGTGGGTGCTGGCCGAGCCGGTGACCACGACCGACTACGCCCGGCTCAAGCCGTTGAGCTACCTGACCTCGGTCCTGGAAGGGCTCCGCCGGGCCACGGGTGGGGACCGGGACTACGGCGGGCTGCTGACGAAGAACCCGTTCCACCCGCGCTGGAACGCCCATCACGTGCACTACCACCGCTACAGCCTCGACGAGCTCCACGCCCCCCTGGCGGCGTCGGGGTCGATGCCCGAGCCGGGCTGGATGCGCCGCAAAGCCCACCTGCTCGACCCGTCCGGGTCGGGTCGGAACTGCGCGTTGTTCACCACCGCGCGGCGGTGGGCCTACCGGGAGGTCCGCCACCACTTCGGCGACCCCGACGGGCTGGAAGCCGCGATCCGGGCCGGAGCGGCCGAGCGCAACCAGGCCTTCAGCGACCCGCTCCCGGCGGCGGAGGTGCGGGCGATCGCGGACTCGATCAGCCGCTGGATCCTGACCCGCTCCCGGCTCTGGCGGAACGGCCCCAAGGCCTACGAGGAGACCTTCCACGCCATCCAAACCGCACGCGGCCACAAGGGCGGCCTGCAGCGGGGGGCTGTGAGGACGTGGCAGTCCGGCCAGATTCGTGGCCGTGTGGAGCGGGAGGCGTTCGGATGGGAGCGCTGAACCCCCGCCGCCGCAAACGCACCGCCCGCGAAGTCGCCGAACGCGCCGGCGTCTCCGAACGCACCGTCCGCGCCATCGCCGCCGAACCCCGCCACGAGTACCTCGCCCGCGCCAAAGCCCGCCGCGCCCGCGTCACCGCCCTCCGCGACCAAGGACTCACCTACAAGCAGATCGCCGAAGTCACCGGCGAAACCCACGACATGGTCGGAAAGCTGCTCTCTGATGCGCGATGCCGAGGCGAGTGGGAAGTGCCCGCGCGATCCTCTGCCACTCCCGCTGCCACTCGGGTGCTGCGCGAGGCGTTCTAAGCCCTGAGAAGCCCTCAGCACCCCGGCAGGCTCTCTCCGGTCCAATCGGGCTCCAGACGAAGATTCGACACGCGTGCGGGCATCTGAGGGGCCTTAACGGGCATCCCAAGCGACGGGCGACCGGTCGCCCGTGACGGCTACCCGTGCCATTGCGTGTCCGCCGCCGTTGTCACGCACGGTGAGGTTTCGAGGGACGTCCCGAAACGGCCCTCAATCCGCACCAATCCGCACCATGCGTAACAGCAATGCTAACTGTGCAGGTCAGGTGGCGATTTTGGGTGGTGCGGATTGAGGGGGTGGTGCGGATCAATCCGCACCACCCCCTCAACGAAGACCGCGCTCCCGTGAGCCGGAGACCGCCCTGAACGTGGCGTGACCAGCTACGACGATGAGTCGGGAGACGATTCTGTGCGACTATCACGGTCTGTGATCAAATCTGGCGTGTAGCGCCGCCACGCGTCGGCGAACGAGTCGCGGTAGTAGCCCTTGACTTGTCCGAGTCCAGGGAACCGCATCTGTGTGGACTCGATCCGGTACTCCCGAAGCAGCTCCCCGAGTTTCTTTGCGGTGAGTCCTTCGCCGCGTGGTCCGTAGTCGGCCCACGGCGCCTCCGGATCGGCCCGGAGCTGCTGGAGGAGCCGCATCGTCGGCAACGCCTGCTCGTCCCCGAACGCTGCGTGGCAGTCGGCGAGCAGGCGGATGCGTTCGGAGCGGTCGTCCCCGGCGTCTTCGGCTTGCAACGCGAGGATCGCCTGGCGGGCTCGTTCGGGCCAGGGCCCGCCTGCGTGATCAGCGATGGCGATCAACGGCTCCCAGGTGTCCGCGGCGCGGTCCTCCACGGGCATAACCGGCTCAGCCGCTTCCAGGGCGGACAGGTCGTCGCGGAGCCAGCCGTGCAGGCGCTCAGCGAGCCGCTGAAGCTTCGGGCGGTCGCGGCGGTGCCGGTATGGGGCCACCTGTTCTCCGGGGGCTCTGCGTCGCATGTGAACCACGACGGCGCGGTCTTCGATGGTGTCGGGCATGCGTCCGATCCCGGCGAGGGCGGCCATCGCGAAGGTGGAGATGGATTCGACGCGGTTTTTGGCGAGGTCGTAGCGCTTCGCGGGCCGGTTGCGTTGGTGTCCGGCGTTGAGGAGTCCGCGGAGGTCTTCGTGGCCGGTGGCTGCGGGCCCGAAGATCGTGTCGGCCTCGTCGACGAGCATCGTGGGTGGGTCGGCGGTGATGGAGCGGTAGACCGCTGCCGGTGTGGCGTTGACGGTGATGAACGGCTGGTGGCACGCGCCTTCGACGACGTCGAGGAGGCGGGATTTCCCGCAGCGCTTCTCCGGCGCGCGCACGACCAGCCGTGGCGCGTGCGCCCAGGCGGGTTGGGCGTGGGTCGCGGCGATCCACAGCACCACGCCCACGACGGCGGCGTCGGAGGGCAGGGCGACGTAGCGGCGCAGCGCGGCCTCCAGGTCGTCGAGGATCACCGCCCCATGCCCGCCGCCGCTGGGGTGGTCGGATGGTGGCGGGGTGAAGGTGCCGGATTCGGAACCTTCGCCCTGACCTGCGGAAAGCTGGTCGTCGTGGGTGTTCACGTCGTCCTCCTGAAGGTGGTGGCGGCGGGTGCGGTGCTCGGGTGGTGTCGCCAGAGGCGTCCGGTCACCTCGGGCTCGTGCGGGTGCGGCACGAACCCGTCGGTGGGGGCGTAGGCGCGGAGTTCGGCGGCGGGATGGCTGTCCGGGTAGCGGCGTGAGGCGTCCTGCATGTCGGTGAGGTCGTCGGCCCAGTACCAGCGGCCCCGCCACGGCCCGTCGACCAGGACGGCGAGTTCGCGTCCGTCGGCGACCTGGGCAGCCAGCCGGGACCGTCGGTGCGCGGCGGGAAGGTGCTGCCGCGTCGCTTCCGGTCCTCGCCCGCTGGGGCGGGCTGCGGTCCGGGTCGACTTGCCCACGACCAGCTGCTCGCCTGCGGTGGTGGTCATGCCGCGTCCCCACGTGCCCACCGGGCGGGGTCGCCGTGGGGCGGATACCGGCGCCGCATCAACTCCGCGAGGGACGGCTGTCGGGAGAGCCCGGCAGCGGTGTAGGCGACCGAGACCTGCTTGCTGGCGTCGCGAAGGGCGGTCCAGCGGGCGTGGCGCAGGTCCGCGACCTCCACGCCCACGCGGGCGGCGACCAGTAGCGGCGCGGTCGGCTGGGCTCGTCCGAGGACGGCCGCGAGGACGGCCGGGTCGAGGTGTCCGATGACGTCCAGGGCCTCGGCCCGATCCGGATCGGGCAGACGCGGGACCGGGACTGCCAGGGCTCGACACGGGAGCGGGTCAGGTGTTGCCGGTGGTTCCGGCAGTTCAGGAGAGCGGTGACTGTGTGTGGTCATGGGGGCTCCTGTTTTCGGCATGGCGAAGGGGAGGGAGGGAGGCACCGAAGTGCCTTCTTCTCTGCGTGTGGGCGGGTTTCAGAGGGCCTGGGCGGGAGTGCTCCCCCGCTTCCCCTGTGACTGTTTGTGCTGGTGATGTGGGGGAAGAGGGCCGGGGGAGTGTCCGGGGAAACTTCCCCGCTCCCCCGGCCGCTCCCCTGGGTTAGAGGTCGTTCTCCCCCGTGCCGTGGTGCTCGTTTCGGTCACGGTGGGTGAGGGCGGTGTGGAGGTCGTCGGCGCGGACGACGGATTGGCCGTGAGACTTACGCGGCGGGATGTCGTGGGCGGCGAGGGCGGCGGCGAGTTCGGTGAAGCCCCAGTGCTCGTAGACGGTGCGGTTGTGTTCGACCAGGCGGGCGAGGACGAGCCGGGTCAGGACGCGGGGTTGCCCGCGCAGAGCCTCGGCGATATCGGCGAGGTGATCGACCGGGTCGGCCTCGGTGCCCGGTGCGTCCGCTGAGCTGGGGGCGAGCCCGGCCTCCTCACGCAGCTTCACCGCCCGCTCGACGATCGGTGTCAGCTCGTCGACGCCGTCGCCGCGTTGGATGTAGAAGCAGCGCATCAGCCCGTCCCGGCTGGTGAAGCCCGATGTCATGGCGGTGCCGAGGTCTCCGAGGTCGACGGTGCCGTCGGGGGCGATGCTCATGGGTTGCAGGGTGGTGGCGGTGATGCCTGCGGTGTGTTTGCCGGTGCCGAGGATGGCGTCGTTGCCCTGGTGGTCGCCGATGGCGAAGCACGCCCGGTTGGACAGGACCTTCGCCACCGCTCTAGGTAGGGACTCTTTCGAGGGGACTGGTGTCGCGAACAGGAACGTCACCCCGTACTTGCGGGCTTTCGCGACGATCTTGGCGACCAGCTCGGCGGCTTCGTCGCCGACGTCGGAGACGAACAGTTCCTGGCACTCGTCGATGACCACGACGCGGGGCCGCATGGACGGGTCGGCGGCGGCGAGTGCCCGGGTGAGCTTGGGTTCGCCTGCTGCGGACAGTTTCCGTCCGCGTTCGGACAGCTCGGACATGAGCTGTTTGAGGCCGTTGAGGACGGTGGGGACCTCGTCGGGGTCGTCGGAGACGAACAGCGTCCGGGCGACCGGGGCGAAGGGGTCGTAGTCGGCGTTGTGGGCCATGCAGTAGATGTCGATCTCGACGAGTGGGTCGAGGATGGCTCCGGCGAGGACGTTGATGATCAGGGTGGACTTCCCGGAGCCCATCATCCCGGCGATGCCCCAGTTCGTCTCGAACAGTCGTCCGTTGACCAGGTCAGCGCGGGGGGTGACGCCGACGGGGACACCGCGGAAGTAGTCGGTGGTCCCGTCGTGCAGCAGCGGCCAGGGCGCGACCGGTTTCGTCAGTGAGCCTTGGTCGGCGACCCACAGGTCCAGCATGCCGGGGTGGTCGCGGGCTTCGGTGGGCCACACCTCCACCGGCAACCTCAGGAGGTTGTGGGCGAGGACGTCTTTGCGCTTGTTGAGCATCTCGACGGTGACGCCCTCAGGCAGGAGGAACTGGCAGTGCCAGCCCTTCCCGTCGTGGACGGGTGGGAGGTTCCAGCGTGGTCTCCAGCCCTGCTTGAACTTGGCGTTGAGTGCGCTCAGGCCGAGGTTGCGTAGGGCGTTGACCACGGCGCTTTCGTCGACGATCACACCCCGCCCGGTGCTGGTCTCGACGTCGTCGGTGGGTGGTGCGGTCCAGGTGGGTGCTTCGGTGCGGGCGCGGCCGAGTGCCCACAGCCCGAGCACCGCCCCGGCCGCGGCGAGGGTGGCGATCACGGTGGCGTAGACGGTCACGAACATGACCACCCAGGCGACCGCGTCGATCATGGCGGTGATGGGGGCGATGACCAGGGAGATGTCTTTCGCGGCGATGGCGAGGACGGCGCCGAGGCCAAGGAGCATCCCGAGCGCGATCAGCGCGCCGACCCCGGCAGCGCGGGCCCAGGCGAGGGGCGCGTTGATCCAGTCCATGACCCGCCCATGACGGCGGGCCTTTTCGGCGGTGTCGCGGGCCTCCCATTCCAGGAGCCGGTCCTGGTCGCCGGCGATTTCGGCGGCGCGCATCTGCCGCTCATACCGGGAGGTGCCGTGGGTGTCGCGCCACCGCTGGATGAGGACTCCGGCGCCGGAGAACACGAACCACGTGTTCCTGACCAGCGCTTTCGTGCTGGTGACGGTGACCGGGTGGGTCGCGGCGGCGAGGGCGCTCCGGCCTGCGGTGTGTAGGTCGGAGCGGTAGAGGTCCCGCCGCGACACCACCACGTCCGTTCCCGGCGTCGAGGCGCTGTCTGTCTGCGGGCCGCATGCCTGGTCGACGATCTCGCCCTCGATGACGACCGAGGACTCGGTGTCGGAGTTGTCGGGCCGGTGGTGCAGGGTGATGACTGGCGCCAGCCTCTCCCCTGATGACGCGTGGTGGGCTGGGCTGGCGCCGCCAGCCCCCTTCTCCTGGCCGTCGTGGCGGTTGTGGTCGTCGTTGTTCATCGCGTGCCTCCGGCGGTCTCGTCGCGGAGCTGGCGGGCGCGGGCGGCCGAGCAGCGCAGCGTCCGGCGGATGGATTCGGCCGAGCCGGGGTCGACCCGGCCCTCGTCGACCGCGGCCCGGAGCTGGTCGCGAAGATCATCCAGGCTGCGGGGAGTCGACCCGGTTTCAAGATCATGGTCGGGGTCGACTCCGCCCCTCGACGATGATCTTGGGTGGGTCGACTGTCGCAGGTCAGCCCTCGACTCCTGATCCGACTCTTCTGGTGTGCGGTCGAGGACGGCGAGGCCGCCCCCATGATCATCGTCGAGGTGGGAGTCGAGGTCGGAGTCGAGGCAGTCGAGGTCCGGGTCGTCCTCGTAGTCGAGGTCGTCGGTGAGGCGGGAGCCGACGCATCCGGCGCCTTCGACGAGGGCGGCCAGTGCCCAGTCCCAGTCATCGGCGCGGCCGATGGCGACCGGTGCGACCGGTGCTGCGGGGTGGTCCGGGATGGTGGTCGCGGCCAGGGCCCGGCGGTGGACCTGGTAGGTCCCGGGCCGGTAGACCAGGGCCGCGGTGCCTTCGGTGTCGATGGTTGCTGCCGCGTCGCCGATGGCGAGGCGTCGTGCGCGGTCGGTCTTCGCTTCCACCAGTGCGGACAGGCGCGCCGTGCGGCGCTCGGCCCGCGAGCGGGGCGCCCCGGCCAAGGTGAGCTGGTGTGCAGCGACCCCGGCGATCGAGACGACCGCCATGACGATCCCGGCGGTCCAGCCTTGGTCGAGGCCGTGGAGGAGGTTCATCGAGGCCGCGACCAGGGAGAACAGCACCACCCCGGCCTGCAACCCGACCACGGGGCGGTCCGGTGCTTGGTGTCGGGAGGCGACGACGGCGATAGCGAAGGCCCACATGCCCAGTTCGGTGATCCCAGCCAGGAGCACACCGCCCGGGCCGTAGATGGTTTGTCCGTAGGCGGCCATCGCCGGAGCGGCCAGAGCGAAGGACAGGAACGCGATCGGGTAGATCAGCAACTCGACCACGTGGGCAGAAGCCCAGGTCAGGACCTTGGCCAGGGCGTCGGCGCGGGCCTGACGCTGCTCGGCCCGGCGCCGTTCAGCCGCATCGCGGTCGGCTTGGGCGCGGTCGCGGCGGGCGTTCTGCTCGGTGATCCGCCGCTGTGCGGCGGCGTCGGCGGCTTCGCGTGCGAGGCGGGCGTCCAGAGCGCGGCCTTCACGTCGCTCGGCCGCCCGGGTCGCAGCCCACGAGTGGTTCGTGGTGGTCATGCTCCGGCCCTCCCCTTGTCCTGCTGACCAGCTGAAACCCGCTCAGCGGGCGACTCAGGGCCGTCGGAGGCGTCGTCTGCGGCAGGCAACTCGCCCCGGGGAGTTGAGGTCGGGACGGCTCGGCGGAGCTGCCGGAGGCGCAGCTCAGCGGCAGCCCACCAGCCGGTCACGAAGCCGAGCGGCGCGGCGAACCACCAGGTCAGGCCCAGCGTCGCCCCGGCCAGGGCGGTGACGACAGCGGTCTCGACCAGCCGGTCCCGGACCGCCGTGACGGCATGGTGAAGCAGCGCGGTCATGCCACCTCACCGCCCTGACCAGCGGAAACGGCCACGGGACGTCGGGGCGGAAGCGTCAGCAGGTGACCTGCGGACGCCCCGTCAGGCAGGTCGTCGGCTGGAGCGGGGTCGCGGAGGAGGTCGCCGTAGCGGCGGTCGATGACCCGCTCGGTCAGACCATCCGGGCACCACGAGAAGCCCTGGTCAGCGCCGGGATCAGGGTCACTGTCGGGGGAGTCTGGAAGAAAAGTTCCACCCACCGGTGGAGACGTGCAGACGCCAAGGGCAGCATAGCCCACAGCCGATCACCTTCTAGTCAAGGTCGTTCGGTTAGGTCGCCGCCCCGGAGTCCAATCCTGGGCGGTGACCGCAACCCCGCCGGGCTGGCGGGACCGCTCCCTCAAGCAAGACACGACACCGCACGGGCTGTCAAGCACCGACCTCGACCGGCCTGCCCACCGCTCTCTCACGCCTCAGGTCGATTACGGAACGTGACGACTGGCCCTCGAGGGCCGTCTGGTCGCCGTTTCCGCTGGTCGAGCCGCATTCAGGGCGGTCTCCGGCTCACGGGAGCGCGGTCTTCGTTGAGGGGGTGGTGCGGATTGATCCGCACCACCCCTTCAATCCGCACCACCCAAAATCGCCACCTGACCTGCACAGTTAGCATTGCTGTTACGCATGGTGCGGATTGGTGCGGATTGAAGGCCGTTTCGGGACATCCCCCGAAATCTCACTCTGCGTGACGGAGCGAGGCCGAAGGGAGCCGCCCGCCGAAGCACTCGGTTTCCGACTGCGCGTGGTTGCGTTTCCGGCGTTGTAGGCTGCGGGGCCCCGCGGGCGCCCGGAGCGAAAGTTCCACGCGGTTTTGGTGTCTTTTCATTTGCGGTTTTCGCTCTTATTGTTATGGTCGGGCGCCTCTTGCTGTCGGAGGAAACAGAGTGGCGACTTTTTCGGTGTTCACGCTGCTGGAGATGCGACATCAGAGGGTGTCACAGGATGGGTTAGCATTTGCCTGCGCGGCGTTTTGGTGCGTACAGGAGCAGGGTGTCTGCCCGATGCGCGGCCCGGCGGGTGCGGGGGCCGCCGCGCTGTCGTTGGGGTTGTGCAACCTCGGGGTTGTCGGCCTGGGATGGGCCCAGTAAATCCCGAGAGGAGCTTTGTTACTCCCGAGTGAGCCGAAGATCGTTTTCGGGGCCGTCTTCTGGGCTTACCCCTGAGTGTTCTCGGGTCGATTATTGCTGTTACCTGCTATTATGTGAATGGCGAGGTGAGTGCCGGTGGGTCGGGCTGGCGCCCGACACCTCGACCACCCTGCTTCGCTGACGGCCGGTCGAGGTGTCGGGCGCCAGCCCGACCCACCGGCAGGTGGTGGCGGAGCAGTCATGATCGTCAGTACGTAGTTCTAAGCTTTGAAAAGGGCAAGGTCAAGGTCAACAGACTGTGGCTGGGGTGGGTGGCTGGGTTGTTTTGGGCGTTTCTGTGGCGTGGGTGGGTTGTTCGCCTCGCTGCGTATCGTCGTGATCGTCCCTCTCAAGTTTGTTGGGTGACATGTCGTGCGGTGATCTCGCTGAGGGGGAGGGGTGTTTCCACCTCGCTGAGTATCGGTGAGTATCGGTGAGGGAAATGTTTTTCGGGTGGGTTGTGTGAGTTTCGGTGAAAGGGGCTGAGTGTGGTGGTGCGGGCGAGGCGTGTGGATGCTGGGGTGGTGCGGCAGACGGCGCGGGATGCGGCGGTGTTGGAGGTGTTGGCGCAGCAGTACGGGTTGCCGCAGGACGTGTTGGCGTCGGTGTTGGGGGTGTCGTTGTCGCGGGCGTCGGGTTTGGTGTCGCGGTGGAAGCAGGCGGGGTGGGCGCGGGCGGGGCAGATCGATGGTGGTGCGCGGTGGGTGTGGCCGTCGCGGGTGATGGCGCGGGAGTTGCTGGGGTGGGACCCGGGGCCGTGGATGCCGCGTCCGGGGTGCGTGGCGCATGTGCGTGCGGTGGGGGCGTTGCGGTTGCACCGGGTCGGTTTGGATGTGGGGCGGTGGGAGTCGCATCGGGCGTTGGCGCATCAGGCGGCAGAGATGGCTCGTGCGGCGCAGGCGATGCGGTCGGTGCATGTCCCGGACGGGGTTCAGGTGATGCGGGATGGGCGTCGGTTGTTGGTGCAGGTGGAGCTGTCGTTGCGGGCTCGGTCGGTGTATCTGGAACCGGCGCCGACAGACGGTCGCGCGGATTGGCCGCAGGGTTTGCTTGCGGATGTGGCGTCGCGGGCGCGGGAGCTGGAGTGCATGGGTGTGGTGTGGTGGTGTCCGCCGCAGGTGGTGGCGCCGTTGGAGGCGGTGATGTCGGAGTTCGCGGCCCGTTCTTCGGTGCGCCGGGCGCGGTCGGGTGCGGTGCTCCCGGCGGGTCTGCGGTGGGCGGTGAAGAGCCTGGCCGAGGTGCCGTGCTGGCGGCCTGGCCCGTCGTGAGTGGCCTGCCGCTGCGGTCGGGGGGCAGGTCAACCCGAACTGGTTACGAGTCTGGGAGCCCTTGGTGCCCGACCTTCCAAGCGATGATCATGAGAATGATAATGGCGGAGTCAGCGGCCAGCGTTGTCGTTAGAATCAGCCATTCGCTTGATCCGTCCAGCAAAATTATTGCGCCGCCAGTAAAGAAGGCCACAGCGGACGAAACCCAAGTCAGCGGAGCGGCGCGTCGGTGCACATGAATCCAGGCTGATTCCGATGACAGAGAACGAGTCCCCCGAAATCCGATCCAGTGATTTCGTGGGAGTCGCCCGCGCCCCCCACGGTAGGCTATAATCCCTTGAATGATGGCGACTATCAAGTGAGACGCCCCTAGGGCGACCTGCACAGACAAAGGGACGACCCCTCCGGTTTCGTGTCGCATCTGCCTACTCCTTGACCGCCATTATTGGTTGAGTGAAACTTAAAGTTTTGGCACGCATAGTCGTCTTTCGACTAGGCCAGACAGGAGGGTCGCCTGGGCGAAGCAGATACATAATCAGCAATCCGCCCATGATGCAGGAAAATCCCGGGAGCCCCATAAGCAAAGCGATGAATCCGTGGAGCGCAATTCCTAAAGCGAGAGCCAGCATTCTGATTTTTTGGCGAGCCATTAAGCAGCAAGCGATCCCGAATTCAATAGCCAGGGTTCCCCATGTCGCTGCCTGCACCGCGATCGCTGACGAAAGAACCGTACGTACTGCATCCGAAATATAATTTGGCGGAGAAAAAGAACTTTCTACGCCACTGAGCCAGTACCAAACAGCAGTCCCGTTCTTCCACTCCTCCCCTGCGAGTTTGCTAAGGCTTGCATGAAAGTATATAAACGATGCCTGGAGCCAT
Organism: Pseudonocardia sp. ICBG601; assembly: GCF_020496245.1. NCBI lineage: Bacteria > Bacillati > Actinomycetota > Actinomycetes > Pseudonocardiales > Pseudonocardiaceae > Pseudonocardia > Pseudonocardia sp. ICBG601. The sequence continues at coordinate 9,452 of NZ_JAHLJA010000079.1, read as the reverse complement.
ATCGAGTATAGGCTGATCCGCGCTGCGATCAGGGCAAGTCGCCTCTCAATGACCACTTCTGGCTGATCATTCCAGTGCCATCTGCGCCCATCGCAGAGGCAAATCGGAATTATGAGGAGAGTTATAACTGCGGCTACTTGGTCTCCGCCATCGAAGACGTTGCTGGAGGAATAGAAGCTGACGCTAACGTACCAATGAACTAGGCACGTGTAGCGCGGCCGCCATCCGGAAGCCACGATTAGGAGAGTTGCTACCGCTACCCATCGAGTCGGCTCAAGCCACTCATTAGGAACGACACAGAAGAGACTTATTTCCCCAGCGAAGTTCTCGCACACTCGGCCCGTCGGGCGGGCTGCACTTACATAGAAGAGATATTCTATGGGAGTCGCCATGAGGGCGGCGGTAGTTCCAATTGCAATGAGAGTGCGACCGAATCCTAGCGCTGAACAGAACGGATTATCGCCCTTGCCGCGCTGTGTTAGATCAAGAGTATGTGTCATTGGGGCGCTCGTTTGATGGAACTGCATGAACTCGTTAGTAGCTTGTAGCGAGACGGCTGAGCGAGAAGGTGGTTTGCCCAGGCCCATGGCACCGGATCGGTGGTGACTAGCGCGATGTTCCCACAGAAGCGAGGATGTTCAGACGCGAGACTAACGGGGGGCTTATTCACAAGGGAGTAATTCTGTTGATCTGCGGAAGCCGTCACCGGCGATTTTGTCTCGATACCGGCACGGCGGTGTGTCGCGCTTGAAGTGCAACAGCCCTTGCCGGTTTGTTCGGTGTTCCCAGGCATCGAACGAGGATCGGCGAAGAGCTGTTGCGATTCAAAGCTATGACAGGGTTGGACGATAGACAACTCACCGATCTGGTGGTGAGAGTACACGCCCGATGCGGCGGCAAGTTCGTTTCTGCAGGTAGGCCTGTTGCGTTGGGCTTGTTCCGGTCAGTGGCCATGGTGGTGACGCTGATGCGCAAGAACGTGACCCAGGACTTCGCGGGCGCGATCTTCGGGGTCAGCCAGTCCACGGTCAGTCGCCGCTGGGACCTGCTGCGCCCGGTGATCGGCGAGGTCCTCGCCGACGTCGTGCCCGACCCGCGGGAGGTCCTCGGAGGCGGAACAGTGCTGGTCGATGGCACCGTGTGCCCGACGTGGGACTGGAACGCAGTGTCCGACCTGTTCTCGGTCAAGGCCGGCTACTCGGGCATGAACCTGCAGATCGCCGCCACCCTCGACGGAGTCCTCGTCGCGGTCGGCGAAGTCCCGATTCACGGCGCCCGCCACGACGCACATGCCTACGCCGCATCCGGGCTGGCGGAGCGTCTGCGCGATCTCCCGTCCGTCGCCGACCTCGGCTACATCGGCGTCGAGGGCATCAACACGGTCCCGCACAAGCGATCCCCCGGTATCGACCTCGACCCCAGCCAAGTCGAGTTCAACACCGCCCTCGGCAGAATCCGCGCAGCCGTCGAACACGCCATCGCGCACCTCAAAACATGGCGCATGCTCAGCGAAGAAGGTGGCCGATACCGCTACCCCATCAGCAAATACGAAAGCACAGTTGCGGCAATCGTAGGCCTCTACTTCTTTGCGGCTTATGAATAAGCCTCCGGGTTGGTGATGATCCTTGCCGCTGTCCGCTAGACAGCTTCCTAGATTTCCCACCGAGCAGTCGGCCCACGGCATCTTCTCGGACTGTTTAAGGAGGTCCTCGATCTCGTACTGCTCAGTGCGTGCAGTCCTGTCTAGTCCGTATGCGCGCTTTGGTGAAGCGTTGCTCCCCTCGCTGATTAACCGCCATGACCCTGAGTGTTGTGCGTAGATAGCCAACGCAGGTTCGCGGGGATTTTTGGTAAAAAATCCCCAACCTTGAGGGAGTAAGGAACGAATAGGTTCCAGCGCATTGATCGCAGTCTGGGGAAAGATGGGTGACGCTGGCAGGGCTGCAGCTGCATTGACTAACGCGAGCAGGAGTACTGCACTTAGCGCAATGCAGTGAGCGCGAGTGCGACTATTGGAGTCGGTCGTCCTCATAGAGCGAGGCGGTCGGCTGCTGCGGCAACGACCCGCTCGTTTTCGAGGCTGGCGTACTTTACTCCTGGACCGTAGAGAGCTTGCCAAGCGTACGCTACGGATGTGACTGCGAGAGAATTTTGCGCAACGACCCAGGAAACAGCCCCGACGTATGCCACGGCAACGCATACTGCCCCAACCGCGCCGCATCGAGAGGGCGTAGTTGCTTGAGCCCGAGTCTGGTTCTGAGCATGCTTGGAAACTGCGAAGCCCATCTCACGAAGAGCGGAATCAATGCGCAAGACATCGCCACTTGTTAACGCATGAGCGGTGCGCTCGTAGAGTCCTGGATCCGCCCGCTTCAGAAAGGCCAGACCATGAACGACATTCCGTTCGTGCTCGTCGGGAGAGATTCCGATAGAGGTCGGATCGAAAGTTGTATTGAGCTTGGTCGCAACGGGGCCGCTACCGAAAAATACTCCAGCGATAAGCTCGTCGGAGCTATACGTTAGATTTGGTTCATCGATTTTAACTGAAGCTGCGCTAGCGGAGCCAGCTGCGAGCAGACTCATGATTACAGCGATTGTTACAGATAGCACAAACCATGAGCAACGGCGCACGACGACCCTTTCGTTCCGGACCATGAGGTATCTAGCCCACACTTTGAGTAAGGGCTTAACTGTCAGCAAGCTACCCTTCCCTGTTTCGGGGGGGGGCGGGGGTAGTGACGGATTGGAGTGAAACGACTACGAACTGTGATAATGAATGACGACTGGACCAATTCCCGGAGGCTTATCCACGCTGGTCATGGGGGCGCCGGTAAGGGAGTTGTCACCAGCCGCAAACGAGTCGATCATTGCTGGTCAGCGGGTTTATTTTCGGTGAGGTTGCGGTAGAGGGTGGCGCGGCTGACGCCGAACGCGGCTGCGATCTGGTCGGCGGTCTGGCCGGTGTCGAGGGCGGCCTGGGCCGCGGCGAGCTGGTTGGGGTCGAGTTTGCGGGGTCGGCCGGGCAGTTTGCCCGTGGCTGCGGTGGCCTCGCGGGCGTGGGCGGCGCGTTCGCGCATGAACACTCGTTCCATGTGTGCGAACAGCGCCAGTAGCGCGACGGCGAGTTCGGCCATCGGCGAGTCGTCGGTGGTGTCGATCGGGATCGGGTCCTTCAGGGTCTTGATCCCGATGCCCTGCTCGCGCAGCTCGTGCACGACGTTGAGGCATTCGCGCAGATTGCGGCCGAGTCGGTCGAGGTTGGTCGCGATGATCGTGTCGCCGGAGCGGGCGTAGCGGCGCAGCTCGGTGAAGCCGGGCCGGTCGATGGTGGCGCCGGTCTTCTTGTCGGTGTAGATCCGCTCGTCGGGTATGCCGTGGTGGCCCAGGGCGTCGAGCTGTCGTTCGAGGTCCTGGTGTGTGGTCGAGACGCGGGCGTAGCCCAGTTCCATCACGTCACCGTCCTGGCCTGGTCCCGGTCGGCATCCAGGGCGGCGGCGATCCGCGGGTCGGTAATGGCGGACTCGCCGGTCATGATCGTCTCGTTTCCTCCCGCAACTGTCTCATAAGTTTACCATGTGGCCGTGTTTCGAGGCGGTGTTTCGACGTTAGATTGTGAGACAGCGTGACCTGGGGTGATGTCGATGTCCGAACTCGCCTGCACGCTGTCGCGGAACCTTGGTTTCGAGACCGGCCAGTCAGCCGCTGGAGGCGGCGGCGGCCAGGCGAAGACGGGCGTCCATGTTCAGCCGCACCTCGCCGTAGGGCAGCACGTGCGCCCAGAACAGCGGCGTCAGCCCGCGCCGATCCTCAGCGGTGAGCGCGTCGTCCCACTCGGAGCCAGCGAGCAGGTCCTGGATCATCAGGGTGTTCACGTACACCAGGGCGGCCTGCAAGATCCGCAGGCACAGCACGCTCATCTCCTGCTCGTCGCGCCGGTTGGTGGCCAGGTCCCCGCCCTTGCCGTAGAAGATGACCGCGTTGGCCCGATTCCACGACTCGACCACGTTCAGGCCCTCGTGGATCTCTCGCTGGAGTGCCCGGCTGTGCAGGTAACGGGCCAAGAAGATGGTCTTTTGCGCCCGGCCCAGCTCGATCATCGCCTGGTAGGTCGGGTGCGCTGCGTTGGCCTTCATGAATCGCCGCAGGATCGCCTCGGTCGAGGCGGTGCCCACGCGGATCGCGGTGGCGTACTTGAGCATCTGGTCGTACTGCTCAGCGATGCGGTCCCACCGGACCGGGCGGGTCATCGCCGGTGCCAGACCCGGCCAGGCGTCTGGCTCGCCAGCAGCCGGGCGGTACAGCTTGACCTTGTTGATCCGCTTGATCCTCGGCAGCAGGTCGAACCCGAGCAGCTTCGTGATGCCGAACCCGATCTCGGACTGACCATGCGTGTCCACGTAATTGGCCTCGACCTGCATGTCGGTGCCATGCCGGATCGCGCCGTCGACCATCGCGTGCACCTCGGAGGCCGAGCAGTTCAGCCGCTGCGAGTGGATCACCACGGAGCCGCGCTCGACGTGCCAGTAGATCAGCACCCCTCGGCCGCCGTAGCGGGAGTGCCACTCGGTGAAGATGTTCTGGTCGAACGCGCCGAAGTGAGTCGAGTCGCTGGCCCCGTGGATCCGTCGCCCCACAGTGTCTGCTGGCGGGCGGCGAAGGTGGCGTTGGCGATCTCGATCGCGATCTGCCGCGCGGCCTCGGTGCTCAGGTAGCGGCGCCGGGCGTAGCGAATCTCGTCCTCGGAATGCCCGTGCTCGCCGCCGGCGACCGCACGGATGCCGGTGTTGGTGCCGTACCCGTAGATAGCCAGCAGCAACCGCTCGGCCAGCACGTGCTCGGGCAAGGTGCCGCGGTCGGCGACCGAGGTCACCGCCGACAGGCAGCCGGTGCGCAGCACCGCCTCCTTGAGCATGTCGATCAGCGGCACCGTGCCCCACCGGGCCTGCACAGCCTGCTTGAGCCGGCGCAGGTTGCGCGGCTCCGGCGAGGCCTCCAGCGGGGCCAGCTTGACCGCGCCAGCCGCGCGGTCGCTAATCGACAACCAATCGCAGCCCGGCAGGGCGGTGTGCAGGGCCTCCAGCTCGGCGCGCATCTCGGCTTGCAGGTCGGCGATGAACTGGCTGGGGTCCAGCGGCTTGCGCAGCGCCTGGTAGTGCTCGACGCGATGGTCCTCGAAATCGGTCGGAAGGTCTTCGGCCGGGTTGCGCCAGGTGTCCGCGCCGACGACCCAGATTTCCTTGCACCGCAACTGCTCGCGTAGCGCCTGGAAGGTGCACACCTCGTAGACCATGCGCACGACCCGTTGCCGGCGGCGCTTGTCGTCCTTGTAAACCAGCGCCTCCCAGTCCTCGCTCAGGCCGCGATGGACCGGGATGTGCTCGCCGGCCGGGTAGTAGTGCAGGTTCCCGGCGCTGGCGTAGCGGGTGATCAGCTCCAGCGCGTCGAGCACCGGCCGGTGGGTGGTGTTGTTGCTGCGGAACTCCAGCACGTCCAGCAGCTTGATCAGCCCAGTCCGGTAGTGGTTGGTGTAGGAGCCCTTCAGCGTGGCCTTCACGGTGCGCTGGTAGGTCGGCCCGGAGGACTTGAACTCCGCGATCAGGTCGGCCAGCACGGCCTGCGGCGCGACCGGGAACACGGTGTCGCGCACGAGCTGGTCGCCGGCGTTCACGGTCGCCTCGGCGACCCGGAACAGCAAGTTCTCCTTGCCGGTGACCCGCTTGAACTCCTTGATCAGCTCCTTGGTCACCCGGACCTCGGCGCGGGCGTTGATCCGGTGCACGGTGGAGATCAGCAGCTCGACCAGCGTGTCGGTGATCTCCCGTTCCCGGCAGTGCAACAACGCCGCCAGCAGGGCCAGCGTCACCTCAGGCGCGTGTCCGCGCAGGTGGCTGGGCGCCTCGACCGCCGCCCGCGCCCGCCAGGCGGCGACCACCTTCGGGGCGATGTCGGCGAACACGCCGGCTGACAGGCCGACCGCCCGTACCGCTTCCAGCTTGGCGATCTCGGTCAACATCGTGTTCAGGCTGACGTTGCCCGGATCGGACCGGATCGAGGCCAGCACCGCCGGCCCGTCACCGTCCCCGCCGGGTTGGCCGTCGTCATCGGCACCGGCCGCGACCAAGGCGAACAGCCGAACGCGCACCGCCTCGGATAAGCGGATCGCCACCCGTGCGAACAGCAGCTCCTCGCCGCGGTGCAGCGCCGAGCGCACGATCCGGTCGACGCGGCCGCCGGTGGGCGGCTCGATACGTTCCTCCCGGCACCGGTCCAGCAGCTGGTCACGGACACGTTCAGCGCCGCGCTCGGTCTGGGTGACGGTGGTGACCAGCCACTCGGTGAGCTTGTCGGCGTCGGCGACGCTGCACTCCCGGAACCCCAGTGTCCGGCGAATCTGGCTGCGATGGAACTCGATCGTGCGGCCGGACCAGTCGTAGAACGCCAGCTCGGTCACCGGCACACCGACCTGCCGGGCCACGTAGTCCACAGCGGCGTCGGGGATCTCGCTCCGGCTGCGGGGAAACCGGCCGTGCTCGGTGTAAAAGCGCAGCAACACCGCGAACCCGAGCCGCGTCGCGCCACGCTTGCCGGCCACCATCGCCAGCTCGGCCTCGACCAGCGTCCACCGATCGATCAGTTCGTCCTGACCCAGCTCACGCGCCACGCACGGACGCTACTCCCACCCCCCGGACACCGCCGCGACCAGAGATTCAGGGTCAAGCCCCCAGCGCTCGTTTGCGGCTGATGACACGATCCTTACCGGCACCCCTCATGGGCCGAGCGTCGATGCAGGCCAGCGCACCGTGAAGGTCAGGGCGCGGTCACGACACGCCGTCTATGAATAAGCCTCCCGGTAGAGCTGCCGCGCCTCCAGGGCCCTGCAGGGTTGTTAGATGATCTTGCGGCAAGCATCGACGGGCTACGCGATCGGGAGACTGCTCAGCCACTGGCGTCCGCCGCGTCGTGGCGTGCTGCTCGGACGGCGTTGGCGGAGCCCCCCGCTGCTGACGCCCGACTGAGACATCGCTCGGCCACTCGGCCTTGTGGCCCCTGATGGATGAGCATCCAGCGACCTACTACTAGGATGCTTTCTTACTAGTAGGCGCGGAAGCCAAGTCAGATGTTCCGCGCACGCGCAGAAGGAGAGCGCGTAGCTCCGCGCCCTGAAGCCGTTCCCCGCCCCGTCCGGAGGCCCCCGTGCCCCAGCTGCCCCCGACCCCCGCTGCGGGGGTCCCCCCGCCTGGTCCGGTCCCGGTGTCGGCGGCGGTGGAAGAAGTTCTGGCCGCGGCTGATCTGGATGCGTGGGAGGCCTGGGGCGAGCTGTGGCTTCCGCGTCGGCCGCTGGCGGCGGATGATCCATCTCGTGGGGTGTACCGGATGTCGCGGCGGCGGGCGCTTGCTCGTGAGCTGCTGGAGGCCAACTGCGCGGGGATGGTGAACCTGGTGGTGATCGACTGCGACGAGCCCGACGCCGAGCTGCGGGGCCTGTCGGCGCGCGACAGCCACGCGTTGCCGAACTTGATCATCAGCAATCCGGTCAACGGGCACGCCCACCTGGGGTGGGTGCTGGCCGAGCCGGTGACCACGACCGACTACGCCCGGCTCAAGCCGTTGAGCTACCTGACCTCGGTCCTGGAAGGGCTCCGCCGGGCCACGGGTGGGGACCGGGACTACGGCGGGCTGCTGACGAAGAACCCGTTCCACCCGCGCTGGAACGCCCATCACGTGCACTACCACCGCTACAGCCTCGACGAGCTCCACGCCCCCCTGGCGGCGTCGGGGTCGATGCCCGAGCCGGGCTGGATGCGCCGCAAAGCCCACCTGCTCGACCCGTCCGGGTCGGGTCGGAACTGCGCGTTGTTCACCACCGCGCGGCGGTGGGCCTACCGGGAGGTCCGCCACCACTTCGGCGACCCCGACGGGCTGGAAGCCGCGATCCGGGCCGGAGCGGCCGAGCGCAACCAGGCCTTCAGCGACCCGCTCCCGGCGGCGGAGGTGCGGGCGATCGCGGACTCGATCAGCCGCTGGATCCTGACCCGCTCCCGGCTCTGGCGGAACGGCCCCAAGGCCTACGAGGAGACCTTCCACGCCATCCAAACCGCACGCGGCCACAAGGGCGGCCTGCAGCGGGGGGCTGTGAGGACGTGGCAGTCCGGCCAGATTCGTGGCCGTGTGGAGCGGGAGGCGTTCGGATGGGAGCGCTGAACCCCCGCCGCCGCAAACGCACCGCCCGCGAAGTCGCCGAACGCGCCGGCGTCTCCGAACGCACCGTCCGCGCCATCGCCGCCGAACCCCGCCACGAGTACCTCGCCCGCGCCAAAGCCCGCCGCGCCCGCGTCACCGCCCTCCGCGACCAAGGACTCACCTACAAGCAGATCGCCGAAGTCACCGGCGAAACCCACGACATGGTCGGAAAGCTGCTCTCTGATGCGCGATGCCGAGGCGAGTGGGAAGTGCCCGCGCGATCCTCTGCCACTCCCGCTGCCACTCGGGTGCTGCGCGAGGCGTTCTAAGCCCTGAGAAGCCCTCAGCACCCCGGCAGGCTCTCTCCGGTCCAATCGGGCTCCAGACGAAGATTCGACACGCGTGCGGGCATCTGAGGGGCCTTAACGGGCATCCCAAGCGACGGGCGACCGGTCGCCCGTGACGGCTACCCGTGCCATTGCGTGTCCGCCGCCGTTGTCACGCACGGTGAGGTTTCGAGGGACGTCCCGAAACGGCCCTCAATCCGCACCAATCCGCACCATGCGTAACAGCAATGCTAACTGTGCAGGTCAGGTGGCGATTTTGGGTGGTGCGGATTGAGGGGGTGGTGCGGATCAATCCGCACCACCCCCTCAACGAAGACCGCGCTCCCGTGAGCCGGAGACCGCCCTGAACGTGGCGTGACCAGCTACGACGATGAGTCGGGAGACGATTCTGTGCGACTATCACGGTCTGTGATCAAATCTGGCGTGTAGCGCCGCCACGCGTCGGCGAACGACGTCGCGGTAGTAGCCCTTGACTTGTCCGAGTCCAGGGAACCGCATCTGTGTGGACTCGATCCGGTACTCCCGAAGCAGCTCCCCGAGTTTCTTTGCGGTGAGTCCTTCGCCGCGTGGTCCGTAGTCGGCCCACGGCGCCTCCGGATCGGCCCGGAGCTGCTGGAGGAGCCGCATCGTCGGCAACGCCTGCTCGTCCCCGAACGCTGCGTGGCAGTCGGCGAGCAGGCGGATGCGTTCGGAGCGGTCGTCCCCGGCGTCTTCGGCTTGCAACGCGGAGGATCGCCTGGCGGGCTCGTTCGGGCCAGGGCCCGCCTGCGTGATCAGCGATGGCGATCAACGGCTCCCAGGTGTCCGCGCGCGGCGCGGTCCTCCACGGGCATAACCGGCTCAGCCGCTTCCAGGGCGGACAGGTCGTCGCGGAGCCAGCCGTGCAGGCGCTCAGCGAGCCGCTGAAGCTTCGGGCGGTCGCGG
>NZ_JAHLJA010000078.1:0-30363 GCF_020496245.1 Pseudonocardia sp. ICBG601 | reverse complement strand
AACGCCTGGTTGATCCGGTCGGCCAGGGTCTGCGCCCGACGCGGCGCTCGCCCCGTCAGGACCGGTCGCGCCGCCTGCTGGGTCTTCTGCGTGTTCGGTGTCGTCACCCATGTCCGACGCGTCGCCTTCCCGTGTCGCGGTCCTCTACGAGCCGCAGGTCCGCGTTAACGTCTGCTCTGCTCTGCTCTGCTCTGCGGCTGTGCTGGGCCGAGCGTCGGTGAGCGAGTCCCCGAAGCATAGAGCTCCCCGCCAGAAACGAACATGAACAAAAGAGCGTCACACCGAGGGGTTGCCTTGAGCGGAGAGTCATGATCCGATACCCGCCAGTGACCATCCTGGTCGCTCGTCCACGCTCCCCGCTGGAGGCCGCATCTACGTGCTCGCCGCAGCGCCTATCGCGACCTAGTTTCCCTGGTCGGCCCAGGGGACCAGCTTTTATTCAAGTCCGCCTCAAGCCAAGTCAGATAGTTCGCCCTCCGGGCGCCTCCGCCCGCGGCAGCGGGCCAAGAAGACAGGGCGAAGCTCAACGCCCTACGACCCGACCACCTACCCCGTCTCTCTGGAGCCCCCTTGTCGTCGTCCCAGCCGCTGATGGCCCCTGTCTCGTCCGGTGAGGTCGAGCTGCGTGCGATGTTCGAGGGAAACTGGAAGCCCCGGCGCCCCTACGCCACGGACGACCTGGCCTGGGGCATCCGGCGGATGGGCCGGGACGCCGCGTTGCTGCTGGCCCACATCGAGGCGTCCCCGGTCGCGATGCTGACCTTCTTGATCGTCGACATCGACCACCCGGACGCGTTGCTGCGGGCGTTGTCGGCGAACGGGAACCATCCGATGCCGAACCTGATCATCACCAACCCGTTCAACGGGCACGCCCACGCCGTCTGGGTCCTGGCGACCCCGGTCTGTCGTACCGAGTACGCCCGCCGCAACGTCCTGTCCTACGCCGCCTCGGTCCTGGAAGGGCTCCGACGGGCGGTGGACGGCGACCGCCGCTACTCCGGACTGCTGATGAAGAACCCCCTCGCCGGGAGCTGGGCCACCCAGTACCTCCACGACCACCTGTGGACCCTCGGTGAGCTGGAAGCGGCCCTGCAGGTCGGTGGGCACATGCCACCCAAAGGGTGGCGGCAGCAGCGGGCACGCAAGGCCGATCCGTGCGGGATCGCGGCGGAACTGCTCCCTATTCGACGGCGTCCGCCTGTGGGCCTACCGCGAGGTCCGACACCACTTCGGCGACCCGGCCGGATTCAAGACCGTCCTACGGGCCGGGGTGACCGAACGGAACCAGGAGTTCTCCACCCCGCTGCCCGCCGCTGAAGCACGCGGGATCGCCGACTCCATCCACCGCTGGATCACCACCCGCTCCCGCATCTGGGCACGCGGACCCCAGGCATACGACGACACCTTCAAGGCGATCCAAGCCGCCCGGGGGCGCAAGGGCGGCGCCGCAAAGACGGCAGCTCAGCTCGACACGCTCGTTCGCGCTCAGCGGCTGGTGTTCGGGTGACAGCCCTTGATCCTCGTCGCCGCCCAACGGCCCTGCCTGCCCGAGAGCTTGCCCAGCAGCTCGGACTCGGCGAGCGAACCCTCGTTCGTCTGATCGCGGAACCACGTGACGCTTACACTGCGCGGGCCAGGGCACGTCGTGCGACCGTCGCCGAGCTCCGCCTCCAGGGGCTCACCTACCGCGAGATCGCCGATCGGACTGGGCAGACGATCGGTGCGGTTGGCCGCCTGCTCCACACTGCCCGTAACAACGGCGAATGGGCCGAAGCCGTAGCGCGACACCGCCATCAAGCTCGGTGACAGACAGTGAGATTTCGGGGGATGTCCCGAAACGGCCCCCAATCCTCCTCAATCCTCCTAATTCTCCTAGATGGAGACGTATCAGCAGGTCAGACCCAAAGTTGATCTTAGGAGGATTGAAGCCCCTAGGAGGATCAATCCTCCTACGCGCCGCCAACGAAGCCCTGATGGGGCCTGCTCCAGCCAGTTGGAGTAGGCCCCATCAGGGCTTTGACCAGCTACAACGATGAGTCAGGAGGCGGTTCTGCACTGCTGTCACGATCCGTGACCAAATCTGGCGTGTAGCGCCGCCATGCATCGGCGAACGGCGCCCGGCGGTAGCCTTTGGTCTGGCCGAGTCCAGGGAAGCCGATCTTTTCGGACTGGATGCCGTACTCCTTGAGCAGTTCTCCGAGCTTCTTCGCGGTGAGTCCTTCGCCGCGTGGCCCGTAGTCGGCCCACGGTGCCTCCGGATCGGCCCGGAGCTGCTGGAGCAACCGCATGGTCGGTAGCGCTTGTTCGTCGCCGAAGGCGGTGTGGCAGTCGGCGAGGAGGCGGATGCGTTCGGATCGGTCGTCCCCGGTGTCTTCTGCCTGGAGGTCGAGGATGGCTTGGCGGGCGCGGTCGGGCCAGTGGCCTCCGGCGTGGTCGGCGATGGCGATGAGTGGTTCCCAGGTGTCAGCGGCCCGGTCTTCCACGGGCATGGCCGGTTCGGCGGCTTCCAAGACCGATAGGTCGTCGCGGAGCCAGCAGTGCAGCCGCTCAGCGAGCTTCTGGAGGCGCGGCCGGTCGCGTCGGTGCCGGTAGGGCGCCACCTGTTCTCCGGGGGCTCTGCGGCGCATGTGGACGACGATGGCGCGGTCTTCGATGGTGTCGGGCATGCGTCCGATCCCGGCCAGCGCGGCCATGGCGAACGTGGAGATGGACTCGACCCGGTTTTTGGCGAGGTCGTAGCGCTTCGCGGGCCGGTTGCGTTGGTGTCCGGCGTTGAGCAGGCCGCGGAGGTCTTCGTGGCCGGTGGCTGCGGGCCCGAAGATCGTGTCGGCCTCGTCGACGAGCATCGTCGGTGGATCAGCGGTGATGGAGCGGTAGACCGCCGCCGGGGTGGCGTTGACGGTGATGAACGGCTGGTGACACGCACCTTCGACGACGTCGAGGAGCCGGGATTTGCCGCAGCGCTTCTCCGGTGCCCGCACGACCAGGCGTGGCGCGTGCGCCCAGGCCGGTTGGGCGTGGGTCGCGGCGATCCACAGCACCACCCCGACCACGGCCGCGTCCGACGGCAGGGCGACATAGCGGCGCAGCGCGGCCTCCAGGTCGTCGAGGATCGCAGCACCGTCGGTGCCGGGAACCGTGCCGGTCGGGCCGGGTGGTGTCGGCGGAGTGAAGGTGCCGGATTCGGAACCTTCGACATGACCTGCGGTTTCGTCGTGATCGTGGGCGTTCACGTCGTCCTCCTGGAGGTGGTTGCGGCGGTTGCGGTGCTCGGGTGGTGTCGCCAGAGGCGGCCGGTCACGTCCGGCTCGTGCGGGTGCGGCACGAACTCGCCGCTCGGCCGGTAGGTGCGCAGTTCGGCGGCCGGATGGCCGTCCGGGTAGCGGCGAGACGCGTCCTGCATGGCTGCCAGGTCGTCGGCCCAGTACCAGCGCCCACGCCACGGCCCGTCGACCAGCACGGCCAGCTCTCGCCCGTCAGCGGACTGGGTGGCGAGTCGGGAGACCCGGTGCTGCCGCGTCGCTTCCGGTCCTCGCCCGCTGGGGCGGGCTGTGGTCCGGGTCGACTTGCCCACGACCAGCTGTGGGGCTGCGGTGGTGGTCATGCCGCGTCTCCGCGTGCCCATCGGGTGGGGTCGCCGTGGGGCGGATACCGGCGCCGCATCAACTCGGCCAGGGACGGCTGTTGGGCGAGTCCGGCAGCGGTGTAGGCGACCGAGACCTGCTTGCTGGCGTCGCGCAGCGCGACCCAGTGGGCGTGGCGCAGGTCGGCGACCTCCACGCCCACGCGGGCGGCGACGAGCAGCGGCGCGGTCGGCTGGGCTCGTCCGAGGACGGCGGCCAGCACGGCGGGGTCGAGGTGTCCGATGACGTCCAGGGCCTCGGCCCGATCCGGGTCGGACAGGCGCGGGACCGGGACTGCCAGGGCTCGACACGGGAGCGGGTCAGGTGCTGCAGGTGTTGCCGGTGGTTCCGGCAGTTCAGGAGAGCGGTGACTGTGTGTGGTCATGGGGGCTCCTGTTTTCGGCATGGCGAAGGGGAGGGAGGGAGGCACCGGGGTGCCTCTCGTCCCTGCTCAACTGCGGGTTTCAGGGGTGTGTGAGGGGGTGGGTCCCTGGACTCCCTGGGTGACTGTCGGTGCAGGTCATCCCAGGGAGGGAGGCGTCAGGGACCGGTCAGGGAGGGGGGAGGGAGAACTCCCTGCCTCCCTGACGCCTCCCTGACCGCCTCCGGCTAGAAGCAGCCCTTCTGCCCGGGCCCGAATTCATCACTGTCAGTGATGGATTCGTGGTCGGTGTGGGCTTCGTGGAGGCGTGCGGCGCTGAGGACCATGACGCCGTCGGACTTGTAGGGCCGAGCGTCGGCGGGCAGTTCCTCGGCGAGGCGGGCGAAGGTCCAGGAGCTGTAGTGGGCGCGGTCGAGTTCGCTGAGCGCGGCGAGTGCTTCCTGGGTGCGCATCCGCTTCGCGCCCGTTTCGGTGAGGACGTGGAGCAGGTCCTCCAGAAGGTCCCGGCGAGGCGGCGGTGCCGGGGCGGTCGCTGCTCCGGTGACGAGCCCGGCGTCTTCGCGGAGTTTGACGGCGCGGTCGACGATGGGGGTGAGTTCATCGATGCCGTTGCCGCGTTGGATGTAGAAGCAGCGCATCAGCCCGTCGCGGGGGCCGAAGCCGGAGGTCATGGCGGTGCCGAGGTCCCCGAGGTCCACGGTGCCGTCGCTGCCCACGGTCATGGGTTGCAGGGTGGTGGCGGTGATGCCTGCGGTGTGTTTGCCGGTGCCGAGGATGGCGTCGTTGCCGTGGTGGTCGCCGATGGCGAAGCACGCCCGGTTGGACAGGACCTTCGCCACCGCTCTAGGTAGGGACTCTTTCGAGGGGACTGGTGTCGCGAACAGGAACGTCACCCCGTACTTGCGGGCTTTCGCGACGATCTTGGCGACCAGCTCGGCGGCTTCGGCGCCGACGTCGGAGACGAACAGCTCCTGACACTCATCGATCACCACCACACGCGGGCGCATCGACGGGTCCGCCGCCGCGAGTGCCCGGGTCAGCTTCGGTTCCCCGGCTGCGGACAGTTTCCGTCCTCGTTCGGACAGCTCCGACATGAGCTGTTTGAGGCCGTTGAGGACGGTGGGGACCTCGTCGGGGTCGTCGGAGACGAACAGGGTGCGGGCGACGGGGGTGAAGGGGTCGTAGTCGGCGTTGTGGGCCATGCAGTAGATGTCGATCTCGACCAGTGGGTCGAGGATCGCTCCGGCGAGGACGTCGATGACCAGGGTGGATTTGCCGGAGCCCATCATTCCGGCGATGCCCCAGTTCGTGCCGAACAGTCGTCCGTTGACTAGGTCGGCGCGGGGGGTGACGCCGACGGGGACACCGCGGAAGTAGTCGGTGGTCCCGTCGTGCAGCAGCGGCCAGGGCGCGACCGGTTTCGTCAGTGAGCCTTGGTCGGCGACCCACAGGTCCAGCATGCCGGGGTGGTCGCGGGCTTCGGTGGGCCACACCTCCACCGGCAACCTCAGGAGGTTGTGGGCGAGGACGTCTTTGCGCTTGTTGAGCATCTCGACGGTGACGCCCTCGGGTAGCAGGAATTGGCAGTGCCAGCCCTTCCCGTCGTGGACGGGTGGGAGGTTCCAGCGTGGTGTCCAGCCGTGTTTGAACTTGGTGTTCAGGGCGCTCAGGCCGAGGTTGCGCAGGGCGTTGACCACGGCGCTTTCGTCGACGATCACGCCCCGCCCGCTGCCGTCCTCGTTGTCGGTGGGTGGTGCGGTCCAGGTGGGGGCTTCGGTGCGGGCTCGGCCGAGTGCCCACAACCCGAGCACCGCCCCGGCACCGGCGAGGGTGGCGATCACGGTGGCGTAGACGGTCACGAAGGTGACGGTCCAGGCCACGGCGTCGATCACCCCGGCAATCGGGGCGATGACCAGGGAAACATCCTTCGCCGCGATCGCGAGGACGGTCCCGAGGCCGAGGAGCATCCCGAGGGCGATCAGCGCGCCGACCCCAGCGGCGCGGGCCCAGGCGAGTGGGGCGTTGATCCAGTCCATGACTCGGCCATGACGCCGCTGTTTTTCGGCGGTGTCGCGGGCCTCCCATTCCAGGAGGCGGTCCTGGTCGCCGGCGATTTCGGCGGCGCGCATCTGCCGCTCATACCGGGAGGTGCCGTGGGTGTCGCGCCACCGCTGGATGAGGACTCCGGCGCCGGAGAACACGAACCACGTGTTCCTGACCAGGGCTTTCGTCCCGCCGATGGTGACGGGGTGGGTGGCGGCGGCGAGGGCGCTCCGGCCTGCGGTGTGCAGGTCGGAGCGGTAGAAGTCCCGCCGCGACACCACCACGTCCGTTCCCGGCGTCGAGGCGGTGTCTGTCTGCGGGCCGCAGGTGTGGTCGACGATCTCGCCCTCGATCACCACTGGGGCCTCGGCACCGGTGTCGGTGTGGTGGTGCAGGGTGATGACCGGCGCCAGCCCGTCCCCTGATGACGCGTGGTGGGCTGGGCTGGCGCCGCCAGCCTCGTCGCGGCCGGTCTGGTCGTCGTGGCGGTTGTGGTCGTCGTGGTGGCTCATCGCGTGCCTCCGGCGGTCTCGTCGCGGAGCTGGCGGGCCCGCGCGGCGGAGCAGCGCAGCGTGCGGCGGATGGATTCGGCCGAGCCGGGGTCGACCCGGCCCTCGGCGACGGCGGCCCGGAGCAGACCGCGAAGATCATCCAGGCTGCGGCCAGATTGGATTGGTTCAAGATCATGGTCGGGGTCGACTCCCAGGGTCGACGATGATCTTGGGTGGGTCGACTGTCGCAGGTCAGCCCTCGACTCCCCACCCGACTCCTCGTCACGGCGGTCGAGGACGGCGACACCGCCCCCAAGATCATCGTCGACCTCGGAGTCGAGGTCGGAGTCGAGGCAGTCGAGGGCCGGGTCGGTCTCGTAGTCGAGGTCGTTGGTGAGCCGGGAGCCGACACAGTCCGCGCCCTCGATGAGGGCGGCGAGTGCCCAGTCCCAGTCATCGGCGCGGCCCGCCCCGACCGGCACGGGCGGGGCGCCGTGGCGTCCCGGGCCGGTGGTCGCGGCGAGCGCCCGTCGGTGGACCTGGTAGGTCCCGGGCCGGTAGGTCAGCTGGGCGGTGCCTTCGGTGTCGATGACTGCTGCCGCGTCGCGGACGGCGAGCCGCCGGGCGCGGTCGGTCTTCGCCTCCACCAGCGCGGACAGCCGCGCCGACCGGCGCTCAGCCCGGGAACGCGGTGCCCCGGCCAAAGTCAGTTGGTGCGCGGCGACCCCGGCGATGGACACGACCGCCATGACGACTCCGGCTGTCCAGCCTTGGTCGAGGCCGTGGAGGAGGTTCATCGAGGCCGCGACCAGGGAGAACAGCACCACCCCGGCCTGCAACCCGACTACGGGCCGGTGTGGGTGTCGGTGTCGGGAGGCGGTGATGGCGAGGGCGAAGGCCCACATGCCGAGTTCGGTGATCCCAGCCAGCAGCACGCCGCCCGGGCCGTAGATGGTTTGTCCGTAGGCGGCCATCGCGGGGGCGGCCAGAGCGAACGAGAGCAGCGCGATCGGGTAGATGAGCAGCTCGACGGTGTGGGTGGATGCCCAGGTCAGGGCCCTGTTTCGGGCGGCTGCCCGGGCTGTGGCACGGGCTTGTCGCTGCTCGGTGCGTCGACGTTCAGCGGCATCGCGGTCGGCCTGGGCGCGGTCGCGGCGGGCGTCCTGCTCGGCGATCCGCCGCTGCGCAGCAGCGTCGGCGGCTTCCCGGGCGAGGCGGGCGTCCAGGGCGCGGGACTCACGCCGTTCCGCGGCCCATGACGTGGAAGAAGAAGACGTGGTGGTCATGCCCGCGCCCTCCCCTCGACCTGCTGACCAGCCGAAACCGGCTCAGCGGGCGACTCGGCGGTGCCGGAGACGGCGTCGGCGGCGGGCAGTTCGCCCCGGGTAGTCGAGGCCGGGACGGCTCGGTGGACCTGCCGGAGGCGCAGCTCAGCGGCAGCCCACCAGCCGGTCACGAAGCCGAGCGGCGCGGCGAACCACCAGGTCAGGCCCAGCGTCGCCCCCGTCAGGGCGGTGACGACGGCGATCTCGACCAGCCGGTCCCGGCCCGCTGTGACGGCGCGGTGAAGGTGCGTGTTCATGCCGCTTCACCACCCTGACCAGCGGAAACGACCACGGGACGTCGTGTCGGGAGCGCGAGGAGACGGCCTGCGGTCGCCCCGTCAGACGCCTCGGTCGGCTGGTCGGAGTCGTGGAGGAGGGCGCCGTAGAGGCGGTCGATGACCCGCTCGGTCAGCCCGTCCGGGCACCACGAGAAGCCCTGGTCAGCGCCGGGATCAGGGTCGCTGTCGGGTGGATCGAGAAGAGAATCCCCGGACCGGGGTGGAGACACACCAATGCCAAGGGCAGCATGGCCCATAGCCGATCACCTGTCTTTGTCAGGTCGTTCGGTTAGGTCGCCGCCCCGGAGTCCAATCCTGGGCGGTGACCGCAACCCCGCCGGGCTGGCGGGACCGCTCCCTCAAGCAAGACACGATCTCGCCCCGGCTGTCAAGCACCGACCTCGACCAATCTCGCGGACCCCGCTGGCTGCTCGTCCGCACCTCAGATCAGTCACGAACCGTGACTGCTGCGCCTGGGGACCCGCCTAGTCGCTGTTTCTGCTGGTCAGGCCGCCTTCAGGGCGATCTTCGGCCTATGCGAGCGGGCGTTCCGTTGAGGGGGTGGGACGGATTGATCCGTCCCACCCCCTCAATCCGTCCCACCCAAAATCGGGACTTGACCTGCAAGAACACCTCAAGTGGGACGGATGGGACGGATGGGACGGATTGGGGGTCGTTTCGGGACATCCCCCGAAATCTCACTCTGCGTGACGAGTCGGGGGGTGGGGTGTCGCGCGGCGGCGGTCTCGATTATCGGGCGCGCCTGGTTGCGTTTCCGGTGCTGTAGGTTGCGGCGTTCCGCAGGTGTTGCCGGACGCCTACTCGTCGCCTCTTCTACTGTTTGTGGTACCGGATGGATGGCGTTGTGAGTGTTACGGATACAGCCCCTTTTTCGTTAGGGCTGGAGTGTCGGTGCGCGCGGTATTGCCGCGACTGGCTTCGCGGTTTCAGGGGGTGTCGGGGGGTGGGATTGTCGATGTGTGCGGCGAGCTGTTTCGGCGGGTGGAGTTGCCGATTGCTGTTGCGTTTTCTGGACGTCAGGTGTGAGCGTTTGAGGTTAGGTTCAGTGCCGCGCTGTCGTGGGAGTCGGGCATCGTCGGGTCCGGTGTCCGAGCTCAGCGTTGAAGATCATCTGCTGTCCCGGATTGGCTTATTATCGGCTCGGATTTCCCCGGATTTGCATAGATCATCTCCGGGGGTTCGGGCCTGGGGGCTCTCGGGTCGTCGTGCCGGGCTGGTGGTGGCCGCGTGGCGGGCGCCGGGAGCGGGTGAGGCGCGGTGCTGATCGGCTTTGATGGGGCTTTGAACTGGCTTTGAAGCGCCTGAGAAGCGGCATTGACGCGCTTCTGGGGTAGTCCCGGTCGGTTATGGCGGGTGGACCTGTGGTGGTGGTGCCCGGTGGGTCGGGCTGGCGCCCGACACCTCAACCACCCTGCTTCGCTGACGGCCGGTCGAGGTGTCGGGCGCCAGCCCGACCCACCGGGAGGGTGGTCGCGGAGCGGCCATGATCATCAGTACGTAGTTCCATGCTTTGAGAGAAGGAAGGTCAAGGTCAAGGTCAACTGACTGCGGCGTGGGTGGGTGGTTGAGCTGCGTGGGGTGTGTCTGTCCGTAGCACCTGCGCCTCTTGGGGGTGATTGGCCGGTTTTGACTGGCGGTGGACTTTGCGGCTCGTTCTAACCCTTACGAGGACTCTGTTCTTGGGTGCTCCGCGCCACTTGATAGCGAATTACGTAACGAAGCGTAGCAGCAGCGATCATTGCCGTTAAGCATATGAAGACTGCATCTAGAGAAAAATTGACCCAGTCAGGCGTGCGCCAGTCGATCGAGGCGCAGTTGGAACCAAACAGTGCGATCGCGCAAGAGATCCAAGATCTGCTGAATGTTTCGAACATCGAATGCAGCTCGATCCCGAATCCCCAGCCAAAGCGGGCCATGAGCACTGCTGTAGTGATGCTACACACGGTAGCGATACTGAGATGGAGCGGAGTCGGCGGCGGCTTTCCGGTCGCGAGACTTTCGATCAGTTCGTAAGTCAGTCCGTACGCGTAGGCGATCGCTCCGATGGCTGCAATTTTACCGACCAACACTATCGCCTCAAGCGTGTTTGGGCGCCGCCGGCCCACTTCCCTTGATCTTTTGCAGCACTGTCTTAACGTGAGGCTTGAGAGCGTTTTTGATGGGAGTAGTGAGGGTCTTTTTGACTGCCGAGGTGATCGCCCCACCGGGGATGGCACCAAAGACACAGTCCACGGCGGCGTCTACTGCAATGTTGCTCGCCTCATCAACCTTCCCCGTCTTGAGCAGTTCCTTGGCTTGGCTCTTGACGGGGCCATTGAGGACACTGATGGCGCATCCGGCCAAGGCTCCGACTGCCCATACTGGGAGTACGCGGCTGTTCGTCCGGCCGTCTACGAGGTAATCGCGAAGACGCTCCTCTTCTTGAGGAGTGATAGTCCCGTTGGACCGAGCATCGCGCACGATGGCTTCGGCGCTTGATCGAAGTGCGGCGATCTGTTCTTCCGTGAATGGCGCGGGATCAGTAGTAGCGTGTTGAGACACTTGTTGGATAGCTGACGCAGCGTGGAGCGCGGGGTGATTCACGGGGGCGGCTCCTGTGCTTGCGCTCACCGCAACGGTGACGGCGATCGCGACAATGGCGGTCCGATGCGCGCACTTCTTCATGCTCACGAACGGATGTGAACATGCGGCCTCTTTGCGGGTCAAGGGGGAGTGCGGAGCGTGTCCATTCACGCACAGTTGGTTACTCCCCAGATTTGGATTTGTCTGTTTTGTTGACGTTTTAGGTGGTACGTCGGATTCGATGGTTCGTGGGCAAGTCGATCCGGACCGGAGCCCGCCCCTGGCGGGTGAGGACCGGAGGCGGCGCGGCAGCCCGGGGTTGTTCGGTTCAGCGCAGCGCCCTGCTCTGCGGGACCTCGTCTTTTGCGTTACCCAGTTAGCCGGGCTAAGTGTGTAGCTTGCTCCGCCGCAGGCGGGGCCGTGGCCGTTCTCCCGGGCGGTGCGGCTGGGAGTGACGCGTCTGCGCGGGACCGGCACCGGTCCCGGGATCACAACACTGTGCATAGGTGTGGTCGCTGTTGATCTTGGGGTGTCGGTGTCGAGCGCGTCGTACGCGTGCGTCGTCGGCCCGGTGGGCCGCGTCGGTGGCGTTCCGCCGCTGAAGGTCAACGGCCACCGCACCTATGCATCAGCTGATGATCGTCGGTGGTGGGCTCCGGTTCGGTGCCGGTCGCGGTGCCGGGCGGCCGGTTCACGGCGCAGTAAGATGTGCGTTTTCTTAAGGAAAACGCGGGCGGCGCCCCGGCGGGGCTGCTGCTGCTGCTGCTGCGGTGGTGGTGGGTGCGGTGCCGCTAGGGCTTGGTCGTAGGCGGGGTGGGGTGACACGCCGGTCTGACCTGGGGGTACGCGACAGACGGGCCTGCGACCTGGGAGTATTTGAGTGCCCGAGCAGACAACAACCAAGTCAGAGTTTCGGGTGAGCGCGAGCGAGCCCGCCCCCCTCCGGCCGCGTCAGCGGCCGGAGACAACACAGGGCGAAGCTCAATGCCCTGGACCGGCACCGCGCCCTTGGCGGCGGTGGTGAGGAGTTCCCCCGGATGACTGGCTCTGACCTGTGGGTTCCCCCCGGCGCTGTCCCCGATACCGATCCCCGGGGCTCTGAGAGCCTCTGTGAGGCCCCGATTGAGGGCCCGGGCTACCTAGGTCGGGGGGCTGCCGTTTGAGGCGGCTACGGCGATCTGGGGGCGTTTGTGGACGTCGCGGTACCCGCTCGCCGCGGACGAGTTCGACGACGGCGTGTGGCGGCAGACCCGGGAGGAGGCGATGACCCGGATGCACGTCGAGCTGCACCCCAAGCAGGTGTGGGGTCTGATCGGCATCGACGGCGACAGCACCGACGCGGTCCTACGGATGGTCTCCACCGTCGACAGCCACCCGATGCCGAACGTGATCATCGAGAACCCCGTCAACGGCCACGCCCACGCCGGGTTCGGCATCACGACACCGATCAACGTCACCAACTACGGATCACGCCGCGCGGTCCGCTACGGCCTCTCCATCGAAGAAGCGCTACGGCGTGCGGTGGGCGGGGACCCGTCCTATCCCGGACGGCTGATCAAAAACCCGTTCCACTCCCGCTGGATCACCCACTTCCTCCACGACAAAACCTCCACCCTCAACCAATTCGGCGCGATCCTGACCGCCGCCGGACACATGCCCGGCCGCAGCTGGCACAACCAACGCCGCCGCGCCCCCGTCGGCTACTCCCGCAACGAAACCCTGTTCCACATGGTCCGCCGCTTCGCCTACCGCGAAATGCGGCACCACTGGGGCGACGCCGAGGGCTACCGCGCCGCTGTCGCCAAACACGTCGCCATCCTCAACGCCGATTTCCCGATCCCCCTCGGCGGGAACGAACTCGGCCACATCTCCCAGTCCATCTCGGACTGGACGATCAACTACTCCCGCATGTGGAACGACGGCCCCGCCGCCTACGACGCCGCATTCTCCGCCATCCAAGCCGCACGCGGCAGGAAAGGATCAGGACGCAACGGCGGACTCGCCGGATCCGGACGTAACGGTGGACTCGTTGGTGGCCCTGTACGAGGTGAGCGTGAGGCTGAGGAGTCGCGGCAACTGCGTGAAGCAATGGCCAAGGTGGCGTTCTCATGACAGCGCAAATCCCGAAGCGCCGAACCAAGACCGGCCGAGAACTCGCCGAACAGTTCGGAGTGTCCCGTTCCACGGTCGTCAAACTGATGGCCGAACCACGAAGCGACTATGAACGGCGAGCGCGACAACGTCGTGCCGCTGCGGTGCAGCTCCGCCTCCAGGGACTCACCTACCGCGAGATCGCGGAGCGCCTCGACGCCAGCATCGGGTCCGTCGGGCACGTGCTTTATACCGCCCGCCGCAACGGCGAATGGGCGACCGCCGTGGAACGCCGCACCGTCAATCACGCAGAGTGATATTTCGGGGGATGTCCCGAAACGCCCCCCAAGCCTCACCAAGCCTCACCAGCCTCACCACCCCGGACATTCCCCCAGGTTAAGCCGCGTTTTGGGGTGGTGAGGCTTGGAGGGGTGGTGAGGCTTAAGCCTCACCACCCCCACCTCGAACTGCCCGCTCAGGCAGGCCGAAGGTCGCCCTGGATGGGTTCTGACCAGCTACGATATCGACTTGACGATCATCTGACGGTCATTCTCACTGTCAGTGACCAGGTCGGGTGTGTAGCGCCGCCATGCGTCAGCGAAGGACTCGCGGCGGAAGACCTTGACCTGCCCGAGCCCAGGGAACCGGGCTTGCACGGACCGGATGTCGTACTCGCCCAGGAGTTTGCCGAGGCGCATGGCGGTGAGTCCTTCCCCGCGTGGCCCGTAGTCGGCCCACGGCGCCTCCGGATCAGCCCGGAGCTGCTGAAGGAGCCGCATGGTCGGCAACGCCTGCTCGTCCCCGAACGCCGCATGGCAGTCGGCGAGCAGGCGGATGCGTTCGGATCGGTCGTCCCCGGTGTCTTCGGCTTGCAGGGGTGCCGGTAAGGATCGTGTCATCAGCCGCAAACGAGCGCTGGGGGCTTGACCCTGAATCTCTGGTCGCGGCGGTGTCCGGGGGGTGGGAGTAGCGTCCGTGCGTGGCGCGTGAGCTGGGTCAGGACGAACTGATCGATCGGTGGACGCTGGTCGAGGCCGAGCTGGCGATGGTGGCCGGCAAGCGTGGCGCGACGCGGCTCGGGTTCGCGGTGTTGCTGCGCTTTTACACCGAGCACGGCCGGTTTCCCCGCAGCCGGAGCGAGATCCCCGACGCCGCTGTGGACTACGTGGCCCGGCAGGTCGGTGTGCCGGTGACCGAGCTGGCGTTCTACGACTGGTCCGGCCGCACGATCGAGTTCCATCGCAGCCAGATTCGCCGGACACTGGGGTTCCGGGAGTGCAGCGTCGCCGACGCCGACAAGCTCACCGAGTGGCTGGTCACCACCGTCACCCAGACCGAGCGCGGCGCTGAACGTGTCCGTGACCAGCTGCTGGACCGGTGCCGGGAGGAACGTATCGAGCCGCCCACCGGCGGCCGCGTCGACCGGATCGTGCGCTCGGCGCTGCACCGCGGCGAGGAGCTGCTGTTCGCACGGGTGGCGATCCGCTTATCCGAGGCGGTGCGCGTTCGGCTGTTCGCCTTGGTCGCGGCCGGTGCCGATGACGACGGCCAACCCGGCGGGGACGGTGACGGGCCGGCGGTGCTGGCCTCGATCCGGTCCGATCCGGGCAACGTCAGCCTGAACACGATGTTGACCGAGATCGCCAAGCTGGAAGCGGTACGGGCGGTCGGCCTGTCAGCCGGCGTGTTCGCCGACATCGCCCCGAAGGTGGTCGCCGCCTGGCGGGCGCGGGCGGCGGTCGAGGCGCCCAGCCACCTGCGCGGACACGCGCCTGAGGTGACGCTGGCCCTGCTGGCGGCGTTGTTGCACTGCCGGGAACGGGAGATCACCGACACGCTGGTCGAGCTGCTGATCTCCACCGTGCACCGGATCAACGCCCGCGCCGAGGTCCGGGTGACCAAGGAGCTGATCAAGGAGTTCAAGCGGGTCACCGGCAAGGAGAACTTGCTGTTCCGGGTCGCCGAGGCGACCGTGAACGCCGGCGACCAGCTCGTGCGCGACACCGTGTTCCCGGTCGCGCCGCAGGCCGTGCTGGCCGACCTGATCGCGGAGTTCAAGTCCTCCGGGCCGACCTACCAGCGCACCGTGAAGGCCACGCTGAAGGGCTCCTACACCAACCACTACCGGACTGGGCTGATCAAGCTGCTGGACGTGCTGGAGTTCCGCAGCAACAACACCACCCACCGGCCGGTGCTCGACGCGCTGGAGCTGATCACCCGCTACGCCAGCGCCGGGAACCTGCACTACTACCCGGCCGGCGAGCACATCCCGGTCCATCGCGGCCTGAGCGAGGACTGGGAGGCGCTGGTTTACAAGGACGACAAGCGCCGCCGGCAACGGGTCGTGCGCATGGTCTACGAGGTGTGCACCTTCCAGGCGCTACGCGAGCAGTTGCGGTGCAAGGAAATCTGGGTCGTCGGCGCGGACACCTGGCGCAACCCGGCCGAAGACCTTCCGACCGATTTCGAGGACCATCGCGTCGAGCACTACCAGGCGCTGCGCAAGCCGCTGGACCCCAGCCAGTTCATCGCCGACCTGCAAGCCGAGATGCGCGCCGAGCTGGAGGCCCTGCACACCGCCCTGCCGGGCTGCGATTGGTTGTCGATTAGCGACCGCGCGGCTGGCGCGGTCAAGCTGGCCCCGCTGGAGGCCTCGCCGGAGCCGCGCAACCTGCGCCGGCTCAAGCAGGCTGTGCAGGCCCGGTGGGGCACGGTGCCGCTGATCGACATGCTCAAGGAGGCGGTGCTGCGCACCGGCTGCCTGTCGGCGGTGACCTCGGTCGCCGACCGCGGCACCTTGCCCGAGCACGTGCTGGCCGAGCGGTTGCTGCTGGCTATCTACGGGTACGGCACCAACACCGGCATCCGTGCGGTCGCCGGCGGCGAGCACGGGCATTCCGAGGACGAGATTCGCTACGCCCGGCGCCGCTACCTGAGCACCGAGGCCGCGCGGCAGATCGCGATCGAGATCGCCAACGCCACCTTCGCCGCCCGCCAGCAGACACTGTGGGGCGACGGATCCACCGCCGTGGCCAGCGACTCGACTCACTTCGGCGCGTTCGACCAGAACATCTTCACCGAGTGGCACTCCCGCTACGGCGGCCGAGGGGTGCTGATCTACTGGCACGTCGAGCGCGGCTCCGTGGTGATCCACTCGCAGCGGCTGAACTGCTCGGCCTCCGAGGTGCACGCGATGGTCGACGGCGCGATCCGGCATGGCACCGACATGCAGGTCGAGGCCAATTACGTGGACACGCATGGTCAGTCCGAGATCGGGTTCGGCATCACGAAGCTGCTCGGGTTCGACCTGCTGCCGAGGATCAAGCGGATCAACAAGGTCAAGCTGTACCGCCCGGCTGCTGGCGAGCCAGACGCCTGGCCGGGTCTGGCACCGGCGATGACCCGCCCGGTCCGGTGGGACCGCATCGCTGAGCAGTACGACCAGATGCTCAAGTACGCCACCGCGATCCGCGTGGGCACCGCCTCGACCGAGGCGATCCTGCGGCGATTCATGAAGGCCAACGCAGCGCACCCGACCTACCAGGCGATGATCGAGCTGGGCCGGGCGCAAAAGACCATCTTCTTGGCCCGTTACCTGCACAGCCGGGCACTCCAGCGAGAGATCCACGAGGGCCTGAACGTGGTCGAGTCGTGGAATCGGGCCAACGCGGTCATCTTCTACGGCAAGGGCGGGGACCTGGCCACCAACCGGCGCGACGAGCAGGAGATGAGCGTGCTGTGCCTGCGGATCTTGCAGGCCGCCCTGGTGTACGTGAACACCCTGATGATCCAGGACCTGCTCGCTGGCTCCGAGTGGGACGACGCGCTCACCGCTGAGGATCGGCGCGGGCTGACGCCGCTGTTCTGGGCGCACGTGCTGCCCTACGGCGAGGTGCGGCTGAACATGGACGCCCGTCTTCGCCTGGCCGCCGCCGCCTCCAGCGGCTGACTGGCCGGTCTCGAAACCAAGGTTCCGCGACAGCGTGCAGGCGAGTTCGGACATCGACATCACCCCAGGTCACGCTGTCTCACAATCTAACGTCGAAACACCGCCTCGAAACACGGCCACATGGTAAACTTATGAGACAGTTGCGGGAGGAAACGAGACGATCATGACCGGCGAGTCCGCCATTACCGACCCGCGGATCGCCGCCGCCCTGGATGCCGACCGGGACCAGGCCAGGACGGTGACGTGATGGAACTGGGCTACGCCCGCGTCTCGACCACACACCAGGACCTCGAACGACAGCTCGACGCCCTGGGCCACCACGGCATACCCGACGAGCGGATCTACACCGACAAGAAGACCGGCGCCACCATCGACCGGCCCGGCTTCACCGAGCTGCGCCGCTACGCCCGCTCCGGCGACACGATCATCGCGACCAACCTCGACCGACTCGGCCGCAATCTGCGCGAATGCCTCAACGTCGTGCACGAGCTGCGCGAGCAGGGCATCGGGATCAAGACCCTGAAGGACCCGATCCCGATCGACACCACCGACGACTCGCCGATGGCCGAACTCGCCGTCGCGCTACTGGCGCTGTTCGCACACATGGAACGAGTGTTCATGCGCGAACGCGCCGCCCACGCCCGCGAGGCCACCGCAGCCACGGGCAAACTGCCCGGCCGACCCCGCAAACTCGACCCCAACCAGCTCGCCGCGGCCCAGGCCGCCCTCGACACCGGCCAGACCGCCGACCAGATCGCAGCCGCGTTCGGCGTCAGCCGCGCCACCCTCTACCGCAACCTCACCGAAAATAAACCCGCTGACCAGCAATGATCGACTCGTTTGCGGCTGGTGACAACTCCCTTACCGGCGCCCCGAGTTGGCGGCCCGGTTCGGGACCAGGATGGTCGGGGAGGTCGGGTTGCAGCTGGTCGGCGCCGGGTCGGACGAGGGCTGGGGCGCTTCGGTGTTCTCTGGTGGGTACAGCGGGGCGGGGACGGTGCGCCGCCAGCACGCGTTCCTGTTGGACCCGAACCGGGTCCGGCAGATGCCGCCGCACCACCTCGCGTGGGCGAGCCCGGACAAGGTCGTCTACGGGCTGGTGACGCCGCTGTCGGGGCGGTCGCGGGTGCTGGACGAGGCGGTCGGGGTGGAGGAGCCGGTGTCGGGGCCGGTGTTGACGCGCCGCCAGCTCATGGCCGGTCACGCCCACGCACGGCGAGACCGGGGCGGTAGCGGCTCCGGGGACGGCGGAGGAAGCGGTAGCGGTGGTGGTGCTGGTCAGGGTGGTGCTGGTCGGGTCGGGGCGGACGCCGACATCTGGCTCGGCGACATCGACGGCGACATCGACGGTGGGGGAGGTCAGCGGTGAGGACCGGTCTGGTGACGGGGCCCGAGGTGGCGCGGGCGGCGGCGATCCTGGGTGTCGCCCCGTCCGCGTCACCGGAGGTGGTGCGTTCGGCGTGGCGGGCGGCGGTGCGCCGCGAGCACCCCGACGCCGGTGGTGATCCGGACCGGTTCGCGGTGGTGTGCGCAGCGTATGAGCTGCTGCAGGAGGCTCAGGCGCAGGATCGGGCGCAGGACTGGGTGTGGGCGGTCCCGGCGGCGTCGGCGGTCCCGGCCCCGGCGCAGGCTCCGGTGGTGACCCGGCCCGGGCCGGGCCCGGCGGCGGTGCTGATCGCGACCGGCGTGGCCGAGGCCGGGGTGCTGGTCGGCGGTGCGGTGGTGGTCGGTGTGGCGCCGGTGGCGACGGTGATGGTCGCGATCACCGGCGCGGTGCTGGTCGGCCGGTATGTCTACCTCGCCCTGGGCCGCCCGGCCCGCCGCTAGCCCCGGCCGCTAGCGGTTGCCGCGCGGTCCGGCGACGGCGTTTCAGTCGCGCGGCGCGTCGGAGTTGACATCTGAATGGGTGACGACTTTGGCTAAATGGGTGACGACGACAACGACTGCGCTGAGGAAGAGGCCGGGTCTGCTGCGGGTGGTGGTGCGGCGGAGTGCTGGGGTTCTGGCGGTGGCTGGTGTGGTGCTGGCTGGGTTGGTGGCGGGACCGGCGCCGTCGGTGTGGGCGGGCCCGCCGTCGGGGGAGGACGTGTGCCGGGAGGGGCTTGCTCCGGCGGCGTGTCTGCCGGTGATCGAGTTCGATCGCGCGCAGAACGTTGAGGAGTTGTGGTTCGAGGTTGCGGCGCGGAGCACGGTGGTGTTCACCGTGACGATGGAGAACGCGGAAGGGCAGGGGCGTCATGAGCACACGGCCTGGGTCCGCAACGCTGCGGCGGCGCCGCAGGAGATGACCTGGGTAGTGCCTGCTTATGCCCGTGAGATGGACATGCGGATCGTGCGGGTGGAGTTCCACTCCGAATAGTCACTGCGTCTGCCCGCGAGTCGCCTTTCCGGGTCGGGTGAGGACCGGAAGCGGCGCGGCAGCACCAGGAGCTGGCCGCTGGTCCGGCTGGTCGGTGGTGGTCAGTGGTCGGAGAACTGGGCCGCGTTGACGCAGTCGGTGAAGCCGTACTCGTCGACGGCGGCTAGCCAGCGAAGGGTGTCGCCGTCGACGCGGTGCAGGGTGATGGTGCTGATGTCGGCGTCGGGTGGGGCGGTCTGCGCGAGGACTTCGACGACGGCGATGACTTTGTGGAAGACGGTGTGGAGGTCGACGTCGTCGATGGTGACCGCGCCGGGCAGCAGTTCGGGGGCGACGGTGGCGGTCCAGGTGCCGTCGTCGTGCTGGTGGTAGTCGGCGTTCACGACGATGGTCCCGATGAGCCGGAGCCCGAGCCCAAGCCCGTGGTCGGCGTCGCGGCCGGGGAAGGGCGGGAGGTCGTTGTCGCGGGCTTTGCGCTGTGCGCGGCGTCGGGCCTTGCTGCTCGGGTCGGTCCGGCGCTGCTGCTTCTTCTTACCCATCAGACCCAGTCTGGGTGGTGGTGTTGGTCAAGACCGGCACCCTGACGTCTATGCCGGGACGAGGTAGAGGTCGGCGGTGCCGTCGGGGTGTTCGTCGCAGAGCCAGGTCGTGACACCGGGTGTGGTGTGTCCGGCATCGGCGCAGGCAGCGACGTCGGGGAAGGTCCCGGCCTTCTCGTAGTGGATGTCCTCGGCGGCGGTCGCGACCCCGGCCGCGCCGAGCGTGAGCACGGCGGCGGCGCCGGTGGCGGCGAGGACACGGAGCCCGGTGGCGGTGGTCATGCGGTCGCGGTCCCTTCCTCAGATGCCGTCCCAGGTGCTGTGTCCGATGCTGTGCCGAGGGGGACGGTTTCGAATTCCAGCAGGTCAGCGCCGGTCCCGACCTGCGGGCGGTCGGTGTCGCAGTGCGCGGCCTCAGCGCCGACGGTGCGCCAGGCCTGGAAGGCGGCGTCGTGCTCCCAGCGGGTGTAGACGAAGTACCGGGTGTCGCCCGCGACGGGGCGCAGCAGCTCGTAGCCGAGGAACCCGGGCACCTCGTTCATGCAGCCCTGAGCGAAGCGGGCGGCGAACCGGGCCTCCAGCTCCGGTCCGGCCCCGTCAGGGACGGTGATGGCGTTGATCTTCACAACAGACACGCGGGTCTCCTGGGTGGGTGTTTGTGCTGGTGGGCAGGGGGTCATCCGATTTTTCGGATGACCCGGATCATGCCTGATCGCGTCGTTTCACGTCAGGACGGTTGGGGACCTGGAACTGGCGGCGCCACGCCCGGTGGGCGGGGCTTTCGGCGGTCTCGGGGAGCATCCGCAGGGTGTCGCGTAGCCAGGTGCGGATGGAGGGGTCGAGTTCGATCGCGCGGGCGGCGATCTCCTGGACCTCGGTGTCGCGCATCGCTTCGAGCAGGGTGAGGTCGGTCTGCACGGCGTCGGCGTGCTCGTTGTCTTCGAGGAAGTAGGTCGCGGGGATCTGGAAGAACCGGGCCAGGGCCTGGAGGTGCTTCACCGTTGGGTTGGACTTGTCCCCGTTACGCAGCGAGCACAGGTAGTTCAGGCTGATACTCGGCTCGTCACCCCCGGCGTGGTCTTCGATCCAGCGCACGGCCTCACGGGTGCTGTAAGGGCCGCGATCGGCGGGGTGCAGCGTCTTGAACGCCTGGTTGATCCGGTCGGCCAGGGTCTGCGCCCCGACGCGGCTCGCCCCGTCAGGACCGGTCGCGCCGCCTGCTGGGTCTTCTGCGTGTTCGGTGTCGTCACCCATGTCCGACGCGTCGCCTTCCCGTGTCGCGGTCCTCTACGAGCCGCAGGTCCGCGTTAACGTCTGCTCTGCTCTGCTCTGCTCTGCGGCTGTGCTGGGCCGAGCGTCGGTGAGCGAGTCCCCGAAGCATAGAGCTCCCCGCCAGAAACGAACATGAACAAAAGAGCGTCACACCGAGGGGTTGCCTTGAGCGGAGAGTCATGATCCGATACCCGCCAGTGACCATCCTGGTCGCTCGTCCACGCTCCCCGCTGGAGGCCGCATCTACGTGCTCGCCGCAGCGCCTATCGCGACCTAGTTTCCCCTGGTCGGCCCAGGGGACCAGCTTTTATTCAAGTCCGCCTCAAGCCAAGTCAGATAGTTCGCCCTCCGGGCGCCTCCGCCCGCGGCAGCGGGCCAAGAAGACAGGGCGAAGCTCAACGCCCTACGACCCGACCACCTACCCCGTCTCTCTGGAGCCCCCCTTGTCGTCGTCCCAGCCGCTGATGGCCCCTGTCTCGTCCGGTGAGGTCGAGCTGCGTGCGATGTTCGAGGGAAACTGGAAGCCCCGGCGCCCCTACGCCACGGACGACCTGGCCTGGGGCATCCGGCGGATGGGCCGGGACGCCGCGTTGCTGCTGGCCCACATCGAGGCGTCCCCGGTCGCGATGCTGACCTTCTTGATCGTCGACATCGACCACCCGGACGCGTTGCTGCGGGCGTTGTCGGCGAACGGGAACCATCCGATGCCGAACCTGATCATCACCAACCCGTTCAACGGGCACGCCCACGCCGTCTGGGTCCTGGCGACCCCGGTCTGTCGTACCGAGTACGCCCGCCGCAACGTCCTGTCCTACGCCGCCTCGGTCCTGGAAGGGCTCCGACGGGCGGTGGACGGCGACCGCCGCTACTCCGGACTGCTGATGAAGAACCCCCTCGCCGGGAGCTGGGCCACCCAGTACCTCCACGACCACCTGTGGACCCTCGGTGAGCTGGAAGCGGCCCTGCAGGTCGGTGGGCACATGCCACCCAAAGGGTGGCGGCAGCAGCGGGCACGCAAGGCCGATCCGTGCGGGATCGGGCGGAACTGCTCCCTATTCGACGGCGTCCGCCTGTGGGCCTACCGCGAGGTCCGACACCACTTCGGCGACCCGGCCGGATTCAAGACCGTCCTACGGGCCGGGGTGACCGAACGGAACCAGGAGTTCTCCACCCCGCTGCCCGCCGCTGAAGCACGCGGGATCGCCGACTCCATCCACCGCTGGATCACCACCCGCTCCCGCATCTGGGCACGCGGACCCCAGGCATACGACGACACCTTCAAGGCGATCCAAGCCGCCCGGGGGCGCAAGGGCGGCGCCGCAAAGACGGCAGCTCAGCTCGACACGCTCGTTCGCGCTCAGCGGCTGGTGTTCGGGTGACAGCCCTTGATCCTCGTCGCCGCCCAACGGCCCTGCCTGCCCGAGAGCTTGCCCAGCAGCTCGGACTCGGCGAGCGAACCCTCGTTCGTCTGATCGCGGAACCACGTGACGCTTACACTGCGCGGGCCAGGGCACGTCGTGCGACCGTCGCCGAGCTCCGCCTCCAGGGGCTCACCTACCGCGAGATCGCCGATCGGACTGGGCAGACGATCGGTGCGGTTGGCCGCCTGCTCCACACTGCCCGTAACAACGGCGAATGGGCCGAAGCCGTAGCGCGACACCGCCATCAAGCTCGGTGACAGACAGTGAGATTTCGGGGGATGTCCCGAAACGGCCCCCAATCCTCCTCAATCCTCCTAATTCTCCTAGATGGAGACGTATCAGCAGGTCAGACCCAAAGTTGATCTTAGGAGGATTGAAGCCCCTAGGAGGATCAATCCTCCTACGCGCCGCCAACGAAGCCCTGATGGGGCCTGCTCCAGCCAGTTGGAGTAGGCCCCATCAGGGCTTTGACCAGCTACAACGATGAGTCAGGAGGCGGTTCTGCACTGCTGTCACGATCCGTGACCAAATCTGGCGTGTAGCGCCGCCATGCATCGGCGAACGGCGCCCGGCGGTAGCCTTTGGTCTGGCCGAGTCCAGGGAAGCCGATCTTTTCGGACTGGATGCCGTACTCCTTGAGCAGTTCTCCGAGCTTCTTCGCGGTGAGTCCTTCGCCGCGTGGCCCGTAGTCGGCCCACGGTGCCTCCGGATCGGCCCGGAGCTGCTGGAGCAACCGCATGGTCGGTAGCGCTTGTTCGTCGCCGAAGGCGGTGTGGCAGTCGGCGAGGAGGCGGATGCGTTCGGATCGGTCGTCCCCGGTGTCTTCTGCCTGGAGGTCGAGGATGGCTTGGCGGGCGCGGTCGGGCCAGTGGCCTCCGGCGTGGTCGGCGATGGCGATGAGTGGTTCCCAGGTGTCAGCGGCCCGGTCTTCCACGGGCATGGCCGGTTCGGCGGCTTCCAAGACCGATAGGTCGTCGCGGAGCCAGCAGTGCAGCCGCTCAGCGAGCTTCTGGAGGCGCGGCCGGTCGCGTCGGTGCCGGTAGGGCGCCACCTGTTCTCCGGGGGCTCTGCGGCGCATGTGGACGACGATGGCGCGGTCTTCGATGGTGTCGGGCATGCGTCCGATCCCGGCCAGCGCGGCCATGGCGAACGTGGAGATGGACTCGACCCGGTTTTTGGCGAGGTCGTAGCGCTTCGCGGGCCGGTTGCGTTGGTGTCCGGCGTTGAGCAGGCCGCGGAGGTCTTCGTGGCCGGTGGCTGCGGGCCCGAAGATCGTGTCGGCCTCGTCGACGAGCATCGTCGGTGGATCAGCGGTGATGGAGCGGTAGACCGCCGCCGGGGTGGCGTTGACGGTGATGAACGGCTGGTGACACGCACCTTCGACGACGTCGAGGAGCCGGGATTTGCCGCAGCGCTTCTCCGGTGCCCGCACGACCAGGCGTGGCGCGTGCGCCCAGGCCGGTTGGGCGTGGGTCGCGGCGATCCACAGCACCACCCCGACCACGGCCGCGTCCGACGGCAGGGCGACATAGCGGCGCAGCGCGGCCTCCAGGTCGTCGAGGATCGCAGCACCGTCGGTGCCGGGAACCGTGCCGGTCGGGCCGGGTGGTGTCGGCGGAGTGAAGGTGCCGGATTCGGAACCTTCGACATGACCTGCGGTTTCGTCGTGATCGTGGGCGTTCACGTCGTCCTCCTGGAGGTGGTTGCGGCGGTTGCGGTGCTCGGGTGGTGTCGCCAGAGGCGGCCGGTCACGTCCGGCTCGTGCGGGTGCGGCACGAACTCGCCGCTCGGCCGGTAGGTGCGCAGTTCGGCGGCCGGATGGCCGTCCGGGTAGCGGCGAGACGCGTCCTGCATGGCTGCCAGGTCGTCGGCCCAGTACCAGCGCCCACGCCACGGCCCGTCGACCAGCACGGCCAGCTCTCGCCCGTCAGCGGACTGGGTGGCGAGTCGGGAGACCCGGTGCTGCCGCGTCGCTTCCGGTCCTCGCCCGCTGGGGCGGGCTGTGGTCCGGGTCGACTTGCCCACGACCAGCTGTGGGGCTGCGGTGGTGGTCATGCCGCGTCTCCGCGTGCCCATCGGGTGGGGTCGCCGTGGGGCGGATACCGGCGCCGCATCAACTCGGCCAGGGACGGCTGTTGGGCGAGTCCGGCAGCGGTGTAGGCGACCGAGACCTGCTTGCTGGCGTCGCGCAGCGCGACCCAGTGGGCGTGGCGCAGGTCGGCGACCTCCACGCCCACGCGGGCGGCGACGAGCAGCGGCGCGGTCGGCTGGGCTCGTCCGAGGACGGCGGCCAGCACGGCGGGGTCGAGGTGTCCGATGACGTCCAGGGCCTCGGCCCGATCCGGGTCGGACAGGCGCGGGACCGGGACTGCCAGGGCTCGACACGGGAGCGGGTCAGGTGCTGCAGGTGTTGCCGGTGGTTCCGGCAGTTCAGGAGAGCGGTGACTGTGTGTGGTCATGGGGGCTCCTGTTTTCGGCATGGCGAAGGGGAGGGAGGGAGGCACCGGGGTGCCTCTCGTCCCTGCTCAACTGCGGGTTTCAGGGGTGTGTGAGGGGGTGGGTCCCTGGACTCCCTGGGTGACTGTCGGTGCAGGTCATCCCAGGGAGGGAGGCGTCAGGGACCGGTCAGGGAGGGGGGAGGGAGAACTCCCTGCCTCCCTGACGCCTCCCTGACCGCCTCCGGCTAGAAGCAGCCCTTCTGCCCGGGCCCGAATTCATCACTGTCAGTGATGGATTCGTGGTCGGTGTGGGCTTCGTGGAGGCGTGCGGCGCTGAGGACCATGACGCCGTCGGACTTGTAGGGCCGAGCGTCGGCGGGCAGTTCCTCGGCGAGGCGGGCGAAGGTCCAGGAGCTGTAGTGGGCGCGGTCGAGTTCGCTGAGCGCGGCGAGTGCTTCCTGGGTGCGCATCCGCTTCGCGCCCGTTTCGGTGAGGACGTGGAGCAGGTCCTCCAGAAGGTCCCGGCGAGGCGGCGGTGCCGGGGCGGTCGCTGCTCCGGTGACGAGCCCGGCGTCTTCGCGGAGTTTGACGGCGCGGTCGACGATGGGGGTGAGTTCATCGATGCCGTTGCCGCGTTGGATGTAGAAGCAGCGCATCAGCCCGTCGCGGGGGCCGAAGCCGGAGGTCATGGCGGTGCCGAGGTCCCCGAGGTCCACGGTGCCGTCGCTGCCCACGGTCATGGGTTGCAGGGTGGTGGCGGTGATGCCTGCGGTGTGTTTGCCGGTGCCGAGGATGGCGTCGTTGCCGTGGTGGTCGCCGATGGCGAAGCACGCCCGGTTGGACAGGACCTTCGCCACCGCTCTAGGTAGGGACTCTTTCGAGGGGACTGGTGTCGCGAACAGGAACGTCACCCCGTACTTGCGGGCTTTCGCGACGATCTTGGCGACCAGCTCGGCGGCTTCGGCGCCGACGTCGGAGACGAACAGCTCCTGACACTCATCGATCACCACCACACGCGGGCGCATCGACGGGTCCGCCGCCGCGAGTGCCCGGGTCAGCTTCGGTTCCCCGGCTGCGGACAGTTTCCGTCCTCGTTCGGACAGCTCCGACATGAGCTGTTTGAGGCCGTTGAGGACGGTGGGGACCTCGTCGGGGTCGTCGGAGACGAACAGGGTGCGGGCGACGGGGGTGAAGGGGTCGTAGTCGGCGTTGTGGGCCATGCAGTAGATGTCGATCTCGACCAGTGGGTCGAGGATCGCTCCGGCGAGGACGTCGATGACCAGGGTGGATTTGCCGGAGCCCATCATTCCGGCGATGCCCCAGTTCGTGCCGAACAGTCGTCCGTTGACTAGGTCGGCGCGGGGGGTGACGCCGACGGGGACACCGCGGAAGTAGTCGGTGGTCCCGTCGTGCAGCAGCGGCCAGGGCGCGACCGGTTTCGTCAGTGAGCCTTGGTCGGCGACCCACAGGTCCAGCATGCCGGGGTGGTCGCGGGCTTCGGTGGGCCACACCTCCACCGGCAACCTCAGGAGGTTGTGGGCGAGGACGTCTTTGCGCTTGTTGAGCATCTCGACGGTGACGCCCTCGGGTAGCAGGAATTGGCAGTGCCAGCCCTTCCCGTCGTGGACGGGTGGGAGGTTCCAGCGTGGTGTCCAGCCGTGTTTGAACTTGGTGTTCAGGGCGCTCAGGCCGAGGTTGCGCAGGGCGTTGACCACGGCGCTTTCGTCGACGATCACGCCCCGCCCGCTGCCGTCCTCGTTGTCGGTGGGTGGTGCGGTCCAGGTGGGGGCTTCGGTGCGGGCTCGGCCGAGTGCCCACAACCCGAGCACCGCCCCGGCACCGGCGAGGGTGGCGATCACGGTGGCGTAGACGGTCACGAAGGTGACGGTCCAGGCCACGGCGTCGATCACCCCGGCAATCGGGGCGATGACCAGGGAAACATCCTTCGCCGCGATCGCGAGGACGGTCCCGAGGCCGAGGAGCATCCCGAGGGCGATCAGCGCGCCGACCCCAGCGGCGCGGGCCCAGGCGAGTGGGGCGTTGATCCAGTCCATGACTCGGCCATGACGCCGCTGTTTTTCGGCGGTGTCGCGGGCCTCCCATTCCAGGAGGCGGTCCTGGTCGCCGGCGATTTCGGCGGCGCGCATCTGCCGCTCATACCGGGAGGTGCCGTGGGTGTCGCGCCACCGCTGGATGAGGACTCCGGCGCCGGAGAACACGAACCACGTGTTCCTGACCAGGGCTTTCGTCCCGCCGATGGTGACGGGGTGGGTGGCGGCGGCGAGGGCGCTCCGGCCTGCGGTGTGCAGGTCGGAGCGGTAGAAGTCCCGCCGCGACACCACCACGTCCGTTCCCGGCGTCGAGGCGGTGTCTGTCTGCGGGCCGCAGGTGTGGTCGACGATCTCGCCCTCGATCACCACTGGGGCCTCGGCACCGGTGTCGGTGTGGTGGTGCAGGGTGATGACCGGCGCCAGCCCGTCCCCTGATGACGCGTGGTGGGCTGGGCTGGCGCCGCCAGCCTCGTCGCGGCCGGTCTGGTCGTCGTGGCGGTTGTGGTCGTCGTGGTGGCTCATCGCGTGCCTCCGGCGGTCTCGTCGCGGAGCTGGCGGGCCCGCGCGGCGGAGCAGCGCAGCGTGCGGCGGATGGATTCGGCCGAGCCGGGGTCGACCCGGCCCTCGGCGACGGCGGCCCGGAGCAGACCGCGAAGATCATCCAGGCTGCGGCCAGATTGGATTGGTTCAAGATCATGGTCGGGGTCGACTCCCAGGGTCGACGATGATCTTGGGTGGGTCGACTGTCGCAGGTCAGCCCTCGACTCCCCACCCGACTCCTCGTCACGGCGGTCGAGGACGGCGACACCGCCCCCAAGATCATCGTCGACCTCGGAGTCGAGGTCGGAGTCGAGGCAGTCGAGGGCCGGGTCGGTCTCGTAGTCGAGGTCGTTGGTGAGCCGGGAGCCGACACAGTCCGCGCCCTCGATGAGGGCGGCGAGTGCCCAGTCCCAGTCATCGGCGCGGCCCGCCCCGACCGGCACGGGCGGGGCGCCGTGGCGTCCCGGGCCGGTGGTCGCGGCGAGCGCCCGTCGGTGGACCTGGTAGGTCCCGGGCCGGTAGGTCAGCTGGGCGGTGCCTTCGGTGTCGATGACTGCTGCCTGCGCGTCGCGGACGGCGAGCCGCCGGGCGCGGTCGGTCTTCGCCTCCACCAGCGCGGACAGCCGCGCCGACCGGCGCTCAGCCCGGGAACGCGGTGCCCCGGCCAAAGTCAGTTGGTGCGCGGCGACCCCGGCGATGGACACGACCGCCATGACGACTCCGGCTGTCCAGCCTTGGTCGAGGCCGTGGAGGAGGTTCATCGAGGCCGCGACCAGGGAGAACAGCACCACCCCGGCCTGCAACCCGACTACGGGCCGGTGTGGGTGTCGGTGTCGGGAGGCGGTGATGGCGAGGGCGAAGGCCCACATGCCGAGTTCGGTGATCCCAGCCAGCAGCACGCCGCCCGGGCCGTAGATGGTTTGTCCGTAGGCGGCCATCGCGGGGGCGGCCAGAGCGAACGAGAGCAGCGCGATCGGGTAGATGAGCAGCTCGACGGTGTGGGTGGATGCCCAGGTCAGGGCCCTGTTTCGGGCGGCTGCCCGGGCTGTGGCACGGGCTTGTCGCTGCTCGGTGCGTCGACGTTCAGCGGCATCGCGGTCGGCCTGGGCGCGGTCGCGGCGGGCGTCCTGCTCGGCGATCCGCCGCTGCGCAGCAGCGTCGGCGGCTTCCCGGGCGAGGCGGGCGTCCAGGGCGCGGGACTCACGCCGTTCCGCGGCCCATGACGTGGAAGAAGAAGACGTGGTGGTCATGCCCGCGCCCTCCCCTCGACCTGCTGACCAGCCGAAACCGGCTCAGCGGGCGACTCGGCGGTGCCGGAGACGGCGTCGGCGGCGGGCAGTTCGCCCCGGGTAGTCGAGGCCGGGACGGCTCGGTGGACCTGCCGGAGGCGCAGCTCAGCGGCAGCCCACCAGCCGGTCACGAAGCCGAGCGGCGCGGCGAACCACCAGGTCAGGCCCAGCGTCGCCCCCGTCAGGGCGGTGACGACGGCGATCTCGACCAGCCGGTCCCGGCCCGCTGTGACGGCGCGGTGAAGGTGCGTGTTCATGCCGCTTCACCACCCTGACCAGCGGAAACGACCACGGGACGTCGTGTCGGGAGCGCGAGGAGACGGCCTGCGGTCGCCCCGTCAGACGCCTCGGTCGGCTGGTCGGAGTCGTGGAGGAGGGCGCCGTAGAGGCGGTCGATGACCCGCTCGGTCAGCCCGTCCGGGCACCACGAGAAGCCCTGGTCAGCGCCGGGATCAGGGTCGCTGTCGCTGTGGATCGAGAAGAGAATCCCCGGACCGGGGTGGAGACACACCAATGCCAAGGGCAGCATGGCCCATAGCCGATCACCTGTCTTTGTCAGGTCGTTCGGTTAGGTCGCCGCCCCGGAGTCCAATCCTGGGCGGTGACCGCAACCCCGCCGGGCTGGCGGGGACCGCTCCCTCAAGCAAGACACGATCTCGCCCCGGCTGTCAAGCACCGACCTCGACCAATCTCGCGGACCCCGCTGGCTGCTCGTCCGCACCTCAGATCAGTCACGAACCGTGACTGCTGCGCCTGGGGACCCGCCTAGTCGCTGTTTCTGCTGGTCAGGCCGCCTTCAGGGCGATCTTCGGCCTATGCGAGCGGGCGTTCCGTTGAGGGGGTGGGACGGATTGATCCGTCCCACCCCCTCAATCCGTCCCACCCAAAATCGGGACTTGACCTGCAAGAACACCTCAAGTGGGACGGATGGGACGGATGGGACGGATTGGGGGTCGTTTCGGGACATCCCCCGAAATCTCACTCTGCGTGACGAGTCGGGGGGTGGGGTGTCGCGCGGCGGCGGTCTCGATTATCGGGCGCGCCTGGTTGCGTTTCCGGTGCTGTAGGTTGCGGCGTTCCGCAGGTGTTGCCGGACGCCTACTCGTCGCCTCTTCTACTGTTTGTGGTACCGGATGGATGGCGTTGTGAGTGTTACGGATACAGCCCCTTTTTCGTTAGGGCTGGAGTGTCGGTGCGCGCGGTATTGCCGCGACTGGCTTCGCGGTTTCAGGGGGTGTCGGGGGGTGGGATTGTCGATGTGTGCGGCGAGCTGTTTCGGCGGGTGGAGTTGCCGATTGCTGTTGCGTTTTCTGGACGTCAGGTGTGAGCGTTTGAGGTTAGGTTCAGTGCCGCGCTGTCGTGGGAGTCGGGCATCGTCGGGTCCGGTGTCCGAGCTCAGCGTTGAAGATCATCTGCTGTCCCGGATTGGCTTATTATCGGCTCGGATTTCCCCGGATTTGCATAGATCATCTCCGGGGGTTCGGGCCTGGGGGCTCTCGGGTCGTCGTGCCGGGCTGGTGGTGGCCGCGTGGCGGGCGCCGGGAGCGGGTGAGGCGCGGTGCTGATCGGCTTTGATGGGGCTTTGAACTGGCTTTGAAGCGCCTGAGAAGCGGCATTGACGCGCTTCTGGGGTAGTCCCGGTCGGTTATGGCGGGTGGAC
This sequence comes from Pseudonocardia sp. ICBG601, assembly GCF_020496245.1. NCBI lineage: Bacteria > Bacillati > Actinomycetota > Actinomycetes > Pseudonocardiales > Pseudonocardiaceae > Pseudonocardia > Pseudonocardia sp. ICBG601. The sequence goes on along the minus strand of NZ_JAHLJA010000078.1, from coordinate 29 downwards.
CTGTGGTGGTGGTGCCCGGTGGGTCGGGC
>NZ_JAHLJA010000077.1:0-17487 GCF_020496245.1 Pseudonocardia sp. ICBG601 | reverse complement strand
TGCCAGCAGCGTGGGCTGGTTCGCTTTGATCGTCATCAGGTAGGGTACGCCGCGGCGGTTAGGTACAGGTCTCGCATTGCTCGCTGGGTGTGCAGAGCGTCCGCGGTGACCAGTACATCGTCGAGGTCGAGGGGGTCGAGCAGCGCGGTGAACGCGGTGATCTCGCTGCCTTTCTCTGCGACCTGAACCTGGCCGAGCACGCCACCGCTGGTCTGGTCGAGCACCGACACCAGATGCGGGAGCCAGACCCTGCCGTCGGCGGCACGGACGCGGGCGCCGCGCAGGGTCTTGCCGTCCAAGGCCAGCACGCGGCGCTGTTCTCGCCGGGGTGTGCCCTCCGGGGCCGGCTGGGCGCTGAGCTGGGGCAACACCCAGGACTGCAACGCCGCCTCCAGCGCCGAGGCGTCGACCCGTTGCAGGACCCGGCGGATGGTCGACTCGTGCGGAGCGACCGCGCCCACCCCGAGCACGTCCAGCACGGCGCGGCCGACGTCATGGGCGTACTCGGCGATCGCGGTGAACGACCGGGCCCCCGCCAACACCGCGCACGCCCCCAGTAGCAACACCGCGAGGACACCGTGGCGGACACCGCGTGGTTTCCGCGGGTCCGGCACTCGCGACAGGGCCTCCACCAGCGACAACCCCGCCGCCTCACCGACCGGCGCGGCTCTCCCCGCGTCAGGACCGACCTCCAGGCCTTCCAGAGCAGCAACGATCGGAGACACTGACACTGCGGACACAGGCTTCCTGACGTGAGCAAGGATTCGACACCCTCATGATCACGCCAAGCCTGTGTCCGCACCCACCCCCACCCCCCACATCACCGCAGCTCAGGACCCACCCATCACGACTTTGCCGGGGCCCTGCCCCGACCCCGGCGCCGGGCGACCTGATCGGTACCCGGATCCGAGCCGCCATACTGCTACTGGCAGTAACAGCGGCGGGGCTCGTCGCGCTCGCCGCGCCGGCCCCCAGCGAGCCGGTCGCGCCCACCGAGGCAGCGGAGCCACGGACCGCGGTGGCTCCCGCCGGGGTCGCCCAGCCCGCCCCGCCACCACCCGCCCCGCCACCGCCTGCACCGGCCGGGCCCGGTCCGGTGGACCTGCTGACCGGCCTACCGCTCGACCTGAGCGCACCGGCCTCACCGGCGGCCCCGCAGTCTCGGGCACCGGGGCAGCCGACGCCCGCGGCGCCGCCGTCGTCGTGCGGGATGTTCGACATATCGGCCTGTGTGTCCGAGGCGTTCACCGAGATGCTGAGCACCGCGGTCACCGAGGTGCTGAACCCGGCCCTGGAGATCCTGTCCAACTCGCTGTTGCAGACTCCGCGGCCGTCGACGATCCCGCGCCTGGCGTCGCTGTGGGACACCTCGTGGCAGATCGCCATGGCCGCCTACGGAGCCGTGATCTGCGTCGGCGGACTGATCGTGATGGCGCACCAGAGCATGCAATCCCGCCTCGGGGTCCGCGAGATCCTGCCCCGGTTGATGGTCGGGTTCCTCGCCGGATGGCTGACCCTGCCGCTGGCCGACATGGCCGTGTCGATCGCCCACGCGATCTCCGACGAGCTGGTCGGTCCGGTCGACGAACGGGCCGGGGTCGCCGGTCTGGCCGGGCTCGTGCGGTCCTCGGTCGAGCACCCGGTGTTGGTCGGCGGGGTCTTGTCCTGGCCGATGCTCATGGCGTTGATCGCGATCGGTCTTCTCCTGCTTGCGGTCGTCGCGGGCTACGTGGTGCGGGTCGTCGCGGTGATCGTGGTGGTCGCCGCCGGACCGCTGGTCGTCATGTGGCACGCGCTGCCACACACCGACCCGCTCGCCCGCTGGTGGTGGCGCGCGCTGGCCGGACTGCTCTCGATCCAGGTCGTGCAGGCCCTCGTGATCGCCGTCGGACTCACCCTCGTTCTGCCTCCACCCGACACCCCGGCCGCCGACGTCCCGACCACCGTCCTCGGTATCCCGTCCAACGCCGCCGGGTGGGTCACGTTGCTGATGGTCGGAGTCCTGCTCTGGGTCGTTCTCCGTGTCCCGGGATGGGTCTGGTCCGCGGTCAAACTCAACACCGGAGGAAGGTCCACCGTGACCAAACTCGTCACCGCCGCCCTGCTCTACAAGACCGGCGGAGCCTTGCGCGGCGCCCTGCCCGGGCGAGCCGCCACCCGCTCGACCCGGGACTTGACCGGCCCCGCGGCACGCGTGTCCCGGCCGGAGCAGGCGACGGTCCGGCAGCCTCGGACGAACCGGCATCGATCGAGCCCAACGGGCAGTGGATGTTGCCGCTCGGGAATCTGAAGCGCCGCAAGTCCCGGGCCAAGACCCAGCCGTGGGAGTACCCGCGCGGTGTCGAGGGGGCACCGCGTCCCGGCCCCGATCAGCTCTACTTTGAGTTCCCGGACACGCCCGCGCGGTCGCCGTTGGTGCCGCAGTTCCGGGCTCCGGGCGAGCGCGACGATCAGCCGTTGCCGCGCCGCCAGAGCCAGGCACCCGCCGCCGCTGTCTTCCAGGGACCGGGCCAGCAGCGGCCGGGACCGGCGAGCTGGGCGCGACGTTCCACCACCGCGCCCCCTGCGGTGCGGTTCGATGACGGCAGCGTGCCCGCTCCCGAGCCGCCACCTCTGCGGGCACGGACCGCTCCGCCGCCCGTGCAGTTCCGTCCGGAGGTCCGGCCGCGCCCGGCTGTTCCGAGTCCGCCGCGGGCCACCGCCCCGGCACCGGGGGTGCGGTTCGCCCCTGCAGTGCCCGAGCCGACCCCTGTCCCGCCCCGAGCCGCCCCCACCGCCGTCCCGGTGCCGGTGCGGTTCGAGGCTCCGCGTTCGTCCCGGGCGATACGTCCCGCCCCGGTTCCGCAGTTCCGCGAGCCGACCCCACCCGGCCCCGCCGTCGGCTCGCCGCGGCCGAGCGTCCCGGCCGCGCCGGTGGTGTTCCACCCGCCTACCCGTACCCGGTCTGTGCCGCCGAGCCCACCGGCGGCGGGTCCGGCTCCGGTCCCGCTGTTCCACCCGCCCACACCACCGACCCGCACTGAGGACACCGATACCTCTGGGGGGTCCCGATGACCGCGCCGGTCCAGGTCCCCGCGAACATCGACCGGGAGGATCAGCTCCTCGGGCCGCTGACCGCGCGGCAGCTGGTCATCATCGGCTCGGCCGCCGTGGCGGTTTACGGGCTGTGGCAGTGGCTCGGTCCGACCCACGGCGCGGTGTTCGTGGTGCTGTCGGCGCCGATCGCGCTTGCCGCGACCGCGCTCGCGGTCGGGCGCCGAGACGGCCTCGGCCTCGATCGCCTCCTGCTGGCCGCGGTCCGCCACCGCGCGCAGGTGCGGTCCGCGCCGAACACTGTCCGAGCCGCTGCGGGAGACGGCACCGGTCGGGTGGTGTCGACCCGCGTACCGGTGCGCGGGGTGCGTGCGGTCGGCCCGGACCGGCTCGGAGTCGTCGACCTCGGCGCCGCCGGCCTGGCGGTGGTCTGCTCGGTCGCGCCGGCCAACCTGAGTCTGCGCTCGGCCGCCGAGCAGTACGCCGCCGTCGCCGGGTTCGCTCGGTGGCTGCACTCGCTGGCCGGGCCCGTGCAGCTGGTCACCCGCACCCGGCGTCTGGACCTGTCGGTACCGATCTCGCGTCTGCGCGCCGCTGCGCCTGGACTGGCCCATCCTGCCTGACTTCGGTCACTTGTCTTAGTGCTTCGCCGCGGGCTGACGGAGCGCGTCGAGGAGGGCCTGTTTGTCGGCGGGGACGGCGGGCGGGAAGGTCTGCTGGGTGCCGTTGATGGCGATGGTGGCCGAGCGCAGTGGTCGGAGCTGGCGGACGACGTTGCGGATGGTGAGCCCGGTGCGGTTCTGGATCTCGCGGGCGACTGCGAGGGCGGTGAACACGATGGTCAGGTGCGCTTCGATGGACTGGCGTTGGTGGTGGAACATCGGGCGGGCGCGTAGGTCGGTTTTGCTCATCCGGAAGGACTGCTCGACGTGCCAGAGGTCGTGGTAGTCGCCGATGATCTCCCCGGCCGCTGCGCCGCCGGCCGGGATGTTGGTCACGTAGCCCTTCAACCCGACCAACCGGTATGCCCGAGCCAAGGAGGCCTCGTCCAGGGCGCGGGAGCCGTTGGTGACCTTGACGAACCGCGGTGTGCGCGCGGGCTTCTCGCCGGCGATGACCTCGCGGGCCCGGTTCTCCTGCAGGGTCAACGTGCGCCGGTCCCGGACGGCCCGCTTCGTGGAGTAGGCCCAGACCGCCCGCCAGGATCCCGGATGCTGGTTGGGGTTCCAGACGGGCTCGGCCTTGACCTTCGGGCTGTTCTCGCTGCGCCCGGTGCGGCGGTCGCGTGGTGTGAGGGTGTCGATGATCTGCCCGTCGACGAAGGCGTCGCCGTGCCAGTGGAAGTGCGACTCCAGGTCAACCGGGGCCTTGGTGAGTCGGGAGCCGACGATGAACCGCAGGCCGGCCTCGTCGAGGTCGCGCAGGTTCGCGGCCGAGAGCATCCCTGCGTCGGCGACCACGACCATCCCGCCCGGCTCGACCGGCAGCTGGTGTCGGGCCCGGAAGGCCTCGATGATCGGCAGGATCGTCGCGGTCTCGGTCTTGTTGCCCTCGAAACAGCCGATCTCGAGGGGGAACCCTGCGCGATCGACCAGCAGCCCGACGACGACCTGCGGGTCGACCCGGCGTTCCTTGGAGAACCCGACCTTGCGCAGGTCGTCCTCCTTCTCCGCCTCGAAGTAGAGGGTGGTGACGTCGTAGAGACACAACGACACATCCCCACTGCCACGGGCGTGGGTGAAGCAGGCCCTCGCGATCTCGTCGCGGTAGCTGCGCCCGGTGCAGCGCAGCAGGGTGCGGCGCATCGTCTTTTCGCTCGCCGCGGTGACGCCCAGACCGGCCAGCACCCGACCGGTGTCCAGGATGGACGTGGGCTCGACGATCCGGGCGATCACCAGGTCGCGGAACGTGTCATCAGCGACCTCTGCGAACCCGAGGCCCGCGTAGACCTCGGCGAGGATGTCGAACAGCACCCGCGACCCGGTCGTGATCACCTGCGGCGCACCCACCCGCCGGGTTGTGGTGCTCGGGGCGCGCCGCGGCATCTGGCCGAACAGCCCCTCCTGCGTGGCACCGCCGGCCGCGGTGGGCGCGATCAGCTCGGCCCGCCGGGGTGACGGCGCGACGCCCAGATCCAGGGCCTGCTGTGCAGCGTCGTCGATCAGCCCACGGGCCTGCTCGACCAGCAGGCCCAGCTCGGCCTCGGTGTGCGCTGACCCGACATGGGCCACGATCCGTCGATGGCCCTGCACGGACTCGGCGATCTGGACCGCGGTCGCCCCGGAGGCCGTCCGTACCCGCCTCACCCACGCCACCTGACCGAGCGTAGAGCACCGAATTAGTGCCTCACACCGCTCCCGCGCAAACACATCACCGCAGCTCAGCGCAGTACAAGCTGCGAAACCAGGCTCGGGTGACCAAAGTCAGGTCCTGCGTTGGCCCGCGCGGCTCGTGCCCATGCCGCGCATCTGCAGGCTCTGGACTCCCACGCCGAACTCCTCGACCGCGAGTTCTTGATCGTGTTCCGGGACCCGGCTCCGGCCCGCGACGGAACCGTGTCCGCGGTGGGGGATGTGTTGCGTCGCCGTGCGGGGGAGGCGGTCGGGATGCTCGGGCCGCTCGGGCTGCGAGTGACGCCGTTGTCCGACGCCGAGGCCGCCGACGTCCTCCAGCGCGCGACCGTCCCGGCGGCCGGGCTGCGTCGCGGCCCGAGCCCGGCCCGGCGGGCGGACCTCGATCTGCCCACGGTCGAGATCGCCCGCCCGTTCCCGCCGTGGCCGCTATCGCGCCCACCACAGACCGGCGACGACCTCGACCACGAGTTCGGCTTCCACGGTTCGGAGGACTACCCGCGATGAAGGATCTCCTGCGTGTGCGCCCACGACGCCCCGCACCCAAGCCACAGCCGGAGCCGGAGCCGGAGGGCTGGTTCTCCCCGGGCACCGTGCGCGTCGCGGCGCGCCGGGTCGGGCTCGACGGGCTGTGGTCATCGACCTTGGTCGTCACCGGGCTTCCGCGTGAAGTCACCGGAGCGGGATGGCTCGCCCCACTGACCGGTCACCCCGGCCTCGTCGACGTCTCCGTGCACGTGAACCCGATCGACCCGGCCACCGCCGCCACCCGGCTACGCCGCCAGCTCGCCCGCCTGGAAGCCGGGCGCCGCTCCGGCGCCGAGCACGGCCGGCTACCCGACCCCGAAGTCGACGCCGCCACCGAGGACGCCCATGTCCTGGCCGAACGCGTCGCCCGAGGTGAATCGAAGCTGTTCACCGTCACCTTGACGGTGACCGTGACCGCGGCAACCGAGGCGGAGCTCGATGACGAGCTCGCCGCGATCCGGGCGTTGACGGCCTCGCTGCTGATGACCGGGCACCCGCCGACGTGGCGGGCGTGGCACGGATGGGAGACCGGGCTCCCGCTGGGCATCGACCGAATCGGCACCGGCCGCATCCTCGACACCGCCTCACTGGCCGCGTCGTTCCCGTTCGCCAGTCCAGATCTCCCGCCGCCGTCCGGCCCCGGGGACGAGACGTCCATCCTCATCGGCCACAACCTCGCCAGTAGCTCGCTGGTGTTCTGGGACCGGTGGAGCCTGGACAACTACAACTCCGTGATCCTCGGCAGGTCCGGGGCCGGGAAGTCCTATCTGGTCAAGCTCGACGTCCTGCGCTCGCTCTACACCGGCACACAGGTGCAAGTCATCGACCCCGAAGACGAGTACACACGGCTGGCCGAGGCGGTCGGTGCGACGGTGGTCCGCCTCGGCGCCCCCGGCACCACGATCAACCCCTTCGATCTCGACGTCCACACCACCGCCGACGGCACGAGGACCGCCGCACCCGACGCGCTCGCCCGCCGCCGCCTGGTCGTCCACGAGTTCCTGTCGCTGGCCCTGACCAGCGGCGAGGCGCTGTCGGCGTCGGAGGTCGCGATCCTCGACGAGGCGATCACCCTCGCCTACACCCGCGCCGGGATCTGTGAGGACCCCGCCACCTGGACTCGCCCCGCACCGCTACTCGCCGACTTGCGTGCCGCCCTGCTCGACCGCCCAGGGACCGCGCCGGGTGTGATCAGCCGCGCCCTGAACCCCGAGCAGGGCGACGACCCGGACACCCAGCGCGGCGCGGACGAGCACGCGCCGACGCCGGACCCGTCCCGGCAGGTCGCCGAGGACCTGGCGCGTCGCCTGCGCCCCTACGTGGACGGAAGCCACTCGGCCCTGTTCGACGGGCCGACGTCGCATCCGCCGGGCGGCGACCTGATCGTGTGGTCCCTCCGAGAGCTGCCCGAGCCACTGCGCCCGCTGGGGACGATGCTCGTGCTCGATGCGGTGTGGCGGACCGTGACCCACCCGCACGACCGACGCCGACGCCTCGTCGTGGTCGACGAGGCGTGGATGCTGCTCCAGCACAGCGCGGGCGCCCGGTTTCTCCTGCGGGCCGCGAAATCCGCGCGCAAGCACTGGGCTGGGCTGGTCGTGGCGACCCAGGACACCGCCGACGTCCTGGCCTCGGACCTCGGTCGGGCGGTGATCACCAACTCGGCCACACAGATTCTGCTGCGGCAGGCGTCGCAGGCCATCGACACCGTGGCCGCGGTGTTCGGCCTCTCCGCCGGGGAACAGTCGTTCCTGTTGTCCGCCGAGCGTGGCGACGGCCTGTTGACCGGGGGCGACGATCGCCGGGGCGCGTTCGCCGCACTCGCCTCCGCCGAGGAAGACGCCCTGATCACGACGGACCCGGCGCAGCTCGCCGACCAGCACACCGCCGCTGCGTCCTGGGTCGACCTCGGCCGTGGCACCGCCGCCGTCGCATCCCAGCCGCAGGCTCTGCCGTGGTGAGCCCCCTCGACCCGCCAACCGGGAGCGCGGGGCGTGCTACGGCCCCGCAGGCTGCACTGTCGTGCCCGCCCATGGCGGTCGCCTTCGGCCAGCACCCCCGCCCCCTGGCCGGTGCAGCGGCGGACGTATGGCCGTTGCTCGCCACGGGTGCCCTCGCCGCAGTGGTGACGGGGCTGGTGTGGATGGTGATGGATCGGTGGGCGATGCGGCGAGCGTGGACGGGCGCGGCGCAGGTGGAAATCCTGGCACCGCCCCGTGTCGACCCGGCCGGAGCCTCGGTGTTCTGGCAGCACCTGCTCGGCCTACTGCGCCCCCGATGGTCACTGTGGACCCCACACGTGGTGTTCGAGTACCAGTTCGACGCAGGCGGTCTACGAATCTCGGTGTGGGTGCCGGGCACCGTCGCGGCCGGGCAGGTCGCCGCCGCCGCCCGAAGTGCGTGGCCGGGCGCGCGAACCACGATCACCCCCGAGCCCCGCCCGACCGGAGCCGAGCGTGCGGTGCAGGTGGCGGGTGCACGGATGCGGCTTGCGCGGCCCGCGGCGTTACCGATCGCGACCGAGCACCGCACGGACCCTCTGCGCGCGCTGATCGGGGCCGCGACCCCACTCACCCCCTCCGAGAAGGTCCGGGTACAGGTCGTGGCCCGGCCGATCTCCGGTGCCCGCCTCGCGCGGCTCGCCCGACCCGCCGCGACGGTCGACACCGGTGCCCGCCTGCTCAGCGGGGTCGCTGCCGCGGCGGCGACGCTGGCACAGGAGATCGTCGCGACCGCTGTGCACGGCCCCGCCCACACCACCACCCGTCACCGGACGCCGCCGACCGCGGGGCCCCGGCCCTCTGGGCCCGGCCGCTTGATCACCTCGACGCAAGACCGCGCGACCGCCACGAAAGCCCACGGCGCCGGAGGCGGGCACCTCGTCGCCGTCCGGCTCGTCGCAGAGGTCGCAGCACTCGGACCCGGTCGTGATGCCGCCCAGGTCGCGCGGGCCCGCGCGATCCGCCGCGCGAGGGCTGTCGCGTCCACGTTCGCCGAGTACTCCGCGCACAACTACTTCCGTCGCCGCCGGATGCGGCGAGCAGCTCAAGTGATCGAGTTCCGGCGGCTACGCCGAGCAGACCCGCTCTCGGTCGCAGAGGTCGCCGCCCTGGCCCACCTGCCTATCGACGAGCACGTCCCCGGCCTGCGTCGTGCCGGAGCCGCTGCGATCGCCCCGCCCCCACAGGTCCCGACCGGCGGACCCGGCGTCCGGGTCCTCGGTGACTCCGACGCCGTCGCCGCCCGCCCCATCGGCCTCTCTGTGGCCGACGCGCGCCATCACCTGTGGGTCCTCGGCGCCACCGGCAGTGGGAAGTCGACACTGCTCGTGCACCAGGTCCTCGCCGACGCCGGAGCCGGACGCGCCGCGATCGTGATCGACCCTAAAGGCGACATGATCACCGACACCCTCGCTCGGCTCCCCGCCGCCGCACGAGCCCGCACCATCGTCGTCGACCCCAGCCGCCCCGGACCCACACCGCGGCTCAACCCCCTCGATCCGCTCGGGCTGGGATCGGTCCCGGGCGTTGGTGACGCCACGGTGGAACACGTCGTGTCGGTGTTCTCTCGGGTGTTCGCATCCGCGTGGGGGCACCGCAGCGAGGATCTGCTCCGGGTCGCCTGCCTGACCCTGCGCGACCGGCCCGGTGTCGCGTCGCTGAACCAGATTCCCGACCTGCTGGGCAACCAGGCGGTGCGAGCCCGCACCCTCACCGGACTGGCCCCGAGCGCCCGCCTGTCGCAGTTCTGGGACGAGTTCGACCACCTGTCCGACGCGACCCGAGCCCAGATCAGCGCACCCCTGCTGAACAAACTCCGGTCGATCCTGCTCCGACCGTTCGCCGAACGCCTGCTCTGCGGGCCGTCCACCGTGGACCTGTCCGCGGTACTCGACGGCGGTGGGCTGCTGCTGGTGCGCCTGCCCAAAGCCGCCCTCGGGGAGGACACCGTGCGGCTGGTCGGGTCTCTGCTCGTGGCCCAGGTGTGGGCCGCGGCGCTCGCCCGCGCCGGCCAACCCGAGCACACCCGCCGTGACGCGGCGTTCTACATCGACGAGTGCCACAACTTCCTGAACCTGCCCTACCGGCTCGAGGACATGCTCGCCGAGTCCCGTGGCTTCCGCCTGTCGCTGATCCTGGCCCACCAACACCTCGGACAGCTCACCCCACCGCTGCGGGACGCGTTGCTGGCCAACGCACGTAACGCGGCGTTGTTCGGGCTCTCCCCAGCCGATGCCGCCGTGCTGGCTCGCCGCACCCTGCCCGAACTCGGCGCCCACGACCTCGCCCGGCTCGACGGCTTCCATGCCGCCGCGACCCTGCTCAACGCCGGGGCGCCCATGCGGGCGTTCACCTTCACCACCCGCCCCCTCCCCGCCCCGCCCGCGATCCCGGCCGAGCCGCCGATCGCACCGCGCCCACCCCACACCCGCGAGCTCCCCGACACCGAGCCCGACCGGGCCGACCCGCGCCACGACGCCCGACCCCACCTCTGACCGCACATCAGAAGGAGTAACCGTCATGACCAACACCTCGCGCGCTACCCGCGCCACCACCGAGCCCAGCAGGCGCGGTGCCTCGTCTCGGCCCCGCCACCGCGACGACTCACCTCGGCCGGCGACTGCGAGCCGACGAGACGGGATCAAGTTGGCGCAACCGGCCGCGTCGGCGATGGCCTGCGCGCCCACGTACTGCAGGACCACCACGCCGAACTCGCCGCCCGATCCCGCGCCGCGATCGTGCATCGCATCGAAGCCGGACAGCTCCCGCTCAGGATCCCGTTCGGTTACCGGCGTCCCGGGTCCGGCCCGGCCCTCGACAGCGACGGCCCGATCACCGCGTGGGGTGCCTACGACCCCGACGCCGAGCCGCAGACCGATGCGAGTCGGCTCGGGCGTGCCGGTCGCGCCCCGGCCTCGACGTGGGTGCTGGACGTGCACACCGCGTGGGCGGTCGCGGAGATCTACTTGTGGGCCAGTTGCGGTGAGTCCCCGCAGTCCATCTCCGTCCGGCTCCGGACCTCGTGGCCTCTGCGCCCGACACTGGTCACCGCGACCGGCCGCCCCTTGCCCTGGACCGCCACCCGCGTCCGCGCCGTCCTGCTCGATCCGTCCTACCTCGGCCACTCGGTGTGGGGACGCAGCCGCCCGCGCGAGTCCTGGACGATCTCGACCACGACCACCCATCCGCCGCTGATCACCACGAGTACGGCCGACCACGTCGCACGAGTCGTGTCGCGCGGCAACACCACGACCAACGATTGGGCCGGGTGGGGACGGTGAACGGGCGGCCACCCAGCTCGACCCGGAACCCATCCGAGCCATCGGATGGACATGCTCGACGACGTGCACCGGTGGCCCCACAACGTCGTCGGCCGACCTCTCGACCGGGCCGTCGCACGGACTTGACCACGCCCGCCCACCGACCCACCCCGTCGCGCCACCATCCCGAGGCGTCGACCCCTGCGATCCCGGCGACGGAAACCCACGGGAAAAGCGGAGAAAACGGCAACGCCGCCCACGGCCGTAATGATCAAGATCCACCGCTGGCGGCCGAATCGACAACCGTCAAGGTCAACCCTAATGATAGAATCGGAACCGATCGCAATAGTGGTACCGGCGATTCTGGGGTAGCAGTAGGGGTCTTTCAGGATGGCAGCGAGGTGCGCGTCTCGCCGTCCGACTTGAAGGTTATCTACGAGATCGTTTCCGTGGAATCGGCACAGGAGATGGCCCGGCTTCGGATGGATCAAGCGCGGGTATTACGTGCTGTGGTCGAGTGGGTCGCGCAGCACGCACGCGATCCGAGGCGTTGAGCGGTTGAGGAAGCGAGGGGAAAGCGATGAGTCATCCGCCGGTGGACGGGATGCCGCAGGTCGTCGCGGACTGGGTGCGGGAGCGGGTCGGGCCCATCGCCGACGGTCCGGGGGCGGGTCTGGTCGAGGTGGCGTGGGTGGGCCGAACCTCGACCGACGACCAACAGGACCCGGTCGGTTCGCTGCTGCGGCAGCTGCGGGTCAGTCAGGCCGCGTTGCCCGAGGGCTGTGTCATCGTGGCCCACTTCTACGACGTCGAGTCAGGCCGTAAGGACCTCGCTCACCGCGGCAACGGAGCCGCGTGGTCGGTACCGATCCCGCGGGACGGGGGAGTGGTCGACCTCCTCGACCGTGCCGAAGGCCCGGCTCCGGGGTTCACCGCGGTCATCTGCGAGCAGATCGACCGGATCGCTCGGGGTACCTATTACGGGACCTTGATCGAGCATCGCCTTCAGGCTGCGGGTGTGCGGTTGTGGGCGGCTGACGAGCCGTTCGAGGTGACCGCTCGGGCCGGGATCGTCGAGCCGTCGTCGATTCTGACTCGCCGGGTGAAGCAGGGAGTCGCTGAGTGGTATGCACTCGACATGCTCAAGCGGGCTCGTGGTGGATATGAAACCCACACCGAGCAGGGGTACTCAGTCGGTAAAGCTCCGTACGGGTACCGAGCCAACACGGTCACGTTGCGGGAGAGCGAGCAGGTTCGCGGTAAGGGGAACCGCGGCAGGGTCGTGAACGGGCGCGGACGAAGTCGACCTTGGTGGCGCATCCGGTCGAGGCGGAGGTGGTGCGGCGGATCTTCCGGTGGCGGGTCGGCGCCCGGCAGGGGTACCAGGCCATCGCCGACACCCTCAACGCCGATCCCGAGCTGAACCCGCCCCCGACCCCGGTCGACCCGTCTCGTGCAGTCGGGACGTGGACGGCGAGCAGCGTGCGCGAGATCCTCAACCAACCCAAGTACACCGGTTACATGGTGTGGAACCGTCGCGCGATGCGTACCCGGAGGCTTATTCATAAGCCGCAAAGAAGTAGAGGCCTACGATTGCCGCAACTGTGCTTTCGTATTTGCTGATGGGGTAGCGGTATCGGCCACCTTCTTCGCTGAGCATGCGCCATGTTTTGAGGTGCGCGATGGCGTGTTCGACGGCTGCGCGGATTCTGCCGAGGGCGGTGTTGAACTCGACTTGGCTGGGGTCGAGGTCGATACCGGGGGATCGCTTGTGCGGGACCGTGTTGATGCCCTCGACGCCGATGTAGCCGAGGTCGGCGACGGACGGGAGATCGCGCAGACGCTCCGCCAGCCCGGATGCGGCGTAGGCATGTGCGTCGTGGCGGGCGCCGTGAATCGGGACTTCGCCGACCGCGACGAGGACTCCGTCGAGGGTGGCGGCGATCTGCAGGTTCATGCCCGAGTAGCCGGCCTTGACCGAGAACAGGTCGGACACTGCGTTCCAGTCCCACGTCGGGCACACGGTGCCATCGACCAGCACTGTTCCGCCTCCGAGGACCTCCCGCGGGTCGGGCACGACGTCGGCGAGGACCTCGCCGATCACCGGGCGCAGCAGGTCCCAGCGGCGACTGACCGTGGACTGGCTGACCCCGAAGATCGCGCCCGCGAAGTCCTGGGTCACGTTCTTGCGCATCAGCGTCACCACCATGGCCACTGACCGGAACAAGCCCAACGCAACAGGCCTACCTGCAGAAACGAACTTGCCGCCGCATCGGGCGTGTACTCTCACCACCAGATCGGTGAGTTGTCTATCGTCCAACCCTGTCATAGCTTTGAATCGCAACAGCTCTTCGCCGATCCTCGTTCGATGCCTGGGAACACCGAACAAACCGGCAAGGGCTGTTGCACTTCAAGCGCGACACACCGCCGTGCCGGTATCGAGACAAAATCGCCGGTGACGGCTTCCGCAGATCAACAGAATTACTCCCTTGTGAATAAGCCCCCCGGTCCGGGGCGAATAACCCGATGAACGAGTGGACGTGGTCGAGCCGGCCCACGCACGAGGCGTTGGTGGACCTCGACACCTACGTGGCCGCGTTGAACATCGTGCAACGCCGCCAGCGGTCCCGAGACGCCGCAGGGGTCAACTCCCATCCGCAGGCCAAGCGCTCCTACCGAGTGCGGTCCTACCTGTTCTGTGAGCTGTGTGGTCGGCGGATGTTCGGCAAGACCCGTCGCGCGACTGCGTACTACGCGTGCGCACCGAAACGGGGGCAGCAGGTGCCCGACGGGCATCCTGGGAGCCTGTGGGTGCCCGAGCACCTGATCGTCGGTGCGCTCGGGGACTTCCTGGCCCGGCACGTGTTCGGCGACTACCGCAGCGAACTCCTGCGGGCCACGGTCGAGCAGCGCCACGGCGAGAGCGTGGCCGAGCACGCCGGGCAGGTGGCGGCGGTGCACGCGGCGATGGCCGACATCGAGAAGCGGCGGGCATCGCTGTTGCGGTCCATCGAGGTCGCCGACGACCTCGACGCGGACCTGCTGGCCGATATCAGCCGTCGCCGCAAGGAACTCGGCGCCGAGCAGGCCCGACTGCGTGAACGGGCCGAGCACCTGCGCAGCGTGGAGGTGGAACGGCCCAGCCCCGACCTGATCGACATGCTCCCCATCGGGTCCTGCGACCTCGACGCGCTGCCTGATGAGCTGTCCCGACGCCTGTTCGAGGCTTTGCGCCTGGAGATCTACTACAACCGCCACGACCACCGAGCCCGGTTCCGGGTCACCCTCACCGGCGAAACCGTCGGGATCGCCCAACAGGCCAGCAGTGCCGTGATCGTCCCTGAACAGCAGAAACCGGCCGCACCGGACGGTAGTCCGGTCGGCCGGTCGGGGAACGGCGGCCCGGTCCCATCTGTTGTGTGCCCCCGGCAGGATTCGAACCTGCGCTCCCGCCTCCGGAGGGCGGTGCTCTATCCCCTGAGCTACGGGGGCCGTGCGATGGGAGAACAGTAGCGCACAGTGCCCGGGCCCCCGGCACGGGGGCCCGGGCGTGATCAGCCCAGCGGCAGCGGCGCTGCTCCCCGTTCGGCGAGCAGCCCGCGCATCAGCTCGGCCTCGGAGTTCTGCGACGCGAGCATCTGGGCCGCGAGGTTGCGGACCTCGCCGGTGTCGGCGTGGTCGCGGGCGTACTCCAGCATCGACACCCCGCCCTGGTGGTGGCGGAGCATGAGCTGGAGGAACTCGACGTCCAGCGCGGTGCCGGGCGGGGTGGCGCGCAGCCGCGCGAGGTCCGCGGTGCTCGCCATGCCCGGCATCGTCGCGGTGCCGCCGGACATGCCGGACATACCCGCCATCCCGGCGTGCGCGGAGGAGCCCATCCAGGCCATGTGGCCACCGCTGGGCAGGCTCGGGGCGTCCCACAGGCCGAGCCAGCCCTGCATCCGGCCGACCTGCTGGTTCTGGGTGGTCTCGATGTCGAACGCCAGCTGGCGCACCCGCGGGTCGGTGGCGCGGTCGCGCTCCCAGGAGGCCATCTCGACGGCCTGGCGGTGGTGCACGGTCATGTCCTGGGCGAACCCGACGTCGACCGAGCCCGGCTCGGGCACGAACGGGCCGAACGCGCCGCGCACCGCGAACCCGGCGACGAGCACGGCCACGAGCGCGACCAGGCCGAACGCGATGGCCGGGGGGTTGTTCCAGGGGGAGCGCTCCTGCTGCGGGGCGCTCACTGCCCGGGAGCCGGCGCCGGCGCGGAGGCGGGCGCTCCGGGGACGGCCGGGTCGGGGGCGGGGGCACCGCCCGGGGTCGCACCCTGGTTCTCGGGCAGGACGGTCTGCCCGTCGACGGCGGACTGCGGCGGGATCGGCTGGAAGGCCGGCGGGTTGTCCTGGTCGAAGCCCTGCGCGCCGAGCGCGTCGCAGGAGGCGCCGACCTCGGGGTGGGTGAACCGGTTGAGCCGCAGCGCGGATGAACTGGTCGATGCGCTCGTCGTCGGCGTTCTGGACCTTCAGCTGGTTGCCCCAGGACTGCAGCGAGATCGGGGCGTCGAGGCCCGGGTAGGGCGACATGACCGTGTACGGCTGGCCCTCGACCCGCTGGGCGAGCGCGGCCTTCCCGGCCTCGTCGAGGGTGTCGGGGTTGTAGGCGACCCACACGGCGCCGTGCTCGAGGGAGTGCACGAGGTTCTCCGAGCGGACCGGGTTCGGGTAGACGACGCCGTTGCAGGCGGCCCAGAACCCGTCGTGCGCGCCGCCGAAGGGCGGGCTGTGGGTGTAGGCGACCCGCTGGAAGCCGAGCACGTGCTGCAGGCCCGGGTACTCCTGGCTGACGATGCCGGGGATCGCGAGCGCGGGGTTCCGATTGTCCTCCGAGGGCTCCCATGCCCGGTTCTGGTTGCGCTGCACCAGCGGGTAGACGATGAACGCCCCCGCCAGCAGCACCAGCACGGTGATCGCCGCGACCATGCCCCAGGGGAACTGGCGCTGGCCGACCGCGCTGGGCATCGACGGTCGCTTCTTGCCGGACTTGCCGCTGGCCATGGGGAGTCCTGTTCGTGGTCGGCGGGCGGTTTCGCCCGAGTCTAGGAAGGCCCCGTCACCGGCTCGCCCACCACCCGTAGGAGCGGTAGTCGGGGTAGGGCGCGAGCAGCGGGGCGACCGGGCGGGTGGTCACCGTGACGCGGTCACCGGTCACGAACTCGCCGGGCACCGTGAACGACGCCTGCGCCCACGGCTGCGCGTCCGGCAGCGTCCACTCCCCGGCGGGGCGGCCGTCCACGTCGACGGCGACCACCCGGGTCCGCTCGCCCGGCAGCGCGGGCCCGGCGCCGATCCGCCGGTCAGGGTGACCGGCCGGCCGGGGACGGTCCCGCCGAGGGTGAAGGTCTCCCCACCGACGACGTGTCGGCCGCTGTCGGCGACGAGCCGTCCGGGTGCGACGACGGCGCGGTCCAGCACCGAGTCCGGCTGCACGCCGAGCACCGGCGGGTCGGTCGTCCAGCCGTGCGCGGCCTCGTCGGTCATGTCCCCGACGTTCAGGTGGTCGACGATCCGGCCGGGCACCGGCAGGTCCGGTGCCTGCGCGGAGTCCGCGGCGGACCAGTCCGCCCGCCAGATGCTGACCCGGTCGCAGCTGCGGTCGAGCTGGCAGGTCTGCGGCGCGGACGCCGAGATCGGCCGGGCCGGCCCGGCGAGCCCGAAGGTGATGACCGGCTCGGCGCCGAGCAGCCGGCGCGGCCGAGGTCGGCGACCGGGACCCCGCCCCCACCGGTCGAACACCGCGAACCACTGCGGCCGCTCGCGGGCCCGGGCAGTGCCCGCAGGGCCTCGTACAGCGTCCCCGGCCCGTTCAGCGACGGTGCGGCCATCCCGTTCGTGGTCAGCCCGACCAGGTCGACGGTGCGGTGCCCGCCGAACCAGGCCCCGCGGCGCCGACGTCGTTGACGGCGACGGCGTCGCCCGGCGGCACGTTCCCGGCGATCCACTGCGCGACGCTCACCGGGCCCTCCCGCATGGCCGACGCCTGCTGGCCCAGCCGGAGCGCCCAGGCCGGCGTCGCGGCGAGGGTGAACAGCAGCACCACCGCGAGCAGCCCGGTGCGCGCCGGCCGGTTCCCGACGAGCCCGGCACCGAGCACCACGAGCAGGAGCAGCAGCGGCAGGAACGGCTGCAGGTAGCGCAGGTCCTGCCACATCGCCGTGGTCAGGGTGGCGACGGCGAGCACCACCGACGCCAGCCCGCCGCCGAGCACCACCGCGAGGACGCGCTCCCGGCGTGCGGCCAGCACGGCGACCCCGAGTACGGCGAGCACCAGCGC
>NZ_JAHLJA010000076.1:0-37720 GCF_020496245.1 Pseudonocardia sp. ICBG601 | reverse complement strand
CCTCGCTGGTCGACGCGTGCCGGCTCTCCCGGCCCCGGGTGGTCGTCGTGCCGCACGGCGACATCGTCGCGGTCGACGCCGCGCTGGCGGCCGCACCGAGACCCGCGCACTCGTCGTCACCGACTCCGTCGGGTCCGCCGACGGCGACCTCGCCCCGCTCACGGCGCTGCACCGGGTCTGCCGGGCCCGCGGCGCGGTGCTGCTCGCCGACGAGGCGCACGGCCTCGGCGTGCGCGGTCCCGGCGGGCGCGGGCTGCTCGCCGAGACCGGGCTCGCCGGGCCGACGACGTCGTCGCCACCGTCACGCTGTCCAAGGCACTCGGCAGCCAGGGCGGCGCGGTCCTCGGCCCGGCCGCGGTCACCGCCCACCTGGTGGACTCCGCGCGCAGCTTCATCTTCGACACCGGCCTCGCCCCGGCCGCGGCGGCGCGCGCTCCGCCGCGCTGCGGGTGCTCGCCGCCGAGCCGGCCGGCCGGCCGAGGTGCTGCACGTCGCCGGGGTGCTGGCCGGGGCCTGCGACGCCCCGGTGCCGGTGTCCGCGGTCGTCCCGGTCGTGCTGGGCGAGCCCGGCCCCGCCGTCGAGGCCGCCGCGGCCTGTCTGCGCCGCGGGCTGCGGGTGGGGTGCTTCCGCCCGCCGTCGGTCCCGCCGGGCACCTCCCGGTTGCGCCTGACCGCCCGCGCCGGACTCACCGACGCCGAGCTGTCGTTCGCGGCCGGGGTGCTCACCGAGGTGCTGGCCGCGGCGCGGACGGAGGTCCCGGCATGACCGGCCGCCACCTGGTCGTCACCGGGACCGGCACCGAGGTCGGCAAGACCGTCGCCACCGCCGCGCTGGCCGCGGTCGCGGTCGCGGCGGGGGAGCGGGTGGCGGTGCTCAAGCCCGCCCAGACCGGGGTCGGACCGGACGAGCCGGGGACGCCGCCGTCGTCGCGCGGCTGGTGCCGCAGGCGCACACCGCGGAGCTCGCCCGCTATCCCGAGCCGCTCGCACCCGGGACCGCCGCACGGCGGGCCGGGCTCGCCCCGGTCACCCCCGCCGCGGCCGCCGATGCCGCCCGCGAGCTGGCCCGCACCCACGACCTGGTGCTCGTCGAGGGCGCGGGCGGGCTGCTCGTGCACCTCGACGACGACGGCGGCACCGTCGCCGACGTCGCCCGCCTGCTCGACGCGCCGGTGGTCGTCGTCGCCGCGGCCGGGCTCGGCACGCTCAACCACACCGCGCTGACCGTCGAGGCACTGCGGGCGCGTGACCTGGTCTGCGCCGGGGTCGTCGTCGGGTCCTGGCCGGACACGCCCGACCTCGCCGCCCGGTGCAACCTCGACGACCTGCCCGCGACCAGCGGGGTGCCGTTGCTCGGAGCGCTCCCGGCCGGGCTCGGCGGTGCCGCTCCCGAGTGGTTCCGCGACGTTGCGTGCCGCACATTCGGACCGCGCCCGGTCGGCCGCTGGCAGGATGCCTGATCATGACGACCGCCAGGACCGACGTTCTCACCGTCGCGCGCGACCAGGTCCTCGACCAGGGCCGCGGCCTCACCGTCAGCCAGGTGCGCGAGGTGCTCGACCTTCCCGACGACCGTCTCGACGACCTGCTGGAGCTGGCCCACGAGGTGCGGATGCGCTGGTGCGGGCCCGACGTCGAGGTCGAGGGGATCATCTCGCTCAAGACCGGCGGGTGCCCCGAGGACTGCCACTTCTGCTCGCATTCGGGCCTGTTCGCCTCGCCGGTGCGCTCGGCCTGGCTGGACATCCCGATGCTCGTCGAGGCCGCCAAGCAGACCGCGAAGACCGGGGCCACCGAGTTCTGCATCGTCGCGGCCGTCCGCGGGCCCGACAAGCGGCTCATGTCCCAGGTCGCCGCCGGCATCGCGGCGATCCGGGACGAGATCGACATCAACATCGCCTGCTCGCTGGGGATGCTCACGGCCGAGCAGGTCGACGAGCTCGCCGCGATGGGCGTGCACCGCTACAACCACAACCTGGAGACCGCCCGCAGCCACTTCCCCAACGTGGTCACCACCCACACCTGGGAGGAGCGCTGGGACACCCTGCGCATGGTCCGTGCGGCCGGCATGGAGGTGTGCTGCGGCGGGATCGTCGGGATGGGGGAGAGCCTGGACCAGCGCGCCGAGTTCGCCGGGCAGCTCGCCGAGCTGGAGCCCGACGAGGTGCCGCTGAACTTCCTCAACCCGCGCCCGGGCACCCCGTTCGGGGACCTGGAGCCGATGTCCGGACCGGACGCGCTGCGCACCGTCGCCGCGTTCCGCCTGGCGCTGCCGCGCACGATCCTGCGCTTCGCCGGTGGCCGTGAGATCACCCTCGGCGACCTGGGCGCCCGCAAGGGCCTGCTCGGCGGGATCAACGCGGTGATCGTCGGTAACTACCTGACCACGCTGGGACGTCCGGCCGAGTCCGACATCGACCTGCTCGGCGAGCTGGAGATGCCGATCAAGGCCCTCAACGAGACGTTGTGACGGCGCCGGTGCAGGTCTCCACCCGGGAGGAGGGGGCCCGTACTGCGACCAGTGCGGGAACCCCGACGCGACGGCGGGCCACGATCGGTGCGCCGCGCGACGTGAGCTGGAGCCGCCGCGCTTCTGCCCGGACTGCGCCCGGCGGATGGTGGTCCAGGTCGACCCGGTGGGCTGGACCGCCCGGTGCAGCAGGCACGGCGAGCGGTCCAGCCGGTAGCGGTCCCGGTCCCGGTCAGGGCTTGATCAGGACCTTGAGGGCCTCGCGGTCGTTCATGGCGCGGTAGCCGTCGGGGACCTCGTCGAGGCCGACCGTGCGGTCGAAGACCTTGCCCGGCCGGACCGTGCCGTCCAGCACGTCGGGCAGCAGCTCCTCGATGTAGGCCCGCGCCGGGGCGACGCCGCCGTGCACGCCGACGTTGCGCATGAACGAGCCGACGCCCAGCGGGATGTCGGAGTACTGCGAGACGCCGACCCGGCCGACGAGCTTGCCGTCCTTGGTGACCTCGACGGCGGTGCGGACGGCCTCGACGTAGCCGACGCACTCCAGCGCGGCGTCGACGCCGCCGCCGCCGGTGAGCTCACGGACCTTCTCGATCGCCTCGTCGCCGCGCTCGGGGACGACGTCGGTGGCGCCGAACTCGCGGCCCAGGTCGGTCCGGGCGGTGTGCCGGCCGAGCAGGATGATCCGCTCGGCACCGAGCCGCTTCGCCGCGAGCACCGCGCAGAGCCCGACCGCTCCGTCGCCGACGACGGCCACGGTGTCCCCGCGCTGCACCCGCGCCGAGACGGCGGCGTGGTGGCCGGTGGGGAACACGTCGGACAGGGTCAGCATCGAGGCGAGCAGCGCGTCGTCCGGCTCGCCGGGCATCGGGACCAGGGTGCCGTCGGCGAACGGCACACGGACGGCCTCGCCCTGCCCGCCGTCGGTGCCGTCGGAGCCCCAGCCGCCGCCGTGCCGGCAGGAGGTCTGCAGGCCCGCGGCACAGAAGTCACAGGTGTTGTCGGCCCACACGAACGGCGCGACGACGAGCTGGCCCTTCGTGCGGTTCCGGACGCCGGACCCGACCTCCTCGACCACACCGAGGAACTCGTGTCCGATGCGGTGGCCCTCGGTGGAGTCCTCCGCCGAGTTGTACGGCCACAGGTCGCTGCCGCAGATGCAGGAGCGCAGCACTCGCACGATCGCATCGGTGTCGTCACGGATGACCGGGTCCGGTACGTCGGACGAGATCCGGATGTCGTGCTTGCCGTGGATCAGAGTCGCCTTCATACCGATGGGTGCCCACATGCGGAACCGTTCATGCGCGCCCGGTCGCGGTGACGCGCCGCACATGCGGCAGGCTGGCCGGCATGGCGATCAACTGGGGCTCGGTCCTGCGCAAGGCCGCGGACGTGGCGGTGCAGTTCCTCAAGGACTCGCAGAAGGACGCGCAGAAGCCCGGTCGGACGGCACCCCGGGGTGCGCGGCCGGGCGGCGGGGCCCGGCCCGGTCCGCCGCCCACGGCCGGGCGGGTGCGGACCGCGCCGACCGGCGACCGTGCCCGGCAGATCGCCTACGCCCCCGAGCCCGACGGCGCCGCGGACCCCGGCGAGATCGTCTGGACCTGGGTGCCCTACGAGGAGGACGCGAGCCAGGGCAAGGACCGGCCGCTGCTCGTCGTCGGGCGGTCGGGTGGGGACCTGCTCGGGCTGATGCTGTCCAGCCAGGACAAGCGGGCCCACGACCCGGACTGGGTCGGGATCGGCTCCGGCGCCTGGGACCGCGAGGGGCGCGACTCCTACATCCGGCTGGACCGGGTGCTGGAGGTGGAGGAGCACGGGATCCGCCGGGAGGGCGCGGTGCTGGACCGGGCGCGGTTCGACCGGGTCGCCACCGAGCTGCGCTCGCGCTACGGCTGGCGCTGAGAGCGTGTTTGGAAATTCTAGTGGGTTGAGGGTGTCGTGTGTTTCTGCTGGCGGGTGGCGGGGTATCCACGGGCGATGCGGCGAGTGATGGTGTTGATCGCGGCCCAGCGGATCATGGCTTCGGATGTGGTGGGGTGGCGTTCGTAGTCTCGGGCCAGGCGTCGGTGTGCGGTGAGCCAGGCCAGGGTCCGTTCGACCACCCACCTTCGTGGGAGGACGGTGAATCCGCGCTGCTCGGGTGGCTTGCGGATGATCTCGATCGTTGTCTGCAGGATCGTGGCGGCCCAGTCGAGCAGTCGCCCGGCGAAGCCGGCGTCGGCGTAGACGAACCGCACCCTGGTGCGCAGGTAGAGGTTGAGCAGGATCGGCTTGGCGCCGTCGCGGTCCTGTACCGAGGCCGAGCACACCATCGTGGTCAGCAGCAGACCGAGGGTGTCGGTCACGATGAACCGTTTCCGTCCGCCTGTCTTCTTCCCGGCGTCGTAGCCGCGGGAGTCCTGGCCGACGGTGTCGGCGCCCTTGACCGACTGGGAATCGATGATCCCCGCACTCGGCTCCGGATCACGGCCCTCGGCGATACGTAACTGCCCCCGCACGACCGGGAGGATCTTCTCGGTGACCTTCTGCTGTTCCCACTGGTTGAAGTACCAGTAGACGGTCTGCCAGGGCGGGAAGTCCACCGGCAACGCCCGCCAGGCACACCCGGTCCGCACGACATACAAGATCGCGTCCAGCACGTCCCGACGAGCATGAGCAACAGGCCGCCCCCGCCGCGCGAGCGGCGGTAACAACGGCTCGATCACCACCCACTGGGCATCACTGGTGTCCGAGGGGTACCGGCGCGGTCGTTCCTGCATGCCGACCACGATGGAGCACCCCAGCCGTGTCGACCATCCCGACACACCCACCATTTCCAAACACGCTCTGAGAAACCTGCGCTGAGAAACCGGGGTGCGCCGCACCGGCGCGCCCGCTAGTCTCCTGCTCATCATGAGGCACTGACGACACCACCGACCGCGGACGCGGCACACGCCCCTGCGGTCCTCCTCCGTCTCCACCGGAGCCGTCGTCATGTCATCGACCGAGCAGATCCACGCCGTGACCGCCCGCGGGCTGGTCCGTTCCTACGCCACCCGCGCCGGCCGCCCGCCGGTGCTCGACGGCGTCGACCTCGTCGCCGCACCGGGCACCCGGGTCGGCCTGATCGGGGAGAACGGTTCGGGCAAGTCCACGCTGCTGAGGCTGCTCGCCGGCGTCGACACCCCGGACGGCGGGACGCTCACGGTGCCCGCTGACCGGGTGTACCTGCCGCAGGAACCGGACCTGGGCGACGGGGGGACCGTCGGCGACCTGCTGGACGCGGCGCTGCGTCCGCTGCACGACGCCGTCGCCGAGCTGGAGCGCCTGGCCGGCCGGCTGGCCGACGGCACCGGCGCCGTCGCCTACGACCGGGTGCTGGCCTGGGCGATCGCCCACGACGCGTGGGACGCCGACCGGCGCGCCGAGGTCACAGCGGGCACGCTCGGCGTCGCCGACCTGGAGCGGGACCGGCCGGTCGCGACCCTGTCCGGCGGTGAGCGCACCCGGCTCGCGATGGCCGCCGCGCTGGTCCGCCGCCCCGCGGTGCTGCTGCTCGACGAGCCCACCAACCACCTCGACGACGCCGCCCTGGACCTGCTGGAACGTTCGCTCGTGGAGCTGCCCGGCATCGTCGTCGCGGCGAGCCACGACCGCACCTTCCTCGACCGGGTCTGCACCGAGCTGCTCGACCTCGACGCCGGCGAGCTCGGCACCGACGGGCACGGCGGACGCCGGTTCGGCGGCTCGTTCACCGAGTACCTCGACGCCGCCGCGGCGAGCCGCCGTCGCTGGGAGGAGCGCTTCGCCGCGGAGCAGGAGGAGATCGCCGCGCTGCGCGAGCGGAGCCGGGCCGGGCTCTCGACGATCGCCCTCGGCCGCGGCCCGCGCGACAACGACAAGTTCATCCACGCCTTCAAGGGGGCCGGCGTCGAGCGCACCCGGGCCCGCCGGGTGCACGTCGCTCAGCGCCGGCTGGAGACCGCCGAGCGCGAGGCGGTCCGCAAGCCGCCCCGGCCGCTGGAGTTCACCGGGCGCCTGACCGGCGAGGCCCCGGCCGACGGGCTCGCCGTGAGCATCCGGGACCTGCGGGTCGACGGCCGGCTGCGGCTCGACCTGCTCGACCTGCCGGTGGGGGAGAAGCTGCTGGTCACCGGCCCGAACGGGGCCGGGAAGTCGACCCTGCTGGCGGTCCTGCACTCCGACCTCGCCCCGAGCGCGGGCACCGTGGACGTCCGGGCGCGCCGGGTCGGGCTGCTGGCCCAGGACCCCGACGTCGGCCCGCCCGACCGCAGCGCCGCGGCCGCCGACGCCGACGCCGTCGGCGTCGAGCGGGCCGAGGCCGTCCCGCTGCGCGAACTGGGGCTGCTGCACCCGCGCGAGCACGGCACCGCGGTCGGGGAGCTCAGCCTGGGCCAGCGACGGCGGCTGGCACTGGCCGTCGCCGTCGCCGACGCCCCGGACCTGCTGCTGCTCGACGAACCGACCAACCACGTCTCGCTGCGGCTGGCCGGGGAACTGGAGGACGCGCTCGGGACCGCGCCGGGGACCGTCGTCGTCACCTCGCACGACCGGTGGCTGCGCCGGCGCTGGGACGGGCCGCACCTCGCGATCGGCGGGTGAACTCAGTTCGGGCTGTGCTCGTCGGTGAACGACCCGAGCGGCGCGGGCACCGCCCGCAGGTTCTCCAGCAGGCCGCGCTCGCGGGCGAGCAGCCGGCGGATCTCTCGCAGCCGCTGCACCGGGCTGGTCTGCTCCAGGAGGAGCTGGCGGTCATCGAGGGGGAGCAGGCAGTCCCCGGCGAGCAGGTGCGCGAGCTCGGCGGTGGGGGTGTCGTCGGCGGGCTCGGACCAGTCGCCGGTCCGCCACGCGGTGTCGCAGTACTCGCGGTGGGCCGCGCGGGCGGACCGCTCCAGCATCGCCACCAGCCGCGGGTCGGCGTCGTCGCCGGTGTCGTCGGGCAGGAACTCGACCTCGCCGCAGAGGTAGGAGTGCGAGGTCGCGTCGAGGTCGAGCAGCCGGAAGCGGCGGGCCCCGCGGGTGACGACGTCGTAGCGGCCGTCGGGCAGCCGGCGGGCGTCGATGAGTACCGCGGTGCAGCCGACGGGGTGCATGCCCGCGGCGCCGGAGCGGTCCGGTGAGTGACCCTCGCGCACCGCGACGACGCCGAACTCGCGGTCGGGGACGGCCCCGGTGAGCAGGTCGACGGTGAGCTGGCGGTAGCGGGGCTCGAAGATGTGGAGGGGAAGCGCCGCACCCGGCATCAGCACCGTTCCCAACGGGAACAGCGGGAGCATGGCGGACACCGGCTCACGGTAGTACGCCGTCGCGGGCCCCGCCGGGTCGCGCAGGTGGGCGGAGCACGGCGAACGCGTCGGTGACCCGCAGGCCGCGGTCGGTGAACCGGAACACCGCGGCCGGGCGCCCACCCGCGCGCCCGGACGGCGCGACCTCGCCGGTGGGCTCCAGCAGGCCGCGACGGGTGAGGACGCGCTGCAGGTTCGTCGCCGACACCTCGTGTCCCAGCGCGGCGACGTAGTGCTCCCGCAGCGCCGAGATCGTGAACTCCGCGGGGGCGAGCGCGAACCCGAGGTTGGTGTAGGAGAGCTTGGCGCGCAGCCGGTCCCGCGCCGCCGCGACGATCCCGGCGTGGTCGAACGCGGTCGCGGGCAGGTCCTCGACCTCGTGCCACGCGGTGTCCTCGGGCAGTGCCGGGTCCGCGTCGGAGGGGACCAGGCCGAGGAACGCGGTGGCGATGCGGCGCATGCCGGGCGAGCGGGCCGGGTCGGAGAACACCGACAGCTGCTCGACGTGGGCGACCTCGCGGACGTCGACCTTCTCGGCGAGTTGCCGGCGCACGGAGGTCTCGACGTCCTCGTCGGGGCCCAGGGTGCCGCCGGGCAGCGCCCAGCGGCCGGCGTCCGGGTCCAGGGCGCGCTGCCAGAGCAGGGCGTTGACCCGCCCCTCCCGGATCCTGAGCACGACGGCGAGGACCTCGTGCAGGACCGGTGGCGGTGTCACGGACCCCAGCCTAGGGCGGATCGACAACCGCACCGGGACGTGACGGTGAGGTGTCCGTCAGGTGAGGTCCCGGTCACGACGGAGGTGCCGGTGACGGACGACCGGTGCTACTATCCGCTCAGTTTCCGCCCGCTAGGCGAAAACCCGATTCGGCCCGGGAGGGCGCAATGACCGGAACGCTGACGGCACCCGGCGACACGGGGATCGACCCCGGCTGGGCCGACGAGGTGCGTGCGCTGGCCCGCGAGCGGGACGCGGTCCTGCTGGCGCACAACTACCAGCTGCCCGAGATCCAGGACGTCGCCGACCACGTGGGGGACTCGCTCGCGCTGTCCCGGATCGCGGCCGAGTCCGACGCGTCGACGATCGTGTTCTGCGGCGTGCACTTCATGGCCGAGACCGCCAAGATCCTCAGCCCGGACAAGACCGTGCTGATCCCCGACGCGCGGGCCGGCTGCTCGCTGGCCGACTCGATCACCGCCGACCAGCTGCGGGAGTGGAAGGCCGAGCACCCGGGTGCGGTCGTCGTCTCCTACGTCAACACCACCGCCGCGGTGAAGGCCGAGACCGACGTCTGCTGCACGTCCTCCAACGCCGTCGAGGTCGTCGACTCGATCCCGCGCGACCGTGAGGTGCTGTTCCTGCCCGACCAGTTCCTCGGTGCGCACGTGCGCCGCACCCTGCAGCGGGAGAACATGCACGTCTGGGCGGGGGAGTGCCACGTGCACGCCGGCATCAACGGCCGCCAGCTCACCGACCGGGCCGCCGCCCACCCCGGCGCGGACCTGTTCGTGCACCCCGAGTGCGGCTGCGCGACCTCGGCGCTCTACCTGGCAGGGACCGGCGTGGTGCCCGCCGAGCAGGTGAAGATCCTGTCCACCGGCGGGATGATCGACGCCGCCCGCGCGACCGGCGCGACGGAGGTGCTCGTCGCGACCGAGGTCGGGATGCTGCACCAGCTGCGCCTGGCCGCCCCGGAGATCGAGTTCCGCGCGGTGAACGAGCACGCGTCCTGCCCCTACATGAAGATGATCACCGCCGAGGCGCTGCTGCGGTCGGTCCGCGAGGGCACCGACGAGGTCCACGTCGACCCCGACCTCGCCGCGCGCGGCCGCGCCGCCGTGCAGCGGATGATCGAGATCGGTCAGCCGGGAGGTGGGGAGTGACGGCGCGGGGAGCCGGCTGGGAGGCCGGCGCCGACCTGGTCGTCGTCGGGTCCGGGGTGGCCGGGCTGACCGCCGCGCTCGACGCGGCCGCGGCCGGGCTGCGCGTCGTGGTGGTCACCAAGGACGGCGTCGGTGAGGGCTCCACGCGCTGGGCACAGGGCGGGGTGGCCGTCGTGCTCGGCGACATCGCCGGGGACACGCCCGACTCCCACGTCGCCGACACCGTCGCCGCGGGCGGCGGGCTGAACGACGTCGCCGCGGTCGAGACGATCGTGCGCGCCGGACCGGACGCGGTGCGCAGGCTCCGCGCGCGCGGCGCCCTGTTCGACCTGAGCGGGGACCGCCCCGCGCGGACCCGGGAGGGCGGCCACTCGGCGTACCGGGTGGTGCACGCCGGGGGTGACGCGACCGGTGCGGAGATCGAGCGCGCGCTGGTCGCGGCGACCCGGTCGGCGCAGCTCACCGTGCTCGACGGGCACGTCGCCGCCGACCTGCTGCGCGACGACGGCCGGGTCACCGGCCTCACGGTGCTCGACGCCGACGGCCGCGCCGGGGTGCTGTCGGCGCCCGCGGTGCTGCTCGCGACCGGCGGCTACGGGCAGCTCTACGCCTCCACCACCAACCCGGCCACGTCCACCGGCGACGGCGTCGCGCTCGCCCTGCGCGCCGGTGCGGTCGCGGCGGACCTGGAGTTCGTGCAGTTCCACCCGACCGTGCTGTGGACCGGCCCCGGCAGCGGCACCGCCGGGCGTCGCCCGCTGGTGACCGAGGCCGTCCGCGGCGAGGGCGCGGTGCTGCGCGACCGGGCCGGGACCGCGTTCATGGCCGGGGTGCACCCGCGGGCCGACCTCGCCCCGCGCGACGTCGTCGCCGCGGCGATCACCCGCCGGATGGCCGAGACCGGGAGCGAGTGCGCCTGGCTCGACGCCACCGCGCTCGACGGGTTCGCCGCGCGGTTCCCGACCGTCTACGCCTCCTGTCGGGCCGCCGGGATCGACCCGCTGACCGAGCCGATCCCGGTGACCCCGGCCGCGCACTACGCCTGCGGCGGCGTCGTCACCGACACGTCCGGCCGGACCGGTGTCCGGGCCTCTACGCGGCGGGCGAGGTCGCCAGGACGGGGCTGCACGGGGCGAACCGGCTGGCGTCGAACTCGCTGCTGGAGGGGCTGGTCGTGGGGGAGCGGGTGGTCCGCGCGGTGCTCGCCGACGCGGGCCCGGCCGGGGTGCCTGCCCCGGCCGGGACGGTCCCGGCGCTGCCGGTGGCCGACCGCACCGTGGTGCAGCGGGCGATGTCGGGCAGCGCCGGGATCGGCCGCGACGCCGCCGGGCTCGCCGGCGCGTCGGACGCGATCGAGGCCGTCACCACCACCGCGGTCCCGGTCGACCGCACCGGGGTGGAGGACGCGGCGCTGACCCTGATCGCCCAGGCCGTGCTGGTGGCGGCGGGCACCCGCCGGGAGACCCGCGGCTGCCACGTGCGCACGGACTTCCCCGACCGGGACGACACACACCAGCGGTCGTCGCTGCGGATCCGGGTCGACGCGACCGGGCGGCCGGTGGTCGTGGCGGACGGCTCGCTGGTGGGTGCGGCATGACGGCACGCACCGGTACGGCGCGGGCGGGGCGCGCGTCGCCGCCGGGGTCGGTGGGGTCAGCGACGTCGGCGTCCCGGACCCCGAGGACCTGCTGCGGGTGGTGCGCACCGCGCTGCAAGAGGACCTGCGGTACGGCCCGGACGCGACGACGTCGGCGACCGTGCCCGCCGACGCCGTGGCGACCGCGTCGGTCACCCCGCGGGTCGACGGCGTGCTCGCCGGGCTCCCGGCGGCCCGCGCCGTGCTCGACGAGGTGCTCGGCGCGGGCGGGTACACCGTCCTCGCCGAGGCGGCCGACGGCGACCGGCTCACCGCCGGGACCCCGGCACTGACGGTGCGGGCACCGGTCCGCGGACTGCTCACCGCCGAGCGCACCGCGCTGAACCTGCTCACGCACCTGTCCGGGATCGCGACGGCCACCCGCGCCTGGGTCGACGCCGTCGACGGGACCGGCGCCCGGATCCGGGACACCCGCAAGACGCTGCCCGGCCTGCGGCTGCTGGAGAAGTACGCCGTGCGGTGCGGCGGCGGGGTGAACCACCGGCTCGGGCTGGGCGACGCGGTGCTGATCAAGGACAACCACGTCGCGGCGGCCGGGTCGGTCTCCGCGGCGCTGGCCGCGGCCCGCGCGCTCGCCCCGGACCTGCCGTGCGAGGTGGAGGTCGACTCGCTCGACCAGCTCGACGAGGTGCTGGAGCTCGCCGCCGAGCTGGTGCTGCTGGACAACTTCAGCGTCTCCGAGACGGCCGAGGCGGTCCGGCGGCGCGGGGGCCGGGCCACGCTGCTGGAGTCCTCCGGCGGGCTGGCCCTGGGCAGCGCCCGGGACTACGCGGCCACCGGTGTGGACTTCCTCGCCGTCGGCGGGCTGACCCACTCGGTGACCGCGCTGGACCTCGGGCTCGACCTGGAGTGACCGACGCCGAGTGGCACACCGTGCACCCCGAGACGGGTGCCGGGGGTGCATGGTGTGCCACTCGGCGCCCGGCCGGCCGCACCGCGCCCGCCGAGCGCGGCGGACAACGCGTCGTACTCCGATCCGGGCGCTGTCGCCGGGCCGGTCAGGCGAGCAGTCGGGGCTGGGCGGGGGCCGGGAACCGGGTGGAGAACCGCGCGTCGCCGAGGAACTCCCGCAGCCGCTGCGCCGCGTCCCGCACCTGCGTCCGAGCCCGGGCCGTGACCGGCGCGAGCAGCAGGGTCGCGATCTCGCCGTCCGGGCGCTGCACCCAGGTCCCGACGATGCGACCGTCCACCCAGACCGCCGGTCCGCCGTTGCCGTTGCGGTCGAACAGCTCCGGCGCCACCTCGGCGGGCAGGTACCAGCCGCGGGCCTTCCACCCCATCGTCGACGGGTCGAGGCTCGGCAACAGCGCCACCGACGGCCCGGGGTCGGGGACGGGGTCCAGGTCGTCGGGGAGCAGGAACCCGGTGTCCCCGCCGTCGAGGGTCACCTCGACCGCACCGACGTCGGCCAGCGCCCTGGTGGTGGTGGCGACGGTCCAGCCCGCCCACCACTTCAGGTCGTCGCGGCGGACCGGCCGAACGCCCGCAGGTGGGCGCGGGCCAGCCCGGCCGCGGCCGCGCGACGGGCGTCGCCGTCGGGGTCGGGTGCGGGGCCGATCCCGCCGGGGACCCAGGCGTCGGCCGCGGCCCAGCGGTACTGGCCGTTGACCCACGTCCCGAGCGGTCGGGTCCGCAGCACCCGGCCCTCGAACCCGAGCACCAGCAGCACCCGGGTGTGGGCGGGCTGCGGACCCCCGCCGGGCAGGACGAGCCGTTGCGCGGCGAGCTCGGGCAGGCCTTCGCGACGTCGCGGGCGGCGGTCGGGCCCCGTTCGGTGAGCACCGCCAGGACCTGGTCGGCGGCGTCGGCGTACCACGCCTCGGGGTCGTCGTGGCCGGCTGCTGCGGCCTGACGCAGCAGGTCACGACGCTGGACGGCGGCGACGTCGACGGTGGCGGCGTGGTGGGCCAGCGCGGCGTGGCCGCGGCCGAACACCCACAGCGTGCGGCGCATCGCGTGGTGGCGCAGCAGGGTGCGGTCGGTGTGCAGCGCGGCGTCGACCGGACCGAGTGACGGGGTCACCATCCGCGCGGCCGCCGACAGGTACACCGTCACGGGTCGGTCGAGTGCAGCCCGACCAGGTCGTCGCTGATCGCGACGACGTCGTCGGTGCGGGTGTGCGGGGCGAGCCGGTGGCGGGTCACCAGCCGGGCGCGGCGCTCGTCGTCGGTCACGTGCCGGGTCACGCGCGAAGGGTGCCACGCAGTGCCCTCCGTGGGCGACCTCACTCCGGCGGAGTGGCGGGGCCGTGTCCGGGGCGCTGCGCCACCTGCAATTCTTGCTCCGTGCTCGCCGCGGTCCGCCCGGGACGATCGGCTCCGGAGCCGCGCCCGTGGGGGACGCGCCGGGGCCGCCACCGTGTGCCCGCAGCGCGGCCGCCGCGCTGGTCCGCCGCGGTGCTGCCCGCGGCCGCCGCCCTGCTCGCGGCGGGCGCGTTCGCGCTGGTCCGCGGGGCGCTGATCGACGACGCCTACATCACCCTCGCCTACGTCCGCACGCTCGCGCTGCACGGGGAGTGGGGCGTGTCGCCCGGCCTGCCCGCGAACACCGCCACCTCCCCGCTGAACGTGTTGCTCCAGGCGGCGGTGACGATCGTCGTCCGCGACGCGGTGGTCGCCGCCGGGATCGTGCTGGCCGGGCTGATGGCGCTGCTCACCCACTGGAGCGCGGGGACCGCCGCGGCGCTCGGGCTGCCCGGCTGGACGGCCGCGCTCCCGGCGCCGCTGCTGCTGGCGAACCCGCTGCTGCTGTCCACCGTGGGGCTCGAGACGTACCTGGCGGTCGTCCTGCTCGCCGGGCTCGCGCACGCCGCGGTCACCGGCCGCGCGCGCACCGCGGGCGTGCTGTGCGCGCTGCTCGTGCTCACCCGGCCGGACCTGGTCGTCATCGCCGTGCTCGCGGTCGTCGCGGTTCCGGTGCTGCGCCGACGCCGGTGGGCGGTCGTGGCGGCAGCGTTCCTGGTCGCCGCGCCCTGGTACCTGTTCTCGTGGGTCGTGCTGGGCTCGTTCGTGCCGGATACGCTGCTGTGGAAGTCGGTGACAGCTGGGGTCGTGACCACATCACCTTCGCGAACGGGCTGACGGTCTACGCCAGGGTGTTCCCGGTGGCGACCGTCCTCGCACTGCTCCCGGCCGTCGCCGGGGTGGTGGGCGGCCTCGCCTGGGTGGCCGTGCGACGCCGGGGTCGGGCCGCGGTGACGGTCCTCGGGCTGGGTGCGGCGGTGCACGCGGCGGCGTTCGTCGTGATCGGGACGGCGCCCTACCACTGGTACTACGGCCCCGCGGTCGGCGCGCTGACGGTGCTGGCCGCGTGGTCGGTCGGCGCGCTGGTCCGACCGGTCCGGCGCGACGGGCCGGCCCCGCGCGCGGTCACGACCCTCTCGGCGGCGACGGCGACGCTGCTCACCGCCGTGCTGGCGGTGC
This sequence comes from Pseudonocardia sp. ICBG601, assembly GCF_020496245.1. Taxonomy (NCBI): domain Bacteria; kingdom Bacillati; phylum Actinomycetota; class Actinomycetes; order Pseudonocardiales; family Pseudonocardiaceae; genus Pseudonocardia; species Pseudonocardia sp. ICBG601. The sequence continues at coordinate 23,002 of NZ_JAHLJA010000076.1, read as the reverse complement.
TGGCGGTGGCGTCCGCCGCGTTCGACATCGGCCACGGGACGCCGTGGCGGCTCGCGCCGATCTCGACCAACCACGCCACGGCCGCCGAGTACGCGCGGGTCGCCTCCGGTCTGCACGGCACCGTGGTCAGCGCCGGCGAGCTGGGCGCACTCGCCTACTTCTGCGACCGGCGCTGCACGATCGACGACCCGCTGTCGGAACGGGCCCCGATGCTCACCCGGATCGCGGCCCGCCGCGCCGAGGCGGGCCCGGTCGCCTCGGCGCTCTACGACGTCAACTACCTGTTCCTGCGCCCCGCCCCGTACGAGCGCGGGACCACCCGGCTGGTGCACCGGGCCGGGCACCATCCGGACGGCGTCGACGTCGGGACGCCGTGGGCGGGTGCGGGGAACCTGCTCGTGGTCCCGGTGGGCTGAGGGGGCCTCGGAGCGCCGCCGTACCCTGGGAGCCATGCTCCGCCGCCTCGACCTGCGAGCCGAACCGCTGCCCCGTCCGGCCACCCTGCGCGCAGTGATGCCGCGCGCCGAGCTGGACATCGACGCCGCGCTGGAGCGCGCCCGCCCGCTGGTGGAGGACGTGCGCCATCGCGGCGCCGCCGCCGCACTGGACGCCACCGAGCGCTTCGACCGGGTCCGCCCGGAGACCGTGCGGGTGCCGACCGCGGCGATCACCGAGGCGCTGCGCGACCTCGACCCGGACGTGCGCGCGGCGCTGGAGACCTCGATCGAGCGGGCCCGGATCGTGCACGCCGAGCAGCGCAGGCCCGACGTCGTCACCCAGGTCGTCCCCGGCGGCACGGTCACCGAGCGGTTCGTCCCGGTCCGGCGGGTCGGGCTCTACGCCCCGGGCGGGCTGGCGGTCTACCCGTCGAGCGTGGTCATGAACGTGGTCCCGGCACAGGCCGCGGGTGTGGAGTCGCTGGTCGTCGCCTCCCCGGCGCAGGCCGAGTTCGGCGGGCGCCCGCACCCGACGATCCTCGCGGCGGCCGCGCTGCTGGGTGTCGACGAGGTGTGGGCCGTCGGCGGTGCCCAGTGCGTGGCACTGCTGGCCTACGGCGGCACCGACACCGACGGTGCCGAGCTGGAGCCGGTCGACATGGTCACCGGCCCGGGCAACGTCTACGTCACCGCGGCGAAGCGGATGCTGCGCGGGCTGGTCGGGATCGACGCCGAGGCCGGGACCACCGAGATCGCTATCCTGGCCGACGACACCGCCGACCCCGCGCACGTCGCCGCGGACCTCATCTCGCAGGCCGAGCACGACCCGAACGCCGCGTCGGTACTTGTCACGACGTCCGAGGCGCTGGTGGAGGCGGTCGAGGCGCAGCTCGAGACCCGGGTCGGCGCGACCAAGCACAGCGAGCGCGTGCGCACCGCGCTGACCGGCCCGCAGTCCGGGGTCATCCTGGTGTCCTCGACCGACGACGGGGTCGCCGTCGTCGACGCCTACGCCGCCGAGCACCTGGAGATCCAGACCGCCGACTCCGCGGGCGACGCGGCGAAGGTCCGCAACGCCGGCGCGATCTTCGTCGGGGCGCACTCGCCGGTGTCGCTGGGTGACTACTGCGCCGGGTCGAACCACGTGCTGCCGACCGGGGGCTGCGCGCGGCACTCCGGTGGGCTGTCGACGTCGACGTTCCTGCGCGGCATCCACGTCGTCGACTACGGCCGCCAGGCGCTGGCCGAGGTCGCCGACCGGGTCGTGACCCTGGCGAACGCCGAGGACCTGCCCGCGCACGGCGAGGCCGTCACCGCCCGGTTCGAGGCCCGCGCGTGACCGCGGGGGAGGGCGTGCGGCTGTCGGACCTGCCGCTGCGCGAGGACCTGCGCGGGAAGAGCCCGTACGGTGCGCCGCAGCTCGACGTCGCGGTGCGGCTCAACACCAACGAGAACCCGTACCCGCCGCCGCCGGAGCTGGTCGCCGACGTCGCGGCCTCCGTGACCGACGCCGCCCGCGAGCTGCACCGGTACCCCGACCGAGACCTCGTCGCGCTGCGGGGCGACCTCGCCGCCTACCTGTCCCGGCAGACCGGGGTCGAGCTGACCACGGCGAACCTGTGGGCCGCGAACGGGTCCAACGAGATCCTCCAGCAGATCCTGCAGACCTTCGGCGGGCCCGGCCGGACGGCGCTGGGCTTCGTGCCCAGCTACTCGATGCACCCGATCCTCGCCTCGGGCACGCAGACCGAGTTCGTCCCGGTCCCGCGCCGCGAAGACTTCACCCTCGACGTCGACGCGGCCGTCGCCGTCCTGGCGGAGAAGTCCCCGGACATCACGTTCGTGACCAGCCCGAACAACCCGACCGGGCAGTCGATCGCCCCGGCCGACCTGGCCCGGCTGGTCGACGCCGCGCCGGGGATGGTCGTCGTCGACGAGGCCTACGCCGAGTTCGCCGAGGCCACCGGCCGGCCGAGCGCCACGACCCTGCTGGCCACGCACGGCCACAAGCTGGTGGTGTCGCGGACGATGAGCAAGGCGTTCGCGTTCGCCGGGGGACGGCTGGGCTACCTCGCCGCCGCGCCCGCGGTGATCGACGCACTCCAGCTCGTGCGGCTGCCGTACCACCTGTCGGTGCTGTCGCAGGCCGCCGCGCGGGCCGCGTTGCGCCACGCCGAGGCCACCCTCGGCTCGGTGGCGCTGCTCGCCGCCGAGCGGGACCGGATCTCCGGCGAACTGGCCGCCGCCGGCTACGACGTCGTGGCCTCCGACGCCAACTTCATCCTCTTCGGACGCTTCGCCGACGCCGGCCGCGCCTGGAAGGGGTTCCTCGACCAGGGCGTGCTGATCCGCGACGTCGGCATCCCCGAGCGGCTGCGGGTCACCGTGGGCACTCCGGAGGAGAACGACGCGTTCCTCGCCGCCGCCACCGACCTCGCCACCCAGGAGCTGTTGTGAGCCGCATCGGACGCGTCGAGCGCGTCACCAAGGAGACCCGGATCGTCGTCGAGATCGACCTCGACGGCACCGGGCGCACCGACATCGCCACCAAGGTCCCGTTCTTCGACCACATGCTCGACGCGTTCGGCAAGCACGGCAGCTTCGACCTGTCCGTGCACGCCGAGGGCGACATCGAGATCGACTCCCACCACACCGTGGAGGACGTCGCGATCGTGCTGGGCCAGGCGATCCGGCAGGCGCTGGGGGACAAGAAGGGCATCCGCCGGTTCGGCGACGCCTGGATCCCGATGGACGAGGCCCTGGCCCAGGCCGTCGTCGACGTCTCCGGACGGCCCTACACCGTGTGCACCGGCGAGCCGGAGATGATGCGCGGCTTCGTCGTCGGCGGGCACTACCCGACGGTGCTGAACAAGCACGTGTTCGAGTCGCTGGCCTTCCACGGGCACCTCGCGCTGCACGTGCGGGTGCTCGACGGCCGCGATCCGCACCACATCACCGAGGCCGAGTTCAAGGCCGTCGCCCGTGCGCTGCGGGCCGCGACCGAGTCCGACCCGAGGGTGACCGGGGTACCGTCCACCAAGGGCGCCCTCTAGGGAATGTTGAGCCCTCAACCTTCGTTGCAGAGGGCATGACGAAGATCGGGTTCCTGTCGTTCGGGCACCACGGGGAGGTCCCCGGGTCCCGGACACCCACCGCGGCCGACGCGCTGCGCCAGACCGTGGAGCTGGCACGCGCCGCGGAGGACATCGGCATCGACGGCGCGTTCGTGCGCGTGCACCACTTCGAGCGCCAGCTGGCTGCGCCGTTCCCGCTGCTCGCGGCGATCGCGGCGACCACCAGCCGGATCGAGATGGGCACCGGCGTGATCGACATGCGCTACGAGAACCCGCTCTACATGGCCGAGGAGGCCGCCGCGACCGACCTGCTGTCCGGCGGGCGGCTGCAGCTCGGTGTGAGCCGGGGGTCGCCCGAGATCGCGCTGAACGGCGCCGAGGCCTTCGGCTACCGGCCCGCCGACGGGCAGACCCATGCCGACGCCGCCCGCGCCAAGGCCGAGGTGTTCCTCGCGGCGATCCGCGGCGCCGGGGTCGCGCCGGCGGACCCGGCCCGCACCCGCGGCCGGCACGTCGCGCTGCCGGTGCAGCCGCAGTCCCCGGGGCTGGCGGACCGGATCTGGTGGGGTGCGGGCACCCGCGCCACCGCCGAGTGGGCGGCGACCCAGGGCATGAACCTGCAGAGCTCGACCCTGCTCACCGAGGACACCGGCGAGTCGTTCGACCGGCTGCAGGCCGAGCAGATCCTGCGCTACCGCGAGGCCTGGTCCGCCGCGGGGCACGAGCGCACCCCGCTGGTGTCGATCTCGCGCAGCGTCATCCCGGTGACGACCGACCTCGACCGCCGCTACTTCGGCGAGCGCGGCGAGGACGACCAGGTCGGCATCCTCGACGGCGCCCGCTCCCGGTTCGGGCGCAGCTACGTCGGGGACCCGGACCGGATCGCCGCCGAGCTCGCCGAGGACGCCGCGGTCCGGGAGGCGGACTACGTGCTGTTCACCGTGCCCAACCAGCTCGGGGTGGAGTACAACGCGCACCTGCTCCGCTCGATCGCCGAGCGGGTCGCCCCGGCGATCGGCTGGGCGCCGGCCGGTCACCAGGTCGCGGCGGCGGTCCCCAGCAGCTGAGGTGGGCCGGGCAGCGGCGCGGGCCGGCCGTCGAACTCCAGTGGGAGCACGGGTTCGACGAGCCGGCCCATCGGCCCGTCGACGACGTGCGTGCCGATGGTCGGCGCGCCGGGCCGGGGCAGGTCCGCGACCTGGGCCGCGGTGAACATCCCGAGCTCCCGGACCCAGGTGCAGACCCCGGCGAGGGTGACCCGCACCCGCCACGAGCCGCCCTCGATGGCGCGCCGGCGCAGCGCCGCGAGCACCCCGGCGGCTCCGAGCCAGGCCGCGAGGTAGTCGTTGAGCAGGTGCGTCGGCGGCAACGACGGCGGCCCGCCCGCACCCTCCTCGAGCGCGAACCCGGTCGCCGAGCAGGCCAGCTGGTCGAAGCCGCCCCGCGCGGCCCACGGCCCGTCGGCACCCCAGCAGTGCAGGTCCAGCGCGACGATCCCCGGCCGGTGTCCCGCCAGGTCCTGCGGGCCGAAGCCCCGCGCGGCGGTGCCCCGGTAGGCGTTGACGAACACGTCGGCCCCGCCGACCAGGTCGCGCAGCGTCGCCGCCTGCGCCGGGTCCCGCAGGTCCAGCCAGGCGTTGCGCTTCCCGCCGCCGGTCAGCGCGACCATCGCGAGCGGGTCGGGCAGGTCCGGGCGCGACACGTGCAGGACGTCCGCGCCGAAGGTGCCGAGCAGCTTCGCCGCGACCGGCCCCGCGATGACGTGGGTGTCGTCGAGGACCCGCAGCCGGTCCGGTACCGGCTCGGGCGGGGCGTCGCCGATCCGTTCGACCTCGACGACCGGGCGCCCGGCGAGGTGTCGGCCCGCGGGGTGCGCGGCCCACTGCTCCCCGGTCCGGACCGCCGCGGCCACCCCGCCGGCCGCGCACACGGCATCCTCCAGCTCGACCGACCGCCACCGGGCGGCCTCCTGCGCGATGCGATCGAGCAGGGGCGGGCAGTCCAGCACCCGGCACACCGCGTCGCGCTGGTGCGGGTAGGTGGTGATCAGGAAGATCCAGCCGTCGGCGGTCCGGCGGAACCCGTTGTTCGCCAGTGCCGTCGGGTCCTCGGCCACGGTCTGCACGTCGACGCCGCCGAGGGTGGTGAGGAACGGCGCGCGCAGCGTGTCGATCGTGTCGGCCGCCCGCACCGTGATCTCCCGGGGCGCGCCGCCGGAGTCCTCGGCGAGCCCGGCGACCTGCAGCCCGAACGCCCCGACCGCCGCCGACATCGCATCGGCGAGCCGGTGCACCGACGGCACGAGCGGGTCCGCTCCGGTGACCCGCAGCGTCGAGCGGACCGGGGGAGCGTCCGGCAACAGGGTGGCCGCCGTGTCGGCGGCGGAGGGGAAGCGTGCGGCCGGGGTCGTCGTGGTCATGGCTCCAGCCTGCGACGAACTGGCCGCGCTCTCCACAGGCTCCGTATATCCGTAGGATCGGACGGGTGTCGGGATCTGTCGCCTCCGCCCGCGCGGTCGGCCGGGCCGACCGCATCCTGGAGCTGGTCGCGACCGCCGGGACACCTCCGTCGGTGACCGCGGTCGCCCGGGAGCTCGACCTGCCGCTCAGCTCCACCGCGGACCTGCTGCGCGAGCTGCGGGCCACCGGCTGGCTCCGGCTGCGGGGCCGTGGCCACGTCCTGGGCCGCCGGCCGTACGTGCTGGGGCTGCTCGCGGGGCTGGGTCCGCCGGCCTCGCTCACGCACTCCGAGCTCGACGCGCTCAGCCGCGTCGCCCGGGCCCCCGTGGCACTCGCGGTGCTGGTCGGCGGGCAGGTCCGCTACGTCGACCACGCCGGTCCCCGCGCCCCCGACCGGCTGCAACGGGTGACCGACGACCACCGGCCCCGCCCCCCGCTGCGCACCGCCGCGGGACGGCTGTTGCTCGCCCTGGGCGATCCGGAGGAGTCCGCCCGAGCGCTGGCGGGGGTCGACGACCCGCCCGCGGTCGCGGCCTACCTCACCGAGCGACCGGAGATCGTCCGTACCCGGCTGGCCCGCAGCGACGGGTTGGCGGACCCGGCGATCCGCGCCGTCGCCGTCCCGGTGGAGGAGGACGGGGAGACGGTCGCGGCGGCGGTGCTCACCGGCACCCGGCGGGGTCGCGCCGACCGCAGCGTCACCCTGGACCGGGCCGCCGCCCGGTTGGTCGCCGCCCTCGCGGACCGGGGGGTGCGGGAGTCGCAGGGCGGCCGGTGGCCGGACCTGCCGCGCTGAGCACCTGCCGCGGTGCGACCGCCCCCGCCGCCCTGCCTCACCGCGGCCCGCCGCCGCGCCCCGCTGCACACCGCCTCACATGATCATCAGTGCGTGAGCGCTGTCGCGTGCCGGGCGGGCAGCGCTCACGTACTGATGATCATGTCGTCGCGGCGCGCCGGGTGGTGCGCGGCGCCGGGTACTGGGCGCGGCTCGACCGGGGGCGCCGGGCGGCCGGCGGGCGGCAGAGCACGAGGTCATCCGAGGAGCCGTCGCGCGTTGGCGGTGGTCAGCTCGCGCCAGCCGCGGCCGTCCGCGGCCGGGGGAGCGGTGTCGAGCGAGGCGACCTGGGCGCGCACGGCCGCGGCCGGCGTCCAGCACGAGTCGCTGCCGTAGACCAGCCGTTCCACTCCGACGGTGCGCTCCAGGGCCGGGACCTGGTGCGGGAACGGGGTCCCGGCGGTGTCGAACCAGAGGGACCGCAGCTGGTCGGGCACCGGGGCGCCCCCGCCGTCGCCGAACGCCGTGTGGAACAGCTCGATCCGGTCGGCGAGGGCGGGCAGCGCACCGCCGCAGTGCGTGGCGATCCACCGGACACCGGGGAACCGGGTGAGGGTTCCGGACAGCATGAGATCGGTGTAGGTGCGGGCGGTGTCGAACACGAACTCCAGCATCGGTCGGGGTCGACCGGCGGTCAGCTCCGCCGCGTGCGGCGGCGAGGTGGGATGGACGAGCACCACCGCCCGACGCCGGTCCAGCTCCGCCCACAGCGGCGCGAACGCGGGATCCCCGAGATACCTGCCGTGGGCGTTGGTCTCGACGGTCACACCGTCGCTGCCGAGCTCGTCGAGGGCGTGGACGGCCTCGGCCAGCGCTCCGTCCACGTCGGGCAACGGCAACGAGGCGAGGTGTCCGAACCGGTCCGGGTGGTCGGCGCGCAGGGATGCGCCGGCCTCGTTCACCTCGCGGGACAGGCGTCGGGCGGCCCGGTCGTCCCCGAAGTGGGTCCCCGGAGAGGAGACGGACAGCAGGGACGTGGTGATCCCGCACTCGTCCATGAGCGCGAGGTGGCGAGCCGGGTCCCAGTCCGGCCATCCCGGCATGCCGTCGGGGCTGGTGTGCCCGGCCGACCTGGCGGCCTCGACGTAGGACGGGGTGAGGAAGTGAGAGTGCAGGTCGATCAGGGTCATCGGGTCCCTCCGGACAGAGCGGATGCGGAACGAGCGGTGGGTGGCAGCCGCGCGGCGCGATCGCCCCGCGCCACCGGTCCCGGGCGGGACGGCGACTATCCTGGTCGTCGTGGCACGCATCGTCGTCCTCGACTACGGCTCCGGGAACCTGCGCTCCGCCGAGCGCGCCCTGCAACGCGTCGGCGCGGACGTCACCGTGACGTCCGACTTCGACGCGGCGACCGAGGCCGACGGTCTCGTCGTCCCCGGCGTGGGCGCCTTCGCGGCGTGCATGCGGGGCCTGCACTCCGTCCGCGGCCCGCAGATCATCGGGCGTCGCCTCGCCGGCGGCCGTCCGGTCCTGGGGATCTGCGTCGGCATGCAGGTTCTGTTCGAGCGCGGCGTCGAGTTCGACGAGGACACCGAGGGCTGCGGCGAGTGGCCCGGCACGGTCGAGCGGATCCAGGCCGACGTGCTGCCGCACATGGGCTGGAACACCGTCCGGACCCCGCAGGACAGCGCGCTGTTCGCCGGGCTCGACGCCGACGCCCGCTTCTACTTCGTGCACTCCTTCGGCGTGCGGCGCTGGACCCTGGAGGCCTCGCACGCGATCGCGTCGCCGAAGGTCACCTGGACCCACCACGGGGAGGACGTCGTCGCCGCGGTGGAGAACGGGCCGCTGTCGGCCACCCAGTTCCACCCGGAGAAGTCCGGCGACGCCGGCGCCACGGTCCTGGAGAACTGGCTGCGGTCGGTCACGGCCTGATACCCACCACGACGCCGCCGCCGTCGGGCCGGGCCTCCACCTCGCCGACCCGGCCGTCGCGGCCGATGCAGGTGACCACGACGGTGGGACCGCTGCCGAGGTCGGTGACGACCAGGCGGATGGTCTCCGGTGCGGGCACACCCACGGCGCCGGGGGCCCGTGCGACCACCTCCGCGACCGGTCCCGGCGCGAGGTCGTCGAGGTCGACGGTGCGCTGTGCCGGGTCCCGGGCGAGCGGTCGGTCGGTCGTGACCACGCCCAACCCGTCGTCGGAGTTCCAGACGTAGGTGCGGGTGTGGGTGGGCCGGCCGGGGTCGGCCGTCTGCACGGTTCCCCCGTCCGCGCCGTACGCCGCGAGCCGGTCGACGACCGTGCTCCCGGTCGCGCGGCGGACGTCGTCGACGAGGCGGGTCAGTCCCGCTGCCGTGCTGATGTCGGTGGCCGGGGCGGCCGGCGCGGAGACGACGGGAGCCGGATCGCGGACCGGCCCGAAGTCGATCTGCTCGACCTGGACCTGCAGCCAGACCCGTCCGACGACGACGATCACCACGACGGAGATCAGCCCGCCGATCCACGAGGGCGGTCCGTACTTCCACCTCCGGTACTCGGCGATCTCGCGCCGGTCCGGTGCCCACGGCAGGAACGGCGGTTCGACACGGGGCGCGGTCCGGTCGGCGCGCGTGCGGGCACGGAGGAACGCCACGACGGGGAGTGTGGCCGTGCTCGCGCGCTGCCACGAGCGTTCCGCGGAACGCGCCTCGGCCCGGCGCGTACTCCCCGGAACGCATGCTGTCCCCCTCGGCCACCCCCGAGGGCCACGAGCGGCGCGGATACCCTGGCGCGGTGAGCTTCACGTTGCTTCCCGCGGTGGACGTCGTCGACGGGCAGGCCGTCCGGCTGGTGCAGGGCGAGGCCGGCACCGAGACCGGCTACGGCTCTCCCCTGGAGGCGGCCATGACCTGGCAGGCCGGCGGCGCCGAATGGGTCCATCTGGTGGACCTCGACGCCGCGTTCGGCCGTGGCTCGAACGCCGAGCTGCTGGCCGAGGTGGTCGGGAAGCTCGATCTGCGGGTCGAGCTGTCCGGCGGCATCCGCGACGACGAGTCCCTGGACCGCGCCCTGTCCACCGGCGCCGCCCGGCTCAACCTCGGCACCGCGGCGCTGGAGCAGCCCGAGTGGTGCCGGAAGGTCCTCGCCGAGCACGGCGAGAAGATCGCGATCGGCCTCGACGTCAAGGTGATCGACGGCAGGCGCCGGGTCGCCGGCCGCGGCTGGACCTCCGACGGCGGCGACCTCTGGGAGGTCCTCGCCCGCCTCGACGCCGACGGTGCCACCCGCTACATCGTCACCGACGTCTCCAAGGACGGCACCCTCCAGGGCCCGAACGTCGAGCTGCTCACCGAGGTCGCGCAGGCCACCACCGCCCCGGTGATCGCCTCGGGCGGGATCTCCGAGGTCGCCGACCTGACCCGGCTCGCCGAGGTCGCCGCGACCGGGGTGAACATCGAGGGCTCGATCATCGGCAAGGCGCTCTACGCCGGCCGGTTCACCCTGCCCGAGGCCCTGGCGGCCGTGAACGCGGTGAGCGCCTGATGGGCGTCGCGGTCCGTGTCATCCCGTGCCTGGACGTCGACGCCGGGCGGGTGGTGAAGGGCGTCAACTTCAAGGAGCTCCGCGACGCGGGCGACCCGGTCGAGATGGCCCGCGTGTACGACGCCGAGGGCGCCGACGAGCTGACCTTCCTCGACGTCACCGCGTCGTCGTCGGAGCGCGGAACCATGATCGACGTGGTGCGTCGCACCGCCGAGCAGGTGTTCATCCCGCTGACCGTCGGCGGTGGCATCCGCACCCCCGACGACGTCGACCGGATGCTCCGCGCGGGCGCGGACAAGGTCTCGGTGAACACCGCCGCGATCGCCCGGCCCACGCTGCTGCACGAGATGTCGCGTCGCTTCGGCAGCCAGTGCATCGTGCTGTCGGTCGACGCCCGCCGTGTCCCCGAGGGGGAGCAGCCGCAGCCGTCGGGCTGGGAGGTCACCACGCACGGCGGGCGTCGCTCCGCCGGTATCGACGCCGTCGAGTGGGCGCAGCGCGGCCAGGAGCTCGGTGTCGGGGAGATCCTGCTCAACTCGATGGACGCCGACGGCACCCGCGCCGGGTTCGACCTGGAGATGCTGACCGCGGTCCGCAAGGTCGTCGACGTCCCGGTGATCGCCTCCGGCGGTGTGCCGGTGCGATCGAGCACTTCGCGCCGGCCGTGCGCGCCGGGGCGGACGCCGTGCTCGCCGCCAGCGTGTTCCACTTCGGCCAGCTGCGGATCGGTGAGGTGAAGGACGCGCTGCGCGCGGAGGGGGTCGAGATCCGGTGAGCACCCGTCTCACGGCGGCCGAGTCCGCGCTGGACCCGGGGATCGCCGCCCGCCTCAAGCGCGACGCCGACGGGCTGGTCTGCGCCGTCGTCCAGTCCCGCGCCGGTGAGGTGCTGATGGTCGGCTGGATGGACGACGAGGCGCTGCACCGCACCCTGACCACCGGCCGGGGGACCTACTGGTCGCGGTCGCGCCAGGAGTACTGGGTCAAGGGCGACACCTCGGGGCACGTGCAGCACGTGCACGAGGTGCGGCTGGACTGCGACGGCGACGCGGTGCTGGTCGTCGTCGACCAGGAGGGGCCGGCCTGCCACACGGGGACCCGGACCTGCTTCGACACCGACGTCCTGCTCGCCAGGGACGGCGCATGAGCACCGACGTCCTGCTCGCCAGGGACGGCGGCGGGGTCTGACCGCTACGGGTGCACCGGCGGCGTCGGTGGCGGCTGGGTGGGTGCCGAGGTGACCCACCGGATCCCGGCGGTGATCGCGTGCCCCCGGCCCGCACCACGGTCGCCTCGGCCACGGGCAGCCAGGGCAGCCGCAGCGGCAGCCGCGTCCAGCGCGGCATCAGCCCCACCGACGCGGCGGCCAGCACCGAGTACGGCAGCCGCGCGGAGAGCGGCAGCGGCGGCTCCCACAACAGGAACCGCGCGGCGTCGCGGGCCTCCGGGGTCCCGGCCAGCTCGGGCCGGTAGGCGGCGAGCTGCGCCCGCAGCTCGGTGACGGACTCCGGCGGGTCGGGCACGCCCAGCTCACGGGCGACGCGTGCGGTGTCGGCGACGTAGGCGTCGCGTCCGGCGGCGTCGAGCGGGGCGGCGCCGTAGCGGTCGTGCGCGGTGAGGAAGCTGTCGATCTCGGCGATGTGCACCCAGCGCAGCAGGTGCGGATCCGACGCCGAGTACGGACGCCCGTCCGGCGCGGTCCCGCGGACGTGCACGTGGGCCCGCCTGATCCGCGCGATCACCCGCTCGGCCTCCTCGGCCGGCCCGAACGTCGTCCCGGCCAGGAAGTACGAGGTGCGCTGCAGCCGTCCCCACGGGTCGCCGCGGAACCCGGAGTGCCCGGCGACCCCCGCCATGGCCAGCGGGTGCAGCGACTGTAGCAGCAGCGCACGCAGTCCGCCGACGAACATCGACGCGTCGCCGTGCACGGTGCGGATCGCGGCGTCCTCGGCGAACCAGCGCGGGCCCTCGGCGCCGAGGACGCGGGCACGGCGGCCGGATCCCTCGTCGCCGGCGACCCGGCTGAACACCGCCGACCCGACCCGCGAGCGAAGCGCCTCGAGCCGGTCGGCGACGGCGCCGGGCAGCCGGGCGGACGGATCGACCATGACCCCAGTGTGCGGTCGTGCGGCCCCGGCCGCCCTGCTGGCGAGCTCGTGGCCGGGTTCGCCGCCTACTCCTCGGGGTTCGTCGACCCCAGGTTCCCGGTCAGGTAGCGCTGCACGGTCGGCCCGACCGCGGCGACGATGTCCTCGGGGGGCGCCGAGGCCAGCGGTTCCAGGTGCACCACGTAGCGGATCATGGCGAGCCCGATCAGCTGGGCGGCGACGAGCGCGCCCCGCTCGTCGGGCCGGTCGGGGGAGTGGACGCGGGTGACCGGCACCAGGATCGCTTTGCCGATGAACTCGCGCAGCATCCGGGCCGCGGCCTCGTGTCCCGCGACGCTGCGCAGCACCGCCGCCATCGGGGAGCCGCTGCCGGTGTCCCACACGGTGAGGAAGGTGCGCACGATCCGCTCGCCGACGGTGTCGCCCGGACCGCTCAGCAGGTGCTCGCGGACCTGCTCGGGCTCGAGCGGCAGGTCGAGCGCGGCGAGGAACAGCTTCTCCTTGCCGCCGAACCAGTGGTTGACCATCGCCGGGTCGACCCCGGCGCGCTCGGCGATCCGGCGGACCGTGGCGCCGTCGAAGCCGCGGTCGGCGAACTCGACGCGGGCGGCGGCCAGCAGCGCGGCGCGGGTGTCCGCACCGCCGGACCGGCGGCCACGACGCCGGGGCTGCGCCCCCGGGGCCGGGGGTGCGCTGGCGCTCGGTTCGGTCATGCGTCCCATCCTCACCCGCGCGAGGGCGGTCGTCACTGCTCGGGGACAATGAGTCGCATGACCCAGCGGACCCAGAACGCATCCGGTGGCGCGACGACGACGGGCGCCCCCGCCCCCGCGGTTCCCGCAGCCGCAGCCCTGGGCGCGGTGAGCCCCAGCCGCGAGGAGTTCCGGGAGCTGGCGCGTGCGCACCGGGTCATCCCGGTGACCCGGCGGCTGCTGGCCGACGACGAGACCCCGGTCGGGGTGTACCGCAAGCTGGCGGGTGGGCGGTCCGGCACGTTCCTGCTGGAGTCCGCGGAGAACGGCCGGTCCTGGTCGCGGTGGTCGTTCGTCGGGGCGCGCAGCGCCGCGGCGCTCACCGCCGTCGACGGCGAGCTGGTCTGGACCGGTGAGGTCCCCGACGGCCTGCCCACCAGCGGGGACCCGCTCGAGGCGCTGCGCACCGTGGTCACCGAGCTGCACTCCGAGCCGCTGCCCGGGCTGCCGCCGCTGACCGGCGGCATGGTCGGCTACCTCGGCTACGACATCGTCCGCCGTGTCGAGCGCATCGCCGACCCGGACGACCCGGCCGTCGACGACCTGGCGCTGCCCGAGCTGGTCATGCTGCTGGCCACCGACCTGGCCGCGCTCGACCACCACGAGGGCACCGTCACCCTGATCGCGAACGCGATCAACTGGGACGCCACCGACGACCGCGTCGACCAGGCCTACGACGACGCGGTCGCCCGGCTGGACCGGATGACCGGCGAGCTCGCGGTCCCGTCGCCGAGCTCGGTCGCGGTGTACACCCCGACCCGCCCGGAGTTCCTCCGCCGGCGCACCCCCGAGCAGCACCACGCCGCGATCGAGGACGCGAAGGAGCAGATCCGCGCGGGTGAGGCCTTCCAGATCGTGCTGTCGCAGCGCTTCGAGATGGAGTGCGACGCCGACCCGCTCGAGGTCTACCGGATCCTGCGCACCACGAACCCGAGCCCGTACATGTACCTGCTGCGCCTCGACGACGCCGCGGGCGGGCCGCCGTTCTCGATCGTCGGGTCCAGCCCGGAGGCGCTGGTCAGCGTGCTCGACGGGCGCGCCACCACGCACCCCATCGCGGGCACCCGCTGGCGCGGCGCGACCGACGAGGAGGACCAGCTCCTGGAGAAGGAGCTGCGCGGCGACGAGAAGGAGCGCGCCGAGCACCTGATGCTCGTCGACCTCGGACGCAACGACCTGGGCCGGGTGTGCGAGCCCGGCACAGTGACCGTGCGGAACTTCTTCGAGATCGAGCGCTACAGCCACGTCATGCACCTGGTGTCGACGGTGTCCGGGCTGCTGCGGCGCGACCGCACCGCGTTCGACGCCGTCGTCGCCTGCTTCCCCGCCGGCACCCTGTCCGGGGCGCCGAAGGTGCGGGCCATGCAGGTCATCGACCGGCTGGAGCCGACCCGGCGCGGTCAATACGGCGGCATCGTCGGCTACCTCGACTTCGCGGGCAACGCCGACACCGCGATCGCGATCCGCACCGCGATGATCCGCAACGGGACCGCCTACGTGCAGGCCGGCGGCGGGATCGTCGCCGACTCCGACCCGGCCGCGGAGGACATGGAGTGCCTGAACAAGGCCCGGGCGGTGCTCTCGGCCGTCGCCGCGGCCGGGCCCCTGTCGGCCCCGCTGGCACCCCCGCCCGTCCCGGGCAGCGCGTGACGGCGCCCGGCGACGACGGGGTCGCCGCGCCCGCACCGCACCGCACCGACCGGCGGTCGCTCGGCCTGACCGTGCTCGGCATGCTGCTCGGCGCCGGGGCCCTGTGGGGTGCCGGGTCCGCCGACTGGTTCGTGCTGGAGGTGCCCACCGCCACCCGCGGCACCGTCGAGCTCGGCGCCACCGGCGCGCAGCTGCAACCCGTGGTCACCGCGGTCGCCGCGCTGCTGGTCGCCGCGGTCGCCGCGCTGGTCGCGCTGTCGGGGATCGCCCGCCGGGTGCTCGGTGTGCTGGTCGGGCTCGCCGGGGTGGCCGCGGTGGTGCTCACCCTGCGGCTGGTCGCCGTGCCGCCGTCGGCGGTGGAGCTGGCCTCGGCCCGCTCCGGGCTGACCGCCCCGAACGCCCCCGCGGGCTCCGGCGCGGTCTCGGCGACGCCGTGGCCCTGGCTGGCGGTCGCCGGCGGGGTCGTCGCACTCGCCGCTGCGGTGCTGCTGGTGGTGCGCGAACCGCGGCTGCCGCGGCTCGGTGCCCGCTACGCCGCACCGGGGACACGGGCGGCCACGACACCGACCGACCCCGACCGGGCGGCCTGGGAACGGCTCGACGCCGGCGGCGACCCGACCGTCGGTCCGCGTGAGGGGGAGAACTAGCATGACCTCGACGTCCGGGCGACGCGCGAGCGGAGGAGGAGTCGGTCCTGTGAGCACTACGGGCACTGCCGGTACGACCGGACACCCGAACGGGACTCCGGGTCGCGTACCCAGCGTCCTCGAGGCCATCGTGGACGGGGTCCGGGAGGACCTCGCCGTGCGCGAGAGCGTCGTCGACCTCGCCGAGATCAAGCGGCGGGCCGCGGCCGCGCCGCCCCCGCGGGACGCGATGGCGGCCCTGCGCGAGCCGGGCGTCGGCGTCATCGCCGAGGTGAAGCGGGCCAGCCCGTCGAAGGGTCGCTCGCCGACATCCCCGACCCGGCCGATCTCGCCGAGGCCTACTCCGCCAACGGTGCGCGGGTGATCAGCGTGCTCACCGAGCAGCGCCGCTTCGGCGGTTCCCTGGCCGACCTCGACGCCGTCCGCGCCCGGGTCGACACACCCCGCTGCTGCGCAAGGACTTCGTCGTCACGCCGTACCAGGTGCACGAGGCCCGCGCGCACGGCGCGGACGTCGTGCTGCTGATCGTCGCCGCGCTGGAGCAGCCGGTGCTCGCCTCGCTGCTGGACCGTATCGAGTCCCTCGGGATGACCCCGCTGGTGGAGGTGCACACCGAGGAGGAGTGTGACCGCGCCCTGGAGGCCGGCGCCGCGCTGATCGGTGTCAACGCCCGCAACCTGCACAACCTCGAGGTGAACCGGTCGGTCTTCGGTGAGATCGCGCCCGGCCTGCCCTCGCACGTGCTCAAGGTCGCCGAGTCCGGCGTCCGCGGCCCCGGTGACCTGCTCACCTACGCGGGATGGGGCGCCGATGCGGTGCTGGTCGGCGAGGGCCTGGTGACCAGCGGGGACCCGGCGGCCGCGGTCCGCGGTCTGGTCGCGGCCGGGTTCCACCCGTCCTGCAGCCGGAACGGCGGCTGATCGGTGCTCGTCACGCTCGCCACCGCTCTGCCCGGCGCGCTCCCGGCGTCCATCCCCAGCCCGGACCGGGGTGTCTGGCATCTCGGCCCGATCCCGATCCGGGCGTACGCGCTGTGCATCATCGCCGGCATCGCGGTCGCCCTGTGGTGGGGCGAGCGCCGGCTGCAGGCACGCGGCGGGCGGGCCGGGACGGTGCTCGACGTCGCGGTGTGGGCGGTACCGTTCGGCCTGCTCGGCGGGCGGCTCTACCACGTCGCCACCGACTGGCGGACCTACTTCGGCCCCGGCGGCAACCCGTGGGGCGCGCTGGAGATCTGGAACGGCGGGCTCGGCATCTGGGGCGCCATCGCGCTCGGCGGGGTCGGGGCCTGGATCGGCTGCCGCCGGCACGGCGTCCCGCTGCCGCTGTTCGCCGACGCGGTTGCCCCCGGCATCATCGTCGCCCAGGCGATCGGACGACTCGGGAACTGGTTCAACCAGGAGCTCTACGGCGGCCCGACCACCCTACCCTGGGGGCTGGAGATCTACCGGCGGGTCGACCCCGCGACGGGGCTGGACGACCCGCTCGGCGGTGTGGCACTCGACCCGACGCCGATCGCGGTCGTGCACCCCACCTTCCTCTACGAGCTGCTGTGGAACCTCGTCGTCGCCGCGCTGATCGTGCTGGCCGACCGCCGGTTCCGGCTCGGCCACGGCAGGGTCTTCGGCCTGTACGTCGCGGGCTACACGCTCGGCCGGTTCTTCATCGAGCTCATGCGCACCGACCCGGCGACGCGGGTGTTCGGCGACGTCCGGATCAACGTCGTCGTCGCGGCGGTGGTGTTCATCGGGGCCGTGCTCTACGTCGCGTTCGCCCGTCGCGGCCGCGAGGAGTACGTCGCCCCCGAGCCGGCAAACACCGCCGGGCCCGGGCAGCAGGGCAGACCCCAGGAGCGCGAGGACGCGTGAGCGCGTTCGCGGGCTTCGGCGAGGGCGCCGTCGAGTTCTACGACGGCCTGCTCGCCGACAACTCCCGTGCGTACTGGACCGACCAGCGTGCGGTCTACGAGAACGACGTCCGCGGCCCGATGCTGGCGTTGCTCGCCGACCTCGAACCGGAGTTCGGGGCGGGGAAGGTGTTCCGCCCCTACCGCGACGTGCGCTTCGCCGCGGACAAGACCCCGTACAAGACCCACTGCGGCGGCTTCGCCGAGCCGTTCTACGTCGAGGTGTCCGCGGACGGGATGCTCGCGGCCGGCGGCTACTACCACCTGGCGTCCGACCAGCTGGCCCGCTACCGCGAGAGCGTCGACGACGAGCGCCGCGGCGAGGACCTGCGGGCCCGCCTCGACACCGCCCGCGCCGCCGGGCTCACCGTCGACGGCGCGACCCTGAAGACCCGGCCGCGCGGCACCGACCCGGACCACCCGCGGCTGGACCTGCTGCGGCACACGGGGCTCTACGTGGCGCGGCACTGGCCGCCGGACGACGTGCTGCACGGCCCGCGGGCCCGTGACCGGGTCCGCAGGGTGTGGCGGGCGACCCGCCCGGTCACCGAGTGGCTCGACGACCACGTCGGCCCCAGCGAGCTCCCGCGGCGCTGACCCGGGGCCGCGGCCGTGGGGCCCGGCGCGCCCGGAGCATCGGCGCAGGACCGTCGGAGGAAGGGACCGGCCCGCCTCAGAGCCGCGACGACGTCTCGCGGCCCGGTCGTCGGCGGGCCACCAGCACGGTCAGCCCCAGCCCGAGCGCCGCCCCGGCGACGTCGACGAGCGCGTCGAGGACGTCGCCGCTGCGCCCGATCGGCAGCAGCGCCTGCGCGACCTCCGAGGCCGCCGCGTAGGCGACCAGCCCGCCCAGCAGCGGCCACACCCGGATCCCGGCGGCCCGCCCGGTCCACGCCAGCAGCGCGAACAGCAGCAGGTGGACGAGCTTGTCGGTGCCCGGAGGTGCCGTCGGGACCCCGGACGCCGGGGTGAACAGGATGACCAGGCTCAACAGGACCGACAGGACGAACGGCTGGACGCGCACGCCCCCAGTCTGCTCCACCGCCGATCCTGCGGATGAACACCGTCGAACCGGACACCGACAGGCCGGGTTCCCGTCGTCCTGATCGTTCCAGACACCGCTACCCTGATAGCCGTGACACGTCGAACCAAGATCGTCTGCACCATCGGACCGGCGACGGCGACCCCGGACCGGATCCGTGACCTCGTGGAGGCGGGCATGGACGTGGCCCGGCTCAACTTCAGCCACGGGGACCGCGCCGACCACAAGCGCGTCTACGAGATGGTCCGCGACGCCGCCGACTCGACCGGGCGCGCCGTCGGCATCCTCGCCGACCTGCAGGGCCCGAAGATCCGGCTCGGCCGCTTCACCGACGGGCCCACCGAGTGGGCGACCGGCGAGGAGGTGCGGATCACGGTCGACGACGTGCCCGGCACCCACGACCGGGTCTCCACCACCTACAAGGGCCTCGCCCAGGACGCCCAGGTCGACGACCGGATGCTCGTCGACGACGGCAAGGTCGGACTGCGGGTCGTCGTCATCGACGGCAACGACGTGGTCTGCCGGGTCACCGAGGGCGGCCCCGTCTCGGACAACAAGGGCCTGTCGCTGCCCGGGATGAACATCTCGGTGCCCGCCCTGTCGGACAAGGACGTCGCGGACCTGGAGTTCGCGATGTCGCTGCGGGTCGATGTCGTCGCGCTGTCGTTCGTGCGCAGCCCCGCCGACATCGACCTCGTCCACAAGATCATGGACAACACCGGCGCCGGTCGGGTCCCGGTGATCGCGAAGCTGGAGAAGCCCGAGGCCGTCGACAACCTCGAGGCCGTCGTGCTCGCCTTCGACGGCATCATGGTCGCCCGCGGCGACCTGGGCGTCGAGCTCCCGCTGCAGAACGTGCCGCTGGTGCAGAAGCGCGCCGTGCAGATCGCGCGGGAGAACGCCAAGCCGGTCATCGTCGCCACCCAGATGCTGGACTCGATGATCACCAGCTCGCGCCCGACCCGCGCCGAGGCCTCCGACGTCGCGAACGCCGTCCTGGACGGCACCGACGCCGTGATGCTGTCCGGCGAGACCAGCGTCGGCCGCTACCCGATCAAGACCGTGCGGACGATGGCCGAGATCGTCGAGGCCGTCGAGGCGGGCCCGGCCGACGTGCCGCCGCTCAACCACGTGCCCCGCACCAAGCGCGGCGTGCTGTCCTACGCCGCCCGCGACATCGGCGAGCGGCTCTCCGCCCGCGCGCTGGTCGCGTTCTCCCAGTCCGGGGACACCGTGCGGCGCCTGGCCCGGCTGCACACCCGGCTCCCGCTGCTGGCGTTCACCCCGGAGCCCGCGGTCCGCAGCCAGCTCGCGATGACCTGGGGCGTCGAGACGTTCCTGGTCGACCGGGTCGACTCGACCGACGCGATGATCCGCCAGGTCGACCACGCGATCCTGTCCATCGGCCGGTTCAAGCCGGGTGACCTCGTGGTCGTCGTCGCGGGTTCGCCGCCCTCCACGGTCGGCTCGACCAACCTGATCCGGGTCCACCGGCTGGGCGAGGACGACCACGCCTGACCGGCGCCGGGCATACTCCCGGGCGTGAGTGCCGACCCCGTACCCGCACCCGAG
This sequence comes from Pseudonocardia sp. ICBG601, assembly GCF_020496245.1. Classification (NCBI taxonomy): domain Bacteria; kingdom Bacillati; phylum Actinomycetota; class Actinomycetes; order Pseudonocardiales; family Pseudonocardiaceae; genus Pseudonocardia; species Pseudonocardia sp. ICBG601. The sequence continues at coordinate 3,053 of NZ_JAHLJA010000076.1, read as the reverse complement.
ACCGTGCCCGAGACCGCAGCCGACGGTGAACCGCGCGGCCAGGCCGTCCTCGACGACCTGGTCGCGCTGCTCGACCTGGAGCGCCTGGAGGACAACCTCTTCCGCGGTGTGAGCCCACCGGTCTCGCTGCCGCGGGTGTTCGGCGGCCAGGTGGCCGGCCAGGCGCTCGTCGCGGCCGGGCGGACCGTGTCCGCCGACCGGCACGTGCACTCGCTGCACGCCTACTTCATCCGCCCCGGGGACCCGAGCATCCCGATCGTCTACGAGACCGAGCGGGTCCGCGACGGCCGGTCGTTCACCACCCGCCGGGTGCTCGCCATCCAGCGCGGCGAGCCGATCTTCTCGCTGTCGGCGTCGTTCCAGCTGCCGCAGAACGGCCTGGAGCACTCCCAGCCGATGCCCTCGGACGTCCCCGCCCCGGAGGCGGTCGACGACCTCGGCACGCGCGCCGCCCGCGGCGACGGCGGCTGGATGGCCGGCCTGCCCCGCCCGCTGGACATCCGGCTGATCGACGAGCCGTCCTGGTCGCAGGACCACACCGGTCCGTCCGACGACCCGATGCGGCTGTGGCTGCGCGCCGACGGCGAGCTGCCCGACGACCCGCTGCTGCACGTCTGCCTGCTCACCTACGCCAGCGACCTGACCCTGCTCGGCTCGGTCGTCGCCCGCCACGACGTACCCCGCACCGGGCTGCAGATGGCGAGCCTGGACCACGCGATGTGGTTCCACGCGCCGTTCCGCGCCGACGAGTGGCTGCTCTACTCGTGCTTCTCACCGGCCGCCTCCGGTGGGCGCGGCCTGGCCAGCGGCCGCTTCTTCACCGCCGACGGCCGCCTGGTCGCCACCACCATGCAGGAGGGGCTCGTCCGGGTCCCCCGCGACCGGAAGGACCCCCGCCCGTGACCGTCGAGTCCGAGGTCTCACTGACCAGTGTCAACGGCGGGAGGCTCCCCGGTTTCCTGGCCCGCCCCGAGACCGACACGCCCGGCCCCGCCATCGTGATGATCTACGAGATCTTCGGGATGACCCCGGAGATGCGCCGGATCGCCCGCGAGCTGGCCCGCGAGGGCTACACCGTCCTGATCCCGGACCTGTTCGCCCGCGGCCGGGTGAAGCCGCTGTGCATCGCCTCGACGCTGGCGACGATGGCCACCGGCCGCGGCGCCGCGCTCGGGGACTGCGAGTCCGCCCGGCGCTGGCTGGCCGACCAGCCCACCGTCGACGCCGACCGGATCGGTGTCATGGGGTTCTGCATGGGCGGCGGGTTCGCGTTGCTGCTGTCCCAGACCGGTCTGTACCGGGTCGCGGTGCCGTTCTACGGCCGCGCGGGTGTCGCGGTGGAGCCGGTCTGTCCGGTCGTCGCGAGCTTCGGCGGGCGGGACCTGCAGTTCGCCGACGGGTACCCGCAGCGTCTGGAGGCGGACCTGGCGGAGCGGGGGATCCCGCACGACGTCGTCGTCTACCCCGAGGCCGGGCACTCGTTCATGACGCGCACGCCGGGTGCGAAGGGTGCGGTGGCACGCCGGACGCCGCTGCACGCGGAGTACCACGAACCCTCGGCGACGGACGCGACGGAGCGGGTGCGGGCCTTCCTGCGCGACCACCTGTAGGCGGGGGAGGATGGGGACGTGAGCGAGCTTGCGAGCGAACCGTCGGGACCGCGCGGCGACCGACCGGATCGGGCCTGGGGCTTCCGCACCCGGGCGGTGCACGCGGGGACGGTGCCGGACGCCGCGACCGGTTCCCGGGCGGTCCCGATCCACCAGACGACCAGCTACGTCTTCCGCGACACCGACGACGCCGCGGCGCTGTTCGCGCTGCAGAAGTACGGGCTGATCTACTCCCGGATCGCCAACCCGACGGTGTCGGCGCTGGAGGAGCGCCTGGCCAGCCTGGACGGTGGCATCGGCGCGGTGTGCACGGCCAGCGGGCAGTCCGCCGAGTTCCTCACCTTCGCCGCCCTCGCCGGGGCGGGGGACCACGCCGTCGCCGCGGCCGGGCTCTACGGCGGCACCATCACCCAGCTCGACGTGACGCTGCGCCGCTTCGGCGTCGACACGACCTTCGTGCCGGGCACCGACCCGGCCGACTACGCCGCCGCGATCCGCGAGAACACCAAGTTCGTGTTCGCCGAGGTCGTGTCCAACCCGGGCGGCGAGGTCGCCGACATCGCCGGGCTCGCCGAGGTCGCGCACGCGGCCGGGCTCCCGCTGATCATCGACGCGACGCTGGCGACGCCGTACCTGTGCCGGCCGCTGGAGCACGGCGCGGACATCGTGATCCACTCGGTGACGAAGTTCCTCGGCGGGCACGGCACCACCCTCGGCGGCGTGGTGATCGAGTCCGGCCGCTTCGACTGGGGCAACGGCCGCTTCCCCGGGATGACCGAGCCGGTCCCGTCCTACGGCGGGCTCACCTGGTGGGGGAACTTCCAGGAGCTCGGATTCCTCACCAAGCTGCGTGCCGAGCAGCTGCGCGACGTCGGCGCCACGCTGTCGGCGCACTCGGCGTTCCTGCTGATGCAGGGCGTCGAGACGCTGCCGCAGCGGATGGAGGCGCACGTGGCGAACGCGCAGAAGGTCGCGGAGTGGCTCGAGGCGGACCCGCGGGTGGAGTACGTGACCTACCCCGGGTTGCCGTCGCACCGCCACCACGAGCGGGCTCGCCGGTATCTGCCCGCGGGGCCGGGCGCGGTGTTCGCGTTCGGGGTGCGCGGCGGCCGGGCCGCCGGGGCGCGGTTCATCGAGGCGGTGCAGCTGTGCAGCCACCTCGCCAACGTCGGCGACGCCCGCACCCTCGTCCTGCACCCCGGGTCCACCACCCACCAGCAGCTCACTCCTGCGCAGCTGGAGCAGGGGGCGTCCCCGAGGACATGATCCGGATCTCGGTCGGTCTGGAGGACCCGGACGACATCGTCTGGGACCTCGACCAGGCCTGGCCCGCCCTCGCAGAAGGAGAGCTCGTGACCTGGGAGAACCCGCCCGCGTGGCGGCGCCAGCAGATCCTGCGCGACACCCGCACCGTCGCCGTCGTCGGGGCGAGCCCGAACCCGG
>NZ_JAHLJA010000075.1:0-44289 GCF_020496245.1 Pseudonocardia sp. ICBG601 | reverse complement strand
CCGACGACGCACCGTCGCTCCGCCGCACGGAAGGACCCCCATGCGTTCCGACACCCTCGACCGGTTCCTCTGGGACCTGGCCGCCCGCGTCCCCGCCCCCGGCGGCGGCGCGACGGCCGGCCTGCACCTCGCCAGGCCGCGGCCCTGCTCGGCATGGTCGCCCGCTACACCGACGGCGAGCGCTACGCCGAGCACGCCGAGACGGTCCTCGACGTCCGCAACCGGGCCGACGCACTGCGCATCACCGGCCTCGGCCTCGCCGAGGACGACGCCCGCGCGTTCGGCGCGGTCGGCGCGGCCTACAAGCTCCCGCGCGACACGGACGAGGCGAAGCAGGCCCGCAGCGCGGCGATCGCCGCCGCGACGGTCGAGGCGGGTCGGATTCCCGCACAGGTCATCCGCGCCGCCGAGCAGGTGGTCGACCTCGCCGAGCGGCTGCGGCCGATCGGCAACCCCAACGTGATCAGCGACGTGGGCGCGGCGGCCGACGCCGCACGGGCCGCGGCGAGCACCGCCCGGCTCAACGTCGAGATCAACCTGGCGGGCCTCACCGACCCGCAGGCGCGCGGCGAGCTGTCCGCGGCGCTGACCGGCGGCGACGACCTGCTGCGCCGGGCCGACAAGGTGACCGACGACGTCCGGGAGCAGATCCGCCGATGACCCCGCCACCCACCACCCGGCCGGCCCCCCACCCCGACCACGTCGTCCTCGACGGCACCGCGCGCGCCCGCGAGCTGCGCCAGGGGGTGCAGGCCGAGGCCGCCGCGCTCACCGTCCTCGGCGTCGTGCCGCGGCTGGCCGTCGTCGTCGCCACCGCCGACGAGGGCGCGGGCTGGTACGTCCGCTCGCTGTCCGGGGCCGCCCGCCGGGTCGGCGTCGAGTGCGAGCTGCTCGACCTCGGCCCGGACGCGGACGCGGAGTCCATCAGCGCCACCCTGGCCCGGCTGAGCAGCGACGACACCGTGCACGGCATCATCCTGCAGCCCCCGCTGCCCGACGGTGTGCGGGTCGAGGAGCTGGCCGCGTCGATCGTCCCGGAGAAGGACGTCGACGGCGCCAACCCGCTCTCGGCCGGCCGGCTCGCCGCGGGCCTGCCCGCCTACCCGCCGGCCACCGCGGCCGCGGTGCTCGAGCTGCTCGACCACCACGGCGTCGAGCTGGCCGGGCGCAGCGCCGTGGTCGTGGGGCGCTCGCTGGTCGTCGGCAAGCCGACCGCCCAGCTACTGCTGCAACGCGACGCGACGGTCGGCATCTGCCACCGCCACACCAAGGAGCTCGCCGAGCACACCCGCACCGCGGACGTGCTCGTGGTCGCGGTCGGGCGGATCGGGCTGATCCGCGCCGAGCACGTCGCCGAGGGCGCGGTCGTCGTCGACGTCGGGACGAACACCGCGCCCGACGGCAGCCTGGTCGGCGACGTCGACGCCGCCGACGTCGCGACCCGCGCCGGTGCGCTCACGCCGGTGCCCGGCGGCGTCGGACCGGTGACGACGGCGCTGCTGCTGGCACACACCGTCCGCTCGGCACGCGCCACGTCTGAGCCGGGTCAGACGACCTCGCGGACCGCCTTCTCGAACCCGATGACGTGCGCGCGGGCCCGGTCGGCGGCCTCGTCGGCCTGCTGCCCCGCGATGGCCCGCAGCAGGCCCGAGTGCTCGCCGACGTGCTGGTCGAAGTGCGTCATCCGGTCCAGGAACAGGCAGAAGATCCGGGTCGCCAGGTTGTCATAGCGGATCAGGGTGTCCTCGAGGTGCGGGTTGGCCGCCGCCTCGTAGATCGTCCGGTGGACGTGCAGGTCCCAGCGCATCAGCGCGTCGCGGTCCAGGGTGCGCACGTCGATCCGGTCGATCGTGTCGGCCAGCTCGGCGAGGTCGGCCCGGGTCGTGGGGCCGGCGTACTCGGCCGCGCGACGCGCCGCGAGCGGCTCCAGCTGCACCCGGATCTCGGAGATGTAGGCCAGGTCGGTGATGTCGACCCCGGTCGCGAACGTCCCGCGCCGTGGGTAGGAGACGACCAGCCGGTCGATCTCCAGGCGCTTGAGGGCCTCCCGCACCGGCGTGCGACCGACCTCGAGGGACTTCGCGAGGGCGACGTCGTCGATCGCGGTCATCGGCGGGATGTCGAGCATGATCAGCCGGTCCCGGATCACCGTGTACGCCTTGTCGGCGAGCGAGGTGTACTCCGGCTCGGCGTCGTCGGGCAGTGCGGTCACCGTCGCATGCTAACCCGTCATGTGTGCGTAACAGTTCTCGGACATGCCCACACCTCTTGACTATGACTGATATATCAATGCACCATCTAGAGGTCCGTGGTCGCCGCGGACCGCGTCCGACCCGAGGAGAGGCCGCCGTGTCCCGTTCCTTCATCCTGACCCTGAGCTGCCCGAACCGCACCGGCATCGTGCGCGCGGTCAGCGCCTTCCTGATCGAGCACGGCTGCGACATCGGCGAGTACCAGCAGTTCGACGACCCGCTGCGCGGCCGGCTGCACCTGCGCACCCAGGTCGGGGCGGAGCACGAGGTGGACCTCGACGTGATCAGCCGGGACTTCGAGGCGGTCGCGGCCGAGTTCGGCATGAGCTTCACCTTCCACGACGGCGCCCCCGCCCGGATCCTGGTCATGGTCTCCAAGCTGGGGCACTGCCTCAACGACCTGATCTTCCGGTGGCGGGCCGGCAGCCTGGGCGCCGACATCGTCGCGGTCGTGTCCAACCACCCCGACCTGCGGCCGATGGCCGAGGCCGCCGGGCTGCCGTTCGTGCACGTCCCGGTGACCGCCGAGACCAAGCCCGACGCCGAGGCCCGGCTGCTGTCGCTCGTCGACGAGTTCGACGCCGAGCTGGTCGTGCTCGCCCGCTACATGCAGGTGCTCTCCGACGAGACCTGCAAGGCGCTCGAGGGTCGTGCCATCAACATCCACCACTCGTTCCTGCCCGGTTTCAAGGGTGCCCGCCCGTACCACCAGGCCTACGAGCGCGGCGTGAAGCAGGTCGGCGCCACCGCCCACTACGTCACCCCCGACCTCGACGAGGGCCCGATCATCGAGCAGGAGGTGATCCGGATCGACCACTCCTACGACCCGAAGGCCCTGCAGATGGTCGGCCGCGACGCCGAGGCACTGGCCCTGTCCCGCGCGGTCCGCTGGCACTGCGAGCGCCGGGTCCTGCTCACCGGCGGCAGCACGGTCGTCTTCCGGTAGCCGCGGCGGCTCTCCCACGGCCCCGTCCCCGCACCGCGGGGGCGGGGCCGTTCCGCGTCCCGGTCGCCGCCCTGCTGCCCGGCCGCCGTCCCGCTTGCCCAGCTGCGGTCCCGCTCGCGGGGGCACGGCGTGGCACCTCCCCGCGTCCCGCCGCACCCCTCGCGTGGGGTGCGGGGGGTGGTGACGGGGTGCCACGGCACCCGTCCGTGCCGGCCTGATCCGGTCGGGCCCGGGGGCATGCGCGAACGCCCCGCGCCGGCGGGGCCGGGCGGGGCGTTCGTCGTGGTGCGGGGGAGCGCGGTGAGGCGCGGTGCGATGCGGGGGATCAGCCCACCCGGTCGCGCACCCAGTCGTGGAACTCGCCGATGTGGTGCTCGCTGGGCACGAGCACGCCCCCCTTCTCGTAGGAGCGCGAGTCCATCGCGAGCTGGCAGCGCTCGCAGGCGTCGAAGTCCTGCACGTTGACCCGGTGGAACAGCTCCACCGAGCGGTCGATGTCGGCGCCGGAGTCGACGACCTCGGGGAGGTAGAGCCAGTCGCAGACGACCAGGGTGCGCTCGGGGGTCAGCGGGAACATGCGGTGGAACACGACGTGGTCGGGGACCAGGTTGATGAACACCGAGGGCCGTACCGTGATGGCGTAGTAGCGGCGGTCCTGCTCCTGGGTGATGCTCGGGATCCGGGCGAGCCCCTCGGAGCCGTCGACGGTGAAGCCCTTGATCTCCTCGCCGAACTCGGCGCCGTGCCCGACGAAGTACTGGGCGGCGAGGCCGTCGGCGAACTCCGGCAGCACCTCGGTGAGCTCGGGGTGGATCGTCGCGCAGTGGTAGCACTCCATGAAGTTCTCGACGATCTGCTTCCAGTTCGCCTTGACGTCGTAGGAGATGCGCCGGCCGAGCTTCAGGTTCTCGACGTCGTAGCCGACGATCGCGTCCGGCGAGCCGAGCCGGGTGGTGACGTCGCCGATCACGGTCTCGGTGAACGACGGCGGCTCCTCGGCCAGGCTCAGCCACACGTAGCCCAGCCACTCGCGGACGTGCACGGTGTGCAGGCCGTACTCGACCTTGTCGACGTCGGGCATCGAGTTCAGGTTCGGCGCCGCGATGAGCTTGCCGTCCAGGCCGTAGGTCCAGGCGTGGTACGGACACTGGAACGAGCGCCTGACCTCGCCCTTCTCCTCCGTGCACAGCCGCGCGCCGCGGTGCCGGCAGACGTTGAGGTAGGCCCGTACGGAGTTGTCCCTGGCCCGCGTGACGATCACGCTCTCACGTCCGATCTGGACGGTCTCGAACGCGCCGGGCTTGTCCAGGTCCGCGGCCAGCACCGCGCAGAACCACGTCTTGTGGAAGATGTTGTCCTGCTCGGCCCGGAAGATCGCGGGGTCGGTGTAGTAGTGGCCGGCGAGGGTCTCTCGCAGGCTGTCCGGGAGGCTCTGCCCCTCGGTGGCGGGGTTCGACAACTCGCCGGTCGTCATGGCGGTACTCCTCGTGGGCGACGGTCGGTGTGGGGCGGCTGGCGGGTCTGGGGCGAGATCGGGCGCGCCGGCGGGGGTCGCCCTCGCGGGTCGAGCTCGGGACCGGTGCGACGGCATCGGTTCGTTACGGAGGCCGGCGCCGCGGGACCGGGGGCCCGTGCGACGACCGGGCGCCGGAGGCGGCCGGCGTGCGGTAGCGGCAGAACCGTTGCGGCACAGCGGATCACCTCCTGCAGTGGGGTTGGGCGCGATGACGACGACGGCGATCGGGGCCGCGGTAACACACGAGAAACACCGAAACTGTTGCGTAACAAGCAACGAGTCGCTCAATACGCACCACGATGGGAGCGCGTCGCCCTGGTCGGTGTCAAGGGGCTGCAACGGTGGTGTTCGTGCAGGCCCGAGGCGTGGGCCGGTCGCCGCGGGTCGGGCGTCGGAACTGCTGGGGGCACGGTGGCGACTCCGGTGTCCTCGGGCTCCGGGCGACGGATCGGGTCTTGACCGCCGCTCCGGCCGCATCATAACGTGCACAGATATATTAATCGAGTATCTGATGGGGAGCAGGTGGTGCCGGGTCCCGGCCGACCGCCGCCCGACCGTCGCCCGTCCCCGGGCCGGCGGCACCCGCTGCCCGTCCACCCGTCGCGCCGGTGATCCCGGCCGCGGATCCGCACGACCCCACGGAGCGGCGCACGTACCGCACTTTCCCCGCACCCGGACAGAGGTGGAGACGTCATGGCGCAGGTCGATCCCCGGTCGTGTACCGAGGACCCCGGAGCACCACCGGAACGCCCCCGCACGGACCGGACGGTCTTCGGGATCGGTGCCGCGTTGGCGCTGCTGTTCGTCGTCTGGGGGGTCGCGGCGCCGGAGAGCCTGCGCACGACCGCGTCCACGATGATCGGGGCGCTGATGCGTGGCGGTGGCTGGGGCTTCATCCTCGCCGCGACCGCCTTCGTCGCCTTCGCACTCTTCCTGGCCTTCAGCCGGTTCGGACGCATCAAACTCGGCGCCGACGACGAGGAACCCGAGTTCCGCACGGTCTCCTGGATCGCGATGATGTTCTCCGCCGGCATGGGCATCGGACTGATGTTCTTCGGCGTGAACGAGCCGCTGACCTTCTTCCGGTCACCGCCCCCCCGGCTCCGCCGAGCCCGGCACCGTCGACGCGCTGCAGACCTCGATGGCGACCTCGCTGTTCCACTGGACGCTGCACCCGTGGGCGATCTACGCCGTCGTCGGCCTCGCCATCGCCTACTCCACGTTCCGCAAGGGCCGCCGGCAGCTCATCAGCCAGGCGTTCGTCCCGCTGATCGGGCAGAAGGCCACCGACGGGGCGATCGGCAAGGCGATCGACATCCTCGCGATCTTCGCGACGCTGTTCGGCTCCGCGGCCTCGCTCGGGCTGGGCGCCTTCCAGATCGGCGGCGGCATGCAGACCGTCGGCTGGGTCGACGGGGCGCCGGGGGCCGGCGTGCTCGCGGCGATCATCGTCGTGCTGACCGCGGCGTTCATCCTGTCCGCGGTCTCCGGGGTGGCCAAGGGCATCCAGTGGCTGTCGAACATCAACATGGTGCTGGCCGGGGCGCTGGCGCTGTTCCTGTTCGTCGTGGGCCCGACGGTGATCATCCTGGACCTGGTACCGACCGCGCTGGGCGCCTACTTCTCCCAGTTCTTCGAGATGGTCGGGCGCACCGAGGCCGTCGGCGGCGAGCCGATGCTCGAATGGCTGTCCAGCTGGACCGTCTTCTACTGGGCGTGGTGGATCTCCTGGACGCCGTTCGTCGGCATGTTCCTGGCCCGGATCTCGCGCGGGCGCACCATCCGCGAGTTCGTCGGCGGCGTCATCCTCGCACCCAGCCTGGTCTCGCTGGTCTGGTTCTGCATCTTCGGCGGCACCGCCATCACCCAGGCCCAGCAGGGCACACAGTTCTCCGACGACTCCAACGTCCAGCTGTTCCAGATGCTGGCCGCCTACCCGTGGGCGACCTTCACCGGTCTGCTCGTCATGGTCCTGGTCGCGATCTTCTTCGTCTCCGGCGCCGACGCCGCGTCGATCGTCATGGGCACCCTGTCCCAGCGCGGCACCATCGAGCCCAGCAAGTGGGTCGTGGTCTTCTGGGGTTCGGTCATGGGCGCGGTCGCCGTGCTGATGCTGGTCACCGGCGGGGAGAACGCCCTGGACGGCATCCAGAACCTCACCATCCTGGTCGCGGCACCGTTCGTGGTGATCATGGTGCTGCTGTGCGTGGCCCTGCACCGCGACGTCCGCCGTGACCGGGTCATCCTGCGCGCGGTCAAGAGCGCCGAGGTGATGGAGCAGGCCGTCGACTGGGCGACCGACAACCACGGCGACGACTTCTACGTGAAGGTCGGCTCCTTCGCCAAGGACGACGGGGCCACCGACGCGGACCCCGGGGGAGCGGCCGTCCCGGTCGCGGCGGTCGACCCGCTGAGCGTCCCGGCGGACCCGCAGCGCCCCGACGGCGACGCGGCTCCGGCGGACGGCGACGCCACCCCTGTGGACGGCGACCGGGGCACCCAGGTCACGATGGTCGAGCGCCACTGAGAGCGTGTTTGGAAATTCTAGTGGGTTGAGGGTGTCGTGTGTTTCTGCTGGCGGGTGGCGGGGTATCCACGGGCGATGCGGCGGGTGATGGTGTTGATCGCGGCCCAGCGGATCATGGCTTCGGATGTGGTGGGGTGGCGTTCGTAGTCTCGGGCCAGGCGTCGGTGTGCGGTGAGCCAGGCCAGGGTCCGTTCGACCACCCACCTTCGTGGGAGGACGGTGAATCCGCGCTGCTCGGGTGGCTTGCGGATGATCTCGATCGTTGTCTGCAGGATCGTGGCGGCCCAGTCGAGCAGTCGCCCGGCGAAGCCGGCGTCGGCGTAGACGAACCGCACCCTGGTGCGCAGGTAGAGGTTGAGCAGGATCGGCTTGGCGCCGTCGCGGTCCTGTACCGAGGCCGAGCACACCATCGTGGTCAGCAGCAGACCGAGGGTGTCGGTCACGATGAACCGTTTCCGTCCGCCTGTCTTCTTCCCGGCGTCGTAGCCGCGGGAGTCCTGGCCGACGGTGTCGGCGCCCTTGACCGACTGGGAATCGATGATCCCCGCACTCGGCTCCGGATCACGGCCCTCGGCGATACGTAACTGCCCCCGCACGACCGGGAGGATCTTCTCGGTGACCTTCTGCTGTTCCCACTGGTTGAAGTACCAGTAGACGGTCTGCCAGGGCGGGAAGTCCACCGGCAACGCCCGCCAGGCACACCCGGTCCGCACGACATACAAGATCGCGTCCAGCACGTCCCGACGAGCATGAGCAACAGGCCGCCCCCGCCGCGCGAGCGGCGGTAACAACGGCTCGATCACCACCCACTGGGCATCACTGGTGTCCGAGGGGTACCGGCGCGGTCGTTCCTGCATGCCGACCACGATGGAGCACCCCAGCCGTGTCGACCATCCCGACACACCCACCATTTCCAAACACGCTCTGAGAGATTGGCACTGAGGCATCGGCACCGGCCGGGACGCGTTCCCGGCCGGTGCCGGGCTCAGGCCGTGCGGAGCTCCACGCCGGCCTCGGTCAGCTCGGCCAGCGCCCGCTCCGTCGTCTCCGGGGAGACCCCCGCGCAGTGGTGCAGCAGCACCGTCGTCGCGAGTCCGAGCCGTGCGGCGTCGAGCGCGGTCGCCCGGACGCAGTGGTCGGTCGCCAGGCCGACGACGTCGACCTCGGTCACCCCGCGCCCGCCCAGCCAGTCGCCGAGCGGCTGGCCCGACTCGTTGGCGCTCGCGCCCTCGAAGCCCGAGTAGGCGGCGGTGTAGGCGCCCTTGTCGAAGACGCACTCGATCGGCGCGACGTCCAGCGCCGGGTGGAACGACGCGCCCGGCGTCCCCGCGCGGCAGTGCGGCGGCCAGGAGTCGACGAAGTCCGGGGTGTCGGAGAAGTGCGGCCCCGGGTCCACGTGCACGTCCCGGGTGGCGACGACGTGGTCGTAGGCCGTGCCGTCCCGGCCGCCGGTCGCGAGCGGCCCGATCCCGGCGGCGACGGCGGCCCCACCGGCCACCGCGAGGGCGCCGCCCTCGCAGAAGTCGTTCTGGACGTCGACGACGATCAACGCTCGGGCCATGGCTCAGCTCCCGGTGAGGAAGGTGGTCGGGATCGCGGGCTCGCCGCGGGACAGCTTCAGCCCCTCCCACGGTACGGCGACCAACGCCGTCCGCAGCCGCTCCCGGGCGGACTCCAGACCGGTGACGGAGTCGTCGGCGACGACCTCGCCGCCCCGTACCAGCGGCTCCGGCAGCACCCGGTCGTGCGGGCCGGGGGCCGGATCGGTGCCGTAGGGGTACACGACCTCCTCGACCGCGGTGCCGGTCGGCTTGAACCGACGCAGCGCCGCCTTGCGCCCGCCGCGGGACTCCTTCGCGCTCGACCGCTTGGACACCGGGCGCCCGTCGACCTCGACGAGCTTGTAGACCATCCCGGCCGTCGGCGAGCCCGACCCGGTGACCAGGGAGGTCCCCACCCCGTAGGAGTCGACCGGCTCGGCGCGCAGCGAGGCGATCGCGTACTCATCGAGGTCGCCGGACAGGACGATCCGGGTCCCGGTGGCACCGAGCGCGTCGAGCTGCTCGCGGGCCTGGCGGGCCAGTACCCCGAGGTCCCCGGAGTCGATGCGGACCGCACCCAGCCCCGGGCCGGCGGCCGCGACGGCGTGTGAGATGCCGCGGCGGATGTCGTAGGTGTCGACGAGCAGCGTGGTGTCGGTGCCCAGGGCGGCGACCTGGCTGGCGAAGGCGGACGGCTCGTCGTCGTGCAGCAGGACCCAGGCGTGCGCGGCCGTGCCCGCGGTCGGGATGCCGTGCCGGGCGCCGGCGGCGAGGTTCGACGTCGTCGCGAAGCCCGCCAGGTACGCGGCCCGGGCGGAGGCCACGGCGGCCTCCTCGTGGGTGCGCCGCGACCCCATCTCGATCAGCGGCCGCCCGGCCGCCGCGGTCACCATCCGCGCCGCGGCCGAGGCGATCGCGCTGTCGTGGTTGTAGATTGACAGCGCGAGGGTCTCGAGGATCACCGCGTCGGCGAAGGTGCCGGTCACGGTGAGGACGGGGGAGCCGGGGAAGTACAGCTCGCCCTCCGGGTAGCCGTCGACGTCGCCGGAGAAGCGGTAGTCGCGGAGCCGGTCCAGGGTCGCGGAGTCGACGACCGGGGTGAGGAACTCCAGGTCGGCGTCGGAGAAGCGGAAGCGCGACAGCGCCTCCAGCAGCCGCCCCGTCCCGGCGACGACGCCGTAGCGGCGCCCGTCGGGGAGGCGGCGCGCGAACAGCTCGAAGACGCAGTGCCGTTCGGCGGTGCCGTCGGCGAGGGCCGCCGCCACCATCGTCAGCTCGTAGCGGTCGGTCAGCAGGGCCGTGCCGGTCATGGTCGGGAGCCTACGGCCGCGCCCGCCGACGTGGTCGGGGCCGCGCTGGTCGGTGCCGGAGCGGTCGGGCCGGGGCCGGTGTCGGGGGCCGTGTCGGGGGCTGTGCGGTCGGGCCGGGACCGTCGTCCCGGCTGTGCCACCATGGGGCGCATGTCCGCGCCGTCACCAGCGCCGTCCCCGGCGCCCACCGAGCAGGTCACGCCCGACCTGGACGAGTCCGCCGGCCCCGACACGCCGTGGCAGGCCATCGTCTGGAACGACCCGGTCAACCTCATGTCGTACGTGACCTACGTGCTGCAGAAGGTGTTCCACTACCCCGAGGCGAAGGCCACCGCGTTGATGCTCGACGTGCACCACAAGGGACGCGCCGCCGTGTCGGCCGGTGACAAGGACACCGTGGAGGGGCACGTCGCCCAGCTCCACGCGGCCGGCCTGTGGGCCACCATGCAGCGGGCCTGAGGGTGAACGGCTGGAAGCGCAGCGGCCGCGGTGACCGCGTCCGCTACACGTCCGGGTTCTCCGGCGAGGAGGCCGTCGTCCTGCGGGGGCTGTTCACCGAGATCCGCCAGATGCTCGCCGGTCGCGCCGAGCTCGCGTCCACCGACGAGCTCGCCGAGCTCACCGGCATCCGCACCGGCCCGACGTCGCGGCCGACCGACCGGGTGCTGGCCCGGCTGCTGCCGGACTTCACCACCGAGGACTCCGACCTCGCCGGCGGAATGCGCTCGCTGCACGAGCCGTCGCTGATCGAGGCCAAGGACGCCGCCGCGGCGACCGTGCTGGACACCCTGCCCGAGGCGGGCGGACGGCTGGAGCTCACCGAGGCCCAGGTCGACGCCTGGCTGGCCGCCCTCAATGACGTGCGGCTCGCGCTCGGCACCGCCCTCGACGTCAGCGAGGACATGCCCGAGCAGCTGCCCGACGACGACCCGAGGGCCCAGCACCTGGGCGTCTACCACTGGCTGACCTACGTGCAGGACTCCCTGGTCCGGGTTCGCGTCCGGGGGCTCTGACCCGACGGGCCGGGCCCCGTCACCGCCGCACGATCCGGTCGGTGGACGGCGGGGTCAATCCCGGGTTCGCGCCCAGGTACGCGACGAACGCGTCGAGGTCCACCGGCCCGCCGACCAGCTCGGTCCCGGCGGTGAAGGTGTCGAAGCCGTCGCCGCCCGCGGACAGGAAGTTGTTCGTCGCGACCCGGTAGCGGCCGCCGTCGGTGACCGGGACACCGCCGATCGCGATGTCGCCCACCCGGTTCCCCGTCACCGTGTAGCGCCGGTTCGACGAGCTCTGCAGCACCGTCGGGCCGTCCTCGACGGTGAACTGCTGGTCGAGCACCGCCCGCAGCTGGGCACCGGTGAGCGTCATCGTCTGCAGGATGTTGCCGAACGGCTGCACGGTGTAGGCCTGCCCGTAGGTGACCCGGCCGCCCGCGCCGGGCACCAGGTCCGCGCGCACCCCGCCGGGGTTGGTCAGCGCGATCTGCGCGCCGTCGCCGCGGGAGGCGGCGAGCTGTGCGTCGGCGATCACCGTGCCGAGCGGGGACAGCCCGGTCGGCCCGGCCGCGCGCAGCAGCGGCCCGGCCACCGTCCCGACCGGACGCTCGGCCAGCGGCCGCGACTGCGCGACCGCACGGTCGACGACCTCGGCCACGCCCGGGTCGGGTGTGACGTCGCGGGTGACGACCTCGTTGCGGGCCGTCGTCGCGCCGCGGTCCACGTCGCCGTCGCCGGTCAGGGCCAGGTCGACCACCGACAGCAGCCTGCCGAACGACAGGCCCTGCACGAACGGTCGGGGGTTCCCGGCCGGGTCGGTCGCCGAGCACAGGTACTGCTGGTGGGTGTGCGCGGAGAACACCGCGTCGACGTCGGCGGACACCGCGGCCGCGATCCGCGACGCCGGCCCGCCGGGCTCGATCGCACAGGCGTCCGGGCCGCCGTCACCGGTCGTCTCGTCGCCCTGGTGCAGCAGCAGCACCTGGGCCCGCACCCCCTGCGCGGTCAGCCCGCGCGACGCCGCGTCGACCGCGGCGACCTCGTCGCCGACGGCCAGGCCGCGGATGCCGTCGGGGGAGACCAGGTCGGGCAGCTCGGACAGGGTGGCGCCGATGACACCGATCCGGGTCCCGCCCGCCTCCACCACCGTCGACGCGGCGAGCGCCGGCCGCCCGGAGTCGTCGGTCACGTTGGCGGACAGGATCGGGAAGGACGCGCCGTCGTAGGACGGGGTGAAGCGGCAGCCGTCGGCCGGGTGGCAGCCGCCGTGCTGCAACCGGCGCAGCTCGGCGATGCCCTCGTCGAACTCGTGGTTGCCCGCGACGGACGCGGCGACACCCATCCGCTCCAGCACCTCGACGGTCGGCTCGTCGTGGAACAGCGCCGACGCCAGCGGGGACGCGCCGACGTTGTCGCCGGTGGACAGCACCACGCTCGCCGGAGCCTGTGCCCGCAGCGCCGCGACGTGCGCGGCGAGGAACGCGGCACCGCCGGCCTCGACCTGCGCGCCGGCGTCGTCGGTCACCCGGCCCGAGGACCCCGAGGGCGGTTCCAGGTTGCCGTGCAGGTCGTTGAGCGCGATGAGCCGCACCGTGCCGGGGCCGGGGGCACCCGGGGCGGAACGGCCGGAGAGCGTCACCGCCTCGACGGTGACCCCCACCGCCAGGACGACGGCGAGCAGGGCAGCGAGGACGATTCCGACACGGCGACCGGGGGAGGACACGCAGGGCAGTATGGAGGCACCGCCGACCGCCGGGCCGTGGCCGGGATCACAGACCGTGGTGTCGAGTGCGTGAACGCCGGGTGCGGGCCCGGCGGGTGTTCGGTCCCGCCGCCGGGGCCGCGTATCCTCACGTCGTGCTCGTCCTCCGGTCCGACCTCCTCGATGCGATCGTCGCGCACGCCCGCCGGGACTTCCCGGTCGAGTCGTGCGGGCAGCTCGTCGGTCCCGAGACCGGTGAGCACCCCGAGCGCTACGTGCCGATGACCAACGCCGACGAGGTGGCGAGCGACTTCGCCTTCTCCCCGGCCGAGGACATCCGCCTGGAGCGCGAGCTGGACGCGTCCGGTGAGCGCCGCATGCTCGTCGTCCACTCCCACACGCGGCTGCCGCGGCGCCCGGTGGCGCACACCGGCCTGCCCGAGGCCTACCCGTCGCCCAAGGACGTCGCCCAGATGGAGTGGACCCCCGACCAGCACTGGCTGATCGTGGGCCTCGCCACCGCCGACGCCGAGCCCGAGGTGCGCTCCTACCACCTCGCCGACGGCGAGGTCGTGGAGGACGAGCTGGCGGTCGTGGAGTCCTACATGTTCTCCCACACCGGCTCCGACGACGTGCCCGACCGGGCCTGATCGACCCTCTC
The DNA here is from genome assembly GCF_020496245.1 of Pseudonocardia sp. ICBG601. Classification (NCBI taxonomy): domain Bacteria; kingdom Bacillati; phylum Actinomycetota; class Actinomycetes; order Pseudonocardiales; family Pseudonocardiaceae; genus Pseudonocardia; species Pseudonocardia sp. ICBG601. Next base: position 30,839 of record NZ_JAHLJA010000075.1, on the reverse strand, counting down.
GCGCACCCGCGCCGGAGGTTGCGCGGGAATGTCGCCGTACTCCGGCCGCGTTGCCGCGTGCAGAAGTCCACGCCAGAGCGACCCCACCAGGAGTGATCACCGACATGGCCGTCTCCGTGTCCGTCCCCACCATCCTTCGCACCCACACCGGCGGCGAGAAGACCGTCGAGGCGAAGGGCGACACCGTCTCCGCGGTCATCGACGACCTGGAGTCGCGGCACAGTGGCATCAAGGACCGTCTGATCACCGACGGCAAGCTGCACCGCTTCGTCAACATCTACGTCGACGACGAGGACATCCGTTTCGCCGGCGGCCTGGAGGCCCCGGTCAAGGAGTCCTCGACGTTCACGATCCTCCCGGCCGTGGCCGGCGGTCGCTGAGCCCCACCGGAGATCGGTGCCGGGCGGCCCGCCCGCCCGGCACCGGCGCGTGAGGAGATCCCGTGCGTTACGACTCGCTGCTGCACGCCGTCGGCGACACCCCGCTCGTCGGGCTGCCGTCCCTGTCGCCGTCGGAGGACGTGCGGCTGTGGGCGAAGCTGGAGGACCGCAACCCCACCGGCTCGATCAAGGACCGGCCCGCGCTGGCCATGATCGAGGACGCCGAGAAGCAGGGGCTGCTCACGCCCGGCTGCACGATCCTGGAGCCCACCTCGGGCAACACCGGCATCTCGCTGGCGATGGCCGCGAAGCTCAAGGGCTACGAGATCATCTGCGTGATGCCGGAGAACACCTCCGAGGAGCGTCGCCAGCTGCTGGCGATGTACGGCGCGCAGATCATCTCCTCGCCGGCGGCCGGTGGGTCGAACCAGGCCGTCGCCCTCGCCAAGCAGCTGGCGTCCGAGCACCCGGACTGGGTGATGCTCTACCAGTACGGCAACCCTGCCAACACCGACGCGCACTACCGCGGCACCGGCCCGGAGATCCTGCGCGACCTGCCGTCGATCACCCACTTCGTCGCCGGGCTCGGCACCACCGGCACCCTCGTCGGGGCCGGGCGCTACCTGCGTGAGCAGAAGCCCGACGTGCAGGTCGTCGCGGCCGAGCCCCGCTACGGCGAGCTCGTCTACGGCCTGCGGAACCTGTCGGAGGGCTTCGTCCCGGAGCTCTACGACGAGACCGTGCTGACCGGTCGCTTCTCGGTCGGTTCCTACGACGCGCTTCGCCGCACCCGCCAGCTGGTGGAGCAGGAGGGCATCTTCGCCGGGATCTCCTCCGGCGCGATCCTGCACGCCGCCCTCGGCGTCGCGAACAAGGCGCTCGACGCCGGTCAGCGCGCCGACGTCGTGATGATCGTCTGCGACGGCGGATGGAAGTACCTGTCCACCGGCGCCTACTCCGGTGACCTGGGCACCGCCGCGCAGGGCATCGACGGGCACCTCTGGGCCTGAACCGGTCACAACGGGCATAGCGGGCGGGCGCGCCGGTACCGTGGACGGCATGACCGCACCCCCGGACGGCCGCCCCGCCCGTGTGCTGCCGCCCGCGCCGGTGCGCGCGGCGGCGATCATGCTGGTGTTCACCGCCGCGCTGTACGTCTTCGAGGCCGTCGACCAGGCGTCGGGCGGGATGGTCGACGCCGCCTCGGCGATCTACCCGCGCGACATCGACGGGCTGGCCGGGATCCTCACCGCGCCGCTGCTGCACGGCGACTGGGCGCATCTGGCCGCCAACAGCCTGCCGTTCCTGATCTTCGGGTTCCTGGCCATGTCCGGCGGGCCGGTGCAGTGGATCGTGGTCACCGCGACGATCTGGGTGATCAGCGGGCTGGGGGTGTGGCTGACCTCGCCGCTGCCGGTACTCGTCGCCTCCGGGATCGTGTTCGGCTGGTTCCTGTTCCTGCTCACCCGCGGCTTCTACGCCCGCAACGGCAGGCAGATCCTGCTCGCCGTCGTGCTGTTCCTGTTCTACGGCTCCATCCTCTGGGGCGTGCTGCCCTCGGACCCGTCGGTGTCCTGGCAGGGCCACCTGTTCGGCGCGGTCGGCGGCGTGCTCGCCGCCTACTGGGTGTCCCGGGCCGACCGCCTACCCTCCTAGGGTGTGAGCGACGCACCCGGGCTCGACGCCCCGATCGGCATCTTCGACTCCGGGGTCGGCGGTCTGACCGTCGCCCGCTCGGTCATCGACCTGCTGCCCGCCGAGCAGATCGTCTACGTCGGCGACACCGCGCACAGCCCGTACGGGCCGCGCCGGCTCGCCGACATCCGGCGCCTCGCACTCGGCATCGGCGACGAGCTGGTCGACTCCGGGGTCAAGGCGCTGGTCATCGCCTGCAACTCCGCCTCGGCGGCGTGCCTGGCCGACTTCCGCGAGCGCTACCCGGTGCCGGTGGTCGAGGTCGTCCGCCCGGCCGTGCGCCGCGCCGTCGCCACCACCCGCAACGGCCGGATCGGTGTCATCGGTACCGCCGCGACGATCGCCTCGGGCGCCTACGCCGACGCCTTCGACGCCGCCCCCGACACCGAGATCACCTCGGTCGCCTGCCCCCGGTTCGTCGACTTCGTCGAGCGCGGCACCACCAGCGGCCGCCAGGTCCTCGGCGTCGCCCAGGGCTACCTGGAGCCGCTCCAGCGCGCCGGTGTCGACACCGTCGTCCTGGGCTGCACCCACTACCCGCTGCTGTCCGGGGTGCTGGAGATCGTCCTCGGCCCGGACGTGACGCTCGTGTCCTCGGCCGACGAGACCGCCCGCACCCTGGTCCGGACCCTGCACGCGCACGACCTGCTGCGCGACGACACCGCCCCGCCCGCACCGCACCGCTTCCTCGCCACCGGTGACCCGGAGCCCTTCGCCCGCCTGGGCCGCCGGTTCCTGGGCCCGGAGATCGGGTCGGTCGTGGGCCGCGCGGGTGCCGCGCTCCCGTCCGCCTGACGGCCGGGGGTGTGGATGCCCACCGGCCACGACGGTGGGTCCGGCGCCGTGTCGGAGGGGCGCGGGGGTAGCGTTCCCGCCGTGATCGGAACGCTCGTCCTGGTGATCACCGTGGCGCTCTCGGCCACCGCGCTGTTCGGGCTGGTCACGACGGCGCTGAACCGGCCCCCGAGCCGGGTGCACGCCGTCGCCGTCGGCGTCTGTCTGGCGCTCATCGTCGTGCAGGCCGCGATCGCGGCGTACCGGGTCCTGCTCGGCGGGGTCACCCTGCCCGAACAGTCGACCTTCCTCATCTACCTCGCCGTCGCGGTCTGCGTCCCGGTGATCGCGCTGCAGTTCGCCACCGCCGAGCCGAGCCGCTGGGGTGGGGCCGTGATCGCCGTCGGCGCGATCGGGACGCTCGTCGCCGTGCTGCGCCTGCAGGGCCTGTGGATCCCGGGGGTGCCCGGTGCCTGAGCCCCACGCCCCCGGGCCCCGCGCCACCGCCACCGGCCCCGGCCGCATCCTCATCGCCGTCTACGGCATCTTCGCGCTCTCGGCCTCGGCGCGGGCCGGGGTGCAGATCGCCGAACGCTTCGGCGAGGCACCGCTGGCGTACTCGCTGTCCGCGCTCGCCGGGTTCGTCTACATCCTGGCCACCGTCGGGCTGGCGGGCACCGGGCCCGGCTTCCGCCGTCTCGCCTGGTCCGCCGTGGTGTTCGAGCTCGTCGGCGTGCTCGGGGTCGGCGCGTTCACCACGTTCGTCCCCGCCGACTTCCCCCGCGAGACGGTCTGGTCGTACTTCGGCGCCGGCTACGGCTTCGTCCCGCTCGTCCTGCCGTTCGTCGGACTCTGGTGGCTGCGGCGCACCTCACGAACGGGTTAGGGTCGCGCATGCGGCTGATCGTTCTCGGGTGCTCCGGCAGCGGCCCCGGACCCGAGTCCCCGGCATCGGGCTACCTCGTCGAGGCCGGGTCGACCCGCCTCACCCTCGACCTCGGCAACGGCACCCTCGGCGCCCTGCAGCGGCACGCCGACCCGTTCTCCCTCGACGCCGCGGTGTTCAGCCACCTGCATCCCGACCACTGCTCGGACTTCCCGTCGCTGGCGGTGCACCGTCGCTACCATCCCCGGCCCCCGTTCGACGCGACCGCGCGGAAGCTGCCCGTGCACGCCCCGGCCGGTGCGCACGCCCGCTTCGCCCGCGCCGACGCCGTCACCGAGGCCGACTACGCCCGCACCGACCTCACCGACGTCTTCTCCTTCCACGACCTCGTGGCGGGGGAGCCGTTCACCGTCGGCGCCGGCGCCGACGTCGTCACCGTCACCGCGTACGAGGTCGTGCACGTCTGCCCCGCCTGGGCGCTGCGCCTCGAGCACCGCGGCCGGGTGCTGACCTACTCCGGGGACACCGCGGCCTGCCCCGGACTCGTCGAGGCCGCCCGCGACGCCGACCTGCTGCTCTGCGAGGCCAGCTGGCCGCACGCCGAGGCCGGACCGCCCGGGGTGCACCTGTCCGGACGGGAGGCGGGCGAGCACGCCGCGGCTGCCGGCGCCCGGCGCCTGGTCGTCACCCACGTCCCGGCCTGGTTCGACCGCGAGTCCCTCGGCGCCGAGGCCAAGGCGGCCTTCGGCGGGACCGTCGAGCTCGCCCGGCCCGACGCGGTGTTCGAGGTCTGAACCGGCTTCCTACGATGGTCGGGTGACACGAACCGAGGGCAGGGCCGACGGCCGGACCGACGACGAGATGCGGCCGGTGACCATCACCCGGGGCTTCCAGAAGCACCCCGCGGGATCGGTGCTGGTGGAGTTCGGTGACACGAAGGTGCTGTGCGCCGCCAGCGTCACCGACGGGGTACCGCGCTGGCGCAAGGGATCCGGCCTCGGCTGGGTCACCGCCGAGTACGCGATGCTGCCCTCGGCCACCGACACCCGCTCGTCGCGGGAGTCGGTGAAGGGCCGGATCGGCGGCCGCACCCACGAGATCTCCCGGCTGATCGGCCGGTCCCTGCGTGCCTGCATCGACCTGCGCGCGCTCGGCGAGAACACGATCGCGATCGACTGCGACGTCCTGCAGGCCGACGGCGGCACCCGCACCGCGGCCATCACCGGCGCCTACGTGGCCCTGTGCGACGCCGTCACCTGGCTCGGGGAGCAGGGCAAGCTGTCCGACCCCAAGCCGATCTCCTGCCAGGTCGCCGCGGTGTCGGTCGGCGTCGTCGACGGCCGCGTCCGGCTCGACCTGCCCTACGAGGAGGACTCGCGGGCCGAGGTCGACACGAACGTCGTCGCCACCGAGACCGGGACCCTCATCGAGGTCCAGGGCACCGGCGAGGGCGCCACGTTCTCCCGCTCGACCCTCGACGCGATGCTCGACTCCGCGCTCGCCGGGATCGCCGAGCTGTCCCGCCTCCAGGTCGAGGTGCTCGCCGCGCCGCACCCGAAGATCGTCGCGCAGACCGCCCCCGCCGCCCCGGGCACCGCGGGGGAGGGCGACGCGTGAGGATCCTGCTCGCCACCCGCAACGCCAAGAAGCTCGTCGAGCTGCGCCGGATCACCGAGGCCGCGGGGCTCTCCGGGGTGGAGATCGTCGGGCTCGCCGACGTCCCCGAGTTCCCCGAGGCCCCCGAGACCGGCGCGACCTTCGCCGCGAACGCGCTCGCCAAGGCCCGCGACGCCGCCGCCGCGACCGGGCTGCCCGCGATCGCCGACGATTCGGGCATCACCGTCGACGCCCTCAACGGCATGCCGGGCATCTTCTCCGCCCGCTGGTCCGGCCGGCACGGCGACGACGCGGCCAACCTGGCGCTGCTGCTCGGACAGACCGCCGACGTCCCCGACGAGCGCCGCGGCGCCGCGTTCGTGTGCGCCGCCGCGCTCGTCACGCCCGAGGCGGCGGCCGGGCTCCGTGATTCCGACGGCTCCGACGGCACTGCCGACACCGGCGGCCCCGACGCGGAGGACTCCGTGCCCGGGCGCACCGTGGTGCACGGGACGTGGCGCGGCACCCTGCTGCGCGCCCCGCGCGGGGAGAACGGGTTCGGCTACGACCCGATCTTCGCCCCGGAGGGCGACACCCGCTCCTCGGCCGAGCTCAGCGCCGAGGAGAAGGACGCCGCCTCCCACCGCGGGACCGCGCTGCGCGCACTCGTCCCGCACCTGCAGGCGCTGCTCGCCCGCGACTGAGGGCTACTCGGGGGCCGGCTCGGCCAGGACGCGCTGCGCGATCCGGAACGCCGAGTTCGCCGCCGGGACCCCGCAGTAGATCGCGGTCTGCAGGATGATCTCGACGATCTCGTCGGTGGCCAGGCCGTTGCGCCGGGCCGCCCGTACGTGCAGCTCGAACTCTTCCCAGTGCCCGTGCGCGACCAGTGCGGTCAGCGTCACCGCCGAGCGCATCCGGCGCTCCAGCCCGGGGCGGGTCCAGATCTCGTTCCATGCGTAGCGGGTGATCAGCTTCTGGAAGTCCGCGGTCGTGTCGTCGACGCGGCCCAGCGCCGCGTCGACGTAGTCCTGGCCGAGGACCTCGCGGCGCACGGCCAGCCCGTCGGCGTCCAGTTCGGCGGGGTCGATACCCGAGTCGCTCATGGTCGGCAGCCTCTCACGGCCCATCCCCACGGCACGCCGGCCGAGGTCGCCCGACGACCGGCGGCGGGGGACCGGTCGGTGCGGCGACGCGGCCGACGGCGCCGGCGCGGGGCTCGGTACCGTGACGTCCGTGCGGTGGTGGCGGTTTCTGCTGGGCTGCCTCGGGCTGGTGCTCGCGGCCGCACTCGTCGTACTCGTGGCCCGGTCGCTGGGGCTGTCCGCGTTCCCCCGGTTCGGTGAGCTGCGCCGGGCCGTCGAGTCGGCAGGGCTCTGGGGCCCGGTCGTGTTCGTCCTGCTCCAGGTCGCGCTCAACGTCCCGCCCTTCCCCCGGACGGTGTTCACCGTGTCCGCCGGGGTGCTGTTCGGTGCCGTCGGCGGGGCCGCGCTGACCCTGTTCGCGACCGCACTGTCCGCGGTCGTGGCGTTCGCGCTCGTCCGTGCCACCGGCGGGGGGCTCGTCGCCCGCTACGCGCGCCACCCGCGCGCGGTGTGGGTGCGCCGCAGGCTCGACCACCACGGCGTGCTGGCGGTGACGTCGCTGCGGCTGATCCCGATGGTGCCGTTCGCGGTGCTCAACTACCTGTCCGGCCTGTCCCAGGTGCGGTTCTGGCCCTACCTGGTCGGCACCGTGATCGGGTCGGCGCCGAGCACCATCGCCGTCGTGGCCCTCGGCGACGCGGTGACCGGGCACGTGCCGCCCGCGCTGCTGCTGGTGTCGGGGATCTGCGCGGTGCTCGGGCTCGGCGGGGTGCTGCTCGCCGCCCGCCGGCCGCTGCCCGACGAGCCCGACGGCGTCACGCCCGGGGATGCCGGGCCGACCGGGACCGCGTCGCCCGCCGGGTGAGGCGGGCGACGCGACGCGTGCCGGCGGCGGGATTCGAACCCGCACTTGCACGGACCTAAACCGTGTCTCTCTGCCAGTTGGAGTACGCCGGCTAGTTCTTTCGGCCGCACCAGGTGTCGGTGAGGGCGTGGCAGTTCGCGCACAGGATACGAAGGTTCTCGAGCCGGTTGTCGGTGTGGTCGCCGTTGACGTGGTCGAGCTGGAGCGGGACGGGCCGTCCCCGCCACTCGGTCAGGCCACACTCCTCGCACCGGGCGGCCTTCAGCCCCTCAGCGACGAGCCGCCGGCGCAGGGTCGCGCTGCTGCGGTAGCTCGACCCGCGGACCAGGATGTCCGCCAGCGGACGGGCCCGCCGCCCCGGGAAGGTCCGGCCCCGGGCCCAGGAACGGCCCGTGAAGTGCGTCGTGTCGAGCTCGAGCGCCCGGATGTGCGCGACCACCGCCCGGAACATCCCGCCGCTGGGCTCGTACCCGAGCCGCCGGAGCACGGCGTACACGCTGACCTCCGCCTCGACGGCCGCCCGCAGCGCCTCGTCGGTGTAGCGCCGGCGGTGGTTGCGGTGCCCGGGGTCGAGCGCCCCCGGGATGTGGCTCGCGTCCGCGCCGGTACGGGCGATGTGCGCCCGTAGCTGGTCGTATCGGCCGGTCCGGATCCCGAGGCGGTGGCACACCTCGCTCAGCCGCTGCGACGCCGCCACCGCGGCGACCAGCTCCTCGTCGGTCCACCGGCGGGCGCGGGGCACGCCCGCTCACCCCGCGCCCGCCGGCCGGGCCGGCATCAGACCTTCCAGTCCCGGCGGAGCTTCGCCACGTGCCCGGTCGCCTTCACGTTGTACTGCGCGTCGACGATCGTGCCGTCCTCGCCGACCAGGAAGGTCGACCGGATCACGCCGGTGACGGTCTTGCCGTAGAGCTTCTTCTCCCCGAAGGCGCCCCAGGCGGTGAGGACCTCGCGGTCGGGGTCGGACAGCAGCGGGAAGGTCAGCTTCTCGTTGTCGCGGAAGGTCGCGAGCTTGGCGGGCTTGTCCGGGGAGATGCCCAGCACGTCGATGCCCGCCTCGTTCAGCTCGGCGAGGTTGTCGCGGAAGTCGCAGGCCTCCTTCGTGCAGCCCGGGGTGCTCGCCGCCGGGTAGAAGTAGACGACGACCTTGCGGCCGCGGTAGTCGGCCAGGGAGACGGGCGTGCCGTCGGCGTCGTCGAGGGTGAAGTCGGGGGCGGGGTCGCCCGCCTGCAGCCGTGTACTCATGTCGATCAGCGTGCCACCCGCCGGCCGCGGCGCTGCCACGAGTGTGGTGCCTGTGGACGTACCGGCCGGTTGTGGACGGATGCGACACCGACGACCGTCGGGCGCACCCGATCGGCGGCGCGCCGGTGGCCGGGCGCGCGGTCCGCCCCCGTCGGTGGCTACGGTGTGTCCCACGCCGCTCGCGGTGCCCGGACAGAGCTGTCGGGGCAGTGTCGGGCGCGAGCAGCAGGAGTCCCGGACGCGGACGCGTACCGGCCGAACCGGAGGTGGACGTGGTGGCCCGCGACCCCGAGAACATCCAGCGCGAGATCGAGAAGACCCGGGACGCGCTGGCCGAGAGTCTGGACGCCCTGGCGGACCGGGCGAACCCGAAGAACCTCATCGAGGGCGGCAAGGCGCAGCTCGCCGAGCGGCTCGCCGACCCGAAGATCAAGTACTCGCTCATCGCGGTCGGCGCGCTGGTCGGACTTGCCGTGGTCCGCTCGATCTTCCGCTGATCCGTACCCGTCGGGCCCGGCCGGTGTCGTCACCGGCCGGGCCCGACGTGTGTCGGAACCCGCTCAGGCCAGCTCGTCGCGCAGCTCCAGCACCGCGGCGCGGTCGGCGCCTTCCGCCAGCGGACGGCGGTAGCGGGCGACGAGCCGGGCCGCGCCGAACCCGGCGACGGCGACGAGGTCGTCGCCGCGCAGGTAGCCGAGTACCGTGCCCTTCACCGGGCCGTCGCCGAGACCCTCGCCGTGCAACGGCAGCAGCGAGTCCGCGCGGTCCGGCCACCCCACGAGCTGGATCTTCATGCCGAACTGGTCGGACCAGAAGAACGGCACCGCGGCGGGCGGCAGGTCGGTGCCGGTGATGTCCGCGGCGACCGCGGCCGCCTGGTCGCTCGCCGAGGTCCAGTGCTCCAGCCGGGTGCGCTCGCCGGTGTCCGGGTCGGTCCAGGCGGCGGCGTCGCCCGCCGCCCACACCCCGGGCAGCCCGTCGACCCGGCCCCGGTGGTCGCACGGGATCCCGGCGGAGACGTCGACGCCGGTGGCCTCCAGCCAGCCCAGGTCGAGCATCCCGCCGACGCCGACGACGATCTCGTCGGCCGTCACCGTCGACCCGTCGGAGAGGGTGGCACCCGAGGACGTCAGCTCCGACACCGCCACCCCGGTGCGCAGGTCGACCCCGGCGTCGACCATCAGCCGGGCCACCACCGCACCGGCCTGTTCGCCCAGGAGCCGCGCCATCGGCACCGTGCCGGTCTCGACCACGGTGACCGCGACACCCCGGTCCCGGGCGGTGCTCGCGACCTCGGCCCCGATGAACCCGGCACCGACCACGAGCAGCGACGACGCCGAGGCGAGCGCGTCGCGCAGCCGTTCGGCCTCGTCGACGGCGCGCAGCAGGTGCGCGGAGTCCGGCTGGCCGTCGAGTACCCGGGAGGTGACCCCCACGGCGAGGACGACGGCGTCGGCGTGCAGCACGGTGCCGTCGTCGAGCTCGACCTCGGAGCCGTCGGCCGGGTCCTCACCGGGCCGCAGGGCGACCGCGGAGCGGCCGAGATGGGTGCGCACGCCGAGCTCGGCGAGATCCTCGGCGGTGCACAGGTCGATCTTGGTGCGTTCCCACGCGCCGGCGAGGAACTGCTTCGACAGCGGGGGGCGGTCGTAGGGGAGGTGCTCCTCGGCCCCCACCAGGCTGATCCGGCCCTCGTAGCCGTCCCGGCGCAGGTTCTCCACCGTCCGCAGCCCGGCCAGCCCTGCGCCGACCACCAGCACGTGTTCCGGCACGCTCATCTCCTACCTCCCCGCTCCGGGGCCGGACGGTGCGCCGGTCCCGTCCCGATCTTCGCGGACGGCGTGCGACGCGGCCGCGCGGCCCGGCCGTCAGAAGGTGCGGTCGTCCGGGTCGAGCCGGTTGCGCAGCCGTGACAGGGTCTGTGCGAGCAGCCGGGAGACGTGCATCTGGGAGATGCCGACCTCCTGGGCGATCTGGGTCTGTGTGCGGTTGCCGAAGAACCGGAGCATCACGATCGTCCGCTCCCGTGGCGCGAGCTCGGCGAGCAGCGGGCGCAGCGACTCGCGATAGTCGACCCGGTCGAGCTCGGCGTCGGCGTCGCCGACCAGCTCGCCCACGGTCGCACTGCCGTCCTCCGACGACAGCATCTCGTCGAGCGAGGAGCTGCGGTAGGCCTCGGCGGCCTCCAGGCCCTCCAGCACCTCGCCGACGGGCAGGTCGAGGTACTCCGCGAGCTCCGAGGGCCGGGGCGCGCGACCGAGGGTCTGGGACAGCTCGGACACCGCACCGTTGATCGACACGTGCATGTCCTTGAGCCGTCGCGGTACCCGCATCGACCAGCTCTGGTCCCGGAAGTGCCGGCGCACCTCACCGGAGATCGTGGGGACGGCGAAGGAGAAGAACTCGCCGCCCTTCTCCGGGTCGAACCGGTCGATGGCGTTGATCAGCCCGACCGTCGCGACCTGCACGAGGTCGTCGAGGGGCTCGCCGCGGTGGTTGAACCGGCGGGCGATGTGCTGGGCGACGGGCAGGTAGCCGGTGACGAGCTGCTCGCGCAGCCGCTCCCGGCGGGGATCGCCGTCGTCGAGGCCCGCGTACTGCTCGAGCAGCGGGGTGAGGTGGGCGTACTGGGGGTCCACCGTCACGTCACAGTCCGTGACCTGCGAGCTTGTGCAGCCGGATGGTGAGGGCGGGGCGGCCGCCGTCCTCCTCACCGGTCTCGACGGCGACGTGGTCGGCCAGGGTCTGCAGGACCCGCCAGCCGAAGCTGTCGGTGGGCAGCTGCGCGCCGCTGCCGGTCTCGACCCGGGCGGTGACCTCGATGCGCTCGTCGGACACGGCGAAGGTGCACCGCAGCGGCGTGCCGGGAGTGGCCATCGCGACGAGCGTCGCACACGCCTCGTCGACGGCCATCCGCAGATCGGACACCGCGTCCAGGTCGAAGTCCGCGCGCGCGGCGAGGTCGGAGGCCACCGCGCGGACCGTGGGGATCAACGCGGGCCGCGCGGCGACCCGGATCTCGACGGTGTTGTCGGTGCCGGCGGGGTGCGCCGTGCCTGCCACGTCCTCCTGGGCCACGCTGACGAGTCCTTTCGTACGACGGGGGGTGTCGGGCCGGATCATGTCGCCTCCGGCGGGGATGTGCAGACCGGGTGCCCGCTCAGGCGCCGGGAATGCCTTCCTGATCGGGCAGGACGGTGAACAGCTGGGCGGAGCCGGTGACCTCGAGCGGCCGGAGCACGGCCCGGTTGGTGGCGACGACGAACAGCCGCCGTCCGTCCCGGGCGGCCCGACGGGCGGTGTGGATGAGCACGCCCAGGCCGCTGGAGGCGAGGAACGTGACGCCCTCCAGGTCGACGGCGAGGTCGCGGCCGTCGCCGTCGGGCGGGAGGTTCAGCAGCTCGTCGAGGGCCGTCTCGAGACGCGGCGCGGTCAGAGTGTCGACCTCGCCACGCACGGTGAGCACGGTCAGGCCACTGCGCGGTGAGGACAGGCGGACCCCGAGGTGGGCGGAGTCGGCGGGGTCCAGCTCGGCGTCGCCGTCCCCCCGGGACGGTTGCGCCGGCGCGGATCCGGGCAGGGTGATCACCTCCGTGTCGGGCGCCGGGCGGCGCGGAAGCGTGGTGGAGCGCCGCCGTGCTCTCGACGGGCAGATGCCTTCTCGCATCGCGACGACGCACCGGGGGTGCGGCGGAGCCTTCCTGGCCCGCGCCGGTCCGGTCCACCCACGACAGGAGACCGGGACCGACGATACCGGCCGGGCTCGGTGCGCCCGGCACGGCGCCTGCCCTTAGAGCGTGTTTGGAAATTCTAGTGGGTTGAGGGTGTCGTGTGTTTCTGCTGGCGGGTGGCGGGGTATCCACGGGCGATGCGGCGGGTGATGGTGTTGATCGCGGCCCAGCGGATCATGGCTTCGGATGTGGTGGGGTGGCGTTCGTAGTCTCGGGCCAGGCGTCGGTGTGCGGTGAGCCAGGCCAGGGTCCGTTCGACCACCCACCTTCGTGGGATGACGGTGAATCCGCGCTGCTCGGGTGGCTTGCGGATGATCTCGATCGTTGTCTGCAGGATCGTGGCGGCCCAGTCGAGCAGTCGCCCGGCGAAGCCGGCGTCGGCGTAGACGAACCGCACCCTGGTGCGCAGGTAGAGGTTGAGCAGGATCGGCTTGGCGCCGTCGCGGTCCTGTACCGAGGCCGAGCACACCATCGTGGTCAGCAGCAGACCGAGGGTGTCGGTCACGATGAACCGTTTCCGTCCGCCTGTCTTCTTCCCGGCGTCGTAGCCGCGGGAGTCCTGGCCGACGGTGTCGGCGCCCTTGACCGACTGGGAATCGATGATCCCCGCACTCGGCTCCGGATCACGGCCCTCGGCGATACGTAACTGCCCCCGCGCGACCGGGAGGATCTTCTCGGTGACCTTCTGCTGTTCCCACTGGTTGAAGTACCAGTAGACGGTCTGCCAGGGCGGGAAGTCCACCGGCAACGCCCGCCAGGCACACCCGGTCCGCACGACATACAAGATCGCGTCCAGCACGTCCCGACGAGCATGAGCAACAGGCCGCCCCCGCCGCGCGAGCGGCGGTAACAACGGCTCGATCACCACCCACTGGGCATCACTGGTGTCCGAGGGGTACCGGCGCGGTCGTTCCTGCATGCCGACCACGATGGAGCACCCCAGCCGTGTCGACCATCCCGACACACCCACCATTTCCAAACACGCTCTTAGGCTCGCCAGGGTGACGCGGTATCCCGATCTCGGTTCCGACACCCCCGCCGGCCCGCCCGGCGACGCGGTGGACCGGGCCGTCGACCAGGCGGTCGCGACCTCGGTGGAGTCCTTCGGCGAGCAGCCGAGCACCCCCGCGATGCCGTACGTGCGCGGCGGGACCCAGGTGGCCGTCCTGATGATCGACATCGCGGACCGCCGGATCGTCTACGCCAACACCACCGCGCTGGAGCTGGCCGGCGACCGCCCGGTGCGGCTGCCGATCGGGGTCCGCGAGTGGAGCGAGTCCGTGCGGCTGACCGATCTGGACGGCCGGCCCTACACCGACGAGGGGTCACCGCTGTCCCGCATCGCTTCCGGCGAGGCGGTGTCCGGCGAGCCGGTGGCGCTGCACGGGCCGGGCCTGATGCCCGACCGCGACGGCGTCCCGGTCCCGGGTGAGGGCGCGACGGCCAGCAGCACGCTGGTCTGGGTGACCGGGTTCGCGCTGTCGGACCCCGGTGCCCAGGGACAGGGCGCGTTCGCCCAGCCCCCGACCACCGGGCCCGGCCGGGCGCTGGCCGTGCTGCTGCCGCTGTCGGACTCCGAGGTCGGCCAGGGCGGGGACCGCGACCGGATGGGGTTCCTGCGCGACCGCGCCGTGCTGGCCACCGAGATGTCGTTCACGATCTCCGACCCGCAGCGTGAGGACGACCCGCTGGCCTGGGTGAACCCGTCGTTCGAGCGGCTGACGGGGTATCCGCTCGACGAGGTCGTCGGGCGCAACTGCCGGTTCCTTCAGGGGCCCAACACCGACCGGTCCGCGGTCCGCCGGCTGCGCGAGGCGCTCCGGGAACAGCGGCCGATCACCGAGGTGCTGCTCAACTACCGCCGCGACGGCACCGCGTTCTGGAACCAGTGTCCGTCTCGCCGGTGCACGACGGCGACGGCGAGCTGGTCAACTTCGTCGGGGTGCAGAGCGACGTCACCGAACGGGTCGTCGTCGAGCAGGAGCGGCGGGCGGCGCTGGCCGACGCCGAGGCGGCGCGGGCCCAGCTGCGGCTGCTCGCCGAGGCGACCACCCAGATGACCTCGGCGCTCGACGTGGCCGACGCCTGCCGTCGCTTCTCCCGGATCGTGGTGCCGGAGCTGGCCGACCTGTGCACGGTGGACCTGCTCGACACCCCCAACGGGGCCAGCCGCGAGCGGATGGCCGTCGCGGCCCGCGACGCCGACGACGAGGCACTGCTGTCCCGGTCCGGTCCGCTGGGGACGGGCCGGATCGAGCAGGAGGCTCATCGACTGTTGACAAAGTATCCGGTACTAGCTCATACTGCTTTAGATGCGTATAGCGCGAGCTGCCGAGTACATGGGCATGTCGGTGGTGGGTGTTCGGAAGGCTGCCCGAGAGGGTCGGCTGCCGTGTCGAGTTTCAGCCGCAAGTCACCCTGACCTGCCGAAACACCCGTGTGACTACCGATCACTCACACCGACAGACATCCACTCGGGTGTCCATAAGTGTCAGAGATCCGTAGACGCCAAGACCGCGGTGCGGACCGGCAAGCCCTACCTGGTGCAGGAGCTGCCCGACGACGGACGCGAGGTCCATCCGGACGACCCGGAGGCGGCCGACGCCTACGAGCGGCTGCGGCTCCGCTCGGCGATGGTCGTCCCGCTGCTCGGCCGCGGCCGGGTGCTCGGCCTGGTGACGCTGTCCACCCAGTTCCCCTACGGCCGTCGCTGGACCCAGCGCGACGTGCACCTGGCCTCGGACCTGGCGGGCCGCGCCGGGCTGGCCGTCGACAACGCCCGGCTCTACGAGGTGGAGCGGGCCGCGGCGGCGACCCTGCAGCACAGCCTGCTCCCGGCGTTGCCGCAGGTCCCGGGGATGCGGGTCGCGGCCCGCTACCTGGTGGGCGCGGACGGCAACCAGGTCGGTGGGGACTGGTACGACGTGCTGCCGATGCCGGACGGCTCTGTCGGTGCCGCGGTGGGCGACGTGGTGGGCCACGACCTGTCGGCGGCGGCCGCGATGGGGCAGCTGCGCGGTGTGCTGCGTTCCTATGCCTGGGGCGGCGACGCGCCAGGGCCGGTGCTCGACCGCTGCGACCAGCTGGTGCAGGGCCTGGACATCGCCGCGATGGCGACCGCGGTCTACGCCCGGTTCGGCCCGGCGGGCCCCGACGGCGCGCGCGAGCTGACCTACGCCAACGCCGGGCACCCGGCGCCGCTGCTGCGCGATCCGCAGGGCCGGCTGCACCGGCTCGACGCGCACCACTCGCCGATGCTCGGGGCGGTGCCGGAGTTCGGGCGGGCCACCGGGGCGCACCGCGACGGGGCCACCGTGCCGTGTGCGGCGGGGTCGCTGCTGGTCTTCTACACCGACGGCCTGACCGACATCGTCGGCGAGGACGCCGACGCCCGCACCGAGCTCATCGAACGCACCGTGGAGCAGCTGCCGTCCGCCGCGGACCCGGAGCGGGTCGTCGAGCGGGTGCTCGAGGTGTGCCTGCCGGACCGGCTCGACGACGACATCGCGCTGCTCGCGATCCGCCTGGACCGCCCCGCCTGACGTACCGCCCCGCCTGACGTACCGCCCCGCCTGACGTACCGCCCCGCCTGACGTACCGCCCTGACCGGCCGCCCTGACCGGCCGGCGCCGTTCGACCGTCCGGCCCCTCCGTACTACCGGTGGGCGGGCCGAGGTCACGGCGGAGTTGCGGTCGGGGCCGTCCGGGGGTTCGGGACAGGGAGTCGTCTCCCGCTCGTGGAACGGGTGACCCCACTCGTCCGTCCGGGTGGGTAATCGGCGATCGATCGGGGGACCCGGGCGTTGTACTCGACGGACGAGGACGTGCGGGATCGACGGGGGCGAGCGTGGGGCAGGGGACGACGCGACCGCGGAGGCTGGTCGCCGTGGCGCTGACCGCTGCGGAGTCGGAGAGGGCGGGGGGACCGCTCGCGGCGCTCTCCGGCGCGGCGGGGGAGACCGACCTGCTGGTGGTGCGGGACGACCCGGCCCCCGTCCGGCGTCCGCTGACACCGGCGCAGGCGCGGGAGCTGCTGGCCGCCGAGGACGATCTCGATGACGACACCGAGGACGGCACCCAGGACGGCTCTGGGGACGGCACCGGGGACGTGCCGGTGGTGATGCTGCCGGTCGAGCGGGTGCGGGTGCACCGCCTCGGGCTGCGCTGGGCGGTGCAGGACGGCGACGAGGCGGACCTCGTCGCGGCGCTCTCGGAGCTGGTCGGGTTCGACCCCGACGACGGCACCTGGTGCGTGGCCCCGGCCGCCGCCGGACCGGTGTCCGACCCCGAGATCGAGGTGGTCCGTCGCGCGGTGCGCCGCGTCGCGCGGGTCTACGGCCTTCCGGTGCTGCCCTACCGGCCCGTGGGGCCCGTCGCGGAGGAGATCACCGGGGACATCACCGGGCCGGAGGCCCTGCCCTCCGCGGTGTGACGCCCGGAGGTGTGGCAGGACGTCCGGGCAGCAGGACGGCCCGCCCGATGCCCGGGCGGGCCGTGTCGGATCGGTGAGCCGTCGAGCGGTGCCGTCAGACGACGGCGGCGAGGCCCGGGCCCTGCTCGGCGACGATGCGCTCGGCGTCGCGGCGCTCGATGATGGCGCGACGCTCGGACTCGCCCAGCCCGCCCCACACGCCGAACGGCTCACGGCTGGCCAGCGCGAAGCGGCGGCACTCCTGCAGCACGGGACAACCCCGGCAGACCTGCTTCGCGCGCTCGGTGCGACGCGACCGGGAGGGGTTGCGCTCGCCGTCGGGGTGGAAGAACACGGCGCTGTCCATGCCGCGGCACGCGCCCAGTCGCTGCCACTGCCACACGTCGTCCATCGGGCCGGGAAGCCGGGAAACGTCGCTCACGTGCTCACCTCGTCGCTCGGGGCCCGGGCGGACCGGGTTGGCTCCCCAACCCGGTTCCCGAGGGGCTCCGAGATCAAACCTGCGGGGTGGCGGGATCGGTGCCGGCGATCGGCCGCGTGCGGCCCCCGGGGGCGGGCGGTCGATCGGACCGACCGCCATCACCCCTGTTCACGACACCACCCCGCACCTGCGCGCTGCGACCGGCACGCCGGTATCGGGCGGAATCGGACCGACGATGTATGACTCACGTCACCTGTCAGGAGGCCAGTGCGGCCTGCACGTCGTCGTGGATGTCGAACAGATGGTGCAGCCCGGCGATGCCGATCGGGCGCAGGACACGCCGCTCGGTACACGCCAGACGCAGCTCGACGCCGGCCCGGTGGGCCTGCTCGCGCAGCTCGATCAGGGCCGCCAGTCCGGACGTGCCGAGGAAACGGACCCCGTCGAGGTCCAGCACGACCAGCGAGGACACCGAGATCTGCTCGGCCACCGAGTGCCGCAGCTCCGGCGCGGTCAGCATGTCCAGCTCGCCGGTCACCGCGACGACGACCGTCCCGTCCGCGGGCCAGGTGGTCTCCAGTCGCAGCCCGTCGCAGCTGTCGGTGACGTCGGGTGACGCCGTGCCCGAGCCGTCGCTGGTGCCGGCGCCGGGTGGACGGGGGTCGGTCATTGGGTCGACGGTAGGCACCGCGGCACGGCGTCGCCACTCGGAGCCCGCTCGGTGCCGGCGACGCGTCCCGTCGGGCGACCGCACCGTCCCGGCTCAGGACGTCTGCTGCGCGCTGCCCTCGGAACCGGCGGTGGACGAGACGGGGGCGGCAGGCGGCGACGGCTCGGCGTCCCGTTGCTCCGGCAGCACCACCGCCGGGAGGGCGGCAGCCTCGTCCCGGTCCGCGACGGCGTCGGGGGCCTCGTCCGGCCCTGCGGTCTCCCCGGTGCGCAGCGCGTGCGCCGGGCCGCCCACCGGGCGCCGGACCCGCTCGCCCTGGTCGGCGCCCCGGGAGGCGCGGGCGGGCGCGTCGAGCCTGCCCAGCTCGGCCCCCAGCATCGCGTGCAGCCGGGCGATCTCGTCGCGCACCGACGAGCGCAGGCCGGACACGTGTGCGTGCATCGACGCCGCGGTGTCCGCGACGAGCTCGCTGTCCCGCCGTGCGGCCGCCCCGGCCGCGCGCAGCCGGTCGACCTCCGCGCGGGCGTCGTCGACCATCCGGGCGGCCTCGTCGCGGGCGGCGTCCACCAGCTGCGCGGCCTCGATCTCGGCGGTGCGCCGCCGCATCGCGGCCTCGTGCTCGGCCATCCGGAGCACCTTGTCCGCGCGCATGCCGAAGGTCTCCGCGGGCCGGGAGCGGGCCTCCTCCAGGGTGGCGGCGAGCGCGTCGGCCCGGCGCTCGGCGGTGTCGCGCGCGTGCTCGGCCGCGGCGAGACGGACCATCAGGTCCTCGACGATGTGCTCGACGGTGCGGGCACCGTCGCCGCCGCGCGGGCTGCGCTGCGGCAGTCCGGCGGCCGTGGTGCCCGGGGGCGTGGCCTCGGGAACGCGCCCGGTCGGGGCCGTCGCGTCCCCGGGCCGGGTCGCCTCGTCGTCGCGCACGTCCTCGGCCGTCACCTCGGCACCGGTCTCCGTGACACCGTCGGTCACCTCGTCGCACTCCCCGGGCAGCTGTTCACGGTGCGTCAGTCTCCGGCTCCGTGACGCACCCCGACAGCCCCCGTTCGGCGGACGGCCCCGGTGCGGCGGTCGACGGTGTGTGACGTGCGCGATCACGGAGCACCGCTGCGGGCACGGAGGGCGGCGCGGGGCAGGGCCGCGCGGGCACGACGTGACCCGGATCGGCGCCGTGACCGAGGGACCGGGCCGGGCCGGCTCCGAGACCGATCTAGGGTCGGGGGCGTGCACCCCGTCGACCGTTCCTGTGCCCGTACCCGCGCCTGGGTCGACGAGGCGATGCGCCGCGTCCAGGCCGACGCGAACCGTTCCGCCGACACCCACCTCCACGTGCTGGACCTGCCCGCCGAGTGGGGTGTGCAGGTCTACCTCAAGGACGAGTCCGTGCACCCCACCGGCAGCCTCAAGCACCGGCTGGCCCGGTCGCTGTTCCTCTACGCGCTCGCGTCGGGCTGGATCACCGACGGCACCACGGTCGTCGAGGCCAGCTCCGGGTCGACGGCGGTCTCCGAGGCCTACTTCGCCCGGCTGATCGGGGTGCCGTTCGTGGCGGTCATGCCGCGCTCGACCAGCCCGGAGAAGGTCGCGCTGATCGAGCGGGAGGGCGGGCGCTGCCACTTCGTCGACCACGGCGGTGAGGTCTACGCCGAGGCCGAGCGGCTCGCCGCGGCCACCGGCGGGCACTACCTCGACCAGTTCACCTACGCCGAGCGTGCCACCGACTGGCGCGGCAACAACAACATCGCCGAGTCGATTCTGGCCCAGCTCGCCGAGGAGCCGCACCCGGTGCCGGAGTGGATCGTCGTCGGCGCCGGGACCGGGGGCACCTCGGCGACGATCGGCCGCTACCTGCGTTACCGGCGGCTCGCGACCCGGCTGGCCGTCGTCGACCCGGAGGGCTCGGCCTTCCTGCCCGGCTGGACGGCGGGGGACCCGTCGTACGCGACGGGTGCGGCGTCGCGGATCGAAGGGATCGGGCGGCCCCGGATGGAGCCGAGCTTCGTCCCGTCGGTGATCGACCGGATGGTCCCGGTCCCCGACGCCGCCAGCGTCGCCGCGGCCCGCCACCTGCGCGACCGCACCGGCCGGTGGGCCGGCGGGTCGACCGGCACCAACCTGTGGGGCGTCTACCAGGTCGTCGCGGAGATGCTGCGTGCCGGACGGTCGGGCAGCGTTGTGACCCTGCTGTGCGACGGCGGCGAGCGCTACCGGCACAGCTACTACGACGACGCCTGGGTCGCCGCCCAGGGGATGGACCTGGCGCCCTACACGGCGACCCTCGACCGGTTCGTCGCGACCGGGGTCTGGTCCTCGCCCGCTGACTGAGCGGCTCCGCCGGGCCGGGTCAGCCCTCGGCGAGCAGGGCGGCGGTCGCGAGCAGCCGTCGCTCCGATCCGGGCCGCCCCACGAGCTGCACGCAGCCGTGCTCCCCGGGCCGGTGCACCGGCGCGACCAGCGACGGCAGCCCGGCCAGGTTCCACGCCGCCACCCCGGTGGATCCGGCACCGGATGCCCCGGGCGGGGCGGGCAGCAGGCCGGCCTCGGCGCCGGCGTCGTCGAGCCAGGCGACCATCCGCTGCCGCCACGACGCGGGCGTCGCGGGACGCAGGCCGCCCAGGCGCCGGACGCGGCGGCCGCGCCGGACGAGGCTGCGGGCGCTGCGCGGCAGCTCGGCCGGGTCGAGGCCGAGGTCCTCCACCCGGCGGGCGAGCCCGGCCTGCCGGCGGCGGGCCGAGTGGACGACCAGCACGGCCCGGTACGGCGGGTCGGCGGCGACGAGGCCCAGCCCGGCGTCCTGCAGCAGCCGGATCGCCGTGTGCACCGCGGACGCCGCGTCCGGCCCGGCGAGCCGGGTGCGTCCGGTCCGCAGCGACGCGGCCAGGGAGGAGACGGGCGTCGCGCCGGACCCGGGGCCGGGACCGGCGGGGGCGGTGAGCCGCAGCACCGACGACGGCGCGGCCGGCCCCCCGGTGCCGCGGGAGAGGGCGTCGAGCACCACGGTGAGGTCCTCCGCGCACCCGGCGATCAGGGTCGGCTCGGCCAGCCCGCACCAGCGGCGCTCGGCGGCGTCGGGCAGCGGGAGCACCCGGCGGCCCGGCTTGAGCGCGGCGATCCCGTGGGCGGCGGCGGCGCAGCGCAGGGTCCCGTCGCCGTCCACGCCGATCCCGAGCGGGACGACACCGGAGGCGACCACGGTCGCGGTGGCCCGGCCGCCCGGGGTGCCGTCGAGGCCCACCTCGTGCTCGGCGGTCCGCGCCCGCCCGGCGACGAGCGCGCCCGCGGCCCGCAGCCTGCGCACGACCTCGTCCCCGCGACCGGCGACGGAGATGCCGTCCTCGACCACCACCGGGACCCCCGCCAGCGGCAGGGCGAACCGGTCGGTGCGCCGGTCGAGCGCCGCGGCGGCCGCGCGCAGCGGTCCGGCGTCCACCACGAGCCCGGCGCCCACGGGTACCGCGTCGTCGAGGGCGGCGAGGAGCCGCTCGGCGACGGTGGCCGCGCTCAGCCGTCCCTCGCGCACCGCGGCCGCGAGCCCCGACACACCGGACGGGCCGTCTCCCGAGGTGGGGGACGGCTCGTCCAGGTGCAGAGTGCTCATCGCGGTGGGGCTCGTCGTCCCGGTCGTCGGAGGGAGTGGTCGGGAAAAGGGACGGGAATCGCGCCCGCCCGGCCGAGATGCTCGGCCATGTCGGCGTCGAGGACCGCGGGCGCCACCGGGCACCCGTGGACCTGCGGGTCGTCAGGCCGTGCGGAGTGCCTCCGGCACACCGTCGGCCACGTCGAACAGGGACATCAGGTTGGTCGCCTCGAGCGCCCGGGTGACGGCGTGCGACCCGCAGACCAGCCGCAGCCGGCTGCCGGCGTTCTCCGCCTTCTCCTTGCCCTCGACGAGCGCCGCCAGCCCGGCCGACCCGAGGAACGTGACCCGGGTCAGGTCCACCACCAGCAGGCTCGCGGAGCCGATCCGCTCGGCGAGGCGTTCGCTCAGCACGGGCGCCGTCATCGTGTCGATCTCGCCGTGCACACCGACGACGACGGCGCCGTCACCGTGCTCGGTCACCTCGAAGCGGACGACCTCGCCGACGTCGGGGCCCTGGTCTCCCCCCACCCCGGTGGGCGTCTCACTGCTCATGTGTCGTGCTCCCTCGCGAGTCGTCGCCGTCGGCGCCGTCGACGTGCTCGTGGTCCGGTCCCGGACGCGCCGTCGACTTCACCGTGAGTGACAACCGGCCGCCGTTGCTTGACGTGCCGCTCGTGCTGCCTCCGCACCAGCCTAGTCAGCGCGGTCACCCACCCTACGACCGCGGTCGGCGGTGGCACAAACGTTCCGCGACGTGGTCCGGTGCGTCGGCGGGGGTGGTCCGGCCCGGCTGGCAGGGTGGCCACCATGAGCGTCGAGATGCCTCCGCCGTTCGGGGTCCGGATCGGTGTCCGCAGCTACGAGATGGACGTGAACGGGCACGTCAACCACGCCGTCTACCACCAGTACGGCGAGCACGCCCGGATGGAGCACCTCCGTGCGGCCGGGCTGTCCCAGCACGCGCTCGGGGCGCACGGCCTGACGATCGTGCTGCTGTCGACGACGGCACACTTCCGGGCCGAGCTGCGCGCCGGCGACGAGCTGTGGATCGACTCGGCGATCGCGTTCACGACCCGCAAGCCGTTCACGATGCGTCACCGGATCGTCCGGGAGACCGCGGCCGACGGGGCCCGGACGGACGATCTCGCGGCCGAGGTGGAGTGCACCCTCGGGGTGCTCGACACGACGACGCGACGCCTGGTCGCCGACCCGCACGGCCGGCTCGTGGCCGCGGCGTCGGACCCGGCCCTGCTGGGGCCGGGCCCGGAGGCCCCGACGCCGTCGTGACGGCGGGGGCGCGCCCTCGCGGCGGGGGCGTCGAGGTGCCGGAGGCTCCGTGGCGGGGTGCCGCGGGTGCGGGCCCGCGACGGCTCAGCCGCGCCGGGCGGGGTCCGCGCCGTACGGGCCGCCGGTGCGGGCGGGGACGGGCCGGTACCCACCGCTGTCCTGCGGACGGGGTGCGGCGGCCGGACGGCCCCCGGTGCCCTCGGCCCCGGACGGAGCGACCGCGGGATACCCGCCGGTGCCGTGCGGCCGGGTGGGCGTGACGGCCCGGTGGCCGCCGGTCGCGAGGATCTTGTGCGGGGCGGCGGTCCCGGCCCGGGCCGGGCCGACGAGCGGCGGCACCGCTCCGCCGGCCCGTCGCACCGCGCGGCGCGACCGGAGGTAGGCGCGCGGGCCGGTCAGCAGTCCCCGGTTGCGCGTCTGGTCGGCGTCGGCGGGCATCGCCACGCCGGCGCCGGCCTCGCGGTCGGAGATGTGGCGCAGCCGGGCGACCGCGGCCGGGAGCCGGCGCAGCGCGACCGACCGGCCCTGCGGGGACAGCGCCACCTTGGCCAGGAAACTGCCCAGCCCGATCGCGTAGCCCTCGAGCTGGGCGGTCAGCGCCGCCTGGTCGGGGCGGTGGTGGTGCCACAGGTAGGCGCCGGGTGCGTAGCCCAGGACGTGGCCGGCGAGGATCATGCGGACGAGGAACTCGCAGTCCTCGCCGCCGTGGGTGGGGGTGCCGGGGCCCATGGCCTCGTCGAAGCCGCCGACGGCGCGGGCGGCGCTGGCGCGGACGGCGAGGTTGGCGCCGATGCCGAACAGGCCGGGGGCGAAGGGGAAGATCGGGGAGTCCGCGGGGGGTTCGGCGAGGGTGAACCGGCGCGGGGTGAAGCCCTTGTTCCAGGCCAGGGCGACGTCGGCGGCGCGTTCCTCGGGGCTGGCGAGGCGGGCGGCCAGGACGGGTCCGGAGACGCAGGCGAGTTCGGGGTCGGCGGCGAAGGCGCCGGCGATGCGGGAGGCCCAGGCGGGGTCGACCTCGGTGTCGTCGTCGGTGAAGGCGACGATCTCGGTGCGGGCCTCGGCAAGTCCGCGGTTGCGCCCGACCGAGGCCCCGCGGCGCGGCTCGCGGACGTAGCGGACCCGTGGGGACCCGGCCGCGGCGACGGCGTCGCGGGTGAGCTCGTCCGGCGGGTCGTTGTCGACGACGACGACCGACAGCGCCGGGTGGTCGGAGGCGAGGACCGCGCGCAGGCAGCGGGCCAGCGACTCGGGGCGGTTGCGCGTCGCGATCACCACCGTCACCGGGTCGCTCGCCACCGGTGCCGGGGTCACCTCCTCGGGCGGCCCCAGGGTGATCAGCGCGGATCGCAGCTCTGCGATCGTGGCCCGTCCGCCACGCAGCGGCACGGTCACCTGACCCTGTGGAGTGCCCCCGACGGTGACGAGCAGACGGGCTGCGTGGAAGCCCGGGTCGACCCGCAGATCACGCAGCGGCCCGAGCCGGTCCAGTTCACCCACCCAGGTCGCGGCGTCGTTCGGCGCAGACATCGCTGACATGGGTCACAGTGTCGGGTATGCGAGCTGTGCTCACACTGAGAGTGCGCAGTTGCCGGATTTCGGACACTGTGCGTGTGCGCGGTCGCGGAGTTCACCGGATGCGGTGCGACGGACGGCGTCGGCCCAGGTCGGAGCCGTGGCGCCCGATCATGCGCCGTACGGGTGACGACGGCGGCCGCGCAGCGCGGTTGCCCGCGGCGCTCCCGGGGCACGACGAGCGGCATCGTTGCTGCGACGACACGCCGTAGAGGTCTGGTTTCGGGCGTGTCGCGCCTCTCGCGTCACCCGAACGGGTGCGAGGTCCACACCGGACGATCCCTCGACGCCCCGGACCAGCACCGATGGTGACCTCCCGCGGGACGGGGTGCGGGTGTCCGGGCGCGGGTAGGTTCGGATCATGAGCGAGTCCCGCCCCACCGCCTCGGTCCTGGTCACCGGGAGCGAGCTGCTGACCGGCCACGTCGCCGACGCCAACGGCCCCTTCGTCGCCCGCTCCCTCGGCGAGCTCGGCTTCGCCGTCTCGCGGGTCCTGCTGGTGGGGGACCGCGCCGAGGACCTGCGCTCGGCCCTGGAGTTCGTCGCTTCCGACGATCTCGTCGTCACCTCGGGCGGGCTCGGACCGACCGCCGACGACCTGACGGCCGAGGTCGTCGCCGAGTTCGCCGGAGCGGAGATGGAGGTCGACACCGCGCTGCAGGGTCGGATCCACGACCGGGTCGCCGGGTGGGCGAGCCGCGCCGGCTGGGCCGGGCCCGCGCTCGACGCGGCGACGGCCAAGCAGGCCAGGGTCCCGCGCGGGGCGAGCGTCCTCGAACCGGTCGGGACCGCGCCGGGGCTGGCCGTGACGCGGCCGGGCGGGCCGCTCGTCGTCGTGCTCCCGGGGCCGCCGCGGGAGCTGCAGGGCATGTGGCCCGCCGCGCTGGAGTCGGCCCCGGTCGCGGAGCTGCTGACCCGGGTACCCCGCGCGGAGGCGACGTTGCTGCGCTTCGCGGGGCTGCCGGAGTCCGAGATCGCCGAGACGCTGCGCGTCCTGGAGACCGAGCTCGACGTGTCCGGGGTGGAGGTGACCACCTGCCTGCGTCGCTCGGAGCTGGAGGTCGACCTGCACCCGCTGCCCGGGGCCGAGCCGGCGGCCCGCGAGCTGGCCGCGCGCATCGTCGACCGGCACCGCCGCGCGCTCATCAGCGACGACGGCAGCACCACCGACGAGCTGCTCGCCGCGGCGCTCGGCGCGAAGGGCTGGACGGTCGCGACCGGCGAGTCCTGCACCGGTGGGCTGCTCGCCGGGCGGCTCGTCGACCGGGCCGGGTCGTCGGCCTACGTCGCCGGGGGCGTGGTCGCCTACTCGAACGAGGCGAAGACCGCGCTGCTCGACGTCCCCGCCGCGCTCATCGAGGCGCACGGGGCCGTGTCGCCGGAGGTCGCGCGGGCACTTGCGGACGGTGCGCGGGCGCGGTTCGGGGCGGACGTCGGCGTCGGGATCACCGGCGTCGCGGGCCCCGGTGGCGGTACCGAGGCCAAGCCCGTCGGCTACGTCTGCTTCTGCGTGACCACCGCCGACGGCCAGGTCATCGCGCGCGACCCGCAGCTGCCCGGCGGGCGGGCCGACGTGCGCGAGCGCTCGGTCGACCTGGCCATGCACCTGCTGCTGCGAGCCACCGGCGTCACGGGGCCGGGCGCGCACCGCTGAGCGGACCCTCTGCGCACGACGCCCCGCCCGGGGGACCCGGACGGGGCGCTGCGCTGTGCGGGGAGGCTCAGCCCTTCGCGGCGGCGAAGCGCTGGGCGGCGTCGGCCCAGTTGACGACGTTCCACCAGGCCTTGACGTAGTCGGGCTTCACGTTCTTGTACTGCAGGTAGAAGGCGTGTTCCCACATGTCGAGCAGGACGATTGGGGTCTGTCCGGCGGGGAGCTGGGACTGCTGGTCGTAGAGCTGGTGGATCAGCAGGCGGCCGCCGAGCTGGTCGTAGCCGAGGATGGCCCAGCCGGAGCCCTGGATGGTGGTGGCGGCGGCGGTGAAGTGGGCCTGGAATCCGTCGAAGGAGCCGAAGTCCTCGTCGATGGCGGCGGCGAGGTCGCCGGTGGGCTTGTCGCCGCCGTCGGGGGAGAGGTTGTTCCAGAAGGCGGAGTGGTTGACGTGGCCGCCGAGGTTGAACGCGAGGGTCTTCTCGAGTCCGACGATGGCGCCGAAGTCGTTGCGGTCCCGGGCCTCGGCGAGCTTGTCGAGGGTGGTGTTGAGGCCCTGGACGTAGGTGTTGTGGTGCTTGGAGTGGTGCAGCTCCATGATCTCGGGCGCGATGTGCGGGGCGAGCGCGGAGTAGTCGTAGGGCAGGTCCGGGAGCGTGTACTCGGCCATGGTCCTCTCCTGGGTCGGGAACGCGCGGCGGTGTGCCACGCGGATTCACTTGCCACTATGTAGCAACTGCCGACTACCCGCGACCGGCCACGCGCACGCGTGGACGGATCGATCCGCCACATGTACTCTGCTGCAAGTCACTTGCAGGAATGCCGGTGACGCGGTGGAGATCGTTCTGGCAGCTCGACATCCGCCGTCGACGGCGCCGTGGCGTCGCGTCCGATCGGGCGCGGGCCACGGCTTCGTCGCGTCCCGTCCCAGGAGCGCTCAGCCCAGGAGTTCTCAGAGCGTGTTTGGAAATTCTAGTGGGTTGAGGGTGTCGTGTGTTTCTGCTGGCGGGTGGCGGGGTATCCACGGGCGATGCGGCGGGTGATGGTGTTGATCGCGGCCCAGCGGATCATGGCTTCGGATGTGGTGGGGTGGCGTTCGTAGTCTCGGGCCAGGCGTCGGTGTGCGGTGAGCCAGGCCAGGGTCCGTTCGACCACCCACCTTCGTGGGAGGACGGTGAATCCGCGCTGCTCGGGTGGCTTGCGGATGATCTCGATCGTTGTCTGCAGGATCGTGGCGGCCCAGTCGAGCAGTCGCCCGGCGAAGCCGGCGTCGGCGTAGACGAACCGCACCCTGGTGCGCAGGTAGAGGTTGAGCAGGATCGGCTTGGCGCCGTCGCGGTCCTGTACCGAGGCCGAGCACACCATCGTGGTCAGCAGCAGACCGAGGGTGTCGGTCACGATGAACCGTTTCCGTCCGCCTGTCTTCTTCCCGGCGTCGTAGCCGCGGGAGTCCTGGCCGACGGTGTCGGCGCCCTTGACCGACTGGGAATCGATGATCCCCGCACTCGGCTCCGGATCACGGCCCTCGGCGATACGTAACTGCCCCCGCACGACCGGGAGGATCTTCTCGGTGACCTTCTGCTGTTCCCACTGGTTGAAGTACCAGTAGACGGTCTGCCAGGGCGGGAAGTCCACCGGCAACGCCCGCCAGGCACACCCGGTCCGCACGACATACAAGATCGCCCCCAGCACGTCCCGACGAGCATGAGCAACAGGCCGCCCCCGCCGCGCGAGCGGCGGTAACAACGGCTCGATCACCACCCACTGGGCATCACTGGTGTCCGAGGGGTACCGGCGCGGTCGTTCCTGCATGCCGACCACGATGGAGCACCCCAGCCGTGTCGACCATCCCGACACACCCACCATTTCCAAACACGCTCTCAGCGCAGGGTCCGGAAGAACCCCCGCACCTCGTCGACGAAGGACTCGGGCTGCTCCAGCGACGGGAAGTGCCCGCCGACGTCGGGGCGGGAGAACCAGCGCAGGTCGGTGTAGCGGCGCTCCAGCCAGGACCGGGGGAGCTTCACCATCTCCTGCGGGAACTGGGCGACACCGGTCGGGACGTCGACGTCGTCGAGGCGGCGGCGGGCGAAGCTCTCCCAGTAGATCCGCGCCGAGGACGCGCCGGCCGACCCCAGCCAGTACTGCATGACGTTGTCCAGCAGCCGGTCCCGGCTGATCACGTTCTCCGGGTGGCCCGCGCAGTCGGTCCAGTCCCAGAACTTCTCCACGATCCACGTGCACTGCGCGGCGGGGGAGTCGGCGAGGCCGTAGCCGATGGTCTGCGGACGGGTGGACTGCTCAGCGGAGTAGCCGGAGCCGTAGCGCGAGAACTCCTTGGAGAAGCGGATGTCGGCCTTCTCCTGCGCCGACAGGGCCTCGGCGTCGTCGGGCTTGGGGGCTAGCGCCATCGTCAGGTGGATGCCGATCAGCATCTCCGGGGCGGCGGTCCCCAGCGCCGAGGTGATCATCGAGCCCCAGTCGCCGCCCTGCGCGGCGAAGCGCTCGTAGCCGAGCCGGTCCATCAGCTGCGCCCAGGCGACGGCGATCCGCTCGCCCCCCCACCCGGTCGTCGTGGGCTTGCCGGAGAACCCGAACCCGGGCAGCGTCGGCACGACGACGTGGAAGGCGTCGGCCGGGTCCTCGGGGTCGGTCAGCGCGGGCAGCACGCCGAGGAACTCGACGAGCGAGCCCGGCCAGCCGTGGGTGAGCAGCAGCGGCATCGCGTCCGGGTGCTTCGACCGGGCGTGCAGCACGTGGATCTCGACCGCGTCGTCGCCGCCGCCGTCGAGACCGGTGCGGAACTGCGGCCACGCGTTGATCTCGGCCTCGACGCGGCGCCAGTCGTAGCGGGTGCGCCAGTAGTCGCAGAGCTCACGGGCGTAGTCCAGCGGCACGCCCTGGGACCAGCCGTCGACCGTCGCCGGGTCCGGCCAGCGGGTGCGGGCGAGCCGCTCGCGCAGGTCGTCCAGCTCGGCGTCGGGGATCTCGATCCGGAAGTCGCGCACCCGGCCACGGTGGCACGGAACGTGACGACGGGCGCCGTGGCCACGGCATCGGAACGATCACGATGCGGCGAGGGCCCGGCTGATCCCGCGGGCCGCCGCGCGCACCGCGGGCACCAGGGTGTGCGGGTTCGTCGCGGCCGGAACGACGATCGACAGCCCGGCGACGACCGGCCCGTCCCCGCCGCGGACCGGCGCGGCCACCGACATCGACACCTCCTCGATCTGCCGGTCGGACACCACGAACCCGCTGGTCCGGGCCTGGGCGAGCAGCGCACGGACGCCGTCGGGGCGGCACACCGTCCACGGGGTGAACCGGCGGATCGGGCGGGCCAGCACCGTCTCCACCGCCGCCGGGTCGGCGTGCGCGAGCAGCACGAGCCCGACCCCGGTCGCCGTCGACGGCAGCCGGGACCCGGTCCGCGAGACGATCGAGACTGCGCCGCGGCTGGACAGGCGCTCGACGTAGACGACCTCGCCGGGGTCGTCCGGGTCGAGCACGGCGAGCGCCACGTTGTGCCGGGTGACCTCGTGCAGGTCCTCCAGGAACGGCATCGCCGCCTCCCGCAGCCCGTGGCTGGCCGGGGCCAGCTGCGCGATCTCCCAGAGCCGCAGCCCGATCCGGTAGCGGCCGTCGTCGCCGCGGTCCAGCGCCCCGCCCGCGGCGAGCTCACCGGCGATCCGGTGCACCGTCGTCAGCGGGAGCCCGGTGCGCCGGGCGATGTCGGTCAGCCCGAGCACCGGGGCCTGCGGGCTGAACGCACCCAGCACGTCCAGCACCCGCGCGGTGACCCCCGACCGGACCGGACGTGTCCCCATGGCCGGGCATTCTTCCGCAGAGCGGAAGCGGGGTCGAATGCTCCGGTGCCGGGCCGGGAAGGTGATGCCCATGACGCAGCGACGCGAGACCCGGACCCAGGTCGGCATCGTCGGAGCGGGCCCCGCCGGGCTCGTCCTGGCGAAGCTGCTGGCGCTGTCCGGGATCGAGTCGGTGGTCCTGGAGTCCCGCGACCGTGCCTACGTCGAGGCGCGGGTCCGCGCCGGCGTGCTGGAGGCACCGACCGTGGAGCTGCTCCGGGAGATGGGTGTCGCCGGTCGGCTGGACCGCGAGGGCATGCCGCACACCGGCATCGCGCTGCGCTTCGCCGAGGCCCCGGCGCACCCGCCGCCGACCACCGCATCGACTTCGCCGACCTCGTCGGCACCGGCATCACCGTCTACGGCCAGCAGGAGGTCGTGAAGGACCTGCTCGCCGACCGCGTCGACGCCGCCGGGCTGCCGGTGGAGTTCGGCGTCACCGGCGTCGCCCTGCACGACGTCGACACCGACACCCCGTCGATCACCTACGCCGCGGCCGACGGCACCGCGCACGTCCTGCGCTGCGACGTCATCGCCGGCTGCGACGGCTTCCACGGCGTCTCCCGCCCGCTCGTCGCCCCGGAGATCGCCGAGCGCGTCTACCCGTTCTCCTGGCTCGGCGTGCTCGCGAAGGCCGCCCCCACCACCGACGAACTCGTCTACGCCCACCACGACGACGGCTTCGCGCTCTACTCGATGCGCAGCCCCGAGGTGACCCGGCTCTACGTCCAGGTCCCGAACGACACCGACCCGTCCGACTGGTCCGACGCCCGCATCTGGGACGCCCTGCACACCCGCCTGGCCTGCGACGGCTTCACGATCAACGAGGGCGAGTTCATCGAGAAGCCCTCGGTCACCCCGATGCGCAGCATGGTCGCCTCCCCGATGCGCCGCGGACGGCTGTTCCTCGCCGGCGACGCCGCGCACATCGTGCCGCCCACCGGCGCCAAGGGCATGAACCTCGCCATCGCCGACGTCCGGGTGCTGGCCGGACGCGGTCGTCCGCGCGCTGCGCGACGGCGACGACGCGGGCCTCGACGGCTACTCCGAGACCTGCCTGCGCCGCGTCTGGCGGGCCGAGCACTTCTCCTGGTTCATGACCTCGATGC
>NZ_JAHLJA010000074.1:0-30265 GCF_020496245.1 Pseudonocardia sp. ICBG601 | reverse complement strand
CAGAAGTCGGGGCTGCGCAGCACCTCGGTGGTGATCTCGTGGTCGACCGTGGTCCAGGTCAGGGCCGAGCGCACCATCCGCCCTGACCACGGATCTGCTCGTAGGCCGGGTACGGGTCCCCCGGACCACCTCCGGGCTGATGATCATGTGGGCGCCCAGGTCGCCCTTGCCCGCCTGGCGGGTCACCTCCTGGCGCATCGCCCCGTGCCGCAGCACCCACCGGATCCCCGTCGTACGCCTCGCGATGCCGCCAATGCCGGCCTCCCCGCCTCGTCGTCGAGCTCGAATCCAAGCTACCAGGGGTAAGTTACCGCGGGTAGGCGCGTTTCGCTCGCCCCGGCGGGGGGTGGCCCCGGGGTCACCGGTACCAATGACGGGTGACCGCCGTCGGGGAGCCGCGCCTGCTCGCGGTCAGTGACCTGCATGTGCGGTACGCGGAGGACGGCGACATCGCCGCGGGGCTGCGCCCGTCGCACCCCCCGGCGACTGGCTGATCGTCGGCAGGTGACGTCGACGAACGGATCGAGATCGTCGTCGCGACGCTCGCCGCGCTGCGCGACCGCTTCGCCCGGTGCTGTGGACACCGGGCAACCACGAGCTCTGGACCCGCGCCAAGAACGTCCGGGCCGACTCGGTCGAGCGGCTCTCCGGTGTCGCCCGCTACGACGAGCTGGTCCGCCGCTGCCGGGAGATCGGGGTGCTGACCCCGGAGGACGCGTGGCCGGTGTGGGACGGGCCGGGCGGGGGCCGGTCGTCGTCGCGTCGCTGTTCGTGCCCTACGACTACTCGTTCCTGCCCGCCGGCACCTCGACCCCGGAGGAGGGGCTGGCCGCGGCCCACGCCGCCGGTGTCGTCTGCACCGACGAGTACCTGCTCCACCCGGACCCGTACGCGACGCGGGCGGAGTGGTCCGCGCCCGGGTGGCCGCCACCGCCGCCCGCCTCGACGCGCTCGCCCCGGACCTGCCGACCGTCCTGGTGAACCACTGGCCGCTGGTCCGCGAGCCCTGCGACGTCCTGTGGTACCCGGAGTTCGCGCTCTGGTGCGGGACGACGGCGACGGCGGACTGGCCCGCCGCTACCGGGCCCGGGCGGTCGTGCACGGTCACCTGCACATCCCGCGCACGGTCACCGTCGAACGGCGTGCCGTTCGTCGAGGTGTCGCTGGGCTACCCGCGGGAGTGGCGACGCCATTCCGAACGGATCGGCGGGCACTTCCCGGACCAGTTGCCGCGCACGGTGTTGCCTGCATCATAGTTAGGCAAGGCTTACCTTGCTATAGCCTCGGGGTCCGTCGACACCCGAGGAGAACGATGACTGCGCTGCGCGTCGCCGTGATCGGTGCCGGTCCGGCCGCCGTCTACACCGCCGACACCCTGCTGAAGTCCGACGCCGACGTCACCGTGGACCTGTTCGAGAAGCTGCCCGCACCGTTCGGGCTGGTCCGCTACGGCGTCGCCCCGGACCACCCGCGGATCAAGCAGATCGTGCACGCCCTGCACCGCGTGCTGGACCGCCCCGGTGTGCGGTTGTTCGGCAACGTCCACGTCGGGACCGACATCACCCTGTCCGACCTGCGCGAGCACTACGACGCGGTCGTCGCGGCCACCGGCTGCGAGCGGACCGGGACCTCGACGTCCCCGGGATCGACCTGCCGGGCAGCCACGGTGCCGCCAGCTTCGTGCAATGGTACGACGGCCACCCCGACGTGCCCCGGGACTGGACGCTCGACGCGTCGTCGGTCGCGGTGATCGGTGCCGGGAACGTGGCCCTGGACGTCGCCCGGATCCTGGCGAGCACCGCCGAGGACCTGGCGAGCACCGAGATCCCGGACTCGGTCCACGCCGGCCTCTCCCGCAACCCGGCCACCGACGTGCACGTGTTCGCCCGTCGCGGGATCGCCCACGCCCGGTTCAGCCCGATGGAGCTGCGCGAGCTCGACCACGTCCCGGGCGTCGAGGTGATCGTCGACCCGGCCGACGTCGAGTTCGACGACGTCGCCGCCGCCGAGGTCCGCTCGGCCAAGCACGTCGAGATGGTGGTGCGGACCCTGCAGGGGTGGGCGCTGCGCGACCGGCGCGGCGATCCGCGCCGGGTGCACCTGCACTTCCTCTCTCGCGCCCGAGCGGATCCTCGGCACCGACCGCGTCGAGGGCATCCGGATCGAGCGCACCGAGTACACCGGCCACGGCGACGTCCGCGACACCGGCCGGTTCACCGACTTCCCGGGTCGGTGCGGTCTACCGGGCGATCGGCTACACCGGCTCGCACCTGGCCGATCTGCCGTTCGACCACGAGCACGGCGTGCTGCCGCACCGCAAGGGGCGGGTGCACGACATCGACGGCCAGGAGCTGCCCGGCGTCTACGCCGTCGGCTGGATCAAGCGCGGACCGGTCGGGCTGATCGGGCACACCAAGGCTGCGCGTCGGAGACCGTCGCGAGCCTGCTGGCCGACGCCCCGCAGCTGCCCCGGGCGCCCCGCCGCGATCCGGCGGAGGTCGAGGCGCTGCTGGAGCGCCGGGGCGTGGCGTACACGACCTGGAGCGGCTGGCTCGCGCTCGACAAGCACGAGCGCAGCCTCGGCGAGGCGCGCGGCCGCGAGCGGACGAAGGTCGTGCCGCGCGAGGACATGGTGGAGATCAGCAGAACGGGATGACCTTCCGGCCCACGACGCCGGATGCCGGGGTGGGTGGTCGCGGAACTCCGCGGCCGCCCACCCGATCACTCCCGCGGGTCCCGCGGCGCGGGCAGTGCCCGCGGGGGCCGGCGGCCGACCGGTTCGCGCCGTCCGTGCTCCCGGGACGGGACGAGCAGCCACCACAGCACCCACACTCCCGGGCCGCTGGCCAGCAGGATCGCGGTGGCCAGTCACCCGTCGCGCCACAGGGCGCCGGCGACGATCCAGCCCGCGATCCACACCGCCATCGCGACGAGCCGGATCCGGATGCGACGACCGTGCTCGACCGCCAGCGGCTCGGTCAGGTCGGTGACGACCTGGACCCGTTCGCGACGGCGGCGCATGCCGCCGACGCTACGCGGGGTCAGCCGCGCGTGCGCTCCCCGAAGCGGCGGCGGAACTTCTCGACCTGGCCCGCGGCGTCGAGCACCCGCGCGTTGCCCGTCCAGAACGGGTGCGACGCCGAGGTCGTGTCCACCTTGATCAGGGGATAGGTGTTCCCGTCCGACCACTCGACGGTCTCGCGCGAGGTCTCGGTCGACCGGGTCAGGAACTCGTCGCCGGTGGACGTGTCGCGGTAGACGACCGGGCCGTACGGGGGGTGGATGCCGGGCTTCACGGTGTTCCTCCTGCGTCGCGGGTGTTACCGTCATAGTAATCGAGAATGATTACTGTTTGCAGGAAGGGGTGCCGGTGGACGGGTTCACGGTGGTCCGGTGCGGGGCCTGTGCCCACGCGCCGTCGGGATTCGACGAGGACGCGCACGGCACCGTCGCAGCCCTGCCCGGCATCGACGAGGTGCTGGTGGAGGGTCTGCGCGCGGTGGTGCAGGACAGCGCCCACGGGGTGCTCGTGACCACCGTGTGCCGGCTCGGGCCGGGCGTCTGTGCGGTCCGCCGGCCCGGGCTGATGCTGCTGGTGCAGGCCTGCGACGCGACCCGCACCCGTCCCGAGTCGCCGGTGGTCGCGGTCGGCCCGGTCCGCAGCACCGACGACGTCCGCGCGGTGACCCGCTGGCTCCAGGACGGCGCGCCCGACCCGCAGGCACTGCCCGCACGGCTGCGTTGCGCGATCACCCCGGAGACGGCCCGGGGCTGATGCCTGCCTCTCCGAGAGGCCGGGCCCGCCGCTCCGTCTTGCAAGGAACCTTGCCGATCGGCAACCTGGCGGTGTGGACGACACCGGACGTGACGTGCTCGCCGGGGTGGGCCCGCGGCTGCGGGACCTGCGCCGTCGCCGCGGCGCCACCCTCGACCAGCTCGCCGCGGAGACCTCCCTGACCGCGAGCACGCTGTCCCGGCTGGAGACCGGGAAGCTGCGGCCGACGCTGGAGCAGCTGCTGCCCCTGGCCCGGGCCCACGGGGTCCCGCTCGACGACCTGGTGCAGGCACCACCGACCGGCGACCCCCGCATCCACCTGCGCCCGGTGCGCCACCGCGGGCTGGTGTTCGTCCCGCTGACCAGGCGCGGTGGTGGGGTCCAGGCCTTCAAAGTGATCTACCCTCCGGCGGCCGCGTCCGCGACGACCGCCCTGCAGACCCACGAGGGCTACGAGTGGTTCTACGTCCTCGACGGCCGGGTGCAGCTGGTCCTCGACGACACCGAGCACCTCCTCGATCCCGGCGAGGTCGTCGAGTTCGACACCGGCACACCGCACTGGATCGGCAGTGCCGACGACCGGCCCGCCGAGACGCTCGCGCTGTTCAGCCTGCAGAGCGAGCACGCACACCTCAGCCACGGCGCAGCGGGTCCGGGCCGCCACTGAGCCCGGTCCGCCCGCTTTCTCCCTCGCGCGGCCGGGTCGTGGTCGGGCAGGGTCGGGGTGTGAGCACCCTGCGCCGGACCCGATGCCGTTGCGCGGCCGGACCGCGCTCGTGACCGGCGGTGGCCGTCGCGGAGGGATCGGGCACGCGACCGCCTGCCGGCTCGCCGCGTACGGCGCGGCCGTGGTCGTGCACCACTTCGCCCCGCACGACGCGGCGCAGCCGTGGGGCGCCGACGACGTCGACGACGCGCTGGCCGAGGTGCGGACGCACGCGACGGCGCCCGTCGCCGGGGTGCACGCCGACCTCGCCGACCCGTCCGCGCCGCAGTGGCTGCTCGACACCGCCCGTGAGCTCGCCGGGCCGGTGGACCTGCTCGTCGCCAACCAGGCGCTGTCGGGGTCCGACGGCCCGCTGGGGGAGCTGTCCGTGGAGCTGGACCGGCACTGGGCGGTCGACGCGCGTGCCTCGATCCTGCTGGTCCAGGCGTGGGCGAATGCGCACGACGACACCGTCCCGGGGGTGCGGCCGTCCTGCTCACCTCGGGGCAGGCACGCGGGCCGATGCCCGGTGAGGTGGCCTACGCCGCGGCGAAGGCGGCCGTCGCGGGGATCACCCCGACCCTGGCCGACCAGCTCGCGGACCGGCGGCTGCGGCTCAACACGGTGAACCCGGGGCCGGTCGACACCGGCTACCTCGGCGCGGACGCGTTCCGCGAGATGGCCCCGATGTTCCCGTTCGGCCGGTTCGGTGAGCCGGACGACCCGGCCCGGCTGATCGCCTGGTTGTGCACCGACGAGGCGGCCTGGATCACCGGACAGGTGATCGACTCCGAAGGTGGGTTCGCGCGGCACCGGAACGGGTGGCGCCCCGGGTGAGGTGGAGCGGACGACGGGATTCGAACCCGCGACCCTCACCTTGGCAAGGTGATGCGCTACCAGCTGCGCTACGTCCGCATGCGCACCGTCCCCGGTGCGTGCCCGACCACGATAGCCCACCGGATCCCGGTCTCCGCGCCGCACCCCGGCGATGATCATTACTGCGCCGGGGTGCGGGTACACCGCCGTCATGAGCGGACGGTTGGACGGGACGACGGTGATCGTGACGGGAGCGTCGAGCGGCATCGGTGAGGCGACCGCACGGGCGCTGTCGGCCGAGGGTGCGACGGTGGCGCTGCTGGCCCGGCGCCGGGACCGGCTCGAGGAGCTGGCGGACTCGCTGCCGGGGTCGTCGGTGCACCCGGTGGACGTCACCGATAACGACGTGTTGCACGCCGCCGTGGCGGCCGTGGTCGAGCAGCACGGCGGGCTGGACGTGCTGGTCAACAACGCCGGCGTCGGGGCCTGGGGCCCGGCGGCCGAGGCCGACGTCGCGGACTGGCGCAGGATGATCGACGTCAACCTCATGGGCGTGCTGTCGGCGACGCACGCGGCCCTGCCGCACCTGGCGACGGCAGCCGGTGGCCCGCGCGGCGTCGCCGACGTGGTGACGATCAGCTCGGCGGCCGGACGGCGGGTCCCCTCCCCGCACAGCAACGTCTACGCGGCCACCAAGCACGGGGTCGGCGCGTTCTGCGAGGCGCTGCGCCAGGAGTACGCCGAACGCCACGTGCGGGTGGGCCTCGTGGAGCCCGGCCTCGTCACCTCGGAGATGACGACCTCGGGTGCGCAGTACGCGCCGGACGTGACCTCGACGGGCGAGCGCGGGGTGCTGCAGCCGGCCGACATCGCCGACGCCGTCGTCTACATCGTGACCCGCCCGCGGCACGTGGCGGTCAACGAGGTGCTGGTGCGGCCGGTGGAACAGGTGCGGTGAACCCTCAGTCGACTGTCCAGTTCCCGTCGGCGGTGATGACGAGTAGTAGGCGTCCACCGTCGGCGGGAAGTATGACTGTCCCCTCGTATGCGCCGATCTCGTTCACGACGAGGTCGGAGTCGGAGCCGCTGATGGCGTAGACGACGAAGTTGCTGCTGCCATCGTGAGTGAGGCTAGCAACGTCGCGTGGGGAGTCGACCATGACGACGTCGTCCGCGGATCCCGTCAGTGGGAACGAGCCGACCTCGCGTGCGGTGTTGATGCCTCCGATCGTCAGCGTCCATGCGGCGTCCGCGGTGATCTGGAGCCGGGTGAGGGGAGCGGTCGAGGACGATCCCCGAATGCCGTACAACGTTGTTCCGGAGTAGCTTCCGATCTCGTTGACGAGGGTGTCCTCATCCGACTTGACGATCACGTTGCTGGAGCAGTCCTTGCAGGAGAACGCGACGATCGCCGTGTCACGAGGAGTGTCGAGGCGCACCACCTCGTCTCCCGTCCCTGTGAGGCTCTGCGGCGCAGGCTCCGGAGGCGGTGCGGGTGTCGTCGGAGGGCTGTAGCTGTAGGTCGGTGGGGCGACCGCCGGGGCTGCCGCAGGTGCCGCGGCTGTGCCACTCTGGGCGCTGTCGCGCGGGCCAGCCGAGGCAACTGCCGCGCCGATGATCGCCATTGTCGCCACCACCCCGACGGCCAGAGCTAGCGTCCACCTCGGAGGGCGGACGGGGGGCGGGGTGGGCGTGGGAGCCGGTTCGGCGGTGCGCTGGGCCGGGATGACCCACCACGGAGCCTGCCCGCCTGACGGATCAAGCTGTGGGGGAGGGGAGAAGCCGGCCGACTGGCGCCGATGTGCACCGTGGCGCTGCTGCGGACTGGTCATCGTGTACCCCCGAACGTCGGAACTCTTCCGTCGTCGCGGGAGTGCGGATGCCCGTTAGCCCCGATTCGGCATCTTCGTCAAAGTTGATGAGCTCGGAAAGCAAGATCCCCGGGGCCGGAGATCCGGCCCCGGGGATCCGGGAATGGTGCGCGATACTGGGATTGAACCAGTGACCCCTACCGTGTCAAGGTAGTGCTCTCCCGCTGAGCTAATCGCGCGAGGCGGCGGCGGGAATCGAACCCGCGTACAGGGCTTTGCAGGCCCTTGCCTAAGCCACTCAGCCACGCCGCCGGAAACCGGCCTGCTGTCGCGGCCCGGCAGAGCGGACGACGGGATTCGAACCCGCGACCCTCACCTTGGCAAGGTGATGCGCTACCAGCTGCGCTACGTCCGCATGTCGCACCGTTCCCGAAGCGTTTCCGCGAGTTCCCGGTGCGTTGGGAGAACAGTAGCGCACGGTCCGTGGCCGCTGTCGAGGGGGTACCCGATGATCGTCTGCCCAGGTCGGCGGTGCCACGACGGCCGGAGGCGTCCGGGGGAGCGCGCTGCCGGCCCCTCGCGGGCGGGTCGGAGACGGCGTGTCGGAGATCCGGTCACGCCCGGGAAAAGTAAGATCCCCGAGGCCGAAATGCGGCCCCGGGGATCCGGGAAATGGTGCGCGATACTGGGATTGAACCAGTGACCCCTACCGTGTCAAGGTAGTGCTCTCCCGCTGAGCTAATCGCGCGTGGGAAGAGAAGTCTCCGAGCGGACGACGGGATTCGAACCCGCGACCCTCACCTTGGCAAGGTGATGCGCTACCAGCTGCGCTACGTCCGCACCGTGCACCGCGTCCCGGGCCGTGAGGCCCGTCCGCGGCGCGGTGAGAGAACACTAGCACCCGCCCCGAGGGGGGTCCGACCGTCCCCTCTCTCCACCACCGGATGTCCTCTCACGTGCGGAGACGTGCTCCGCCCGGTGGTGGGGTGCCTCGGTTCAGTCCCGGGCGGTGGTGTCCAGCAGGTCCGCGAGGGCGGCGTCGAAGTCGAGCCACGAGTACTCGGCGGCGGCGGGCACGGCGTCGTAGGTCGCCTGCAGGAACTCCGACAGCGTCGCCGCAGAGGTGGTGAACAGGGCGTGGCCCGAGGGGGAGGTGAGCTCGAGCTCGATCCGGGTCGGGTCGTCGCTCATCGGCTGCACTCGGACGTCGCCGGTGCCGGCGGAGTCGACCAGGCCGTCGCCGAGCAGATCGCGGGCGAAGACCCAGTCGACCGTGGTGTCGTGGCCGGTCTTGAACGAGGCCTGGACGGCGTAGGGGTCGCGGCTCGTGTAGGACAGTTCGACCTTCACGGGCACGACGGGCGCGTCCGGAGCGATGAGCTCGAACATGGCCGTCGCCCGGATCGTCTTGGACTCGTCGCGCATCGGTGATCCTCTTTCGTGGGGGCGTTGCGTGGGGCGTCAGTGTGGGAACGAGAGAGAAGGCCTCGGGGTGACGGGTTCGATGCGCATGAACGTGGGTCACCGTGGGATGACCCCCGATCGAGTCACAACGGTGTAACTCACCGCGTGCGACGACAGGGCTGAACGGGGCTCGGCGCCGTCCTGGCGTGTGAGCCGCGCAGCGCAGAACGACTACTCTCGTCGGAGTCCGAACCGGAACGGGTGCGGACACCGAACACAGCAATCGTGAGGACAACGCTGGTGGCAGGCATCGCCGATCCGCCGGACCGCCCCGAGCACGGGCGGGCCGCCGGGCCTGCCGCGCGCCGTGATCCGTCACGTCGCGACGACGCCGGGGACGCGCATCTCGTGCAACGGATCGTGTCCGGGGACTCGACCGCACTGGGCGAGCTGTACGACCGGTTCGGGCGCCAGGCCTACTCCCTCGCACGCCGCATCTGCGACGACGAGGGTCTCGCCGAGGACGTCGTCCAGGAGGTCTTCCTGGCCTTCTGGTGCGACCCGCCGCGCTTCGACCCGGCCAAGGGCCGGTTCGGCACCTGGCTGTTGACCCTGGTGCACCACAAGTCCGTCGACGCCGTCCGACGGGAGAGCGCCATCCGGCGTCGCACCGTCCCGGCGTCGGAGGACGGCTCGGAGTGGAACGCCCCGCCCGGGCCGGGCGCCGACGAGGGAGCCATCGTCGCGCTGGTCGCGGGCCACGTGCGTGACGCGCTCGATCAGCTGCCCGCCGACCAGCGGAAGGTCCTGGCACTGGCGTACTACGGCGGCTACACGCAACGCGAGGTGGCCGCGATGACAGGGGTGCCGCTGGGCACCGTGAAGTCCCGCATGTTCACCGGGGTGGCCAAGCTCCGGAATCTGCTGGGCCCCGTGGTCGGGGACGCCGGGGCGGACCTGGCGGGAGGGCTGTCGTGAACGACAACGAGGGGAGGCCCTGTCCGATGAACGAGCAGACGGTCGGCTGGGCGCTCCACGCCCTCGAGCCCGACGAGGAGATCGAGGTGCTGCAGCACCTCGAGGGCTGCGACGAGTGCCGTCGGCTCGCCGCCGACGTGGCCGAGACGACCACCGTCCTCGGCGGCGCGGTGCAGCAGGTGGAACCGCCCGCGTCGCTGCGCGACGCGATCCTGGAGCAGGCCCGGAACACCCCGCAGGTCGGACGGGCGGGTGACCGGGCGGTCCCGCGCCACGCGCTGCGCGACGACGTCGCGTCCTCCGGCGCCTCGCCCGAGGGCGGGGCGCGCCCGTCGGGGTCCGAGCGGCCCACCGTCGCCGCGACACGCCCGCCGGCGGGGCCCGGACGCGGCCGCGCCCGGAACGGGTGGCTGCGCCGCCCCGGTCGGGTACTGGTCGCCGCGGCCGTCGCACTCGCGGTGATCGTCAGCGGGGGAGTCGTCGTCGGGCAGATGCGGTCGATGCAGGCCGAGCGTGACGCGAGCCTCGCGCAGGCCCAGGAGATGCGCGACGTACTCTCCGCCATCGCGCAGCCCGGGACCCCGCACGCCTTCCTGTCCCCCGAGCCGGGGGGACCGATGGTCGCGGCCGTCGTGATGAAGGACGGACAGCGGGAGGTCATGCCGATGGGGCTCGACCCGAACGAGCCCGCCGACCAGACCTATGTCCTGTGGGGGCTGAACGGGGACGGAACTCCGCGGGCGATCGGCACGTTCGACGTGCGAGCGGGGCAGTCGGGACCGGTATCCGTAGAATCGCCCGACAGCGGGAGCTACGGGACATACGCCGTCTCGCTCGAGCGCGGAAGGGAGGCCCCTCCCGCGCCGACCAAGGTAGTCGCGGCCGGGCAGGTGGAGACCTGAGTACGACGGAGAAGGACGGCATCGGTGTGACGGCGGCCGGGAGCACGACCTCCGGGCGCCGGTACACCGGCGTCCGCAGGAAGTACCGGCGGGCGAAGGTCCGCTACCGTGCGTTCCGGGCGGGGGTGGCCCGCAGCCCGGTGCTGGACCTGACCTACCGCATCACCATGGGGGTCCTCGGCACCGCGATCGTCATCATCGGGATCATCGCGCTGCCCGCGCCGGGTCCCGGCTGGGCGATCATCTTCCTCGGCCTGGGCGTGCTCGCCGCCGAGTTCAGCTGGGCCCAGCGGCTCCTGCACTGGGTCCGCGTCCGCTACGACGGCTGGGTCGCCTGGATGGGCCGCCAGAACCGTGTCGTGCAGCTGCTGGTGATGACCTTGATCCTCGGCACGGTC
Organism: Pseudonocardia sp. ICBG601; assembly: GCF_020496245.1. Taxonomy (NCBI): domain Bacteria; kingdom Bacillati; phylum Actinomycetota; class Actinomycetes; order Pseudonocardiales; family Pseudonocardiaceae; genus Pseudonocardia; species Pseudonocardia sp. ICBG601. Next base: position 19,475 of record NZ_JAHLJA010000074.1, on the reverse strand, counting down.
GCGGTCTGCGCGTGGCTGTTCGGGATCTTCGCGACGGTCGGAGGCTGGGTGGGGATCCACTGGGAGTGGCTGCACTCGCCGCTGCTGCCGTTGCTCCAGCCGCCGCCCCCGCCGGTGCCCGTACCCGGATCGGAGCTGGTCACGGGCCCGCGCTGATCCACGGGCGACCCCCGTGAACGGCGGGGGGACGGGCTGTGTAGAGTTGGTTTCACCGCTGAGGGCGATTAGCTCAGGGGGAGAGCGCTTCGTTCACACCGAAGAGGTCACTGGTTCGATCCCAGTATCGCCCACAGTCAAACCCCTGGTCAGTTCCTTGTAGTGAGAGAACCGACCAGGGGTTTCGTGTGTTCGATGGGTCCTGCTTGCCCAACTGCCTGACTATTGCTGTTCCCCGGGGAACAGGCAGGGCCCCGGCAAAGTCGTGATGGGTGGGTCCTGAGCTGCGGTGATGTGGGGGGTGGGGGTGGGTGCGGACACAGGCTTGGCGTGATCATGAGGGTGTCGAATCCTTGCTCACGTCAGGAAGCCTGTGTCCGCAGTGTCAGTGTCTCCGATCGTTGCTGCTCTGGAAGGCCTGGAGGTCGGTCCTGACGCGGGGAGAGCCGCGCCGGTCGGTGAGGCGGCGGGGTTGTCGCTGGTGGAGGCCCTGTCGCGAGTGCCGGACCCGCGGAAACCACGCGGTGTCCGCCACGGTGTCCTCGCGGTGTTGCTACTGGGGGCGTGCGCGGTGTTGGCGGGGGCCCGGTCGTTCACCGCGATCGCCGAGTACGCCCATGACGTCGGCCGCGCCGTGCTGGACGTGCTCGGGGTGGGCGCGGTCGCTCCGCACGAGTCGACCATCCGCCGGGTCCTGCAACGGGTCGACGCCTCGGCGCTGGAGGCGGCGTTGCAGTCCTGGGTGTTGCCCCAGCTCAGAGCGTGTTTGGAAATGGTGGGTGTGTCGGGATGGTCGACACGGCTGGGGTGCTCCATCGTGGTCGGCATGCAGGAACGACCGCGCCGGTACCCCTCGGACACCAGTGATGCCCAGTGGGTGGTGATCGAGCCGTTGTTACCGCCGCTCGCGCGGCGGGGGCGGCCTGTTGCTCATGCTCGTCGGGACGTGCTGGACGCGATCTTGTATGTCGTGCGGACCGGGTGTGCCTGGCGGGCGTTGCCGGTGGACTTCCCGCCCTGGCAGACCGTCTACTGGTACTTCAACCAGTGGGAACAGCAGAAGGTCACCGAGAAGATCCTCCCGGTCGTGCGGGGGCAGTTACGTATCGCCGAGGGCCGTGATCCGGAGCCGAGTGCGGGGATCATCGATTCCCAGTCGGTCAAGGGCGCCGACACCGTCGGCCAGGACTCCCGCGGCTACGACGCCGGGAAGAAGACAGGCGGGCGGAAACGGTTCATCGTGACCGACACCCTCGGTCTGCTGCTGACCACGATGGTGTGCTCGGCCTCGGTACAGGACCGCGACGGCGCCAAGCCGATCCTGCTCAACCTCTACCTGCGCACCAGGGTGCGGTTCGTCTACGCCGACGCCGGCTTCGCCGGGCGACTGCTCGACTGGGCCGCCACGATCCTGCAGACAACGATCGAGATCATCCGCAAGCCACCCGAGCAGCGCGGATTCACCGTCCTCCCACGAAGGTGGGTGGTCGAACGGACCCTGGCCTGGCTCACCGCACACCGACGCCTGGCCCGAGACTACGAACGCCACCCCACCACATCCGAAGCCATGATCCGCTGGGCCGCGATCAACACCATCACCCGCCGCATCGCCCGTGGATACCCCGCCACCCGCCAGCAGAAACACACGACACCCTCAACCCACTAGAATTTCCAAACACGCTCTCAGGTCCACACTCCTTGATCGGAGTTACACCGATGTTCTTACAGCCCCCCGACGCTCTGCGAGGTAACAAGTCTAGCGCCCGATTTAAAGGCTGCAAAAGTGACAGTCTGTCGTTGTATAGATGCACCCCGTAGCTGTGACGACTATGTGACTTTCGTCGGGCATAGTCTTGCTTGGCGAGCATGCCGCCGGCGAGCTGCTCGAAAAATGAAAGGAACGACCCAATGTCTGATTTCGATCTGGATGTCCGTATGGATGCGCCAGCAAGCTCGAACAACACCTCGAGAGTCACGAGTAAGTCGCTGTGCACTCCGGGTTGCATCACGGGAATGATGCATTGCACTACCCGCTCGTGCAGCGGCGGCTGTTCGATCGTGATCTCACGCTGATCGCTTTCCTCGGATGGTGGCGTAGCAGAGATGTTGCGCCACCATCCGAGGAGTTCCGTGGACAGGCTGTTGATCTGTAAGAGTCCACCCTGAGTACCGCGGTCTGCGGTATCACTGGGGAGCTGGGCATCGCGCGGGGTACGTTGCGGGACTGGCTCACGAACTACGGCCCCGGGAACAAGACCGCAGCCGATGCCAGCAGGTATCCTAACCCAGTAGGGGCCACGCGCATCCCGTTGGCAGTGACGCAGACCCCAGAGGCTTATTCAGGCTCCGTCAGGTAAGTGCGTAGAAGATGAGTCCGATGACTGCCGAGATCGTCGTTTTAAATGTGGCGTAGGGTCGGCGGTAGTCTGTGTGGAGAACTTTCCACGTTTTGATATGGGCGATGACTCGCTCGATGGTGGCGCGTGTGCGGTTGAGGCTCTTGTTGAATGTTTTCTGCCAGTCGAGAAGTTCCCGGCCGGGTTGTTTTTGAACGGGGTGAGCATGCCGCGCCCGATGTAGCCTTTATCGCCGATCGGTGGGTATGTGGCGAGGTGGTCGCGGGCGCCGGATTGGTCGAGGCAATGTAGGTCGTGTCGGGAGCCTGGGGTCGGGTCGGAGATCCACGACAGCTGCCCTTCCAGGGTGGCTGCGACCTGGACGACGACGCCGGTGGTGCGATGCTTGCCCGACCACAGACCTGGTATGGCGGTCCATGACCAGCAGGGCAGTAGGGTTCCGTCGATGATGTACTGCCGATCGGCACGAAGCTCCTCCGCAGTCGGAACGACACTCCGCAGTGCCTGTGCCAGCAACGGTGTCACCCCCGCGATCGCTCGACTGACCGTCGACTGCGACACCCCGTAGGTTTCCGCCAACTCCCACTGCACACGATTCCCGCGCAGATACGCCAACGTGATCACCACCGACCAGAACAATCCCAGAATCGGCGGCCAAGGCCGTCGCAGGCCAGTCGCGTTCCGCTGATCCTGCTCATGCACCAGAGCGGCAAGATCCTGAATCTCATCACGCCGAAAGCCAGTGGTATAGTACATACTGCGACAACCCGTTCATCTTGGATTGATTCGGCAAATTAATCTTCGCGATGGACGGGCTGTCGCCCAACCCGGAGGCTTATTCATAAGCCGCAAAGAAGTAGAGGCCTACGATTGCCGCAACTGTGCTTTCGTATTTGCTGATGGGGTAGCGGTATCGGCCACCTTCTTCGCTGAGCATGCGCCATGTTTTGAGGTGCGCGATGGCGTGTTCGACGGCTGCGCGGATTCTGCCGAGGGCGGTGTTGAACTCGACTTGGCTGGGGTCGAGGTCGATACCGGGGGATCGCTTGTGCGGGACCGTGTTGATGCCCTCGACGCCGATGTAGCCGAGGTCGGCGACGGACGGGAGATCGCGCAGACGCTCCGCCAGCCCGGATGCGGCGTAGGCATGTGCGTCGTGGCGGGCGCCGTGAATCGGGACTTCGCCGACCGCGACGAGGACTCCGTCGAGGGTGGCGGCGATCTGCAGGTTCATGCCCGAGTAGCCGGCCTTGACCGAGAACAGGTCGGACACTGCGTTCCAGTCCCACGTCGGGCACACGGTGCCATCGACCAGCACTGTTCCGCCTCCGAGGACCTCCCGCGGGTCGGGCACGACGTCGGCGAGGACCTCGCCGATCACCGGGCGCAGCAGGTCCCAGCGGCGACTGACCGTGGACTGGCTGACCCCGAAGATCGCGCCCGCGAAGTCCTGGGTCACGTTCTTGCGCATCAGCGTCACCACCATGGCCACTGACCGGAACAAGCCCAACGCAACAGGCCTACCTGCAGAAACGAACTTGCCGCCGCATCGGGCGTGTACTCTCACCACCAGATCGGTGAGTTGTCTATCGTCCAACCCTGTCATAGCTTTGAATCGCAACAGCTCTTCGCCGATCCTCGTTCGATGCCTGGGAACACCGAACAAACCGGCAAGGGCTGTTGCACTTCAAGCGCGACACACCGCCGTGCCGGTATCGAGACAAAATCGCCGGTGACGGCTTCCGCAGATCAACAGAATTACTCCCTTGTGAATAAGCCCCCCGACACGCCGGGCTAGATCGTTATTTCACGGGCCCTGAATAAGCCTCCGCGACCCGCGCACGCTCCGCCAACGCCGTCGAGGAATTACCTTTCGGATCGGCATACAGCAGGTTCAACACACCAGTCGACAGAGCGGCGGCGGTCAGCACGTTCGTCGCACCGGACTTCCCGCCCCCCGGCGAGCCGACGATCATCGTCGGGACCGTTCCCGACGACCGCCACATCGTCACATCCACGTCCCCGCAACCGTCCGTGGAACGGGCCACACCGCGGATGACACCGCCATCGACGCGCGGCGTGGTGAAGTACCGGGTCTGCGCGGTCGGGTCGGTGTGAATGAGCGCCATCCGCCCGTACTGGGCGCCGTGGCCCTTCTTCGGCGGCTTGAACACCACCGACGTCGACGGCTCCCCCAACCCCGAGGCCAGCAACGACCGATGCGCGATCAAGTCCTGGTAGGTGTGCCGGCCACGGCGCAGCCCCACGCCCACAACACCAGCCCGATCGCCTCGCGCAGGTAGCGGTACACCGCCGAGGTCGCGACCCGGAAACCGCGACCGGTAGGAGCCAGCGCGGCGCGGTCGACCTTCCACGCGAGCCCGCCCGACCCGCCGAGGCGGGCCGGGCGCTGACTGGCCCCGGGACAAGACGGCGCCTCGGTGCTCGTGGGAACACCGGGGCGCCAGTCCTTCTGGCACAGGCGGGTCAGGCCGCGGCAGGCTCGCTCTTCACCGCTAGCTTTTCCAGGCGGCGGGTGGTGGGCCAGCGGACCGCGGTCGCCCAGCCGAGCTTCTCGAAGCCCCGGATGACGACGGCCGAGATGTCAATCTGGCCCTTCTTCACACCGTGCCGGGCGCAGGTCGGGTCGGCGTGGTGCAGGTTGTGCCAGGACTCGCCGAAGGACAGGACCGCCAGCCACCAGACGTTGGCGGACTTGTCACGGGAGGCGAAGGGGCGCTCGCCCCAGATGTGGCAGATCGAGTTGATCGACCAGGTGACGTGGTGCAGCACCGCGACGCGGACCAGGCCGGCCCAGAAGAACGCGGTGAACGCGCCCCACCAGGACATGGTGACCAGGCCGCCTATGAGGGCCGGGCCGAGCAGGCTGACGACGACGATCAGCGGAAAAGCACCCTGAATTCGCATCATGGAGGCTTATTCAGGGCCCGTGAAATAACGATCTAGCCCGGCGTGTCGGGTTGGGCGACAGCCCGTCCATCGCGAAGATTAATTTGCCGAATCAATCCAAGATGAACGGGTTGTCGCAGTATGTACTATACCACTGGCTTTCGGCGTGATGAGATTCAGGATCTTGCCGCTCTGGTGCATGAGCAGGATCAGCGGAACGCGACTGGCCTGCGACGGCCTTGGCCGCCGATTCTGGGATTGTTCTGGTCGGTGGTGATCACGTTGGCGTATCTGCGCGGGAATCGTGTGCAGTGGGAGTTGGCGGAAACCTACGGGGTGTCGCAGTCGACGGTCAGTCGAGCGATCGCGGGGGTGACACCGTTGCTGGCGCAGGCGCTGCGGAGTGTAGTTCCGACTGCGGAGGAGCTTCGTGCCGATCGGCAGTACATCATCGACGGAACCCTGCTGCCCTGCTGGTCATGGACCGCCGTACCAGGTCTGTGGTCGGGCAAGCATCGCACCACCGGCGTCGTCGTCCAGGTCGCAGCCACCCTGGAAGGGCAGCTGTCGTGGATCTCCGACCCGACCCCAGGCTCCCGACACGACCTACATTGCCTCGACCAATCCGGCGCCCTCGACCACCTCGCCACATACCCACCGATCGGCGATAAAGGCTACATCGGGCGCGGCATGCTCACCCCGTTCAAAAAACAACCCGGCCGGGGGGCTTATTCACAAGGGAGTAATTCTGTTGATCTGCGGAAGCCGTCACCGGCGATTTTGTCTCGATACCGGCACGGCGGTGTGTCGCGCTTGAAGTGCAACAGCCCTTGCCGGTTTGTTCGGTGTTCCCAGGCATCGAACGAGGATCGGCGAAGAGCTGTTGCGATTCAAAGCTATGACAGGGTTGGACGATAGACAACTCACCGATCTGGTGGTGAGAGTACACGCCCGATGCGGCGGCAAGTTCGTTTCTGCAGGTAGGCCTGTTGCGTTGGGCTTGTTCCGGTCAGTGGCCATGGTGGTGACGCTGATGCGCAAGAACGTGACCCAGGACTTCGCGGGCGCGATCTTCGGGGTCAGCCAGTCCACGGTCAGTCGCCGCTGGGACCTGCTGCGCCCGGTGATCGGCGAGGTCCTCGCCGACGTCGTGCCCGACCCGCGGGAGGTCCTCGGAGGCGGAACAGTGCTGGTCGATGGCACCGTGTGCCCGACGTGGGACTGGAACGCAGTGTCCGACCTGTTCTCGGTCAAGGCCGGCTACTCGGGCATGAACCTGCAGATCGCCGCCACCCTCGACGGAGTCCTCGTCGCGGTCGGCGAAGTCCCGATTCACGGCGCCCGCCACGACGCACATGCCTACGCCGCATCCGGGCTGGCGGAGCGTCTGCGCGATCTCCCGTCCGTCGCCGACCTCGGCTACATCGGCGTCGAGGGCATCAACACGGTCCCGCACAAGCGATCCCCCGGTATCGACCTCGACCCCAGCCAAGTCGAGTTCAACACCGCCCTCGGCAGAATCCGCGCAGCCGTCGAACACGCCATCGCGCACCTCAAAACATGGCGCATGCTCAGCGAAGAAGGTGGCCGATACCGCTACCCCATCAGCAAATACGAAAGCACAGTTGCGGCAATCGTAGGCCTCTACTTCTTTGCGGCTTATGAATAAGCCTCCGGGAACTTCTCGACTGGCAGAAAACATTCAACAAGAGCCTCAACCGCACACGCGCCACCATCGAGCGAGTCATCGCCCATATCAAGTCGTGGAAAGTTCTCCACACAGACTACCGTCGACCCTACGCCACATTTAAAACGACGATCTCGGCAGTCATCGGACTCATCTTCTACGCACTTACCTGACGGAGCCTGAATAAGCCTCATGGTGCTGTCCGCGATCAAGTCAGGGGCGAACCGCTGGTGATTGGTCAGGTCGCGCTTGAAGTTCCAGCCCAGGTGGGAGTGCCAGAAGCCCTTGACCAGCGCCTTCGCGCCGGTGCCGTAGAGCCACGGCGAGTGCGGGTCGCCCTCCTTGTCGGAGAAGGCGTGGTGGCGGCGGTGGGTCCCGACCCATTCCAGCACCCCACCTTGCAACGACAGACTGCCCGCGATGGCTAGCGCGATCCGCAGCGGGCGCTTGGCCTTGAACGAGCCGTGGGTGAAGTAGCGGTGGAAACCGACCGTCACACCCAGGCCGCTGATCCCGTAGAAGACGACGAACAGCACGACGTCGACCCAGCCGAGACCCCAGCCCCAGGCCAGCGGGACAGCGGTAAACAGCGCGAGCGTCGGGAGAATGACGAACACTCCGACGAGGAGAACTTCCCTGCGGCGGCGTCGGCCGTCGAACAGCGGTGCTCGTCCAGTGCTCGCACGGCCCGAGGCATCCTCAATCGTCATGAATTGAATTCAACACCTCGTCGCACCAAAAAGACAATCCAGCCTTCCCCCCTGGGCAGGTAGGGGAAACCCCCGTACACCTACCGCAGCGGCTGAGACAAGCCATACAGGTCCTCAAGACCAATAAACTCGAACGGTCACGCAAAGGTCACGTTTAGCGTTCCTCGTTCTTCTTGGTTCGCAGGTTAGTCAGAGTGCTTCAGAACCCGGTCGGCCCGAACGCATTCATGAGCTCTTATCATCCACGGTGCGATGAAACCTGAATCGCTGTCCGCTCGCTTTCGTTGCTCCGTCTCGAACTCTTTGCGGAGCTCTTCCGCGCGAAGCTTTGCTTCGATCTCTCGGTCAGGGCAGAGCACGACGTCGTCATTGAACTCTGGATCCGTCCGAACCTCGACCGCCGTCAGTGGCGAAGAGGAGCTGAGATTCACTGCCATATGCAGTACGCCGGCCGGAACGAAGATGAACTCTCCAGCCGCATGTATATGCGGCGTGAGGTCCGGTCCAGTTAGGGTTAGGGCATGACCAGCCACAGCGATGACGATAATGTCGGAATGTTCGTGAACATGAACCCTCGACGATGCTCGCGGGGGCATTACTACGATTCCGGCCGACAGTCTTGCAGAGCCTGATGTGGCGGAAGTAATGCACGGGAGTAATGCTTGCGCTTGCGGTCCACGGATAACTCGATCATCAGTTGCGCCCACGACGGAAACTCTCGCGTCCTTCACCGGTTCTACTTCTCCCTAAACATTCTAGTGCGACTTAGATTGGACGTTACCCCTCTTCTGTCACCACGCATGTCGCAAGCCGTGACATTCGAGAGATCGCCAGAGGAAGGCTACCTAGCAGCGAACGAGATTCTGTCGAGGAAAGCACCACCGACATGACGAAGCAAGCCTCCTGACGGAGTTGGCAGGAGGCCGCCAACCAGCGTGACGGATAACCGCCAACTATCAGCTCAACTTGCCCGAGTAGAAGAACTCGATGGCCAGTGTCGGGGTACACTCGGTTTAACAATACTCGAGTCGCGCCGCCAGATCGGTCGGAACGGGAGATGAGGTTCGTGTGGCATCCGAGACCGCTCAGCGGAAACTAGGTGAACTTGGGACCGACAGAATTGCCGAGATCTTCGAGCGAGTGATCTGTAGCAATGATCTGATTTCTTTCGCAGCGGGGGCCCCAAGTCACGATCTGTTGCCGACTGATTTACTCGAATCGGCAGTGAAAAACGCACTAGCTCGGTATGGGTCGACCATCCTGCAGTACGGTGAGGTAAGAGGCTTCACCCCACTAATCGAAGTCTGTAGTGAGCTACTCGCGGCTCGTGGGATTACACGATGCACAGACCGGGTACACATCGCAACAGGCGGTTCTGGAGCTCTCAACAATATCGCCGGATCGGTCCTCGACCCAGGCGACGTCGTTCTCGTCGAGACCCCTACATATGGGCCGGCTTTATCTGTCTTCCGCAGTTATGGAGCGGAAATCGTCCAGGTCACTACGGATGATCAGGGCATCGACCCAGACAGTCTTGACACGATGCTGAGCCGATTTCCCGACGCGCTAGTGTATCTGCTACCCACCTTTCAAAATCCGACCGGAGCAACAGCATCAGCCGCTCGGCGAAAGGCTCTCGCCGCAGTCCTACTACGTCACGACGCGTTAGCAATCGAGGACGACGTATACTGCGAGCTCCGATATTCTGGCACACCCGAGCCGGCTCTTTGCTCGTACGCCCCAGACAACGTCGCATACATCACATCTCTCTCGAAAACCCTTGCGCCAGCGCTGCGCATCGGTATCAGCGTTCTTCCAGATAGAATTCTGGAAACGGTCCTGCGCATCAAACGCGGGATCGATATGCAGACATCTTCACTCTGCCAGGCTACAGTCGCTGAGGCAATTAAGTCTCTTGACTACAAAGAGCATCTTCAAACTATTCGTTCAACATATGAACGGCGAATGCAAACGATCGGCGACAGCCTCACAGCGCATCTTACGCCAGTGGTCCGTTGGCGAATTCCAGACGGGGGACTGTTCGTATGGCTAGAGGGTCCCCCTAGCCTCGATGCGGATAGCGTGGTCCGCGAAGCAATCGACTCCGGTGTCGCTGTTCTACCGGGAAGCGCGTTCCACGCAGACCCCCGAGACGGGCGCAATACACTCCGGTTGAGTATTGCAGCTGTCCAGGATCAGTTCATCGATCAGGGTGTGCAACGCCTCGCCATGCTCATAGAGTCCAAAATTCAGTGACATCGACGGACTGCGCCATTATCGGGGTGTGGCTCGTGGAGGCTGTTGCAGCACCGTTTGTCCATCACGTCATGATGTTCCACGCCGATGGAACGATGCTGCAATCGAATCCGGACGGAGGAAACCTTCAACAAAGCGACAGTATTGGTATGGGAACATGGCTTCTTAAGGCAGATGACGAAGTAGTCGGCGCATTCGTGGAGTGTAGCGCCAACAGGAGGACAGGAGGCTCCCTCGGCTTCACTGAGGTTCGTTTCAAGATTATGGTCGACAGCCAGCAATTTGAAGGTCAAGCGCGTTCATACTCGCGTGGGCAGCGCACCGACTCCGGTGCTACGACCTTGCGTGGACAGCGCCTCAGACTGACCTGGTAACGGATCGTGTGATGTAGTACTTGACGCGCTCAGTTCTGAAAATCTATGCGCAGCGTTGGAAATGTGCAGAATTCAGTAGATCAGGATCCGCCTACCCGCCGTTTCCCCTGATTGGATCAAATTGTGGAAGATCAGGATGTACGTCGCTACCTGAATCGCCTAGGCATCCGCAACCATCCAGGAACGTCGACCCAGGCGTTGAAACTGCTCCATACTGCGCATGTGGAGCGCGTCGCCCACGAAAATCTTAGCATTTACATCGAAGAAAGCAGATCAATTGATCCGCTGCAGGCTGCTAAAGATATAATTAGAGGCCGCGGAGGATGCTGCCATCATCTTAATGGAGCGTTCTTTGAACTGCTGAACGCACTCGGCTTTCCCGCAACCCGCCATCGCGGCGGTATTCAACCGTATGGGAGAATGCCGTCAGTCGCCGATGCAAGCCATATGGCGCTGACGGTTCTGTGCGAAGATCAACGCTGGTATGTCGATGTCGGTATGGGTGATGCGCTCCATGAGCCGATTCCGCTTGTTCCCGGAACCAGGGCCCCGGCAAAGTCGTGATGGGTGGGTCCTGAGCTGCGGTGATGTGGGGGGTGGGGGTGGGTGCGGACACAGGCTTGGCGTGATCATGAGGGTGTCGAATCCTTGCTCACGTCAGGAAGCCTGTGTCCGCAGTGTCAGTGTCTCCGATCGTTGCTGCTCTGGAAGGCCTGGAGGTCGGTCCTGACGCGGGGAGAGCCGCGCCGGTCGGTGAGGCGGCGGGGTTGTCGCTGGTGGAGGCCCTGTCGCGAGTGCCGGACCCGCGGAAACCACGCGGTGTCCGCCACGGTGTCCTCGCGGTGTTGCTACTGGGGGCGTGCGCGGTGTTGGCGGGGGCCCGGTCGTTCACCGCGATCGCCGAGTACGCCCATGACGTCGGCCGCGCCGTGCTGGACGTGCTCGGGGTGGGCGCGGTCGCTCCGCACGAGTCGACCATCCGCCGGGTCCTGCAACGGGTCGACGCCTCGGCGCTGGAGGCGGCGTTGCAGTCCTGGGTGTTGCCCCAGCTCAGCGCCCAGCCGGCCCCGGAGGGCACACCCCGGCGAGAACAGCGCCGCGTGCTGGCCTTGGACGGCAAGACCCTGCGCGGCGCCCGCGTCCGTGCCGCCGACGGCAGGGTCTGGCTCCCGCATCTGGTGTCGGTGCTCGACCAGACCAGCGGTGGCGTGCTCGGCCAGGTTCAGGTCGCAGAGAAGGGCAGCGAGATCACCGCGTTCACCGCGCTGCTCGACCCCCTCGACCTCGACGATGTACTGGTCACCGCGGACGCTCTGCACACCCAGCGAGCCCACGCCGACGGGTGGCACGGCTTGAGCCGTGCCACCCCCTCAAGCCGTGCCAGGGGAAAATGGGTATTGACCTGGGTAAACAGTAGGGGTGGCACGGCTGTCTCGGCTTGACTCGGCTTGGGGGTCGTTTCGGGACATCCCCTGGAGTCTCACTCTGCGTGACGGGCCGGGGCCGAGTGGGGCGCGCCAGCGGTCTCGATTATCGGTGGTGCGTGGTTGCGTTTCCGGTGCTGCAGGGTGCGGCGCTCTGCAGGTGTTGCTGAGTACCTCCCCTGCCGCCTCTTCTGCCGCTTGTGGTACCGGAGGGCTGGGCGTTGTCAGAGCTACGGATGAGTGCTCTTTTGCGCTAGGGCGGGGGTGGTGCCGGGCACGGTATTGATGTGACTGGTTGTGCGGTTTCAAAGGTGCCGCAGGATGGATTTAGTATCTGCTTGCACGGTGTTGTGGTGCGTGCAGGAGTCCCCGCATCCGCTCGATGCGCGATCCGGCGGATGTGGGGGGTGTCGCGTTATCGTTGAGGTCGCGTGTCCTCGGTGCTGTCGGCCTGACAGGTGGCCCAGTAACTCCCGAGAGGGGTTTTGTTCCTCCCGAGAGAGCCCAAGATCGTTTTCGGGGCGTCTTCTGGACTTGCCCCGGGCGCTCTCAGGGAGCAATCGTCAAGACCTGTGGATGAAGATCTTTTAGGCGGCTTCGGTGTGGGTGTGGGCATCGGGTCGTTCGACGAGGCGGCCGGCGTCGAATCGGGCTCCGGCTCGGACGAGGGCGACCAGGTGCGGTCCGTTCACGGCGCGCCATCGGTTCTGGGCGGCCTCGATGAGTTTGAACGCCATCGCCAGTCCGGCCGCGCGTGACCCGGGCCCGCGGGTGACCCGGGTGCGGTGGCGGACGGTCGCGAACGTGGACTCGATCGGGTTCGTGGTGCGTAGGTGTTGCCAGTGTTCGGCGGGGAAGTCGTAGAAGGCGAGCAGTTCGTCGAGGTCGTCACCGATCTTCGTGACGGCCTTGCCGAACTTCGCCCGGTAGGCGGCCTCGAAGCGGGCCACGGCGTCGAGGGCTCTGCGCTTGTCCTCGGCGTTCCAGATCTCGGTCAGCGCCTTCTTCGCCCCCGGATGCGCTGACTTCGGCAGCGCGGCAAGGACATTGGCGGTCTTGTGGACCCAGCAGCGCTGCTCGCGGGTCTGCGGGAACACCTCGCGCAGCGCGCCCCAGAACCCGAGCGCGCCGTCAGCGACCGCGAGCACGGGTGCTCGCATGCCGCGCCGCGCGCAGTCGCGCAGCAGATCGGCCCAGGACTCGCTCGACTCGCGGTAGCCATCGGTCAGGGCGACGAGTTCCTTGCCGCCGTCCGCGCGGACTCCGATGAGCACGAGTAGGCACAGCTTGTGTTCCTCGAGGCGGATGTTGACGTGGATCCCGTCGGCCCACAGGTAGACGTAGTCCACACCGGACAGGTCTCGGCGGGAGAAGGTCTGCTGTTCGGTCTTCCAGGTCTCGGTCAGTCTGGTGACCATCGACGCCGACAGGCCCGCGGTGGAGCCGAGGAACTGCCCGAGCGCGGGCACGAAGTCCCCGGTCGAGAGTCCGTGCAGATACAGCAGCGGTAACACCTCGGTGATCTTCGGAGTGCGGCGGCACCATCGCGGCAGGATCGCCGAGGAGAACCTGCAGCGGTGCCCGGTCTCGGGATCGATGCGGCGGTCGTCGACCCGCGGGGCGACAACCTCGACCGCGCCGGCCGAGGTGAGGACCTCGCGGGGCTGGTGGGTGCCGTTGCGGACCACGAGCCGCCGGCCGTGCTCGTCGCGCTCCTCAGCGTGGCGGGCGATGTAGTCATCGACCTCGGCCTGCAACGCCTCGGCCAGCATCCGGCGGGCGCCTTCGCGGACCAGGTCGTCGATCAGCGAGCCGCCGCCCCGGCGGGGTTCATCGGTGTCAGCAGCTCCAGGAACTACGGTGAGCACGGGTCGTACCCTTCCGGCCGGCGTTGACCCGCCGGCCTTGCTTCAGAGCCTCAAGATCACCGGGAGGGTACGGCCCCTCCAGGTCATCCACAGGTCTCAAGCATTGCTCCTCTCAGGTAGGTCATCGTTGTGACCTGCTGTTGTGTGGGTGGTGGAGTGAGTCCCGCCGGGTCGGGCTGGCGGGTTGTGGTCGCGGAGCGGCCGTGATCGTCAGTACGTAGTTCCATGGTTTGAAAAAGGCAAAGGTCAAGGTCAACTGACTGCGGCAGGAGTGGGTGGTTTGAGCTTGTTTGGGTGTATCTGTCCGTAGTGGCTGAGCGTGTTCGCGTGGTTGCGTTCAGTGATGGTCCTTGATTGGTGACGGCGTGGCCGGAGGTGGTGGCTGATTCTGATCTTGACGATCGACTGGGGTGACTGCTTCACTCGGCCGGTGATGATCAGGAAATTGCGAAACGAATGGCTCCGGCAGCGAATGCATTGTTCGCTGTGGGGTTGTCGTTATTGATGTTGGTGGGTGTCTCTTCTGCTGCGATGGCACAGGAGTCAGGCGAGGTGGACAGAGTCGAGGTGGGCACTTCGGGGGATTCTGCTCATCTTGTTTTTGAGTTTGATAGGCCGTTGCAGCGAGAAGAGGCAGAGAAAATTCGTGTCCGCTTCGCGCGTGATATTCCCTTTGGGGTTCGTCAGGCTCCGCGAGTGGAGACTCTGGGATGCCGTAATGGACTGGATCGTCCTGATCGGAACGGGGTGCTGTCGTTGCAGTTTACGTGTCTGCCATCTCATGGCGTGGTCGCATGGGGTTATCGGTTGTCACCGGCAGTGAAGGCGACAGTTGTCGGACCGGTCAGGGAAGACGGGCTGCGGTGGTGGCAAAACAGGACGAGTAGACCCAAGAATTCCGGTCACGTGGAGTCGGCGGACTATATTTTCCACGGTTCAATGAATCCGGTGTTCGTGAATGATGTCCTTGACTATCAAGATTTCTTCACGTATCGCCATAATCTCGGTGGGGGTGGGACTGCGAAGCTGACATTTGCCGGGTCGGCCCGCCTGACATACTGATGACCAGCGAGCAGAGTTCTCCTTATCGATCGTGGGTGACTGCGAGCGGTGCTCCCGAGGAGGTCCTAGAAGCGGCGTCGGGTGTTTGTGAAGCGCAGGCACGACGGCTGGTAGAGGGGGTTTTACGGGATTTGGAGTTGAATGATCGTGGGTGGCGGGTCCGTTCTGTGCTCGTGTCGTCGCTGCCTCCGCCGCCCCCCCCGTGTTCTGGTCTGGATGTAGGGGAGGACCTTGTAGTTGAGATCGAGTCGGAGGGGCCCTCGGTCATTGGCGTGTACTTCACGACGTCGGTCACTCACGAGTCTGCGTGCGTGGCCACTGCTGAGCAGGTTCAAGATCATGTTCTGGAACTGGAGCATGGGACGCCTCGACCTCCTTGTCCGGAACATCCACACCCTCTGACACCCCGCCTGGTGGACAACGTCCCGACCTGGGTGTGTCCACGTGATCCGCTGCATTGCAGCTTCCCTGTATCTGGAACATGAGATCGGTGGTCTGCACGGTCGGTCCGGCACCGAGCCGAAGGTCATCAGTGAGCCTTTCCCAACCTGTTTGTGCTGGTCAGGCGGGGTCGGAGCGGAGGAGCTGGGGCGCGATATCGCGTTGAACCAGCCTTCGCCGCTGGCGTGAGGGCCGGTCAGCACGGCGCGCTCAGGCGGTGGAAGCCGAGTCAACCCTCAGAGCGAGGTAGCCTTCCTGCTCGTAGATGGAAAAATCGTGGTGCGGCCGGAAGTGCCCACGCACTCGATAGCGTCAGGACTCTACCTGCTGACTGATCCCGACCTCGTGCGTATGAGCCGCTCATATTTCAGACAGGCTTGGACTCTCGGCCGACCACTCGCCGGAACTATTAACCCCGACTCCTACGATCGAATGCGATCAATCGCGAGGCTCCTGTCCGCTGGGACGAATGATGAATCAGCAGCGAAGCAGTTGAATGTCTCTACGCGCACTTACCAGCGGTACGTTGCATTCTTTCTCCAGACACTCGGTGCGCGGAACCGATTTGATGCAGGAGTTCGCGCGGTAGACGCCGGCTGGATTGAGACTCCAAAGTTGCCAGAGACGTAGAACGCTTCATGCCATACGGGACGCTCCTTGTGTAAATGTGAACAAGCACGATCTAGGTATTCCGAAACCGTGATCGCCTACGGCGACCCGTTGGCTCCTCGTCAGCTCCGCGGCCCACTAAGATCGCTTGTATACAGTTATCGGACAGGTCTTCGCTATTGCTATGTGCACGCGAACTGGCCGCCATCTCGGTGTCGAAGCTCACCAGAGGGGCGCCAACCGGAACGAGCGCCCCTTCCGGGTGGTGGAGCTCGACAACCACTCCGTTGTAAGGAGACATTATCTCGATTGCAGTCTTCGCTGTCTCCACCTCTGCCAACGGATCACTGACTTCAACTGAGGCTCCAACAGCAACACGCCACTTGATAAGCGAGGCCTCTATGAGGCCTTCGCCTAGGTCGGGAAGGAGAAAAACTCTAGAGGTCAACAGAATCACCCGCTGTCTTCGCTGCCTGCCCATAGGCTAGAAAATCGACTCGGTCAAGAATTCTGTCGATATCTGGCAAGAATCGTTTCTCAAGTGCTGGCGGTGGGAACGGAACATCGAAACCCGTCACCCGCTGGACAGGAGCTTTGAGGTATTTGAAGCAACGTTCGCTAATTCGCGCAGATATTTCAGACGCAACAGACGCGTAGCCGTGAGACTCAGTTACCACGACGACCTTCCCGGATAGACGCGCCTCCGAGAGTAAAACCTTGTCGTCGATAGGAACCAGGGACCGCAAGTCAACGACGCCTACGTCGAGACCATCCTCAGCCGCAACGTTCGCCGCAGCAAGACAAGTCGACACGGATGGTCCGTAGCTGACGAGGGTTACGTCACGACCTGATCGCTTGATTGCTGCTGCGCCGAGCGGGATCTCGTCATCTTTGTTATGACCACCGAGACGAGTATAATACAGCCGCTTGGGCTCTAAGAAGACGACCGGATCGCCGCACTGAATAGAGCTTCTTAGCAAGCCGTACGCGTCCTCCGCGCATGAAGGCGCAACCACTCGCAATCCAGGCGTGTGCGAATAGTAAGACTCCGACGAGTCACTATGTTGCTCAACGGCACCAACGCCACCCCCGATCGGTATCCGTATTACCATGGGAATGTCAATTCGCCCACGACTTCGATGTCTAAGTTTTGCGACATGGCTAACGATCTGTTCGAATGCAGGATAGGCAAACGCATCGAACTGCATTTCGACCACTGGCCGTAAGCCGTAGATTGCCATACCGACGGCCATACCGATGATGCCCGCCTCAGAGACCGGTGTGTCGAAACAGCGATTATCGCCGAACTCCCTAGTCAAACCGTCCGTCACCCTAAACACGCCGCCGAGAATCCCGACATCTTCACCCAGAACAACGACCGATCTGTCTGCGGACATCTCATCGTGCAGCGCCCTGTTCAATTCCTGGACCATCGTTGAATTGTGGGAATCGTCAGTCACCGCTCGTCCTCCAAAGCGATCTCGGCCCGCAGGTTCGACCGCTGCTCCTGTAGCTGGAGAGTAAGGTCCTGATAGGCAAAGGAGAACATATCGTCAGGGTTCGGGTGTGCCTACCTGAAAGCTCGCTTTCTGCATCACCGGCAGCGGTGCGAGCGGCAGTGTCGTGCTGGCCCAGTAGTTCCTCATCACAGAGTTCATTTAGCAGTAGGTAGGCACGAAGACGGGAGATAGGATCGTAAGAGCGCCATACCTCCGACTCCACGTGCGAGCGGTAGCGCTTTGGATCATCCGTACTGGTATGTGGGCCCATACGGTAGGTATCCGCCTCTACGATTGTAGGCCCTTCGCCGGCCCTGGCTCGAGCGACAGCATCTGATAGAACAATGTGTAGTGCTGCAAAGTCATTACCATCGACACGGAGACCGGAATTCCATATCCGTCCGCCCGCATGGCCAACGAGGCAGCTGCGGTCTGCTGATCGGACCTCACTGAGATCGCGTACTTGTTGTTCTGTATAAAGAACACGACAGGGGCTTTGAAGACGCCTGCGAGATTGCACGCTTCATGAAAATCCCCAGTACTTGTGGCGCCATCTCCGCATAGAGCCATCGCCACAACAGAGTCACCACTAAGGGCAGACGCGTGAGCGAGCCCCACGGCGTGGGGCAGCTGAGTCGCGAGAGAATTTACCTGCGGCGCGATACGGTGCGCTTCTGGGTCGTAGCCGCAATGCCAGTCGCCCCTCTGAGTGCTGAGCACCTCCGCGGGACGAACTCCACGGGCGATAACCGCTGCAGAGTCGCGATAAGTCGGAAAAAGCCAGTCTTGCTCTTGCAGCGCAGTCGTGCAAGCTACCTGGCAAGCCTCCTGACCCGTTGAGGAGGCATAGACACCCAACTTACCTTGTTTAACGAGATCGAAGGCCTTATCGTTCAGAGCCCGTGCGAGGACCATACGTCGATAACCGTCTGAGAGCGTGGCGATACTCGGAACCTCGCCGTTAGCGACTCCTTCACGATCAATAGACTGCAGCACTGAGATCGGACGACGAGCACCAACTGAAGCTTGCAAACTGCTGGACAGCAGTGGCTCGGTTTCTGGCGGTGTGAGTGGCCGCGCTCTTACTTTAGAATAGATCGTCGGCTCGATCTTTTTTGGAGTACCCGTTGCGGAGCTCCTGGCCTCTTTCGAGGCCGCAATCTGAAAGAGCTTTTCCGCTTCGTCGATAGAAAGCTGACCCATATCTAGGAGAAATACGTCGCTCAGTGCCCTAAACCACTCCCTACGACTATTTAATGTCGTTACGGTTCGTCCAGCTGCGTCCAGTCGAGTCAGAGTGCAGTTGACTAACTCGTCGACCCCTTCGGCGTCGCGTCGTGTTACCGTCACTAGCTGAGTAAACCGGGACCCTGGCGAGCTGCTGAGTTCTTTATCTTTTTGTAGGAAGTGATCGGTCACTGCAGAGTGGCACGCAAATCCATACCAACGAATGCTCCTCGGCGGTCATGCTCGAATCGCCATCCGCCGGCCTCAGTCGTCGACCTGCGAAGTTGATATTGAAACGGACCCTGTATGTAGGTTCCGGGAACAGGGCCCCGGCAAAGTCGCTAGATGATCTTGTAGGTGGTCAGTGGTCGATGGGGGTCGCGGGCGTGGTGGCGGAGTGCTGCGGCGATGTTGCTGACGCCGTGCAGGCGTAGCGCGGTGATCGCGAGGTTCCGCAACGCCGACATGACCTGCGGGGCGTGACCGGTGTGGGCGGTGGCGCGGTCTTCGTCGAAGCAGACATCACGGACCCAGTGCAGGCGATTCTCGATCGACCAGTGCCCACGGATCCAGCGGGCGAGCAGTCCTGGATCGGCGTCGGTGCTGGTCAGGCTGGTGATCGCGTAGGCGGTCTCGGTTCTCCACTTCCCGCCAGGCCGCAGTGGGCGACGCCGGCGCACCAGCTTGATCGCCTGGGATGCGTGGGGGAAGAACTCTGCGCCCAGGTCGGGACAGGGGT
Source organism: Pseudonocardia sp. ICBG601 (assembly GCF_020496245.1). NCBI lineage: Bacteria > Bacillati > Actinomycetota > Actinomycetes > Pseudonocardiales > Pseudonocardiaceae > Pseudonocardia > Pseudonocardia sp. ICBG601. The sequence continues at coordinate 156 of NZ_JAHLJA010000074.1, read as the reverse complement.
GCAGGCTGACCACGCTGATCGTGCGGGTCTCGACGCGGCCGTGCCCACGCCCGCGTTGACGATCAGCGACGCCGATCTGGTCCAGGGCAGCGCCCGTACCCGTGCCAGCAGCGGTGGCTGGTTCGCTTTGATCGTCATCAGTAGTGCCCGCCGCGG
>NZ_JAHLJA010000073.1:0-9382 GCF_020496245.1 Pseudonocardia sp. ICBG601 | reverse complement strand
CCTGGACACCCTGCAGGTTCGCGCCGTGGCACGTGATGCAGGTGTTGTTGTAGAGCTGCTCGCCCTTGGCGATCAGCGCGGTGTCCTGCTGGGCCTGGGCGACCTGCGGCTGCGGCGCGAAGGCGGCGTAGAGGAAACCGACGGACAGCAGGCCCAGCCCGATGGCGAGGGCGCCGGCGATGCGGCGCTTCACCTTGCCGTGCGGACGGGTGCGGCCCCCGGCCTTCTCGTCCGGCCGTTCGACCGGTGGTGGGTTCTGGTTCTCGGTCATCGCTGGGGGTCTTCCAACCTCGACGTCGTGGCGGGTGCTGTCAGGGGACGGGCGGCGCGATCGGTCAGCGGATGAAGTAGATCGTGGCGAACAGCCCGATCCACACCACGTCGACGAAGTGCCAGTAGTAGGACACCACGATCGCCGCGGTGGCCTGGGCGGGCGTGAACTTGCTGAGCTTCGTGCGGATGATCAGGTACACGAACGCGACGAGGCCACCGACCACGTGCAGCCCGTGGAAGCCGGTCGCCAGGTAGAAGACCGACCCGTAGGCGCTCGAGGAGATCGTCGTCTCGTGCGAGGTGACCAGGGTGTAGTACTCGAACGCCTGGCCGAGCACGAAGAACGTCCCATCGCCAGCGTCAGGGCGTACCAGCGACGCAGCCCGAACACGTCGCCGCGCTCGGCCGCGAACACGCCGAACTGGCAGGTGAACGAGGACGCCACCAGGACGAGGGTGACCACCAGTGCGTAGGGGACGTCGAGCTCGGTGGGCGGCGGCGGCCAGGGGCCGTCGTTCTGCGCCCGCGCGGTGAAGTACATCGCGAACAGCCCGGCGAAGAACATCAGCTCGCTGGAGAGCCAGACGATGGTGCCGATGCTGACCAGGTTGGGGCGGTTCAGCGAATGGATCCGCGCGCTGATGTTGGGTGCCGCTGTCGTCACGTCGGGCATTATGACCCGAGCCGAACTTCTACGGCTTGTCGGGATACCCCTCACCGCATCACGATCGGCGAACGGACCCGATGATCGGGAACTCATCGCCTGGTCGGGACGACGGAGCGGCCGCCACGCGGCCCCGGCCCGGATCGCCGACACGACAACGTTCGGGGGTGTCGGGAGGTTCCCCTAGTATCGTCGGCGTGAGCGGACGAGCGGCAGAGATCGGCAGCGCGGCCGGGTCGGGGACGGGGACCAGCACGGTGCTGGTCTACAGCCACCGTCCCGAGGTCCGCGAGAGCATCATCGAGGCGGTCGGGCGGCGGCCCGCGCCGGACGTGGGCCGGGTGCGCTGGGTGGAGGCGGCCGGCATCGCCGAGGTCCTCGCGGCCTGCGACGCGGGTGAGGCCGACCTGCTGGTCCTCGACGGCGAGGCCCAGCCGACCGGCGGGATGGGCGTGGCCAAGCAGCTGCGTCACGAGATCGTCGACTGCCCGCCGATCGTGCTGACCGTCCGCCGCCGGGACGACCGCTGGCTCGCCACCTGGTCGGAGGCGGACGCCGTGCTGGTGCACCCGCTCGACCCGATCGAGGCGGCCGAGGTCGTCGCCCAGGTCCTGCGCGACCACCGGCCCGGCACCCTGACCCAGCAGCAGTAGCGAGACAGAGGACACCTCACGCCGTGAGCGCACCCACCTGGCCCTCCGTGATCGGCCGCCTGATGCGCGGCGAGGACGTCACCGCCGACGAGGCGACCTGGGCGATGGGTCAGGTGTTCGCCGGGGAGGCGACCCCGGCGCAGCTCGCCGGGTTCCTCGTCGCGCTGCGCGCGAAGGGCGAGACGCCCGCGGAGATCTCGGGCATGGCCGACGCGATGCTCGCCCATGCGCTGCGGGTGCACGTGCCCGGCCGCTCGGTCGACGTCGTCGGCACCGGCGGGGACCAGGCGCACACGGTGAACATCTCCACGATGGCGGCGATCGTCGTCGCGGCGGCGGGTGCGCCGGTCGTCAAGCACGGCGGGCGCGCGGCGTCGTCGCAGTGCGGGACGGCCGACGTGCTCGAGGAGCTGGGTGTCGCGATCGAGCTGACCCCTGCCGCGGTCGAACGGTGTGCCGCGGAGCTGGGGATCGCGTTCTGCTTCGCCCAGTCCTTCCACCCCGCCATGCGCTACGCAGGCGGGGTCCGTCGCGAGCTCGGGGTGCCGACCGCGATGAACCTGCTCGGGCCACTGTCCAACCCGGCCCAGCCCGAGACCGGTCTGATCGGCTGCGCCGACCCGCGGCACGCCGCGACGATGGCCGAGGTCTTCGCCCGGCGCGGCAAGTCGGTGCTGGTGGTGCGCGGCGACGACGGGCTCGACGAGCTGACCACCACCGGGCTCAGCACCGTCTGGATCAGTGACGGCGGCACCGTCCGCGAGGAGCGGCTCGACCCGGCCGACCTCGGGGTCGGCGTGGCCACCGCCGAGGACCTGCGCGGCGGTACCCGGCAGGTCAACGCCGCCGTGGTCCGCGACCTGGTGGCCGGCAAGAGCGGCCCGGTGCGCGACGCGGTGCTGCTCAACGCCGCGGGCGCGCTCGCCGCGCACCGCGGGATCGGCACCGACCTCACGGCCGCGATCGGGGACGCGCTCGACGCCGTCGCCGCGGCCGTGGACTCCGGCGCCGCGTCCGACCTGCTCACCCGCTGGGCGGCACTGTCCACCGAGCTGGCCGCCTGAGCGGACCGGCACCACCGTCCGCCGAGCCGGCCGCCCGAGCGGCCCGACACCGCCCTCAGCAGAGCCGGCCGCCCGAGCGGCCCGGCAGCGCCGTCCGCCGCGGGCCGGCCGCTCGCGCAGTCAGGTCAGTTGGGGCGGGACGGGGCTCAGTCGAGGCCGATGGCGAAGGCCGCGTCGGTGTCGGCCTTGGAGTAGGACCGGAACGCGATGTGCGTGTCGGTCCCGACGACGCCGTCGATCCGGCTGAGCCGGCTGGCGATCACGTCGGCGAGCTGCTCGTGCTCGCGCACCTTGACGATCGCGATCAGGTCCACGTCGCCGGCACAGGAGTAGACCTCCGACACGCCGTCGAGGTCCGCGATGGCCTGCGCGGTCTCGGGGATCCGGTCGGCGGCGGTGTGCACCAGGACGATCGCGGTGATCACGGTGGGGCTCCCCCTCGGGTCAGGGCGTGGCGGACACCGGTCAGGCTAGTGGGGGCATCCCCTGTGGCGCAGGCCGCATCCGGTTGCTACTGTCACCGTCATGCGCACCGTCGAGCACACCCTTGCTCCGGCCGCAGCGCTGCCCGCACTCATTCCCGCGGTAGTAGCACTGCGCGTCGGCTGATCCAGGCCGCCGACGCGCCCGCGCCGCAATCCCGGCGCTTCCCTCCCGCACACCGCGGTGAGGATCTTCGAGACCTGGCTCGCGTTCCCGCTTCTCTCTCGCGCAACGCACGGAGCCACACGATCATGAGCATCACCGCCGACCGCCCCACCACCACCTTCTCCTTCCCCACCGGTACCGGTGGCGCCGCGGACATCGCGTCCCGGATGCCCCGCCGGCACACCGTCGTCACCGGCGACGGGATGGCCGGGGTCATGCAGATCGCCTCGGCGCTGCAGAGCTGTGGCCGCACGCTGCGCGAGTTCTGCGTCGACGTCCGTGAGGGCGTCGCCTACAGCTCGGTCACCTGCACCCTGTCGATGACGCCCGACGAAGCCGACGACTTCACCCGCGGCATGGGCGCCATGCCCTGTGTCCTGGCCGTCGACCCGTACTGAGCCGTACTGAGCTGGACCGGCCGGTACCGAGGCGACAGGCCCGCGGCCGCTACGGGCGTGAGCTGCGGCTGCGGGCCGCGTCGAGCATCTCGGCCCGGTCCGCGATCTTGACCCGTTCGGTGCCGCCGCGCCGCTCCCCCAGGGCGATCTCGGCGGCGTCGAGGCGCAGCCAGTCCTCCCACAGCACGGGGTCGACGCCGTAGGAGCGCATCCGCTCGACGACGGCGTCGCCACCCGGCCGCGGCGGCGTCGCCAGGTCCGGCAGATCGGCCAGCACCGACTCCGCGGTCTGCGCGCCGTCGCCCTTGTTGGTGCCGATCACCCCGGTCGGGCCCCGCTTGATCCACCCGGCCACGTAGCTGCCGCGCACGGGCTCCCCACCGAGCAGCACCCGCCCGGCCTCGTTCGGGACGGTGCCGGTCGCCGGGTCGAACGGCAGCCCCTCGATGGGCTCGCCCGCATAGCCGATGGCCCGCACGACCAGGCCCGCCTCCAGGGTCTCGACCTCACCCGTGCCGTGCACCCGGCCGTCGGCGTCGACGGCGTTGCGTTCGACCACGACGGCGCCGACCCGGCCGGTGCCGTCGTCGACGAGCCGGACCGGCGACCGCAGGAACCGCAGGTGGATGCGCCGGCGCGCGCCGGTCGCGGACCGGGCGGCCCATTCGGTGAGCATCTCGATGTTCTGGCGCATCCGCCGTTCCTCCGGCTCGGCGACGCCCGCGGCGAGCAGGCCGTCGTCGTGCACCACGACGTCGACGTCGTCGAGACCCCCGAGACCGCGCAGCTCGGCGGGGGTGAACTTCACGTGCAGCGGGTCGCGCCGGACCAGCACGTGCACGTCGGTGACCGCGCTCGCCCGCAGCGCGTCGAGCACCGCGTCGTGCGCGTCGGTGGCGGCGAGGTCCTCGGCGGGGCGGGCCAGGACCCGCGCCACGTCGACGGCGACGTTCCCGGCGCCGACCACGACCGCGCCGGGGTGGTCGAGCAGCGGGCCGGGGCCCACCGCGTCGGGGTGCCCGCAGTACCAGGACACGAACGCCCCGGACCCGACCGAGCCCGCGAGATCCTCCCCCGGGACGCCGAGGTCGCGGTCGACCGCGCTGCCGGTGGCGTGCACGACGGCGTGGTAGTGCTCCCGCAGCGCCTCCCCCGGGATGCCGCCGGGACCGACGTGCACGTTGCCGAGGAACCGGACGCGGTCGCTGTCGTCGAAGGTCCGCACCAGCGCCCGGATGACCGACTTCATCTTCACGTGGTCGGGGGCGACGCCGTAGCGGACCAGACCGTAGGGCGCGGGCAGCCGGTCGATCACGTCGACGTGCACCGCCGGGTCCCCCGCCAGCAGCGCCTCGGCCGTGTACAGGCCGGACGGTCCGGATCCGATGACGGCGATCCGGTGGGGTCGTGGGCTGAGGACCTGCGGGGTCGACACGTGCGCACCTCCGAGCCGGGGACGGTGACGACGCTAACAGCGATGACCCGTCCGGGCGATCACCGACGCAGCGCGGTGCCGACGGCGCGCACCGCGGTCCGCCCGTCGGGCAGCAGCAGCTCCGTACTCAGGGTGCGGAAGCGCCGGCCGTCGCGGATCGCGACGGTGCGGGCCCGCAGCCGGTCGGTGACCTGCACCGGCCGCAGGAACTCCACCGTCGTCGACAGCGGCCGGGCGTCGCCGGCACCGGGGTGCGCGGACTGGGCCGCGGCGGCGAGCCCGGACAGGACCGCGCCGTGGGTGGTGCCGTTGAGGTTGGTCGTCGACGGGCCGGGGGTGAACACGACGTCGCCGTCGGCGTCGCGCTCGAGGTTCTCCGGCCGCAGCCGGGAGGCGTCGAACGGCGGCAGGGCGGCCCGCACGTCGGTGCCGGGCGCGGTGGCGTCGGGATCAGTGGCGTCGGGAGCGGTGGGGCCCGGGGCGGGAGCGGTCGCGAGCCCGCCGGGGCCCGCGGGGACACCGGTCAGCGCGAAGGTCGCGACGACGTGCGCCACGGCGACCCGGTGTCGTCGTGCATCTCGGCCCGGCCGACACCGACGGCGTCGTCGAGGTGCAGCAGGGTCAGCTCGGCGCGCAGCCACCGCGCGTCCGCCGCGGGGATCCCGGCCAGGTCCAGGCGCAGGTCGACGGTGGGGGCGCCGGCGACGAGGCGCGCGGTGGAGAACACCAAGTAGCCCAGGCCCGCGTCCGCGAGGAGCGCCGGGACCACCGGGAGGATCCGGCCGTCGGCGGTACGGACGCCGTCGTGCAGCGGGGCGCGCACCACCGCACGCTCCCGCGTCGACGACGGGTCGGGGACCATCCCGAGACCGGACTCGACCGGCGCGCGCCGCAGCCGCTCCCGGGAGCCCGGTCCGGGCCTGGTCTGCTGCGGTTGCGTCGTACCGGTCATGATCCCATCATGCGTCACCCCGGGGGTGCTCCCGGCTCCGGGTCCCGGTACCCGGCGGTGAGCAGTGCCGCCGCGTCGTCGACGGCGCGCCGCTCGCGGTGAGGACGCGCACCCGGCGATCGTGCCGGTCAGCCCGCCGTACGGGCGTACCGGCTCACCGGGCGGGCGAGCCCGAACCGGTCCCGCAACGTGCCGTCGTAGGGGGCGGGTGCCCAGGTGTCACCGAGCGCGGGGAGCAGGCCGTCGACGATCTCGTCGACCCCGGACGGCAACGCGAGCGGGACCAGGACGAACCCGTCCGCGGCGCGCTCCTCGGCGGCGTCGCGCAGGAGGGCGGCGAGCTCGGCCGGGTCGCCGACGTGGCGCAGCGTGGCCGGACCGGTGTCGGCGCCTGCCGGGGCGAGGGCGTCGAGCTCACGCAGCCGGGCGGGGGCGTCGTCGCCCAGCAGGGTCTCGACGTCGAGCAGCACGGTGACCTGCTCGGGGTCGCGCCCGGCGCCGGCGACGGCGGCCCGGACCTGGTCGCGGGCCTCGGCGGCACCGGCGACCGTGTCGGCCGCGACCCGGACGACATCGGCGTAGCGGCCGACGGTCGCCAGCGCGGCGGGCTCGTCGCCGCGCAGCACGGTCAGCGGCTGCCCCTGCGGCGGGCGCGGTGTGATCGACGGCCCGGTCACCGAGAAGAACTCGCCGGTGAAGTCGATGTGGTGGAGCCGGTCGCGGTCGACGAAACGCCCGGTGGCGGCGTCGCGGATCTCGGCGTCGTCCTCCCAGGAGTCCCACAGCCGCGCGGCGACCTCGATCACCTCGCCGGCCTCCCGCCACAGCGAGGCCGCGTCGCGGTCGGCGCGCGCACGGCCGAACAGGTCGGCCTCGGCCTGGGTGCGCGACACCTCGGGCTGCCACCCGGCTCGCCCGGTGGACACGAAGTCCAGGGTGGCCACGGCCTTGGACAGGTGGAACGGCTCGGTGTGGGTGACCGTCACCGTCGGGACGACCCCGATGCCGGGGACTGCGGGCGCGACCCGCGCGGCGACGGCGACGGCGTCGAGGGTGCCAGGCAGCGCGGCCGGGTCGGCGCCGGGCGGGCTGCAGCGAGTCGGGCAGCGCGACGAGGTCGAGGCCGCCGCGCGCCGCGGTGCGCACCAGGTCCAGGTGGTACGGGGCGGTGAACAGCCGGGCCGGGTCGGCGCCGCCGAGCCGCCACGCGCCGGCGTGGCGCCCCGCCGCTCCGAGTTCGACCGCCAGGTGCAGACGTCCGCTCACCGTGCCTCCGTCGCTCGTGTTCAGCTCCTGACCGAGCCAACCCGTCGCGGACGCGGTCTGTTCCCGGCTACCCGGCGGCGCGCAGGTCCGCCTCGATCGCGGCGGCGCAGGCGCGCAGCTCGGGCAGGATGTCCGCGCGCAGGCCGTCGGCGTCGTTGCGGGAGGCGTGGGTGGAGACGTTCGCGGCCGCGACGACCCGCCCCGCGCGGTCGTGGACCGGCACCGCGACCGAGCGCAGCCCGGCCTCGAGCTCCTGGTCGACGACGCAGTACCCGTCGGCGCGGACCCGGTCCAGCTCGGTGCGCAGCTGCTCCGGGGTCGAGACGGTGTGCGCGGTCAGCGCCGCGGGCTCCAGCGCGGCGAGGTGGGTGTCGAGGTCGGCGGGTGGGAGGGCGGCGAGCAGGACCCGGCCCATCGACGTCGCCCAGGCGGGGAAGCGGGTCCCGATCGTGATCGTGACGGTCATGATGCGCGAGGTGGGGACGCGGGCGACGTAGACGACGTCGTAGCCGGTGTGCGGGTCGCCGTCGAGGACCGACACCGACGCGGACTCGCGCACCGTGGCGACCAGCCGTTCCAGGTGCGGGGCGGCGATCTCGGGCAGCCCCATCGCGGACAGGTAGGACCAGCCGAGCTCCAGCACCCGCGGGGTCAGCGCGAACAGCCTGCCGTCGGTGCGGACGTAGCCCTCCTCGGCGAGGGTGAGCAGGAACCGGCGCGCCGCGGCGCGGGTGAGCCCGGTGGCACGGGCGACGTCGGCGAGGGTCTGCTGCGGACGCTGCGCGTCGAAGGACCGGATGACGGCCAGACCGCGGGCCAGCGAGCGGACCTGCTCGGTGCGCGGGGCGCTCATCCGGGCCGCCCGGCGAGGACGGTGTCGACCAGGTCGGTGGCGTGCCCGGTGCCCGAGCCCTGGGCGCCCGCGGCGAGGGCGAGGTTGCGGCCCATCGCCCCGGGGTGCACCTGCAGTCCCTCCAGGCTCACCCGCAGCCGGGCCGCGGCACCCGCGGTGACCCGCAGCAGCGCGACGAGCGTCTCCCACTCCGCGTGCCAGGCCCCGGCGGCGCGCTGGAACTCCTGCTCGGCGCCCGCGAGCAGCGTCGCGACCAGGCCGGGTGCGCGCTTCGCGGCGCCGCGGGCGGTGACGGCGGCGGCCGGGTTGCGCTTGTGCGGCATCGACGACGAGTCCCCCGGCGCGGACTCCGACACCTCGCCGAGCTCGGTGGCGGACAGCAGCACCACGTCGCCCGCGGGCTTCGCACAGGCCCCGGCGGCGACGCCGAGTGCCCCGGCGAGCTCGCCGACCCGGCTGCGTTCGGTGTGCCACGGCACGCCCTGCGGGGCGAGCCCGAGCCGCGCGGCCAGTGCGTCGGCGACGGCCGGGCCGTGCGGGTGGACGGCCGCGAGGGTGCCCGCGGCGCCGCCGTAGGAGACCGGCAGGGCGTCGAGCACCCGGTCGAGACCGGTGCGCGCCCGGTCCAGCCCGGTGCACCAGGTCGCGGCGACCAGGCCGAAGGTGGTGGGCAACGCCTGCTGGCCGAGGGTGCGGGCCGCGCACGGGGTGTCGCGGTGGGCGGCGGCGAGCGCGGCCGCGGCGTCGGCGCAGGCCGTGAGGTCGGTGACGATGCGGTGCCCGGCCCGGCGGGCGAGCAGCATCAGCGCGGTGTCCATGACGTCCTGACTGGTCGCGCCCCGGGTGTACCGCCCGCTCGGCGCCGGGCTGGATTCGCGCCGCGGCCGCCTTGAGCCTTTTGACCAGCGGGATGACCGGGTTGCCGCCCTCGACCGACTCGGCGGCCAGCGTGTGCGGGTCGAGGCCCGCGACGGCGGCGACGGCGCGTTCCACCGCGTCGGCGTCGTGCCTCGGCGACCGCGCCCTGCTCGGCGGCGACGGCCGACAGCGCCAGCTCGACCTCCAGCAGGGCGGCGATCCACGCGCCGTCGTCGAGCAGGCCGTCGACCCGGTCGGTACCGGACAGGGGCCCGAGCAACGTGTTCGCCATGCGTACGAGCGTACGGCCTGCGACCG
>NZ_JAHLJA010000072.1:0-19521 GCF_020496245.1 Pseudonocardia sp. ICBG601 | reverse complement strand
ATCGCGCACTGGGTCTTCGACCTGGAGCAGGGCTGTGATCGCCACCTCGCTGGGCGCTCGCTCGACTTCGCCGGTGGCACGCCGTCCACATCAACGCCGGTATGGCAGCCCTGGTCCTCTGCATCATCCTGGCAAGCGCCGCGGCTGGCCGCGTGAGGCCATGCGCCCGCACAACCTGACCATGGTCATGCTCGGTGCCGGTCTGCTCTGGTTCGGCTGGTTCGGCTTCAACGCCGGTTCCTCCGGTGCTGTGCCACTGGGCCGCCGCCTACGCCTTCACCAACACCATCGCCGCCACCGCCGCCGCCATCCTCGGCTGGCTGCTGATCGAGAAGATCCGCTACGGCAAGGCCACCTCGCTCGGCGCCGCCTCCGGCATCGTCGCGGGTCTGGTCGCGATCACCCGGCCTGTGCCTCGGTCTCCCCGCTCGGTGCGCTCGCCATCGGTGTCCTCGCGGGCGCGCTGTCGGCCTACGCGGTCGGCTGGAAGTACAAGCTCGGCTACGACGACTCGTTCGACGTCGTCGGCGTCCACCTCGTCGCCGGCCTCTGGGGCACCCTGGCCATCGGCTTCTTCGCCACCGACATCGCCCCCGACGAGACCAACGGCCTGTTCTACGGCGGTGGCGTCGACCAGCTCTGGCGCCAGGCCGTGGCCGCGCTCGCCACGCTGATCTACTGCGGCATCGTGACCGCGATCATCGCGCTCATCGTCAAGGCCACCCTCGGCCTGCGCGTCGAGGACGAGGCCGAGCAGGCCGGCATCGACGAGGCGGAGCACGCCGAGACCGGCTACGAGTTCTCCGGCCTGCGCGGCGGCAGCGGCATCGGCTCCTCGCCGAAGCCCGCCACCGAGGCGAAGGCCACCCCCGCCGCGAAGCAGGAGGTCTGATCCGTGAAGCTCGTGACCGCCATCGTCAAGCCGTTCGTCCTCGAGGACGTCAAGGGCGCCCTGGAGCAGATCGGCGTGCTCGGTCTGACCATCAGCGAGGTCCAGGGCTACGGCCGCCAGAAGGGCCACACCGAGGTCTACCGGGGCGCTGAGTACTCGGTCGACTTCGTGCCGAAGGTCCGCGTCGAGGTCGTGGTCGACGACACGCTGCAGGACAAGGTCGTCGACGCGGTCGTCGAGGCCGCCCGCACCGGCAAGATCGGTGACGGCAAGGTCTGGGTGACCCCGGTCGAGACCGTGGTCCGCGTCCGCACCGGGGAACGCGGCGCCGACGCCATCTGATCGACGAATTCCTCGCGACGGCCCGTCGCGCTCCCTTCCCGGAGTGCGGCGGGCCGTCCGCCGTCCAGGCTCGAAACGGACATCACGACATGTATGCGGTCGACTACTCGAACGAACAGGAAGCGGGTGGCGCAGGGCGATGACGGTCCTGGGGTCGGGCGAAGCGGCGGACCTGGTCAAGGCGAAAGCGGTCCTCCTGGAATCCAACGGCCGGCACCACCACGGCCCGGAGGCGTTACGGGCCGCGCTGGTCGACCTGCACGACTTCTGGCTCTCCTCCCGATGCGCCGCACTCGGGGTCGGCGGTGAGGGGAGCGGGACGGCGCTGGCGGCCGTCGGCGCGCTCGGCCGGCGCGAGCTCTGCCCGTGGTCCGACCTCGACCTCGTGCTCCTGCGCGACGGCCGGACCGACGTCGACACGCTCGCCGAGAAGCTCTGGTACCCGCTCTGGGACGCCGGGATCGGTCTCGACCACTCGGTGCGCACGCCCGGCCAGGCCGTCCAGGTCGCGGCGACCGACCTGCGGGCGGCCTTCGGGCTGCTGGAGCTGCGGCACGTCGCCGGGGACGCTGCGCTCACCGGCAAGGTCCGCGACGCCGTCCGCACGGCCTGGCGGGCCGGGATGCGCAGTCGCTTCGACGAGATCGTCGACACCACCACCGACCGCTGGCAGCGCAACGGCGACGTCGCCCACCGCGTCGAGCCGGACCTGAAGAACGGCCACGGCGGCCTGCGGGACGTGCAGCTGCTCGATGCCCTGGCCACCGCCCAGCTCGTCGACCGGCCGGGGGCCGACGTCGTCGCCGCCCGGTCGCTGCTGCTGGACGTGCGCACCGAGCTGCACCGGCTGTCCGGGCGGGCCCGCGACGTCCTGCGGGCCCAGGAGGCCGACGAGATCGCCGCGACCCTCGACGTCGGTGACCGTTTCGACCTGGCCCGTGCCCTGTCCGGGGCGGCCCGCGCGGTCGCCTTCGCGACCGAGGTCGGGCTGCGCCAGGCCCGCAACGCGTTGCCCCGCCGGGGACTCGCCGCGCTCCGCCGCGCGCCGGTGCGCCGGCCGCTGGACTCCGGCGTCGTCGAGCACGCGGGGGAGGTCGGGCTCGCCCGCGACGCGTCGGCGACGAAGGACCCGGCCCTGGTCCTGCGGGTCGCCGCCACCGCCGCCCGCACCGGGCTGCCGATCTCGGCGGGCACCCTGTCCCGGCTCGCCGACACCGCCCCCGAGCTGCGCGCGCCGTGGCCGCGGACCGCGCTGGCCGAGCTGCTCGCCCTGCTCGGGACCGGCAAGGCGGCCGTCGCGGTGATCGAGTCGCTGGACCGCACCGGGCTGTGGGGACGGCTGTTCCCCGAGTGGGGCGCGGTCCGTGACCTGCCGCCGCGGGACCGCACGCACGTCTGGACCGTCGACCGTCACCTCGTCGAGGTCTGCGCCGAGGCCGCCCGGCTCACCACCCGGGTGGCGCGTCCGGACCTGTTGCTGGTCGGGGCGCTCCTGCACGACATCGGCAAGGGCCGCGGCGGCGACCACTCGGTGGTGGGGGAGTCGCTGGTCGGTCAGATCGGTGAGCGGCTCGGTCTGCGCGAGGGTGACCTCGTGCTGCTGGCGGCGATGGTGCGCCACCACCTGCTGCTGCCGCACACCGCGACCCGTCGCGACCCGGAGGACCCGGCGACGGTGTCGCGGGTGCTGGACACGCTGCGCGAGGCGGTCGCCCCCGGCGGCCGGGGCGACGCCGACGTGGCGCTGCTCGTCGAGCTGCTCGACGCCCTGGCCGAGGCCGACTCGCTGGGCACCGGGCCCGGCGTCTGGACCCCGTGGCGGCGGACCCTGATCCACGGGCTGGCCGGGCGCTGCCTGTCCGCGCTCGACGGCCGTCCGTTCGTCGAGCCCGGTCCGCCGGATCCGGCCCACCACGAGATGGTCGAGGCCGTGGCGGAGGGGGGACCGCAGGTCCGCTTCACCGGCGACGGCGACGTCTCCTCGGGCGCCGTCGCGCTGCCCGACGGGCGGGGGGTGCTCTCGGCCGTCGCCGGGGTGCTCGCCCTGCACTCGCTGCAGGTGCACACCGCCGACGTGACGGTGTCCGACGGGGTGACGGTCGAGACGTTCGCGGTGACCCCGCGGTTCGGCGGTCTGCCCGATCCGGCGCTGGTCCGCTCGGACCTGACGCGGGTGCGTGCCGGAACCCTGGACCTGGCGCAGGCGCTGGCGCGCAAGGAGCGCGACTACGCGCCGTCGACGCCGGAGGTGGAACGGACCGCCCCGCCCCGGGTGCTGTGGTTCGACGACGAGGCCACCGGGGCGGTCGTGCTGGAGCTGCGCGGCACCGACCGCATCGGGCTGCTCCACCACGTCACCGCCGCGCTCGAACGGGCCGGGGTGGACCTCGTCTGGGCCCGGGTCGAGACGCTCGGCGCCTCGGTCGTCGACTCCTTCGGCATCGGCGGGTCCCCGGACGGGGCGGCCCGCGCCGCCATCGAGTCCGCGGTCCTCACGGTCGCCGCCGGGCAGGGCGAGGCCCACACGGGCACGTGACGCAGCACGGTGCGGCGCGGCGCGGTGTGAACGGAACGATTCGGGCGACCGGACCGTTTCACCACACATGACCACCGCCCGTGCCGTGCCGACCGGCGCCGTCCCGCCGAACCGCGACACCGAGCACCGCCCCGCCGACCCCGGTCCGCCCGGCGGCCCCGGCGCGGCGCCGCGCGTCGGCCCGGTGGCCGGCACCCCGTCCGGCGACGATCCGGCGGCGCCGCTGGTCGTCGTACTGCCGGGGCGGTCGCTGCTGCTGGTCGCGGGCCTGCCGGGAGCGGGGAAGTCCACCCTGCTCGCCGGGCTCGACGCGCCGGCGGACACCCGGGTCCTCGACTCGGGGGCCACCCGGGCCACGCTGGCGCGGCTGCTCCCGGCCGCGCCGCCGTATCCGGCGTACCGGTGGCTGACCCACCTGGCCCACCGCGCGTCGGTGGTCACGGCGGTGCTCGGGCCCGCGGGCACCGTCGTCGTCCACCTGCCCGCGACCTCGCCGCGGGTACGGGCCGCAGTGCGGGCACTGGCCAGGCTCGGCCGCCGCGCGCCGCACCTGCTGTGGCTCGACACCACCCCCGACCAGGCACTCGACGGCCAGCACGCCCGGGGACGGGTGGTCCGCTCGCGCCCGTTCGCGACGCACGCGCGGCGCGCCCGCGACACCGTCGACGCCCTGCGGGCGGGCACCGAGACCGGCTGGTCCTCGGTCCGCCGCACCGATCGCTCCGGTGCCCGTGGGGGACTGGCACTGGCCAAGTAGGCTGGTAAGGGTGTTCGACTCCCTCTCCGAGCGGCTCGGATCCACGCTGCGCGACCTGCGCGGCAAGGGCCGGCTCTCCGACGCCGACATCGACGCCACCGCGCGCGAGATCCGGATCGCGCTGCTGGAGGCGGACGTCGCCCTGCCGGTGGTCCGCGGTTTCATCGCGCGGATCAAGGAGCGGGCCAAGGGGACGGAGGTCTCCCAGGCCCTGAACCCGGCCCAGCAGGTCGTCAAGATCGTCAACGAGGAGCTCGTCGCGATCCTCGGCGGCGAGACGCGGCGGCTGAACCTGGCCAAGGAACCGCCGACGGTCATCATGCTGGCCGGTCTGCAGGGCGCCGGGAAGACGACCCTGGCCGGCAAGCTCGCCCGCTGGCTCCGGGGCCAGGGCCACACCCCGCTGCTCGTGGCGTGCGACCTGCAGCGCCCCAACGCGGTGAACCAGCTGCAGATCGTCGGTGAGCGCGCCGGCGTGCCGACCTACGCACCGCACCCCGGTGCCACCGGGTCCGGTGAGCTCCCCGAGGGCCCCGGCGACCCGGTCGGCGTCGCCCGCGACGGCATCGCGCACGCCCGTGAGAAGCAGTACGACGTGGTCATCGTCGACACGGCGGGCCGCCTCGGTGTCGACGAGGAGCTGATGCGCCAGGCCTCCGACATCCGGGACGCGGTGCAGCCCGACGAGGTCCTGTTCGTCGTCGACGCGATGATCGGTCAGGACGCCGTGGCCACGGCCGAGGCGTTCCGCGACGGCGTCGGCTTCACCGGCGTCGTGCTGACCAAGCTCGACGGCGACGCCCGCGGTGGAGCCGCGCTGAGCGTCCGCGAGGTCACCGGCCAGCCGATCCTCTTCGCCTCCAACGGCGAGAAGCTCGAGGACTTCGACGTCTTCCACCCCGACCGGATGTCCTCGCGCATCCTCGGGATGGGCGACCTGCTCACCCTCATCGAGCAGGCCGAGCAGGTCTTCGACGCCGAGCAGTCCGCGGCCGCCGCGGCGAAGATCAGCTCCGGTGAGCTGACCCTGGAGGACTTCCTCCAGCAGATGCTGCAGCTGCGCAAGATGGGGCCGATCGGCAACATCCTGAACATGCTCCCGGGGATGAACTCCGGGCAGGCGAAGGCCGCGCTGGAGCAGGTCGACGACCGTCAGATCGACCGCCTGCAGGCCATCATCCGCGGCATGACCCCCGCCGAGCGGGCGGACCCCAAGATCATCAACGCGTCGCGCCGCCAGCGCATCGCGAACGGGTCCGGTGTCTCCGTCTCCGACGTGAACGACCTGGTCAACCGCTTCTTCGAGGCCCGCAAGATGATGAAGCAGATGGCCGGCCAGTTCGGCTTCGGCGGTGGCGGGCGCAGCGCGACCAAGAAGGTCCCGAAGAACCCGCGCAAGGCCCGGCAGGCGAAGAAGGGCCGGCGCAGCGGCAACCCCGCGAACCGCGCCGCCGCCGGCGCGCCGGACCTGTCGAACCTGCCGCCGAGCCTCCAGCAGCTCCCGCCCGGGCTGGGCAACCTCGACCAGCTGCCGCCCGGGTTCGACCCGTCGAAGCTGAACTTCGGCAAGAAGAAGTAGCTAGGGTCGCTACCCATGACCGATCTCCCGGCCGTGGGGTGGCGGCTCCGCGGGACGCTGCTGGGCCCCGACGGTGCCGCGGGCGCCGACCTGTACGTCGACGGCACCGGGCGGATCAGCCCGGAGCCGCTGCCCGGTGCCCAGGACCTGGTCACCGACGGCTGGATCGTCCCCGGTCTGGTCGACGCGCACTGCCACGTCGGGCTCGGCCCGAACGGCCCGGTCACCGACCTGGAGGAGTGCGCGGCCCAGGCGCGCACCGACCGCGACGCGGGCACCCTGCTGCTGCGCGACTGCGGGTCCCCGGTCGACACCTCGCCGCTGCAGGCCCGCGACGACCTGCCCGAGATCATCCGCGCCGGGCGGCACGTCGCCCGACCCAAGCGCTACATCCCCGGCCTCGCCGCCGAGCTCGACGACCCGCGCCTGCTGGTCGACGAGGTCCGGACCCAGGCGGCCCGCGGCGACGGCTGGGTGAAGCTCGTGGGGGACTGGATCGACCGTTCGGCGGGCCCCGACGCCGCCGACCTCGCCCCGCTCTGGCCGGACGAGGTACTGGCCGAGGCGATCACCGCGGCCCACGAGGCCGGCGCCCGTGTCACCGCGCACGTCTTCGGTACCGCGGCGCTGCCCGGGCTGATCCGGGCCGGGATCGACTGCATCGAGCACGGCACCGGGCTCTCCGACGAGCTCATCGACGAGATGGCCGCCCGCGGCACCGCCCTGGTGCCGACGCTGATCAACGTCGAGACCTTCCCCGGCATCGCCGAGAAGGCGACGAAGTATCCCCGCTACGCCGGCCACATGCGTGACCTGCACGCCCACGCCTGGGAGACGGTCGGGCGCGCGATCGAGGCCGGGGTCCCGGTCTACGCGGGCACCGACGCCGGCGGCGGCATCCGGCACGGCCGGATCGCCGACGAGATCGCCGAGCTCGCCCGCGCCGGGCATCCGGACCCGATCGGGGCGGCGAGCTGGGCGGCGCGGTCCTGGCTGGGGCGCCCGGCCGGTCCGACGCCCGGTGCGCCGGCCGACCTGGTCGTGTACGACCGTGACCCGCGGGGGGATCTCGGCGTGCTGCGGGCCCCGTCGGTGGTCCTGATCCGCGGACGTCGGGTATCAACGGGGGCATGAGCAGTTCGCTCGGTTCGCCGCGGGGATCACGCGGAGCCTCCGCCGACGACCCGGACGGCTCCAGCCCGTCCGGGGCCGCGGCACCGTCGCCCGCCGGATCGTCGCCCGCCGGACCGTCGTCGCCCGCCGGACCGTCGTCGCCCGCCGGACCGCCGCCCACCGGGTGGCCGGGCGGGCCCGGTCCGAACGGCGCAGGCGGGCCCGGACCGTACGGCCCGGGTGGGTCGACGCCGTACGGACCGGGTGGCCCGGCGCCCTGGGGGCCGGGTGGACCCGGGCAGCTCGGCCCGGGTGCGCCGTACGGTCCGCCGCCGCGGCGCGGGCTGTTCGGGATCGAGCCGTCCCCGCCCCCACCTCGCCCGTTCCGCGGGCTGCTCGCGTTCCTCGTGGTCGAGATCGTGTTCCTCGGCTCGTCGTTCCTGCTGGCCGTGGGTCTGGGGGAGGTCGACTCGGCACAGGAGGTCCTGCTCGCGATCGTCGTCCCGACGATCCTGGCCGCGCTCACCTGCGTCGTCTGGACCCGGGTGTTCGGCAGCGGCCCCGTCGCCGACCTGGGCCTGCAGTTCCGCTGGGAGGACGTCGGCATCGGGCTGCTGATCGGCGTCGCCGGGCTGTTCGTGACGATCCCCGCCGCGCTGGCCTACCTCTACCTGGTCGGCCCGGACCTCACGACCTCGGTCGGCGTCGCCTTCGAGGGCATCCGCACGACGTGGCCGGTCGCGCTGGCCGTGATGGTCGGCGTCGTCGTGATCGCGCCGGTCTGCGAGGAGATCGTCTACCGCGGCCTGCTGTGGAACGCCGTCGCCCACTGGATCGGCAACCGCTGGGTCGTGTTCGTGCTGACCACGGCGGTGTTCGCCCTGGCCCACCTGGAGTTCCTGCGTGCGCCGCTGCTGTTCGTCGTCGCGCTGCCGTTGGGGATCGCACGGCTGCTGACCGGCCGCGTCACCGCCGGGATCGTGGCGCACGCGGTCAACAACTTCCTGCCAGGGCTGGCCCTGGCCCTCATGCTGGTCGGGGCCTTTCCCGCGGTCTGAACGACGTCTGGCAGAATGGCCGATCGGGTCCGTGGCCGGCCCTCTACCTGCCACGGCCGACACCTACGAGTGAGCGAGCCCGTAACCCCACGCGAGGCAGGCTGACTCATCGCAGCACGAATCGACATTCGCGAGGAGCACCACAGCGTGGCCGTCAAGATCAAGCTGATGCGTCTGGGCAAGATCCGTCAGCCGTACTACCGCGTCGTCGTCGCGGACTCCCGTACGCGCCGCAACGGCCGGGCCATCGAGACGATCGGCAAGTACCACCCGAAGAACGAGCCGAGCCTGATCGAGATCGACTCGGACCGTGCGCAGTACTGGCTGGGCGTCGGCGCGCAGCCGACCGAGTCGGTGCAGAACCTGCTCGAGATCACCGGCGACTGGCAGAAGTTCAAGGGCCTGCCGGGCACCGAGGGCACCCTGAAGCCGCAGGCCGAGAAGGTCGACAAGCTGGCCCGCTTCAACGAGGCGCTGGCTGCGGCGAACGAGGAGCCGACCACCGCGGCCACCACCCCGAAGAAGAAGGGTGGCGACCGCGCCGGCAAGACCGCTGACGCCGCCCCGGCCGAGGCCGCGACGAAGAGCGACGACGTCGCCGACGCGACCAAGGACGCGGCCGCGCCGGCCACCGAGTCGACCCAGTCGTGACTCTCATGGCGGACGCGCTCGAGCACCTCGTGCGCGGCATCGTCGACCACCCCGACGACGTCCGGGTGGACCTGGTCACCGGGCGTCGCGGTCGGATCCTCGAGGTCCGGGTGCACCCCGACGACCTCGGGAAGGTGATCGGCCGGGGTGGCCGCACCGCCACCGCCCTGCGCAACGTCATCGGTGGTGTGGGCGGTCGCGGCGTGCGCGTCGACGTCGTCGACACCGACCGGTGACGAGTTCCGCACCCGACGACGCCGGCCAGGTCCTGGTCGGCGTCGTCGTGCGTATACACGGTCTGCGGGGTGAGGTCGTGGTCGAGCCCCGCACCGACGACCCGCGCACGCGTTTCGCGCCCGGTGCCGTCCTGCAGGGCCACCGGACCCGCGGCGCGGGTCCCGGGCCGCTCACCGTCACCGGTGCGCGTGCCCACTCGGGTCGCTGGCTCGTGCTCTTCGAGGGCGTCGCCGACCGCGACGCCGCCGAGGCCCTGCGCGGGGTCCAGCTCAGGCTGCCGACCTCCGCGCTCGCCGAGCCGGAGGACCCGGAGGAGTTCCACGTCCACCAGCTGACCGGCCTGCGGGCCGAGCTGGCGGACGGGACCACGGCGGGCACCGTCTCCGACGTCGTGCACGGGCCCGGCGGGTCCCTGCTGGTCGTCACCCGGCCCGCCGGACACGAGGCGCTCGTCCCGTTCGTCGAGGCGATCGTGCCCACCGTCGACCTGGCGGGGGGACGCGTGGTCCTCGACCCGCCCGACGGGCTGCTCGACCCCCAGGACTGATCGCGGCCGGCACCCTCTCGTGGTGCCGGGCCGTTCTCGCGGCGCCGGTGTCAACCAAGGTTGACAGCGAGTGCTTTGTCAACCTACATTGACACCATGAGCGATGCGACGGCGGTGGCCGCGGCGGCGTCCAGCACGGACCCGGCCGTGGGGCTGCGGGCGGTGGTGGCCCTGCGCGAGCTGCAGGAGTCCCTGGAGGAGTTGCAGGTCACCAACGCCCGCGACCAGGGATGGTCCTGGCAGCAGATCGCCGACGCGCTGCGGATCAGCCGGCAGGCGGTGCACAAGAAGTACCGCCGGCTCGGCCTCTAGAGGGGAGACGCACATGTTCGAACGGTTCACCGACGAGGCCCGCAGGGTCGTCGTCCTGGCCCAGGAGATCGCGCGGACGAGGCACGCGGGGCGGATCGGGCCGGAGCACCTGCTGCTCGGGGTCCTGCGTTGCCCCGGTACGCCGGGGGAGGAGATCCTCTCCGCGGCCGGCGTCGACGCCCGCACCGTCACCGAGGAACTCGACCGGGTGGACGGCCCGCCCGCCCGCGACGCCGACGCCCTCGCCACCCTGGGCATCGACCTCGACGCCGTCCGGAACGCGGTCGAGGCGGGCTTCGGCCCCGGCGCGCTCGACCGACCGCGGCGCGAGCGGTGGCGGGCCGGGCACATCCCGTTCGAGAAGTCGTCGAAGAAGGCGCTCGAGCTGGCGCTGCGCGAGGCGGTCCGGCTGGGCGACCGGTTCATCGGGACCGAGCACGTCCTGCTCGGGCTGCTGCACCCGGACACCGCGGCCTCACAGGTGCTCGACCGGTGCGGGGTGACGCTGTACGGCACCCGGGAAACCGTGGAACGGCGGCGGCCCCGCCGGGCCGGCTGAGCCACCTGGCCGAGTCCCGCGCCCGGGCTTCCGCGCTCGAGTCGTCGCCGCTCAGTCGTCGGCGCGGTCCGGGTCGTCCGGGTCCTCCGTCGGGTCCACCCGGGTCTGGGCCGAGCGCACCCCGTCGGTCTCCGACAGCGCCGCGGCCAGCCCGTTCAGGTCGCCCCGGCCGTCGAGCCGCACCTGACTTCGGTCACTTGTCTTAGTGCTTCGCCGCGGGCTGACGGAGCGCGTCGAGGAGGGCCTGTTTGTCGGCGGGGACGGCGGGCGGGAAGGTCTGCTGGGTGCCGTTGATGGCGATGGTGGCCGAGCGCAGTGGTCGGAGCTGGCGGACGACGTTGCGGATGGTGAGCCCGGTGCGGTTCTGGATCTCGCGGGCGACTGCGAGGGCGGTGAACACGATGGTCAGGTGCGCTTCGATGGACTGGCGTTGGTGGTGGAACATCGGGCGGGCGCGTAGGTCGGTTTTGCTCATCCGGAAGGACTGCTCGACGTGCCAGAGGTCGTGGTAGTCGCCGATGATCTCCCCGGCCGCTGCGCCGCCGGCCGGGATGTTGGTCACGTAGCCCTTCAACCCGACCAACCGGTATGCCCGAGCCAAGGAGGCCTCGTCCAGGGCGCGGGAGCCGTTGGTGACCTTGACGAACCGCGGTGTGCGCGCGGGCTTCTCGCCGGCGATGACCTCGCGGGCCCGGTTCTCCTGCAGGGTCAACGTGCGCCGGTCCCGGACGGCCCGCTTCGTGGAGTAGGCCCAGACCGCCCGCCAGGATCCCGGATGCTGGTTGGGGTTCCAGACGGGCTCGGCCTTGACCTTCGGGCTGTTCTCGCTGCGCCCGGTGCGGCGGTCGCGTGGTGTGAGGGTGTCGATGATCTGCCCGTCGACGAAGGCGTCGCCGTGCCAGTGGAAGTGCGACTCCAGGTCAACCGGGGCCTTGGTGAGTCGGGAGCCGACGATGAACCGCAGGCCGGCCTCGTCGAGGTCGCGCAGGTTCGCGGCCGAGAGCATCCCTGCGTCGGCGACCACGACCATCCCGCCCGGCTCGACCGGCAGCTGGTGTCGGGCCCGGAAGGCCTCGATGATCGGCAGGATCGTCGCGGTCTCGGTCTTGTTGCCCTCGAAACAGCCGATCTCGAGGGGGAACCCTGCGCGATCGACCAGCAGCCCGACGACGACCTGCGGGTCGACCCGGCGTTCCTTGGAGAACCCGACCTTGCGCAGGTCGTCCTCCTTCTCCGCCTCGAAGTAGAGGGTGGTGACGTCGTAGAGACACAACGACACATCCCCACTGCCACGGGCGTGGGTGAAGCAGGCCCTCGCGATCTCGTCGCGGTAGCTGCGCCCGGTGCAGCGCAGCAGGGTGCGGCGCATCGTCTTTTCGCTCGCCGCGGTGACGCCCAGACCGGCCAGCACCCGACCGGTGTCCAGGATGGACGTGGGCTCGACGATCCGGGCGATCACCAGGTCGCGGAACGTGTCATCAGCGACCTCTGCGAACCCGAGGCCCGCGTAGACCTCGGCGAGGATGTCGAACAGCACCCGCGACCCGGTCGTGATCACCTGCGGCGCACCCACCCGCCGGGTTGTGGTGCTCGGGGCGCGCCGCGGCATCTGGCCGAACAGCCCCTCCTGCGTGGCACCGCCGGCCGCGGTGGGCGCGATCAGCTCGGCCCGCCGGGTGACGGCGCGACGCCCAGATCCAGGGCCTGCTGTGCAGCGTCGTCGATCAGCCCACGGGCCTGCTCGACCAGCAGGCCCAGCTCGGCCTCGGTGTGCGCTGACCCGACATGGGCCACGATCCGTCGATGGCCCTGCACGGACTCGGCGATCTGGACCGCGGTCGCCCCGGAGGCCGTCCGTACCCGCCTCACCCACGCCACCTGACCGAGCGTAGAGCACCGAATTAGTGCCTCACACCGCTCCCGCGCAAACACATCACCGCAGCTCAGCGCAGTACAAGCTGCGAAACCAGGCTCGGGTGACCAAAGTCAGGTCCGACAGCGCCGCGGCCAGCCCGTTCAGGTCGCCCCGGCCGTCGAGCCGCAGGGTGAGCGCGGCGACCCGGCCGCCGTCGTCGGTGTAGGAGCCGCGGTGCACCGACACCCCGGCGACCGAGAAGCCGGCCGCGGTGCAGCGCTCCAGGACCCGGCGGAGCACGCCGTGGCCGTCGTCGTAGCGGATCCGCAGCACCGGCGGGCGACGACGGTGCCGC
This sequence comes from Pseudonocardia sp. ICBG601, assembly GCF_020496245.1. Taxonomy (NCBI): domain Bacteria; kingdom Bacillati; phylum Actinomycetota; class Actinomycetes; order Pseudonocardiales; family Pseudonocardiaceae; genus Pseudonocardia; species Pseudonocardia sp. ICBG601. The sequence continues at coordinate 6,728 of NZ_JAHLJA010000072.1, read as the reverse complement.
CGCACCACCCGCGCCACCGGCTGCAGACCGCGGGTGACCAGGAAGTGCGCCGCCGTCGCCAGGACGGCCAGCGGGGCCAGGCCCGCGCCGCACGCCGTCCCGACCGCGGCGGCCAGCCAGATCGTGGCCGCGGTGGTGAGCCCGCGCACCACGTCCTGCCGGACGAAGATCAGCCCGGCGCCGATGAACCCGATCCCGGACACGATCTGCGCCGCGATCCGGGACGGGTCCAGCGCGACGTGCTCGGTCGTGAGCAGATCGGCGAAGCCGTACTTCGAGATGACCATGAACACCGCCGCGCCGGCGCCGACCAGCACGTGCGTGCGCAGTCCGGCGCTCTTCGCCCCGGCCTCGCGTTCCAGACCGATCGCCGTCGTCAGCAGCAGGGCGAGCAGCACCGGCGGCAGCAGGCTCCACTGCGCCGCCGTCGACCAGAGCGGCTCGGTCCAGGATTCCGACATGCGCGACCTCCTTCGGGGCGGGGGGACGGGCGCCTGCGACGATCCGCGCCGTGCGGATCGACGTCGTGACCATCTTCCCGTCCTACCTGCAACCGTTGCGCGAGGCACTGCTGGGGCGGGCGATCGACCGCGGGCTGCTGGACGTCGCCGTGCACGACCTGCGGGACTGGACCCACGACGTGCACCAGGCCGTCGACGACTCCCCGTACGGCGGCGGGCCGGGCATGGTCATGCGCCCCCAGGTGTGGGGCGAGGCCCTCGACGACGTGCTGGCCACCCCGGACCTGCCCGCCCGGCTGGTCGTCCCCACCCCGGCCGGGCGGCCGTTCACCCAGGCCACCGCGCACGCCTGGGCCGCCGAGGAGCGGCTGGTGTTCGCCTGCGGCCGCTACGAGGGCATCGACGAGCGTGTGCTGCTCGACGCCCGGGCCCGCGGCATCACCGTCGACGAGGTCTCGATCGGGGACTACGTGCTCGTCGGCGGGGAGGTCGCGGTGTTGGTGATGGTCGAGGCCGTCGCCCGGCTGCTGCCCGGTGTGCTGGGCAACCCGCGCTCGGCCGCCGAGGACTCCTTCTCCGACGGGTTGCTCGAAGGCCCGTCCTACACCCGTCCCGAGGTGTGGCGGGGGCTGGCCGTGCCGGAGGTGCTCCGCGGCGGGAACCACGCCGCGATCGCCCGCTGGCGCCGCGACCGGGCCCTGGAACGGACCCGGGACCGGCGCCCCGACCTGCTCGACGCGCTCGGACCGGACGCCCTGGACGCCGCCGACCGCGCGGTGCTCGCCGCCGGGCGCCCCGACGACGACGCCGACGGCCCCACCGGCTGAGCGTTCCCGCCGGTCGCGTCCCCGGCCCGGCACCGCGGGGCCGGCCCAGGGCCGTGCGGGGGACCGTCCGGCCGTCGCCCGGCGGGCCCCCACCGGCGACCGGCGGTGCCCGGTGCGTCCGGTACGACCGGCCCCGCGGAGCCGTTCCCGGAGGCCCCGGACCACCGGGTGTCCGGGGCGATCTGCCCGTCTGGCACTATGGACGGGTTGCCAGCGCCGCGTGTGGCGCCCGGTGACGGTCACGTGTGCCCCCGGTCCCGCCGGTGGTGCCGGCCGTACCGAGCCCGCCACGTGAGGAGCGTCGTCGCCAGTACGGCACGACCGCCCCGTGGCCCGGGCGCGATCCCGGATCGACCCGGGACCGGCACCGCACGACCCGCACGAACGACACACGAGGACGGACCGTCGACATGAACACCCTGGACGCACTGGACGCGGAGACCCTGCGCTCCGACATCCCGAACTTCCGCCCCGGGGACACCCTCAAGGTGCACGTGAAGGTCATCGAGGGCAACCGCACCCGTACCCAGATCTTCCAGGGCGTCGTCATCCGTCGCCACGGCTCGGGTGCCCGCGAGACCTTCACCGTGCGCAAGATCTCGTTCGGCGTCGGCGTCGAGCGCACCTTCCCGGTGCACACGCCGAACATCGAGAAGATCGAGGTCGCCACCCGCGGTGACGTCCGCCGGGCGAAGCTGTACTACCTCCGCGACCTCCGCGGCAAGGCCGCGAAGATCAAGGAGCGCCGGGAGACCACCGCGTCCTGACCGTCACCCAGTCGTGACGGACCGGTGACGTAATCTCGAAGCGTGGCCTTCCCCGAGCTCCCCGACGACCGCCGGGCCCGCCCCCGGCGGTATCGCGGCAGCGATGTCCCCGAGCGCCCCGGTCGGCGGCGGGCCCCCGAGGACCCGCCGCAGACCGGTGGCGAACCGGGTGGTGACGAGCAGCAGTGGCTGCTCGGCACCGCGTTGCAGCACGGGGTGCCCGTCCGGGACGGCTCCGCGGACGGTGAGCCCGAGGGCGCACCGCGCGGGGTCCGTACCCGGCACACGGGCCCGGAGGACGGCGCCGACGGCGCAGGCCCCCGTGGACGTCGCTACCGCAACGGGTTCGACGAGCTCGCCGCCGGGCGCTCCGGTCGGCACGACGTCGACGCGGCCGCCCCGGCCACCGAGGGTCCGGACACGCTGCAGGCCCGCTACGCGGCCCGGCTGAACCGGCCCGACGGCCCCGAGGTCGGCGCCGCACCGAACGGCAGGTCGTGGCCACCTCCCGGCAGTCGCCCGGAGCACGCCCCGGACCCCCGGTACCCGGCATCGCCGGCCGGACGCCCCGAGGGCGCCGGCCGCCACGGCATCCGCCCGGCCCCCGACCAGCCCCTTTCCGACGGCGGGCACGGTCGTCGCGCCGCCGGGTACGACCCGAACAGCGCCGCCGGTCTCGACACGAGCCGTACTGCGGGGTTCGATCCGAACCGTGCCGCGGGGTTCGACCCGAGCCGTCCTGCCGGGTTCGAGCCGAACGCCGCCCCGCCCGTCCGCGGCCCCGGGGCACCTCGTCGCAACGGCCGGCCGGAGGGCCGTTCCCCCGAGGACCACGCGCCCGACGGGTACGGCCGCCCCGACCCGCGTGGTCGTGGGGCCGGTCGCCCGCCGCTGCGCGGCCCGTCCGGCGAGTACACCAACGGCGCCCACCCGGACCAGCGCCCCGACGGAGCCGCCCCCGGTCAGCCGGACGGCACCGGTGCGTTCGGCGGTCCCGAGCGGTCCGCTCCGCGCGCCGGCCGCCGCCCCGCCGGGCCGCTCGCCGACGGCGCCGTCCCGCCGTCGCGCCGTCCCGTCCCGCCGCCGGTCGACGGCGTCCCGACCACACGTCGCCCCGTCCCGCCGGACGCCGACGCGACCACGCGCCGCCGGGTGCCGACCGAGGCCGACCCGCGGCGTACCCGCGCTGCCGCGGCCCCGGCCGGTGACGACGTCGACCCCGGCGCCGACCCGGAGACCGCCGCCGTCCCGTACCCCGGCTCCGATGTGCCGCCGCGGCCCCCCCGACGCCGCCGTCCGGCGGCCGCGTCGCCGGAACCGCCCGAGGAGCCCGACGAGAACCCCGCCGAGATCCCTGCCGAGCCGGATGACGGGACGGACGAGCCGGAGCGCGCCACGGGTGGACGCGCCGCACGCCGCAACCGCCCCGTCGGCATCGGCGGCCGGATCGCCGCGCTCACCGGGCGCGGTTCCGCCGCGGCCGCCGCGGGCGAGGAGAAGCCCAAGACGGCGTTCTGGAAGGAGATCCTGCTGCTGGCCGGGGTCGCCATCCTGCTGACGGTCCTCATCCAGACCTTCCTCGCGAAGGTCTACGTCATCCCGTCGGGCTCGATGGAGACGACGCTGCACGGCTGCACCGGCTGCAACAACGACCGGGTGCTCGTCGACAAGGTCACCTACAACTTCACCGACATCAGTCCGGGCGACATCGTGGTCTTCCGCGGCACCGACGGCTGGGCCAGCGAGACCTACAGCGGCGAGGGCAGCGAGAACCCGCTGGTCAAGGGCATGCAGACGCTCGGCTCGCTGGTCGGGATCGCCCCGCCGGACGAGAAGGACTTCGTCAAGCGGGTCATCGCCGTGGGGGGCCAGACCGTCTCCTGCTGCGACGCGCTCAACCAGGTCGTCGTCGACGGGCAGCCTCTGACGGAGCCCTACATCTACTACCTGCCCGAGGCGGGGCCGGCCCGGCAGATCCCGTTCGGGCCGATCACCGTCCCCGAGGGCCAGTACTGGATGATGGGCGACTCGCGGAACAACTCCGCGGACTCCCGGGCGGCGGGGCACGGCCCCATCCCCGAGGCCAACATCATCGGCAAGGTCCGGCTGATCGTGCTGCCCTTCGACCGGTTCGGCTGGGTCAGTGCGGTCGACCCGCAGACCACGGCCGACGCGGCCGGGCTGCCGGGGCTGCCCGACGGTCTGCCGCTGGCACTGGGAATCATGGGGACACTGCCGCTCGCGGCCGGCCGCCGACGGGCCCTGCTCGCCCGCGCCGAGGCCGAGCGGTTCCTGCCCGCGACGCGCCCCCCGCACGGGTGGCGCCGGAGAACCTGACCGGGAGCACCGTGCCGGTTCCGCCCACTCGCGCCCGTCCCGCCGGACGGCCGCGTGCCCGCCGACGCCCCGTACGGGTCCTGCCCGACGGGCTGCGTCCGCCGCGTGCCGTCGTCCGCGACGGCGGCACCTGGACCCTGCAGACGGTCCTGCAACGCCACGGGCTCGGCCCGGTCGCCGGCGTCGACGAGGCCGGTCGCGGTGCCAGCGCCGGACCGCTGGTCGTCGCCGCGGCGGTGCTGCGGCCCGCGGACGCGAAGGCCCTCGACGGGCTGACCGACTCGAAGCTGCTGACCCCGGCCGCCCGTGACCACTGGTACGACCGCATCCGGGCCCGGGCGCTGGACCACGCCGTCGTCGTGATCCCGGCGGCGGAGGTCGACCGCCGCGGGGTGCACGTGGCCAACATCGAGGGCATGCGTCGCGCGGTGGCCGCGCTGACCACGGTCACGCCCGGCTACGTCCTGACCGACGGCTTCCCGGTCCGCGGCTTCGGCAGCCCGGCCCTCGCGGTGCCGAAGGGCGACCGGGTGGCGGCCTGCATCGCGGCGTCGTCGGTGCTGGCCAAGGTGACCCGGGACCGCATCATGACCGCACTCGACGCCGAGCACGACCGCTACGGCTTCGCCGTGCACAAGGGCTACAACACCCCGGACCACGAGGCCGCGCTGCGCGCACACGGGCCCTGTCCGGAGCACCGGTTCTCCTTCGCGAACGTCGCCGCGGTGGCCGGGCGCGAGGCCCCGGCGGGGCTGGTCCACAATGGGGCGCTCCCCGAGCAGGAACCCGACCCCGGAGACCCGGGGGACACGGTCGGGGCGTGGGAGCCGTTGGAGATCGTCACAGGAGGAGCGGGCCGGTGAGCGCCGAGGATCTCGAGAAGTACGAGACCGAGATGGAGCTCACGCTCTACAAGGAGTACCGCGACATCGTCGCCCAGTTCTCCTACGTCGTGGAGACGGAGCGCCGGTTCTACCTGGCCAACTCCGTCGACGTCGCCCCGCGCAACGCCGACGGCGAGGTCTACTTCGAGGTGCGCATGTCCGACGCGTGGGTGTGGGACATGTACCGCCCGGCGCGGTTCGTCAAGAACGTGCGGGTCGTGACGTTCAAGGACGTCAACATCGAGGAGCTCGACACCCCGGACCTGCGGCTCCCCGACGACGACCAGTTCCCGGGCTGAGCGGGTAGCAGACCCCACCGACGGTTCCGCCGTCCCGGCCGCGCGGCCGACGGTGCCCGTCCACAACCGTCGGATCCGTCCACAGCCGGCCGATCCACCCCCGCGACGGGCCCATCCGGCCCGATCGTGGACCCATGGCAGCGAAGGACGAGCTCGGGCGCCGCGGTGAGGACACCGCCGCCGAGTACCTCGAACGGGCACACGGGATGGTCGTGCTCAGCCGCAACTGGCGGTGCACGCACGGCGAGATCGACATCGTCGCGGTCGACCCGGAGCGACGGCTGGTCTTCTGCGAGGTCAAGACCCGTTCCGGTCTCCGCTACGGCGAACCCGCCGAGGCGGTGACCCCCGCAAGACACGCGGATCCGGATGCTGGCGAAGGCGTTCATGGCCGCCACGGGTCAGCTGGGTCGAGATCAGGTTCGACGTCGTGGCGGTCCTGATCCGACCCGGGCGGCCGGTCACCCTCACCCACTACCCGGCGGCGTTCTGATGCGGCCCCCGGCACGCATCTGGTCGGTCGCGCTGCACGGCGTCGACGGCGTCCCCGTCGAGATCGAGGCGGTCATCGGCGGGGGGATGCCCGGCGTGCACCTCGTCGGCCTGCCCGACGCCGCGCTCAACGAGTCCAAGGACCGGGTGCGGTCCGCGATCGTGCACTCCGGCCCGCACCTGGCCCCAACGAGCGGATCGTGCTCGCCCTCTCCACGGCGACACTGCGCAAGACCGGCAGCCGCGCTTCGACTATCCTCGCATGGCGCTCGGCGTCCTGGTCGCCGCGACGCCGGTGCCGCCCGACGGCTGCGCGGCACCGTGCTGCTCGGCGAGCTCGCTCTCGACGGCAGGCTGCGCCCGGTGCGCGCGTGCTGCCCTGCCTGCTCGCCGCGCGGGACGCCGGGATGATCCGCGCCGTCGTGCCCCGCGCCACGCTCGCCGAGGCCGCGCTGGTCGACGGCATCGAGGCGTTCGGCGCCGACAGCTCGGCGACGTCCTGGACTGGGCGGCGGGCAACCGGCTGCTGCACCGGCACGACGGCGGACCGAAGGAGGCCCGGCCGCCGTGGCCCCCGAGCTGGCCGACGTGCTCGGCCAGCACGACGCCCGGCGCGCCCTGGAGATCGCCCGCCGCGGGCGGGCACCACCTGCTGATGGTC
>NZ_JAHLJA010000071.1:0-35444 GCF_020496245.1 Pseudonocardia sp. ICBG601 | reverse complement strand
AATCCTTCTCCAGAGTCTCGACCACGGCGTCGTATCCGCTGTTGCCCAGGACCAGCCGGCGGGGCGGCGGATCCTGCGACATCGCCGTGATCACCGCACGGGCGCCGCGGTGCGGGTCGCCGGGCTGCACGCCGTCCATCCCGACGAAGACGGCCCGGACCTGCTCCAACATCTCGTGGTAGACCGGGATCGCCTCCTCGACGGCTTCGTCGGCGAACCCGGTGTAGGCGTTGGTGCGGAACGCTCCCGGTTCGACGGTCAGTACGGAGATGCCCTGGGCGGCGACCTCGTCGCGCAGCGCGTCGGTGACGGCTTCGACGGCGAACTTCGTCGCGCTGTAGTAGCCGAATCCGGGCGCCGAGACGAGTCCGGCCACCGAGGACACGTTGACGATCCACCCGTCGCCGCGGGCACGCATCCCCGGCAGCACGGCACGCGTCACGGAGAGCACGGCGAAGAAGTTCAGCTCGAACATCGCCCGCATCGCGGACTCGTCCATCGCCTCGATGGATCCGTACCAGCCGCGGCCGGCGTTGTTGACCAGCACGTCGATACCGCCGAAGTGCTCCTCGGCCGTGCGAACGGCGCGCTGCACCTGTGCCGCGTCGGTGAGCTCCAGCGGCACGACGAGAACGGGGTCGCCGTACCGCTCCGCCCAGGTCGCCAACTCCGTGGGGCGGCGGGAGGTCAGCACCACGCGGTCTCCGGTGTCGAGCGCGGCCTCGGCGAAGGCAATCCCGAAGTTGCCGGGTGTGCCACCGGTGATGAACCATCGCCGGGTCACGGCTCGATCACCAGCCGACGGATCGCCGCACCATCGAGGGTGAAGCGGTAGTTCAGGTCGACGACCCCGCCCGGGAAGTCGCCCTCCAGGTGCTGTCCGACGTCGACGCCCGTGGCGGTCGTGGACGCACCGGTGAACTCGGCGGTGTAGGTGTACTCGGTGACCGCGGTCGCCAGCCAGGCCCTGATCTCGTCGGTGCCCGCGTGGTCGTGGCCGTCATCGGTCACCACGGCGTCGGGGGTGAAGGTGGCGAGCGCCCGATCGAACTCCCGGGAGTCGAGTGCGCCCATGAACGTTCTCACGGAGGCTTATTCAGGGCCCGTGAAATAACGATCTAGCCCGGCGTGTCGGGTTGGGCGACAGCCCGTCCATCGCGAAGATTGGTTTGTCGAATCAATCCGAGATGAATGGGCTGTCGCAGTATGTACTATACCACTGGCTTTCGGCGTGATGAGATTCAGGATCTTGCCGCTCTGGTGCATGAGCAGGATCAGCGGAACGCGACTGGCCTGCGACGGCCTTGGCCGCCGATTCTGGGATTGTTCTGGTCGGTGGTGATCACGTTGGCGTATCTGCGCGGGAATCGTGTGCAGTGGGAGTTGGCGGAAACCTACGGGGTGTCGCAGTCGACGGTCAGTCGAGCGATCGCGGGGGTGACACCGTTGCTGGCGCAGGCGCTGCGGAGTGTCGTTCCGACTGCGGAGGAGCTTCGTGCCGATCGGCAGTACATCATCGACGGAACCCTGCTGCCCTGCTGGTCATGGACCGCCGTACCAGGTCTGTGGTCGGGCAAGCATCGCACCACCGGCGTCGTCGTCCAGGTCGCAGCCACCCTGGAAGGGCAGCTGTCGTGGATCTCCGACCCGACCCCAGGCTCCCGACACGACCTACATTGCCTCGACCAATCCGGCGCCCTCGACCACCTCGCCACATACCCACCGATCGGCGATAAAGGCTACATCGGGCGCGGCATGCTCACCCCGTTCAAAAAACAACCCGGCCGGGAACTTCTCGACTGGCAGAAAACATTCAACAAGAGCCTCAACCGCACACGCGCCACCATCGAGCGAGTCATCGCCCATATCAAGAGGCTTATTCAGGCCCCGTGAAATAACGATCTAGCCCGGCGTGTCAGGTTGGGCGACAGCCCGTCCATCGCGAATATTGGTTTGTCGAATCAATCCGAGATGAATGGGCTGTCGCAGTATGTACTATACCACTGGCTTTCGGCGTGATGAGATTCAGGATCTTGCCGCTCTGGTGCATGAGCAGGATCAGCGGAACGCGACTGGCCTGCGACGGCCTTGGCCGCCGATTCTGGGATTGTTCTGGTCGGTGGTGATCACGTTGGCGTATCTGCGCGGGAATCGTGTGCAGTGGGAGTTGGCGGAAACCTATGGGGTGTCGCAGTCGACGGTTAGTCGAGCGATCGCGGGGGTGACACCGTTGCTGGCGCAGGCGCTGCGGAGTGTCGTTCCGACTGCGGAGGAGCTTCGTGCCGATCGGCAGTACATCATCGATGGAACCTTGCTGCCCTGCTGGTCATGGACCGCCGTACCAGGTCTGTGGTCGGGCAAGCATCGCACCACCGGCGTCGTCGTCCAGGTCGCAGCCACCCTGGAAGGGCAGCTGTCGTGGATCTCCGACCCGACCCCAGGCTCCCGACACGACCTACATTGCCTCGACCAATCCGGCGCCCTCGACCACCTCGCCACATACCCACCGATCGGCGATAAAGGCTACATCGGGCGCGGCATGCTCACCCCGTTCAAAAAACAACCCGGCCGGGAACTTCTCGACTGGCAGAAAACATTCAACAAGAGCCTCAACCGCACACGCGCCACCATCGAGCGAGTCATCGCCCATATCAAGTCGTGGAAAGTTCTCCACACAGACTACCGCCGACCCTACGCCACATTTAAAACGACGATCTCGGCAGTCATCGGACTCATCTTCTACGCACTTACCTGACGGAGCCTGAATAAGCCTCACGGTTTCCGGGAGTGTTTCCCATTCTGCTGTGGACATGGCGCCACGATGGAGCTTCACGTGAGGGGAAGGTCAACCCGTGATCGCGGGAATGCCGCGACGTTGACCTTGCCCCAGGGGGAGGGCAGGGCCCCGGCAAAGTCGCTAGATGATCTTGTAGGTGGTCAGTGGTCGATGGGGGTCGCGGGCGTGGTGGCGGAGTGCTGCGGCGATGTTGCTGACGCCGTGCAGGCGTAGCGCGGTGATCGCGAGGTTCCGCAACGCCGACATGACCTGCGGGGCGTGACCGGTGTGGGCGGTGGCGCGGTCTTCGTCGAAGCAGACATCACGGACCCAGTGCAGGCGATTCTCGATCGACCAGTGCCCACGGATCCAGCGGGCGAGCAGTCCTGGATCGGCGTCGGTGCTGGTCAGGCTGGTGATCGCGTAGGCGGTCTCGGTTCTCCACTTCCCGCCAGGCCGCAGTGGGCGACGCCGGCGCACCAGCTTGATCGCCTGGGATGCGTGGGGGAAGAACTCTGCGCCCAGGTCGGGACAGGGGTGCAGGCTGACCACGCTGATCGTGCGGGTCTCGACGCGGCCGTGCCCACGCCCGCGTTGACGATCAGCGACGCCGATCTGGGTCCAGGGCAGCGCCCGTACCCGTGCCAGCAGCGTGGGCTGGTTCGCTTTGATCGTCATCAGGTAGTGCCCGCCGCGGCGGTGTAGGTAGTCGGCGTGGGCTCGCTGGGTGTGCAGAGCGTCCGCGGTGACCAGTACATCGTCGAGGTCGAGGGGGTCGAGCAGCGCGGTGAACGCGGTGATCTCGCTGCCCTTCTCTGCGACCTGAACCTGGCCGAGCACGCCACCGCTGGTCTGGTCGAGCACCGACACCAGATGCGGGAGCCAGACCCTGCCGTCGGCGGCACGGACGCGGGCGCCGCGCAGGGTCTTGCCGTCCAAGGCCAGCACGCGACGCTGTTCTCGCCGGGGTGTGCCCTCCGGGGCCGGCTGGGCGCTGAGCTGGGGCAACACCCAGGACTGCAACGCCGCCTCCAGCGCCGAGGCGTCGACCCGTTGCAGGACCCGGCGGATGGTCGACTCGTGCGGAGCGACCGCGCCCACCCCGAGCACGTCCAGCACGGCGCGGCCGACGTCATGGGCGTACTCGGCGATCGCGGTGAACGACCGGGCCCCCGCCAACACCGCGCACGCCCCCAGTAGCAACACCGCGAGGACACCGTGGCGGACACCGCGTGGTTTCCGCGGGTCCGGCACTCGCGACAGGGCCTCCACCAGCGACAACCCCGCCGCCTCACCGACCGGCGCGGCTCTCCCCGCGTCAGGACCGACCTCCAGGCCTTCCAGAGCAGCAACGATCGGAGACACTGACACTGCGGACACAGGCTTCCTGACGTGAGCAAGGATTCGACACCCTCATGATCACGCCAAGCCTGTGTCCGCACCCACCCCGCACGTCACCGCAGCTCAGGACCCACCCATCACGACTTTGCCGGGGCCCTGAGGGGGAGGGTCCAGGGTTTGTCCCGCTCGACGCAGGTGACGCCACGCAGAGGAGGACGCGATGGGAGCCCAGGTCTCGATCGGTGACTTCGCGCTGATGAGCGGCCTGAGCCGCAAGGCGCTACGCCACTACCACGACATCGGGATCCTCGAACCGGCCCACATCGACCCCGACACCGGCTACCGCTTCTACGACACCGGCCAGGTCGACCATGCGCACATTATCCGCCGGTTCCGCTCGCTGGGCATGTCCATTCCGGACATCAAGGCGCTCCTGAGCACCGACGATGCCGGGGCACGCACCGAGATCATCACCACCCATCTCGAACAGATGGAGGCTGCGCTCGCCCAGACCCGTGACACCGTGGGGGCCCTGCGTGAACTGCTCACCCCGACGAGACCTCCCACCGACGTCACGTTGCGCCACGAGCCGGCGCTCCCCGTGTGGTCCATCAGCGCCGTCATCGACGTTTCCGAGATCGACGACTGGTTCACAGCGTCACTGTGGACACTGCACCAGGCCGTCGCCCCGGCCCCGGGCCCGCCTGACGCGATGGTGCCGGGCGGCCTCTACGAGAGAGCACTGTTCCTCGAACAGCAGGGCCGCGCCACCATGTTCGTCCCCGCGCCACCGTCCATCGATCCGCCCGAGGGGGTCCAGGCCGAGGTCCTCCCCAGGACCGAGTTCGCGGTGCTCACCCATCCCGGCGGCCACGACGGCATCGACCGCAGCTACGCGGCCCTGGGGATCTATGTCAACGAGCATCTGATCAGCAGGCAGGGACCCATCCGCGAACACTATGTCGGCGGCACTCCCACGGATCCGGCCCGGTTCACCGCCACCGAGATCTGCTGGCCGATCTTCGGCACCACCGCATCATCGGAATGAGCGGAGACCGCTGAGCGTCGTCCACTCGTACCCGCCGCCGTGAATCACCGGGGTCAGCCGGTGCTCGGCAGGTCCCGCACGAAGGTCAGGACGGCCTGCGCGAGCCGCTCCGGCTGGTCGAACGGGAGACCGTGCCCGGCGTCGTCGACCTGGTGGACCCGCAGGAGCGGGTTGAGCTCGCACAGCTCGGTGGCCACGCCGAGGGTGACCACGGGCTTGTCGCCGATGACGAGCAGCGTCGGCACGTCGAGCGCGCTGACCAGCTCACGGTACGGCGGGTTGGGCGGCGTCAGGACGTCGAACGCGGCCGGGCTCGTGCTCAGTCGCGCGTCCACCTGCAGCTCGACGAGCTCCGGTGAGCGATGTGCGTGCCGCGCGAGCGCGTCGTCCAGGAGCGCCGACCTCCCCTGGTGCAGGGCGTGGCGGTGCTGCTCGGCGACGTCACTCTCGTACACCTGCTGTTGCCACTCGCTGCTCAGGAAGGTGGGATCCACGAGGACGAGCCCGCGCACCAGGTGACCGATCCGGGTCGCGGCCAGCGCTGCCGTCATGCCGCCCATCGAGTGACCGATCAGCACCGGGCGACGAAGGCCCAGCTCCTGGATCAAGCCGCCCACGTCAGCGGCGAGATCCGGGTAGCGGTAGCCGGAGTCCGGAGCACTTGAGCGCCCGTGCCCGCGCGCGTCGGGCATGATCACGTCCAGCTCCGCCTCGAGCACGCGAGCCACCGGCGTCCAGCCTGCTCCACTGCCCATCAGGCCGTGGAGCAGTAGGGCGGGAGGCTTGTCCTGACCGGTCCGGAGGTAGGAGATCGTCACGCCGTTCACCTCGGCGTCGAAGGTGGGCCAGGACGGCATGACGGGGATGCTACGCAGCGAGTGACCGGCCCACGGGGTCGCGCACCACGGTGCGCAGGTGGTCCTGCGGCGTGCTGGCGGTGAACGGTTGTGGACCGTTCCTGTCCGAAACCCCCGCCTATCCTGCGACGGTGCTCAGCGCCTCGCACCGGCTCCTCCAGCTCCTCACGGTCCTGTCGACCCGCCCGGAGTGGTCGGGCGCCGAGCTGGCGGACCGGCTGGGCGTCCACGAGCGGACCGTCCGCCGCGACGTCGTCAAGCTCCGCGAGCTCGGGTACGGCGTCGAGACCTCGACCGGACCGTTCGGTGGGTACCGGCTCGTCGCCGGGGCACGGATGCCCCCACTGAGCCTCGACGACGACGAGGCGCTGGCCACCGCGATCGCGCTCCGCCGGCTCGCGTGGAGCCACCCCGACGGCGAGGGACGCGCGGCGCCGGCGGCCCTGTCGAAGCTGCGCCGCTCGTTGCCGCCCCGGGCGGCCGAGGCCCTCGGCCGGTTCGACCGCGCGATCGCCGAGGCGGGGGAGCGGCCGGACACCCACGGCGAGGTGGATCCGGACATCCTGACCGCACTCGCCGGCGCCTCCCGGACCCGTGACCGCGTCCGGTTCCGCTACCGCGACCGCCGCGGGACGGGGAGCACCCGCGCGGTGGAGCCCGAGCAGGTCGTCCGCACCGCGCACCGGTGGTACCTCGTCGCCTGGGACCTCGACCGCCGGGACTGGCGGGTGTTCCGGGTCGACCGCGTCGACGGCGTCGTCGTCACCGGGCCGGCGGACCCGCGCCGCCGGGAGGTCGACGCGACGGCCCTGGTCGAGCAGGCGATCACCACCACGCCCTACGCGACCTACGCCGAGGTCGAGATCCACCGCTCCCTCGACGAGACCCGCGCCCTGCTCCCGGCCACCATCGCGCGGCATCGCGCCGACGGCCCGGACCGGACCCTGAGCACGATCGGCGGGCTCGACGCGCGGTGGATCGCGGAGTTCCTGCTCCGGCTCGGGGTCACGTTCCGGGTGCTCGGGCCCGACGACGTCCGGGAGCACGTCGTGGCCCGGTTGGAGGAGCTGCTGGCGTTGCAGCGCGCCCCGTGACGCGGGCCACCACTGCTGGTTCCAGACAGGTCCGGTCCGGAACCGGACCTAGCGTCGTCGTCACACGAGACGAAGGGCCTGACCATGACCGACGGACTGTCCGACGCGCGCAGCCGCGCCCGCGAGGTGCGGGCGCTCTACGAGCAGCTCGAGGACCGGCTGCTGGGACGCACCTGGACCCTCCCGGAGCTGGCGCTCGGGTTCACCCACGACGCCGCCTACGTCGGGCGGCTGGTGCTCGCGGCCGAACGCACCTGGGACATCGACGGCGACACCGACGCCGAGCTGCGGCACAAGCTCGCCGAGTGCCTGTGGTGGCTCTTCGTGCTCGCCGACCGGCTCGACGTCGTCCTCCCCGAGGCCTACGGCGCCACGATGCAGCGCATCGGGGACGGGCTGCGGCGCGCGGTCGCCGACGGGGCCGGATGACGTCGCGCCCGCGACTGCAGGCGAGGTGCGCGACGGGCCCTCAGCCCCCGGGGCGGCCGAGCCGGTGGTGCCGGATGCGCGCCTTCATCTCGGCGACGCCGTCGGCGAACCGCTGTGTATAGATCACTTCGACGGCGGCGGCACCGGCCGCCGTGACCGCACCGTCGGCGTCGATCAGCCCGCGGTCGTGCAGCTGCCGGGCCACCGGGGCCCGCAGCTGGTCGACCCGGGCGTCCCGGCCGTCGAGCAGCTCCAGCGCCCGTGCCTGCTCGGTGGACAGGTACATCGGCTCACCCCCTGCCCTGGGTTCGTACCGGGGCCGGGGCAGGTTCACGCCGAAGCGCCGGACGGTCAGATCAGCCCTGCCGCGCGGGCCGCGATGACCGCCCGCGCCCGGTTCTGGGCGTCGAGCTTGCGCATGGCGCTGTGCAGGTAGGCCTTGACCGTCCCCACGGTGATCCCCAGCTGCGCCGCGATCTCGGCGTTGGTCGCGCCCACCGCGACGTGCTGCAGCGCCTCGATCTCCCGCGGTGAGAGGGCGGGAGCCTCTCCGCCCGTCCGGCCCGGCGCCGGGCGCGCCCCGGCGAGGCCGTCGTGGATCCGGCTCAGCCGTGTGCGCAGCTCCGGGTCGTCGGTGCTCTCGATCAGCGCGGCGAGCTCCAGCAGCGCACCGGCCCGGCTCTCGGCGTCCGCGACGACCGGGACGGTGGGCGGAGAGTGCTGGTCGAGCAGGGCCGTGGCGTCCCGGGCGATGGTGGCGGCCACGATGCCCGCGTTGCGGACCGCGACGTCGCCGATCGGCCGGTGCTCGCGCATCGCCCCGTACACCACGCCACGGACCGAGCCGTGGACGATGATCGGATAGGCCAGGATCGATGCGAGCCGCTCGTTCTCGACGACGACGTGGTCGTAGTCGTGGGTGATCCCCGGGGTCGAGGCGTAGTCGCTCACCCGGCACGGGATGCGGCGGGCCATCGCGGCGCCGCCGAGGCCGCGCCCGGACAGGACGCTGAGCAGCCGCAGCGAGTCGCCGAAGGTGCCGATCAGCTGGTTGATCGTGAGCTGCAGGCCGTCGCGCACCGTCCGGGTCGTCCCGCCGAAGACGACCGGCAGACCGGTCGTCGAGCTGAGCTCGTGGAGCCGGCGGGGCATGACCCGCTCCAGCGCACGGGCGACCGCGTCGTCGTCCAGCACGAGTGCTCCTCCCTGTCCCGTCGGCGTCCTCGCCGGCCCGGGCGGCCTCGTCGTGCGCAACGAGTCACGACTGGTGGGGTTCTCCCAGAGATCGCCGGGTCCGTCAACCGGATCCGAACACTGACTTCGGTTGGTAGCGGGCGGTGGGCCGGCGCGGCGAGTCTCGGTCCGTCCGCCAGGCCGCGCTCGACGAGGAGCCCGCATGACCCCTCCTCCACGACGTTCGCGGTGGCGTTCTCCGCCCGCCCGGTGACCGCCCCGACGACGGTCCGACCGCCCCACCGACCCCGAGGACGTCCGCCCCATGGGCAACCACGACATCTACCGCGACGCCCGCGACCGGCTCGTCGCGCTGCACGGCGAGCACGAGAAGGCCGTCGCCGACTTCACCTGGCCGCAGTTCGACGGCGCCTTCCAGTGGGCGCACGACTGGTTCGACGTCATCGCCGACGGCGAGACGCGGACCGCGCTGCGCATCGTGGAGGAGGACGGCGCGGAGGGCGCCTGGACCTTCGACGAGCTGCGCCGCCGCTCCAACCAGGTGGCCCGCTGGCTGGCATCGCACGGGGTCGGGCGCGGGGACAGCGTGCTGGTCATGCTGGGCAACCGCGTCGAGCTGTGGGAGTCGATGCTCGCGGTGATGAAGCTCGGCGCGGTGATCATGCCGACGACCACCGCGCTCGGCGCCGTCGACCTGCCGGACCGGCTGGAGCGCGGCCGCGCCCGGTTCGTGATCGCCGACGCGTCCTGCACGGGCAAGTTCGAGGGACTCCTCGACGGGCGCATCGCGATCTCGGTCGGCGGCTCCGCCGAGGGCTGGCTGGACCTCGCCGATTCCCGCGACGTGGACGACGCACCCGTCGAGCACCCGGGCACCACCGCCGACGACCGGCTGCTGCTGTACTTCACCTCCGGCACCACCAGCCGGCCGAAGCTGGTCGAGCACACCCAGGCGTCGTACCCGGTCGGACATCTGTCCACGATGTACTGGCTGGGCATCACCCCGGGCGACGTGCACCTCAACATCAGCTCGCCGGGCTGGGCCAAGCACGCGTGGAGCTGCTTCTTCGCGCCGTGGATCGCCGGGGCGACGATCTTCCTCTACAACTACAGCCGCTTCGACGCGGCGTCGCTGCTCGACCAGATCCGGGACAAGGGCGTCACTACGTTCTGCGCGCCGCCGACGGTGTGGCGGATGCTGATCAAGGCCGACCTGTCCGGCGGGCCCGGCTCGCTGCGCGAGGTCATCGCGGCCGGCGAGCCGCTCAACCCGGAGATCATCGAGCAGGTCCGGGCGCAGTGGGGACTGACCCTGCGCGACGGGTTCGGCCAGACCGAGACGACGGCGTTGGTGGGCAACACGCCCGGCTCCGTCGTGAAGCCGGGGTCGATGGGCCGCCCGTTGCCCGGCGTCCCGGTGGTGCTGGTCGACGAGCTCACCGGCGAGGTCTCCGACACCGAGGGCGAGATCTGCATCGACCTCGCCCGGCGCCCCACCAGCCTGATGGTCGGGTACCTGGACATGCCGGAGAAGACCGCCGACGCCATGGCAGGCGGCTTCTACCACACCGGCGACACCGCGACCCGCGACTCCGACGGCTACCTGTTCTACGTCGGCCGCACCGACGACGTGTTCAAGGCCAGCGACTACAAGATCTCGCCGTTCGAGCTGGAGAGCGTGCTCGTCGAGCACCCGGCGGTGCTGGAGGCGGCCGTGGTGCCGCAGCCCGACCCGGTGCGGCTCGCCGTGCCGAAGGCCTACATCGCGCTCGCCTCCGGCCACGAGCCGACCCGGGAGACCGCGGTCGCGATCTTCGCCCACGCCCGGGACCACCTCGCGCCCTACCTGCGGGTGCGGCGCATCGAGTTCTTCGAGCTGCCGAAGACGATCTCCGGCAAGATCCGCCGTGTGGAGCTGCGGGCCCGCGAGCGCGACGAGGCGGGAGCGGCTGCGGGCGGGGAGTGGCGCTACGAGGACCTCCCGGAGCTGAAGGCCTGACCGGTCGCCGGCCCGGGCGCCCTGCCCGGGCCGGCACCGTGGCAGACCGGGAGGCCGGTCAGGCCCGCCGGTCGTCGTCGTGGTCGTGGTGCCCGGGAGGCGGGGCCTGCCGACCGGCACGCCACCGCCGCACCATCCGCGGGAGCTCGGCGCGCAGGAACGCGAAGAAGTCGGCGGTCTCCCGCAGCCGTGCCCCGGCGGCGGCGTCGGTGGAGGCGTCGGCGCCGTCGGTGAGGATGTCCTCCAGGGTCTGCAGCCGGTGGTCCTGGTGGGCGACGGCCGCCATCCACGCGTCGGGTCGCACCACGTAGGTGATCCGGCGTTCCTCCCGGCGGGCGACGTCGACGAGGCCGAGGCCACGCAGCATCTTCGCGCCGTTGGAGATCGCCGACGCCCCCACGCCGAGTCGCGTGGACAGGTCCGCGGCGGTGAGCGCCCCCTCGGGCGTCGCCATCAGCGTGGCGAAGATCCGCGCGGACATCCGCGGCCAGCCGGAGTTCGTGAGCGCCTCGGTGAACCGTGCGACGAACTCGGGGTCCGTGCTCTCGGCCATGCGGCGTTCCTCCGGTCTCGACGACTGCCAGCTACTTCATGAATTTCATGAATCAGGTGTAGCTTACCGCGCATGGCGGATGTCCTGGAGATGCGGCAGGTCGTGAAGTCCTTCGGTCGGACCCGGGCGCTGGACGGCCTCGACCTGACGGTGCGGCCCGGAGAGGTCCTCGGACTCCTCGGCCCCAACGGAGCGGGCAAGTCGACGACGATCCGGATCTTGCTCGGCATGCTCCGGGCCGACGCCGGCGAGGTGCGGGTCCTGGGTGCGGACCCGTGGACGGGTGCGCCCGCGGTCCGTCGACGTCTCGCGTACGTGCCCGGAGACGTCAGCTTCTGGCCGAACCTCACGGGCGGCGAGGTGATCGACCTCCTCACGCGGATGCACGGCGGCCGGGACCGGCGTCGCCGGGACGAGCTCGTCGAGCGGTTCGCGCTCGATCCGAGCAGGCGGTGCCGCAGCTACTCGAAGGGCAACCGGCAGAAGGTCGGGCTCGTCGCGGCGCTCAGCGTGTCCGCGGACCTGCTGGTCCTCGACGAGCCCACGTCAGGTCTGGACCCGCTGATGGAGGAGGTGTTCACGCGGTGTGTCGTCGAGGCCCGCGCCGGGGGGCAGGCGGTCCTGCTGTCCTCGCACATCCTCTCCGAGGTCGAGCGCCTCTGCGACCGGGTGAGCATCGTGCGGTCCGGCAGGGTCGTCGAGACCGGCACTCTCGCGCAGCTGCGCGGACACGGCGCCACCGTGGTGGTCGCGACGCTGACCAGGCCACCGGTCGGACTGACCGGGCTCCCCGGGGTCCAGGACGTCGACGTCGACGGGCACCGGGTCGAGCTGACGACGACCCGCCTCGACGAGGTCATGTCGCACCTGGCGGATCTGGGGATCGAGACCCTGAGCGTCACGCCGCCCACACTCGAGGACCTGTTCCTGCACTACTACGCACGCGACCTCGCCGGAGCGACGGCGTGAGCGCGCTGACCGGGACGTCGACGATGGTGGGTCTGGTCGCGAGGCGCGAGCGCCTGCGGGGCACCGCCTGGTTCGTGACATCGGGGCTGCTGCTCGTGCTGGTCGCGGCGGGGGTCGTCGCGACCTACCCGACGGATGTCGCCCGGGCCGCTCTCGCGGCCTCGGTCGACGCCGCCGCCGGGGAGGTGTTCCTCATCGGCCCGGTCGTCGGCAGCAGCGTCGGGGCGGTCGCGTCGTGGCGCACGTCCGGCGTCGCCACGCTGGTGGTCAGCCTGGCGGCGGTCCTGCTCGTGGTGCGCTCCACGCGGGCCACCGAGGAGGACGGCACCGGGGAGCTGCTGGGGGCGGTGCCCGTGGGGCGGGCCGCCTCGGCGGCGGCCGCGCTCGTCGTCGCCGCCGTCGGGGCGCTGCTGGCCGGCACGGTGGCCGCCATCGGCTTCGTCGCCGTCGGCGCGGCGACCGGTGGATCGGCCCTGGTCGGGGCTCAGGTCGTGACCGTCGGGGTGCTCGCCGCGGCCACGGCGGTCCTGGCCGGCCAGGTGATGCGGACCGCGCGGGGAGCGAACGCCGTCGCGCTGGGCTGCGTCGGCGTGTTCTTCCTGCTCCGCGGAGCGGGTGACGTGGCCGGCGGGGCCGCTCGATCGGCCACGCCGTTCGGCTGGATCGCGGCGGTCCGTCCCTTCGTCTCCGACGACGCCGCCGCGCTCGTCCCGGCGCTCGCGCTGGCGGCGGTGCTGGCCGGGACCGGACTGTGGATCGCGGCCGGTCGTGACCTCGGTTCCGGCCTGCTCCCGGACCTGCCGGGACCGGCCCGCGCCGGAGCCGCGCTGCGCGGGCCCCTCACGCTGGCGCTGCGCAACGCCCGCGGCTCCGTCGTGGGGTGGAGCGCGACCGCACTGCTGGTCGGCGTGCTGATCGGCGGGGTGTCCTCGACGGTGGACGGCCAGGCGTCCCTCGGCCTGGGTGGATCGGCGGGGAGTGGCCCGGGGCTGGTGGCGGTCGCCCTGTACCTCTCCCCGCTGTTCGCCGCGATCCTCGGGATCCGCACCACCCTGCGGCTGAGATCGGACGTGACCTCCGGTCGGGCCGAGCTGCTCCTGTCCCGGCCGGTCGCGCGTGCCCGGTGGCTCCTCGCGCACACCGTGGCCGGGACCGTCGCCGCGACCGGGGTGCTCCTGGCGTTCGGGGTCGGCCTCGCCGTGACCCGCGTCGGGAGCGACCCGTGGTCGTCCGCGCTCCTGGCCGTGTCCGGCGTGCTGCGGTCTCCGGCGGCCTGGGTGTTCACGGCACTCGCCACGGTGGCGCTGACCGTGGTTCCGCGGGCCGCCGGCCCCCTGGTCCTCGTCGTCCTCGGGGCCTTCCAAGTGCTGGAGCTCGCCGTCGAGTTCCGCCTCGTGCCGCCTGACGTGCTCGTCGTGTCACCCTTCGCGCTCGTCCCACAGCTCCCCGACGGTCCGGTCCACCTGGCGTCGGGCCTGCTGCTCGTCCTGGTGGCGGCCGCTCTCGTCGCGGCGGGGGTGGCGAACGCCGGTCGTCGCGACGTGGTCTGAGGTGGTGGGCCGACCGGGTGTCGGCGTGGATCACGGCCGGGCCGGCGGGCGTCCCGGCCCGGCCGTGCCGTCACAGGTCCAGCTGCACCTCGGCCCCAGCGGCCCGGGAGACGCACACGCAGAGCCGGTCCCCGGCGGCCCGCTCGTCGTCGGTCAGGTAGCTGTCCCGGTGCTCGACCGCGCCGCCGAGCACCGGGGTCACACACGTCCCGCAGATGCCCTGCTCGCAGGAGGAGGGCACGTCGACCCCCGCGGCCCGGAGGGACTCCAGCAGCGTGTCGGTCTCCGCGACCTCGACGGTCCGCCCGCTGCGCCCGAGCACGGCCTTGAACCGCCGGGCGCCCGCCGGGGCGGTCCCGGTGGCGACGAAGCGCTCGTCGTGCACCGTGCCCGCCGGCCAGCCGTGCACCCGGGCCCGGTCGTGGACCGCGTCGATCAGACCGGCCGGGCCGCAGACGTAGACGTGGTCCCCGGCTCCTGGTGAGGCCAGCACCCGGTCGAGGACGGCGCCGGTGCCGGCCGGGTCCAGCCCCAGGTGGTGGGTGGCGGCGGGGTCGGCGGACAGCTCGTCGAGGAACGGCAGGTGTGCCTCGGAGCGGGCGAAGTGGTGCAGCTCGACGGACTCGCCCGCGGCGCGCAGCGCCCGCAGCATGGCGATCAGCGGGGTGATCCCGATGCCACCCGCGACGAGCACGTGCCGGGTCGCCCCGGCGGCGAGCGGGAAGGTGTTGCGGGGTGCGGAGACGGCGACCGGGTCGCCGGGCCGCAGTGCGTGTACCGCGGCCGAACCGCCGCGGGACGGCTCCTCGCGCTGGACGGCCAGCGTGTAGCGGCCGTCGTGGGAGTCGTCGCACAGCGAGTACTGGCGGACGAGGCCGCCGGCGAGCCGCAGGTCGACGTGGCCGCCCGGCTCGCCCGGGGGCAGCGGGCTCCCGTCGGCGGCGGCGAGGTGCAGCACCCGGATGCCCACCGCGGCCTCGGTGATCCCGGCGACGACGGCCGGGGTCCACCGGGGCCGGGGCGCCGGGCCCCGGTCCTCGGCGATCAGCCGGTCCATGATCCGCCGCCAGCGGACGACGCCGGAGTCGGTCTCCAGCAGCACCGGCTCCGGCGCGGTGTCCTCGCAGCGGGCGAACGCGGCGATCGTCGCGTGCTGCGCGCGGATCATCGGCTCGTCCTGCTCCTCGAACGCGAACCGGCGCAGGTCGGAGATCTTCAGCCGCATCTGCGGGGTCTCGGTGCCCGGCCGCACGCCCCAGCGCGACGCCGTCGTGAAGTAGTGCGTGGTGCTCGCCGTCTCCGGGGTGAGGATGTGGGTGCCGAGGTAGCCGACGCCCTCGGAACGAGGCCGTCCCGGCGTCGTGACGCCGACGTCGAGCAGCAGGTGCGACGGCGCGTTCCACCGGAAGTCGGTCCAGGTGTCGACCGGGGCGCCGTCGTCGTGGAACAGCATGTCGAACATGCCGGGGGGAGGCACCGACGCGGACTCCCGCACGACGTTGACCGTGTCGCCGTCCTGCCGCACGGTCGTCGCGGTGTCCAGCATGGCGCTGTTCCCGAGGATCCCGTCGTGCAGGAAGCTGGTGTGGCTGCAGTCGAGCAGGTTATCGACGATCAGGTCGTACGGCACGTCCATGACCAGGTGGTCGCGCCGGGTCGTGGTGTCCTCGGCGTCGAGGGTGCCGAAGTCGGGCAGCAGACCGTGATCGGGCTCCCGGTCACCGGCCCACCACCAGACCGCACCGTGCCGCTCCACCACGGTGTGCGCGGTGACCGCGGCGGCCCGCGGGACCACCCCGGCGCCGTGCGGGTTGCGCACGCACGCACCCGAGGTGTCGAACTCCAGGCCGTGGTAGCCGCAGGTGATCGTCCGGCCGTCGAAACGGCCGCGCGACAACGGCGCGAACCGGTGCGGGCAGCGGTCGTCGAGGGCGACCGGTCGGCCGTCGGCGTCGCGGGTGATCAGCAGCGGCCGTTCGAGCACCGTCCGCGACAGCATCGTGTCCGGGGTCAGCTCGCCCGACCAGGCCACCAGGTACCAGGTGTTGCGCAGGAACTCCACGACGCGTCCGCCCTCTCCGTCGACGACGTTTCTGAACTCACTCGTTCATGAATGTGCGGCGACGGGTGTGCCGGGTCAAGGGGCGCGGCGATCCGGAGGCGATGTGTCCCGGTCCGGATGCGGCGCGTCAGGAGCGGGGGAGGAAACCCGGCAGGACGGCGTCGACGACGTCGGCCGCCCAGGTGTCGTCGAGGTCGCGGCCGGCGAGGTGGTCCGCGTAGAGGTTCCCGACCAGGGTGCTGACCAGCCGTTCGACGTCGACAGTGGGGTCGAGGTCGCCGCGTTCGACCCCGGCCCGGACCACGGCGGCGATGCCCGCCCGGCGGGGCAGCAGCGTGCTCCGCCGGATCGTCGCGAGCAGCTCGCCGGAGACGGGCTCGTCGGCCAGGCAGTTGCCGACGACGGCCATCCCGCCGACGTCGTCGTACTGGCGCCGCATGGCGTCGAGGTGGGCCACGAGATCCTCGCGCAGCACACCGGTCGACGGCGGCACGTGGTCGACCTGCAGATGCTGCAGTGCTGCGGCGAGCAGCTCGGAGCGGCTGCGCCACCGGGTGTAGACGGTCACCTTCGACACCCCGGCCTCGGCGGCCACCCGGTCCATGGTCATCCGGGCCAGGCCCTCGGCGGCCAGCAGCCGGACCGTCGCCTCCAGCACCGCGACGTCCTTGGAGCGGTCCCGTGGGCGTCCCCGCGGTCGGTCGGTCACCGATCCAGAGTAGATCCGACCGGGCCGGCGGACCGGAGCCCGGGTTGCTTATTTCTAATTCGGATTCTAATCTGCGAACGTCCGGCCGTTCCCCGGCCCACGCAACGTCGCGGTGAGGAGTCCCGGTGATGCCCCGTCCCGACGGATCACGGCCGGACAGTCCTCGCCAGGGTGCGGCGTGACGGCGCCCCCGGCCCCGCCGGCGTTCACGGGCTGGCTCGGCGACCGCGTCCCCGGGCTCACCCCGCCGTTGCGGCTCGCCCGCGTCGGCGCGGGTCAGTCCAACATCACCTCGCTGGTCACCGACGCCGACGGGCGGGAGTGGGTCCTGCGCCACCCGCCCGCCGGCGCCCCGGCCGGATCGCACGACGTGCACCGTGAGGCCCGTGTCCTGCGCGCCCTCGTCGGGTCGGGCGTGCCGGTGCCGACGGTGGTCGCCGAGGGAACCGACGCCGGGGGGATCGACGGCCCGTTCTACGTCATGGACCGGGCGCCGGGCGCCCCACTGGTCGACGAGTCCGACGCCTCGGCCTGCACCCCGCGCCGGCGACGGCAGCTGTCGGTCGAGACGGTCGAGGTGCTCGCCCGCCTGCACGCGCTCGACCCGGCCGCCGTCGGTCTGGAGGGACTCGGCCGTCCGACGGGCTTCCTGGAACGCCAGACCGCCCGGACCGTCCGGAACTGG
This sequence comes from Pseudonocardia sp. ICBG601, assembly GCF_020496245.1. Lineage (NCBI taxonomy): Bacteria > Bacillati > Actinomycetota > Actinomycetes > Pseudonocardiales > Pseudonocardiaceae > Pseudonocardia > Pseudonocardia sp. ICBG601. The sequence continues at coordinate 18,178 of NZ_JAHLJA010000071.1, read as the reverse complement.
GCGGCGTGGGGGGAGGGCTCCGCGGCGACGCCCGCGTGGGAGGAGTGCCGCCGTCGCATCACCGCCACGGTGCCTCGCCAGCAGCGCACGGTGATCACCCACGGCGACTACCGGCTGTCCAACCTGCTCGTGCGGGACGGCCGGATCACCGCCGTGCTCGGCTGGGAGCTCTGCACCCTCGGCGACCCCCTGGCCGACCTGGCGTGGCTGCTCGACGACTGGCGCTCCCCGCAGGAGCCCGCGATCGTCATCCCCCGTCCCACCCGTGCGGGCGGGTTCGCCACCCGCACCGAGATCGTCGACGCCTACGCGGCCCGTACCGGCCTGGACGTCGGCGACCTCGACCACTGCTGCGCCTTCACCCACTGGAAGGCCGCGACCCTGCTGCAGGGGGTCCTCGTCCGCCGACGCTCCGGGAGCATGGGCGAGCACGGGGCCCTCGACCTGCGTTCGCTGCAGGACTCCGTCGAGCACCTGCTCGACGGGGCACTGCGCCTGCTGGGCCGCTGAACCGACACCCGAGAAACGGAGAGGACACCGTGCGCCCCGAGGACGACTACACCCACCCGGTTGGGCCCGAGCCCCACTTCAACGAGTCCATGTACGTGCACTTCAACGACCCGGTGGCGCGCCTCGGCGGCTTCCTGCGGATCGCGAACCGGCCCAACGAGGGCCGGGGCGAGGTCACCGTCTGCCTGTTCCTCCCCGACGGCCGCCTCGGCTTCTCCTACGCCCGCCCCGAGGTGACGTCGAACGAGGCGTTCGACAGCGCCGGGATGGCCTTCCGTGTCCGCGAGCCCTTGCGTCACCTGGACGTCTCCTACGCCGGGCCGCTCACGCTCGTCGCCGATCCGGCGGCGATGGACGACCCGCGCACGGCGCTGGGCGGCAGCCCGACGGTCGAGGCCGTCGTCGAGCTGGCGGTGCACGGCATCGCCCCCGTGTTCGACCACAGCTTCGACACCGACGGGGGCTCCTTCGCCCCCAACCACTACGAGCAGCCGCTGTCGGCGCAGGGCCGGATCGTGGTCGACGGGGTCGAGACCGCGGTCGGCGGCCACGGCCTGCGCGACCACTCGTGGGGCCCGCGGTCCTGGCAGGCGCCGTGGTTCTACCGCTGGCTGCACGGCACCACCGACGGGTTCGCGTTCATGGGGGCGTGGTTCGGCAGCCCGGACGGTTCGTCGGTGCACGGCGGCTTCGTCTGGGACGGCGGGACGGTGCACGAGGTCGACGGAATGGAGATCGTCACCGACCGTGACGGCCGGGACGAGCAGACCGGTATCGGCCTGGTCCTGCGCTCCGGCGGGCGGGAGTGGCGCCTGCGCGGCCGCGCGGAGGCGACCGTGCCCCTGCGGAACCGGCGCACCACCGAGGGCGGCGACCCGGCGGTGACCCGGCTCGTGGAGAGCCTGATGACCTGGACCGGTGAGGACGGCCGCACCCTGGGGGGCATGTCGGAGTACCTGGACCAGATGGTCGGGGGCAGGCCGGTCGGTCTGGCGGTCTGACCGGCCACCTGCCGCGGTGCGGCGCCGGACGTGCGGTGCGCAGTGGTCAGGGTCACAGCAGTCGTGGTCACAGCGGCTCTGCGGCATCGGCGTCGAAGGCGTTCCGCAGCCGGCGTACGAACCGTGGGTCAGGGGCGAGCTCCCGGTGCCCGATCCCGGTGATCGGCACGGCGGGCGTCCAGGAGTTCATGAAGACGGCGGACAGACCGCCGAGCTCCGACGGGCGGACCTCCCGCTCGTCCTGCGGGACGCCGGCGAGGTGGAGCTGTCGGCGCACGATCTGCATCGTGGTCCCGACGAGCAGGTCGGCCCGGGGCCAGATCACGGTGTCGCCGTCGGAGAACGCCAGGTTCCAGATGGTGCCCTCGCTGATCCGGCCGGCCCGGTCGAGGAACACGGCGTCGTCGAACCCACGCTGCCGTGCCCGGCGCAGGTGGTGGGTCTTCGCGCCCTCCCCGACGTGCTTGATGTGCGGCAGGAACCGTTCGTGCTCGACGGCGTCGAGCCGGAACGGCCCGTGCGGTCCGTCCGAGGGGGCATCGGTCCGCACGGTCACGTCCAGCGGACGGTCGTCGTCGGCGGGTACGAACTCGCCCTCGGCCGGTCGGATCGTCACCACCATCGACAGGGAACGGGGACCGGCGGCGGCCGCCTGACGCATCCGGTCACGGAGAAGCCCGTCGTCGACCGCGCGGCCGAACAGGTCGTGCGAGGCACGCTGCAGGCGGGCCAGGTGCAGGTCGAGCCCGCGCACTGCGCCGTCGCGGACCTGCATCGCGGTGAAGTGCGCGAACCCCGCGAACGCCAGGTCCGTCGCGTCGTCGGAGGTGGAAGGCCGGCCGTTCCGCCAGAGTCTCGCTGCCATGGACCCGACCGTAGAATCTGACATCCTTGTCAGGTTCAACCCGCGCGACGGAGAGGTGCATCACGTGCGGATCGGGGAGCTGTCCCGTGCGACCGGAGCCAGTCCCCGGTCGCTGCGGTACTACGAGGAGCAGGGACTGCTGCGCCCTCGTCGCGACGACTCCGGGTACGGGCACCGCCGGTACGACGTCGCCGCGGTCGACACCGTCCATGCGATCAGAGCCCTTCTCGCCGCGGGAGTGCCGACCGGACTGATCTACGACCTGCTGCCCTGTGCGCAGGGGCCGGGACCGCAGCTGGAGCGGTGCGCCGAGCCGATGGTGCGGGAGCAGCTCGCCCGGGTCGACGCTCAGGTCGCGGCGCTGACCGAGGCCCGCGACCGGCTGCGCGCGGTCCTCGACATGGTCGGATAGCTCATCCCCGGAACCCGCCCGTCGGCCGCAGTACCGCCGCGGCGGCGGTCGCGAGCGTGCCGGCCTCGAACGGGAGGCGCGTCCGGTCGCCCGGCAGAGCGCGTTCGGTCAGCAGGCCGGAGAGCACGGTCAGGAGGAAGCGGGCATGGTGTTCGAGCCCGCCCGGGGCGAGCTGGCCCTCCTCCTGCAGGACGGCCAGCCACTTCTCCATGCGGTGCACGGCGAGCCGCTCGAGGGCCAGGTAGGTGTGGGTGGCGTCCTCGGACGGCGGGGTCGCGATGTAGGCCTCGTGCTGGGCGCGCCAGTGGGCTCGCGCCTGTTCGCCCGTCCCGACCTGCGACACCATCAGTTGCAGGCAGGCCACCAGACGTTCGGCGGGCGTCCGGGTGGTGTCCTGCATCGGGTCCTCGGGCAGGTCGATGTCGTGGATCCCGGCGACCACGGTGTCGATCAGCTCGCGCTGGGTCGGGAAGAAGTGCCGCAGCGACCCGGTGCTGACCCCGGCCCGGGCGGCGACCGCCCGCACGCTCAACCTGGCCGTCGGGTCCTCGCCGAGCATGGTCGCCGCTGCGATGAGGATCTTGTCCCGCGTGCTCCGGGCCATCGGCCTCCTCGCTCCGTCCGGTGGTCGTCGACGCCTGTCTATCACACTGTGCTAGCTTCGATCGCGACTAGTACAGCGTGATAGTCGCGAACGACGGCGATGCAGGAGCTCCCAGCGGGAGCTCCTGGCCCCTCGGCCGGATGTGTCGATCGCGTACCGGACGACGAGGAGTAGACGGATGACCACCCCCGACCGACCCTGGCTGCTCCAGGACGACCGGCCCGCACCGACTCCCGGTGTGCCGGCCGGGGTCGAGTACCACCGCGTCCACGCGGGCGAGAGACGACGCGTCCTGCGCGGGCTCGTCGCGATCGGGCTGCTCGTGGCCGGGTTCGTCGGGTTCGCGGTCCTGTTCCGGAGCCTGTCGGAGATCGTCGACGCGGCGCTGTTCGACCGCTCCGGACCGTCCACCCCGCTGCGCCAGGCCGCCGGTGCACTGGCGCTGGCGTTGTTGGTCCCGTACAGCATGCTGATCGAGCGCGTCCTCTACGGCGTCCCGGCCCGGTCGCTGCACTCGGTGGCGGGGCGGTTCCGGTTCGGGGTCCTCGGTCGCGCACTGCTGGTGTTCGGTCCGCCGCTGCTGCTCGTGATCGCGCTCGGGATGCCGGCCTCGGTGGACTCCGCGCCGTGGACGACCGCCGATCTGGTCTGGTACTTCGTCATCGGGATGCTGCTGACCCCGCTCGGTGCGGCGGGGGGAGTACGGGTTCCGCGGGCTGATGTTCCGGGTGCTCGGGGGCTGGACCGGCGGGGCCCGCTCCGGTGCGGCCCTCGGCATCGTCGTGACCACCGTCCTGTTCTCGCTCGCGCACGGAACGCTCGACCCGTTCTTGTTCGGCTCCTACCTCGTGCTGTTCTCCACGATGGCGATCGTGACCTGGCGGACGGGTGGGCTCGAGGTCGCCGTCGTGCTGCACGGGGTCTACAACGTGACCTTCCTCGTCCTCGGCACGACCTTGCCCCTCGACGTCGGGGCGGAGCTCGCGAGCCGGGCGGAGGCGGTCGGCTCATGGGCGAACCTGGTCCCCAGCGCCATGCTGGCCGTCATCACGGCGGTCGTCTGGTGGACGACCCGCAGGGACGGACCCGCGCGGACGCCGGTGACCGGGTGGCCGGCGCGTGGTTCCCGCGCGGTCGAACCGCCCGGAACCCCGTCGGCGGCCACGACCGGGACGGAGCAGCGGTGAGCCCGAGTTGGAACGAACGCCGGCTGACCAGGCGGGCGAAGCCGGGCGACGGCAGACCGCTGAAGCCGTTCCGCTGGTGGCAGATGGTGCGACGCTCGGTGCTGTCGACCACCCTGCCCGCCGACGGCCGGCCGGTCGTGCACACCGTCGAGGTCAAGCACGGCGGGGACGCCCACGACGGTGTGGTCCGTGCGCGGCTCTACCTCGACGGCCGTCTCCGGCTGGAGTCCGCGCTCCCGGCGCGCTTTCCCGTCGCGGGCGGTCACATCGAGGTCCGACGGAGCGAGGCGGGGATGCGTCGCTGCCACTTCGTCGGCGACGACGGCACCGTGCAGCGCCTCGTACCCGACCCCCGATCCGCCGAGGGGCGCCGCATGCGCTTCGCGCGGGAACGCCCCGCCGCGAGCGCGCTCATCGGAGCCGTGTCCGTCCTGATGCTGCTCATCGGCGTCGGTCTGAACCTGCTGCAGATCGCGGAGCCGATCTCCCGGATCCCACCGATCGCCGCGACCGTCGGCACCTTCGTGTCCCCGGTGCAGCTGCCGCTGTGGCTCAACCTCACCCTCGGCCTCGGCGCGGCCGTCGGCGCCGTCGAACGCGCGATGCGCATGCGTTACCACTGGCTCCTCGACAGCGGCGCCGGCACCTGAGGGCTCACGTGGACGGGGCCGTGGCCCGCACCGCCGGAACAACGACACGACGGCCCTCGGGAACAGGAGGAGTTCCGAGGGCCGTCGCCACTGCCGCGGCCTGGTGGCCGCTGCGTCGTGGCTCAGTCGACGCTGTCGCCGGCGCCGCCGGCCTGCGCGCAGGTGTCGGACTGGTCGGTGACCGAGTCGCCGGACTTGGCCTTGGCCTCGCCCAGGATGCCCAGGGCGCCGGTGAGGCCGTTGGCCGCGCCGAGGTCCTCGACCGGGACCTGCACGCCCAGCACGTTGACCGGGATGTTGTTGTTGCAGACCTGGATCGGGACGTCGGCGTTGTTGCCGTTCAGGCCCGCGATCAGGCCCTTGGCGTCCTTGTCGATGCCGTCGCCGTGGTGGTGGCCCTCGGCGGCGAACGCCATCGGGGAGATGGCCATCAGGCCCGCCGCGGACGCGGCGACGATGAGCCCAGTCTTCTTCAGCACGTGTTCTCCTGGTGGGTTCGGGCCGCGCCGCCTGTCGTGAGGTCGACGCAACCTGTCCGTGCCGGCACTCGGAAGGGTGGGAGCCCGTACCGGCTACCAGTGAGAATGCGGCACCACGGAAGGTCATCTCAATTCCTGTCACACCATTGTGTGCCGGAACTACGGGGCGTGTGGATACTCGCCAAAACGGCGGAAGAACCGCGATTCGAAACCGGCGACGATGCGCGGCGGCGGTGACGCTGTGCGGCCGCGGACACTCGGCTGGGACGCTGATTGCAGACGCAATGGTGCCTGCGTGCTCGGTGGCGTGAAATCTCGCCGAGAACTGCTACTGACGGTGTTGTAGCCGTATTGCCATATCGGCGGCTATCAGGCGCTCCTCGGCCCGCTGGTAGGTCGCGTCGAACAGGGCCTGTCGCAGGTGGCCGGGCAGGGTATCGGGAATGCGTGGTGGCCGGTGGAGCCGGTCCATGGCGGATTCCATGGTGTCGCCGGGGTACTCGCGACGCCCGGTGTGGGCTTCGAGCAGGACCAGGGCCAGGGCGTAGACGTCGACGGCGGGTGTGACGGCCTCGCCGGTGACCTGTTCGGGCGCGAGGTAGCTCGCGGCGCCGAGGAGCGTGTTGAGCTGGGTCAGTGCGGTGTAGCCCATGACGCGGGCGCTGCCGAAGTCTGCCAGGCGTGCCCGCCCGGTGCGGGAGCAGAGGAAGATGTTGGCGGGCTTGATGTTGCGGTGTACGACGCCGCGGGCGTGCAGGTGCGCCAGCCCCGACGCGATGTCGACCCCGACCTGTGCCGTCTCCTGCACGGTGAGGGGGCCCTGGGCGAGTCGCGCGGCCAGGGTCCGGCCCTCGACGAGCTCGGAGACCAGGTAGGGGCGGCCGGTGTCGACGCCTCCGTCCAGCAGCCGCACGAGGCTCGGATGGGACAGGTGCTGCATGGCGCGCAGCTCGCGGCGTTGCCGGTTCAACCCGGTGACGTCGCACCTGTCGAGGAGCAGTTTGACCGCGACGGCCCGATTCCCCGGTGGGTCCCAGGCTCGGAGGCTTATTCAGGGCCCGTGAAATAACGATCTAGCCCGGCGTGTCGGGTTGGGCGACAGCCCGTCCATCGCGAAGATTAATTTGCCGAATCAATCCGAGATGAATGGGCTGTCGCAGTATGTACTATACCACTGGCTTTCGGCGTGATGAGATTCAGGATCTTGCCGCTCTGGTGCATGAGCAGGATCAGCGGAACGCGACTGGCCTGCGACGGCCTTGGCCGCCGATTCTGGGATTGTTCTGGTCGGTGGTGATCACGTTGGCGTATCTGCGCGGGAATCGTGTGCAGTGGGAGTTGGCGGAAACCTACGGGGTGTCGCAGTCGACGGTCAGTCGAGCGATCGCGGGGGTGACACCGTTGCTGGCGCAGGCGCTGCGGAGTGTCGTTCCGACGGCGGAGGAGCTTCGTGCCGATCGGCAGTACATCATCGACGGAACCCTGCTGCCCTGCTGGTCATGGACCGCCGTACCAGGTCTGTGGTCGGGCAAGCATCGCACCACCGGCGTCGTCGTCCAGGTCGCAGCCACCCTGGAAGGGCAGCTGTCGTGGATCTCCGACCCGACCCCAGGCTCCCGACACGACCTACATTGCCTCGACCAATCCGGCGCCCTCGACCACCTCGCCACATACCCACCGATCGGCGATAAAGGCTACATCGGGCGCGGCATGCTCACCCCGTTCAAAAAACAACCCGGCCGGGAACTTCTCGACTGGCAGAAAACATTCAACAAGAGCCTCAACCGCACACGCGCCACCATCGAGCGAGTCATCGCCCATATCAAGTCGTGGAAAGTTCTCCACACAGACTACCGCCGACCCTACGCCACATTTAAAACGACGATCTCGGCAGTCATCGGACTCATCTTCTACGCACTTACCTGACGGAGCCTGAATAAGCCTCTCGATAGACCGTCGCGGTGGACCCGCTACCGATGTGGGTCGCGAGGATGTAGCGCCCGGCGACCACATCGGTCGCCGGGACCGGTGACTCCGTCACTGCCATGGCACACTGTGCAGGCGACGTGCCCCGCAGTGTCCAGACCCTCGGCAGAAGTTCACGCTAGCGAGCGGAGAACTGCGCCCCGGATTCCAGCGCCGCGGTGCCGGTCTCGGTCACGGTGATCACATGAGTGGTGTCGCATTCGCTGCAGCTCGGTGGTTCGAGAGCGGGGCGGTCCTTTTCCCCGGCTCGGCGGAATGGATCGGGACGTCGACATGGCGAACGACGGCGGGTTCGGCCGCAGGCGGGCTCGACGGGCCAACGCTCCGGCCGGACCGGCTCGGGTCAGACGCGGTGGGCGGTGATGGCGTCGGTGTAGAGCTGCTGGGCGGTCGAGGCCGCGGTGGGGTCGTCGTCGGCGAGGAGCGCGACGAGGATGTCGACGACGGCGAGGTGGACGAGGCGGCTGGCCGTCGCTTCCAGGCCGTGTCGTTCGGGGGCACCGGCGACGACCGCGTGGCGGCAGAGCTCCGTGAACGGGGAACGCAGGTAGCTGGTGACCCCGATGGTGACGGCCCCGCTCTCGGTGGCAGCGCGCAGCGCGGTGAGGGTCTCCTGGGTCTGACCGGTGTGGCTGATCGCGAGACAGCATCCCCGGGGGCCCAGTGTGCGGGCGGCGAGGTGCTGCTGGTGCGGGTCGGTCAGTACTTCCGTGCGCACGCCGAGCATGCGTAGCCGGTATCCGGCATCGGCCGCGATCGGCGCGGACGTGCCCACCCCGGCGACGAGGACCCGCTCGGCCCGGCGCAGCAGGCGGACGATCTCGGCCAGCACGGCGTAGTCGAGGAGCCGGGCAGCTGCTCGAGCCCTGCGGTCGCCGCGGCGAGGACGGCGCGCACCGTGTCGGTCGGGGTGCCGGGGGCCCGCACGCCTGCGTCGGCACTCGATGCGGTCTCGGCCGCCAGGCGGAGCTTCAGGTCGTGGAAGCCCTTCAGGCCGAGGTTGTTCTGGCAGAACCGCACGACACTCCCCGACGGAGGTGTCGGTGCGGTCGGCCAGCTCGCTCACGGTCAGCCCCACGATCTCGGCCGGAGCGGCGAGCACGGCGTCACCGATCCGGGCTCCGGTCGGCGACAGGCTCGGCCGCAGCGCGCGGATGCGGGCCGTGACCGTGCCCACCAGGGCGAGTGCCGGACGCGCGTCGGTGTCCGGGGCGACGGGGGGAGGAACCGGTCGGGCCATGACTCGACCCTATGCGGACCGTCGCCCGACTTCCGCGGGTTCCACTGAAACCGGTGGGAAGTTCCATCCATCGTTCACCTCCGCTGAGGACGGAGTTTCATCGCGGTCCCTAGCTTCGGAGGGCGTGATGACGAGCCGCACGGACCGTGTTCTGACCACCCACACGGGCAGCCTTCCGCGTCCGCCCGAACTGGCCGAGCTGATGGTGGCGCGCGAGACCGGCGGCGCGGACGAGGAGGCGCTGACCCGGCTCCCGCAGATGGTGCGCGAGGCGACCCGACTGGTGCTCCAGCGCCAGGGGGAGACCGGGATCGACGTCGGCAGCGACGGTGAGCAGGGCAAGATCGGCTACGCGACGTACGTGAAGGAGCGGATGTCGGGCTTCGACGGCGAGGCCGGCGCGCTGTCGCTGGCCGACCTCGAGGACTACCCGGAGATCACCGCCCAGGCTCTCGACGGGCTGGTGACCGCGACGCCGTCGTGCACGGGGCCGGTGCGCTACACGGGGGTCGAGGACCTTGCGCAGGAGATGAAGGAGCTGCGTGCCGCGGTCGCCGCCGCCGGGGACGCGGCGCCGGCCGAGGTCGTGGTGACCGCGGCGTCTCCGGGGGTCATCGCGATCTATCTGGCCGACCAGTACTACGGCTCGCACGAGGCCTACCTCGGTGCCCTGGCCGACGCGATGCGCACCGAGTACGAGGCGATCGTCGCCGCCGGGTTCGTGCTGCAGATCGACTGCCCGGACCTGGCGATGGGACGCCACGCCCAGTACGCCGACGCCACGATCGCGGAGTTCCGCCGCGCCATCGCCGGGCATGTCGAGGCTTTCAACGCCGCCACCGCGGGCATCGACCCGGACCGGATGCGGATGCACCTGTGCTGGGGCAACTACGAGTCCCCGCACCACCGCGACGTCGATCTCGCTGACATCGTCGACGTCGTGATGACCGGCCGGCCCCGTGGGGTGCTGATGGAGGCGGCGAACCCCCGTCACGCCCACGAGTGGCGGGTGTTTCGAGGACTTCACGCTGCCCGAGGACAAGATCCTGGTGCCGGCGTGATCGACACGTGCACCCAACTACGTCGAGCACCCGGAGCTGGTCGCCGGAGCGCATCGTGCGCTATGCCGACAACCGTCGGTCGAGCGGGTCATCGCCGGCACCGACTGCGGCTTCTCCACCTTCGCCTCGTTCCTGCCCGTCCACCCGAGGATCGCCTGGGCCAAGCTCGCTCCCTGACCGGGGGAGGGAGCCGTCTGGCGACCGACGCCCTCCGGTCGCGCGCCGAGTCCGCGCTGCGGGGGTGGGCGCATGAGCGCCACCGACGGGCACCGCCGCCCGCACGCGCGCAGCGTGTCCTCTGCGTCGGTGACGTCGTGGGGGAGGAGGCGGCCCGCTGGCTGGCCGGGCGGGTACCGCAGCTGCGCGCGGACCACGGGCTGGACTGGGTCGTGGTGAACGCCGAGAACTGCGCGGTCACCGGGCCGAACCCGATGGACGGGTTCGGCATGACCGTCGAGGTCGTCGACCGAGCTCCTCGACGCGGCGTGGACGCGATCACCGGCGGGACCACTCCTGGGACGGGCCGGACGTGGACAAGATCCTCGCCTACCCCCAGGTCGTGCGGCCCTCAACCTCGAGGAGGACCGCGGCCAGGGCCTGCTCACCCTCACCGGTCCGCGACACGACGCTGACGGTGACAACCTGCTGTCGCCGACGGCGGAGCTGCCCGGCATGGCCGCCCCGATGCCGCGTCCGCTGTGGCCGTCCTGGCAGGACATCGTGGCCTCCACACGACCTGCCGGCGCGGTGGTGATCGACCTGCACGGCGAGTCCCCGTGGGAGAAGGCGTCGTTCGCCGCCGCCATCGACGGCCAGGTCGCCGGCGTGCTCGGCACCCACACCCACGATCCGACCTGCGCGCGGCCACATCCTGCCCGCCGCCGGCACCGGCTACGTCACCGAACTCTCGGCATGACCGGACGTCTGGGACACACCGACGGTGGATTCGACCCGATGCACTTCGTCGCGAAGCTGCGCGGTGAGGACCACACGGCACTGCCCGCGTACACCCTCGCCGAGGGGCCCCTGGCCCTGGGAGCGGTCGTGCTCGACAATCGAACCCCACCGGCGCGACCACGGCGATCACCCGCATCAGCTGAGCCCGCAGGCCGGAGCCGGAGCGCCTCGGGGCGGGACCACGATCTGGAGGAGAGCATGAACCGGTACCCCGCCCCGTCCCTTCCGGACCCGTCCAGGACGCGGCGGCGGGTGCTGTCTCCTCGACCGTCGGATCGACGATCGAGTGGTACGACTTCTACCTCTACTCCACCGCGGCCGCCCTGGTCCTGGGCCCGCTGTTCCTGCCGGCCGGGTCCGCCGCGGTCTCGACGATGGCGGCGTTCGGTACCTACGCGCCGGGTTCGTCGCCCGCCCGGTCGGTGGGCTCGTCGCCGGGCACTTCCGGTGACCGGGTCGGGCGCACCCGGCTGCTCGTGGCCTCGGTGATCGTCATGGGGGCTGCCACGGTCGGGATCGGCCTGCTCCCCACCTACGACCAGATCGGGATCTGGGCACCGGTACTGCTGGTCACGCTGAGGATCCTGCAGGGCCTTGCCGTGGGTGGGGAGTGGGGTGGGGCGGTCCTGCTCGCGGTGGAACACGCCCCGCCCGGGCGACGGGCGTTCTTCGGCAGCTGGCCGCAGCTGGGGTTCCCGGCGGGTCTGTTCCTGGGCACCGTGGCGTTCAGCGCCGCCGCCACCCTGCCCGACGAGCAGTTCTACGCCTGGGGATGGCGGATCCCGTTCCTGGTCTCGGTGCTGTTGGTCGGGGTCGGGCTGTTCATCCGGCTCCGGCTCGACGACGGACCCGACTTCACCCGCGCACGCTCGGCCCGCCGACTCCTCGACCGGCGGCTGCTGGCGGCCGTGCGCGACCATCCGGGTCGGATAGCCGCGGGCATCGCCGCGGCACTGGGCCACGGCACGATCGTCACCCTGTTCACCGTCTGGCTGCTCAGCGTCGCCTCCGGACCGACGGGGGAGCACCGCAGCACCGCCCTGCTCGCCCTGATGATCGCCGCGGCGGGCCAGTGCGCCGTGACCCCGGTCTTCGGAGCACTGTGTGACCGGATCGGCTACCGCCCGGTCATCCTCGGCGGACTCGCCGCCGGCGCGCTCGCACTGCTGCCCGGACTGGCCTGGGCGCCGGGCGGAACCCTGCCCGCCACGCTCGCGACCTTCGTCCCGGCCATGACCCTCGGCCACGGCGCCGTCTACGCCGGGATCGCCGGACTCCTGGCCACCAGCTTCCCCGCCGAGGTCCGCTTCTCCGCAGTCTCGATCACCTACCAGCTCGGCAGCACCATCTCCAGCTTCGCCCCACTGGTCGCGGCCGCCGTGATCGCGACCGGACTCGGCCACGGCGTCGTCGCGCTCCTCGCCCTCCTCGTCGCGGCCACTGCGGCCACCGCGGTCGTCGCTCTACCCGAGCACCGCAGACCGGGGAACAGGTGAGAGCGACTCCTGGGGCCGGTCGGTGAGCGGCCCCGGCCGCGGCCGCTCAGCCGGCCGGCACCACCCCGCGGCAGTAGATGACACCGAGCTCGACGTGATCGATGCCCTGCTCGGCGATCCAGGCCAGGTTCTGCTCACGGACCCGCTCCGCCGCCGACGGCTCCAGCTCCATGATCAGCCGACGGATCCCGGTCCCGGTCGCGATGCGCCACCAGTCCTGCGGCGTCCGCAGAGGCAGCGAGCTGACCTCGTGGACCACCTCGACCTGGTCGAGGCCCGCAGCCTGCAGATGCGCGCGCATCACCTCGGGGTCCTCGGTCCGGTGCCACGGCACGTCGACGTCGAGCCCGGGATGCTCGCCCAGCGCGGCCTCGATGAATCTCCCGTAGAGCGGGGAGAAGAACTTCGGGCCCAACGAGGTGACCGCGACCTGCCCTCCGGGCCGGACCGCACGGGCCATCCCGGCGATGCTCTCCCGCACGTCACGCGCGAAGAAGATCCCGAACACGCACGTCGCCGCGTCGAACCGATCCACGCCGACATCGAGATCGTCCATGCTCCCCACGACGAACTCGGCCTGCGCCACCTGCGCCTCGGCGGCGTGCCCGCGAGCCAGGGCGATCATCTCCTCGGTGATGTCGACCCCGAGGACCGATCCCCGAGGCTCCACCGCCTCCGCCGCGGCCAACGCCGCCGGCCCCGGCCCGCACGCCACGTCGAGCACCGACGCTCCCGGGGGGAGGTTCAGCCGCTGCACCGTCTCGACCGCGGCGTAGCGCCAGAAGTCCACCGAGGTCGTGTCGTAGTCGACCGCGGCGGTGTTGTAGGTCATCCGCGGGTTGTAGATCTCAAGACTGGTCATCGCTGCTCCTGAAGACGTCCCACACCACGAACCCGAGACCGTCCCCCACGCCAATCTTCGTCCCGGAGGCTTATTCATAAGCCGCAAAGAAGTAGAGGCCTACGATTGCCGCAACTGTGCTTTCGTATTTGCTGATGGGGTAGCGGTATCGGCCACCTTCTTCGCTGAGCATGCGCCATGTTTTGAGGTGCGCGATGGCGTGTTCGACGGCTGCGCGGATTCTGCCGAGGGCGGTGTTGAACTCGACTTGGCTGGGGTCGAGGTCGATACCGGGGGATCGCTTGTGCGGGACCGTGTTGATGCCCTCGACGCCGATGTAGCCGAGGTCGGCGACGGACGGGAGATCGCGCAGACGCTCCGCCAGCCCGGATGCGGCGTAGGCATGTGCGTCGTGGCGGGCGCCGTGAATCGGGACTTCGCCGACCGCGACGAGGACTCCGTCGAGGGTGGCGGCGATCTGCAGGTTCATGCCCGAGTAGCCGGCCTTGACCGAGAACAGGTCGGACACTGCGTTCCAGTCCCACGTCGGGCACACGGTGCCATCGACCAGCACTGTTCCGCCTCCGAGGACCTCCCGCGGGTCGGGCACGACGTCGGCGAGGACCTCGCCGATCACCGGGCGCAGCAGGTCCCAGCGGCGACTGACCGTGGACTGGCTGACCCCGAAGATCGCGCCCGCGAAGTCCTGGGTCACGTTCTTGCGCATCAGCGTCACCACCATGGCCACTGACCGGAACAAGCCCAACGCAACAGGCCTACCTGCAGAAACGAACTTGCCGCCGCATCGGGCGTGTACTCTCACCACCAGATCGGTGAGTTGTCTATCGTCCAACCCTGTCATAGCTTTGAATCGCAACAGCTCTTCGCCGATCCTCGTTCGATGCCTGGGAACACCGAACAAACCGGCAAGGGCTGTTGCACTTCAAGCGCGACACACCGCCGTGCCGGTATCGAGACAAAATCGCCGGTGACGGCTTCCGCAGATCAACAGAATTACTCCCTTGTGAATAAGCCCCCCGGTCCCGGTGAACCCGAGCGGCGTGATCCGTTCGATCAGCTCGTCGGGTTCCCAGTACTTCTTCACCACGTCGTACTGACGCCCGTCGCGGAGCCGCCGCCGCGTCAACGGAACAGAATCGCATTCGTGAATGTGTTCCTCGATCGGCTGCTCCTCGGGGGCCACATCGACGATCACCACATGCCCGCCCGGCGCCAGCGCCGCATCCACGGTGCCCCAGAATCCGTCGAACCGATCGTCGGGGACGTGCGCCAACCAATGCGCGAAGAACACCGCATCCCACTCCGTCGGCGGATTCCAGGCGAACAGGTCGGCATGGACGACGCTCACGTTCGGCAGGCCTGCCCTGCTGACCTGTTCGAGCATCGCCTCCGAGCCGTCCAGTGCCGTCACCGACGCAGCGCGGCCGGCGAGCTGCTCGGTCCAATAACCTGTCCCGCATGCCATGTCGAGGACGTGGCCGTCCAGGGGCAGCTCGGCGAGCAGCTTCGCGACCTCCTCCTCCACCGGCCGCATGTAGCGAGTGATCCATCTCTGCCAGTCCGCCGCCCGCCCGTCGTAGTACTCCTGCTGGCGCCGTAGCAAATCGGTCGTGTCCAAGCTCCTCCTTCGTCACGATGATCGAATCCGTGCTGTGTGGATCGAATCGACAGAGGTTGTGGAGCAATGTGGGAGTTGAAAACGGTCCACCCACGGGCAACCTTGCGTCAAGGTGGTCGCCCGGTTAACGCAACGTGTGGGCAGGAGCGACGGTGAAGGCCCGGAAGAATGTGTGCCGAATGGCTTATGCGGCCGATCGCCGATAAGGCGGTCGGCTACACAGGGTGGTCGCTCCGAAGTGCGTCGATTCGTGTCGATCCCGCACGGATCCGCCCCGAGGGCCGGTCAGTCCACCAGGAGCCTGGGGAGCAGGTACACCACCGAGAACGCCTCGTAGTAGGCCCCGATCACGAGAACGACGATCGTCGGAAGCGCCAGCCAGGCGAGGCGCTGGAGGCCGATCACGTACGCGCGACGACGTGTGTCCACTCCGAGATAGCTCGGACGGATCCACCCGCGACCGAGCTGGTACGCCCCGAACATGACGACGGCGTACCCGAGGAGCTCGATGAGGAGGGTCAGCGAGTGCGGGATGAGCACGGTCGCGGTCGTCGCATCGGTCGGTGCGATCGAGACGCCGACGTTGAACATGTACAGCGTGATGACGGGGATGCCGAGGAACGGCACGATCAGCGAGGGGATCACGATGCCGCCGACGGCGGCCACGAAGAGGTTGATCAGAAGGATCGTGGTCCCGAAGAGCCAGGGGTTCGTGATCATCGTGTTGACGAGCTCGTCGGACACCCCGCCGGCGACCAGCGTGGGCAGCTCGAGGCCGGGGAACAGGATTCCGGTTCCCATGCCGAGCAGCAGTGCTCCGAAGATCAGCACGACGAGCAGCGTCAGTCCGCGCGGGTCCGAGCGCAGGATCTCGATCGGTCTGCGGATCAGGTTCATGACGTCCTCTCACGGTGGTGGGTGGTGCGATCGCAGCCCTGGCGCGTCTCGGTGCGGTGCCCGGTCCGGCGGAGGCCGATGAGGGGCTAGAACCGGCGCACCGCGCTGCCCTGGTCCACCGGGAGCACGGCGCCGCTGATCCAGCGCGAGGCCGGGCTCGCAAGGTAGAGGACGGCGTCGGCGACATCGGCGGGTTCGACCCAGGGTTCACCCATGGGCATGAGGGCGCGGAAGACGTCCGTGCAGTCGTCGAGGGACGGGGCGGCCAGGTCGGGTCGGAACACCCGGAGCTGTCCGGTGTTCTCGGTGACCATCGGGGTGTTCACGATCGACGGGGCGATCACGTTGACCCGGATGCGGTCGGACGCGACCTCGTTGGCCACGGACGCGGCGAACGCGACGACGGCGCCCTTCGTCGCGACGTAGTCGGAGAGGCCGGGAGCGTTCTTCGACGCGGCCGCGGAGCTGGTGATGATCACCGATCCACCGCGTCCTCCGGCCTTCAGGTGGGGGAGGGCGGCGGCGACCGTGTGGAAGACCCCGGTGAGGTTGATCCCGATCACGTCCGCCCACCGGTCGTGGGAGATGGACGAGACGTCGCCCGCCGGTGGGGAGACGCCGGCGTTCGCGACCACGATGTCGAGACGCCCCCACTCCGAGACCGCGCGGGCCAGCAGGGATTCCACGCCTGCGCGATCGCGGACGTCGATCGCGGACACCATGACTCGCCGTCCGAGTGCCTCGATCTCGCGACGCACGTCGTCGAGGTCCGCCGTCCCGCTCATCGGGTAGTCCATCGTCTCGACCGGCGCCGCGCGGTCGAGGCCGACGATGTCGGCCCCGTGCGCGGCGAGGGCGAGGGCGTGTGCGCGGCCCTGTCCACGCGCGATCCCGGTCACGAATGCCACGGATCCTGTGAGCATGTCTGTCGTCTCCGTTCATGGGGAGGTCTGGGGGTGTGTGCGGGTGTCCCCGGGCCCGCTCCGCGGGCGATCGCGGACGACGGTGGCCCGGCCACCGTGCTCAGCTGCCGCAGTGCGTGTCCTGCGGCGGGGTCGCGAGGTCGACGAGGTGGCCGGTGACGGCCGCATCGACGCAGGCGTTGCCGCCGAAGAGGGCGATGCCGTGCTGCGCCGCATCGACGGTCAGCAGGCTGCTGCCCAGCCGGCGGGCCAGAGCGACGCCGCCCTGGTAGGGGGTGCCCGGGTCATCGGTCAGCGAGACGACCAGCGTGGGCGGCACCCCGGCCGGATCGGTGAGCCACGGAGTGGGTCGGCTCGGCGGCTCGGGCCACCCCTCGCACTCGTAGTGGGTCGGTCCGCCGGGGCGGCCGGGGTCGAGGAACGGGGCGGCTCGTCGGGCCTGGTCCCGCAGCTCGGTCTGCTCGGCGGGGCTGCGGGGGTTGTCCATGCAGCGGGTGGCGAGGTTGGCGTCGATGTGGGTGGACCCGCCGTAGTGGCCGTCGGGGCCGCGCCCGAGTGAGGAGTCCCGCAGGGCGAGCAGCGTGTCGCCGCGGCCCGCGGCCAGTTCACGGAGCCCCTGGAGGATCTGCGGTCGTTGGGCGGGGGAGAACAGCGAGCTGTACACGGCCTGGGTCATGTCGGCGTAGGTGAGACCGCGGCCGGCGGCGGTGGGGGCGGGGCGGTCGAGCAGGGGACGGGTGAGGTCCTGGAAGACCTCGGTCGCGCGGGCCGGGTCGGTGCCCAGCGGGCAGTCCGGCTCGGTGGCGCAGGCGGCGGCGATGTCGTCGAAGGCCTTCTGCCAGGCCTCGAACTGGGTCAGCCGGAACTGCGGTTCGGACTTCTCGGGGTCGACGGCCCCGTCGATGACCATCGCGCGCAGGTTCTGCGGGAACGCCTGGGCGTACATCGCACCGAGCTCGCTGCCGTAGCTGTAGCCGAGGTAGGTGAGCTTCTCGTCGCCCAGCGCGGCGCGCAGGACGTCCATGTCCCGGACGACGTTGCTGCTCCCGACACTGGTCAGCTTCTCTACCCCGCCGGTGGCCTCGGTGCACCGGGCAGCGATGTCCCGGGCCCTCTCGGCGTCGGGGACGTCGAAGAGGTAGGCCGCGGGCGGAACGCCGCGGTCGGTCTCGGCGTCGGTGAAGCAGTCCACCCGCGGTGTCGACGCGCCGACCCCGCGCGGGTCGAATCCGACGACGTCGAAGCGCTCCCCGACCGGTGTGTTGTCCCAGACCGGGCCCAGGGAGGCGACGAAGCTGGCCCCGGACCCGCCCGGCCCGCCCGGGTTGACCAGCAGTGATCCGATCTTCTCGCCGCGTGCCTTCGCC
Source organism: Pseudonocardia sp. ICBG601 (assembly GCF_020496245.1). Lineage (NCBI taxonomy): Bacteria > Bacillati > Actinomycetota > Actinomycetes > Pseudonocardiales > Pseudonocardiaceae > Pseudonocardia > Pseudonocardia sp. ICBG601. Next base: position 63 of record NZ_JAHLJA010000071.1, on the reverse strand, counting down.
CGGAGCAGGGCGACCTGTCCGCGCGGGCCGTCGGGGTCGGCGTAGTCCAGCGGGACCTCGACG
>NZ_JAHLJA010000070.1:0-37678 GCF_020496245.1 Pseudonocardia sp. ICBG601 | reverse complement strand
CCTGCGCCCGGTAGCGGCGCGGGATCCGGCCGGCGTGCCGGGCGTCCCACCCCGCCTCCACGCCCCGTCGCATCGCGCGCGCCATCCGCTCCGTATCGGCGGCGCGGGTGACGGCGGTGGCGAGCAGGACGGCGTCGCAGCCCAGCTCCATCGCCAGCGCGGCCTCCGAGGCGGTGCGATCCCGGCGTCGAGCACGACCGGCACGCCCGCGGCGGCCACGATCATCTCGATGTTGTGCGGGTTGCGGATGCCGAGCCCGGTGCCGATCGGGGAGCCGAGCGGCATCAACCGCGGCGCACCCGACCTGCTCCAGACGACGGGCCAGATCGGGTCGTCGTTGGTGTAGGGCAGCACGGTGAAGCCGTCGTCCGACGAGCTGCTTCGGCGTCGAGGAGCTCGACCGGGTCGGGCAGCAGGGTCGTGTCGTCCGCGACGACCTCCAGCTTCACCAGGTCGGTCTCCAGCGCCTCGCGGGCCATCCGCGCCGTGAGCACCGCCTCGGCCGCGGGTGCGGCGCCCGCGGTGTTCGGCAGCACGGCGATCCCGAGGCGACGCAGCAGGTCCAGCAACCCGGTCCCGTTCGCGACGTCGACCCGGCGCAGCGCCACCGTGGTCAGCTCGGTGCCGGACGCGACCAGCGCCCGCTCCAGGATCTCCAGGTTCGCCGCCCCCGCCGGTACCCATCACCAGCCGCGAGTCGAGAGGTGGTCGCCGAAGGCGAGCTTGTCGGTCTGCACAGCCATGCTCATCCTCCTTGCACCGCGGTCAGGACCTCCACGCGCGCGCCGTCGCCGGGACGGTGCCCGGCCCACGACGTGCGCGGCACGACCTCCCCGACGGCGACGGGGACGGCGATCCCCCGCTCCGGCAGCCCGGCCTCGGCCAGGATCCGGGCGAGGTCGGCGTCGGCGTCGACCTCGTGGTGCTCGCCGTTCAGCACGATCAACATCAGTGGTTCCCCTCCTCGCGCGCCCCGGCGGCGGCCGGGACGAACCGTCGCGGGTCCGCGGCGCGGACCGCTTCGGGCACGTCGTCGCCGCGCAGCAGCGCCGCCACGGCCACCGCGGTCACCGGCACCAGCAGCATCCCGTTGCGGCCGTGCCCGGTGGCGACGATCAGCCCGTCGGGCCCGGTCCGCCCGATCAGCGGCAGGTTTGTCCCGGCTGCCGGGCCGCAGCCCGGCGGCGGTCTCGGTGAGCGCGTACTCGGCGATCCCGGGCAGGATCCGCTCGGCGTCACGTAGCAGGTCGCGCACCCCGCCGACGGTGACGTCGGGTGTCGAAGCCGTTCTCCGCCGTCGTCGCGCCGACGACGAGTCGCCGTACCCGGCAGCGTCCGCGGCACGGCGTAGACCCCCCGCCCGTCGACGAGCGCCCGCACCGTCCGCGACGGCGGGGCGGCAGGCCCCGGCGCGCCGGGTCAGCCGCAGGATCTCGCCTTCACCGGGCGCACCAGCCCGTCGAGCACCGGATGCAGCGACGACGAGTGCGCCCCCGCGGCGACGACGACCGCGTCCGCCGCGACCGTCACCCCGTCCGCGAGGCGCACGCCGGTGACGCGGGCGCCGTCGTCGAGCACACGCGCGACCCCACGGTCGGAGACCACGACCCCGGCCCGTTCGGCCGCGGCCGCCAGTGCGGCGAGCAACCGCCGGTTGTCCCGACGGGTCGTCGGGCACCGACAGGCCGCCGGGACCTCGGGGCCCAGCGCGGGTTCGAGCCGGCGCAGCTCGCGGCCGGTCAGCGGGCGCACGTCGCGGCCGAGGGACTCCAGGTAGTCCGCGAGCGCGGTCAGCTCGGCGCGGTCGCCCGACCCGTCGCGGCGACGACGGTGCCCTCCGGGTGCAGCCCGGCGTCGGTGCCGGCGTCGGCGGACAGGGCCGCGGCGAACTCCGGCCAGCGGGCGACCGAGTCCAGCCCGAGAGCGAGCAGGTCCTCCTCACCGGGCCAGGCCTCGGTGACCGGGGCGAGCATCCCGCCGGCCACCCAGGACGCGCCGCGACCGGGGGCCGGGTCGAACACGGTCACCGACCAGCCGTCGCGGGCCGCCGCGCGGGCGAGGGACAGGCCGACCGCGCCGCCCGCCCCCCGCGACGACCAGTCGTCCGGCACTCGCGCGCTCATCGGATCCACCTCACTCCCTGCGCCGGCATGACCCGGATCAGGTTCGACGGTCGGGACCGCGTCGCGGTCCCCTCTCAGCCCGCTGCCCGGGCTCCCGTGGTTCGTCGTCGTCCGGGGCACAGGCTACGCCTAGCCTGCGAGCGTGTCCGACACCGATACCCGCCCCGGCACCCGCGGACACCCGTCGCGCCCGGCTCGACGCCCTCACCGACGCCCGCCTCTACCTGTGCACCGACGCCCGCACCGCAACGTGGGACCTGGCGGAGTTTCGCCGACGCCGCGCTCGCCGGCGGGGTCGACATCGTCCAGCTGCGGACAAGGGCGGGCCCGACGGAACCGCTGGAGGCACGCGCCGAGCTCGCCGCCCTGGAGGTGCTCGCCGACGCCTGCCGCCGGCACGGCGCGCTGCTCTCGCGGTGAACGGACCGCGCCGACGTCGCGCTCGCCGCGGGCGCGACGTGCTCCACTCGGCCAGGACGACCTGCCGGTGCCGTGGGCACGCCGGGTCGTCGGCGACGACGTGCTCGTCGGCCGGTCCTCGCACAGCCCCGAGGAGACCCTGACCGCCGCCGACGAGGACGGCGTGGACTACTTCTGCGTCGGTCCCTGCTGGCCCACCCCGACCAAGCCGGGACGCCCGGCGCCCGGCCTGGACCTGGTCCGCACGGTCGCCGGGCGCGCCCCGGCGCGGCCGTGGTTCGCGATCGGGGGCATCGACGGCGACCGGCTGGACGAGGTCCTCGACGCCGACGCCGACCGGATCGTCGTGGTCCGGGCGATCACCGAGGCCGAGGACCCGCGTGCGGCCGCGGCGGCGCTGCGGGCCCGGCTGGTCTGAGGCCCGACCGCGTCGATCAGTTCTGCGTGCCCGAGCCCTGGCCGCCGGAGTTCTGACCGCCCGAGTTCTGGCCGCCGGAGTTCTGGCCGCCCGAGTCCTGCCCGGAGCCCGGCTGCTGGGTCGGCAGGACCCGGTTCAGCCCGTCCTGCAGCGGGTTCGACGAGCCCGAGCCGTCCTGACCGGAGTCCCGGTCGCGGGTGCTGGTCGTCGACTCCGACGTGCTGGTCCCCGACTCCTCGGTGGAGGTCGAGCTCGACGACGACGTCGACGAGTCGCCCCCGGAGCCCTCGCCCCGGTCGTTCTCCTGCTGGGCCGGAGGCGCGCCGCCGCGGACGACGTTGCTCACCGAGGTGCCGGAGGAGCCGGACAGCGACGAGCCCTTCACGAACTCGATGCCGGAGATCAGGAACATCGACACCGCGAAGGTGACGACCCCGAGCACCGCGGACACGACGACCGTCTTGCGGGTGACCCGCACCCGGCGGAACCGGCCGTGGCCCGTTCCGGCGGCGCGGGTCGTGCCACCGGGCGTCTGCCACGGGTCCAGGAGCACCGTCTCCTCGCCGGTGGGCCCGGCGATGCTGCGGCCGGCAGCGTCCTGCGCGGCGGCCGCGGTGCCCTCGGCGACGCCCTTGCCGCGCCGGGTCGCCTTCTCCTTCAGCGCGAGGGCCTTGTCCTTGCTGACCTCGAGCGAGCGCGTGAACAGCGTGGTGGCCAGCGTCGAGATGACCGAGCCGAGCGCCGCGCCGATCACCGTGCCGACCGCGCCGAGGAACGAGCCGAGCATCGCCGTGACGATCGCCGCCCCGGCGCCGGCCGCGATCTTCGTCGGGCTGAGGTCGGCCTTGAGACCGCTCGCCTTCGTGGCGTCCGACGAGCCGTCCCCGGAGCCGTCACCGGACCCGCCGGAGCCCCCGGACCCGCCGGGACCGTTCGGTCCGCCCCCGACCGGCCCCACCGGACCGCCGGGACCGGCCGCGCGGGTCGTGTCCGACGCGGGCGGCAGCACCCGGGTGCGCGGACGACCGCCGGGCGGCGTCCCGACCGGCACGCCCGGCCCTGGCACGACCGGGCTCACCGGACGGGCACCGGGCGGGGTCTGCGTGGTCCGGCCGCGGGTGGTGTCCGACGGCGGCTGCGAGCCCCGTCCACCGTGCGTACGGGACGGGTGCGCCGTGCGCTGCCGGGGCAGCCGCGGGGCGTCGGGAGAGGCCACCGGACGACCGGTGCCGGGTCGGGGAGCGGACGGCTGGGCGGGGGGACGGGCCGGGCCGGGGACGCCACGGGGGGCGTCGCCGGAGCCGGGCTCCGGGGGGCGCTGGTGTGGCATGGCTCCTTGCAGTGATCGTCGGTGCAGGCGGATCGCCGCCGGGGGAACGTCCGGGGACGCAGTGACTGCGCCGGACGATCACCCGATGTGGTGACCTTCACACGATCGCGCAAAGATCACGGGAAGATCACGATTCTACCGTCACCGGTTGTCGGACAGCGTCACCGGGGGTGACGAATGCCCGGGTGATCGGCCGGCAGCGCCGTACGCAGCAACGGCCACGACACGAGCACGCTCAGCCCGACCAGCAGCGGGCTCAGCACCGTCCGCGCGACGCCCAGCAGCACCACCTGGTCGGCCGCCCACAACGGGAGGAACACCGACAGCCGCACGACGTACTGCGCCACCCACGCCCAGGACGCCCGCTGGTACCCGCGCAGCAGGTCCGGGTCGCGCCGCCACCGGGTCCGCTGGCCCAGCAGTCCGCCGACCACCACCCCCAGCAGCGGCCAGCGCACCACGATCGAGATCGCCCAGGCCAGGGCGCTGCCGACGTTGGACACGATCTGGACCAGGAAGAAGTCCGACGCGCGCCCGGTGATCAGCGCGATCGCGGCCGCGACGACGACCCCGGCCAGCCCGAACAGCACCGCGCGCGGCCGCCGGCCCCGGTACAGCCGCCATCCGGCCGCCCCGGCCCCGGCGACGATCGCCGCGCCGGCCCCCCAGTTGATCGGGAACAGCGACCCCGCGGCGTTCGCCGCCACCCAGGCGAGCACGAACGCGACGACCGGGACCGAGGCGTCGACGGCACCGGCCCGGCCGCCGAGCAGCTCGGCCAGCCGCGGGTCCTCCCGGGGCGCGGTGCGGGAAGCGGGATCGGGTGTCACCTGACTAAGGGTGCCCTATCTCGGGCCGCAGGTCGACGGATCCGATTGGCGTACGGGCCCGGAGAGGGTGATCATCGCTGTAACGCCGCACGTCGTTGCGGTGAACAACAGATGGGCACATTTCAGGATCACGGACCGGGAGGGGGCGGTGTCGATGGCCACACAGCGACACGATCAGGGGCGCGCACAGCACCGGAGCTTCGTCGCGATCGGGGACAGCTTCACCGAGGGCCTCGACGACCTGACCCCCGACGGCAGGGCACGCGGCTGGGCCGACCGCGTCGCCGAGATCCTCGCCGAGCGCCGCCCCGGCTTCGGCTACGCCAACCTGGCGGTGCGCGGGAAGATCCTGGACCAGATCGTCGACGAGCAGATCCCGGTCGCCGAGGCGATGCGCCCCGACCTGATCACCTTCTGCGCCGGCGGCAACGACATCATCGGCTGGAGCTGCGACGTCGACGACCTCGCCGCCCGCTTCGACGCCGCGCTCGGCAGGCTGGTCGCCACCGGGGCCGAGGTGCTCATCTTCACCGGCTTCGACCTGCGCCGGATGCACCCGCTCATCCGCAGGCTGCGGGGCCGGATCGCCTGCTACAACGAGGACATGCGGGCCGCCGCCGAACGGCACGGCTGCCGCGTCGTCGACCTGTGGGCGATGGACTGCCTCGCCGACCCGCGGGCCTGGGGCCCGGACCGGCTGCACCTGGTGCCGCACGCGCACGAGCGGGTCGCCTGGCGGGTGCTGGAGACGCTCGGCGAGGACGCGCCGGACTGGCGCGGCCCGTGGCCGGAGCCGGCGGTCGAGCCCGCGCCGTGGACCGCCCGGCAGGCCGAGGACCTGCGGTGGGTCACCCAGCACGTGATGCCGTTCCTGCGCCGGCGCCTGCGCGGCACCAGCACCTGGGACGACTACCACGCCAAGCGTCCGCAGCTGGCTCCGCTGCAGGACGCGTGAGCCGTACGTCGTCGTCCCGCGGTGCTCCCGCGGGACGACGACGTCGCGGTACGCGGTCGGCCGCTCCGCGGACCGGGGTGTGGTCCCGGGCCGCGATGTAGGACGGCCGCGGCCGCGGTGCCGAGAACGGCGCGACGCACGCGTTCTCGACGCTGTTGAACACCAGGAAGATGTTCGACCGCGGGTACGGCGTGATGTTGTCGCCGGAGCCGTGCATGCAGTTGGAGTCGAAGAACGTCGCCCCGCCCGCGTCGCCGGTCATCATCGTGATGCCGTGCCGCTCGGCGAGCTTGGCGATCGACCGTGCGTCGGGCGTGCCGATCTTCTGCTCCTTCAGCGACGTCCGGTAGTAGTCCTCCGGCGTCTCACCCACGCAGGACACGAAGGTCCGGTGCGATCCGGGCATGATCATCAGACAGCCGTTGAACGGGTGGTTGTCGGTCAGCGAGATCGAGCAGCTGACCGCACGCGGGCCCGGCATGCCGTCCTCGGCGTGCCAGGTCTCGAAGTCCGAGTGCCAGTAGAACCCACCGCCGCCGAAGCCGGGCTTGTAGTTGATCCGGCTCTGGTGGACGTAGACGTCGGAGCCGAGGATCTGGCGGGCCCGAGAGAGCACCCGCTCGTCGCGCACCAGCCGGCCGATCGCCTCCGAGATCCGGTGGACCTCGAAGATCGAGCGGACCTCGTCGGAGGACTTCTCGACGATGCAGCGCTCGTCGGCGCGCACCTGCGGGTCGGCGGCGAGCCGGTCCAGCTCGGCCTGGTACTCCGCGACCTCCTCGGCCGTCAGCAGGCCCGGCACCTGCACGAAACCGTCGCGCTCGTGCGCCTCCAGCTCCTGGGCGCCGAACATGCCCGCGCTAGCCCGGTCGCTCCAGACGGTGGGCTCGGCGCGGTCGATGAAGACCGGTGTGTTCGAGACGCGCGTCGGGTAGCGGTCACCCGCGGCGCGCACGAGACGCGGTTCGTTGCCGACCAGTGCGGTCATGGACCCTCCTGTGAGTCGCTGTCGGTTCGGTTCCCTTCGAACGGGTGTCGTATGAACGACCGCGAGGGGCGTTCCCGCTGTAACACAGCGGAAACACCCCTCGCGGTGTGATCTCGGAACGGAGGTTCAGTCCTCCGTGACCAGCGGGTACACGCCGTTCTCGTCGTGCACCTCCCGGCCGGTGACCGGCGGGTTGAAGACGCACACGCACTTGATGGTGGTCTTCGGACGGAGCTGGTGCTTCTCGTGGCCGCTCAGCACGTAGATCGAGCCCGGCTTGAGCTGGTACGTGACGTCGTTGTCCTTGTCGTACAGCTCGCCCTCGCCCTCGGTGATGAAGACGGCCTCGATGTGGTTCGCGTACCAGAAGTCGTTGATCGTCCCGGCCTGCAGGGTGGTCTCGTGGACCGAGAAACCGACCTTGTCGTTGGCCAGCACGATCCGCTTGCTGCGCCACTGGCCGTTCTCGGACTCGACGTCCCGATCGGTTCCGGTGATCTCGTCGATGGTGCGGACGATCATGTGGGTATCAGCTCCCGATGACGGTGCGGACGGACTCGCCGATGATCGCAAGACCCTCGTCGAGCTCGTCGTCGGTGGTCGTGAGCGGCGCCAGCAGCTTGAGGACCTCGTCGTTCGGACCGGCGGTCTCCAGCAGCAGGCGGTGCTCGAAGGCCTTCGAGGCCACCTTCTCGGCGAGCCCCTCCCCCTCGAACTGGATGCCCCGCGCCATCCCACGGCCCTTGGTGAACATCTCGGTGCCCTGGTTGTCACCGATGATCTTGTTGAAGGCCTCCTCGACCTTCTCGCCCTTGCGCAGCGTCTCCTTCTCCAGCGTGTCGTCGGTCCACCAGTTGCGCAGCGTGTGCGTGGCGGTGACGAACGCGGGGTTGTTGCCACGGAAGGTGCCGTTGTGCTCGCCGGGGCCCCACTGGTCGTACTCCGGCTTGATCAGCACGAGTGCCATCGGCAGGCCGTAGCCGGAGATGGACTTGGAGATCGTGACGATGTCGGGCTGGATGCCGGCGATCTCGAACGAGAAGAACGGACCGGTCCGGCCGCAGCCCATCTGCACGTCGTCGACGATCATCAGGATGCCCTTGCGGGTGCACAGGTCGCGCAGCCCCTGCAGCCACTCGATGCGGGCCGGGTTGAGCCCGCCCTCGCCCTGCACGGTCTCGACGATGACCGCGGCCGGCTCGTTGAGGCTGGAGCCCGTGTCGTCGAGGACCTTCTCGAACCACAGGAAGTCGGGCATCTTGCCGTCGAAGTAGTTGTCGAACGGCATCGGCGTCGAGTGGACCAGCGGGATGCCCGCGCCACCGCGCTTCATCGAGTTGCCGGTCACCGACAGAGCGCCCAGCGTCATGCCGTGGAACGCGTTGGTGAAGTTGATCAGTGCCTCGCGACCGCTGATCTTGCGGGCGAGCTTCAGCGCGGACTCGACGGCGTTGGCGCCGGTCGGGCCGGGGAACTGGACCTTGTACTGCAGGTTCCGCGGCTTGAGGATGATCTCCTCGAAGGTGGTGAGGAACTCGCCCTTGGCCGAGGTGTACATGTCCAGGCCGTGGGTGATGCCGTCGCGCGTCAAGTACTCGATGAGCGGCTTCTTCAGCACCTCGGGGTTGTGCCCGTAGTTCAGCGCGCCCGCGCCGCCGAAGAAGTCGAGGTAGGAGTTGCCGTCGACGTCGGTCAGACGGCTCCCCTTCGCCGTGTCGAAGACGACGGGCCAGTTGCGGCAGTAGCTGCGGACCTGGGACTCGAGATCCTCGAAAACGGTCATGTGTTCTCACCCTTGTCTGCTGCGATCGGGCCGACGAGATAGAGGTTCTCCGGCTCGTGGGAGTCACCGAGCAGATCGGGACCGAACAGGTCCTCCCGCTCGATGGTGGTGTCGTGGCGCTCGGCGAACTTGGTGAACAGCCGGATCGACGAGGCGTTGTCCGGCGTGATGGTGGTCTCCATCCGCTCGGTGCCGCCCACGGCGACCGCCTGCTCCCAGACGGCGTCCAGCATCCGACCGGCGAGGCCCGCCCCGCGTGCCACCGGGTCGACGCACACCTGCCAGATGAACAGGGCGCCGTTCTCCGGGCGCAGGTAGCCGGTCACGTAGCCGACGGCACGGCCGTCGTCGCGCCGGGCGATGACCGAGGTGCGCGCGAAGTCGCGACACCACAGGATGTAGGCGTAGCGGGAGTTCACGTCCAGCGTCCGCGACTCCACCGCCAGCCGCCACATGTCCACCCCGTCCGCCGGGACCGGGGAGCCGATCTCGTACGTATGGTCACCGTCGGCGTCGGCCGCCGGGCCGGATGCGCCGGTCGCGGCGTCTCCGTCCGGAACCGTGGACGCCCGAGGAGGAGCCTGTTCGGGAGCGGTCATGACTGGCGAGGTTAGTGCCGTCGGGCGCTCGATGCAGCCGCTGACGACGGGCGGCGACCCCCGGAGCCGTGATCCACGTGATCGGTGCCACAATGGGCGCTGACGCCGCGACACCCGGTGTCCGCCCTGGAAGACACCGTGATCACCGGCCCGTCCGATCGGTTCCGGGGCCCGGCCCGGGGCGGCCGGAGGTCTCGGACGTGGCGCTCACCACGCTGCGCCACCACCCGGCCACGCGTTCGGCCAATCGTGCGGATGCACTTGCATCTGCACCGCTGTGGGGTGACGATGGCTACTCCGTCGAATCGTGCCCGGAGGAGCTGTCGTGTCGGTGACACCCGCCAGTACGCGCCCCGTGGCCGTGGTGACCGCACCGGACGAGGGGCAGACCGTCACGGTCACTTGCGCCCGGGACAGCCGCAGCCACGTCGTGGCACAGGCGGTCCTGGCCGACTCGCTCGCCGCCGGGACCGGCCACTGCACCGCCCTGTGCGGGCACGTGGTGCTGCCGGCGTCGCTGGCCTCACCGCCCGGGGACGGATGCCTGCTGTGCGCCGAGACCTCCGGGGCCGGGCGTCGTGCCCGCCGCCGCGGACGGATCGGCTTCGGGCGCTCGGCCCGCGCCGCCTCCTGAGCGCCGCCGCCGACCGCCGTCCACAGCCGATCCGTTCCCCTACCGCCGGCCGGGCCCCGACCCGCGCCGGTGGACCCCCGACGTCGGGCCGACACGGGGTTCCCGACCCGCCGGTCAGCGCCCGCCGGACACGTCCAGCACCGCGCCGGTGACGTAGCTGGCCTCGTCGGACAGGAGCCAGGCGATCGCCGTCGCCACCTCGTCGGGGTGACCGGCCCGGCCCATCGGGATCGACGGCGCCATGCGCTCGATCCGCCCCGGCTCGCCGGCCCTGGCGTGGAAGTCGGTGTCGAGCAGGCCCGGCCGGACGGCCGCCACCCGGATCCCGTCCGCGGCGACCTCCTTCGCGAGCCCGACGACGAGCGCCTCGACCCCGGCCTTCGCGGCCGCGTAGTCGTTCCACTCGCCGGGCGAGCCGAGCACCGCCGCGCGGGAGGTGACGTGCACGAGCACCCCGCCCGCACCCCCGTAGCGGGTGGACATGCGGTGCACCGCCTCGCGCGAGCAGAGCAGTGCCGCACGCAGGTTCAGCGCGACGACCTCGTCGATCCGGGCGTCGCTCATGTCCTCGAGGCGCTGCCGCGAGGGGGCACCGCCGGCGTTCGCGACCACCCCGGTCAGCGGCGACGGCAGGGCCGCCGCCGCGTCGAACAGCTGCTCGACGCCCTCGGTGCGGGTGACGTCCGCGGCGACCGCGGCAGCATTCACCCCGGCCGCACGGCACTCCGCGACGACGGCCGCGGCGTCCTCCGGCGAGGCCCGGTGCCCGACGAGGACGTCCTGGCCGCGTGCGGCCAGCAGCCGGGCGGTGGCCGCGCCGACCCCGCGGCTGGCCCCCGTCACGAGCACCGTCATGCGTCGTCCGTCCTGCGGCGTCAGGCCCGGTGGGTCTCGGGGCCGGGCTCGGGACGGGCGGTGGCCTCCGCCGCCCCCGGCTGCCGGGTACCGGGGTCACGGACCTCGGTGTCGGCCCGGGTCGCGCCGCCGGGGCCGATCTCCCCCGGGCGCTCGTCGTCGTAGCGCAGGCCGCGCATCTCGCTCTTCAGGATCCGGCTGGACCGACCGACCGACCGCGCCATCTCCGGGAGCTTCTTCGCGCCGAACAGCAGGACCAGCACGACCAGCACGATCAACCAGTGGGTGGGGCTCATAGCTCCCATGACAGCCTCCTCGCTCGCCGACGGAATCAACGAACCATCCTCCGCCGGGGTTCCCTCTCGCAAGGACAGCCTCCCACGGCACACGGGATCTGATCATTCGGTCACTGAGAGCGTGTTTGGAAATGGTGGGTGTGTCGGGATGGTCGACACGGCTGGGGTGCTCCATCGTGGTCGGCATGCAGGAACGACCGCGCCGGTACCCCTCGGACACCAGTGATGCCCAGTGGGTGGTGATCGAGCCGTTGTTACCGCCGCTCGCGCGGCGGGGGCGGCCTGTTGCTCATGCTCGTCGGGACGTGCTGGACGCGATCTTGTATGTCGTGCGGACCGGGTGTGCCTGGCGGGCGTTGCCGGTGGACTTCCCGCCCTGGCAGACCGTCTACTGGTACTTCAACCAGTGGGAACAGCAGAAGGTCACCGAGAAGATCCTCCCGGTCGTGCGGGGGCAGTTACGTATCGCCGAGGGCCGTGATCCGGAGCCGAGTGCGGGGATCATCGATTCCCAGTCGGTCAAGGGCGCCGACACCGTCGGCCAGGACTCCCGCGGCTACGACGCCGGGAAGAAGACAGGCGGACGGAAACGGTTCATCGTGACCGACACCCTCGGTCTGCTGCTGACCACGATGGTGTGCTCGGCCTCGGTACAGGACCGCGACGGCGCCAAGCCGATCCTGCTCAACCTCTACCTGCGCACCAGGGTGCGGTTCGTCTACGCCGACGCCGACTTCGCCGGGCGACTGCTCGACTGGGCCGCCACGATCCTGCAGACAACGATCGAGATCATCCGCAAGCCACCCGAGCAGCGCGGATTCACCGTCCTCCCACGAAGGTGGGTGGTCGAACGGACCCTGGCCTGGCTCACCGCACACCGACGCCTGGCCCGAGACTACGAACGCCACCCCACCACATCCGAAGCCATGATCCGCTGGGCCGCGATCAACACCATCACCCGCCGCATCGCCCGTGGATACCCCGCCACCCGCCAGCAGAAACACACGACACCCTGAGGCTTATTCAGGCTCCGTCAGGTAAGTGCGTAGAAGATGAGTCCGATGACTGCCGAGATCGTCGTTTTAAATGTGGCGTAGGGTCGGCGGTAGTCTGTGTGGAGAACTTTCCACGACTTGATATGGGCGATGACTCGCTCGATGGTGGCGCGTGTGCGGTTGAGGCTCTTGTTGAATGTTTTCTGCCAGTCGAGAAGTTCCCGGCCGGGTTGTTTTTTGAACGGGGTGGGCATGCCGCGCCCGATGTAGCCTTTATCGCCGATCGGTGGGTATGTGGCGAGGTGGTCGAGGGCGCCGGATTGGTCGAGGCAATGTAGGTCGTGTCGGGAGCCTGGGGTCGGGTCGGAGATCCACGACAGCTGCCCTTCCAGGGTGGCTGCGACCTGGACGACGACGCCGGTGGTGCGATGCTTGCCCGACCACAGACCTGGTATGGCGGTCCATGACCAGCAGGGCAGTAGGGTTCCGTCGATGATGTACTGCCGATCGGCACGAAGCTCCTCCGCCGTCGGAACGACACTCCGCAGTGCCTGTGCCAGCAACGGTGTCACCCCCGCGATCGCTCGACTGACCGTCGACTGCGACACCCCGTAGGTTTCCGCCAACTCCCACTGCACACGATTCCCGCGCAGATACGCCAACGTGATCACCACCGACCAGAACAATCCCAGAATCGGCGGCCAAGGCCGTCGCAGGCCAGTCGCGTTCCGCTGATCCTGCTTATGCACCAGAGCGGCAAGATCCTGAATCTCATCACGCCGAAAGCCAGTGGTATAGTACATACTGCGACAGCCCGTTCATCTTGGATTGATTCGACAAACCAATCTTCGCGATGGACGGGCTGTCGCCCAACCCGACACGCCGGGCTAGATCGTTATTTCACGGGCCCTGAATAAGCCTCCCTCAACCCACTAGAATTTCCAAACACGCTCTGAGCCTTTCCCAACCTGTTGTGCTGTTCAGGTAGCTGCGATCATGGGGGGGGCCGCGGCGATGAGCTGGCCGGCTTGTGAGGGGCTGGAGCGGATCGTGCGGAGGTTCTTCCAGTTCTTCAGTTCGGCGTTGACCCGTTCACCAGGTGCGCGCCGTCGGGCGTGAGCGGCGTTGACGGCCTTTTGATTCGCTGGCAGGGGCCGGTACCGGCCGGTGTCGAGGTCGCGGCGTCGTCGTCGGTGGGGGACGGTGATCGCGGGGCCGCCGCCCTGGTAGGCGGTATCAGCGACCGCACGCACCCCGGTGGTGTTGACCGCGTCGATGATCCCGTGAATGCGGGCAGCACCCATGTCGTGCCGGACCCCTGGTAGCGGCGGGGAGATCCACACCAGACGACCGACAGGGTCGGCGATGACCTGCACATTCACCCCATGACACTTGTGCTTCCCGGAGTAGAACGCCCGGTCATAGCCCGATCCCATACCGACCCGGTCGATACGCAGCAGCGTCCCGTCCAGGATCACGAACGCCTTCCCGGCTGCGACGGTGATGGCCTGCTCCAAGGTCGGCGCGAGCGCGGCGAGCAGACCGATCGCCTCGGCGACATACCGGGACACCGTGGACTTCCCGACTCTAAATCCGCTGGCCAGATCGGTGTAGGTCTCGCCCTTACGCAGGTGCGCGAGCACAAGCAGGGCCTGACGGGCCGGGGTCAGAGGCCGCCACCGAGTCCCGATCCGGAGACGGTGACCGCGCAGCAGCCCGGCCAGGACACGAACCGTGCGGGTGGACATCGACATCCCGGATGGGTAGGACAACCGCGGGGCTCCTGGTCAGACGGTTACTCGACACCTATCCGTCTACCAGGAGCCCCACCCACCTCACGACAAGCCATGCATCTCAAGCCCCTGACCAGCGGAAACAGGTTGGGAAAGGCTCACTCACCGTTGATCCGTCGACACCGATCGGGTTTGGATGACGGTGACACCGCGGGCGGCACCGGTGCTGCCCGGGCACGAAGGAGCTGATCCGTGCAGCCGTCCGCACTCGCGGCCCCGCAGGAGCTCGACCCGGTCGACCTGACGCGCTACCCGGTGCACGAACCGGGCTCGTCCGGCTGGGAGGACGCGGTCCGCCGGGCCCGTGCCCAGCTCGCCGCCGACGGCTGCGCGGTGCTCCCCGGGTTCGTCCGGGCGTCGTGGCGGGACCGGCTGCGGACCGAGGGCGAGGCGGTCGCCCCGCTGGCCCACCACGAGACCGCCTTGGTCAACGTCTACAACACCGACCCGGACCCCACACTGCCCGCCGACCACCCGGCGCGCGTGCGGATGGAGCGGGGCAACGCCTTCGTCGCGCGGGACCGGATCCCGGCCACCGCGCTGATCCACCGCCTCTACCCGCAGCCCGCGTTCCGCGCGTTCCTCGCCGCCTGCACCGGCGTGCCCGAGCTGCACGAGCTGGCGGACCCGCTGGCCGGGCTGTGCCTCAACGTCGTCGGCGACGGCCGGTCGCACCCGTGGCACTTCGACACCAACGAGATCGCGATCAGCTTGCTCACCCGCGCGCCGGAGGCCGGCGGGGTCTTCGAGTACTGCCCCGACATCCGCGACACCACCTCGGAGAACACCGCCGACGTCGCCGAGGTCCTGCACGGGAGGGGCGGCGCCCGGGTCCGACGGCTGGTGCTGCGCCCCGGTGACCTGCAGCTGTTCCGCGGCCGGTACTCGCTGCACCGGGTGACCGAGGTGCGCGGCGAGACCGCCCGGCACACGGCGATCTTCTCCTACAGCACCCGCCCGGGGGTGGTCGGCAGCGCGGCCCGCACCCGCCAACTGTTCGGGAGGACACTGTCCGAACACGGGGGGTCGCGCGCCGTGCGCGTCGACGGGCTGCTGGACTGATGGGCGTGACCACCACGTTCGCGGCCGACGACGACCTGCCGAAGGTGCCGCTCCCGACGCTGTCCGCCTCGGTCGACCGCTTCCTCGAGTGGTGCGCCCCGCTGCTCACCCCGGACGAGTACGCCCGCACCGAGACCGCCGCCCACGAGCTGCTCGTCGAGGGCGGCCCGGCGTCGGTGCTGCAGGCCGACCTCGAACGCTTCGACGCCGGCGCCCACAGCTGGCTGGACGCGTTCTGGCCGTCGCGCTACCTGGGCCGGCGCGACCGGATCGCGCTCAACGCGAACTTCTTCTTCCTGTTCGGGCCGGGCACCACCACCGACCCCTGCGAGCGGGCCGCGCAGCTCACCGTGGCCGCTCTCGGGCACAAGGCCGACCTCGATGCCGGGACGTTCCCGCCGCTGGTCAACCGGGGCGTGGCGCAGTCGATGGACCAGAGCCGCCACATCTTCTCCACCACCCGCATCCCGGGCGACCCGCAGGACACCGTCCGCACCCCCTACAGCGACGACTGGCCGGGCCCGTCCACCGAGCGGCACGTCGTGGTGTTGCACCGCGGCCGGATCCACCGCCTCGACGTGATCGGCGAGGACGGGGCGGCGCACACCGCCAGGGAGATCGCGGACGCGCTGCGGGAGATCCGCGAGGCCCACCCCGAGCGGGCCGCCACCGGCGACGCGGTCGGCGCGCTGACCACCCTGGCCCGGGCCGAGTGGGCAGCGGTGCGGGACCGGCTGACCGGGCTGGACCCGGCCAACGCCGAGGCCGTCGACCTGGTGGAGCGGGCACTGCTCGCGGTCTGCCTGGACGAGACCGACCCCGCCGACGAGGAGTCCGCCGCGCGGACCCTGCTGGCAGGGGACTCCGGCGACCGCTGGTTCGACAAGGCGCTGTCGATCGTCGTGCTCGCCGACGGCACCGCCGGGGTCAACATCGAGCACTGCGAGCTCGACGGCACGACCGTGCTCACCCTGGTCGACGCCATGTTCGCCGACCCGGTCGAGGTGCACGCCGAGCGGATCGGGACCCGCCCGCAGGGCACTGCGCCGCACGGCGAGCTGCGGTTCGTCCTCGACGACGACCTGCGCGCCACCGTCTCCCGCGCGCACGACGAGTTCGCCGCGTTCCTCGACGCCACCGCCACCGAGCTCGTCGCCTTCGACGACTTCGGCGCGGACGACGCGAAGGCCCTCAAGTGCTCCCCGGACGCCTTCGTGCAGGCCTGCTACCAGGTCGCACACCGGCGGGCCAAGGGCGTCACCGGCGCCACCTACGAGTCGATCGCGACCCGGCAGTTCCGGCGCGGACGCACCGAGGCGATGCGGGTCGTCACCCCCGAGATGGTCGCGTTCGTCGACACGATGGGCGACCCGCAGGCGTCCGACGCCGACAAGGTCGAGACCTTCCGGGCCGCCGCCGCGGCACACGGGGCCCGCGCGAAGCAGTGCCAGCAGGGCGACGCACCCGAGCAGCACCTGTGGGAGCTGGACTGGATCCGGCGTCGCCGCGGGGCGGAGCTGGGCGTCACCGAGCAGCTCGCGGTGTTCGACTCCCCCGGCTGGACGATCATGCGCGACGACTGGCTGTCGACCAGTTCGGCTCCGTCGGACAACATCCGGTACTTCGGGTTCGGCTCGACCAGCTCGCGCTGCATCGGGGTCGCCTACGTGCTGCTGCCCGACCGCTTCCACGTGCACCTGTCCACCCCGGCCGACCAGGCCGAGGGGATGCACGCGTTCGCCAGGGAGCTGCGGGCGGCGGTGACCGAGCTGCGGAACCTGCTTGCCTGAGCGGGTTCACTGGTGGGGTGGAACGTGTTCTCGTCACCGGCAGTTCCGGCCACCTCGGTGAGGCGCTGGTCCGCACCCTGACCGACGACGGGGTGCCCGTCGTCGGCCTGGACCGGCGGCCCTCGCCGTGGACCGCGGTCGTCGCGTCGCTGACCGACCGCGACGCCCTGCGGTCGGCGTTGCGGGGGGTCACCCACGTCCTGCACGCCGCGACGCTGCACAAGCCGCACGTCGGTTCGCACAGCAGGCAGGACTTCGTCGACACGAACGTGTCGGGCACCCTCGCGGTGCTGGAGGAGTCCGCCGCCGCGGGGGTGCGGGGCGTGGTGTTCACGTCCTCGACCAGCGCGTTCGGCCGTGCGCTGACCCCGGCACCGGGCGGGCCCGCGACCTGGATCGACGAGACCGTGGTGCCGCGGGTCCGCAACGTCTACGGAGCGACCAAGACCTCCGCCGAGGACCTGTGCGAGCTGGCCGCGCTGGACCCGGGGCTGCCGGTGGTGGTGCTGCGAACCTCGCGGTTCTTCCCCGAGGCCGACGACCGCGACGACGTCCGCGCCGCCCACGACGACACCACGCTCAAGCTGGTGGAGTTCTGCCACCGGCGGGTCGACGTCGCCGACGTCGTGTCCGCGCACCTGGCCGCGGCCCGGCGGGCGCCCGAGCTCGGGTTCGCCCGCTACGTGGTCAGCGCGCCGTCGCCGTTCCGCCGGTCCGACCTCGCCGAGCTGGGCAGCGACCCGGCCGCCGTGCTGGAGCGGCGGGCCCCGGCGCTCGCCGAGCTGCTGGCCGAACGCGGCCGGCCGGTCCCGCCGGTGGACCGCGTGTACTGCCCGGACCGGGCGGTCGCCGAGCTCGGCTGGACCCCGATCTGGGACGTCGACGCCGTCGTCGCGCGGGTGCGGGAGGGCGGGCCGCCCCGCAGCCCGCTGGCCGATGTCGTCGGGGCGAAGGGATACCACGATTCCCCGACCGGGGTGTACACCCGGTGATTTCACCTCGCCGGACCGGGTGACTGTAGGTCGACAGGGCTAACGCCGTGGGTACATCCGGCGGTAGACGTGACACAGCACGTGTCGCCGACCGTGACGCCGTACCCCGGAGGTCCTGCCATGACCGGCCCGCAGCACCGACCCAGCCCCGGCCCACGCGGTGCCGACGCCGACCGTGCACGGCCGTCGCCGCGGCCGCGGCACGGGTTCGACGACCACGAGTTCCCCGAGGACTCCTACCAGGGGGACTCCTACCGGGAGGACTCCTACCAGGGCGGCGGCTACCCGGACCTGCGGTCCTCGCGGCCGGTGGAGCGGGCGACACCCACCGACCCGGAGGGCTTCGGCGAGCTGTACGGCGGGACCGGGCCGCAGCCGACCGTCGGGCGTGGCGGGTACGCCGCACCGATGCGCTACGAGGGCTACGGCGCCCCCGTGCAGGCCGGCGGGTCGCAGACGAGCGGTGACGGCCCCGATGACGGCGGGTACGACGCGTACGCCCGGGCCGCGCACCGCATGCCCGAGGAGCCGGCCACCCCGGCCCGGGCCGCCTACGGCGAGTACGGCGACCCCGAGTCCCGCGGCGGGACCTCGATCGACGGCGGCCCGCCCTACCCGGCCACCTCGGAGCAGGACGACACCGCCCGGCACGATGCGGACCGCCACGATGCGGACCCGCACGACACGAACTGGGACGACACGAACTGGGACGACGCCGCGCCGACCGCTGCCTCGGCCGCCGCGTACGGCCGGGACGAGCACCCGATCCACGGGGAGACCGGTGGCACCGCGGTCGCCGAGCGCACCACCGTCGGAACCGGGGCAGGGACGGGGGCCGGGGCCGTTCCGGTGCCGCGGTCCCCGTCGGAGTCCGGCGGGCGTCGTCCGGCGACGGTGGCCGAGGCCGCCGCGGCCCGCTTCGGCGCGTCCGCCCGGACCACCGACCCGGCCCGGGCCGGGCTCGCCGAGCGGACCGGACCCCCGGCCCGGGCGGCCGCACCCGCGGGACCGGGCGTCGAGGCGACCGGTCCGGTCACCACGACGCGCCGCCCGGCGACCGCGGCGGCCGTGCCGGCCCCGGTGACCGTGGCCCGGGACGGGACCGCGCTCACCGTGCTGCGGGTCGTCACCTACGTGCTGGTGTCGCTGTCCTGCCTGGTGTTCCTGGCCGGTGCGGTCTACGGGCTCGTGGCGTTCCTGGAGTTCCGCACGGCGCTGGGCACCTCGCCGCTGTTCGGGGGCGGCACCGCGTTCGGGAACTGAGGTCGTCCGTCGTGCCCGACCGTGGGTCGACGGCGGTGGGGTCGGTGCAGGCGACGTAGCCGCTGTCAGGCGCGGGACAGGACCTCCCGCAGCCGTCGCGCGAACGCCGACGTGTCCTCGACGAACCCGACGTGTCCGCCCGGGAACGGCTCCGGTGGGCGGCCCAGCCCGGCCGCGAGGGCCCGCGAGGTCAGGTCGCACAGCTGCCCGGCCGAGGCGTCGCCGATCCCGACGGCGATCCGGGCGTCGCGCAGCCGGTCCAGGTCGGGGGCCCACCGCACGGTCTCGCGCATCTCGTGCAGGAAGAAGTGCCGCTCGTCGGCGGTCTGCCGGGCGGTCGCGTCGTCGCCGGCCGCGGGCAGGGCGGTGCGTTCGGGCACCTCCTCGGGTGCCACGGCCGGCAGTCCGGCGGAGGCCAGGAAGAGCCCCCAGGCCGCGGCAGGACCGTGTTCCCGGTAGGTGCGGACGATCTCGTCGGTGGCGGTCCGGCGCTCGTCGGCGTCGGGCAGCAGCTCCTCCAGCGGCGGTTCGTGCGCGACGACGGTCCCGACGAGATCCGGGCGCTCCTGGGCGAGCGCGAGTGCCACGACCGCCCCTCCGCTGGACCCGAACACCGTCGCCGGGCCTCCGCCGAGGTGCTCGACGAGCGCGGCCAGGTCGGCGGCGCGCACCGCCACCGGGGAGTCGGCGTCCGGGTCCTCGACGACGCTGCGGCCGGTACCGCGCGGGTCGAACGTGACGACGGTGTGGTCGTCGGCGAACAGCGACGCCAGCGGCCCGAACGGTCCGGCGCCCATCGGCGACCCGGCCAGGACGAGCAGCGGGCCGGATCCGCGCACGTCGAAGGTGATGCGGGCACCCGGCCGGTCGAGCAGGTCGGTGCTGACGGCGGTCGACATGGCGGCTCCCCTGCTCGGTGGACGTGCCCCGCCGATCCTGGCCGCCGCACGGGCCGGTGTCACCGCCGTAGGCTGGAACCGACTCCGACGGAACGGACGAAACCCCCTGTGAAGACCCGCATCGCCCCCGCTCTGGGTGTGTTCCTCGTGCTGGCCCTGCTCGTCGGCGGGCTCGTGTGGTTCGCCGGGAGCCGCGGGTTCACCGCCGACGACCTGCGCGACCTGGTCGACCCGCCCCCGCCGGAGCAGTGCGACCAGCCGGACCCGACGACGTCGGGCTGTCTCACCCCGTCCGCGCTGCGCCTGCACGACGCCCTCGTCGAGCGGTTCGGCGAGCCCGGCCCGTCGGCGCCGGTACGGGCGATCACCTGCTGGTCGGAGCATGCGTGGAACCCGTCGAGCGACCACCCCGCCGGACGGGCGTGCGACGCGTTCCCGGCCGGCTACGGCGACTTCCCCGCCGGGCAGGACCTGGAGGACGGCTGGGCGGTCGCGACCTGGCTGCGTGAGAACGCCTCCGGGCTGCGGGTCCGGTACGTGATCTGGCAGGGCCGGATCTGGTACCGCGGCACCGGGGACTCCGGCGAGGGCCGGGAGAACTGGGGCAGGCCCTACGACGGCGGCGGGGTCTACGACCCCGCCGACGCCACCGGCGGGCACTTCGACCACGTCCACGTCAGCGTGCGCCGGTGACGCGCCCCGCCCGGCGCACGCGACCGAGCACGTGTCGGAGCAGGTGTCAGAGCACGTGCTGGCCGTACATCTCCCCCAGCGGGTCGGCGATGAGCTCTATGCGGGCGCCGTCGGGGTCGCGGAAGTAGACCGAGACGCCCGAGTGCACCTCGTGCTCCACCCCGGCCTCGGTGAGCCGGGCGACCAGCTCGTCCCAGCGCTGCGGCTCGACGCTGATCGCCATGTGGTGCAGCCCGCCGAGGACCTCGGCGTAGGGGCCGACGTCGAGGCCCGGGAAGTCGAAGAACGCGAGCAGGTTCCCGTTGCCGATGTCGAAGAAGAAGTGCGAGGACCCGGGGTAGTCCCGGTTCTCGATCAGCTCGGTGAGCGGGAAGCCCAGCACGTCCTGGTAGAAGCGCACGGTCCGCTCGACGTCCGAGCTCACCAGGGCGGTGTGGTGCAGCCCGCGGGCGGTCGAGGCCGGACGCTGTCCCGCCGGCTTCAGGTGGGCCGAGCGGATCCGGTCGCGCGCGGCATCGAGGGCCGCGGTGTCGGTGCCGGTGCCGGTCGGGGTCGGGGTGTCGGTGGAGGTGCTGGTCTCGGTCATCGTGGTCAACCCTTCAGCAGTGCGGTGAAGTCGGGGACGTCGTCGAAGGCGTCGGTGCGGGTGGCGGCGGGCCGGGCCGCGACGGCAGCCGCCAGCTCACCGGCGGCCCGCTCGACGCGGCTCTCCAGTGTGGTGCCCGCCTCGGTCGCGCCCCCGTCCTCGGGCGCGGCGAACACCGCGGTCGGCACGGTCGCCGCCCGCAGGTACGCGAACAGCGGGCGCATCGCGTGCTCGAGTGCCAGCGAGTGCCGCGCCGTGCCGCCGGTCGCGGCGAGCAGCACCGGGGTGCCGGTGAGCGCGTCGCGGTCCAGCACGTCGACGAAGGTCTTGAACAGGCCGCTGTAGGACGCCGAGAAGATCGGCGTCACGGCGACGACCGCGTCCGCGGCGGCCACGGACTCCAGCACCGGCGCCAGCGCGGTGTTCGGGAAGCCGGCGACCAGGTGGTCGGCGAGGTCGCGGGCGTGCTCGCGCAGCTCCACGACCTGCACCTCGGCCTGCTCTCCCCGGTCGGCCAGGGCGGTCGTGACCGCGGCGGCGAGCCGGTCGGCCAGCAGCCGGGTCGACGACGGCGTCGACAACCCGGCGCTGAGCACGACGATCCTGCGTGTGGTCATCACGCGACCTCCTGCTTCTCCTGCGTGCTCTTCTCCTGCGTGCGGGCGGCGGCGTCGCGGGCGGCGACCAGCGAGGCGTGGGTCGGCGCGTCCGGGACCCCGGGCGCACGCAGCGCGGCGAACTCCTTGCGCAGCACCGGCACGACCTCCTCGCCCAGCAGGTCGAGCTGCTCCAGCACGGTCTTCAGCGGCAGGCCCGCGTGGTCGATGAGGAACAGCTGGCGCTGGTAGTCGCCGACGTACTCGCGGAAACCGAGGGTGCGCTCGATGACCTGCTGCGGGCTGCCGACGGTCAGCGGGGTCTCACGGGTGAAGTCCTCCAGCGAGGGCCCGTGCCCGTAGACCGGGGCGTTGTCGAAGTAGGGCCGGAACTCCCGCACCGCGTCCTGGCTGTTGCGACGCATGAACACCTGTCCACCGAGGCCGACGATCGCGCGGTCGGCCGGTCCGTGACCGTGGTGCTCCCAGCGCTTCCGGTAGAACTCGACCATCCGCTTGGTGTGCGACGCGGGCCAGAAGATGTGGTTGTGGAAGAAGCCGTCGCCGTAGTACGCGGCCTGCTCGGCGATCTCGGGGCTGCGGATCGAGCCGTGCCAGACGAACGGCGCGACGCCGTCGAGCGGGCGCGGGGTCGAGGTGAAGCCCTGCAGCGGGGTGCGGAAGCGCCCCTCCCAGTCGACGACCTCGGTGTCCCAGAGCTTCCGGAGCAGTGCGTAGTTCTCGATCGCGAGGTTGATCCCCTGCCGGATGTCCTGGCCGAACCACGGGTAGACCGGGCCGGTGTTGCCGCGTCCGAGCGTCAGGTCGACGCGCCCGCCCGCCACGTGCTGCAGCATCGCGAAGTCCTCGGCGATCTTCACCGGGTCGTTCGTGGTGATCAGCGTGGTCGCGGTGGACAGCTGCAGGGTGCTGGTGACACCCGCGAGGTAGCCGAGCGTGGTCGTCGGCGACGAGGAGAAGAACGGCGGGTTGTGGTGCTCGCCGAGGGCGAAGACGTCGAGACCGACCTGCTCGGCGTGCCGGGCGATGGTCAGGACGTCCTGAATGCGCTGCGCCTCGGTCGGGGTGGCGCCGGTCGTCGGGTCCGGCGTGATGTCGCTGACCGAGAAGACTCCGAACTGCACGGCTTCCTCCAGTAGTTGATCCGTCATCTACATCCTGCACCAACATGGATGACGCGTCAACTATTCCGGTACCCTGCAGCCGTGACACGGTGGCTGGACGAGCGCGAACAGGCGGCCTGGCGAGGGCTGCTCCGGATGCAGGCGCGGTTGCACGCCGAGCTGCACCGGCGGCTGCAGGCGGACTCGGGGCTCTCGCTCGCGGACTTCGACGTGCTCGTCGCGCTGACCGACCGGCCCGACGAGCGGTGCCGCGCGATGGAGCTGGCGGGCCTGCTGGACTGGGAGAAGAGCCGGCTGTCGCACCACCTCGCGCGGATGCAGAAGCGCGGCCTGGTCGCCCGCGAGGAGTGCGACGACGACGGCCGCGGCAACTACGTCGTGCTCACCGGGGCGGGCCGGGCGGCGATCGAGGCCGCGGCGCCCGGGCACGTGGAGACCGTGCGGGAGCTGGTCTTCGACGCCCTCTCCGACGACGACGTGGCCGCGCTCGCCCGGATCACCGCCGCCGTGCAGGCCCGGCTCGACGGCCGGGCCCCCGCCTGACCGGCCCGCGACACCGGCCGGTCCCGGTCCGCGGCCGCGCCCCCGGGACATCCGCCCACCGCGTTCCGCGGAACGCGGACCGAGGGCGTGACACCGCGTTCCGCGGAACGCACGACGGCCCGCACCGGCGTCACCGGTACGGGCCGTCGTGAACGGGACCGCGGGCGGACCAGCAGGTCAGGGCACCAGGATGGCGCGTCCCCTGACCTTCCCCGCGTCGAGGTCGTCGAGCGCGGACTGGAAGTCGTCCAGGGCGTACTTGGTGGTGTGCAGCGTGACCCGCCCGCGCCCGGCCAGCTCCATCAGGTCGCACAGGTCGTTGTAGGAGCCGACCAGGTTGCCGACCACGTTCACCTCGGCCGAGATCAGGTCGATCGTCGGGACGTCGACGTTCTCGCCGTAGCCGACGACGTGGTAGTCCCCGGCGCGCCGCGTCATCGCCAGGCCCTGCGAGGTGGAGCCGCCCTCGCCGACGAAGTCGATTACGGCCTCGGCGCCGTTCCCGCCGGTGCGCGACAGGACCTCGTCGACCTGGCCGCCGTCGGCGACGATGCCGTCGTCGGCGCCGATCTCCAGCGCCAGCTTCACCGCGTCGGGGTTGCGGTCGAGCACGACCAGCCGGGCCGGGGTCAGCGCCTTGAGCACCTGGATGCCGATGTGGCCGAGCCCGCCCGCACCGATGACGACGCAGGTGTCGCGCGGGCCGAGACGCCGCGAGGCCTTGGCGGCCGCGTGGTAGGCGGTGAGCCCGGCGTCGGCGAGCGCGGCGACGTCGGCCGGCTGCAGCGACGGGTCGAGCTTGACCACGCTGCGCGCCGAGGTGCGCAGGTACTCGGCGTACCCGCCGTGGGTGTCGATGCCCGGGAACGCCGAGGCGGTGCAGTGCACGTCGTCGCCGGAGCGGCAGGCGCGGCACAGCCCGCAGGTGGCGAGCGGGTGCAGGATGACCCCGTCGCCCTCGCGGACGTGGGTCACCGCGGAGCCGACCGACTCGACCCAGCCCGCGTTCTCGTGGCCGATCGTGTACGGCAGCGCGACCTGCGACTTCTCCGCCCACTGGCCCTCGAGGACGTGCAGGTCGGTGCGGCACACGCCCGCCCCGCCGATCCGCACGACGACGTCGAACGGGTCGGCGACCTCCGGCTTCGCGACCTCGGTCAGCTCCATCGGCCGGTGGTAGCCGACGACCTGTACTGCTCTCACGGACGGGTTCCCTTCGTGGTGTCCCCGGAGACGGACTCCGGGTAGCGGGTCTTCAGCAGCCCCCGGCAGAAGTGGGCGTTGCCCTCGATCGAGATCCGCACCGAGCGGGCCATCCGCAGCTTCAGCGGGACCTGCTCGGCCGGGTACGGGACGCCGTCGTGCCCGACCAGGACCGGCAGGTGCCCCGCGGTGCCCAGCCCGAGCGTGGCGCGGCGACGCAGCAGCGCGTCGGTGGTCGGGCCCGCGGGCAGGTCGGCCAGGGTGACGCCGTGCAGCGTCTCCGGCGCCCGGTCCGGGTCGCGGCGCAGCAGCCCGGTCAGCGAGCGCTCCATCGCGGCGGCGTGCGCCTTGCGCCGGAAGGTGACCCGCAGCTCGTCGAGGTCGGACTCGGCCTCGTGGCGGAAGGTGCCCTTGTAGCCGGCGTCGGCGGCCAGCCCGGCGTTGATGAGGTCGGAGTCGTGGTGGTCGTCGAGCTCGACGGTCACCGCGGTCGTCCAGTCCAGCGCCGTCAGCACGTCCTTGGCGTCGGAGCACATCAGGTAGGCGAAGTTCGGCGCGCAGAACGCAGTGGGCAGCCGCAGGTGCACGGTGACCCGGCCGCCGTCGACGTCGAGGGTCCGCACGAACTCCAGGTCGGTGATCGGCTCGTCCAGCTCCGGGTCGACGACGGCGTCGAGCGCCCGCCAGGCCTGCTCGGCCCGCGTCGCGTGCGCGGTCAGGGCCGGCGCGCTCACGAGGCCACCGGCACTTCCTGCGGGGTCTCGTCGCGGAGCGCCAGCTCGGCGGGGACCTCGATGTCGTACATCTTCGCGGCGTTGAGGCCCAGGATCTTCTTCTTCTGGGCGGTGGTCAGCGGCGCGTACTCGGACAGCTCCTCGGGGATCTGGAAGTCCACGAAGCGCTCGACCAGCCAGCGCGGGGTCCAGATGGCGTAGTCGCTGGAGAACTGGATGCAGTCCTCGCCGAGCCAGTAGAGGAGCTCGCCGAGGATCTGGCCGAAGTACTTGGGCCGGGTGTGGATGAACGGCATCGCGACGGCCAGACCGGCGTGCACGTTCGGCTCCTGGGTGGCGATCCAGCAGAAGTCCTCCAGCCGCGGCAGGCCGCAGTGCTCGACGACGAAGTTCAGGTCGGTGAAGTCGGTGGCGACCTTGTCCACGTCGGCGACGTCGAACGCGTCGCGGTCCAGCGGGCGGATGGTGGGGCCCTTGTGGATGTGGACGTTGCGGATGCCCAGCTCCTGGGCCGCCTCGAGGTACTTGTAGGACCAGTGGTCGTCGAGCTTCCAGCCGCGGGACTCGCCGTGCCACTCCGCGGTGTAGAGCTTCACGCCCTTGAGCCCGAAGCGCTTCGCGTCCTCGCGCAGCTGCCGCAGGCCCTGCTCGCCGTTGCGCGGGTCCCAGTGGTGGTTGTAGGTCAGCTTGTCCGGGTGGGCCTGGGCGAGGGCGAACGCCTCCTCGGTCTGGCCGAACCCGTTGGCGTAGAACTCGCCCAGGTACGCGGGCTGGAAGACGGCGTGGTCGACGTGGCCGTCGGCGAACAGGTCCTTCATCAGCCGCTCGCCGCCCTGGTAGAGGTAGTCCTCGTAGGGCCACACCTCGGACTCCGGGCTGAGGTTGCGGTGGTAGTCGTAGAAGCAGTCGATGAACTGCTTGCCGTGGATGTTGCGCTGGTTCTCCGGGCGCGCGTCCCACAGCGCCACGTGGGCGTCCACGATGAAGTAGGACTCACCGTTCTTCGAGTACATCGTCGTCCCTCTCAGGTCGCGGCGAGGTGGTGGGCACCCCGCGACTGCGCGGGCCGGTGGGGTCCCGCGTCGGCACCGAAGGTAGGAACCGGCGGGCGGCGGCAGTGGTGACCGCCGTCTCAACCTGAGACGAGACGGTGTCGCGTCGGCGTCGCAGGTGTGACACCGTCGTGAGCAGCAGGTACGAGGAGGTACGCGCGATGGGGCAGTCCCTGGCTCCGGCCCGCATCTCGGCGTCCTGGGCACGCAGCGAGACCTACGGCGCCCCCACCGAGGTGGTCGACCCGGCGTACACCGGCACCGTCAACGACGAGTCGCTGTTCGCCCGCTGCGGCGGCGAGGTGCTCGCCGGGCTGCACGAGGGACTGCCCGGCGAACCGATCTCGCTGATGCTCACCGACGCCGACGGGATCGTCGTCTCCCGGCTCTGCGACGAGCGCGCCCTGGTCGACGCGCTCGACCGCACCTACCTCGCGCCCGGCTTCGCCTTCGGCGAGCGGGAGGCCGGAACCACCGGGCTCGGCCTGGCCCTAGCCGACCGGGTCCCGTCGCTGGTCCGCGGCGACGAGCACTACTGCACCGGGCTCTGGGGCTACACCTGCGCGGCCGCCCCGGTGCTCGACCCCGTCGACGGGTCCCTGCTCGGCAGCATCAACCTCACCACCTGGTCGCAACGCTCCGACGGGCTGCTCCTCGCGCTCGCCCGCACCGCGGCCGGGCAGACCTCCGCGCTGATGCTGGCCCACGGGCGGGGCGCGAGCCCGCGGCCGGCGCCCCGCGGCGAGGTGTTCCGGGTCGCCCCGCAGCCCACCGGCGGCACCGCCGAGCTGGGCCGCAGCTGGACCGCCGCGCTGGACGAGGTGCGGGCGGCGCTGCGCGACGGCGCCCGGGTCGGGGTCGTCGGCGAGCCAGGCGTGGGGAAGTCCGCGCTGCTCGCGGCGGCCCTGCGCACCGTCGCGCCGCGGCACCGGGTGCTGCACGCCCGCCCACCGGCGGCCGAGGACGCGGTGTCCTGGCTGTCGCTGTGGTCTCCGGAGCTGGGCAAGGCCGACACCGCGGTGATCGCGGGCCGGGTGCACGAGCTGCCCGCGCCCGTCGCGACCCGGCTGGCGGCGCTGGTGCGGTCGCTGCCGCACGCGGCGCTCAGCGTCACCGCGCGCGACGTCGGGACGGTCCCGGAGCCGCTGTCGCGGCTGCTCGACGTCGTGGTCGAGCTGCCGCCGCTGCGGCACCGGGCCGAGGACGTCCCGGCACTGGCCGCACACTTCACCCGCGACGGCGTCACCTTCACCGACGCCGCGGCCCGCGCGCTGCGGACCTACAGCTGGCCGGGCAACGTCGAGCAGCTGCGCCGCACGGTCCGCGACGCCGCGGCCCGCAGCAGCGTGGTCGACGTCCGGCACCTGCCCCCCGAGCTGCTCGCCACCCGCTCCGGCTCGCTCACCCGGATCGAGTCGCTGGAACGCGACGAGCTGGTCCGCTGCCTCACCGAGCACGGCATGAGCGTCACCCGGGCCGCGGAGACGCTGGGGATCAGCCGGGCGACGGCGTACCGGCGGGTGCAGCGCTACGGGATCGCCACCCCGCGCTGAGCGGCTGCGGCACCATCGGTGCCGTCATCCGAACAGGTGGCGCGCTCACCGGACCGGTGCTACCGGTGGCCGTGCTCACGGACGCCGCGGGTGCTTCGGACCTGCCGATCCCGGCCGGCGGTGGGACCATCGGTGTGCCGGGCAACGACGCCCCGGGAGACCCGGCGGCCGGCCCGGCCACGGGACTCGACACCGCCACCCGACGACGCCGTCACACCCGGTGACGAGGAGCCCGCGTCGCGCGACGACGGCGGGGCGCCCGCCGCCCGGTGCGGCAGACAGGGCACCATTCGGTGGAGGACCTGATGGGAGGCGTTCGTGTTCGGACTCACGGACACCGTGGCCGCACTGCTGGCCGCGATCCCTGCTGCGCCCGTTCGGTCGCTCCTCGTGATCGGGGTCGGGGCGTTCCTAGAAGGTCCGATCGTCACCGTCGCCGCGGCCGCGCTCGCCGGGGCCGGGCAGCTCCCCTGGTGGGGTGTGTGGCTGGCCGCGCTCGTCGCCGACGTCGTCGGGGACACCGCGCTCTACGCGCTCGGCCGCAACGGCGACCGGCCGGCCGTCGCCCGGGTACTGAACCGGCTGGGCCTGACCGAGGAGCGTCGCGAGGTCCTGACCCGCGAGGTCCACACGCACCTGCCGCGGATCGTCATCGGCGCCAAGCTCGTCGACATCGGCGCGATCCCGGCCTACCTGGCCGCCGGGCTGTCCAAGGTCGGCTACCGCCGCTTCCTGGCCTGGATCGTCCCCACCACCGCGGTGCGCGCCGCGGTGCTCGTCGGGATCGGCTACGCGGCCGGGGACCGGCTCGCCACCGACCTGGAGTCGCGGCCCTGGCTGCTCGTCGTCGGCGGGATCGCCGTCGGGCTGTCCCTGGTGCTCGGACGCACCGCGATCGTGCGGGCCACCGGCTCGCGACGCCGCGCCGACGCCCGGTCCTGACCGGGTCGCCCCCCTCGCGCCGAACGTCCCCGACGTCCCGGGCCGCCTCCGGCGTGTCACCGCGCCTCGGCGGCCCGCGGCGAGCACCGTCCGGAGCGGACGGCCGGACCACGGGGAGGACCACGCGGTGAGCACGTTGACCTGGGCCGAGGCGATCGTGATCGGGGCGATGCAGGGCGTCGCCGAGCTGTTCCCGGTCTCCAGCCTCGGTCACAGCATCCTGCTGCCCGCCGTCATCGGCGGGAGCTGGGCGGCCGACCTCGACGTGAGCGCGCCGCGGTCGCCGTACCTGGCGTTCGTCGTGGGCCTGCACGTGGCGACCGCACTGGCCCTGATCGTGGCATTCCGCGCGGACTGGGTGCGGATCGTGCGCGGGCTGGTGACGTCGGTGGCCCGCCGCGAGGTCCGCGACCCCGACCAGCGCCTGGCCTGGCTGCTGGTGCTCGCGACCGTCCCCGTCGGGCTGGCCGGGCTCGCACTCGACCGGGTCTTCCGCACCTACCTGGCGCTGCCCGTCCCGACCGCGCTGTTCCTCGTCGTCAACGGCGCCGTCCTGCTGGTCGTCGAGCACCTGCGCCGGCGCCCCGCACCCGCGACGCCGGTCGACGGTGCCGAGCCGGGCACCGTGTTGCTCGCCACCGAGGTCGCCTCCGACCACCGCATCGCGCGGCTCCGGGTGCGTGACGTGGTGACCGTCGGCGCGGCCCAGATCGCCGCGCTCGCCCCGGGGATCAGCCGGTCGGGGTCCGCGATGACGGCCGGGCTGCTGAAGGGCCTCCCGCACGTCGACGCGGCACGGCTGTCGTTCCTGCTCGCGACGCCGGTCATCCTGGCCGCGGGCGTGCTGAAGCTGGGTGACCTCGCCGGTCCGCTCGGGGACGGCATCCGACCGCAGATCCTGGTGGGGAGCCTGCTGTCCGGGCTCGGCGCGTACCTGTCGGTGCGGTTCCTGTCCCGGTACTTCGAGACCCGCTCGCTGCGCCCGTTCGGGATCTACTGCGTGGTCGCCGGGCTCGCGTGCCTGCTGTGGTTCACCCTTCGCTGACGAGGAGCGGGGTCGACCACGAGCAGGATCGACGAGGAGCAGGATCACGGTCATGAGTGACCCGTCGGCCGACCCGCACCGGCACGCCCTGGACGTCATCCGCCGCGAGCTCGACCGGCTCGGCGACGGCGGGCGCCGCGTCGTGCCCGCCTGGAAGCGGGTCACCCCTGGCGAACACCGGTGGCCCGCCGCGGCGGCGATCGTCGTCGCGATCGGGCTGCAGCTGCTGCTGCCCGACCAGCTCACCCTGGTGTCGCGGTGGTTGCTGCCGTCGCTGGAACTGGTGGTGCTGGTCGTGCTCGCGGTGACCGGTCCGGCCCGGATGGACCGCGAGTCGGCGCTGCTGCGCGGCCTCGAGCTGACCCTGGTCGGGCTGCTGAGCGTGGCGAACGCGGTGTCGGCGGGGCTGCTGGTCACCGCGATCCTCGACGGCGCCTCCGGCGGCTCCGCCGCGCCGCTGCTGGCCAGCGGGGCGGCGATCTGGTTGACCAACATCATCGCGTTCGCGGTCTGGTACTGGCAGCTCGACCGTGGCGGGCCTGCGGCGCGGGCGCACGGCCGTCGGCCCACCGCGGATTTCCTGTTCGTGCAGATGCAGAGCACCGACCCGCACGACGCCGACTGGGAACCCCTCTTCGCCGACTACCTGTACCTGTCGTTCACCAACGCCACCGCGTTCAGCCCGACCGACGTGATGCCGTTGAGCCGGTGGGCGAAGATGCTGATGCTCGTGCAGGCGCTGGTGTCGTTGGTGACGATCGCGCTCGTCGTGTCCCGGGCCGTGAACGTCCTCGGCGGCTGAGTCCGGGCGGTCGGGACCCGGCGGGCTCAGCCGCCCAGGAGGGACCGCAGCACTCCCGGTGCGTCCGACGGACCGGCGACCGGCGCCCACCGCGCGTTGCTGCGCGCGGCCAGCTCGGCCGCCTGCTCGTGGTCGGACTCCGGGGCCAGGATGAGCAGCTCCGGACACCCCGCGCCGCCGGGACCGGGTCGTGGTCGTCGGTGGCCCGGCAGTCCGACAGCAGCACGACGATCCGCCGCTCCGCCCGCGTCCGTTCCAGCTGCGCGGTGACCGCGCGCAACGCACCGGACAGCGCGGTCACCCCGTGCCCGCGCAGGCCCAGCACCCGGTCGACGACCGCCGACGGCCCACGGGTGGAGCCGATGTCGCGCAGGACCCGGGTCTCGGCCGCGAACGACAGCACCGCGTGGTCGCCGGGTGCCCGGAACGCGCAGGCCGCGGCGGTCAACGCCGCCGCGGCGAGCCGTTCCCCGCCCATCGACCCGGACGCGTCCACGAGCAGGCACAGCGCGAGCTCCGGCCGTGCCCAGGTGCGCGCGGTCAGCTCGTCGAGACCGACCGGGCGCCGCGCCGCGCGGGCCTCGGCCACCGCGCCGAGCGAGGCGTCCAGGTCCAGATCGCCGCCGCGGTCGGCCGGGACCACCCGCAGCCTGCCGATCCCGCGCCGGGAGACCCGGCCGGACCGGCCGATCTCCAGGACGACCCGGCCGGCGAGCCTGCGGGCCGCCGCCCGCAGCTTCTCGTCGGTGGCCCTGCCCATGTCGATGAGCAGCGTCAGCGTCTCGTCGGGGCGCTGTGCCAGGGCGGCGTCGAACGCGTCCACGTCGAGCACCCCCACCTCGGGCGAGATCTCGGTGAAACCGGTGTGGCCCGCCAGGGAGCTGCGGGCCACCGTGCGGTCCTCCGGTCGCGCACGGGGCCGCCCCGGGCGGGTGGAGCCGCCCGCGGGTCGGGGACCGCCCGCCGGTGGCGGGCTCAGGCTCCCCCCGACGCATCACCGCCGTCCCGGGCGTCGTCGGCGTCGTCGG
This sequence comes from Pseudonocardia sp. ICBG601, assembly GCF_020496245.1. Taxonomy (NCBI): domain Bacteria; kingdom Bacillati; phylum Actinomycetota; class Actinomycetes; order Pseudonocardiales; family Pseudonocardiaceae; genus Pseudonocardia; species Pseudonocardia sp. ICBG601. The sequence goes on along the minus strand of NZ_JAHLJA010000070.1, from coordinate 5,731 downwards.
CGGGTTCCCGGCCGAACTCGGCCGTGTAGAGCTCGCGGACGATGTCCTCGGCGCTGCGGGAGCCGGACTCGGCCAGCCGGATCCGGCCGGACAGCGCCACCAGCGCGGCGTCCAGCCCGGTCCGCCAGTCGGTGATCTCCCGGCCACGTCGTGCCGCCAGTGCCGTGGTGATGCGGACGATGTCGATCGCCCCGCGCACCGAGGAGCCGACGTGCACGTCCGGGTGCTCCCGGGTGCGCCGCACCAGGGAGACGACCTGGGAGCGCCACCGCTCGTCGACCTCGGGGCCGCGGAGCGCGACGACCGCGGTCTCGTCGCCCGCGGTCTGGTAGCCCATCGCGATCCGGCAGACCCGGTCGTAGACGGCGGAGGAGATCCGGGCGGTGCCGACGGCGTCGAACGGGTTCATCGCGGCGACCAGCCGGAAGCCCTCGTGGGCGGTGATCCGGCCCAGCCGGGGCACGTGCAGCTCGCCCTCACTCATCACCGTGATGAGGACGTTGAGGGTCTCCTCCGGGATCCGGTTGATCTCCTCGACGTAGAGCAGGGCACCGGAGCGCAGCGCCTCGGCCAGCGGGCCGTCGACGAAGGTCGCGGGGGTGTAGCCGCGCTCAGCACCTGGGCCCGGGTCGAAGTGCCCGACCAGCCGGGCCGGGGTGAGCTCGGCGGTGCCCTCGACGAACACGAACGGCAGCTCGGCCTCCTCGGCCACCGACCGCAGCAGCGTCGTCTTCCCGGTGCCCGGCGGGCCCTCCAGGACCACGTGGGCGCGGCCTCCAGCGCCGCGACGAGCAGCTCGACCTCCCGGCCGCGGCCGACGACGGGGGTCACCACAGGGGTCACGGCGGGGGTCAGCACGGGGCGGCTGCCTCGGTCTTCACGGGCGTGCTCCTCGGCGCTGGTGACGTCGGTGGCGTCCTGCATCCTGCCCCACCCGCGGTGGGCGTGGCGTCCTCCACGTGGGGCCCGTGCGCACTGTTGCACACCCGACGCCACCGTGGTGGCGGAGGCGACACCACCCGCGCCGGGCCGGGCCTCCCGTCGTACGCGGACGGGCGGGGTGCAGGATCGTCCGACATGGACCGACGCGTGCACGCGTTCACCGACGACGCCCTGGGCGACGACGACGCCGTCGCCCTCGCCGGGAGGCTGCGCCGCCGTGAGGTCGCGCCCGCCGAGCTGCACGCGGCCGTCGCCGCGCGTGCCGCCCGGGTCGAGCCGCACCTGCACGGCTTCGCCCTGGACCGCACCGCGGACCCCGTCACCGGCGCCGTCGACGGCCCGCTGGCCGGGGTGTCGACGCTGGTCAAGGACAACGTCGAGGTCCGGGGCTGGCCCGCGGGCCACGGCACCCGGGCGTTCGTCCCGGCGCCCTCGCGCGAGCACGCCGAGGTGACCCGGCAGCTGCTCGGCTGCGGGCTGGACCTGCTGGGCACGACCCGGATGCCGGAGTACGGGCTGAACGCCTCCACCGAGTTCGCCGACGACGAGCCGACCCGCAACCCGTGGGACCCGCGCTTCTCGGCCGGCGCGTCGTCGGGCGGGGCGGCCGCGCTCGTCGCCGCCGGGGTGGGTGCCGCTGGCCCACGCCAACGACGGCGGTGGCTCGATCCGCATCCCGGCCGCGGCCTGCGGGCTGGTCGGGCTCAAGCCGTCGCGGGGGCGGCTCGCGCCGAACGCGACCGGCGCCCGGATGCCGATCGACCTCGTCGCCGACGGCGTGGTGTCCCGCTCGGTCCGCGACACCGCGGTGTTCCTGGGCGCCGCCGACCGGGGCGCCGCAACCCGGCGCTGCCACCGCTGGGCCTGGTCGAGGGCCCCGCCCGGCGACGCCTGCGGGTCGGCCTGCTGCTGGAGTCCCCCACCGGGGCGGCGGTCGACGCCGACACCCGCGATGCCGTCACCGCCGTCGCCCAGCTGCTCGCGAAGCAGGGCCACGAGGTGTCCGAGGCCCACAGCGGGGTGGGGACCCGGTTCGTCGACGACTTCCTCGACTACTGGGGGCTGCTCGCGTTCTCCGTGGTCACCGGCGGGCGGCTGCTGCACGGGCGCACCTTCGACCCGCACCGTCTCGACGGCCTGACCCACGGTCTGGCCGACCACTACCGTCGCGCGCTGGCCCGCACCCCGGTGTTCCTGCACCGGCTGCGCCGGGTCGCGGCGACCCACGCCGAGCTGTTCACCCGGCACGACGTGCTGCTCTCCCCGGTGCTCGCGCACACCCCGCCGGAGATCGGGTGGCTCGCGCCGACGGTGCCGATCGAGCAGCTCACCGCCCGGCTGCTGGACTACGTCGCGTTCACCCCGCTCGCCAACGTCGCCGGGGCTCCCGCGGTCGCGCTGCCCGCCGGTGCGACGGCGGGCGGGCTGCCGGTGGGGGTGCACCTGCAGACCCCGGTCGGCGACGAGCGGACGCTGCTGGAGCTCGCGTACGCGATCGAGGCCGACCGCCCCTGGCGGCGGATCCAGGACTGATCCGAACCGGTCCAGAACTGCTCCGCCGCCGGGGCAGCGCCCCGCTCAGAGCGTGTTTGGAAATGGTGGGTGTGTCGGGATGGTCGACACGGCTGGGGTGCTCCATCGTGGTCGGCATGCAGGAACGACCGCGCCGGTACCCCTCGGACACCAGTGATGCCCAGTGGGTGGTGATCGAGCCGTTGTTACCGCCGCTCGCGCGCGGGGGCGGCCTGTTGCTCATGCTCGTCGGGACGTGCTGGACGCGATCTTGTATGTCGTGCGGACGGGTGTGCCTGGCGGGCGTTGCCGGGGACTTCCCGCCCTGGCAGACCGTCTACTGGTACTTCAACCAGTGGGAACCGCAGAAGGTCACCGAGAAGATCCTCCCGGTCGTGCGGGGGGCAGTTACGTATCGCCGAGGGCCGTGATCGGAGCCGAGTGCGGGGATCATCGATTCCCAGTCGGTCAAGGGCGCCGACACCGTCGGCCAGGACTCCCGCGGCTACGACGCCGGGAAGAAGACAGGCGGACGGAAACGGTTCATCGTGACCGACACCCTCGGTCTGCTGCTGACCACGATGGTGTGCTCGGCCTCGGTACAGGACCGCGACGGCGCCAAGCCGATCCTGCTCAACCTCTACCTGCGCACCAGGGTGCGGTTCGTCTACGCCGACGCCGGCTTCGCCGGGCGACTGCTCGACTGGGCCGCCACGATCCTGCAGACAACGATCGAGATCATCCGCAAGCACCCGAGCAGCGCGGATTCACCGTCCTCCCACGAAGGTGGGTGGTCGAACGGACCCTGGCCTGGCTCACGCACACCGACGCCTGGCCCGAGACTACGAAACGCCACCCCACCACATCCGAAGCCATGATCCGCTGGGCCGCGATCAACACCATCACCCGCCGCATCGCCCGTGGATACCCCGCCACCCGCCAGCAGAAACACACGACACCCTCAACCCACTAGAATTTCCAAACACGCTCTCAGACGTTGCCGCGGCGCTCCTGCTCCCGCTCGATCGCCTCGAACAGCGCCTTGAAGTTGCCCTTGCCGAAGCCGAGCGAGCCGTGCCGCTCGATGAGCTCGAAGAACACCGTGGGCGGTCCCCGATCGGCTTGGTGAAGATCTGCAGCAGGTAGCCGTCCTCGTCGCGGTCGACGAGGATCCCGCGGGACTGCAGCTCGGCGATCGGCACCCGCACGGACCCGATGCGGGCCCGCAGCTCCGGGTCCTCGTAATAGGCGGCCGGGGTGTCGAGGAACTCCACGCCGCGGGAGCGCAGCACGTCGACGGCGCCGAGGATGTCGTTCGTCGCGAGCGCGAGGTGCTGGGCGCCGGGGGCCGCGGTGGAAGTCCAGGTACTCGTCGATCTGGGACTTCCGTCGACCGGGCTGGGCTCGTTGAGCGGGAACTTCACCCGGTGGTTGCCCGACGCGACGACCTTGCTCATCAGCGCCGAGTAGTCGGTGGCGATGTCGTCGCCGATGAACTCGGCCATGTTCGTGAAGCCCATGATCCGGTGGTAGAAGTCCACCCAGTGGTCCATCCGCCCGTACTCCACGTTCCCGACGACGTGGTCGAGCGCCTGGAACACCCGCCGCGGCGCGACGTCCGCGGGCCGGGCCACCGACGAGCCGCGGGCGACGTGGCCGGGCAGGTACGGGCCGGTGTAGCGGGACCGGTCGACCAGGGTGTGCCGGGTGTCGCCGTAGGTGGCGATCGCGGCGGTGCGCACGGTGCCGTGCTCGTCGGTCGTGTCGTGCGGCTCGACGAGCACGGTGGCGCCCTGGGCGCGGGCGTGGTCGATGCAGCGGTCGACGCCGGGGACCTCGAGGGCGATGTCGACGACGGAGTCGCCGTGCCGGCGGTGGTGGTCGGCGAGCGGGCTGTCCGGGTCGACGGCGCCGCGCAGCTCGAACCGGACCGCGCCCGAGCGCAGCACGTAGGAGTGGTGGTCGCGGTTGCCCGTCTCCGGTCCGGAGTACGCGACGAGCTCCATGCCGTAGACGACCTGGTAGAGCTGCGCGGCCTGGGTGGCGTTGCCGACGGCCCAGACCACGGCGTCCCCAGCCGGTGACCGGGAACGGGTCGGCGGAGTCGTCGTGTTCGACGAGGCCGACCAGCCGGCGCAGGGCGGCGGCGTCGAGGTCGGCGAGCTTCTCGGAGTCGGTGAGGATGTCCATCAGTGCTCTCCGTCAACGTGCGTGCTGCCAGGTTCTCCGCCGCGGTGACCGTGGTGGTGCCGTGTGCGCGGGCGTCGGCGAAGATCCCGGCCAGGGTGTCGCCGATGGCACGGGTCCGGTCCGCGACGGCGGCAGCACTCCAGCCGAGCACCTCGCGGCCGACCAGGTGGATGGCCCCACCGGCGTTCGCGACGAAGTCCGGGGCGTAGGTGATCCCGCGCCGGCGCAGGACATCGGCAGCTTACGGGTCGGCGAGCAGGTTGTTCGCCGCACCCGCGATCACCGCGGTGGGGACGGTCGCGGCGACCTCGGCGGTGATCAGCCCGCCGGTGGCGCACGGGACCAGCACGTCGCACGCGCGGGTGGTCACCGCCGCGGTGTCGACCACCTCGGCGCCCAGCTCGTCGGCGGCCGCGGCGCAGCGGGCCGGATCGACGTCGGTGACGATCAGCTTGGCCCCTGCGTCGGCGGCGAGCCGGGCGACGTCGGCGCCGACCGCCCCGAGCCCCTGGACCAGCACCCGCAGCCCGTCGACGCCGTCGAACCCGGCCTCCGCGGCTCCGGCGCGGATCGCGGCGAACACCCCGAGGGCGGTCATCGGGCCGGAGGAGCCGGGCCCGCCCGCCGCGGACCGAGCGGCCGAACACGTGCGGGGTCAGGCCGGCGAGCACGTCCATGTCGGCCGAGCAGGTCCCGACGTCCGGGCCGGTGGTGTAGTTCCCGCCGAGCAGCTCCAGGTTCGCCGCGTGGATCTCCAGGATGCGCCGCCAGGTCGCGTCGTCGAGCTCGGCGCGCGGGGCCGGGAGCGCGATCACCGACTTGCCACCGCCCATCGGGAGGCCCGCGGCGGCCATCTTCAGCGTCATCGCCCCGGCGAGGCGACGGGCGTCGGCGACGGCGTCGTCGGGCGAGGGGTAGACCATCGCGCGAGTCCCGCCGGACGCCGGACCGAGCCGGGTCGAATGCACCCCGATCACGAACCACGCGCCCGTCTCCCGGTCGTACCGGACCGAGGTCAGTTCGCCGTCCCACTCGGGCAGAGCCATCCCGCGCCTCCATCTCCTCGCTGGTGTGCAGCGAGGACACC
>NZ_JAHLJA010000069.1:0-6811 GCF_020496245.1 Pseudonocardia sp. ICBG601 | reverse complement strand
CCGCACCTCCCGGGAGAGCAGCCACGGCCCCACCTGCGGCGGAGCACGCTAGACACTTAGCCCGGCTAAGTGGGTGTCGCAAACAGTCCGGTCCACGCCCCGAGGGGCGCGGTCGCTGCGCTAGGCCAGGACCGCCCCGCCGCGTCCGCGAGTACCTACGCGGGACGGTCAGCGACACTGGCCCCCATGGCCAAAAAGCCCAATCGGCGTCGACCTGGGCGCGACCTCCGACGTCGACACGCACTCGCTCATCGCGGCACCGCCACCACACCGAACAGCGGCGCTGACGACGACCTCGACGCCGTCGACTGGGAAGCCGAGCGGCAGCACTGCCCGCTCGATGACCACTGCGCAGGCTGCGACCGCACCGACAACCTGCGCACCGTGATCTCCGTCTTCGGAGACGAAGACTTCAACTTCAATACCGCAGAGGTCGCCTGCGCCACCACGTGCCCCGAGCACGACGGCGTCAGCTTCCTGCGCCTGCGCGACATCGGCCCCGGCAGGTTCGCCGCCCGCGTCCGGGCACACCAACGACACCGCACCTAGACCAGGAGCAGGCCCAGCGTCGTTCCGTGCGGACGGAACACGCTCAGGGCGACATACATCGATGTCGCTCTCGCTCTACCCGTTCGAGTTCGAACTGCTCCTCGCCAGCACCGGTCAGGTCCAGACCTATACCTCGCTGGTCGAACCAGGCGACCACGGCGGTCCAGCCGCCATGTCGTCCGGCGCGGCGTAGTGAGTCGAACTCGTAGGCCACCGTGGACGACCAGTCGCGGGAGGACATCGTCGCCCCGGTCCGGTTCCCCAGGACCCCGGCGGCGGCGATCTCCTCGTCGGTCTTGTCCTCCCCCGGCTCGCCATCGGTCAGCGGACCTTCGATGCCCAGCTCACGGGCCTTCTCAGCGAACCAGGGCCGCATCGGGAACGGGGCCTGACGCAGCCCCAGGTCCGTCGCGGTCTCACACCACTCCCGCCAGACCCGCAGGTCAGTCTGCGCCTGCTCATCACCGAGCTTGCCCTCGACCTGCGCGACCCCGATGTGCTCGACGATCTCCGCCGGAGTCCGATGCCTGTGACCGACCTCACGTCCCTTCCTGTCCTGGGACCGGCCGTTCTTGAACACACCCCCGACCGCTTCCAGCGCGAGCTTGAACGGGTACTTCCCGTAGCTCTTCGCCTGCCCCGGGCCGATCACCTTCACATCCAGCCCAGCGGACTCCCCGTTGACCGACGCGATCGCCGTCGCCCCGTGCTTGGACAGCCCAGCGACCCAGCGGTCCCACATCGGCGCGACCGCCTCCCGCGCCGCATCTTCGCTGATCACGCCCTCCACCAGGAAGAACACGTGATAGTGCGGGTGCCAACCGTGCTCGTCACCATGAGTGCACTCGAACGCCCGGATCACACCCTTCACCATCCGCGTCCCCGCCTCCGACGTGACCGGGAACATCGCCACGCCCAGATTCAGCAGGTCAGCTTCGTACGGGCGCTTCGATCGGAGCGCCTGCCACCCCGCCCGCTGCGCGACCAGCAGGTCCCGCAAGGACTCGCCAGCGTGGTGCTGCAACGTGAATGTGGCCAACACCACAGAGTTGCCCAGGTGTTCCCACACCTCGAAGGCCTGCGACAGCTCCCCAGCCCGGTGCACCGCGATCCGCGCACCACACGGCAAACACGAGTGCCACGACCCGCACGTCTTCACCCCATTGACCCCGACCTCCACCTGCCCCTCACCCTTACACGGCGCAAATGTGACTCCCATCTCATTAGAGCCCTCCTCCGAGGCATACCGGCGGCACGCCCGCACCTTCTTCAACGGACTGTGGCGCCACTCCACCCCGGTGTGCAACGCCCACCGAAGATCAGCACTCGTCGGCTCCTCCTCAACCTCCCAGTCCAGTTCCGAAGCACCCTCAACAACGCTCTGACCTGCGGTGGCACGGCACGTTCCTGTGTTCCCAAGCGGGGCGCCTACGGCGCCCCCGGGGCTGCCCGCCCGGCCTCCTGCCTCCGGCCCGGCCGGACGGGCAGCCCCGGACACGGACACCGAGACAGCACCAGCCACGACACGGTGGCCTTCCACCGCGCCGCCGCAACGGTGCTCGCCACCTGCGAGGAGCGGAGTTACGATCTGACCTGCCACGTCGGCCTGGTCCTCTCTTCTTGCTTGCTTGGACTCGGACTAGCCGCCGTGAGAACCCCCAGGGGCCTCAAACCTGGGGGTTCTTTGCATTCAGCGACGACCAGGGATGACCTTGGCCCATTCATGCCGCTTCGTTGCGAAGGCGCACCGCTACGGCAGCAATCTCGTCCCAATACCGGGCATAGTCGGACTCCTCCGACGGCCCGGGCAGACGTGGACCCCGGACCCGAGCCAGGGCGGCGGCCGGCATTTCGAGCAGGGCGATGCCGGGGCAAGCGTGTGCGTGCCCAGCGGCCAGTCCGCGGGCATCCTGGTGGAGCATCGGTATAGCCTCCCGATCAGCGACCCGGAAGCTCATCCGAAGCCCGAGCTGACCACGCTGGAAGCCGCCGAGGATCGAGGCGTCAGCGCGCTGGGTGATCTTGTCAGCACGCTCGGGCATCTCCTCAAGGCGACGATCCATCTCCTCGACGAGGCGCTGCAGCGCGTCACGGTGCGCAAGAACATCGCGGGTACCAGTGCTCTGCCACCCCCGATGATGGGTGCCGTCGTCACACCCAGCGATCAACAACATCACGATCACCGGCAACCGATACGAGCTGGTCTACGAGCTACCAGCCAACTAGCCCCCAAAAAAGATGCCTCCGGCGGCCCCTCCGGGGAGGGCCTCCGCTCCCGCAGCAGCCGAGGACCCCTCACCCCAGCACCGGGAGAAGTAGAAGAAGGAACAGCTCCGGGTGGAGCTGCGCCCACATCGGCCCCGAAGGGCAGCACGGCCGCCGCAGGACCCGCAAGCCTGGACAACTCAGCCGCCGGCCGAGATCAGATGTTGCGGGCCCTACGACAGCCGTGCAGGCGCAAGCGCGCCGACGTGACCGCAGCCCCACCCTCCAAGCCACAGCTGCGGTGTCGTCGTATCGACGACCACCCGAGCATCAACCACACATTGACTCACCCCACTTTAAAGAAAAACACCAAATACCACCAAAAAGGACGAACCCCCCAAACGCCCACCATCAAAAACAGCTCACGGTAACAGGATAACTACGCTACGCACTTCCCCTTGACTGAGAGTGACCCCCGTGTTTGCATGCCGCCATGCAAACACAGAAACTTGCACGCTCCCTCGCCACCAGCGCATTCATTGCCGCCCTTGCAATTGGTTCAACCGGCGGAATCGCCGCAGCAGACACTCCGCGCCCCGCCAACGCTCCAGCAGGAATCAGCCAGTCCGCTGCACCCACATTCAGCTTCAACAAGGTAAACGACTCAGAAGGAGTCGTAACACTCAAGGACGCAAAGTTCGTCACAGACGGAATCCACACCTCCGTCGTGGATAACCACGGAAAGACTCTCGAAGTCCTTCCCGTCAAGGTCACCCAGGGCGGAAAGACCGTCACCCTTACTTACACCCTAGATAGCGACCATAAGGCCACCGTCCACAGCTCCACCAGCGACAATAGTCAGGTCAACGGGTACAAAGAGTGGTGGAGGTGCGCCCTCGGTACAATCGGCGGAGCAGTAACCGGCGGATTTGCCGGTGCGGTAGCTATCAGTGCAGCTGGATCCGTTATTCCCGGAGCCGGCACCGCGGCTGGAGCCGTCGGCGGAGGAGTTATCGGCGCAGTTGGCGGCGGAAGCACCGCAGCCGCTGCTTCATGCTGACCCTGTCAACTAACTTAACGCGCCAAGGATAAGGACAAGGATAAAGACAAGCTAACAATCTAACAAGAAAGTTAAAACAATGAGACGCCCTCGCCTGTGGGAAGTAATTACCCCTTTTGCTAGTGCGGCACTATGGCTCATCATTGAGCTAATTATTGATATACCGATCACAAAGGCAGTAATTTCCCCACTATTTATATTTCCGCTCATCCTCGGGGTCGTCTTCTTGATTAACTACTTTGCACGGCGACCCCGCAATCCACCTGACTAGCCGAGAACCCCTCACCCCAACACCGGGAGAAGTAGGAGAGAGACGGCTCCGGGTGGGGCTGCGCCCACGTCGGCCCCACAGGCCGTTCAGGGGCCGCAAACCTGGCAAGACGACCCCACCGGACCCCCGGCATGTTGCGGCCTCTGACGGCGGCTCCGCGCGCCGACGTGACCGCAGCCCCACCCTCCAAGCCACAGCTGCGGTGTCGTCGTATCGACGACCACCCCAACGTCAACCACCCGTTGACGCCCGCGTTTTCCTTAAGAAAACACCTAACTCGCTGCGCGGTGAACCGACACCAAGCGGTCGGACCGCACCCCGCCCCCAGCGGGGGAGGACCGGAAGCGGCGCGGCAGCACCCGATCCGTCCGCACGAAACCTCGCACCCGACCGACGGTCATCAGAGGATGCATAGGTCCTGTGGCCCGTAGAGCGGCGACACCGCCGACAGGACAATCCCGCTAGACAGCGCTAGACACCGGTCGCCTCGAGCCGACCCAACTCAAGGCTCGACAGCCCGCCACACCTATGCATCATCTGATGATCTTCGGTTCCGTACGGACGTTTCGCCTCCAGCCGCACCTCCCGGGAGAGCAGCCACGGCCCCACCTGCGGCGGAGCACGCTAGACACTTAGCCCGGCTAAGTGGGTGTCGCAAACAGTCCGGTCCACGCCCCGAGGGGCGCGGTCGCTGCGCTAGGCCAGGACCGCCCCGCCGCGTCCGCGAGTACCTACGCGGGACGGTCAGCGACACTGGCCCCCATGGCCAAAAAGCCCAATCGGCGTCGACCTGGGCGCGACCTCCGACGTCGACACGCACTCGCTCATCGCGGCACCGCCACCACACCGAACAGCGGCGCTGACGACGACCTCGACGCCGTCGACTGGGAAGCCGAGCGGCAGCACTGCCCGCTCGATGACCACTGCGCAGGCTGCGACCGCACCGACAACCTGCGCACCGTGATCTCCGTCTTCGGAGACGAAGACTTCAACTTCAATACCGCAGAGGTCGCCTGCGCCACCACGTGCCCCGAGCACGACGGCGTCAGCTTCCTGCGCCTGCGCGACATCGGCCCCGGCAGGTTCGCCGCCCGCGTCCGGGCACACCAACGACACCGCACCTAGACCAGGAGCAGGCCCAGCGTCGTTCCGTGCGGACGGAACACGCTCAGGGCGACATACATCGATGTCGCTCTCGCTCTACCCGTTCGAGTTCGAACTGCTCCTCGCCAGCACCGGTCAGGTCCAGACCTATACCTCGCTGGTCGAACCAGGCGACCACGGCGGTCCAGCCGCCATGTCGTCCGGCGCGGCGTAGTGAGTCGAACTCGTAGGCCACCGTGGACGACCAGTCGCGGGAGGACATCGTCGCCCCGGTCCGGTTCCCCAGGACCCCGGCGGCGGCGATCTCCTCGTCGGTCTTGTCCTCCCCCGGCTCGCCATCGGTCAGCGGACCTTCGATGCCCAGCTCACGGGCCTTCTCAGCGAACCAGGGCCGCATCGGGAACGGGGCCTGACGCAGCCCCAGGTCCGTCGCGGTCTCACACCACTCCCGCCAGACCCGCAGGTCAGTCTGCGCCTGCTCATCACCGAGCTTGCCCTCGACCTGCGCGACCCCGATGTGCTCGACGATCTCCGCCGGAGTCCGATGCCTGTGACCGACCTCACGTCCCTTCCTGTCCTGGGACCGGCCGTTCTTGAACACACCCCCGACCGCTTCCAGCGCGAGCTTGAACGGGTACTTCCCGTAGCTCTTCGCCTGCCCCGGGCCGATCACCTTCACATCCAGCCCAGCGGACTCCCCGTTGACCGACGCGATCGCCGTCGCCCCGTGCTTGGACAGCCCAGCGACCCAGCGGTCCCACATCGGCGCGACCGCCTCCCGCGCCGCATCTTCGCTGATCACGCCCTCCACCAGGAAGAACACGTGATAGTGCGGGTGCCAACCGTGCTCGTCACCATGAGTGCACTCGAACGCCCGGATCACACCCTTCACCATCCGCGTCCCCGCCTCCGACGTGACCGGGAACATCGCCACGCCCAGATTCAGCAGGTCAGCTTCGTACGGGCGCTTCGATCGGAGCGCCTGCCACCCCGCCCGCTGCGCGACCAGCAGGTCCCGCAAGGACTCGCCAGCGTGGTGCTGCAACGTGAATGTGGCCAACACCACAGAGTTGCCCAGGTGTTCCCACACCTCGAAGGCCTGCGACAGCTCCCCAGCCCGGTGCACCGCGATCCGCGCACCACACGGCAAACACGAGTGCCACGACCCGCACGTCTTCACCCCATTGACCCCGACCTCCACCTGCCCCTCACCCTTACACGGCGCAAATGTGACTCCCATCTCATTAGAGCCCTCCTCCGAGGCATACCGGCGGCACGCCCGCACCTTCTTCAACGGACTGTGGCGCCACTCCACCCCGGTGTGCAACGCCCACCGAAGATCAGCACTCGTCGGCTCCTCCTCAACCTCCCAGTCCAGTTCCGAAGCACCCTCAACAACGCTCTGACCTGCGGTGGCACGGCACGTTCCTGTGTTCCCAAGCGGGGCGCCTACGGCGCCCCCGGGGCTGCCCGCCCGGCCTCCTGCCTCCGGCCCGGCCGGACGGCAGCCCCGGACACGGACACCGAGACAGCACCAGCCACGACACGGTGGCCTTCACCGCGCCGCCGCAACGGTGCTCGCCCACCTGCGAGGAGCGGAGTTACGATCTGACCTGCCACGT
>NZ_JAHLJA010000068.1:0-43919 GCF_020496245.1 Pseudonocardia sp. ICBG601 | reverse complement strand
CTTTCGCTCGCCGCGGTGACGCCCCAACCGGCCAGCACCCGACCGGTGTCCAGGTGGACGGGGCTCGACGATCCGGGCGATCACCAGGTCGCGGAACGTGTCATCAGCGACTCTGCGAACCCGAGGCCCGCGTAGACCTCGGCGAGGATGTCGAACAGCACCCGCGACCCGGTCGTGATCACCTGCGGCGCACCCACCCGCCGGGTTGTGGTGCTCGGGGCGCGCCGCGGCATCTGGCCGAACAGCCCCCTCCTGCGTGGCACCGCCGGCCGCGGTGGGCGCGATCAGCTCGGCCCGCCGGGGTGACGGCGCGACGCCCAGATCCAGGCCTGCTGTGCAGCGTCGTCGATCAGCCCACGGGCCTGCTCGACCAGCAGGCCCAGCTCGGCCTCGGTGTGCGCTGACCCGACATGGGCCACGATCCGTCGATGGCCCTGCACGGACTCGGCGATCTGGACCGCGGTCGCCCCGGAGGCCGTCCGTACCCGCCTCACCCACGCCACCTGACCGAGCGTAGAGCACCGAATTAGTGCCTCACACCGCTCCCGCGCAAACACATCACCGCAGCTCAGCGCAGCACAAGCTGCGAACCAGGCTCGGGTGACCAAAGTCAGGTCCGACGACCCCGAGCAGATCCCCACCGTCCTTGACGCGCTCAAAGTCTTGATGTCGGAGCTGTCGGAGCGGGGCCGGAAGTTGCAGGCCGCCGGGAGCCGAAGCTGACCCGGGCCCTGGCTGAGGCCGATCCGACGATGCGCCCGCGGGTGGTCGTGATCGACGAGTGCCAGGAACTGTTCGTCTCCGGAGTCGGGGAGGAGGCCGCCGAGCTGGTGGAGAAGATCGTGGCCAAGGCCCGTAAGTACGGAGTCACGTTGATCTTCGCCACCCCGTCCCGTCGGCGGACAGCCTGCCGCGCAAGGTCGCGAAGGTTCTGTCGAACCGGGCGTGCTTCGCGATCGGAGACCACCAGGGCAACGACGCGATCCTGGGCACCGGCAAGCACCGCGCCGGAATCAGCGCGACCACGCTGCGCCCGATGACCGTGGACTCCGACGGCACCGTCGACATGGGTGACCTGGGCACGGCCATGACCAGCGGGTTCACCCCCGTCGACGGGCTCATGCGCTGCTTCTACGTCGCACGCGGCAACGGCGTCGACGACGTCACCCCCGTCGTCGAACGAGCCCTGGGCATCCGCGCCGACGCCGGACTGAACACCGACCCGGCCCGCACGCCGCAGCCGGTCGCGGTGCGGGACCTGCTCGACGACCTCACCCAGGTCCTCGCCTCCGCCGGGGCCAAGCGGATGCGCACCCAGGAGGCCCTCGCGCTGCTGGCCGCGGTGGACCGCGGGCACTACGGGTCCTGGACCTTCGAGCGTCTGGCCGAGGAGCTGCCCGACGGGGCCAAGCCCTACAAGACCGGCGGCACCATGCAGGTCGCCGCCGCCCGGATCGCGGAGGCCATCAACGACCGCGACACCGACATCGAGTCAGTCACCGATGGTGACGGTCTGAGGTGAGGGACCGGCCGCCGCAACCGAGGGGCCGGTGAGGGAGGCGGGGAGTTCTCCCTGACCGGTCCCCACCGGCTCCCTCCCCGCCCTGATCAGCAACAACCACCGCTGAGGGTCCCGAGGGACCCACCCCGTCCGACCAGCGAAAACAGCACCCATCCCGGGATCGAGACACCACCTCGTGCCTCCCTCCCCGGCTTCACCCATGCCGAAAACAGGAGTAGCGATGTCGACGCAGAGTGAGCACGGAGTGATGACCGAGTGGTGGGGCTGGCAGCCGACCGCGCGACTGCACGAGGGCCTGCCGACTTGGCGGTGGCGGTGCGCCCCGGCCGGGCTGGTGACCCGCCGGCAGATGCGGGCAGCCGGACGAGCCCCGGTGGGAGCGGCGCCGGTGGGGCGGATCGAGTGCCGCCGCGGGCGCCGGTGGGCGCTGCTGTGGGACCCGGCCGAGCTGGGACCTAAACGGACCCCCACACCCGCACAGCGGGCCGCACTCGCCCGGGCCCTGGCCGCCCGACGGCGTTGCCCGTCCTGCGGTCGCGACGCCGGGTACTGCATCCCCCGCTCGCTGGGCTGCTGCATCGACTGCCACGAAACCACCACCGCCACAACCACGCGCTACGACGCCGACGGAGGCATCCGATGAGGTTCCGCGCCCGCAAGACGTTCCGCCTCGGCCCCTTCCGGGCCACGGTCAACCAGTCCGACCGCTGGTCTTTCGCCATCAAGGTCGGCCCGGTCACCCACAACCTGACCCGCCGCACCACCTCGATCGACACCCCCGGCCCCGGTGGGTTCCACCACCAGCACGGCCGCCGCCGAGGCGGTGGTCAGCGGTGAGCGCCACCGACCGGGCACGGCTGGCCGGGTGGCTCGACCTCGCCGCCCGCGGCTGGGCGCTGTTCCCGGTCCTGCCCGGCCGCAAGCAGCCCGCCATCCCCGCCTGGGAGTCCCGCGCCACCACCGACGAGAGGACCATCGTGGACTACTTCCGCACCCACCCCGGCCACAACGCCGGGATCGCCTGCGGCCCGTCCGGGCTCTACGTCCTCGACTGCGACACCCCCAAGCCCGACGCACCCGACCAGGATCGCGACGGCTGGGACGTCCTGACCGGACTCGCCGACGGACGCGGTGGCCTGCCTGACACCTGGACCGTGACCACGCCGTCCGGTGGGCGGCATCTGTACTTCCGAGCCCCGGCCACCCGGCTCGGCAACACCGCCAAGAGCCTTGGACCGATGCTCGACAGTCGGGGGCACGGCGGCCAGGTCCTCGCCCCCGGCAGCCGCCTCCCGAACGGGGCCTACGAACTCGCCGACGACACCGACCCGCCGCCGTTGCCGGGGTGGTTGGTCTGGCACCTGTCGGTCCGCGGCTCTGTGGCCGTCTCAGGGCCTCGTGTGAGCCCCTGCACGGCGCCGCGCGACCACGGCGCCTACGTGGCCGCGATCGTGCGGGCCGAGTTGCAGCGCGTCGCTGAGGCCGGGCGCGGGGGTCACAACGCCGCGGTGTTCACCGCCGCCCGCGCCCTGGGCCAGCTCGTCGGCGCTCGCGTGCTCGACGAGCACCAGGCCGCCGCCGAGTTGACCGCCGCGGCCGGCCACATCGTGGACGGGCCGTGTGACTGCACGCCCAGTGACATCGCCGCCACGATCGCCTCCGGCTCGGCTACGGCGCCCGCCGACCCCGCCGTCTGCCCCCCTGTCGAGCACCACCTCCGAGGGGCGGCGGTCGGCATGAGCACCACCGCACCGCAGGGTCTTCGGGCGGTCCGGGACCTGCCCGCTGTCGCACCGGCTGTCCTGCTGGATCAGGTGACGGCATTCGTGTCGCGGTTCTCGGTGTTCCCGGACCGGCACACGGGTCCGATGCTGGCGCTCTGGTACGCCCCACACCCACGCAGCCCAGCACTTCTACACCACCCCACGACTGATCCTGGACTCCGCTGAGCCGGGGTCGGGGAAGACGCGTGTGTTGGAGGTGGCGCAGTACCTGGTGCGTCGCCCGGAGATGACGATCTCGGCCACCACCGCGGCGATCTTCCGGATGCTCGCCGACGGCCCGGTCACGCTGCTGTTCGACGAGATCGACGCCGTGTTCTCGCCCAAGGGCGGCGGGAACAACGAGGACCTGCGCGGGCTGCTCAACTCCGGCTACAAGCGCTCGGCGACCGTGTCCCGCTGCGTCGGCGACGCGTCCCGGATGAAGGTCGAACGCTTCCCAGTGTTCGCCCCGGTCGCACTCGCCGGGATCGCCGGGGCAATGCCCGCGACGATCACCACCCGCGCGATCACCGTGCACATGCGCCGCCGAGCCCCGCACGAGCGAGCCGAGGCCTTCCGAGAGCGCCGGGTCGAGGCCGAGGCTCAGCCGCTGCGTGAGCAGTTGGCCGCCTGGCTCGACAGGGTCGGGGAGGAGCACCTCGTCGGGGCCGAGCCGGTGATGCCCGAGCAGGTCACCGACCGCGCGGCCGAGGTGTGGGAACCGCTGCTGGCCATCGCCGACCTGGCCGGTGGGCACTGGCCCGATACCGCCCGCGCGGCCGCGGTGCACTTCGTCGGCCAAGCCGTCGAGACCGGGACGTCGGTCGGGACCCGGCTGCTCGCTGATCTGCGGGCCCTGTTCGTCGCGCACGAGACCGACCGGATGGCGACCAGCGACATCATCGGCCGACTCTGTGCCGACGACGAGGCCGGATGGTCCGACCTGGACGGCCGCCCGCTCGACGGCCGTCGCATGGCCCGCGAACTGGCCCGCTACGGCGTCCGGCCCGGCTCGATCCGCATCGGCGGGCACGTCGCCAAGGGATACACCATCGCCGGGGCACTGTCCGACGCATTTCGCCCGCTACCTGCCCGCCGTCACCGAGGCCGACCCGTCAGGAGCGGTTACGTCGGTTACAGCGGTTACACCGCAGGTCAGAGGCGTAACCGATCCCGACGGTGTAACCGCTACAGCGGTTACACCCCCTGTCGAGCCCTCGGCCGAGGCACCGCCGGACGGCACCGGTGTAACCGATGTAGCGGTTACACGCCAGTCGTCGGTTACTCCCCTGACCAGGCATGTAACCGCTGTAACCGATGTAACCGACTCTGACGGGGGTGCCCGATGACCGACGACCGCACCGCGCAGATCGGGCAGCTCCTCGCTCAGCTCGCCACGCTCGTGGCCGACCAGCCCACTGCCCGGGAGCCCGAGCCCGTGGTCCGCCCCACGCGGCTGCTGTTCACAGTCGAGGAGGCCGCCGAACAACTCGGCATCGGCAAGACGACCGCCTACGCCTACGTCCGGACCGGCGAACTCGAATCG
Organism: Pseudonocardia sp. ICBG601; assembly: GCF_020496245.1. Classification (NCBI taxonomy): domain Bacteria; kingdom Bacillati; phylum Actinomycetota; class Actinomycetes; order Pseudonocardiales; family Pseudonocardiaceae; genus Pseudonocardia; species Pseudonocardia sp. ICBG601. The sequence continues at coordinate 39,088 of NZ_JAHLJA010000068.1, read as the reverse complement.
GTGCTCATCGGCCGTCTGCGCCGCATCCACGCCGACGCCATCGCCGGGTTCGCCGCCCGGCTCGTCGCCCGTAACCGCGCTGCCTGAGAGGAGCGGACATGCCTCGCGAGAAGAAGACCCGCAACGCCGACGGCCGGTCGAGCATCTTCGAGGCTCGGACGGCTCGTGGCACGGCTACGTCACCGTCGGGATCAAGGACAACGGGCGGAGCGACCGGCGCCACGTCCGCGGCAAGACAAAGGCCGTGGTCACGAAGAAGGTCCGTGCCCTGGAGAAGGCCCGTGATGAGGGCGCGGTCCGGAAGGCGGGCGAGACCTGGACCGTCGAGCAGTGGCTCCGCCACTGGCTGGACACGATCATTGCCCCGCCGACGATCAGCGAGAACGCGCACGACGCCTATGAGGTCGCGGCTCGGGTCCACCTCATCCCGGGTATCGGAGCGCACCGGATCGACCGGTTGGAGCCCGAGCACCTTGAGCGGCTCTACCGCACGATGAGTATTGGCGGCGCCAAGCCGGGGCGGATCCACCAGGTCCACCGCCACGATCCGGGCCGCTCTCAACGAGGCGAAGCGGCGCAAGCACATCACCGAGAACCCGGCGTCGCTCGCACGGGCCCCGCAGCCCGATGACGAGGAAGTCGAGCCCTACGGGGTCGAGGAGATACAGCAGATTCTCACCGCGGCGAACGAGAAGCGGAACGCCGCGCGATGGGCGATCGCGCTCGCCCTCGGTCTGCGGCAAGGGGAGGTGCTCGGGTTGAAGTGGTCGGACGTCGATCTCGACGCTGGGACCCTGATCGTCGGGCGTAGCCGTCTCCGGCCGAAGTGGAACCACGGATGCGACGACACGTGCGGCCGGAAGCACCCCGGCTACTGCCCGAGCCGGGTGCCGCGCCGCCCCGAGACGTCCAAGACGAAGTCCCGGGCGGGACGGCGGGGGGTCGGGCTGCCGGACGCCCTCGTCGGACTCCTGAAGCACCATCGCGAAGCGCAGGCGAAGGAGCGCGCCGCCGCGTGCGAGATGTGGACGGAGGGCGACTACGTCTTCACCAGCCCGACGGGGCGACCGCTGAACCCGTCGACGGACTACCACCACTGGAAAGCGCTGCTCGACAGGGCGGGCGTCCCGGAACGCCGCTTGCACGACGCCCGGCACACCGCGGCGACGGTCCTGCTGCTGCTCGGTGTCCCGGAGCGGACCGTCATGTCGGTCATGGGATGGGCGAGCACGGCGATCGCGGCCCGGTATCAGCACGTGGTCGCGGCGGCCCGGCGTGACGTCGCGGTCCGCATCGGTGACTTGATCTGGAAGCCGAACGAGGGCGGGGGAGGGGAGTCCCCGGCCGCTTGACGGGCCAACTGCAACCAGGAATGCAACCAAACGCCGAACGCCGGGCCACCCATGATCGGGTGTGCCCGGCGTTCGGCCTGTTCAGGCTGGCGGAGGATACGGGATTTGAACCCGTGAGGGATTGCTCCCAACACGCTTTCCAAGTCTGATGGCAGCCGTCCAGCGTGTGTCGGTCCCGTCCTCTACATGCGTTGATTCTCGTCGCCGAGCACCCCGTAGACCTGCGCGAACCTCGGTGAATGAGACTGGAATTGAGACTGCCCTCCACGCGCCTGGCCTGCTGGTGATCTCCTCGCGGCGCGGGTTCATCCCTGCCGGGCCGAGGGGTGGGGTGCAAGGCACGGGGTTCAGCCTTGCACCCCACCCCTCGGTCTGGTTTGCCGTCTCGGCGCGCCGTGAGGAGATCACCAGCCCTGCCGCACCTCCCCTGATCTCCGAGCGGTGTCGGGTCCGGGCGGAGCCCGGCCGCCGGAGGCATCCCGGGGAGGTACGCCTGACTGCAGGTCAGCCGGACGGCTGTCCGGGCATCGACGGCGGCGTGACGACCGGCGTGGCGGTCGGCTGGGTGCAATGGCATTGACGCGGCGCTATCCGTCGCGGAAACGTGCCGTGGCGCCTCTGAGGGGTTCAAGGCGCCTCCATGACGGCTTGGGGTCGGGTAGCCGACCCCGCCGCCGCGAACGGGCCGGAGGTGTAGTGAGCGAGCGGCGGGGGCGGCGTGGCCGACCCCGCGCCGCCGGAGGCGGCGCCTTGATCCCCTAAAGGTAAATTCGGCAGTGCTGCGTATGACGAGGAGCTGCGTACGGTGCCCTGACCTGGGGCGTCGCAGTGCGTCATCAGAAGCTTGCGTCGAGGACCGAGGACCGAGGACCGAGGACCGAGAGGTAAAGGGCTCTCGAAATTCGCTCAGGGGTTACGTCTTATCTCCTGGAGCTGGTCGAGATAGGAAGCCGCCTGGGGGGCGTTACTGAAGCGATCAGCGAGGACGCAAGCGAGGTCTTGGGAGACCATCGCAAGAGAGGGGAGCGATTTCCTTTCGCCGTTGAGGGCCTGGTGCCCGAGGAGAATAGCTCCTTCAAGGTCGCCGTCTCGTGCAGCTGCGACCCCGAGAGTTACTCGGGCTTCTGCTATACGCATTGGTGCTCGCTCGGCTCCATTGAAATCAACAGCACCGCGTATCACCTCGTCCGCGAGCGCGCTCGCAAGTCTATCCTCCCCGACTTTCCGATAGCAATCCATGACGTAAAAGTCAAACTTCAGAGGGTCCACAACGAAGTGGTTGTCGATGTTCTCTGGATAGGGCAGCGATTCCAGTAGCACGCGTCCGCGCTCAAGTGCGATATCCATCTCCTTTCGATTTCCCATGCGTGCCCAAGCCTTGGCTTCTTGGGCGGCGAGCTGCACTGCGACTGAATGATTGCCCGCTGCTTCAGCTCCAGACCGCGCTGCTGCGACAACCCCTCGGTAGTCCCCGGAGGTCAGTGAGAACCAGGCTCGCATCTCGTGGGACCAGCCCAGGACACCGGCGCTCTCAACTTCCTGGCCGAGGTGGAACGCGCGCGCGGGTTGCCTCGGCCGCTCGCCGGTCGCCCATGTCGTATTCAAGGCAGCCGACGAGCAGCGCAAGCCATCCAGCTAGTTCCAGAGTCTCGCGCCTTTGGCTGAAGCTGAGTCGCTCCTCCTGCATTTCAACGATGCGGCGTAGCCATCGGCGACTTTCCATGAGGAGTTCGCCAGGACGACTGTGAGCATACTCGGAGCAGAGTCGATCGACTGTTATTCTAAGGGCGTTGATGGTCGCAGTGTTGACGGAGGACGCCTGGAGTCTTGACACGATTTCCATCGTGTCCATTCCGGTCGCGTTGATGATTGCAGTGCTGGACTCGGAGTTATTCTCGACATGAAACAGTGCAGTAGAGACGGTTTGCAATGTAGCGGCAATCAGGGGGTGTAGTGAGAGCTAGGACGGTTTTCTCCACGCTCCCAAGCCTTCCAGCGTCTGAGCAAGTGGTCAGGATCGGGTAGAGCGGAAGTGGTGTGGCGCCGCATTTGCTCAGCGGCTTCGGCTTGTGACCATTGACGGGCCTCGCGAAGGGCGCGAATACGTCGCGCCCACTCTGGAGTGTTGCTAGACACTAGTGGCCTCCTCTGGACTCGCGTATTGCGGCGTTGGCCTCGCCGCCTCGGTGGTGATGCGTTGGTGACGAGCGCTCATCACCATGTCACTGTCTTGACACCTAGCGTGACACTGCCGTGGCGGTCGGTCGTGGGAGCAAGATCGCTGCATGCTATTCACCGATCTCTTTCTTCGAGGCGATGCACTCGCTCTCGCAGGGACTCCAGGGCGTCCTGGAGCCGCTCGATGCGACCCACGAGAGCCTGAGTGGTAGACGGCTCATCGCGCCCGGGCGTAGTCGCGACGAAGACACCCACTGCTGGCGTGGCGGTGACCCAGTCGCTGTCTTCGAGCATCTTCAGTGCTTTCTGCGCCGTGCCGAGGGCAACCTCGTACTGCTTGGAGAGTGCTCGGTTACTCGGAAGCTGCTGGCCGGGGCGAAGGTGACCGGACCTGATGTCCGCCTTGATCGCCTCTGCGACTTGCTGGTAGGCGGCTCGGCCTGCGATGGCATCCACCGCTCCAGGCTACTGTGCTTCGACTCAGGGCGACATAGGTCACTCATCCGGAGGATTGAATAGCAAAATAGATCGATCTACACTGACCTTAGTCGATGATCAAGGAGGTGCCAGATGGCACGCAGCAACAGTTTCGTGGTGGCGATGGGTGACGTGTTCCCGCTGGGGGCGTTCATCGTGTCGGAGGTGGAGGCGGTGCGGGACTTCGACAAGTCCGCGCCGGGGCGTCCGGTGCAGCAAATGGACAAGGAGTCCGGGCTGCCGGGTGGTCGGTGTCGGTGCTGGATGCCGACCCGGAGCGCGGCGGAGTGAGAAGACGGTGGTGGTGAAGATCGCTGCGGCGCATCAGCCGGTGCCGCCGGAGGCTGCTGCTGGTTTGCCGTTTCGTCCGGTGGAGTTCGATGGGCTGACGGTGACTCCGTATGTGCAGGAGGCTGGTGGTCGTCCGCGTGTGGCGTACAGCTTTCGGGCGGCGGGATGCGTGCGCCGGGTCCGCAGCGTGGGCATGGCGCGAAGGGGCAGGACGCTGCGTGAGGTGAGCTGTGGAGGCTCGTGGTGGGGGAGCCCGTTGGAGGCGGGCTCCCCCACGGGGGTCTTCCGTGTTGTGTGTTGCTGCCGTGGCAGGCAGTTGATCAACCAGGAGTCAACGTGGAAGGACATCGATTCTAGATGAACACAGGATTTTCACCACCCCCGCATCTCGCGCTCGTGTGCGGAGGCCTGGGTGAGGGCGGGTGGCGCGAGGCGGCGGCGTGTCGCGGGATGGACACCGAGCTGTTCTTCCCTGCTGACACCCGTCCGGAGGCCGTTGAGCCTGCCCTGCGGGTGTGTGGGTGGGTGCCGGGTCCGTCGGGAGTGTCTCGCGGAGGCTCTGGTGGTGGAGGACCCGGTACGCCGGTTCGGTGTGGTCGGTGGCACGGCTCCGGTGGAGCGTATCGCCTGTACCGGGCCGCCCGCCGGGCTGCTGCTCCAGTGACGCAGGCGTCGGGGTGGGCGGCATGAGCCCCGACATGACCACCGATGTCGTTACCGGTGAGGGTGCGGTGTGGTGTGGGGTGTGTCTGACCCCGCTGCGCGAGGTGTCTCAGGGGGACGGGCGTCGGTGTAGCGACCATCATGACCAGCTCGCGTTGGTCCCCCTCCTTGCCGTGTGCGCTCCGCGTCGTTCCCCCGAGCAGGGTGGGGGTCTGCGATGACGACGACGGGTTCCCTGGTCCTGGCCGGGATCGTGACGCTGGTAGCCCTGGCCGGGCTGCACTGGGTGGGGCAGTTCCTCGGCCGGATCGCCGAGGGTGCGGCGACGATCGCGGTCGTGTTCGTCACCGTGTGGTTGGTGGCAAGGCCGCAGTGATCGTCAGCGTGTGGGTGGTCCGGCATTGGCGCACCACGATCACCGCTGCGGTTGCTGTGGTGTGGTGCTCGCTGCTCGGGTGGCCCTCACTCGTGATCACGATCGTCGCGGCGGCGCTCGTGCTGGGGGTGTGGCGGTGGACATCGGTGGTGTCGTTCGATCGTTATGCCGGGCGTCGTCTGCGGGGGTGGTGGCTGCGCTGGGCGCTGTATGCGCCTCGGATGCCGCGTTGGCTGCGGTCCTGTGGTCTGACGGTCCCCGACCGGGTGGGGGCACCCGTTTTTCAGGTGAATCCGTTGCGCCGTATCCCAACGATGTCGCGGACCCGGCCTGTGGCTGATCAGCTCCCCCGCATTCTGGGAGTCCGGTCGGGGCCGTCGTGGGACGAGGTCCGCCTCCGGCTGGTGCCGGGGCAGACCCCGGAGTCCTTCGACACCGCCACCCGCGCCCTGGCCGTCGCACGCAGGGTGAACCGGTGTCAGGTCCGCGAGCTCGCCCCGGATGTGGTGTCGGTCGATTTCCAGCGCCGCAACCTGCTGGCCGAGGTGGTGCGCGCCCCAGGCCTGGACACCCTCACCACTGTCGACGGGGCGGCGATTGATCTGTCGCGGGTGTGGTCGGGGCGTACCGAGTACGGCACGGACTGGCATCAGTCGTTGATCGGTCGGTCACACCCTGGTCGCGGGGGCGACTGGGGCGGGGAAGGGGTCGTTGATGTGGGCGCCGTTGTGTGCGATCGCCCCCGCGATCGGTGACGGTCTGGTCCGGGTCAACGGGATCGACCCGAAAGGCATGGAGCTGGCCTACGGGCGGGGAGTGTTCCACCGCTACGCCGTCACCAGCAAAGACGCCCTCGCCCTGCTCGATGATCTTGTCGAGAGCATGGAGGCCCGTAAACGCGAGTACGCCGGGGCGACCCGCCTGGTCCCCGTCACCCGGGACACCCCGTTGGAGATCGTGGAGTTCGACGAGATCGGTGCGCTGCTGCGTTACGGCGGGGACCGCAAGACCCGCGAGGCGATCACCGACCGCGTCGCCCTGCTCACCACCCCAGGGCCGCGCGTTGGGCTACACCGTGCGCGGCTATGTGCAGGAACCGACCAAGGACACCGTCCCCGGTCCGGGAGCTGTTCCCCCGCCGCATCTGCCTGCGCGTCGCGTCGAAGTCCCATGTGTCGATGGTCCTCGGCGATCACGCCTACGACCGGGGTGCGTGGGCGAACCGGATCGGTGAAGACGAGGCAGGAGTCGGTTACCTGTTCGGCGACGGTATCCGTGAACCCCTGCGCATCCGGGCCGGGTGGGTGTCTGACGGCGCAGTGAAAGACCTGGAGGCCTTCGTCACCCGCACCACCCCGAGCGCTGTGGTAGCGCCGGTGCTGGCTCTCCCCGCCCCGCCCGAGCCCCACCGCGAGATCGGAGAAGCCGCATGACCACCACCGACCCCAACATCGACAACACCGGCAATGCTGCCAGCGCGGTGGGGCGGGAGCCGGTCGATCAGGACGCGCTCACCCGAGCGCAGAAGGCGATGCTCGCCCTCTCCTCCGAGGTCGCGGTCCAGCTCGCCGAGGACCACGGCGTCTGTGTGCGCCCCCTGGCGATGCGCCGCATCGACCAATCCACCGGCCGGGTCGATGTCGTGCCGGTGCCGTGTGGGTCGACGAGGGAAGACCAGTGCCGCCCCTGCTCAGACAAGGCCCGACGGCTGCGGATGACCCAGTGCCGCGAAGGCTGGCACCTGGAGAACGAACCCGCCGTCACACCTGCCGACCCGACGACCGCGCAGAAAGAGTTGATGGCCGCCCGCGCGGACTTCCACACCGCCTACACCGACTGTCTCGCCGCCGGAGACAACGCCGAGTGCGACGAGATACGCGAGATCGTCGACGACATCGACACCGAACTCCGCGCCCTCGGAGTCCGCGGACCCCTCGCCCCGCTCGACCCCCGCCCGAAGGCCATCCGACGCACCACCCGGCGCCGTCAGGACGCCCCGAACCTGCCCCGGCGTCCCGTGGCCGACCGCACGATCGGACGCGTCTTCGGCGGGAAATACCGGCCCTCGACCTTCCTCACCCTGACCCTGGACACCTACGGCCGCGTCGACAACCACGGCGCAGCACTCGACCCCGATACCTACGACTACCGACGCGCCGCCCGCGATGCGATCCACTTCCCGAAGCTGCTCGACAGGTTCTGGCAGAACACGCGGCGCTGTGTCGGCTGGGACGTGCAGTACTTCGGCACCGTCGAACCACAGAAACGCGGCGCCCCGCACTTCCACACCGCCATCCGCGGCACCATCCCCCGCACCGAGCTGCGCGCGATCACCGCCGCCACCTACCACCAAGTCTGGTGGCCCGCCCACGACGACATCGTCTACACCGGGGACAAGCTCCCCCGCTGGGACCACCGGCAGAAAGCCTTCGTCGACCCCGACACCCACACACCGCTCCCGACCTGGGATGAGGCCACCGACCCCGAGGTCCTGACCACGCCGGCCCACACCGTGGTCTTCGGCCCGCAAGTGCATGTGAAAGGCATCCTCGGCGGCACCGAAGAAGCCGGACGCCATATCGGCTACCTCACCAAATACCTGACCAAGAGTGTCGGCCACGCCGCTGGCCTCGACGACACGGCCACCGCCCGCCAGCGTGAGCACGCCCGACGCCTCACCGCCGAGTTGGCGATCACACCGTGTTCGCCGCGCTGCCCGATCTGGCTGCTCTACGGCATTGCGCCCAAGGGTGCCCGCCCGGAGATGACACCCGGTCACTGCACCGGCACAGCGCACAAGCCCGAACACCTCGGCATCGCCGGACGCCGCGTCCTGGTCTCCCGCAAATGGTCCAACAAGACCCTCTCCGATCACCGCGCCGACCGGAGCGCGTTCGTTCGGCAACTCCTCAACCGGGCCGGAGTGACACCCGCCTACCCGGTCGATGACGGGCCCTTCGACTGGGAACCCGTGCAACCCGGCGACAGCGACGTCCCACCCCGCCCGGTGTTGTTGCTCCACGCGATCCACCAACGCCAACGATGGCGCGCCGACTACGACGCCGCCCTCCTCGCCACCACCGGCTCACCACCGGACGACCGTTCGGCAACCGAAGGAGTAGCAGCATGATGAAGATCAGCGAGGCCCGGATTGTGCTGACTGTCGAGGAGGCTGCCGAGCTGCTGGGTATTGGTCGGACGCTCATGTATGCCCTGGTGGCCGCCGGGGAGGTGGAGTCGGTCCGGATCGGGCGGCTCCGGCGCATTCCGCGTGACGCCCTGGTCGTCTACGTCGAGAGCTTGCGGGGGAGCGCGGCGTGACCGAGGAGAAGAAGCGCTCCCGACAGCCGAACGGCACGTCGAGCGTCTACGAGGGCAAGGACGGCTACTGGCACGGCCGGGTCACCGTCGGGGTTCGCGACGATGGCAAGCCGGACCGTCGCCACGTCATGCGGAAGTCCAAGGCGGACGCCATCCGCGCGGTCCGCAAGTTCGAACGCGACCGTGATTCGGCAACCGTCCAGGCGCCCGGCCGGGTCGGCTCCGTGGGGGAGTGGTTGGAGCACTGGGTGGAGAACATCGCCGCCGCCGTGGTCCGGGAGAACACACTCGCCGGGTATCGGGTCGCGGTCCGGACACACCTTGTCCCCGGGATCGGTGCCCACCGGCTCGACCGGCTGCAACCTGAGCACCTGGAGAAGCTGTACGCGCGGATGATCCGCAACGGCAGCTCGCCCGGCACCGCGCACCAGGTGCACCGCACGCTCCGGACCGCGCTCGGGGAGGCCGAACGGCGCGGACGGATCACCAGGAACCCGGCCGCGCTAGCGAAGGCGCCTCGGGTCAGCGAGACGGAGGTGGAGCCCTACTCGGTCGACGAGGTCCGACGACTGCTCACCACCGCCGCCAAGGGGCGGAACCACGCCCGCTGGGCCATCGCCCTCGCGCTCGGGCTCCGTCAGGGTGAGGTCCTGGGGCTGCGCTGGACCGACGTCGACCTGGACACCGGGACGCTCCTCGTCCGCCGGGGGCGACTGCGTCCCCGCTACCGGCACGGCTGTGGCGGCTCGTGCGGGAGGAAGGCTGGCTACTGCCCGAACCGGGTCGCGGACCGGCCGGAGACCGACGAGACGAAGTCGCGTGCCGGACGCCGCGCCATCGGCCTCCCCGACGAGCTGGTCGCGCTCCTGAAGTCCCACCGCGAGGAGCAGGACCGCGAGCGAGACACGGCCGCGCAGCTCTGGCGGGACTCCGGATATGTCTTCACCGACGAGCGCGGCGAACCGCTCAACCCGAACACCGACTATCACCACTGGAAGAAGCTCCTGGGGGCTGCCGGGGTCCGTGACGGTCGCCTGCATGACGCCCGCCACACAGCCGCGACGGTGCTGCTGATCCTCGGCGTCCCGGAGCGCGCTGTCATGGGCTTGATGGGCTGGTCGACGACCGCGATGGCGGCCCGCTACCAGCACATCACCGGGGCCGTCCGCAGCGATGTCGCCCATCGTGTGGGCGGTCTGATCTGGGGTCGGCCGGACGCCAAGTGAGACTGGAACTGAGACTGAACGACAACGCCGCGCCGTCCCTGTCGGGTCCGGCGCGGCGTTTCTGCTGGTATCAGCGGCGGAGGATACGGGATTTGAACCCGTGAGGGATTGCTCCCAACACGCTTTCCAAGCGTGCGCCCTAGGCCACTAGGCGAATCCTCCGCGAAGAAGGTTACGCGACGCCCTCGGCGATCCGACGCGGCCCCCTCGCCGCCCGACGGCGCCGTCCGTGGCACACTGTCCGCGGACCCCGTGCGGCGTCCATCCTGTGAACTCCCCCAGGGCCGGAAGGCAGCAAGGGTCAACAGGCTCTGGCGGGTGCGCGGGGTCCCCTTCTGTCTCCGAGCGGGTCCCCGAAGTGTCGGACCCCCTGGGTAGCCTTCCCCTCGTGGCTCTGGCTCTGTACCGCAAGTACCGCCCGGCCAAGCTGGCCGACGTCGTGGGGCAGGAGCACGTCACCGAGCCCCTGGCCACCGCCCTCACCGCGGGGCGGATCAACCACGCGTACCTGTTCTCGGGGCCGCGGGGCTGTGGCAAGACGTCCTCGGCGCGCATCCTGGCGCGGTCGCTGAACTGCGAGCAGGGGCCGACCCCGGACCCGTGCGGCGTCTGCAACTCGTGCATCGCGCTCGCCCCCGAGGGGTCGGGCAGCATCGACGTCGTCGAGCTCGACGCGGCGTCCCACGGTGGTGTCGAGGACGCGCGCGAGCTGCGTGACCGGGCGTTCTACGCGCCCGCCGAGTCGCGCTACCGCGTGTTCGTCGTCGACGAGGCGCACATGGTCACCACCCAGGGCTTCAACGCGCTGCTCAAGATCGTCGAGGAGCCCCCGGAGCACCTGGTCTTCGTGTTCGCGACGACGGAGCCGGAGAAGGTGCTCCCGACGATCCGGTCGCGGACCCACCACTACCCGTTCCGGCTGATCCCGCCCGGGACGATGCGCTCGCTGCTGGAGAAGATCTGCGGCGAGGAGCAGGTGACCGTCGCGCCGCCGGTGTTCCCACTGGTCATCCGGGCCGGGGGTGGTTCGGCCCGGGACACGCTGTCGGTGCTGGACCAGCTGCTCGCCGGTGCCGGGCCGCAGGGCGTCACCTACGAGCGCGCGGTCGCGCTGCTCGGGGTGACCGACTCCGGCCTGATCGACGACACCGTCGACGCGCTCGCCGCGGCCGACGGGGCCGCCGTCTACGGCGCGGTCGACCGGCTCGTCGAGGCCGGGCACGACCCGCGGCGTTTCGCCTCGGACCTGCTGCAGCGCTTCCGTGACCTGATGCTCGTGCAGGCCGTGCCGGACGCCGCGGAGCAGGGCCTGGTCGACGGCGCCGAGGACGAGCTGGCCCGGATGGCGGACCAGGCCGCCCGGCTCGGTCCGGCGACCCTCACCCGCTACGGCGAGATCCTGCACCAGGGCCTGATCGAGATGCGCGGGGCCACCGCGCCGCGGCTGCTGCTGGAACTGCTGGTCGCCCGGATGCTGCTCCCCGCGGCCACGACCTCCGACGGCGGCCTGCTCGAACGCCTGGAGCGCATCGAGCGGCGCAACGCGATCGCCCCCGACCCCGCCGGCCCGTCCGACGACGGCGCCGCCAAGCGGTTCGTGCGGCCCAGCGAGCGCCCGCCGGCGCCCACCTCCGACGGCGCCGCCCCGGGTGCGGGCGGCGGCGCGCCGGCGCGTTCCGCGGAACGCGACGCCGGGGCCCCGGCCGCCGTGCCCGCCCCGGCGCCGGCGCGACCGGACGAGCCGGCACCGCGGCCCGCGGTGACCAGGGCTGCGGACGTGTCGCGTTCCGCGGAACGCGACGACGAGGACGGCTCCGCGGCCACGCCGGCCGCCGGTCCGGCCGCACCGGCACGCTCCGGCGACCGGGCCGAGGCCGACCCGCGTTCCGCGGAACGCGCTCCGGCCTCCGTCCCCGATGCCTCTGTGCCTGATGTCCCTGTGCCCGACGACTCCGTCCCCGACGCGTCCGTCCCGCCGTGTCGGCGCCTGCCGAGTCGGACCCTGTCGCCCCCGGGGCGGGCGACGGCCCGGTCCCGGCGGACGGCCCCGCAGCGGACGCTCCCGCCACCGGTACCGGGCACACGGACGGCGAGCCCACCCGGCAGGCCGACGGCCCCGGTGACGGCGCCCGGCGGGCGGACGATCCCGGCCCGGGCCGAGCCGGTGCCGAAGACACCGAGGAACCGGCAGCGCAGGCGGCTCCGTCCCGGAGCCCCGCTCCGCCCCGCGACGGCGCGCCCCCCGACGCCGTGCCGCCGGAGTCGGCGCAGCCGGTGTCGTCGACGTCGTCGCTGGACGCGACCGCGGTCCGCCGGGTCTGGCCGGAGATCCTCGCCGCCGTCCGTCAGCGCAGCCGCAGCACGGAGGCACTGCTGGTCAACGCCACCGTCCGGGCGGTCGACGGTGACACCCTGGTCCTCGCGATCGGCGCTCCGCCGCTGGCCCGGCGACTGTCCGAGGCACGCAACACCGACGTGATCGCCGACGCCCTACGCGCCGTCCTCGGGGTCCAGTGGCGGGTCCACTGCGACACCGGGGAGGCCGCGACCGCGCGTCGCGCCGCCGCACCGGACCGCGCCCAGCGGGCGGTGCCGCAGCGTCCCTCGCAGCGCGACGCCCCGCAGCGTGAGCAGGGCGGGCGCCCCGCTCGCCGACCCGCAGGGGACTCCGACGTCCCGCTGCCGCCGGAACCGCCGCCGGAGGATGCACCGCCGGACCCTCGTGATGCCGGACCGCAGGGGGGCGACGGTCCGGGCGCACGACCGGCCCCGGTGCGGAACCAGGCCGCCGAGGAGGAGGACATGCTCGCCGAGGCCGCGGCCGAGGCGGCGTCGCCGGGCGCCCGTCGCGACCCCGAGGCCGCCGCGCTGGAGATCCTCACCTCGCACCTGGGAGCACGCAAACTCGACCCACGCTGACCCCGGCCCGGACGGAGCGCGGTCAGCGGCGCAGCTGTGCCAGCACCGCCTCGGCCACCGCCGCCGCGATCCGGTCCCGCCCGGCCGGGTCGGTCAGCACGGCGGCGTCGCCGGCGTTGCGCATGTTGCCCGCCTCCACCAGCGCCGTCGGGACGGTCGAGGAGTTCAGACCGGCCAGGTCCGGGCGGCCGTCGAGCCCGTCGCGGCCGATGTAGCCGGCCGGGGCGAACCCGGCCGAGCGCAGCGCGTCCCGCAGCCCGGTGGCCAGGCGCAGCGACGCCGGTCCCGTCCCGTGCACGGCGGGCTCGGCGTAGGCGACGTGGAACCCGCGGGCCGAGGCCGCCGCGCCGTCCGCGTGCAGCGACACGGCCAGCGCCGCGCCGGCCCGGCCGCCCGCCGCCCCGCGGGCGTCGACACACGGGCCGACGCCGACATCGTCGGAACGGGTGAGGACCACCCGCACACCGGCGGCCTCCAGCCGGGACCGCACGCGCCCGGCCAGGCCCCAGGTGAAGGCGTGCTCGGCGTAGCCGGCATTCGTGGAGGTGCCGGTCGTGTTGCACGGTTTGGTCCCGCCGCGCCCGTCGGGGACCGGCCGGTTCACCGCGGCCTTGTTCGCGGCGTTGCCGCCGTTGTGACCGGGGTCGAGCAGCACGACCGGGCGCGGGACCGGTGCCGGCGTGGTGGGCAGCGGTGCCGGCGTGGTCGGCAGCGAACGGGTCGTCGCGGCCGGTCGCGGGGCCGCGTCGACGGGAGGCGGGACCGGCGCCGGCGCACCGCAGCCGGCGCACACCAACGCGACGACGAGCGGGAGGACGGCCGTGGCGGAACGGATCAGGGCGCGCACGGTCGGTCAGCCTGACACGTCTACCCTGGAGAACGACACGTCCGCGCCGGTCGCGCCGGGGAAGCCCCCGATCGCGCGAGCCGGACCCGACAGCGAGGGGTACGCGTGCAACCCGGTCAGCCCGACATGCAGATGATCCTGCAGCAGGCCCAGAAGATGCAGCAGCAGCTCCAGCAGGCGCAGGCCGAGCTCGCGACCGCCGAGGTCACCGGCCAGGCCGGGAACGGGCTCGTCGAGGTCACCGTCACCGCGGGTCTGGAGCCGCGCTCGGTGCGGATCGATCCGAAGGTCGTCGACCCCGACGACGTCGAGACCCTGCAGGACCTCGTCGCCGGCGCGCTCGCCGACGCGGTCCGCCGTGCGCAGGAGCTGCAGCAGGAGAAGATGGGCCCGCTCGCCGGCGGCCTCGACATGGGCGGCCTGGGCCTCCCGGGCGCCTGAGGTGTTCGAAGGACCGGTCCAGGACCTGATCGACGAGCTGGGACGCCTGCCCGGGGTCGGTCCGAAGAGCGCCCAGCGCATCGCGTTCCACCTGCTCGCCGCGGACCCGGCCGACATCAACCGGCTCCAGGAGGTCCTGCAGACGGTCAAGCAGGGCGTCGCGTTCTGCGACGTGTGCGGCAACGTCGCGTCGGACACCCGCTGCCGCTACTGCTCCGACGCGCGACGCGACCCGACGCTGGTGTGCGTGGTCGAGGAGCCCAAGGACGTCCTGGCCGTCGAGCGGACCCGGGAGTTCAAGGGCCGCTACCACGTGCTCGGCGGTGCGCTCGACCCGCTGGCCGGGATCGGCCCGGACAGCCTGCGGATCCGTGAGCTGCTCGCCCGCCTCGGCGGCACCGGTCCGGCGACCGACGAGACCGAGATCTCCGAGGTCATCATCGCGACCGACCCCAACACCGAGGGTGAGGCCACCGCGACCTACCTGGTGCGGCTGCTGCGCGACTTCCCCGGCCTGAGCGTCACGCGGCTCGCGTCCGGCCTGCCGATGGGCGGCGACCTGGAGTTCGCCGACGAGATGACGCTCGGCCGCGCGCTCGCCGGCCGACGGGCCCTGTAGACCCGGACACGGAACGGCCGGTCCGTACCGGGCGCGACGCCCCGGTCGTGACCGGCCACCCGGCGCAGCAACCCCCCGCCGCTGCGCCTCCTTCCTGGTGAGATCCCGACTGCGGAGCCTCGGTCGGGCTGATGCTCCTTCGGCAAGCCTCAGCGGGGCTGATGCTCCTTCGGTAAGCCTCAGTCGGTGTCCTCGTCGCCCCACGCGTCCACGTGGTGCGACCGGCCGTGGAGCTGGCGCTGCCTGCGCTCCCACTCCCGGCGGCGCTGCTCGGCGATCCGACGCCACGCCTCGCTCTGGCGCCGGTCGGTCACCCCGATCACGATCGCCGAGAGGACCAGCGTGACCAGCCCGGCCAGGGCCACCGCCACCAGCGCGATCACGGCGACCACCGCCCGGTACGGGCGCGGTGGTACGTGCCTGTGTGCGGCACCTGCGTCCTGCGGATCATGTCCATCTCCCTTCGTGTGTCGCGGTCGGTCCGTGGTCCCCGTCCGCCACGGTCGGTGTGGCTGCCGTCACGTCCGGGTGATGCCAGCATGCCCGACGGAGCGCTCCCGTGCAATTGCAGACTCGGGGAATTGCACGGAGCTGTAGATTGCACGGCGGGACCGGGGAGGGGTGCGAGGTGGAGCAGGAGCCGACCGGCGCACGACGACGGCTGGGTGCCGAGCTGCGCCGGCTGCGCGTCAACGCCGGGCTGAAGCTGGCGGACGCCGCGGCCGGGGTGGGCTGCTCGGCGTCGAAGATCAGCAGGCTGGAGAACGGCAAGGGGGTGCCGCGCCCGGCCGACGTCGCCGCGCTGGTCGAGGTCTACGGCGGGGTCGCCGGGGTCGAGGCGGAGATGCTCGAGCGGCTGGTCACCGAGAGCCGCACCCGTGGCTGGTGGGAGCCGTTCACCGAGGGCCTGCGCACCGACCCGCACTTCCTGCCGTCGCCGGGTCGCTACGCGGCCGCCGAGACCGACGCGACCGCCGTCGCCGCGTTCGACCTGACCGTGCTGCACGGGCTGCTCCAGGCGCCCGCCTACGCCCACGCCGCGCTGCGCGCTCGGCTCCCGGGTCGCCCGGACTGGGAGATCGACCAGCTCGTGCGGCTGCGCGGTCGTCGCCACGAGGCGCTCACCGCGACACCGCCGCTGGTGCTCGACGTGGTCGTCGACGAGGCCGTGCTCGTCCGCGCGACCGGCGGTCCCGCGGTGATGGCCGAGCAGCTCGACCGGCTGCTCACGCTGTCGGAGCTGCCCGACGTGACGCTGCGTGTACTCCCGTTCGACGCCGGGCCGCAGCGCGCCCACGCCGGCCGCTTCGCGATCCTGACCGTCCCCGACGCACTCGGACCCGACGTCGTCCACACCGAGGGGCACGCAGGGGAGTCGTTCCTGGAATCGCCCACCGACCTGCGCACCTACCGTGAGGTCTTCGCCGAGGTCCGGGCCGCCGCGCTCGACGAGGACGCCTCACGGGATGCGGTCGCGAACCACCGGGACGCGCACCGGACGGCCGTCGTCGAGGGGCCGGGCGAACGGGACGTGCGTACCAGTTCGTAGCACTATCGTGACGCAAGGGTCTACCGGTTGGTAACGGACCGCTATAGGTTTCCCCGTCATCAGGTGTCCTCACGCGCACATCGGGTGGACACCTCTGCCTACGAGGGGACCGGAATGCGCAGACGGTGGATGACGGCGGTCATGGCGGGCGTGCTCGCAGTGGGCATGACCGCCTGCGCGAGCTCGGAGCGCGGAGCGGGCGGCGACGCCGCAGGGGGGACGTTCGTCTTCGGTGCCGCCGGCGCGCCGAAGAACTTCGACCCGATCTTCAACGACGACGGCGAGAGCTTCCGCCCGGCGCGGCAGATGTTCGACACGCTGATCACCTACAAGCCGGGGATCACCGAGCTCGAGCCCGGCCTGGCCACCGAGTGGAAGTCCACTCCGGACGGCAAGACCTGGACGTTCACCCTCCGCGAGGGCGTCACGTTCCACGACGGCACGCCGTTCGACGCGACCGCGGTCTGCGCGAACTTCGACCGCTGGTTCAACATGAAGGGCGCCGCGGCCCAGAGCCAGATGATCTACTACGGCGACGTCTTCGAGGGCTTCGCCAAGAACGAGGGTGACGCCTCGGGCGCACCGCTCTACAAGTCCTGCACGGCGCAGAGCCCGAACACCGCCGTCCTGACACTGAACAAGTTCAAGGGCGCGTTCCCGGCCGCCTTCGGCCTCACGTCGTTCTCGATCTCCAGCCCGACGGCGCTCAAGCAGTACGACGCCGATGCCGTCACCCAGAGCGGTGACTCCTTCACCTACCCCGCCTACGCGAACGAGCACCCGACGGGCACCGGGCCGTTCAAGTTCGAGAGCTTCGACAAGGCGAACAACACGATCACCCTGGTCCGCAACGACCAGTACTGGGGCGAGAAGGCCAAGCTCGACCGGCTCATCTTCAAGATCATCCCGGACGAGAACGCCCGTAAGCAGGAGCTGGCCGCCGGCACCATCGACGGCTACGACTACCCGTCGCCCGCGGACTACCAGACCCTGAAGGACCAGGGCGACCAGGTGCTGATCCGCCAGCCGTTCTCGCTGCTCTACATGGGCATCAACACGAAGAACAACCCCAAGCTCAAGGACCTTCGGGTCCGTCAGGCGCTCGCCTACGCGATCGACCGCGAGTCGCTGGTCCGCACGAAGATGCCGGAGGGTTCCGCGGTCGCGAAGGAGTTCGTGCCGCCGACCGTCGCGGGCTACGCCGACGACGTCACCGAGTACCCGTACGACCCGGAGAAGGCCAAGCAGCTGCTCGCCGAGGCCGGCGCGCAGAACCTGACGCTGAACTTCTACTACCCGACCGAGATCACCCGCCCCTACATGCCGAACCCGGCGGACCTGTTCTCGGCGATGTCGGCGAACCTGAAGGCCGTCGGCATCACGGTCAACCCGGTCGCGCGGCCGTGGAACGGCGGCTACAAGGACGACGTCCAGAAGGCCGGCAAGCACGACCTACACCTGCTCGGCTGGACCGGCGACTACAACGACGCCGGCAACTTCGTCGGCACGTTCTTCGGCCGGGAGAAGGCCGAGTTCGGGCCGCAGGACCCGGCGATGTTCGCCGAGCTGGCCAAGGCCGACGCCATCCCGGACCCGGCCGGCCACGCCGCGGCGTACCAGCAGGCCAACAAGGACATCATGGCCAAGTACCTGCCGGCCGTGCCGATCCTGACCACCGGACCGGCGATCGTCGTCGGACCGAACGTGCAGGGCCTCGTCCCGTCGCCGCTGACCGACGAGCGCTTCGTCTCCGTCAGCAAGAACTGACCGTGCCCCGGGCGCCGCGGAGACCCCGCGGCGCCCGGCCGCGTGTCCCGCCTCCCACCACTGAGGACATCCACGCATGCTGCGCTTCGTCGCGCGCCGCCTGCTCCAGGTCGTCCCGACGCTGCTCATCCTGTCCGTGCTGTTGTTCGCCTGGCTGCGCTCGCTGCCCGGTGGACCGGCCGGTGCGCTGCTCGGAGACAAGGCGCGACCCCGGAGTCGATCGCCGCACTCAACAAGACGCTGGGCCTGGACCAACCCATCCCGATCCAGTACCTGCACTACCTCGGCCGGGCGCTGACCGGCGACTTCGGCGCCTCCCTCGTCACCGGAGACCCGGTGATCACCGAGCTCGGCCGCGCGCTGCCGGGCACGATCGAGCTCTCCCTGGCGGCGCTGCTGCTCGCCGTCGCCCTCGGGATCCCGCTCGGCTACCTCGCCGCCCGCCACCGCGGCGGGATCTGGGACAACCTGACCATCGTCGGAACGCTGGTCGGCGTCGCCGTGCCGGTGTTCTTCCTCGGCTACGTGCTCAAGCAGTTCCTGGCCGTCGACCTCGGCCTGTTCCCGCCGTCCGGGCTGCAGTCGACCGGCATCGACGCCACCTCGGTGACCGGCTTCCCCACCCTCGACGGCCTGCTCACCCGCGAGTTCGACGCCAGCTGGGACTCGCTGATGCACCTCGTGCTGCCGGCCGTCACGCTGGCGACGATCCCGCTCGCCGTCATCGTGCGGATCACCCGGGCCTCGGTGCTCGACGTGCTGGAGTCCGACTTCGTCCGCACCGCCAACGCCAAGGGCCTCGCGCCGGGCACCGTCCGCGGCCGGCACGTCCTGCGCAACGCGTTGCTGCCGGTCTCCACGACGATCGGCCTGCAGACCGGCCTGCTCCTCGCCGGCGCGGTGCTGACCGAGAAGGTGTTCAACCGGCCCGGCATCGGCACCCTGATCGCCGAGGGCATCGAGCGTCGCGACTACCCGCGGCTGCAGGCCGTGGTGCTGCTCGGCGCACTGATCTACGTGCTGGTCAACCTGCTCGTCGACCTGTCCTACGCCGTGATCGACCCGAGGGTGAGGCTGCGATGAGCGCACCGACCACCTGGGCGCAACGGCGCAGGGACCGGATCGACGACACCGCGGGCCGCAGCCTGTCTGCCGACGCGCTGCGCCGGCTGCGTCGCAGCCCCACCGCGATCGTCGGCGCGGTGATCATCGGGCTGTTCGTGCTGGTCTCGGTGTTCGCGCCGCTGCTGGCCCCGCACGACCCGGCCCAGGCCTTCCCGCAGTTGCTCGACCAGCTGCGTCCCGGCTCGATCCCCGGACCGCAGCCCGGCTTCCCGCTCGGCAGCGACCAGAACGGCCGCGACGAGTTCTCCCGGATGATCCTGGCGTCGCGCCAGACCCTGCTGGTCGGCGTGCTCGCCACCGTGTTCGGGCTCGCGGTGGGTCTGGTCATCGGCGTGCTCGCCGGGGCCTTCGGCGGCTGGATCGACACCGTCCTCATGCGGGTCACCGACGTGCT
The DNA here is from genome assembly GCF_020496245.1 of Pseudonocardia sp. ICBG601. Taxonomy (NCBI): domain Bacteria; kingdom Bacillati; phylum Actinomycetota; class Actinomycetes; order Pseudonocardiales; family Pseudonocardiaceae; genus Pseudonocardia; species Pseudonocardia sp. ICBG601. The sequence goes on along the minus strand of NZ_JAHLJA010000068.1, from coordinate 19,543 downwards.
CCTGTCGATCCCGTCGCTGCTGCTCGCCATCTCGGTCGCGGCGCTGGCCGCCCGGCCCAGCCAGACCACGGTCATCATCGCCGTCGCGCTGGTGAACGTGCCGATCTTCGCGCGGCTGCTGCGCGGATCGATGCTCGCCCAGCGCGACTCCGACCACGTCCTCGCGGCCACCGCGCTCGGGGTGAAGCGACGGGCGGTGGTGCTGCGGCACATGCTGCCCAACGCGATCGGCCCGGTGATCGTCCAGGCCACGCTGACCCTGGCGACGGCGATCCTGGACGCGGCCGCGCTCTCCTTCCTCGGCCTCGGCGACGCCGACCCGGCCCGCGCGGAGTGGGGCCTGATGCTCGCCTCCGCACAGCCCTACCTCGACGTCCGGCCCGGGCTGGCGGTCTACCCGGCGATCGCGATCATCGTCGTCGCGCTCGGGTTCACGCTGCTCGGCGAGTCGCTGCGCGAGGCCATCGACCCCAAGGGACGCCGATGAACCCCCGGCTGTCCGTCGAGGACCTGTCCGTGCGCTTCGTGCGCCGGGGCGAGGCCGACGTCGTCGCCGTCGACGGGGTGTCGTTCGACGTGCGCCCCGGTGAGGTCGTCGGCCTGGTCGGCGAGTCCGGCTGCGGCAAGTCCGTGACCTCACTGGCGATCATGGGGCTGCTCCCGGGGCGGACCCCCCGGGTGGGCGGCTCCGTGACGTTCGACGACGGGACCGGCAGCCCGACCGACCTGCTCACCCTGTCCGACGCGCAGCTGCGCGAGCGGCGCGGTCACGACATCGGGATGGTCTTCCAGGACCCGCTGTCGTCGCTGAACCCGGTCGTGTCGGTGGGCGTCCAGATCACCGAGGCGCTCACCCGGCACCGCGGGATGGGGAAGGACGAGGCCCGCCGCGAGGCCGTCTCCCTGCTGGAGCGCGTCGGCATCCCCGACCCGGCCGACGGGTGTCGGCCTACCCGCACCAGATGTCGGGCGGGATGCGCCAGCGCGCGCTGATCGCGATCGCGCTGGCCTGCCGGCCGAAAGCTGCTCATCGCCGACGAGCCGACCACCGCCCTCGACGTCACCATCCAGGCCCAGATCCTGGAGCTGCTGCGCGAGCTCGTCGCCGAGACGGGGACGGCGCTGATCATGATCACGCACGACCTCGGCGTCGTCGCGGGGCTCTGCGACCGGGTCAACGTGCTCTACGGCGGCCGGGTCGTGGAACGCGCGGAGCGGCACGCGCTGTTCGGCGGTCCGCGGCATCCGTACACCTCCGGGCTGATCCGGTCGATCCCGCGGCTGGACTCCGACCCCGCCGCGGAGCTGCCCGCGATCACCGGGTCGGTGTCGGACAACCTGCCCTGGGACCACGCCTGCGCCTTCGCGCCGCGCTGCCCGCGGGCGCTGGAGACCTGCACCTCGGTCACCCCGGCTGCCGACGACGCGGCGGGCCGGCTGCTGCGCTGCCACAACCCCGAGCCGATCGGAGCGACGGCATGAGCCCCCTGCTGGAGGTCGAGGACCTGCAGGTCCACTTCCGATCACCCGGGGTGTGCTGGTGCAGCGCACGGTCGGGCACGTCAAGGCCGTCGACGGGCGTCTCGCTGCGGATCGAGCGCGGCGAGACCTACGGCCTGGTCGGTGAGTCCCGGCTGCGCAAGTCGACCCTCGGGCGGGCGATCCTCAAGCTCACCGAGCCGACCGCGGGCACGGTGTCCTTCGACGGCACCGACGTCGCCGCGCTCACCGGGGAGCCGCTGCGCCGGATGCGCCGCCGGTTCCAGATGGTGTTCCAGGACCCGATGTCCAGCCTGGACCCGCGCCAGTCGGTCGGGTCGCTGCTGCGCGAGGGGCTGGCCCGCGCACGGGATCGCGGCCGGGTCGGACCGGCTCGCCGAGCTGATGCGTGCGGTCGGGCTGCCCGAGGCGGCCCTGCGCCGCTACCCGCACGAGTTCTCCGGCGGGCAGCGCCAGCGCATCGGGATCGCCCGGGCGCTGTGTGTGGAGCCCGACCTGGTCGTCGCCGACGAGCCGGTGTCCGCGCTGGACGTGTCGGTGCAGGCCCAGGTGCTCAACCTGCTGCGCTCGCTGCAGCGTGAGTGGGTCTGACCTACCTGGTCATCGCGCACGACCTGGCCGTCGTGCGGCACGTGTCGGACCGGGTCGGGGTGATGTACTCTCGGGTCGATCGTGGAGGAGGCGCCGGCCCGCGCGCTCTACGACGGCCCGCTGCACCCCTACACCCGGGCGCTGCTCTCGGCGGTGCCCCAGCCGGACCCGACGGTGGAGGACACCCGCGAGCGGATCCTGCTGTCCGGGGACCTGCCGTCGCCGGCCGCGCCGCCCGCCGGGTGCCGGTTCCACACCCGCTGCCCGTGGCGTCAGGAGGACCGGTGCTCCACCGAGCGCCCGCAGCTCCGGACGCTCGACGGCGACACCACCGGGCACCGGGTCGCCTGCCACCACGCCGAGGCCATCCGCGACGGGGTCATCACCCGCACGAGGTGACCGCGGAGGAGGCCGACGCCGCCGTCGGCCCGGGCAGCGCCCGGAGGTACCCGGCCAGCAGATCACCCTCGGCGACGCGATCGGCCGCTGACCGGCCCACCGGTCACCCGTGACCGGGCCGTCCGTACGAGAGGTCGTACGGACGGCCCGTTCGCGCGGCGTGGTGGAGGCGTCAGCGCAGGGCGCGGTTGATCGCGCTCACGACGCCCTTGAGGCTGGCGCTGGTGATCGAGCTGTCGATCCCGACGCCCCAGAACACCTTCTCCTCGACGGCGCACTCGACGTAGGCCGCGGCGCGGGCGTCGTCACCGCCGCCCATCGCGTGCTCGTGGTAGTCGAGGACCCGGACGTCGAACCCGATCCCGGCCAGCGCGTCCACGAACGCCGCGATCGGCCCGTTCCCCGAGCCGGCGATCTCGTGCAGGTCGGACTCGACGCGCACCGTCGCCACGATCTCGTCGCGGCCCTCGCCGTCGCTGTGGACGCGGTGGCGCACCAGCTTGAGCGGGGTCTCGCGGCCCAGGTACTCGACGTCGAACGCGTCGCGCATCGCCTTGGGCTCGACCTCGCCGCCCTCGGTGTCGGTGAAGGCCTGGATGACGTGGCTGAACTCGATCTGCAGCCGTCGCGGCAGGTCGAGCTGGTGCTCGGTCTTCATGATGTAGGCGATGCCGCCCTTGCCGGACTGGCTGTTGACCCGGATGACGGCCTCGTAGGTGCGGCCGATGTCCTTCGGGTCCACGGGCAGGTACGGGACCTCCCAGGTGTGGTCGGCGACGGGGTGCCCGGCCTCGGCGGCGTCGGCCTCCATCGCGGCGAAGCCCTTGTTGATCGCGTCCTGGTGGGAGCCGGAGAACGCGGTGTAGACCAGGTCGCCGCCCCACGGGTGGCGCTCGTGCACCGGCAGCTGGTTGCAGTACTCGACGGTGCGGCGGATCTCGTCGATGTCGGAGAAGTCGATCTGCGGGTCGACGCCCTGGGTGAACATGTTCATGCCCAGCGCGACCAGGTCGACGTTGCCGGTGCGCTCGCCGTTGCCGAACAGGCAGCCCTCGATGCGGTCGGCGCCGGCCTGGTAGCCGAGCTCGGCGGCGGCGATGCCGGTACCGCGGTCGTTGTGCGGGTGCAGCGACAGGATCAGCGCGTCGCGCCGGGCCAGGTTGCGGTGCATCCACTCGATGGAGTCCGCGTAGACGTTCGGCGTCGCCATCTCGACGGTGGCCGGCAGGTTGACGATCATCGGGTGCTCGGGCGTCGGCTGCCAGATCGCGCTCACCGCGTTGGTGATCTCGACGGCGTACTCCAGCTCGGTGCCGGTGTAGGACTCCGGCGAGTACTGGAAGGTCCAGTCGGTCGCCGGGTACTTCTCGGCGAACTTCGCGACCTCCTCCGCGCCGTCGGTGGCGATCTTGGTGATGCCCGCGCGGTCGGAGCGGAAGACGACCCGGCGCTGCAGGATCGAGGTCGAGTTGTAGAGGTGGACGATCGCCGAGTGCGCGCCCTCGCAGGCCTCGAAGGTCCGCTGGATCAGCTCCGGCCGGGCCTGGGTCAGGACCTGGATCTGCACGTCGGACGGGATCGCCTCGTCCTCGATGATCTCGCGGACGAAGTCGAAGTCGGTCTGGCTCGCCGCCGGGAAGCCGACCTCGATCTGCTTGTAGCCCATGCGTACCAGCAGGTCGAACATGCGCCGCTTGCGCAGCGGGCTCATCGGGTCGATCAGCGCCTGGTTGCCGTCACGCAGGTCGACCGCGCACCACAGCGGCGCGGTGTCGATGACCTTGTCCGGCCACGTGCGGTCCGGCAGCGAGACCGGCTCGACCAGCTGATGGAACGGCTTGTACCGGTGCACCGGCATCTGCGAGCCGCGCTGGCGGTTCCAGGCCGGCTGGGTCGCGTGCGGCGCGCCCTCGGGGGTGCGGACGTTGCTGCGGGCGCGGGCCTCGTAGGCGTCGGGAGAGGTGGTCACGGGAACTGCTCCTGATGTCGGACGGTCGTGGCGACCGGCGGACACGCGAAACCCCGCGACGAGGGGCCGGTCGGTTCAGACCCCGCCGCGGCGGCGAAGGAGCAGGCGCGCCATGCCCCCACCGTAGACCCGACCCCCCGTTGCACGGCAACCCGCTGTCCCGGACCGGTGTTGGTGTCACCCGGACGACGGCACGCAACGAAGTGATCACAACCGAGAGCGTTCTTCCTCGTTGTGGGGGCAGTGAGGGCACGGCGGTGCGACCATGACGCCGTCGGAGACAAAGGGGTGTGTGATGGCGGCAACCGTGGGTACGACCGTGCGGCAGGGCGTGGGCATCATCGCGACGATCGTGCGGATCGTGGGCCTGGTGATCGTGGCCATCCTGGTCGCGCACATCGTGCTGACCCTGCTCGACGCCAACCCGGCGAACTTCCTCACCGAGTACATCTCGTCGTGGGCGGCCCAGCTGAACCTCGGCCTCGGTGACCTGTTCACCCCGGCCCAGCCGAAGATGGCCGTCACGCTGAACTACGGGGTCGCGGCGATCCTCTGGCTGATCATCACCACGGTCGTCGTCAGGCTGCTGCGCCGCGTCTGAGGACCGTCCGCTCCGCCAGCCGGGTGAGCGCCTTCGGGAAGATCTCGGCCGGCGGGGTGACGAGCCCGGCCCCGACCTGCCCGACGCCCGCGACCCGTCCGGCCATCCCCGTGTTGATCTGCGGGAGGATGCCCGTCCGGCAGACCCGGGTGACGTCGATGCCGCTGGGGACCCCGGCGAACTCCAGGATCGGGACGGTCCACCGCCGGCTCTCCCCGAGCGTGATCTCGCGCATCCGGCGGGTGGTGGCCAGTGCGTCCGGCACGGTCCCGCCGACGAACCGCACGATCGCCGGGGCGGTCGCCATGGCGAAGCCACCGATCCCGGCCGTCTCGGTGATCGCCGAGTCGCCGATGTCGGGGTTGGCGTCGGCCGGGCCGTAGTCGCCCAGGAACAGGCCGTCGGCCAGCTGGGCCGGGCCGGTGAACCACTCGTCGCCGGTGCCGGAGACCTGGATGCCGAAGTCGGTTCCGTTGCGCGCCATCGCCACCACCATGGTGGAGCCGTCGACGTCCCGGGCGGCGTCCAGGGCCAGCTTGCACGCGGGCATGGCGAGGTTCAGGAAGAAGTGGTCGTTGCCCCCGACGAACCGCAGCGCCTCCGCGACGTCGGTGCTCGGGACGCCGGCGGCGGCCGCCGTCGCGACGAGGTCCGGGCCCAGGTCCCGCAGCAGCATCAGGGTCCCCGCCCGGTTGCGGTTGTGCGCCTCGTCGCCCATCTGCAGCATCTGGGTCAGCACGCCGGTCACGTCGACCGGCTCACCCGCGTCCCGCCGCGCCCGGACGGCGCCGCGCAGCAGCGGGTCCAGCACGTCGCCCATCCAGCGCAGCCGCCGGATCACCTCAGGGCCGTACGCGCCGTAGCGCAGGACCTTGCCCAGCCCCTCGTTCAGCGAGCAGTGGGCACGGCGGCCGGTGGCCGGGTCCTCGAGCACGAACATCCACATGCCCGGGGTGACGACGCCGGCCATCGGGCCGACCGCCCCGCGGTGGTGGCACGGCTCCAGCGAGACCGAGGAGCCCGACGCGAACAGCGCCGCGGCGTCCTCCGGGTCGGTGACCAGGCCCTCCAGCGCGGCGCCGCCCATCAGGGCGCCGCGGAGCGGGCCTGACGCGCGCTCCCAGGTGATCGGTGGCCCGGCGTGCAGGAACTCTCCCGGGGTGAGGCCGAGGACCTCCGAGGCCGGGGCGACGTCGACGAGCGTCGCGGTGACGTCGAGCATCGCGGCGAGGGCGCGGTCGTTCGCCGCCCGGCGCAGCGGGTCGGTGGCGACGGTCGCCAGATCGGCCGCGGTGCCGTCCATCGGCGGGCGCCAGTCGACCCGGGTGACCGGGACCGCCTGGTCGGCGGCGGCGTCGGCGAGCAGGTCGGTGCCGGTGCTCACCAGCGAGGGGTGGTCATCGGGCGGCTCCGGTCGTCGTGTCGGCGGGAAGGAGTGCGAGTGCCCGGCGCGTGGCGCCGGCGTGCGAGAGGTGGACCTCCGCGCCGGCCGCGACCAGCGCGTCGATCTGCGCGGCCAGGTCCTGCGGGTCGGCGCCGGTCCCGACGACCGAGACGACGGCCGGCACCCGGGACCCGGCGACCGCGGGGGCCAGCACGGAGGCCGGGTCCGGCTCGGCGCCGTGCCCCAGCACCACGTCGAGCAGGACGACGGCGGTCTCCGGGTCGGCCAGCGCGGCCGCGAGGTGCTCCAGGCGCACCGTCGGGTCGATCATCGGGTGGGCGCGGCCACGGGTCCACTCGTCGTCGCCGAAGTCGACGAAGGTGTGGCCGGCCCGGGCAGCGTCCTCGCCCGCGATCTGCGCGGACTCGGTGGCGAGCGTGCCGCCGACGAACAGGCCGCGCAGCCGGTGCCCGCCGGACGCCGGCCGCGCGGTGCCGTGCACCGGCCAGTCCGGGACGGGTCGGCCCAGCCGCACCAGGGCGGCCTCGGTCGCCGCGGTCAGGTCGGGCCTGCCCGGCCCGAGCAGCGCGTACTCGACCGGCGTCGTGAGCGTCGCGACCAGCCGGTCGATCCGTTCGGCGACCTCGGCGGCGGGGGGCTTGGACACCAGCACGATCAGCTCGACGGCCGGGTCCGCGTCGAGGCGGCGCAGGGCCTCCCGGGTGGCGAGGCCGCCGACCGGCGCGGACAGGTCCCGCCCGCCGACGCCGAGCGCGGCGCGCACACCGACCCCGGCGTGGTCGAGCAGCGCCATCACCTGCTGGCACCCGGTCCCGGACGCGGCGACGAGTCCCACCGGGCCGGGCTCGACGACGTTGGCGAACCCCAGGCCGAGCCCGTCCAGCACGGCCGTCCCGCAGTCCGGGCCCATGACCAGCAGGGATCGCTGCGCGGCGGCCTGCTTGAGCGCCACCTCCTGCTCCACCGGCACGTTGTCGCTGAAGATCATGACGTCGCTGCCGGCGTCGAGGGCGTCCATCGCCTCGACGGTGGCGTGCGGCCCGGGCACCGACACGAGCACGACCGAGCCCGGTGCCCTGTCCAGCGCCGTGGCGGTGGTGCGCGGCGGCGCGACCGCACCGGCCCCGCCGCCGTCCGGCGCCGGGCGAGCCGCCTCGGCGAGCGCGCGGTCGACACCTGCCACGGCGGCGGGCAACGCGTCGTCACCGGTCAGGTGCAGGGCGACGACCAGGTCGTTCGCGCCGGTCCCGGCGGGGACGGAGAACCCCATGCCGGTCAGGACGTCGACGTTGAGCGGGGTGGCCATGGCGACCTGCGCGGCGACCACCCCGTCGAGCTGCTGGGCGGTGCGGCTGACCCGGAGCAGCGTGACCGAGTCGGCGTAGGCGCCGGGCCGGACCTCGACGTGCGTCGTCGTCATGCGGCGACTCCTTCGGTGTGCAGGGCGGACAGGGCGAGCGCGGCGCCGTGGACCATCGCGGCCCCGGAGGTGTGCCCGACGGCGTCGAGCGCGGCGCGGGCCGCGGGCTCGGCCAACGTGCCGAGTGCGGTGACCAGCGCGGCGAACTGGGGCACGACCTCGCCGCGCAGGGCACACCGCAGGAGCTCGGCGGACAGCAGCGTGGTGCGGTGCAGGTGGGCCAGGACGACGGCGTCCACCTCGGGGGTGGCGACGCCGGCGGCCCGGTGCAGGGCGAGCCAGCCGCACAGGACGTCGTCGCCGAGCGGAGTGAGCCCCTCGCCGCGTCCGACGAGCCCGGCGACGGCGGCCGGGGTCACCTCGGCCGGCAGGCCGGGGGCCGGCCGGAGCCCGGTGCGGGGCAGCGGGGACCGCGCGGGCACCCGGGTGTCGACCAGCCGCCGGACGACGACCGGCTCGTCGTCGAGGTGCAGGACCCCGCCGTGCACGGCGGCGGTGCCGACGGCGAGCGAGGGGAGCCGGGACCGCAGTCCGCAGGGCACCGGCACCGCGTCCGCGCCGAGGCCGCCGACGCAGGTCTCGCGACCGTCGTCGTGGACGGCGAGGTAGACGGCGTCGGACCCGCGGTGCACGACCCGGACCGGGCCGTCCGCGGCCCGCCGCAGCAGGTCACGGACCCGGACGGGTGCGCTGACTCCGATCACGGACCGAAACTAGCCTGGGCAGCAGCGTCCGCCGATGTTAACTTGTGCCACTTTCGGACCGAAGGGGCGGCAACAGTTGCTGACGGAGGAGACCGGGGACCCGGAGTTCCCGGCCCGCGAGGCGCTGGCCCGGCTCGACGCGCTGCACACCGGGCTCACCCGGATCGCGCTGGAGGGCGGGGACCTCGCGGGGATCGCGGCCGAGGTCGGGCGGGTGCTCGACGTGGGCGTCGCGGTCACCTCCACCGACGGGCGGGAGCGGGCGTCGGCGCTGTCGGAGGACCAGCTCCGGATGCTGACCGAGCACGACCTCGTCGACCCGACGGGCCGGCTGCGCGTCGAGCGGATGGGGATCGACGGTGTCCCGGTCGCGGGCGGGGAGGCCCGCACCCTGCGGGTCGCGGCCGGTGGGCAGAACCTCGCCCGGCTGGTCTGCGTGCGCCTGACCGCCCGGCTCGCCCCGGACGACGTACAGGCGCTGGAGCGCGCCGCCGCGGTGGCCGCGCTGCTGATCACCCGCGAGGAGGCGGTCACCGCCGTCGAGACCAAGTACCAGGGCGACTTCCTGCGGGACCTGCTGCTGCGCCGCACCGCCGACCCCGCCTACGTCGCCGAGCACGCGGACACCCTCGGCTGGGACCTGCGCCGCCCGATGGTCGTGCTGACCGCCGAGCTCGACCCGATCGACGCGCGGGTCCCGGCCGAGCAGTGGCGCGCCTGGCAGAAGCGGTTCTCGGCGGGGTGGCGCCAGGTCTGCTCCGGGCTGGGGGAGGGCATCCCCACCGTCGACTTCTCCTCCGAGGTCGTGACCCTGCTGCCGGTCGACGCGGACCCCGGTCCGCCCCCGGCCGCGACATCGTGCGGCGGGCCGTCACCGCGGTCGCCGGGGACAAGGGCGGCGGGCGACGGCAGTTCTCGGCAGGGGTCAGCCGCCCGGTGCCCGACATCGACGCCCTGCCCGGTGCCTATGCCCAGGCACGGCGGGCGGTCGAGGTGGGCCGCCGGATCTCCGGGGGCGGCAGCACGACGTTCTTCGACCAGCTCGGCCTGCACCGGCTGCTCGCGCTCGTCCCGGACCCGGCGGAGCTGGACTCCTTCGTCCGCGACGCGCTGGGCCCGCTCGCCGAGGCCACCACCGAGGCCGCCGAGCTGCGCGAGACCCTGCAGGTCCTGCTCGACACGAACTTCACCGTGGCCGAGGCGGCCCGGGTGCAGTTCTTCCACTACAACACGATGCGCTACCCGCGTCGCCAAGCTGGAACGGCTCCTCGGTCCGTTGTCGACGGACCCGAACCTGCGGCTCGACGTCGCCGTCGCGCTGCAGGCGCTGCGCATCGTCGGCCGACCGGGCGGAACGTGAACGACATCCAGCGGAAACCGCACGGCCCGACGCATGCAGGCATCGTGCTGGCGTCATCAATTCGTGCCAGTGGATCCACCGATCAATCGGCAGTAGTAGCCGTCGAGGTGCGACCTGGGTCTCATTAGCTTGAGTCGGGTCTCCGGTGCCGTGTGAAGGGATCGCCATGTCGATGTTCAGGTGGGAAGTGGTCGATCCGGGGCCGGGGGAGGCGGTCGCACCCCGCCAGCGGCTCCCCTGGGGGAAGACGGTCGGGCTGGGGATGCAGCACGTCGTCGCGATGTTCGGGGCGACCTTCGTGTTCCCCGTGGTGATGGGGCTGGACCCCAACCTCGCGATCCTGTTCTCGGGCCTGTGCACCGTCCTGTTCCTGGTCGTCTGCAAGAACATGGTGCCCAGCTACCTCGGCACCAGCGCCGCCTTCGTCGGCGGGGTCGCGGCGATCCGGGCGGCCGGCGGCGACTCCGCCGCCGTGACCGGGGCGATCATGGTCTCCGGCCTGGTGCTGCTCGCGATCGGTGTGTTCGTGCACGTCGCGGGCGCCCGGCTCGTGCACCGGGTGCTCCCGCCCGCGGTGACCGGTGCGGTCGTCATGCTGATCGGGTTCAACCTGGCCCCGGTCGTCGCGTCGGTGTACTGGCCGGTGGACCAGTGGACCGCGCTGCTCACCGCGACGTTCCTGGTCTGCGCCGCCGTGCTGTTCCGCGGGTTCTGGGGACGGATCGCGGTGTTCCTCGCGCTCGTCTTCGGGTTCGTGCTCTCCTGGCTGCTCGACCTCCTGAGCGGCCCGATCACCTCCTGCGGCGGTACGGACTGCACCCCGGAGCCGCACTCGCGCGTCTCCTTCGAGGGCCTGGCCGACGCCGCCTGGTTCGGCCTGCCCAGCGGGACCCTGGACGACGGCGTCCCGGCCGTGCACGCGCCCAGCTTCTCGCTGATGTTCGTGCTGCTGGTGCTCCCCGGCGTCATCGCGCTGGTCGCCGAGAACCTGGGGCACGTCAAGGCGGTCGCCGAGATGACCGGCGACGACCTCGACCCCCTACCTGGGCCGGGCGCTGGGCGCCGACGGCGCCGCCACCACCGCGCTGGCCAGCCTGTTCGGCGGGTCCCCGACCACGACCTACGCCGAGAACATCGGCGTCATGGGTGCGACCAGGGTGTACTCCACCGCGGCCTACTACGTCGCGGCCGCCGTGGCGATCCTGCTCGGACTGTGCCCCAAGTTCGGCGTGCTGGTCGGGGCGATCCCCGGCGGCGTGCTCGGCGGGATCACGCTCGTGCTCTACGGGATGATCGCGCTGGTCGGCGCGCCAAGATCTGGGTGGAGAACGGGGTGGACTTCGGCGAGCCCCGCAACCTCGTCGGCCTCGCGGCGGGCATGGTCGCCGGCATCGGCGGCGTCGCGCTGGACCTGGGCAACGGGTTCGAGCTGGGCGGCATCGCGCTCGGCACCATCCTGGTGATCGTCTACTTCCACGCCGTCGTGCGCTGCGCGACCGCCGGTCCGGGACGACCGGCCCGTCCGGGACGCCACGCCGGGACGATGGTGACCAGGGTCGACGACGGGGAGGCGAAGGACAGCCCGTGAAGCCCGCACCCTTCGACTACGTCCGCCCGACGGACCTGGCCGGGGCCGTCGCCGCGCTCGCGGCGCCGGACTCGAAGGTGCTGGCCGGTGGACAGAGTCTCGTGCCGCTGCTGTCCATGCGGCTGGCCGCACCGTCCCTGGTCGTCGACATCAACGGCGTACCCGGCCTGGACACGATCACCGAGGTCGAGGGGGGTGTCCGGGTCGGCGCGCTGGCCCGGCACACCGCGGTCCTGGAGTCACCGTTGCTCGCCAGGCTCCAGCCGCTGGTGCCTGCCGCGCTGGCCCACGTCGCGCACCCCACGATCCGCAACCGCGGCACGACCGTCGGGTCCCTCGTGCACGCCGACGCCGCCGCCGAGATGCCGGTGGTGCTGCGGCTGCTGGAGGGGTCGCTCGACGTCGAGGGGCCCGCCGGGCGCCGCACGATCGGAGCGCGTGAGCTGTTCGTCGGCCCGCTGGAGTCGGCGGTCGGCCCGGACGAGATCGCCGTCTCGGCGTTCTTCCCCGCCCTGCCGGCGGGCGCGGGCGTCGCCTTCGACGAGGTCGCCCGCCGGCACGGCGACTACGCCCTGGTCGGTGCGGGGGCGGTCGTCGACGGCGACCGGGTCCGGGTCGGCTACCTGTCGGTGAGCGACGTCCCGGTGGTCGTCGACCTGACCGGTGTGGCCCCGGCCGACCGGGCCGACGCCGCCCTCGACCACCTGGACCCGACCACCGACATCCACGCCACGGCGGCCTACCGGAGACAGCTGGTCCGGGTCCTGACCGACCGGGTGGTGGCCGCGGCGACCCGGAACGCGACCGCGCAGGGAGGCGGGCGATGAGCGAGACGCTCCACGACATCCGGCTGACGGTGAACGGCGTCGTCCACGACCTGCGGGTCCCGGCACGGCGGCTGCTGTCCGACGCGCTGCGCCACGACCTCGGCCTGACCGGCACCCACGTCGGCTGCGAGCACGGGGTCTGCGGGGCCTGCACGATCCTGCTCGACGGCGAGCCGGCACGGGCCTGTCTGATGCTCGCCGTCGCCGCGCAGTCCTGGGCGATCACCACCGTCGAGGGGCTGGCCGAGCCGGACGGGTCGTTGTCCCCGGTGCAGCAGGCCTTCGCGGAGTGCCACGGTCTGCAGTGCGGCTTCTGCACCCCCGGCTTCCTGACGACGATCACCGCCGGGCTGCGCCGCGACCCCTGCCCCACCCACGAGCGGGCCCGCGACATGATCGGCGGGAACCTCTGCCGCTGCACCGGCTACCAGAACATCGTCACGGCGGTCGAGCGGTCCGCCGAGATCGGGGCCGCCCGGTGACCACCAAGCTCATGGGCCAGCGCGTCCAGCGGGTCGAGGACCAGCGCTTCCTGCGCGGCGGCGGCCGCTACCTCGACGACGTCGACCCCGGACCCGGCGTGCTGCACGCCGCGGTGCTGCGCTCCCCGCACGCGCACGCCCGCATCCGCGACATCGACGTGTCCGGCGTCCTCGACGTGCCGGGCTTGCACGCGGTCTACACCCACGACGACCTGACCGGCCCGATGGCGGAGCCGCTGCCCGTGCTCATCCCGCACCCCGCGCTGACCCACGGCCGCACCCAGTTCGCGCTGGCCCGCGACGAGGTCAACCACGTCGGGGAGGCGGTCGCGTTCGTCGTCGCCGAGGACCGCTACCTCGCCGAGGACGCTGTCGACCGGATCGTCGTCGACTACGAGGTGCTGCCCGCCGTCGTCGGGGTCGCGGCGGCCCGCGCGGCCGAGCGGCTCGTGCACGACGACGTGCCCGGCAACGTCGGCGCCCGGCTGGAGCAGGCCGTCGGCGACGCCCCGGCCGCCATCGCCGCGGCGCCACACCGCCTGGAGCTGGACCTGGAGATCGAGCGCAGCGCGTGCATGCCGCTGGAGGGCCGCGGCACCGTCGCCCGCTGGGACCCCGCCCTCGGCCGGCTCGTCCTGTGGACCTCCACCCAGAGCTCCACCGGGGTCCGCGCCGCCGTCGCGACGCGGCTGGGCCTGGACATCGGGCGGGTCGACGTGATCACCCCGGACGTCGGCGGCGGCTTCGGCGTCAAGATCGTCCACCCGTGGCCGGAGGAGCTGCTGGTCCCGATGGCCGCCCGCGCCCTGGGCAGGCCGGTGAAGTTCGTGGAGGACCGGCGCGAGCACTTCGTCTCCTCCGCCCACGAGCGCGGCCAGGTCCAGCACGTCGAGGTCGGCTTCGACGACGACGGCAGGCTGCTCGGCCTCGACGTCGAGTTCTGGCACGACCACGGCGCCTACACCCCGTACGGCCTGATCGTCCCGATCATCACCTCGACCCAGCTGCTCGGCCCGTACAAGCCGGGCGCCTACCGGGTCGCCTTCTCCTCGCTCTACACCAACACCGTGATCGTGACGCCGTACCGCGGCGCCGGGCGCCCCAGGGCTGCTTCGCCATGGAGCGCACGATGGACGCGATCGCGGGCTACCTGGGCCGCGACCGCGCCGAGGTCCGCGCGGTGAACTTCATCCACCCGCACGAGTTCCCCTACGACCACGGCCTGATCTTCCAGGACGGCAGGCCGCTGGAGTACGACTCCGGCGACTACCCGGCCCTGCTGGAGAAGCTGCGCACGCTGATCGACTGGGACGGGTTCGCGGCCTTCCGCCGCGACTGCGCCGAGCAGGGCCGGACCGTCGGGATCGGGCTGGCCTGCTACGTCGAGGGCACCGGCGTCGGCCCCTACGAGGGTGCGCACGTGCACGTCGCGACGACCGGCCGGGTCACGGTCGCGACCGGGCTCACCACCCAGGGCCAGAGCCACGAGACCGCGTTCGCCCAGATCGTCGCCGACGAGCTGGGGGTGCGGTTCTCCGACGTCGAGGTCGTCACCGGCGACACCCGGCGGATGCCCTACGCGGTCGGCACGTTCGCCTCCCGGGCCGCGGTCATGTCCGGCTCGGCGGTCCTCAAGGCCGCCCGGCGGACGAAGGAGAAGGCCCTGCGGCTGGCCGCCGACGCGCTCGAGGCCGACGTCGCGGACCTGGAGATCGTCGACGGCGTGGTGGGGGTGCGGGGCACCGAGCGGTCGATCCCGCTGGGCACGTTGTCGGTGCTGTCCAACCCGCTGCGCTACGCCTTCGACGAGGCCTCGAAGGCCGCCACCCAGTTCTCGGTCGGGGACACGGACGCGTTGCCGGTCCCCGACGGGGAACAACCGGGTCTGGAGGGCACCGACTTCCACAGCACGCCGCGGGCGACCTACGCCTCCGGGATGCACGCCGCGATCGTCGAGACCGACCCGGACACCGCCGAGATCCGGATCCTGCGCTACGCCGTCGTCCACGACTGCGGCCACCTGATCAACCCGATGGTCGTCGAGGGACAGATCCACGGCGGCGTCGCCCAGGGCGTCGGCGGCGCGCTGTACGAGCGGATGGCCTACGACGAGTCCGGCCAGCTGCTCAACGCGTCCTTCATGGACTTCCTGATGCCGTACGTGTCCGAGGTCCCCGACGGGATCGAGATCGACCACCTGGAGACGCCCTCGCCGCTCAACCCCCTCGGGATCAAGGGGGCGGGCGAGGCGGGTGTCATCCCGGTCTCGGCGGTGATCGCCGCCGCGGTCGAGGACGCCGAGGGCTTCCCGGTCACCGCGATGCCGATCTCGCCGTCGGACCTGTTCAGCCTGCGTGAGGAGCACCGCTCGTGAAGATCAGTGGCAGCAACGTCGTCGAGCACCCGGTCGAGCGGGTCTGGGAGGCGCTGCTCGACCCCCGGGTGCTGGTCGCGACCATTCCCGGCTGCGAACGGCTGGAGCCGACCGGCGAGAACGCCTACGCGATGACGGTGACCGCCGGGGTCGCCGCGATCAGGGGCACCTACACCGGCAGCTGCGCGCTGTCGAAGCTGGAACCGCACGAGTCGCTGGTCATGACCCTGAACGGGGCGGGTGGGCCGGGCACGGTCGACGCCGTCGTCGACGTCACCTTCGACGACCTCGGCGCGGGCGGCACCCGGATCGGCTACACCGCCGACGCGACGGTCGGCGGTATGGTCGGCGGCGTCGGCCAGCGGATGCTCGCCAGCGTGTCCACCCGGATGGCGGACCGGTTCTTCGACGCCGTCGGCGCGGCGATCGGCGCAGGTGGTGCGGGTGCCGTGCCCCCTGTGCCCGCCGTCCCCGGGCCTGCCGTAGCGGTGGCGGAGCCGGCACCGCTCGTCGGCGCTCCGGCCTACGCCGAGCCGGTGACGGGCGCGCAGGTGTTCACGTCCGCGTCCGCCGCCGGGGGCCCGGGCAGCGGTGAGCTCACCCGCGGCATCGGGATCGGCGCGGCCGTCGCGCTGCTGGGCGTGCTGGTCGGCGCCGTGATCGGGCGTCGCCGGTGAGCGCCGACATCACGGTCGCGACCCCGGCCCGCGAGCAGGCCGCCGCGGTCCGGGCCAAGGAGATCTCCGCCCGCGAGCTGCTCGACCTGCACCTGGAGCGGATCGCGCTGCGCAACCCGCGGCTCAACGCGATCGTCTCCCTCGACGAGGAACGCGCCAGGGCCGGGGCCGAGGCCGCCGACCGCGCACTGGCCGCCGGGGCGGAGCCCGGTCCGCTGCACGGGCTGCCGTTCGCGTTCAAGGACACCCACGCCGTCGCCGGCTGGCGGACCACGTACGGCTCCCCGCTGTTCGCCGAGCACGTCCCGGACACCGACGAGCTGCTGGTGGAGCGGGTGCGGGCGGCCGGTGCGGTGACGATCGGCAAGACCAACGTCCCCGAGTTCGCGGCCGGTTCGCACACCTTCAACCGGGTGTTCGGCACCACGCTCAACCCGCACGACCCGACCCGGTCCGCCGGCGGGTCCTCGGGCGGGGCGGCGTGCGCGCTGGCGACCGGGATGGTGCCGCTGGCCGAGGGCTCGGACATGGGCGGCTCGCTGCGCAACCCGGCGTCGTTCTGCGGGGTCGTCGGACTGCGGCCGTCCTGGGGGCGGGTGCCGGAGTGGCCGTCGGCGAACATGTGGGAGCCCACCTCGACCGGTGGGCCGATGGCCCGCACCGTCGACGACCTGGCGCTGCTGCTGTCGGTGCTGGCCGGGCCGGACCCGCGGGCGCCGCATGCGCTCGGCGACCCCGGCGCGGCCTTCGGGGCACCGGTCGTCCCGGCGTCGCTCGCCGGGCTGCGGGTGGGGTTGTCCGCAGACCTGGACGGGGCTTTCGCCGTCGACCGGAGCGTCCGGGCGGTCGTCGAGGCGGCCGGGGTGGCGCTGGCCGGGGCCGGCGCGGCGGTGACCGGCTCGATCCCGGACCTCACGGGCGCCGACGAGTGCTTCCGCACCCTGCGTGCGTGGCACTTCCAGGCCCGGTTCGGTCTGCAGCTGGCCGTGCACCCGACCGAGTTCAAGTCCTCGCTGGCAGCGAACATCCGGGCGGGGGAGTCGCTGACCGGCGCGGACGTCGCCGTCGCGTTCCAGCGGCGCACCACGCTGGCGCACCGGATGCGGGAGTACTTCGCCGACCACGACGTGCTGGTGCTGCCGGTGTCGCAGGTCCCGCCGTTCCCTGCCGACCGGGAGTTCCCGGACACCGTCGACGGGATGCCGATGGACTCCTACCTGGACTGGATGCGTTCGGCCTACCTGATCACCGTGACCGGCTGCCCCGCCGTCTCGGTGCCGTTCGGGACCACCCCCGACGGGCTCCCGGTGGGTGTCCAGATCGTGGCCCGCCACGGCGCCGACCGGTACCTCCTGGAGGTCGCGGCCGCGGTCGAGGCACTGGCGAAGAGTGCCACTCGAACGGCGCTTTGACGGCAGAAGTCGCCATGTCCCACCGCTCGGTCGGTGAGTTCAATCGACACTACCGACCCCAGGCAGGAAGGACCCCGATGAGCCGGCGCATCCGGATCGGCATCGACACCGGTGGCACGTTCACCGACGTCGTCGCCTTCGACGAAGGGTCGGGCGAGCTCGTCACGACCAAGACGCCCTCCACCCCGGCCAACCCGGCGGACGGCTTTCTCGCCGGCATCGACAAGGTCCTGGAGCTGCTGGGTGCGGGCCAGAGGAGCGCAGGCGGAACGAGCATCAGAACAGCCGCCGACATCGAGGCCGTCAGCCACGGCACGACCGTCGCCACCAACCTCCTGCTCGAGGGGAAGGTCGGCCGGCTCGGTTTCGTGACCACCGCCGGCTACGAGGCCATGCTGGAGATCGCCCGCCAGTCGGTGCCGGACGGCTACGGCAACTCCTACTTCTGGGTCAAGCCGAACCGGATCGTGCCCCGCGACCTGGTCCGCGGGGTGGAGGGCCGGCTCGACTTCACCGGCGCCGAGGTCCGCCCGTTCGACGAGGCCGGGGCCCGCGCGACCGCCCGCTGGTTCCGCGACCACGGCGTCGACACCCTGGGCGTCTGCTTCCTGCACGCCTACGCCGACCCCACCCACGAGCAGCGGATGCGGGAGGTCCTCGCCGAGGAGCACCCGGCCGCCGTCGTGTCGCTGTCCAGCGAGGTCCTGCGCGAGTACCGCGAGTTCGAGCGGGCCACGACGGTCCTCGTCGACGCCGCGGTGAAGCCGCGGCTGTCGGCCTACGTCGCCAACATCACCGAGCGGCTCACCGAGTACGACGGCCGCGCGATCCCGTTCTACGTCATGAAGTCCAACGGCGGCGTCCTGTCCGCCGACGAGGTCGTCCACCAGCCGATCACGACCGTTCTGTCCGGGCCCGCCGCCGGGGCGCTCGGCGCCGCGTTGATCGCGCAGGAGGCCGGCTACGACAAGGTCCTCACCTCCGACGGCGGCGGCACCTCCACCGACGTCAGCGTCGTCATCGGGGGCGAGCCGACGCTCACCACCGAGGGCACGGTCGGGCGGTTCCCGTCCAAGATCCCGATGATCGACGTCGTGACCGTCGGCGCCGGCGGTGGCTCGATCGCCTGGATCTCCCCGGAGGGCACCCTCAAGGTCGGCCCGCACTCGGCCGGCGCCGACCCCGGTCCGCTCTGCTACGGCAGGGGCGGCACCGAGGTGACCGTCACCGACGCGCACGTCGTCCTCGGCCGCATCCCCCCGCACCTGCTCGGCGGGGAGATCCCGCTCGACGTCGCCGCCGCCCGCGCTGGCGTCGAGCGCCTCGCCAAGGAGCTCGACCTGACCCCGGAGGCCTGCGCCGCCGGCGTCCTGGAGATCTCCGCCTGGAACCAGGCCAACGCGCTGCGCCAGGTCACCGTCAAGCGCGGCCTCGACGTGCGCGACTTCGCCCTCACCACCTTCGGAGGGTCCGGCTCCCTGCTGCTGTGCCGGCTCGTCGACGTGCTCGGCGTCCCGACCGTCCTGGTCCCGCCGAACCCCGGCAACGTGTCCGCGTTCGGCCTGCTCACCGTGGACGTGAAGAACGACTACGTGCAGACCCACGTCGCGCTGGCCGACGGGCTCGACCCGGCCGAGGTCTCCCGCGTCGTCGACGACCTCACCGCGCAGGCCGCGGCCGCGCTGGACCGGGAGGGGTTCCCGGCCGCGCAGCACGCCTTCGTCCGCACCGCCGACCTGCGCTACTTCGGGCAGGCCTTCGAGGTGCGCGTCCCGGTGCCGGACGGACCCGTCACCCGGACACCCTGGCCGCGGTCGCCGACGCCTTCCACGCCGCGCACCGGGCCCTCTACGGCTACGACTTCGCGGGCGACCCCGGCCAGCAGGTCGAGTGGGTCAACCTCCGCGTCTCGGGCATCGGCCCGATCCGCCGCCGGGAGATCGCCACCCACGACCTCGTCGCCGACCCGGTCGTCGCCGCGGCGGGCCGGCGCCCGGTCTGCTTCGACGCCGCGCAGGGCTACCTCGACACCCCGGTGTACCGGCGGACCGACCTCGTCCCCGGCGCGGTCGTCGACGGCCCGGCCATCGTCGAGGAGTTCGGCTCCACCGTCCCGCTGCACCCGGGCTTCACCGCCCGCGTCGACAGCCGCCTGAACATCATCGTGACCCGGAGGGCCGCCCAGTGACCCCAGCGAACCCCAGCGACGACGGCGGCGACCGAGCGCCCGGCCG
>NZ_JAHLJA010000067.1:0-6323 GCF_020496245.1 Pseudonocardia sp. ICBG601 | reverse complement strand
TCCCGAGAGAGGCTTTGTTACTCCCGAGAGAGCACAAGATCGTTTTCGGGGCCGTCTTCTGGACTTGCCCTGGGTGTTCTCGAGTCAGTCATCGCTGTGACCTGCTGTTGTGTGGATGGTTGAGTGAGTTCCGGTGGGTCGGGCTGGCGCCCGACACCTCGACCGGCCGTCAGCGAAGCAGGGTGGTTGAGGTGTCGGGCGCCAGCCCGACCCACCGGGAGAGTGGTCGCGGAGCGGCCATGGTCATCAGTACGTAGTTCCATGCTTTGAGAGAAGGAAGGTCAAGGTCAAGGTCAACTGACTGCGGCGAGGGTGGGCGGTTTGGGTTTGTTTGGGCGTATCTGTCCGTAGTGCGTAGTGTGCTGAGCGTGTTCGTGTGATTGCTGCTGGTAGTGGTTCTTGACCAGTGGGGGGGGGCGTGTTCGCATGCGGTCATGGGTACGAAGAGGTTCGCGTGTGCGTCCCGTGTTATCGGGACCGTGTTGGCTGTGGCTGTTGCGATGGGATCGGCTACTGGGATCGCTTCGGCTGATTCACCGGCGGTGACGGGGTCGACTTCGGCTTCTGTCGCGTCAGATTCTCTGCGAGCTGTTGCGGCTACCTCGAAAGTATCCGCCGCCAGGGGAGTGGATGAACTCGCCGCGGGCTTGGGCGTCATTGCTTCTATCCCTGACTCGGCTTTAGTCAGCGACTCAGCGCTTCAGCAGTGGTTCTCGACGGCTGAAGGGGTAAGCCTGAAAGCCCGGGCCGCCGCTTTGGGGCAGTCGCCACAGCGAGGAGTTGGGGATATCGCCGATTGCGCTTCTGCTGTTGGGCAGGTGGTCCTTGGTATTGGGGTTCCGGCGGTCCGGCTATTGAAGATTAAGAAGCTGATTAGTGAGATGGGCGGTGTATGGGAGTCAGCGAAGCTCCTTGCCGGTGCGGGGACCGCGGCGGAGAAGGGTGATGCAGTGATGACAGCTCTGGGGTCTTTAATCGGAGAACTCTCGGGGATCTCGGGGGTAGTCAAGGCGTGCCCGAAGCTGTTTAAGTGATGTCGTCTGTAGCCAGATCGTGGCCGCTTTTTGTCTCCGCTCTGTGCTTGATAGCTGCTGCCGTCACATTCGCCTTGGGGTGGTGGCAGCTCGCCGGAGGGCTCGCAATTGCATGTTTGCTGATCTCGCTACTAAGGGCGATGGGCGCGGGTAGCCATGATCACTTCAGTAGAGGCGGCGTTACTGGCAAGCTGAGCGAGCAAGATATCGCAGCGGTTCGCGCTTACAGAAAGAAGAACCCTGGGGTGAGTTTACTGGATGCGGTTAACGCTGTAATGAAGGATCGATGATTACTTCCTGATTCGTTGTGCAGATTCTGGTCTGCTTGATCGGAAGACGCCGAGTTCGTGGGCAAGTTGATCCGGACCGGAGCCCGCTCTGGCGGGTGAGGACCGGAAGCGGCGCGGCAGCCCGGGGTTGTTCGGTTCAGCGCAGCGACCCGCCCTGCGGGACCTCGCCTTTTGCGTTACCCACTTAGCCGGGCTAAGTGTCTAGCTTGCTCCGCCGCAGGCGGGGCCGTGGCCGTTCTCCCGGGCGGTGCGGCTGGGAGTGACGCGTCTGCGCGGGACCGGCACCGGCCCGGGATCACAGCACTGTGCATAGGTGTGGTCGCTGTTGATCTTGGGTTGGCGGTGTCGAGCGCGAAGCGCGCGTGCGTTGTCGGCCCGGTGGGCCGCGTCGCTCAACACCCACAGGACCCATGCATCAGCTGATGATCGTCGGTGGTGGGCTCCGGTTCGGTGCCGGTCGCGGTGCCGGGCGGCCGGTTCACGGCGCAGCAAGTTGTGCGTTTTCTTAAGGAAAACGCGGGCGGGCGCCTCCGGCGTCGTCGTCTGGTCGTCGTCTGGTCGGCTCGGGTGCGGCGGGGCTGCTGCTGCTGCTGCTGCTGCTGCTGCTGCCGCCGGGGTGTCGGCGTCCGGTTGGAGGCCGGTC
Source organism: Pseudonocardia sp. ICBG601 (assembly GCF_020496245.1). Taxonomy (NCBI): domain Bacteria; kingdom Bacillati; phylum Actinomycetota; class Actinomycetes; order Pseudonocardiales; family Pseudonocardiaceae; genus Pseudonocardia; species Pseudonocardia sp. ICBG601. The sequence continues at coordinate 4,356 of NZ_JAHLJA010000067.1, read as the reverse complement.
GGGTGGAGTGACACGCCCGTCTGACCTGGGGGTACGCGACAGACAGGCCTGCGACCTGGGAATATGCGAGTAGGAATCAAGCAACAACCAAGTCAGAGTTTCGGGTGAGCGCGAGCGAGCCCGCACCCCTCCGGCCGCGTCAGCGGCCGGAGACAACACAGGGCGAAGCTCAATGCCCTGGACCGGCACCGCGCCCTTGGCGGCGGTGGTGAGGAGTTCCCCCGGATGACTGGCTCTGACCTGTGGGTTCCTCCAGGCGCTGTCCCCGATGCCGGTCCCCGGGGCTCTGAGAGCCTCTGTGCGGCCCCATTTGAGGGCCCGGGCTACCTAGTCGGGGGGCTGCCGTTTGAGGCGGCTACGGCGATCTGGGGGCGTTTGTGGACGTCGCGGTACCCGCTCGCCGCGGACGAGTTCGACGACGGGGTGTGGCGGCAGTCCCGGGAGGAGGCGATGACCCGGATGCATGTCGAGCTGCACCCCAAGCAGGTGTGGGGGTTGATCGGCATCGACGGCGACAGCGCCGACGCGGTCCTGCGGATGCTGTCGACCGTCGACAGCCACCCGATGCCGAACGTGATCATCGAGAACGCCGTCAACGGCCACGCCCACGCCGGGTTCGGCATCACGACACCGATCAACGTCACCAACTACGGATCACGCCGCGCGGTCCGCTACGGCCTCTCGATCGAAGAGGCGCTGCGGCGTGCGGTGGGTGGGGACCCGTCCTATCCCGGGCGGCTGATCAAAAACCCGTTCCACTCCCGCTGGATCACCCACATCCTCCACGACAAAACCTCCACCCTCACCCAGTTCGGGGCGATCCTGACTGCCGCCGGGCACATGCCCGGCCGGGGCTGGCACAACCAACGCCGCCGCGCACCCGTCGGCTACTCCCGCAACGAAACCCTGTTCCACATGGTCCGCCGCTTCGCCTACCGGGAAATGCGGCACCACTGGGGCGACGCCGAGGGCTACCGCGCCGCTGTCGCCAAACACGTCGCGATCCTCAACGCCGATTTCCCGATCCCGCTCGGAGGGAACGAACTCGGCCACATCTCCCAGTCCATCTCGGACTGGACGATCAACTACTCCCGCATGTGGAACGACGGCCCCGCCGCCTACGACGCAGCATTCTCCGCCATCCAAGCCGCACGCGGACGCAAAGGCTCCGGACGCAACGGAGGACTCGCCGGAAACAGCCGACCCGGAGGACTCGTGCGCGGCGCAATCCGCTCGGATGAGTCATGGCGGCTTCAGGAAGAGATTAGGAAAGCAGGCCTGGCATGACGGCCCGTACTGTGCAGCGCAGAACGCGGACAGCGCGTGATCTCGCCGAGCAATTTGGGGTAACGCCGAGAACTATCCGCGCCATGCTCGCTGAGTCCCGCGACGAATACGAACGCCGAGCCCAGAGGCGCCGAGCGGAGGTCGTCACCCTCCGGCTCCGCGGGCTCACCTACCAGGAGATTGCTGAGCGTGTCGGTAGCACCGTCGGCACCGTCGGTCGCCTCCTTGCTGACGCTCGCCGGAACGGTGAATGGGCGACTGCCATGGAGTGCCACACTGTCAGCCACGCAGAGTGATATTTCGGGGGATGTCCCGAAACGACCCCCAAGCCGTACCACCCCCTCAAGCCGTACCAGGAAAATCCCGTGCTGACCTGCGGAAACGGCACATTGGTACGGCTGGTACGGCTTGGTACGGCTTGGGGGTCGTTTCGGGACATCCCCCGAAATATCACTCTGCGTGACGAGTCGGGGGCTGGGGTGGCGCGCGGCGGCGGTCACGGTTTTCGGTGGTGCGTGGTTGCGTTTCCGGCGCTATAGATTGCGGCGCTCTGCAGGTGTTGCTGAGGGCTCCCCTGCCGCCTTTTCTGCCGCTTGTGGTGCCGGAGGGCTGGGCGTTGTCAGAGCTACGGATGAGTGCTCTTTTGCGCTAGGGCAGGGGTGGTGCCGGGCACGGTATTGATGTGACTGGTTGTGCGGTTTCAAAGGTGCCGCAGGATGGTTTTAGCATCTGCTTGCACGGTGTTGTGGTGCGTGCAGGAGCCCCCGCATCCGCCCGATGCGCGATCCGGCGGATGCGGGGGTTGTCGCGCTATCGTTGAGGTCGCGTGTCCTCGGTGCTGTCGGCCCGACGGGTGGCCCAGTAACTCCCGAGAGAGGCTTTGTTACTCCCGAGAGAGCACAAGATCGTTTTCGGGGCCGTCTTCTGGACTTGCCCCTGGGTGTTCTCGAGTCAGTCATCGCTGTGACCTGCTGTTGTGTGGATGGTTGAGTGAGTTCCGGTGGGTCGGGCTGGCGCCCGACACCTCGACCGGCCGTCAGCGAAGCAGGGTGGTTGAGGTGTCGGGCGCCAGCCCGACCCACCGGGAGAGTGGTCGCGGAGCGGCCATGGTCATCAGTACGTAGTTCCATGCTTTGAGAGAAGGAAGGTCAAGGTCAAGGTCAACTGACTGCGGCGAGGGTGGGCGGTTTGGGTTTGTTTGGGCGTATCTGTCCGTAGTGCGTAGTGTGCTGAGCGTGTTCGTGTGATTGCTGCTGGTAGTGGTTCTTGACCAGTGGGGGGGGGCGTGTTCGCATGCGGTCATGGGTACGAAGAGGTTCGCGTGTGCGTCCCGTGTTATCGGGACCGTGTTGGCTGTGGCTGTTGCGATGGGATCGGCTACTGGGATCGCTTCGGCTGATTCACCGGCGGTGACGGGGTCGACTTCGGCTTCTGTCGCGTCAGATTCTCTGCGAGCTGTTGCGGCTACCTCGAAAGTATCCGCCGCCAGGGGAGTGGATGAACTCGCCGCGGGCTTGGGCGTCATTGCTTCTATCCCTGACTCGGCTTTAGTCAGCGACTCAGCGCTTCAGCAGTGGTTCTCGACGGCTGAAGGGGTAAGCCTGAAAGCCCGGGCCGCCGCTTTGGGGCAGTCGCCACAGCGAGGAGTTGGGGATATCGCCGATTGCGCTTCTGCTGTTGGGCAGGTGGTCCTTGGTATTGGGGTTCCGGCGGTCCGGCTATTGAAGATTAAGAAGCTGATTAGTGAGATGGGCGGTGTATGGGAGTCAGCGAAGCTCCTTGCCGGTGCGGGGACCGCGGCGGAGAAGGGTGATGCAGTGATGACAGCTCTGGGGTCTTTAATCGGAGAACTCTCGGGGATCTCGGGGGTAGTCAAGGCGTGCCCGAAGCTGTTTAAGTGATGTCGTCTGTAGCCAGATCGTGGCCGCTTTTTGTCTCCGCTCTGTGCTTGATAGCTGCTGCCGTCACATTCGCCTTGGGGTGGTGGCAGCTCGCCGGAGGGCTCGCAATTGCATGTTTGCTGATCTCGCTACTAAGGGCGATGGGCGCGGGTAGCCATGATCACTTCAGTAGAGGCGGCGTTACTGGCAAGCTGAGCGAGCAAGATATCGCAGCGGTTCGCGCTTACAGAAAGAAGAACCCTGGGGTGAGTTTACTGGATGCGGTTAACGCTGTAATGAAGGATCGATGATTACTTCCTGATTCGTTGTGCAGATTCTGGTCTGCTTGATCGGAAGACGCCGAGTTCGTGGGCAAGTTGATCCGGACCGGAGCCCGCTCTGGCGGGTGAGGACCGGAAGCGGCGCGGCAGCCCGGGGTTGTTCGGTTCAGCGCAGCGACCCGCCCTGCGGGACCTCGCCTTTTGCGTTACCCACTTAGCCGGGCTAAGTGTCTAGCTTGCTCCGCCGCAGGCGGGGCCGTGGCCGTTCTCCCGGGCGGTGCGGCTGGGAGTGACGCGTCTGCGCGGGACCGGCACCGGCCCGGGATCACAGCACTGTGCATAGGTGTGGTCGCTGTTGATCTTGGGTTGGCGGTGTCGAGCGCGAAGCGCGCGTGCGTTGTCGGCCCGGTGGGCCGCGTCGCTCAACACCCACAGGACCCATGCATCAGCTGATGATCGTCGGTGGTGGGCTCCGGTTCGGTGCCGGTCGCGGTGCCGGGCGGCCGGTTCACGGCGCAGCAAGTTGTGCGTTTTCTTAAGGAAAACGCGGGCGGGCGCCTCCGGCGTCGTCGTCTGGTCGTCGTCTGGTCGGCTCGGGTGCGGCGGGGCTGCTGCTGCTGCTGCTGCTGCTGCTGCTGCCGCCGGGGTGTCGGCGTCCGGTTGGAGGCCGGTCGGGTGGAGTGACACGCCCGTCTGACCTGGGGGTACGCGACAGACAGGCCTGCGACCTGGGAATATGCGAGTAGGAATCAAGCAACAACCAAGTCAGAGTTTCGGGTGAGCGCGAGCGAGCCCGCACCCCTCCGGCCGCGTCAGCGGCCGGAGACAACACAGGGCGAAGCTCAATGCCCTGGACCGGCACCGCGCCCTTGGCGGCGGTGGTGAGGAGTTCCCCGGATGACTGGCTC
>NZ_JAHLJA010000066.1:0-23396 GCF_020496245.1 Pseudonocardia sp. ICBG601 | reverse complement strand
GCATCCAGGGCCCCGGCAAAGTCGCTAGATGATCTTGTAGGTGGTCAGTGGTCGATGGGGGTCGCGGGCGTGGTGGCGGAGTGCTGCGGCGATGTTGCTGACGCCGTGCAGGCGTAGCGCGGTGATCGCGAGGTTCCGCAACGCCGACATGACCTGCGGGGCGTGACCGGTGTGGGCGGTGGCGCGGTCTTCGTCGAAGCAGACATCACGGACCCAGTGCAGGCGATTCTCGATCGACCAGTGCCCACGGATCCAGGCGGGCGAGCAGTCCTGGATCGGCGTCGGTGCTGGTCAGGCTGGTGATCGCGTAGGCGGTCTCGGTTCTCCACTTCCCGCCAGGCCGCAGTGGGCGACGCCGGCGCACCAGCTTGATCGCCTGGGATGCGTGGGGGAAGAACTCTGCGCCCAGGTCGGGACAGGGGTGCAGGCTGACCACGCTGATCGTGCGGGTCTCGACGCGGCCGGGCCGTGCCACGCCCGCGTTGACGATCAGCGACGCCGATCTGGGTCCAGGGCAGCGCCCGTACCCGTGCCAGCAGCGTGGGCTGGTTCGCTTTGATCGTCATCAGGTAGTGCCCGCCGCGGCGGTGTAGGTAGTCGGCGTGGGCTCGCTGGGTGTGCAGAGCGTCCGCGGTGACCAGTACATCGTCGAGGTCGAGGGGGTCGAGCAGCGCGGTGAACGCGGTGATCTCGCTGCCCTTCTCTGCGACCTGAACCTGGCCGAGCACGCCACCGCTGGTCTGGTCGAGCACCGACACCAGACCTGACTTTGGTCACCCGAGCCTGGTTTCGCAGCTTGTACTGCGCTGAGCTGCGGTGATGTGTTTGCGCGGGAGCGGTGTGAGGCACTAATTCGGTGCTCTACGCTCGGTCAGGTGGCGTGGGTGAGGCGGGTACGGACGGCCTCCGGGGCGACCGCGGTCCAGATCGCCGAGTCCGTGCAGGGCCATCGACGGATCGTGGCCCATGTCGGGTCAGCGCACACCGAGGCCGAGCTGGGCCTGCTGGTCGAGCAGGCCCGTGGGCTGATCGACGACGCTGCACAGCAGGCCCTGGATCTGGGCGTCGCGCCGTCACCCCGGCGGGCCGAGCTGATCGCGCCCACCGCGGCCGGCGGTGCCACGCAGGAGGGGCTGTTCGGCCAGATGCCGCGGCGCGCCCCGAGCACCACAACCCGGCGGGTGGGTGCGCCGCAGGTGATCACGACCGGGTCGCGGGTGCTGTTCGACATCCTCGCCGAGGTCTACGCGGGCCTCGGGTTCGCAGAGGTCGCTGATGACACGTTCCGCGACCTGGTGATCGCCCGGATCGTCGAGCCCACGTCCATCCTGGACACCGGTCGGGTGCTGGCCGGTCTGGGCGTCACCGCGGCGAGCGAAAAGACGATGCGCCGCACCCTGCTGCGCTGCACCGGGCGCAGCTACCGCGACGAGATCGCGAGGGCCTGCTTCACCCACGCCCGTGGCAGTGGGGATGTGTCGTTGTGTCTCTACGACGTCACCACCCTCTACTTCGAGGCGGAGAAGGAGGACGACCTGCGCAAGGTCGGGTTCTCCAAGGAACGCCGGGTCGACCCGCAGGTCGTCGTCGGGCTGCTGGTCGATCGCGCAGGGTTCCCCTCGAGATCGGCTGTTTCGAGGGCAACAAGACCGAGACCGCGACGATCCTGCCGATCATCGAGGCCTTCCGGGCCCGACACCAGCTGCCGGTCGAGCCGGGCGGGATGGTCGTGGTCGCCGACGCAGGGATGCTCTCGGCCGCGAACCTGCGCGACCTCGACGAGGCCGGCCTGCGGTTCATCGTCGGCTCCCGACTCACCAAGGCCCCGGTTGACCTGGAGTCGCACTTCCACTGGCACGGCGACGCCTTCGTCGACGGGCAGATCATCGACACCCTCACACCACGCGACCGCCGCACCGGGCGCAGCGAGAACAGCCCGAAGGTCAAGGCCGAGCCCGTCTGGAACCCCAACCAGCATCCGGGATCCTGGCGGGCGGTCTGGGCCTACTCCACGAAGCGGGCCGTCCGGGACCGGCGCACGTTGACCCTGCAGGAGAACCGGGCCCGCGAGGTCATCGCCGGCGAGAAGCCCGCGCGCACACCGCGGTTCGTCAAGGTCACCAACGGCTCCCGCGCCCTGGACGAGGCCTCCTTGGCTCGGGCATACCGGTTGGTCGGGTTGAAGGGCTACGTGACCAACATCCCGGCCGGCGGCGCAGCGGCCGGGGAGATCATCGGCGACTACCACGACCTCTGGCACGTCGAGCAGTCTTCCGGATGAGCAAAACCGACCTACGCGCCCGCCCGATGTTCCACCACCAACGCCAGTCCATCGAAGCGCACCTGACCATCGTGTTCACCGCCCTCGCAGTCGCCCGCGAGATCCAGAACCGCACCGGGCTCACCATCCGCAACGTCGTCCGCCAGCTCCGACCACTGCGCTCGGCCACCATCGCCATCAACGGCACCCAGCAGACCTTCCCGCCCGCCGTCCCCGCCGACAAACAGGCCCTCCTCGACGCGCTCCGTCAGCCCGCGGCGAAGCACTAAGACAAGTGACCGAAGTCAGGACCAGTACATCGTCGAGGTCGAGGGGGTCGAGCAGCGCGGTGAACGCGGTGATCTCGCTGCCCTTCCTCTGCGACCTGAACCTGGCCGAGCACGCCACCGCTGGTCTGGTCGAGCACCGACACCAGATGCGGGAGCCAGACCCTGCCGTCGGCGGCACGGACGCGGGCGCCGCGCAGGGTCTTGCCGTCCAAGGCCAGCACGCGGCGCTGTTCTCGCCGGGGTGTGCCCTCCGGGGCCGGCTGGGCGCTGAGCTGGGGCAACACCCAGGACTGCAACGCCGCCTCCAGCGCCGAGGCGTCGACCCGTTGCAGGACCCGGCGGATGGTCGACTCGTGCGGAGCGACCGCGCCCACCCGAGCACGTCAGCACGCGCGCGGCCGACGTCATGGGCGTACTCGGCGATCGCGGTGAACGACCGGGCCCCCGCCAACACCGCGCACGCCCCCAGTAGCAACACCGCGAGGACACCGTGGCGGACACCGCGTGGTTTCCGCGGGTCCGGCACTCGCGACAGGGCCTCCACCAGCGACAACCCCGCCGCCTCACCGACCGGCGCGGCTCTCCCCGCGTCAGGACCGACCTCCAGGCCTTCCAGAGCAGCAACGATCGGAGACACTGACACTGCGGACACAGGCTTCCTGACGTGAGCAAGGATTCGACACCCTCATGATCACGCCAAGCCTGTGTCCGCACCCACCCCCACCCCCCACGTCACCGCAGCTCAGGACCCACCCATCACGACTTTGCCGGGGCCCTGCCCCTGGCCTCACTCTGCACCTGTCACGTGCTCACGGAGTCTGGGTTGGGTGCTAGGCCCGCTGATGCCCGCTGATGCCTGATCCATGCCCGCTGACACCTGTCGAGCTGCCCGCTGGGTTCAGCGGATCGTCCCTAGTCATGAGCCCTCCGGTACGCGCGGCGTTCGGCCTTGATTCGCTGAACCTGCATGCGCAGGTCGGTCACGTTCCAGCGCAGGTGCCCACCCAGTGTCTCGTCCGCGGGAGTGACTAGTCCGGCGTCGGCCCAGCGGCGCAGCGTTTTCGGGTCGACACCGATCGCGCGCGCGGCTGCCCAAGTGCCGACCAGCAGCGTTTCGCGCTCTGTCATTCCCCAATGATGGCACGTCGATGCAGCAGTCGCCCCGGTTGCCCCGATTGCTCCAATTGGGTGTTGCCCCGGTTAACCCTGTTGCCCCGGTCGCCCTGGTCTGCGTACTGTCGTGCCCCGGTTGCCCCGGTTGCTTACGTAGATGAAGGGAGCCCGAAGATGGGCGAAGTCAAGGGGTCGCGCGGCTTCTACGCCGTCGCCGCCATGTCGCTGGCCGTGTCAGCGGATACGAGCTGGCGAGCATTCGGCCTGCTCGGCGTCACGGAGACGTGGGAGCGCGCGGCGCTGTTCCTCGTCGCTGAGGTCGCTCTTGTGGCATGCGGGGTGGCGATGCGGGCGGAGGTCCGCCGTACCGGTCATGCGGGCCCGGCGCGCTGGCTGGCCTGGACGATCTGCGCGGTGCTCGCGGTCGGTGCGGTGTGGCTCTCCGGCCCGGTCGGCGGGGCGCTGAGGGTGGCTCTGGGGCCCGTGCTCGGCGTCATGTGCCTGCATCTCGCCCTTGGGCTGGAGCTGCGCGCCCATCGGCCGGCTGTGACCGGTACGTGGGCCCGGGTCGCGGCGGAGCTGCGGGAGCGGGCCCTGTCCAGGATCGGGCTCGCGGACGACGGCCGGACCGCGTTGGCCCGTACTCGAGATCGGGCTGCCCGCCGCGCGGCCCGCCTGGCGCTGGCCGGGCGCAGCACGCCGTGGCGCCGCGCTCGTCTGGCTCGCGCGCTGCGCGCCTCCCACGTGGCGCACGACGAGACGATGCGGGCCCGTATGCTCGACGAGCTGGCCGCCGTCCGGCACGCGGGCGCGCTCCGGGCCCTCGACCAGCCCTCCCCCTGGGGCGTGCCCCTCGGCGGGGACCTCGGGTCACCCATCGCCGCGGCGGTTGAGGCGACGGCCGCCGACGCGGCCAGCGACGAGGCGGACGAGTGGGCATCTCTGCGCAAGTCTGACGCGATCCGCCGCGCGCTCACCGAGGCGCCGGACCAGTCGCCGCGGGAGATCACCCGATGGCTCGCCGCGCGCGGTGTGGAGGTCGCGCCGTCGCAGGTCACGGACACGGTCCGGCGCGACCGCGCGAAGACCCCGCCGGACCTCCGGATCGCGGGCTAGGAGGGCCGGGCAGATGCGGGTGACGAAGACGCGCTTTGACCAGCTCTGCGGTCGGGACCGGGTCGTGGCCCGACTCGCGGAGAGCGGGGCCGAACCGGAGCCCCTGTTCGAGATCCCCGGCCCGCGCACCGAGCGGGACGAGTCCGCGGATCGCGAGCTGACCAACAACGAAAAGGAGCAGTGATCATGTCCGGGTCAGTCGGAATCATCCTTGTGGTGCTAATCCTCGCCGGAGTCGCTTGTCTTCGGGGCGGAGCGGGTGGGATCGGCGCGTTCATGCTCCTCGGAGCCATCGTCCTGTTCATCACGACCCCGATGGGCGAAGGGCTCCCGCAGGCGACCGGTGACTTCTTCTCCTCGGTCAATTCGGTGACGACGTCCACCGTCAACCACGGCCACGGGGGCGGTTCCTGATGCCGCGCTGCATAGCCTGCCGGAAGTCCCTCCTGAAGTGTGGGTGCTGGTCCACCACTGAGACCAAGACCGCCCGGCCCGGGAAGCGGGGCAAGAACACGACCCGCAACGGGATCGAATGGTGCGGCCGGCGCTCGTGCCGCGTCCTGAACAACCGATGCAGCAACGTCCAGTGCTCCACACGACAGGAGGCGACCCGATGAGCCTCGACGTCGATTTCCGCCCGCGCCTGGTCGCCGTTGACCCGACTCCCGCACACGAGGCCCCGGAGGACGTGGCCGCGATGTGCGGGCGCCACGCCGACGACCTACGCCTGGTGCTCAACGACTCGATCCGCGTCGTCCAGCACCAGGCGGGCATCACGCAGACCGACCCGACTGCTGCCGCCCATGCCGCCGTTCTCGCTGGTTCGGGGTTGGAGATTGTCGCCAGTTCACTTGTCGATCTGCGTGCGCATCGATTTGACCGTGCTTGCGCACGACCTGTCAGGAGGTGTTCCGCATGAGTGACAGCCGGGACTCGTGGCACGGCGCTGCCTGCCGCAGCGTGCCCTACGACACGCATTACCCCACCGCTGAACCTGATTCGCCTGCGCACACCCGACAGGTTGCGCGCGCAAAGCGAGTATGTGAGGGGTGCCCGGTTCTCAGCGTGTGCCGTGAGCACGCACTCATCATCGGGGAGAAGTGGGGTGTCTGGGGTGGGCTGGACGAGCAGGAACGCCGCGCTATACGGCGCCGCAACCGTTGTACGGATCTACCGATCGCAAGCTGACACGACAAAGGTGTGCATGATCATGGGTAGTGGGCTTTGGGCGGGCGCGACCCGCGGCGAGGGAGTGCGGATGGGCGGGAAGGACCACGGTCTCATCGTTCTCATCGTCATCGTCACGGGGTTGCTCAAGCTGGTCTTCCGGTTCCTGACCGGGCGACCGATGCGCGGTGACCGCGCACGTAAGACCGATGCCGAATGGCGAAATGCCGGGATGCGGAAGCTGAGTCCGAACGGTCGCACCCCGGGTGCATGGGACTACCTGCCGGAGTGGAAGCGTGCGGTGATCCGGTGCGCGTGCTTGTGCGTCGCGAGTGCGTGCGCATGGGCGTGGGTGACGGGCTGGCGCTTCTTCGATTCGTCCGTGCAGACCCTCGTCACGCTGACGGCGGGCGTGATTGTGGCGGTGACGCTGTGGTGGTCGATCGTCACGATCGACTCCCGTGTGCGCGAGGCGAAGCACGAGCGCACCTTGCTGCGCCCGTTCCGGGTCGCGGTCGCGCCGCTGCTTCAGATGTCGCCTCGCGACGTCAACCTGTCCCTGCCCCGCGCGAGCCTGCGCAGCGTCCGCGCGGACGACGACCAGGACGACGAGGAGGTGGCATGACCACCGAGAAGATCGTCGCCACGCTGCAACTGCCGGATCATTTCCAGGGCACGGCGGAGCAGAAGAAGGCGGTGACTGCGCTCGCCAATGCTCGGCTGCCGTTCGAGGTGGAGGCGCGCTGGCGCACGACCAAGCACCCGTTCACGGTCGACTTCGTGCGGGTCGCGCAGTGCCCGCGGGTGGTGCCGTTCGGGTCGGTGAGGGATAAGGTCGAGGCGTGCAAGCCCGGCGAGATCCTGATCGGCCTCGATCGGCAGCGCAAGCCGTTCCACGGGAGCTTCCTCACCGATGACCCGCACTGGGGATTCGAGGTCGGGTCCCGGCGCGGAAAGAGCACGTTCCTGTCCCTGTCGGCGGCTCAAATCCTGCACCAGGACCCCGCTGCGGAGGCCACCGGAATCGACGTCAAGCGGGAATCCTTCAAGTCCCTGCTCGGAGTTCCCCGGTTCCACCTGCACAACGACCCGGCCGATATCGCGGCGATGTGGAACGGCATCCGTCGCGTCAAGGAACTCATGGATCGGCGATGCAACGAGCGGGCCGACGACCCGACCCTCGAATTTCCCTTCCACCTGCTCCTGATCGACGAACTGTCACAGTTCTCGGCTCAGTCCATGCAGTTGTGGCGCCAGATCAAGGAGAAGGGCGACCCGGCGCACCCGCCAGTGTGGGACGACATCGCCGCGATCATGTGGCAAGGTGCGGCGTTCCGCGTTCACATCGTGCTCGCCGGACAACGAATCGACCACCAGATCACCGGTGGAATCGGACTGATCACGAGCCTCGGGTTCCGCGGGCTCGCGGGATTCCGGCGGCAGCACTGGATGCGTCTCGTCGGAACGTTTCCGGTGCCACGGTCACGCCCGGAACGGGGTCGCTGGATCTATTCCGACGGCGAATCCGAGACGTGGGTTCAGAACATTTGGGCCACCGACGACGAAATCAAGCAGTGGGCCACAACTACTTCCCATGACACGGCGAACGAGGCCGCTGTCACTGGGCCAACCGACGGGAGTGGGAAGTGGGAACCGGGCACGTCGGCCGCCGAGGAATCGACGCAGCGCGGCACGGAGTGGGTGACGGGAAACGTGGACGCGGCCGCCTACCTGGGCATTCATCCGGAAACCTTCAGGAAGCGGCGACAGGCCCGCGAGATCCCGAACACACAACGGGTGGGACGGTCTCCCACATGGACCACTCAGAGCCTTGACGCGTGGGGTGCCATGTGGGAACAGGAAGCCTCCAACCAGCCCGCCGAAGTAGCCTGACCGACACAACAAGAAAACCAGGAAGTCAGCCCTTCAGAACCTTGCCAGGAAAGGAAACTGATCGGAATGTCCGGAGAGACCATCACCACCATCATCGGGCACCTCACGGCCGACCCCGAGCTGCGATTCACCGAGTCCGGTACTGCGGTCGCGAACTTCACCGTCGCATCGAATCCACGCACATTCGACCGGCAGACCGGTGAATGGCGCGATGGTGACCCACTGTTTCTGCGCTGCATTCTGTGGCGCGATCCCGCGGAAAACCTCGCCGAGTCCGCACGCAAGGGAGACCGACTGATAGTGCGCGGCCGACTCGTGCAGCGCTCGTTCGAGACCCGGGAAGGCGACAAGCGCACCGTGATCGAGATGCAGGCCGACGAGGTCGGCGCCTCGACCCAGTTCGCCACCGTCGTCATCACCAAGCGCGGTAGGAACGGCGGCGCGGGGCCGGTCGACCCGCGCACCGGGGAGACCGCCGATCGCAGAACCCGACCGACCCAGACCGAGAAGGCGCAGGGCGGCGACGAGGGGCAGGACGACGAGGAGGGGCCGTTCTGATGGGCGTGCACGGCCGCAAACGCCTCCCGCTCGCCCCCCTCGTGATCAATGCCGCGTCCACCGGATGGCTCCGGTGGCGGATCACATCGGTGACCGTGCGGCTCGGACCCTGGTCCTGGAACAGCCGCGCGGATCGCCAGCGTGTCGACCTGCCGGGGCCGTGGTCCTGGACAGGCAGGAGGCGGAACTGATGAACACACGATCCGACGTCGTCGGCGCGTCTGCCCCGACTCAGAGTCGTGTTCCGGTAGGAATGGCTCATGTCATATGGACCAACGCCACGTTGGGGGCCACGCAACCCCTGCAAGGTGCACTGGCCAGCCGAGCACCGGGCCCTCTACGAGGAGCGCGCGACCGCGCTCGGACTCAGCCTCAACGAGTATCTGATCCGACTGGTGGCCAAGGCTCATGGCTTCCCTGTGCCCGACCACGGGGAGCAGTTGGACCTCAGCGCCTAACCGACCCTGAACATGCGAGGACCCCCCGTCTCGTTTTGCGGCGCGTCGGGGGGTGCTCGACCGAACTTCCTCGTAGGAGGTCGCGCGTGCGACTGTACAGGCCGACGCCAGGCCAGGCGACGCAAACTAGGTGTGTTTCTACTACCGGCCCGCGGCGGTGGGCCCGGTGAGCGGGAAGGCCACGAGCAAAGCGGCATCGGCTGCTAGCACTGAGAAGAAGTCGCCGACGCGTCGGCGCCGCACGTCCGGCAGCGCCAGAGGGGCCGAGCCCGGGCGGCGGGTCTCGCGGGACCCGGAGCGGCCGGAGCTGGTGATCGAGTCCCCTGCCGGGTCCTTGCAGTGGCTCACCGCCTCGATGGGGGCCGGGCCGCTGTCGGGGGTGTTCCGGCGCGGCCACGACGTCGTGCACACCCCTCGCGTCGGTGAGGACGGGCACGTGCCGCCCCGCGACCCGGACGACGATGACGGGCCCGCGCAGGTCCGGCGTGTGACCGCCCGCCAGGTCGCCGCGCTGGTCGATCAGACGCACTCGTGCCGCGAGATCCGCTACGCCAAGGACGGCCTACCGCGCGAGGTCGACACGCTGTTCCCGCTGGAGGCGGCACAGCGGGCGGTGGACTCCCTGGACTACATGCGGTCGCTACGCCCACTGCGCGGTGTGACCCACGTGCCGACGCCGCGCCGGGACGGCACGATCATCGACCAGCCGGGCTACGACCCCGAGACCCGGCTGATCTTCCTGCCGCCGGACGGGCTGACCGTGCCGCCGGTCCCGCAGGAACCGACCGGCGCCGATGTCCGTGCAGCGGTCGGGCTGCTCTCACAGATGCTCGACGACTTCGCGTTCAAGTCCGAGGACGACCACGCCAACTACCTCGGGATGCTGCTGACCCCGCTGCTGCGGGAGATCTGCCCGCCGCCCTACAAGCTGGCCGCGATCGGTGCTCCGTCGCCGGGGTCGGGGAAGTCGCTGCTGTCCGACATCATGCGGACACTGCACGGGGGAGTGTTCCGCGCGGACACCCCCACCGACTCGGACGAGTGGCGCAAGTCCATCACCACGATCCTGGACACCACGACCGCGCCCGTGGTCGAGTTCGACAACGTGTCCGGGACGCTGAAGTCCCCGATTCTTGCCGGGCTGCTCACCTCGCCGGTCTGGTCGGATCGGCGACTCGGCGCGACCGAGACAGTGACCGCGAAGAACGATCGCACCTGGGTGGTCACCGGGAACAACATGTCACTCGGCGGAGACCTCGTCCGGCGCACCGTGCAGATCACCATCGACCCCGGCGTCCCGCACCCCGAGAAGCGGAACGACTTCACGATCACCGACCTGAAGAGCTGGGTCGCACAACACCGCGGCGAGCTGATCGGGGCCCTGCTCACGCTGATCAGGGCGTGGGTGGTCGCCGGGCGGCCTCTGCGCCGCAAGGCCGGAGCGGACTCCTACCGGGCGTGGATCGAGACCGTGGACGGGATCTTGGGGCACGCGGGCATCCCCGGCACGTTCGACGGCGCCGACTCGCAGCGGATCACCGTCGGAGACGACGACGAGGAATGGCGAGACTTCCTCGAAGCCGTTCACCAGCAGTTCGGGGAACGATCCTGGACGGTCAAGGAGCTGCTGACGCTGGTCTCCGAGGATCACCACATCGGGAACACCGAGTTCGACCAGGCGAACGCCGTACGGAGGCCGATCCCGCTCGACGCGCTCCCCGCCGAACTGGGCGAGAGGGTCGTGCGCGGGCGCCTCGGCGTCGGTGTCATCGCGAAGAGCCTGGGGCGGTGGCTGACCAACCGCGAAGGTAGATGGGCGGGCGAGAAGATCACCGTCCGCCGAGCGGGGAAGACCCGCGACAAGATCGGGATGTGGCGCATCGAGCACCTCGGCGAGGTCGAGGGCTACCTGGTACCAGTCAAAGCCGCCGTCGGGGGTCCAGAACCGTACGTCTCAAACCCGCCCCCCGTCGCGCCGCAGCCCCCCCCGACGCAGGCCCTCACACCATCGGTCACCGAGTGTGAGACCTGCCCGGTCCCCGGGCCCGCCTGTGGGTTCGGAGTGGTCCTCGACGAGGGCGAGGAGGAACCCTGTGTCCTGTGCGGGCACCCCACGTTGATCCGATCGCGGTGCGGCACCGCCCGGCACGCCACCCCGGACGGCTGCCCCCGCGGTGACGGTGACCGCACCCCGGTGCCGTCGCTTCCTCCTGGGCAGGACCCTGCCGACAACGACCAGGCCCCGACTTCGGCCGTGTTGCCCGAGCGACCCGCCGCGCGGTCGGGCCCGCATCGTGACTCGTCGGCGCGCACGTTCGCGCAGAAACGGCGACAGGAACAGACCGCGCGGCTGACAGCTGACACAGCCGCACTCTCCGACTGCGCCCCGCTGCGTGTGCTGCGAGCCCTTGAAGAGGAGTTCGCGCCGCGCCGCAAGGATGCCGAGGGTCGACTCCGCAAGCCGTTCTGGCGCCCGCCGCTGCCCGGGATTACCTGGGCTGCACATGTGATCAGCTCGTGGGCCTGGGAGCGCCCGTTCTCCGGGGAGGTCGTGTCCCTGGACCGCTCCGGCGCGTTCGTCGCAGCTGCGTCGTCGGTGCTCGTGGCACACGGCAGGTTGGAGCACACCGGCGAATGCGAGTTCGACTCACAGCGCGCAGGCTACTGGCAGGTCCAGGTCCATCCGTGGACCGAGCGAGGCGAGCTGCCCCATCCGCTGGCCGGGCACGGCAAGGCCACTGAGCTGTGGGTGCCGACACCCACCGCGGCGTTGCTGCGGGATCTTGCCGAGGAAGGCCGCTGGGCTGACCTGACGGTCCTCGATTCCTACACCGCCGCCGGTGTGCGGCTCTCGGACTGGACCGGCTACGTCAACGCGCTCCGCAAGGAGGCGATCACGACTTACGGTCGCGACTCGGACCAGTACGCGGCAGTCAAGACCGCGTTCGGGCAGGCGTTGTCCCTGATGCTGGGCACCCCAACCAGCGGGAACACCCGCGAGTGGCGCGCCGCAGCGCAACGCCCGGACTGGACGCACACGATCCAGGCGCAGGCGTCGGCGACTCTGTGGCGGTGGGCGGACGACTGCCGCAAGCTCGCACCGGAGCTCGCTCCGGTCGCGCTGGCGAACGTGGACGAGCTGGTGATCCCGGCCGACGCCCTCGAGGTCGTGACCACCACCCCGCGACCCGGAGGCCGCGCTCCCCTTCAGATCGACCCGGACGGCGTCGCGCTCGGCAGCTTCAAGGCAAAGGCGCGCGAGACCCGGGAAACCTGATGGCCAGCAAGAACACAGGCCCGGCGACTCCTTACACCGATGCAGAGGAAGCTGCGCTAGAAGCGGCGTTTGAGCATGCCTGGAGGGCGTATCAGGCGGGGGAGGAGCAGATACCGGAGCGGATGACCGTCTATGGCGCTCGCGTGGAGTGGGCCGGGGTCGAGACCCAGCGGGCAGCGGTGCGGCTCGACCGGCTTAACCTGGACCGGGCCGGCGCGGCACTGTCGGCGGTGAAGCAAGCGAACGCCCGCGCCGCGCAGGGTGAGGCCACCAGCTACACCGCGACCGGCTGGCACGCTCAACTCCGGGCCCTGACCGGCACCGCGCGCGGGTCTGAGCTGGCCGACCGTGCCGGGCTCAACCCGTCCGGACGCACCCTGCGCGCGTGGCTGGCCGAAGACCGGCCCCCGAACGCGGCGAACCAGCGCGCCATCGCCGAAGCGTACTCGGGGCTGCGCACCTACGGCCGTGACCACGCACAGGCTGCCGCACGCGCAGCGCGACACGATGCCGTGGAGGCGATCAATGATGCGGTACGCAACCGATACGGCGCTGACGTGCGGTTCCGCGATGTCGACCGCATCGAGTTCCACAACTGACCACCAGGCCACGCACGCCGACAGTGGTAGCGACTTACAGGAACGGGAACGTCATACCTGGTAAGGCGTGTGCGATCACGCGATCACACGGCCACGCGATTACTCAACTATGGGGTGGTCACGTGATCGCACACTCGCTACGCTGGGACTATGGCTACGTCAGTGGTTGTCCTGTCCGGCAAAGGGGGCACCGCTAAGACCCTGTGGCAGACGCTCATAGCTGGCGAGGCGTCCCGCGAAGGATTACGGGTACTGCTGGTCGACGTCGACCCCGAGCGCAACCTGTCCAACCGGTTCGACGCTCCCGCACACGTCCCGGGGCTCGCCGGAGTGCTCACCGACGCCGGGGTGACCTCCGGCGAGTCCAACGCGGAGAAGGGTGCCGCCCGCATCGACTCGGAAATCATCCCGACCCGCTGGCCGGGCGTGGACCTACTCCCGGCAGGCGCGTCGCTGACCGGAATCGCGCAGGTGGCGATCCCGGACCTCTGGCTGTTGCGTGACATCGCCGAGGCGGCCGGGTTCGGGCGCCGTTGGGATCTCGTGCTCTACGACACCGGTGGTCGGACTGGCGCGCTCACCACGTGCGCGATGTACGCCGCAGACGTGGCCTACGCCCCGATCACCGCTACCACCGACGCCATCCGCAAAGCAGGAGAGGCCCGGGACCGGGTCGAGAAGATCCAGCGGTCGCACCGGCTCCGGTGGGCCGGTGTCGTATTGACCGGATTCGACATCCGGATCAACGTGCAGGCCGTCATCCGGGAAGAGGCCATCACGCAGTTCGGCGACCAAGTGCGTGCCGAGCTGCCACGTCGCGCCGCTGTCGACGAGGCGTTTCAAGTGGGCTGGCGGCTCGGCGACCGGCGCGACCCGGAAATCACCGCCCTCGCCGACATCCTGCGCGGCTTCCTGCTGCGCGACCTCATGCGCCGCCGTTCAACTCACAAGACAGGGGAACCCTAATGACCGCAAAGAACCGACTCCGCGAGCAGATGCAGCGCCCACAGGCTATTGACCCCGACACCCCCGCACCGCCGCCTGAGAATGCCAAGGAGGCGCCGAAGCCCACGCGGAAGCGCTCCACCCGCACGACCGCCGAGAAGCCCGCAGCGGCTACTACAGCACCCACCGAGACGCCCGCTCAGGAGCGACCGTCACGCGCACAGGTTCTCGCGCCACCCTCCGCCAAGGTTGCACGCCGGATCGGGCTCTACCTCCACGACGAGGACTACCGCACGCTCAAAACCGCAGAACTAGACGACCGAGCCGACCCCCAAGACCGCATGCGAGCAATGCTCGCCCTCTATCGACACAACACCCGATACCGCACCGCTGTCGACCGCCTCGCACGCACCGCACCAAAAGGAACCGGTCGCGCCTGAAAGAAGATCCTCGGGAGGTCATCTCTTGAAGCGGTGCTCAGGACAAACTCAACACTCGGACATATCGCAGTCCCCACAGCGCCCCTCTGAAGGGGCTACACACATCGACGCGACCGACGCCAGATCGCGTGCCCCTGGGACTGTCCTAGGTTGCGAACCTAGGACAGTCCCAGGGTCCTTCCCCAGTTCAAAGCCATCCTGGGACACCTGGGACGAGGCACCCTCAGACAGTAGAGGAACTTGTTTCAGTAAATTCACTGAATAATAGCATAATAACTAGCCGTCAGCGATTTTTTCCTGCAGATCCGCGTCAATCTCAACCAGAACTGGAACCTCCCTCAATCGTTCAACGGAAACATCAACACCATATCGCTTAAGCTTCTGGCGAATCGTTTCCCAGTCTTGAGCCTCCCCCGTCCTTTCTGCATCATCAGGCAAAAGAAAATCGATAGCGTCCTCTCGCAGTTCCAGCCTGGTCAAAGATGAGAGCGCAGCACTAGATGATTTGCCACCAGTAGTTTGCGACCAACCATGCTTCCGAACTTGTATCGTGCGATAATCTCCAATCCTTGCGTATTCGACGATAACAAAGTGCAGCGTCCAGCCTGGAACACCACCAGCATAAGAGACTTGAACAATCAATGTTTGAACTTCAGTGGACATATGAGGTTAATTATCCGTTGCTAGAATAATTAAGCGCGTCACCAACTGAGCACTCCAACACAACTTCTCCCGCCTCGCCTCATGCACTAACAACCCTGTCAGCCGGCCCGAAATTTAACGATTAAACTTTTCAGCTCTTTATCAATATTGACAACAACTGGGATCTTCTTTAATTCCTCAACTGTAACGTCAATGTCATGCTGCCTTAGTCTGCGCTGAATCATTTCCCATGCTTGAGCTTCTCCGGTCTTCTCTGTATCGTCAGGTAATAGATGGTTTATGGCGCCCTGCTTTAGTTCCATTAACTCCAGTGCCATTGATTGACGCCCTACTGATTGAGCCCAGCCATGCTTCCTGACTTGAATGGTGCGCAAATCTTCAGTGCGTGCGTATTCAACTATTTCTACGAATACTGTTTCGGGTGGAGAGCCACCCCTATAGTATACGTGGACGATAAAGTTGCCTATCTTTACAGCGCTAAAGTTGCCTGCATCAGCCATCTGCGCAGCTAAGTGTGGTTCCATTAGAGTACTTAGAGGCTGTGCCACCACTCGGGGTGTGAATGACTGCCCATGCCTTCCAGGAAACCCGCTTAGGGGCCATGCAGTGAACTCGTGCGGTCGCACGCTTGCCTCCTCCACCTCCGGGGCGAACTGTTGCAAACCCCATAATCCCCCGCGACCTCCAGATGTGATCACTGAAATAGGCCTGGAGGTGGATAGCAATTGTTCCGCGCTTATCGCGACACCTCCCTGATGTCCAGGTTCCGTGACTGGATAGCTGCCCGGAGCCATCACTTGAAATGTGGGGCGTGTCAGCCCACAGCCCTGGCCGACAATTCAGCAGATATGTGAGAGCCTCCGAGTCGCTGGCTGCAATCTCGCTACCGTCAGGCGATGACAACTCAGACTCGGGGGCAACAGTCTCAAAAGGCTCCCCTAGGACTGACGCCGCAGGCTCAGGCGTCGAGACACGCTCGCCCAAAGGCGAGGGAACGAGCGGTGCATCAGCCACCGGGACAGGATCAGCAGGCGGCACAACGTCCGCTGCCTCCGCTGACACGGCCACTCCCACAGCGAGAGCTGCAGCAGTAGCTACGACCACAGCCTGACGAACAGGCGACGATAAAGGCACGGCAAACTCTTCTCGTAGGCTCCACTAACTTTAAGCCAAGCTAGCCTAGCCGTGCGAAGAAGACTAATGGCGTGCACAAGGTGTGGCAAGGCGCACAAAGTAACGCTATCCCAAAGAATTCCTCTTGAGCCCTTTACCTGAAACCTTCTTTCTTCGCCTCCGAGACATAGA
The DNA here is from genome assembly GCF_020496245.1 of Pseudonocardia sp. ICBG601. Classification (NCBI taxonomy): domain Bacteria; kingdom Bacillati; phylum Actinomycetota; class Actinomycetes; order Pseudonocardiales; family Pseudonocardiaceae; genus Pseudonocardia; species Pseudonocardia sp. ICBG601. Next base: position 7,312 of record NZ_JAHLJA010000066.1, on the reverse strand, counting down.
GGCTTATTCAGGGCCCGTGAAATAACGATTTAGCCCGGCGTGTCGGGTTGGGCGACAGCCCGTCCATCGCGAAGATTAATTTGCCGAATCAATCCAAGATGAACGGGTTGTCGCAGTATGTACTATACCACTGGCTTTCGGCGTGATGAGATTCAGGATCTTGCCGCTCTGGTGCATGAGCAGGATCAGCGGAACGCGACTGGCCTGCGACGGCCTTGGCCGCCGATTCTGGGATTGTTCTGGTCGGTGGTGATCACGTTGGCGTATCTGCGCGGGAATCGTGTGCAGTGGGAGTTGGCGGAAACCTACGGGGTGTCGCAGTCGACGGTCAGTCGAGCGATCGCGGGGGTGACACCGTTGCTGGCGCAGGCACTGCGGAGTGTCGTTCCGACGGCGGAGGAGCTTCGTGCCGATCGGCAGTACATCATCGACGGAACCCTGCTGCCCTGCTGGTCATGGACCGCCGTACCAGGTCTGTGGTTCTTGCATAACGACGACTGAGCCTTTCCCGACCTGTTTTCGCTGGTCAGGAGCTTGAGGCGCGTGGCTTGCCCTGAGGTGGGTGGGGCTCCTGGTAGACGGATAGGTGTCGAGTAACCGTCTGACCAGGAGCCCCGCGTGTTGTCCTACCCATCCGGGATGTCGATGTCCACCCAGGGCCCCGGCAAAGTCGTTAGATGATCTTGTGGCGAGCCGTGACAAGCGGCGCAGCTGCGCCGCCGCTCGGCGCTATAGCTGGTCCCGGGCAGGTGCAGCGCGGCAATCAGAAGGCCGCGTGGGGCGACTACCGCCGCCTATCGCGACTTTGCCGGGGCCCTGGGGGGTGGGGGTGGGTGCGGACACAGGCTTGGCGTGATCATGAGGGTGTCGAATCCTTGCTCACGTCAGGAAGCCTGTGTCCGCAGTGTCAGTGTCTCCGATCGTTGCTGCTCTGGAAGGCCTGGAGGTCGGTCCTGACGCGGGGAGAGCCGCGCCGGTCGGTGAGGCGGCGGGGTTGTCGCTGGTGGAGGCCCTGTCGCGAGTGCCGGACCCGCGGAAACCACGCGGTGTCCGCCACGGTGTCCTCGCGGTGTTGCTACTGGGGGCGTGCGCGGTGTTGGCGGGGGCCCGGTCGTTCACCGCGATCGCCGAGTACGCCCATGACGTCGGCCGCGCCGTGCTGGACGTGCTCGGGGTGGGCGCGGTCGCTCCGCACGAGTCGACCATCCGCCGGGTCCTGCAACGGGTCGACGCCTCGGCGCTGGAGGCGGCGTTGCAGTCCTGGGTGTTGCCCCAGCTCAGCGCCCAGCCGGCCCCGGAGGGCACACCCCGGCGAGAACAGCGCCGCGTGCTGGCCTTGGACGGCAAGACCCTGCGCGGCGCCCGCGTCCGTGCCGCCGACGGCAGGGTCTGGCTCCCGCATCTGGTGTCGGTGCTCGACCAGACCAGCGGTGGCGTGCTCGGCCAGGTTCAGGTCGCAGAGAAGGGCAGCGAGATCACCGCGTTCACCGCGCTGCTCGACCCCCTCGACCTCGACGATGTACTGGTCCTGACTTCGGTCACTTGTCTTAGTGCTTCGCCGCGGGCTGACGGAGCGCGTCGAGGAGGGCCTGTTTGTCGGCGGGGACGGCGGGCGGGAAGGTCTGCTGGGTGCCGTTGATGGCGATGGTGGCCGAGCGCAGTGGTCGGAGCTGGCGGACGACGTTGCGGATGGTGAGCCCGGTGCGGTTCTGGATCTCGCGGGCGACTGCGAGGGCGGTGAACACGATGGTCAGGTGCGCTTCGATGGACTGGCGTTGGTGGTGGAACATCGGGCGGGCGCGTAGGTCGGTTTTGCTCATCCGGAAGGACTGCTCGACGTGCCAGAGGTCGTGGTAGTCGCCGATGATCTCCCCGGCCGCTGCGCCGCCGGCCGGGATGTTGGTCACGTAGCCCTTCAACCCGACCAACCGGTATGCCCGAGCCAAGGAGGCCTCGTCCAGGGCGCGGGAGCCGTTGGTGACCTTGACGAACCGCGGTGTGCGCGCGGGCTTCTCGCCGGCGATGACCTCGCGGGCCCGGTTCTCCTGCAGGGTCAACGTGCGCCGGTCCCGGACGGCCCGCTTCGTGGAGTAGGCCCAGACCGCCCGCCAGGATCCCGGATGCTGGTTGGGGTTCCAGACGGGCTCGGCCTTGACCTTCGGGCTGTTCTCGCTGCGCCCGGTGCGGCGGTCGCGTGGTGTGAGGGTGTCGATGATCTGCCCGTCGACGAAGGCGTCGCCGTGCCAGTGGAAGTGCGACTCCAGGTCAACCGGGGCCTTGGTGAGTCGGGAGCCGACGATGAACCGCAGGCCGGCCTCGTCGAGGTCGCGCAGGTTCGCGGCCGAGAGCATCCCTGCGTCGGCGACCACGACCATCCCGCCCGGCTCGACCGGCAGCTGGTGTCGGGCCCGGAAGGCCTCGATGATCGGCAGGATCGTCGCGGTCTCGGTCTTGTTGCCCTCGAAACAGCCGATCTCGAGGGGGAACCCTGCGCGATCGACCAGCAGCCCGACGACGACCTGCGGGTCGACCCGGCGTTCCTTGGAGAACCCGACCTTGCGCAGGTCGTCCTCCTTCTCCGCCTCGAAGTAGAGGGTGGTGACGTCGTAGAGACACAACGACACATCCCCACTGCCACGGGCGTGGGTGAAGCAGGCCCTCGCGATCTCGTCGCGGTAGCTGCGCCCGGTGCAGCGCAGCAGGGTGCGGCGCATCGTCTTTTCGCTCGCCGCGGTGACGCCCAGACCGGCCAGCACCCGACCGGTGTCCAGGATGGACGTGGGCTCGACGATCCGGGCGATCACCAGGTCGCGGAACGTGTCATCAGCGACCTCTGCGAACCCGAGGCCCGCGTAGACCTCGGCGAGGATGTCGAACAGCACCCGCGACCCGGTCGTGATCACCTGCGGCGCACCCACCCGCCGGGTTGTGGTGCTCGGGGCGCGCCGCGGCATCTGGCCGAACAGCCCCTCCTGCGTGGCACCGCCGGCCGCGGTGGGCGCGATCAGCTCGGCCCGCCGGGGTGACGGCGCGACGCCCAGATCCAGGGCCTGCTGTGCAGCGTCGTCGATCAGCCCACGGGCCTGCTCGACCAGCAGGCCCAGCTCGGCCTCGGTGTGCGCTGACCCGACATGGGCCACGATCCGTCGATGGCCCTGCACGGACTCGGCGATCTGGACCGCGGTCGCCCCGGAGGCCGTCCGTACCCGCCTCACCCACGCCACCTGACCGAGCGTAGAGCACCGAATTAGTGCCTCACACCGCTCCCGCGCAAACACATCACCGCAGCTCAGCGCAGTACAAGCTGCGAAACCAGGCTCGGGTGACCAAAGTCAGGTCTGGTGTCGGTGCTCGACCAGACCAGCGGTGGCGTGCTCGGCCAGGTTCAGGTCGCAGAGAAGGGCAGCGAGATCACCGCGTTCACCGCGCTGCTCGACCCCCTCGACCTCGACGATGTACTGGTCACCGCGGACGCTCTGCACACCCAGCGAGCCCACGCCGACTACCTACACCGCCGCGGCGGGCACTACCTGATGACGATCAAAGCGAACCAGCCCACGCTGCTGGCACGGGTACGGGCGCTGCCCTGGACCCAGATCGGCGTCGCTGATCGTCAACGCGGGCGTGGGCACGGCCGCGTCGAGACCCGCACGATCAGCGTGGTCAGCCTGCACCCCTGTCCCGACCTGGGCGCAGAGTTCTTCCCCCACGCATCCCAGGCGATCAAGCTGGTGCGCCGGCGTCGCCCACTGCGGCCTGGCGGGAAGTGGAGAACCGAGACCGCCTACGCGATCACCAGCCTGACCAGCACCGACGCCGATCCAGGACTGCTCGCCCGCTGGATCCGTGGGCACTGGTCGATCGAGAATCGCCTGCACTGGGTCCGTGATGTCTGCTTCGACGAAGACCGCGCCACCGCCCACACCGGTCACGCCCCGCAGGTCATGTCGGCGTTGCGGAACCTCGCGATCACCGCGCTACGCCTGCACGGCGTCAGCAACATCGCCGCAGCACTCCGCCACCACGCCCGCGACCCCCATCGACCACTGACCACCTACAAGATCATCTAGCGACTTTGCCGGGGCCCTGGATGTCCACCCGCACGGTTCGTGTCCTGGCCGGGCTGCTGCGCGGGCACCGTCGCCGGATCGGGACCCGGTGGCGTCGACTGACCCCGGCCCGCCAGGCCCTGCTCGTGCTCGCGCTCCGCAAGATTCGCTCCAGCCCCTCACAAGCCGGCCAGCTCGTCACAGCGATCCAGACCCTCATGATCACAACCACCTGACCAGCACAAACGTCAGGTTGAAAAGGCTCACTGTCTCAAGCCCCGTAGTTCCCCGCGCCCTCCAAAAGTAATCAATCCGTGATTGTATTGGCACTGCTGAGGCAGTATTGAAATCAAATTCTATGATTTCGCGAATTGAGGGGCATTTCATATTCGATGTCTGCGCAGGCCCGGATCTGATTGCTGTGCGTTGCCGCAATAATTGATGCGCCACCCGCACTGAGTTCATTCATGACGTCGATAACCATATGAGTGTTATCGTTGTCGAGTGCTGATGTTGGTTCATCAAGGAGTACAATTGAAGGATTTTTTATTAGCAGCTGAGCGAGAGCTATCCGTTGCTGTTCTCCTCCGCTGAGGTGGTAGATTTTCTCCTTCTGTATGCCCGCCAGACCTACACGTTCAAGGACTTCCTCTTCGGATTTTAGACCCCCTTGCCGTCTGGTGCGCACCAACCGAAGATTTTTCGATACAGTCTCGTTCTCCACTAGCGCAGGGGTCTGCAGTAGATAGCCAATGTTGTGGCGTCGATACTTTAGTCTGGCTCGATATCCGAGTTTAGTCGCGTCGATCTCACCACCGTATACAATTCGCCCGCTAGTTGGCTGCTGAAGGAGGCCAAGACAGTTGAGTAGTGTTGTCTTGCCTGAGCCGCTCAATCCAGAAATTGCCGCGATGCACCCGTCATCAATAGACATACTAAAATCAGACCACAGGGTCCTAGGGCCGAGAACTTTTCTCAAACCCTCAACACGAATCATTATCTAATCCACTCCTTGCTATAAAATAAAGGGATGGTTCTAGCTGCAACCATGCGACGATGTGCAGCGTACAGAAGTGCAATGAACAGTACGGTCATCACTCCGGATGTGCTCATCATGGGAATCAACCGCCACCAGTCAGGAGCTAGAGCTGATGGGGGTGGAGGAATACTAGCGTTGAGATACTCGGCAACTTTATGACCCCGATTCAAGTTGTCTAGATATGTCCAGGACAAGATACCTAGGGGGATAATAACAACTTCACAAGTAAGCATGCGCCAGTGCGTTCTCCAAAAAGTTCGACCAAGGATGTGTTCTACGAGAATAGTGGAGCTACTTCTCCGCGTATATGTTAAGTAGTATGTGGCTGTAGCTAGAAGTGAAGCCACGATTGACAGCCCTAGGGCTGTTCCCCTGGAAACGAATTGATTAACTTCTGCTAGGTAGTTGTCGCCAAGCAGTCCCTGAAGTGGGATCATCCCTAGAATATTGCCTGTAAAGAGCCCTTTCTCTTTCGAAAAAATTATATCACGCGAAAGCAGCACTATGCCATTATAGCTAGCATGTGCAGCCAAGCTTTCATCGAAGATTAACGGCGAGCCATTGGGGAGCGCGATTACTACTGGATCTTGAATTATTGGCCGATTTGCGGCGGGACTGTCAAGGTCGCTATTATTGCTAGCGTAAGCAAATATATTTTGACCATTTGCCGACACTAGCTGTTGAATATGTGGCACAGGCACCCCGTCGGGTAATGCTTCAGGAGTAAACCATTTTGAAACCATATTTAAAATTTCCTCAGTATGAGGGGCTAGACGCTCGGGAATAACTACATTAATTGTATCCTTTGGCGTTGAGCCAATGCGGATTTTATCCTGAGTGAAGATCGGATTCTTGGCTAGAAATGTATCATTTACGTGAATTATTTCTGTACCGCCCGATGGAGTCGATACTGAAAGCCCATTCTCAAGAAGTCCTCGTTTTACGATAATAATCCGGCCCTGATTGTCTAATTCCCGCAGCCATTTTCCAGTTTTTTCAAAGTCGCGATTACTCTCTTTCTCTGTTCGGTATCCAGAAAATGTAATATTGGCTAATCCTTCCATCTCCGGAATGTATGGTAGAGCACTATTTCTGTTTGACATTCCTGTATAACTATCGAATACTCCAAGCAAAGCAGTCACAGTGAGTAAAATGGTACAAATCCTTAGTGGGTATAGCGTTATTATTGCCCAACTTAAGTTAATTTTTCCTTTCAGAGCGCTTGTCACTGAGGCGGAGCTAGCAATGACCACCACCATGCAGTAGACCGTTATCTGAACAGCAAATATTAATGCGCCAATAAATACAGAAAGGCGAATAAATGTGTAAATCTGGTTCCATTTATTATACCAAAATAAAAATGCAGAGCTGAGTACTGCAAACAAAAATAAAGTAAGTATTAAGAACTTGGCTAAAACGCGCATATCTCGATAGACTATCCCCGGTAGTGTTATTCCATGCAGGCGCCATATGGCATATCTTTTAACATTAAGTAGCACCGAACCCACAGTTAGAGCGGCCAGTCCAGCGAGTAATGAACTGAATAACTCTATTGAGTTTAACGTGTAGCTTATGACCGCTAGCCATAGTGGATGCGATGGGCTCTGCGTGCCGAACAAGCCTAACTCTTCAAGTCGTGACATTAGATCTGATGCTGCATCATCTGACCCAATAACTTGATAACCAGCCCGAGGGTCTAGGACATTTTCTGTCTCGAAAAGATTGACGGCCAGGTCCGCCTTAGGGGATTGCCCAAATGGCGCTAAATAGTCTTGTGCCCATTTCGCTTGTTCTGCTCCGGCCTCACTGGGCATGACATGAACATTACGAAGTCGATCCCCATTGTAAAAGCTCTCATCAACTCGAATAATATTGACGTGGTATTGCCTAGCAACAGCTTCTAAGACTGTTACGACCTGAGGCCATGCAACATTATTTCGGTCGTCAAATATCTCTACTAGTGCGCTGTCGAGAGAAACTTCGTTATTGTCTAGCTCTTTGGTTATTAGAAATCCTGACAATGTGCTAATGATCAAAATAAGGGTAATTGTGAGCTTAAGTCCGAAATATTTCATGTGGGATTCTACTACTCTCTAGGCGTTCAGGTGTGTCAGTTAGCGGCGAGCTGCTGAACTTTTCTAAATAAATCTCAAGCTTAGCCTGCAGGGTAAAGTGTATTTTGCGCCGCAGTGAGTCGTTCCTGGCCTGTTTCCCCTGGTCGGAG
>NZ_JAHLJA010000065.1:0-17414 GCF_020496245.1 Pseudonocardia sp. ICBG601 | reverse complement strand
GCGACGGCGAGGGTCCCCTCGGCGACGAGCGTGTCGGGGTCGTCCGACCCAGGTCGCGACCGGCGGCGGTGAGGACCCGCTGTACGCGACGGGTGGCGTCCAGCAGCGCGGGCATGTCGCCCCGACGTCCCGCGGTGCGCACGTCGGTGGCGGCGCGGTCGTGACGGGCGCGCAGGTCCTCGCGCAGGGGGGTCGTCGTCGACCGTCCGGCACCGCGGTGCCGGGACGGTCACCCTCCGCTCGGTCATGGACAACCCGACCCCTCCGTACTCCGCGAACGAGCCGTGATCACTCGAACGGCCCACCCGCTAGTAACGGAGCGTACTCGTTATCGGGATCAACGCGCACCTCGGAGGGGTGTTCGATGAAAAGACTCGTTCTTCCGTCACTTTGTGTGACAGCGAGCGTGCCAGACCGTCCGTGGGGTCACTCGGCCGTGCGGTCGGCGATCCCGAACGGGTGCACGGTCGTCGCGGCACCTGGAGTGCGGTGTCCGTGGGCTCGACAATCGCGTGAACGCCGTGCGGAGAGGGGACCTCGTGTCGAGGCAGGAGGACGCCGACCACACCGATGGTGAGGTCGCGGACGACGCAGGGCGGTGCGGCGTCCAGACACCGGCGCCGACCCCGTCGCCGGTGACCGAGTGGACCGGCCGGTGCGCCGGCCCTTCCCCCGCCGCCTCCACGGCCCCCGCTGCGGCCGACGTCGCCCTTCCTGGGGGTGGCGCCGCTCGTCGCCCCGCCCGCGGACGAGCCTGGTCCTCCGGGCATCGAGGCGTTCGGGGCCGGCGTGACGCCGCCCCGTGTGGTGCCGGAGGCCGCCGCACCGTCCTCCGACGACCCCGCGACCGCGGATCCGGTGCTCACCGCCGAGGTGCCCGCCGCGACGGGCGCTGCGCCGGATTCCGGCACGGCCGACCGTGATCGGGAGAGCACCGCAGAGCCGGGCCCGGCCTCCGCTGCACCCGCCTCCGTCGAGGCGACCGCTGCTGCGTCGACCCCGGCTGCGTCGACCCCTGCTGGGGCGACGGTTGCTGGGGCGACGGCCGCTGCGTCGACGGCTGCCGCGGGACCGGGATCCACGGCGCCCGCTGCCGCTGCGCCGGGCATCGCCGGGCCGAGCGTGCCCGGAGCGCCGCCCGTCCCACCGCCCGACGGCGCCCGCTCGCTGCCACCGCCGACCGGCCCGCACCCGACCCTGCCCGGTGTCCCCGCGGTCGGGCCGCGCGCGACGCCCCCCGGCTCACGGCAGCGGTGCTGGTCGGGTCCCTGCTGGCGGCCGCCGGTGCGGCCGCGGGCGCGGTCGCGCTGGTGTCGGAGCAGAGCGACGGCGCAGGCTGGCCCGGCGCGACCGACCCGACGGCGGTGACCCGCCCGGACGGGGTGACCGCGGGTCTCCCCGGGGGCCGGGACCCCTGGTCCCGATGCCCGGGGTCTCCTCCGGTGACGGGGCGCCTGACCGGGCCGCCTCGCCGGAGCGGTACCGGGCCGACCCGGATCCCGCCCGCGCGTCCCGCCCGGACCCGGCCGCGGGCCCGGACGAGCGGCGGGGCGGCCCCGCGACACAGCTCCCGGCATCGAGCGCGGCACAGCGCCCGGCACCGAGCCCGGCACCGGGTGGCGGCCGCGCACCGGCGGCACCCTCCGCTCCGCCGGCTCCGGGCGGACCGGCGGCGGGTGGCCGGGTGGCACCGGCTGCCCCGGCTCCGGGCGGGACCGGTCCGGCGGCTCCGGGCGCGCCCGCCGGGGGGACGACCCCGGGGACACCCGGCACCCCCCCGGCGGCACGAGCCCGGCCGGGCCCGGCACGCCCGGCGCCGGCACGACCCCGTCGGGCTCCGGCGGCACTGGCACGGGACAGCCCTCCGGTACCGGAGCCGCACCGGCCCCGGCGCCCCCGGCGGGAGCCGGGCCCGCGTCGGGCCCGGGACCGGGAGCAGGGACGGGATCCGGCACGGGGACCGGGAACGGGGCCCCGGACGCGACCGGCACCGGATCCGGCCCTGGCACCGGCGGCCCGTCGACCGGACACCCGCCGGCGGCCGGCACCGCAAGCGGCGGCCCTGCAGGAGGCGGCCCTGAAGGAGGCGGCGCTGCAGGAGGCGGCGCTGCGGGTGGCGGCACCGCACCGACGGCCCCGGCCGGCCCCGGGGCCTGACCCGCCCGGGGACCGACGGACGTGGCGGCGGCGGGCGACTCAGCCCGCCGCCAGGATCTGTTCCCGCAGGATGTCGGCGTGCCCGCAGTGGTGGGCCAGCTCCCGCAGGACCTGCAGCAGCAGCCAGCGGACCGTGATCGGGTACCCGCGTCCGGTCACGGTGTCGTCGAGCGCCAGCCCGGCCACGGCGTCCCGGGAACGCTCGCACACCCGCAGGTAGTGGTCCCGGACCGAGCCGATGGTCTCGTCGTCGCGGGGCAGGAACGACTCCTCCACGGTCTCGGGAATGCCGAGCTCCGCGCGCGTCGCGCCGTGGACCCCGATGCCGAACCACACCGTCTCCATGAACGCGGCGTGCCGGACCAGCCCCAGCAGCGTCGTCGCCGCCGGGACCAGCCGCCGTCGCGCCTGCTCCTCGGTCAGCCCGTCGAGAAGGCCGGCGATCAGCGTCCGGTACTCCTCGACGAACGCCGTCAGCTGGGTCCGCTCGTCGCCGACCATCACCGCGAAGGGATCGCTCATGGGGAGCGACCGTACGACCGTGGTCGGACGGCGCAGATCGTTCCCCGCTCCGACGCGCCGGACCGGCCCGGGCCCGCACCGTTGCAGCATGAGCACGACAGACCGGATCCCCGGCGCACCCCAGGCGCCGCCCGCCCGACCGGACAGCGGGTCGTGGCCGCGCGGCCGGCACCGGGCCGGACGGGCACGGGTGGCCGGCCTCGACGCCGCCCGCGGTCTCGCGGTCCTCGGCATGATCGTCGCGCACGTCGCCGTCGCCGCGGGGTCGAGCTGGCTGGTGCAGGCGGTCACCGGGCGCGCCGCGGTGTTGTTCGCGGTGCTCGGCGGGGTGTCGCTGACCCTGATGGCCGCGCCCGTCCTCGCCGCGCCGACCGCGCGGAACCGGGCGTGGCTGCGCCGCCGGATCGCGGTGCGGGGACTGCTGCTGGTGGTCCTCGGGCTGCTCCTGGCCGAGATCAGCAGTGGACCGATGGTCATCCTCGTCGTCTACGGGTGCTGTTCTGGCTGCTCCTGCCGGTGCTGTTCGCGCCGGCCCGGGCGCTCGCGGTCGCCGCCGCGGTCTGGGCCGTCGCCGGGCCGCTGCTGTCCTGGGTGCTGCGTGCCCGGCTCGGGTCCACCCCCGACGCCGACGGCCGGACGGTGCTCGGCGCGACCGCGCAGCTGTCCGACCTCACCTCGCCCGCCGGCCTGCTCCACGCGCTCGACACGGTGCTGCTCAGCGGCGCCTACCCCGTCCTGACCTGGATGCCGTTCCTGCTGCTCGGGATGGCGCTCGGCCGGCTCGACCTGCGCACCGCGGCCACCCGGCTGGTCGCCGGCGGGGCCGCCGGCGCGGTGCTCGGCTACGGCGGGTCCTGGCTGGCGCTGGACGTCCTGGGTGGGCGCGACGCGCTCCTGGCGTCGGTCGCGCCCGTCGCCGACCGGCTCGGCGTCCCGGCCGAGCTCGCGTTGCAGCTGCTCGGCGGTACCGCCCTGGGCACGGTCGCCACCACCACACCCGCCTGGCTGCTCGCCGCGACCCCGCACAGCGGCAGCCCGTTCGACGTCGTCGGGGCGGCCGGGGTCGCCGTCGCGGTGCTCGGCCTGTGCCTGCTCGCCGCGCGGTACGGGGGACGGCTGCTCGACCCGCTCACCGCGACCGGCGCGCTCGCGCTGACCCTGTACGCCGGGCACATCGCGCTGCTCGTCGCACTCGGCGGGTGGCCGCAGGACGCGCCGTGGGCGGCGACGGCGCTGGTCGCGGGCCTGGCGGTGGTCACAGCGTGGACCTGGCGCCGGCTCGTCGGGCGCGGTCCGCTGGAGGCACTGGTGCACGGCGTCTCCGTCCGCGCGGCCGGGTCTCCGCCCACGGTCGGAGACCGGGGATCGGACCCCGCTCCGATGCCTCGCGCGGCCGCCCCGCGCGAGGCTGGGGACATGGACAGCACGACGGCGGGCCGGGCGGCCGACACGATCGGGTATCGGACATCATCGACCACGGGGCCTGCGCGGCCGGCGCGACAGGTGCCACAGGCCCGTCCCGGCCGGGAGGAGACGCGATGAGCACCGCGACACGGCTGCGGGACGCCGTGCGCCGGCTGCCCGCGCTGCGCTCGTCGCCCTCGGAGGCCCCGACCCTCGTCGAACGTGCGGTGGCACTCGGCCGGCGCAACCCCGTCGTCGTCGACGCCGTGCTGGCCGCCCTGCTCATCTGGGTCGCGGTCAGCTGGACGCTGGAGGGCAAGGGCGTCCGCTCGGACATGCGGATCGAGGCGCTGGTCGTCTCCGTGCTGGCGTCGCTGCCCGTCCCGCTGCGCCGGGTGTACCCGATGCCGGCCGCGATCGCGACCGCGGTCGTCGCGCTGGTCTGTACCTTCGGGCTGCCCGGCACGATGGCCGCGTTCCTGCTGCCGTCGCTGGTCATGGGGTACTCGGCCGTGGCCTACGGGCCCCGCTGGGCGGGCTGGCTGGCGCTGGTCGTGCTCATGGTGGGGGTGCTCGGACCGTTCGTGGCCCGCGGCCCGGCGTTCCTGTTCGCCTCCCCGGACATGACGCCGCTGGTGGCGCTGGCCCTGATCGGGGCGATGGCGACGGTCCCGCTGCTGGTGTGGCTGCTCGGGTCGCTGCGCCGCGCCGCCCACCGCCGCACCCTCGACCTGCGCGAACGCAACCGGCTGCTGGAGGAGAGCCGCCGCCAGGAGGTCCGCCTCGAGCTGCTGGCCGAGCGGTCGCGGATCTCCCGCGAGGTGCACGACGTCGTCGCCCACTCGCTGTCCGGGATCATCGCCCAGGCCGACGGCGGCCAGTTCGCCGCGCAGCGCGACCCGGCGAAGGCCGTCGAGGTGCTCGTCGGCATCGCGACGACCGGCCGTTCCGCGCTGTCCGACGTCCGCGGTCTGCTGTCGATGCTGCGCGACACCGGCCCGGACGACGGCACCGACACCGACCCGGCGCGTCCGCAGCCCGGCGTCGGCGACGTCCCCGCACTCGTCGAGCAGGTCCGCACCGGCGGGCTGCCGGTCGACCTGCGGACCGTCGGCACCCCGCGGGAGCTCCCGACCGGGCCCGGCCTGACCGTCTACCGGATCGTGCAGGAGTCGCTGACCAACGTCATCAAGCACGCGGGGACCGGCGTGCCCACCCACGTCGAGCTGCGGTGGACCCCCGACGAGCTGACCGTGCGCGTCCACGACGAGGGCGCCCGCGGACCCGTCCCCACCCCGCCGCGCGGCGGGCACGGCCTGACCGGCATGCGGGAGCGCGCCGCCCTGCACGGCGGCTCGGTCGAGGCCGGACCGCGCGCCGACGGCGGCTGGACGGTCCGGCTGCGTCTGCCCCTGACACCCCCGGCCCGAGGAGAACGGTGAACCCCGTACGACTGATGCTCGTCGACGACCAGGAGCTGGTCCGCACCGGCTTCGCGATGGTGCTCGACTCCTGCGACGACCTCGCCGTCGTCGCCCAGGCCGGCAACGGCGAGGCCGCACTCGCCGAGCTGGACCGCACCGAGGTCGACGTCGTGCTGATGGACGTGCGGATGCCCCGCCTCGACGGCATCGCCGCCACCCGCCGGGTCGTCGCCGAGCACCCCGGGGTGCGGGTCCTGGTGCTGACCACCTTCGACCTCGACGAGTCCGTCACCGAGGCCATCGCCGCCGGTGCCAGCGGCTTCCTGCTCAAGGACGTGTCCCCGCAGGACCTCATCGAGGCCGTCCGCACCGTGCACCGCGGCGACTCGGTCGTCGACCCGGTCTCCACCCGCCGGCTGCTGCGCGCCACCCGGCCCCTGCTCACCGCGCCCGAGCCGGCCGCCGCGGAGCCGTCGGTGGACGCCGTCGCCGCGCTCGCCGAGCTGACCCCGCGGGAGCGGGAGGTGCTCGTCCTCGTCGGCAACGGCCGGTCGAACGCCGAGATCCGGGCCGACCTCGTCGTCTCCGAGGCGACGGTGAAGACCCACATCGGGCACCTGCTCGCCAAGACGCAGTCGCGTGACCGCGTCCAGCTCGTCGCGCTGGCGTTCCGGGCGGGTCTGGTCAGCTGAGCCCCGGCCGCCCCGCTCAGAAGCCCGGGTGGTCGCGCAGGTTGACCTGGTCGCAGGTCAGCGCGAACGCGTCGACCTCCTCCGGCGACGGCGGTGTCGCCCGTGCGGCGAACTCCGCCAGCCCCCGGAAGTAGCGTTCCCGCGGCGCGCCGGGCACGAACAGGATGAGGAACCGCGCGTCGCTGTCCGGGCCGGTGCGGAACGCGTGCACGCCCCGGTGCGGGACGTGCACCAGGTCACCCGGCCCGGCCTCGGTCCAGGTCTCGCCGGTCATGACCCGCAGTGCGCCGTCGAGGACGTAGAAGCTCTCGGTGAACCCGGTGTGCAGGTGCGGCAGCGCACCGGGGGAGTCCGCCGGGACCCACGACTCGAACAGACCGAACCCGCCACCGACCTCCGTGCCGGGCGCGGCGAACCGGGTCCACGAGCCGGTCGGGGAGGTCACGGCGCGCTCGGTGGTCGCGGCGGGGCGCCACACCGCGCCGGGCTCGGGAAAGCTCACGCACCGAACGTAGCGGACCGATGACCGGGCGTCCCGGCGCTGTGGCCGGTCACCGCCCGCGCGGGGCCGTGGGGGAGCGCCGGGGCGGCGAGCGCCCCTCGGTATCGTCACCGACGCTGCCGGAGGCGTCCGGCCGTGGCCGGAGCGGAGAGGTGGGGTGAGGCACGTGCGCGTCCTCGCCCCGCTGACGTTGCTGGTCCTGGCCCTGGTGCTCTGCGCGGGACCCGCCGTCGCCACCGCCTCGGGCGGCCACGGCGCCGCGCCGGCGGTCGTCGTCGGCTCGGACTGCTCGCAGCACCCGCTCACGCTGCTGCACCCGGGGGACTGCGAGCAGGCCCCCCGCCGCGACGACGACGTGCCGGTCCCCACGCTGGTCCCGGTCACCGTCGTCTCCGTCCTGCCCTCCGGGCACGCGGGCGTCGCGCCACCCACCGCACCGGAACGGACCCTGTGCGCGCCGTCGCCGGTGGAGCACCTCTGCGTGGACCGCAACTGAGGCGTGCGGTCACCCCGCCACCGTGTCCCCGCACCCGTTCCGATCCGGCCACCGTGCCGGGCCCCGTGGAGGAAGACTCCCGATGACCCGCAACGTGAAGATCTCCCTGGCCGCCCTCGGCGCGTTCGCGCTGATCGTGGCCGCCCTGCTGTTCGCGACGCGCCCCGACGCCCCGGAGACCGGCGCCGCCGCCGGCACGCCCGACAGCCTCGTCACCGCCGACGCCGCCCGCCTCAACGACGCCCCGAACGCCTCGGCCACCCTGGTCGAGTTCGCCGACTTCCAGTGCCCCGCCTGCGGCCAGGTCCAGCCGATCATGGACCAGCTGGTGGCGCAGTACGGCGACCGCGTGCAGTTCGTGTTCCGCAACTTCCCGCTGCCGATGCACCAGAACGCCGAGGCCGCCGCGCTCGCCGGTGAGGCCGCCCGCGCCCAGGGCGCGTTCCACCCGATGTACGAGCGGCTGTTCCAGACCCAGCGCGACTGGTCCGAGTCCCCGGACGCGGCGACGGTGTTCCGCGGCTACGCCCAGGACCTCGGCCTCGACCTGAACGCCTACGCCGCCGCGATCGCCGACCCGGCGACCGCCGCGAAGATCCAGGCCGACAAGGACGCCGGGACCGCCGCGGGCGTCGAGGGCACCCCGACGATCTTCGTCAACGGCGAGAAGGTGCAGCTCCGCTCGGTGCAGGACATCACCGACGCCCTCGACGCCGCGGTGAACCGATGAGCGTCCCGGCGGCGCCCTCCGCGGCACGGACCGAGGAGTTCTCCCGCGTCACCCCCGACGCCCCGGCCGTGCCGGGGCCGGTGCCGCGGTTCCTGCCGTGGCTGCTCGTCGTCGGCGGCGTGCTGGGGTTGGTCTCGGCGTTCACACTGACCGTCGAGCGCATCGAACTGCTGATGGACCCGAGCTACACGCCGTCGTGCAGCATCAACCCGGTGCTGTCCTGCGGGTCGGTCATGACGACCCCGCAGGCGGCGTTCTTCGGGTTCCCGAACCCGCTGCTCGGGATCGGGGCGTTCGCGGTCGTGGTGACGACGGGTGTTGCCCTGCTGGCCGGGGCCCGCTTCCCGCGCTGGTGGTGGGTGGGGCTGACCGTCGGGTCCGCGCTCGGCGTCGTGTTCGTGCACTACCTGATCGTCCAGAGCCTGTACCGGATCGGCGCGCTCTGCCCGTACTGCATGGTCGTGTGGGTCGTGACGATCCCGATCTTCTGGTACTCGCTGCTCGCGACCTGGACGCCCTCGGCGGCGGCGCGCGTGCGCCTGCACGCCCGGATCGCCGGCTACCACGCGGTGCCGGTCGTGCTGTGGTTCCTGGTGATCGCGGCGCTGATCCTGCAGCGCTTCTGGACCTACTGGTCCTCGCTGCTCTGACCGAGCCGCTCCGAGCCGCTCCGAGCCGCTCCGAGCCGCTCCGAGCTGCTCTGGGTTGCTCCGAACCGGTCCGCGGGGCCGGGGACGCACGTCCCCGGCCCCGCGACGGTCAGCGCTCCCGGCGGAGGTCCGCGGCGTCGATCCCCAGCACGTGACGCAGGTACAGCGGCCGGATCGCGGCCACGCAGGCCAGGAACGGCAGCACGACGGCCGCCAGCAGCGGCCACACCGCGGGCGGCGGCGCCGCCATCCCGAACAGGGGGCGAGCGGGGTGTAGGGCACCGCGAGCCCGGCGAGCACGACGGCGCACACCGTCGCCACCACCGGCCGCGACGCGCGTCCCGCCCTGGTCCGCAGCAGGAGCAGCACCAGGACCTGGGACAGCATGCCCTCGGAGAACCAGACGGCCTGGAACACCGCCTGCTCCTGCGGGGTGTCCAGACCCAGGAAGCGCCACACCGCCCAGAACGTGACCAGGTCGAACGCCGAGGCCAGTGGCCCCAGGACCGCCATGAACCAGAGCATCCCGCGGGTGTCCCACCGCCGGGGCCGCGCCGTCCACCCCGGTTCCACCCGGTCGAACGACAGCGAGAGCGCGGCCACGCCGAACAGCACGCCCTGCAGCAGCAGCTGCGCGGGCAGCAGCGGTAGGAACGGCAGCACCGCGGAGGCGACCAGCACCGACAGCGTGTTGCCGACGTTCAGCGCGGCGGTCACGGTCAGTAGCGGGTGGCGCGGCCCAGGGTCCGCCTGCCCTCCTCGACCGCGGAGACGACGACGTCGGGGCTGCGGTCGGCCAGCACGATGTCCGCGGCCGCCCGCGCGGCGGGCACCGCCCGTCGACGCCGATCCCGACGTCGGCGATCCGCAGCGCGCCGACGTCGTTGAGGCCGTCGCCGAGGAACCCGACGGTGTGCCCGCGGGCCTGCAGCGCGCCCACGACCGCTCCTTCTGCAGCGGTCCGAGCCGGGTGAACAAGGTGGTGCGCTCCACCGCGCGGGCCAGCGCGACGTCGTTGAGCCCGTCCAGCGCGGCGCCGTCGAGGACCCCGGTGACGGCGATCCCGGCCCGCGCGCACACTTGCTCGGCGACCGCGGTGTCGTCGCCGGTCAGGACCTTCACCGCGACACCCTGCTCGGCGAAGCGCTCCACCGCACGGGCCGCGGACTCCCGCACCGGGTCGACCATCCCGACGAAGCCCAGCAGCAGCAGGTCGCGCTCGGGGTCGTCGTCGTCACCGGCGCCGAGCGGGCGCAGCAGGGGTGTCCGGCGGGTGGCGACGGCGACGACCCGCAGCCCGGTCGCGCGGTGTCCGGCCACCGCGTCGGCGGCCGCGACCCGCAGCGACGCGGTCAGCTCGACGGGCCCACCCGCGCGCGACCCGGGTGCAGCGGGGGAGCACGGTGTCCGGGTCACCGCGCACGATCACCAGCTCGCCGGGGTCGTGCGCGTCGCGCAGCACCACCGCGGAGCGGCGACGGGCGTGGTCGAACGGCAGCTCCTCGACCCGGGTGAGCAGGCCGTGGGCCAGCAGCGCCGACCCGTCCCGGTCGGCGGCGGCCATGGCGTCGTCGAGGCCGTCGCGCGGGGTGGTCTGGAAACGCACCGCGACCGCCGCCGCGTCCGCCGGGGCGGGGTCGGGACGGCCGTCGACGTCGACGGAGTGGGTGAACACCACCCGGTCCTCGGTGAGCGTGCCGGTCTTGTCGAGCACGGGTTAGGATGTCGACGTGACCACAGCGATCTACTGCCGTGCATCTTCGTCGAAACAACAGGTCAGAGAGGACGCAGTCAAAGGGTCTGTCGACCAGCAACTTGCGGAGTGCAAGGCCTGGGCCGAAAAGCAGGAAATCAAGGGCCCCTTCCTGGTGCTCTCCGAAGTCAAGAGTGCAACCAAGGTCGACGCCAAGACAGGTCGAGTCCACCGCCCCCGATTCAACGAACTCCGAGCCGGAGTCCGCAGCGGTCAAATAGACTATATCATCGCGTACGACTCGGATCGAATCACTCGGGACCCTATGGACGGTGAAGAGTTCCTGAATGATCTCGCGGGATCTGACGTAATAATCGACACTCTCAAATCCGGGAAGTACCAGATCAGGACGGCAGAGGACCGCTTCATTGCGCGCATCCTCTTCGCGGCGGCACGCCGTGAGACCGAAAAGCTCAGCGAACGGGTCCTGCGGGGCAAAAAGGCTCGAATGGAGGCGGGACTCCCCCGGGGAATAGCGTCCCGTTTGGATTTAAACCCGGCGCCATCGAGCACGAGCCCCACG
This sequence comes from Pseudonocardia sp. ICBG601, assembly GCF_020496245.1. NCBI lineage: Bacteria > Bacillati > Actinomycetota > Actinomycetes > Pseudonocardiales > Pseudonocardiaceae > Pseudonocardia > Pseudonocardia sp. ICBG601. Next base: position 6,561 of record NZ_JAHLJA010000065.1, on the reverse strand, counting down.
AAGCGGACGCCCTCCGAACGGCAGCAAGAGCGCTCTTGCGGGGTGAGTCCCTGCGGTCGATCGCCATCTCCTGGAACACCCAAGGCATCCGGACACATGGCAACAAGGGTGACGGCACCTGGACCCCGCCGCTGTGGGACAGGTGCTCCGGAATCCACGGAACGCAGGGCTCATGCAGTGGCGGGGCCAGCTCACCGGAGTGAAGGCAGCATGGGACCCGATCATCTCCTATGAAGACTGGCGATCCGTGCGCGCGGTACTCGACGATGCGCGCCGCCGGGCAAGTGTCGGTCGACCCCACGTTGGTTGTGCTCAAAAACCGCACGGTGCGAATGCGGAGGTCCATTGAGGGCCAAGGGCTCAGGCCACGGCGGTAAGGGCTCAGTGATCATGCGCTACGAATGCACGACGCTCGGGAAAGCTCAACTGGCTAGGTTACGGCACGCGGGCCCACATTCTAGCTGCAAAGCTATCGAGTTAGACGCTTTAGTGTCTGACAAGCTCGTGGGGGCCTACCATGAACTCGGCGTCGGTTTTCCAAATCTGGAGCCCGTGTTCGAGACGACGTCCTTAACGGAGCGTCGTGAAAAACTGATGGAGCTGAGGCGTCAACTTCAAGATGATTGGCTCGAAGAAAGGATCACGAGAGCCGAGTACCACGAGGCCTTAGCCAAGCTCGATCTCCGAATCGAACAGGAACCCGCGACAGTAGCCATTGAGACTCCCACGCGAAACGTTAGCCGCGAGGAGCTGGAGTCCGAATGGTCGGAGCTGTCACTAGACCGGAGGCGTCAAATCCTGCGCGACTCGGTATCGATAACAGTCCACAGGGCCCGAAGCAGCCAAGCACCACTAGAGGAGCGGGTCGAGCTAGCGTTCCATATACCCGGTGCCCAGAGGACGTGATCAGGTGATCTCAGCCACCGGAGACCTGCGCATGCTGATGTGACAACTCAGCAATAGCTGCGTCCACTTCGCTCGTGTCGTCAGCGTCGTCGCGTTGGAGTTCCAGCTTCACGCGACGGCGCGCGCCTTCGGACATCGCGAGATCGTTCATCGCGGACATGACCGAGTGGAACAACTGACCGGAGAACCGGTTATCTCGCAGAGACCGCGTCAACGCGTCGCACACGTAGCAGAGGATCGCGATGTCGGACTGCTCGTAGAATCGGGCCTGACCGGATTCACGTGCGGCTCGATACAGTTCGCGCGCACGCGGGTGCCACGCGGGGTCCGGCTTGTGCCACACGGGCTCAGCACCGGCGGGAGCCTTCTGCACGAGCTTGTCTTCGGCGGTGTGATGGCCGTGCTTCTGTTCGGTGCGCTTGGGCACGGGAGCCATGATGGTAAAGACCTCTCGTCAGCGTGGTTCGAACTCGATCGCGACTGAGCCGTTGCGGCCCTTGAGATCGATGTCGATGTCAAGAAACTCGGTGCCGTCGGGGATTTCACGCCACACGCGGCTTGCATTGCGGAACACGGTGGGACCCCAGATAGGGCCTGTGCCCGGCGGCGGTCCGTCGTTGGGTGCGTTCTTTTGGAACGCGACCTGCATGGTTCCACCGAGTTCACCGGTGATCGACACGAATGCTCGCTTGAACAGCGCTGACGTGGAGCCGACCATCGCAGGCACCCGCAGATAATTCTTGCCGTGTGTCAGTTCTCGTTCGATCATCACGGGTTTGACCTTCTTTGACGTCGGTGTCGATGCTGCCGAGGCATCAGCGCCCCGCATCAGTGCGAGCACATCGGCGCGCATGCGGGCCATGTCGTAGCTTCTACCGGGTCCGCAACCGGGGTCCCATTTGCCGGTGATACTGGATTCCAGGTGACCCCGGCACCACTCGGCGTTCGGCCGGTGAAGCAGTTGCGAGATGACGGCGCCGAGTTCAATCGCGGACCTATATTGCGCGTCGGACATCGGCGTGTTGCCGGGGTACACGATTTCGTGGCCCCACACGAACTTGTTGAACGCGCGCGTCACCGGCAGCGGGCCCATGGCTCTACCGCCGGAGGCACCTGCGTGGTTCGCCGGGTGCGCCGCGATCACGGTGATGGAGCCGTCAGCGTTGCCGGACGTGTTGCACAAGGGCCCCGGGAGTCCCGGTCGGCCGTTCCAGAGCACCTGAGGCGGTGTCACGGATGCTGGCGTCGCCGTGTGGTGCCAGATGAGTCCCTGGTAGTCGCTCGTCTGGCCGTTGCCACGGTGCTCGTAGCCCGGCTACACGTGCACCGTGACGGCTCGCGCACGGAGGGCCGCTATGACGCGGTTGGCGAAGTCGACGCTCATGCGTCGTACCCACGCGGCGAACCGCTGACGGCGCCGATGACCATGACGCCGTCGTCGTGCTCGTCGTGATGAATGTGGACGTGCGCGTCATCGTCGCCAACGCAGTCGCGCAAGTGTTCGCGGACGTGGGCCTCGGTCGCCTCAAGCGCAGTGTCGAGATCGTCGACGTCATCGGGCACGAAGCGCTCGTAGCGGATCACGAGCAATCAGCTCCTCATCGTGGGCTGGAGTGCCAGGATTCGAACCTGGACTATCCGTTTTAGAGACGGAGGAGCTGCCGGTTACTCAACACTCCACCAGTATACTACGCACAGTAACAATCGGTAACAGTAAGCGACTTTTCACATGGGTGCGAAATGAGAGCCTATGCACACCGTTTTATGTTTATACTTAAAGGGGTTAACCCCCCAGTCACTAGTAAATAGGAATACAACTAAACACGCGCGCGGGCGCGTAATTTACTATGGAGCACGCGACGGATGCGCAACAGAATCGCGATACTTGCGGCGTTGACGGCCCGCGAAAGCCTCACGTTGCGTCTTCTCCGTATGGCACGTATCACAGATCGCGCCGAGGTTCGACGGCGCATCGGTGCCGCCGGAACGCCGGTTGACGATGTGGTCCACGGAGCGCACGCGGCGTGTCGTCGCGCACACATAGCACGTGTACGCGTCGCGACGAAGTATCTACGCGCGCACACGCTACGGAAGCGGAGCGCCGTATCTGCGACGTGCGTCGAGCCAGGTCATAAGCTGAAAGGGGCCGAAGTGTGAGACATAGAACGTGGTGCGCGCCCGTCATTGAGACCATCAATCAGTCGGGAGCAAGAAGGCTCGACCGGAAACTGATTGCCCTGAACATGGTCCCGGAGCCGCGAGCGCGCACCACGTAAGTTCATTTTAGGGGGCTCGAATCGACATGGTCGAATCACCCCCTCACTTAAGTATTCCTTGAATAAGAGAAGTCACCGGGCTCCACGGAAAGCAGCTCACGCAAGTACTTCCGAGCCGTGCGCCACAAAGTATGAATACGATTCCGATTAACACCGTACAAGTCTGCGATTGCTTGTTCCGACAATTGTGCACGGAATAAAAGGTCCACGACAGCCGCACACGGTTCGCCACAATCGGCCGCCACCGACGCGACAAGCTGACGCCAACGATCGGAACGCGTCACGACAGACTCCGGACACACGAGGTCCACCCGAGACCACATCGGCAGCCAGTCATCGTGGCCCGAGAGCTCTGTCGGCTCACCGCGATCGGCGACGAGTGCACGCACATCGGCCAACGCCAGCTTCGCAGCCCGCCGTGAGGCCTAGCCAACAGACACATTGTGCACGTCCGGATCGTACCAACGCGACATGCGTTCCAACGTCCGCGACAACACGTCCGGCTCGTCCATCGGCGCAAAGCGGCACACGTGGCGCACCGTCTTACGTATCGCACCGAACTCGTCGTGGCCAATATCCCGCCAGTACATGACGATGGGTTCCGCGTTCAGGCAGCAGTTCAGGTAACGACGGGCTTTAAGTGAAGACTACCACAGCGCGGCGCAAGGATCGAGCCCCGGACTCAAGCTACTAAGTAGATCTGACAGATCTACTTAGCCGGTTCGTCAGTATAACTCCGACCACCGGTGAGCTGGCCGGGAACATGCGGCTTCAAACCGAATCGGCTGGCCACGGTCGCCCGGTGGTGCCCACTCGAAACAGAACGCCCGCTCGATCTCCGCACACACGTCGGCAACGTCGGCTTCCGGTATTTCCCAGACGGCTTCATCGTGCACGAGCGCTCGTGTCATCCGTTGAATGTCCAACGGCATCCGGATCGCGGCGGCCTCGAACAGTACGTCCCGCGCGGTGCCTTGGCCATACAGCGCAGGTGCCTGTGTATGCGACCGGTCGACAACCGGTCGCATCCGACGACCGAAACCGTTGTCGAGTAGATTACCGGACTCGGCCTCTTCACGCACCTCGCGCTTCCATTGGGCAAGTCTCGGGAACTGAGTCGCGATCGTGTCCACGACACGTTGGGCTTCGTTTCTGCGAACACCCGCGCTGTCGGCGAGCTTCAGAACACCCATCGAGTAGTTGACGCCGTGAGAGATGATCTTCGCGGTCTTGCGATACCGCGCGGGTCAGTGTCATAGGTGGCGTCGCCGTAGGCCATGCGGGCCACGACCTCGTGCGCGTCGACGCCGGGTTCAAACAGCTTCGCATACTCACGATCGCCACTGTGAGCTGCGACACATCGAGCATCTACTTGCGACAGGTCCGCAGACACCAACACGTGACCCGGTGACGCAACAAACACGTCCCGCTCGTGTTTGCCGAGCACCGTGAGCCCTGGGCGCGTCACCGACGTACGACCGGACGCCTGGAACAACGTGATCCGTGGATGCACGCGACCGTCATCGTGCACGTACGTGTCCACCGTGTCATAGACACTGCGCACGCCGACAAGCGCACCGATCGCCTCACACAGGCCCGAAGACTGCGGATACTGCGACGCGATGTCGGCCAACGCGTCAGCTGAGAACGACGGCTCTCTCGGTCGGCGTCAGCGGTAAATACTGCTCATGGACGCCCAGATTCTCGAACGCCGCGACCAGTGCGCGTTTACCGGCCGCCGTCGCGTGGGGCGCCGCCGCAGGCTCGCCGGTGCTCGTCACCGTGGGCACATCGTGCTCACGGATGAGCCAGTTCACCAGTTGCGTGCGACGATGAGCGGCCTCTGCGACACGGTGACGCAAACGGTCCTGGTCCACGAGCAGACCCACGGACTGCACCTGCGAACACACGGCATGCACTCGGTGCTCCCGCCACAGATACTCGTCGTCGGGCACCAGCGGGACGAGTTTCCGATACAACGACTCCACGGCCAACACGTCGCCGCGCAGGTACTCCAGATACTCCGGATCATCGACCGGTATGCCGCCGAAACCACCGTGTAAAAGCGACAGCTCCAGCAAGTCACCGGTTTTACCTGCGACCCCGTGCGCGCGTGTCGCCGCAGCCAGCGAATAGCGACTACGTGACGCGTGAGCGGCATCGGACGGGTCCACCAGGGACGCCGCGATCATCGTGTCAAACACACGCCGGTCACGGGTCCATGACAGCACGTCGAAGCCGAGCGCTGGCACATCGAACGACACCACATTATGGCCAACGAGCAGCGACGACGTCGACACGAGACGCCGAACGCGACTCGTACGAGTTCGACACCGTGTACTGATGATCACGTGAGAGGCCGCCGAGTCGAAAGAACACGTCCGGCGACATCGTGAACCGGCTGCGAGCGTCGTGACTCTCGATGTCCACGAACACGGGCGAACAGGTTCCGCTCACGTGTGAACCTTAGCACACGTGGCGGCCGACACGAAGTCTGAAGCAATGTCAGGACCAACTCGGCACAGGATGGTGGCGGCCATGAGCCGGGACCTCGCGGAGGTCATGACGGGTGTCGACGCAGACCGAACTGCCGCTGAACCGTACGTGTGGCGGACCCACGTGACATCGCGCGGGTCCGCCACATGTGTTCACAGTTCGATGGTCTCCGTGTGCGTGAACGAGTGGTCACGCCAGGCACCTGCGAGCCTCATGCGTCGCTCGTACTCGTTGTACGTGACGCGTTCGGTACCGCGCTCGTCGTGCTGGGGTCACGCGGTAGTCCGGGTTCACGCGACCGTCGGCGAGCAAACCGATCGACACGGTCCTGTCGTCGGTGTCGACGTGGTGCGCATGGGCCGCGAGCACCTGAGCGCGCCACCGGCGCCCGTACACGTACCGGGTGCCGGTCCGCTTGTGCTCACGTGCGCCGATCGCGCGTGCGAACGACTTGTAGGCGCCCGTGCGCTGCCGTCGACCGTCCGCGTGGCACCACGTCAGCCACGCGGACCACACGTCGCGTGCGTGCACGTACACGTCGTCGTCGTCGACGCGCGTCAGCGTGTCGGCGGCGAACTCGGCGATCGCGTGCGCGATGGTGCCAGGTTTCGGCTTCACGTCGCTGTGTGTGACGACCGACCGTATCGGTTCCACGGGCGCCTGCGTGGGCGGTTGTGGTGGTTGCGGAGGTTCGCTGCCATTATCAGCGCTATAGCTGTTCTGTATAGCGTCGGCACTATACAACTCCTCTCTCTCCACGTTCTTGCTGATGCCGTTTTCAACCTCCTCAACTGCCGCAACCTCCGTAATAGCTAGGTGACCAGCAGTTTTGTCTGCGGAGGTTGACTCCGTGGGGGGCCCACCAACCTCCGCACCAACCTCC
>NZ_JAHLJA010000064.1:0-80274 GCF_020496245.1 Pseudonocardia sp. ICBG601 | reverse complement strand
GTCACGGGACGGAGCCTCAGGGACGGGGCGTCACGGGACGACGGGGGCGTCGTGGGACGGAGTGTCGTGGGACGGCGCAGAGGAGGCGGCTGCGGGGAGCGGTGGTGCGGCGGAGAGTGGTGCGGCGGTGGGTGGTGCCGTGGAGAGTGGCGCGGCGGGGAGCGGCGCAGCGGCGGGGAGCGGCCGCGCGACCTCCCGGGCGGTGCGGTGGTAGTCGGGGTCCGGGCTGTCGTCGCCGACCTCGACCGACACGACCAGCCCGCCCGGGCCAGCGCCGCCTGCGCCTGGTAGGTCAGGACCTCGGGTGCGTCGTGCGGTCCGGTGCGGGCCAGCAGCACCGGCTGCGGGCAGCGGGCCGGGGGCGGCACCGGCGGGCGTCGTGCGCCAGGCCAGCGTCCAGCCCGACTCCGGGACCGGGACGCCGGCGAGTGCGGCGGCCACCGCCTCCGCGGCACCGGGCGGACCGTCGCCGTCGAACCGGTGCGGACCCGCGGCGACGTCCGCGGCGGGCGGCAGGCAGGCGTCGGCGTCGGGCTGCACCCGGCGGGCGGCCGCTTCGGTGACCAGCTCGGAGCGCACCGCGTGCGGCAGCACCGCCCGTCCCGCGACGAGCTCGGCGACCAGCAGCTCCAGCGCGTGCCCCTCCTCGCCGACGGCGACGAGCTCGCGTCCGGTGGCGAGCAGGTCGTCGTCCACCCGGCCGGCCAGTTCCCGCAGCAGGCGGTACGTGGGGTCGGACATGGGGCCTCCTTCGCGGTCCCGCGTCAGCCGGTGGGGACCGGCTCGCGGCTCCACAACGACGCCGCCGCGGTGCACGCGGCCTCGTGGTACTCCGGTCGGGGCGTCGCCGGTGAGGGCCTCGACGCGCGGGACACGGTCACCGTGGACGCGCAGCAGCCGCGCGACCGCGGCGGCGAGCAGGTGCGGCCGCTGCGCGTCACGCACGAGCAGCACGCGGGCTCCGTCGTCGCGCACGGCCAGCAGCAGTGCGGAGGCCTCGTCGCGCACAACCGACAGGGCCGACCACGCGGCCAGGTCCGGCTCGCCCGCCGTGAACGTGGGCGGGGCGGGGGGTGTGCCGGGCAGCACCGCGTCGACCAGGCGCCGCGACGGCGCGTCCGGCCCGACGACCTCGGCCAGCAGGGTGCGCTCGTGCCCGGTCAGCCCGATCCGGTGCCGCAGCAGTGTGCGCGGCAGGACCGCGCCGAGCGCCGTGGTGTCCCCGGCGGCCAGCCAGTCGCGCAGCCGCCAGAGCAGCTCGTCGGGAACCCGGCGGGCGAGCCGCAGCAGCAGCTCGTGACCGGCCGGGACCCCGGCGGACACACCCATGTCGACCCGACCTCAGTCCTCGATCTCCACGGTCAGTTCCACCTCGACCGGTACGTCCAGCGGCAGCACCGCGACGCCGACGGCCGACCGGGCGTGCGCCCCGGCCTCACCGAACACCTCACCGAGCAGGTCCGACGCACCGTTGATCACGCCGGGCTGGCCGGTGAACGACGGGTCCGACGCGACGAACCCGACGACCTTCACCACGCCGGTGACGCTGTCGAGGCCGACCAGCCCGTCGATCGCGGCGAGCGCGTTCAGCGTGCAGATCCGGGCCAGGTCGTAGGCCTGCTCGGGGGTGACGGTGTCGCCGACCTTGCCGGTCGCGGCGACCTTGCCGTCCACGAACGGGACCTGGCCCGCGGTGAAGACCAGGTTCCCGCTGCGCCGGGCCGGGATGTAGGCGCCGGCCGGTGTGGCCACGGCGGGCAGGGTCAACCCCAGCTCCGTCAGCCGGGCGAGTGCGCTCACTGCTGCACCGGCCGCTTGAAGAACGCCACCAGCTGCTCGGCGTTCGCGCCGCTGGTCACCGTGACCAGTTCCCAGCCGTCGCGGCCGAAGTTGTCCAGGATCGCCTTGGTGTTGTGGATCAGCAGGGGGGCGGTCAGGTATTCCCACTTCACGACCGGGGAGCTCATGGGCGGGACTGTAACCCGGGCACCCGACACCGAACCGCCGTGGCGCGACGGATGGCGTCCCGCTGCGACGGACGCCCACCGCCGGAGCGTGGGACGCGCCCGTCCGTTGTGGGACGCACCTCGCCGACGGGCCGCTGTCGGTGGGCGCTCGTACGCTGGTCGACGTGAGCACGACCGTCCGGCCCGAGCCCGGAACCCGCCCCGACCCGTGGCCCGATGCGCTCTCCCGCGTGCGGTTCCACGTGGTGTCCGGCAAGGGGGGAACCGGCAAGACCACCGTGGCCGCCGCCCTCGCGCTGGCCCTGGCCGGCGGTGGGAAGCGGGTGCTGCTCGTCGAGGTCGAGGGCCGCCAGGGCATCGCCCAGGTCTTCGACACCGCGCCGTTGCCGTACGAGGAGCGGCGGATCGCGGTCGCTCCCGGCGGTGGCGAGGTGCGGGCGCTGGCCGTCGACGCCGAGGCCGCGCTGCTGGAGTACTTCGAGATGTTCTACCGGCTCGGCGTGGCCGGGCGGACCCTGCGCCGGATGGGCGCGATCGAGTTCGCGACCACGCTCGCCCCCGGCCTGCGTGACGTGCTGCTCACCGGCAAGGCCAAGGAGTGCGTCACCCGCACGGAGTCCGACGGCCTCCCCGCCTACGACGCGGTGGTCCTCGACGCGCCGCCCACCGGTCGTCTCGTGTCGTTCCTCGACGTCACCAGGGCGATGGCCGACCTGGCCAAGGTCGGGCCGATCCACGGGCAGGCCAAGGGCGTCGAGGCGCTGATCCACTCCCCGCTCACCGCGGTGCACCTGGTCACACTGCTGTCGGACCTGCCGGTCACCGAGACGCTCGACGCCGTCGCCGAGCTCGACGCCGCCGGGATCCCGCTGGGCTCGGTCGTGGTGAACCGGATGCGCGAGCAGTGGCTGCCCGACCGCTCGGTCACCGCCGCCGCGGGCGGCCGGGTCGACGCGACCCGGATCCGCAACGGCCTGCAGAGCGCCGGGATCGAGCTGGCCCCCGCCGAGATCGACGGCCTGGTCGCCGAGACCGTGGAACACGCCGTCGCCGTCGAGGGGGAGACCGCCGCGCTGCGCCGGCTGGAGACCGAGCCGACCCCACCGCTGCCGCGGATCACCCTGCCCGCGCTGCTCGGCGGTGTGGACCTCGGCTCGCTCTACGAGCTCGCCGAGTCGATGACCGCGCAGGGAGTGCACCTGGAGGCCCGCCGATGACCAGCAGGACCGACCCGGCGCCGGACGGGGTGCTGGACGTCGACGCCTTGATCGACGACCCGGCCACCCGGGTCATCGTGTGCTGCGGCTCGGGGGGCGTCGGGAAGACGACCACCTCTGCGGCGCTCGCGGTGCGCGCCGCCGAGCGTGGCCGTCAGGTCGTCGTGCTCACCATCGACCCGGCGCGGCGCCTGGCCCAGGCACTCGGGGTGGACGAGCTGTCGAACGACCCCGCCCCGGTGAAGGCGGTCGACGGCGAGCTCGCCGCGATGATGCTGGACATGCGCCGCACCTTCGACGAGATGGTGGAGTCGCACGCCCCGCCCGAGCGGGCCCAGAAGATCATCGAGAACCCCTTCTACCAGACGGTCTCCTCCTCGTTCTCCGGGACGCAGGAGTACATGGCGATGGAGAAGCTGGGTCAGCTCGCCGGCGCCGGGACGTGGGACCTCGTCGTCGTCGACACACCGCCCTCGCGCTCGGCGCTGGACTTCCTCGACGCCCCGCAGCGCATGTCCCGCTTCCTCGACGGCCGCATGATCAAGCTGCTCGCCGCGCCCGCCCGGGCGGGCGGCCGCGGGCTGCGCCGGATCGTCGAGGCCGGGTTCGGACTGTTCGCCAAGGCCGTCGGCTCGATCATCGGCGGGCAGATGCTGCAGGACGCGTCGGCGTTCGTGCAGGCCTTCGACACCCTGTTCGGCGGCTTCGCCGAGCGGGCCGACAAGACCTACGCGCTGTTGCGCTCGGAGGGCACGGCGTTCCTCGTCGTCGCCGCACCGGAGCCGGACGCGCTGCGCGAGGCGGCGTACTTCACCGAGCGGCTGTCGTCGGAGGACATGCCGCTGGCCGGGCTCGTGCTGAACCGGACCCACCCGGTGCTCGCGCCGGTCTCCGCGGCCCGCGCGCGGGCCGCGGCCGAGCAGGTCGGCGGACCGGGGTCGCAGATCGCGGCCGCGGTGCTGCGGCTGCACGCCGACCGCGTCGACCTGCACGAACGGGAGGAGCACCTGCTCACCCGGTTCTCCGCCGCGCACCCCGGTGTGGCGGTGACGCGGGTGCCCGCGCTGGCCGGTGACATCGCCGACCTCGACGGGCTGCGTCGGGTCGGCGCGCTGCTGGCCGGCGAGACCGAGTCCCGCGCCGCGGCGTCGGCGGGCTGAGCTCAGGACACGCCGAGCGCGGCCCGCAGCCGGGCCGAGCGGGGCGCGAACACCTCCAGCACTCCGACCGCGCGCAGGCCCGGCAGCAGATCACGCAGGTGCGCGGCCAGACCGGCCTCGGCCGGGTCGCCCGCTGGCAGCGCCTCCAGGGACCGCGCCGTCGCGACGAACGCGGCGACCGTGCCCTTGCGCACCGGCGTCCCGCCCAGCTCCGCGTACTCGACCCCGTCCGGCAGGACGTCCTCGGGATCCACCGCTCCGGTCATGACCACTCCCTCCATGAGCGTGCACTGTGCACGCATTCGGACGGTACGCCGGACGGTGGGGAGCGTGCAAGATGCACGTATCGTGGGGAGTGTGACCCCCGAACGACGCTGTGCGGACGCCCTCGGCCGGCTCCTGCTGCGTGACACCCGCACCGGGCTGCACGCGGCACTGACCGGCGGCATCGACGGTCTCGACGCGACCACCTACCCGGTGCTGTCCGGGCTGGCCCGGCTCGGCGACGGGGTCAGCACCACCGAGCTGGCCGCCGCCGTCGGGCTGGAGCGCAGTGTCGCCAGCCGGCACGTCAGCACCCTCGAGGCGCACGGACTGCTGCTCCGCCGTCCGCACGGGACCGACCGTCGGGCGGTCGCCGTCGCACTCACCGACGCGGGCCGGGCCGCGGTCGACCGCACCCGTGGACGGCTCGACGCGCGTCTGGAACGCCTGCTGTCCGGGCTGGACCGGACCGAGGCCGACCGGTTCGCGACCGTGCTGGAGGGCGTCGTCGAGGGGCTGCGCGATCCCGCCCGCTGAGCTCAGGGCATCGAGAAGAAGATCATCGGGTTGCGCGAGGTCCCGCGTGCCCCGGTGATCCCCAGCTCGGCCCGGACGGCGTCGAGCGCACGCAGGTTCCGCGGTGCCGCGGCCCGCGACGGTGTGAACCAGCCGGTGCCGCTGCGCCCCAGGTGCCGCAGGACCTCGGCCCCCTCGGTGAACGGCCGTGCCCGGGGCAGGTGGAACACGTCGTGCACGCTGGTCGGCGTGCCCGTCGCGATCCGCCCGAACAGGTGCTCCAGGTACCAGCGGGCGAAGCGGCGTCCGTGGTCGGCGTCGACGAACAGGTAGCCGGTGCCGGCCGGGACCTTCTCGACGGTCTCGCGCAGGTCCCCGCGGTGGAACGTCCAGCGCCCGGCCGACAGCTCCTCGGGCACGGTGCCGCACACGTGGTCGACCAGGTCGAACGACTGCAGGTGACCCGCCCCGTTGTCGCGCAGCGCGGACAGGATCCAGGTGGTGGACCAGCCGTAGTAGGTGCCGACCTCCACCACCTGCGACGGCCGGTGGTGGCGCAGCAGCAGGTAGGTCAGCTCGGCCTCGACGTCGTCGAGCTGCGGAGTGATCGTGCCGCCGGCGAGGAGCGCCCGCTGCTGGTCGATCACCGTGGCGAGATCGTCGGCGTGCGTCCGGTAGAGACCGGCCAGGAACTCCAGCACGCCGCTGACGCTATCGGGTCAGGCGCTCCTGCTGCGTCCGGCGTAGTGGTCGGAGCGCGCGCGTCCGAGCAGCGCGGCCCAGTCGCGCACGTCCGGGCGCCGCCGCAGGAGCGCCCGGCGCTCCCGCTCGGTCATCCCGCCCCACACACCGAACTCGACCTGGTGGTCCAGTGCGTGCGCGAGGCACTCGGTGCGGACCGGGCAGGACAGGCAGAACTCACGTGCCTCGCGCTGGTCGGCGCCGGTGACGAACAGGTTCTCGGCGTCCTCGGTGCGGCAGCGTGCGGCCGACCGCCAGTTCCAGACCGCGGTGCAGGCGCGGACGACGACGGCGGGACGCAGGCGGGGCCTGCCGGTGACGGGACGCAGGGTGTCGAGCATCGGGTCGCCTCTCGGGCCGGTGCGGGCCCGGTGGCCCGCGACGTGATGCGTCGATCCTCGACCGCGGAGGGTGTCCGGGTCAGCGCGCAAAACTACGCAACCCGGGGGGTGTCGGCCTGACCGGTTCCTGACGCCGTGGCCCGTAGGCTGGTCCCGTGAGGTTCCCCCGGCGTCTGCTCCGCCCGCTCGGCGTCCTCGCCGGCCTGTGCGTCCTGCTCGGTGTGATCACGGCGGGCATGGCCTTCCCACTGGTCGGCGGCCTCGGCATGCTGTCCAACGAGGCGGGTGACAGCGTCACCTCGAGCTCGGCGGACCTGGTCGGCACCCGCCCGCCGCTGACGACGACGCTCACCGACTCCGACGGCCGCCCGATCGCCTATCTGTTCGACCAGAACCGCACCGAGGTCACGAACGACCAGATCTCGACCGCGATGAAGGGCGCGATGCTGGCCATCGAGGACCGCCGGTTCTACGAGCACGACGGCGTCGACTGGCAGGGCACGCTGCGCGCGGTCGTCGCGAACTCGGCGTCCGGCGACGTCGTCCAGGGTGCCTCGACGATCACCCAGCAGTACGTCAAGAACTACATGCTCTACGTCGACGCGACGAGCGAGGCCGAGCGGCTCAAGGCCACCGAGCAGACACCGGCCCGCAAGCTCAAGGAGGCGCGGATCGCCCTGCAGCTGGAGCGCCAGCTGTCCAAGGACGAGATCCTCAACCGCTACCTCAACATCGTCTTCCTGGGCAACGGCTCCTACGGCGTCGCCGCCGGGGCGCGCACGTACTTCAACACCACACCGGACAAGCTGACCGTCCCGCAGGCCGCGATGCTCGCCGGGATGGTCCGCTCGACCACCCAGTTCGACCCGGTGCAGAACCCGCAGACCGCGCTGCAGCGGCGCAACGTCGTGATCGACCAGATGCGCCAGCAGCAGATGATCGACGACGCCCAGGCGAAGCAGGCCATGGCCGCTCCGCTCGGCGTCGCGAACCCGCTGGTCCGGGTGCCGAACGGCTGCATCGGCGCCGGCGACATGGGCTTCTTCTGCAAGTACGTGACGCAGTACCTGACCGAGGCCGGCTTCACCGAGGAGCAGATCCAGCGCGGCGGCTACACCATCCGCACCACCCTGGACCGCCGCGCGATGACCGAGGTCAAGCGCTCCCTGGACAAGGAGGTGCCGCCGGACACCCCCAACGTCGCGAACGTGATGTCGCTGGTCCAGCCCGGCCAGGACAAGCACCGGGTGCTCGCGATGGGGTCGAGCCGCACGTTCGGCCTGAACGCCGACGCCGAGGAGACCAGCTACGGCCTGCCGTACCAGCCGGTCAACCTCGGTGCCGGGTCGACGTACAAGATCTTCACCGCGGCCACCGCGCTGGAGAAGGGCCTCGGCATCAACTACTCGATGCAGGTGCCGCCCTCGGGCTACGCCTCCCCGATCTACGTCGACGGCAGCGGCCGCCCCGTCCCCGTCGCGAACGCTGGCAACTACCCCGGCCGGATGAGCCTCACCGATGCGCTCGCGCAGTCGCCGAACACCGCGTTCATCAAGCTCGAGGAGTTCACCGGGGTGCCGGACGTGGTCGACATGGCCGTCCGGCTCGGCATGAAGTCGCTGGCCACGACGCCGTTCGTCGACCCGGGCACCGGCAAGCGCACCGACCGCTCGATCGCCGAGGTGATCAAGGACCAGCGGCTCGCGTCGTTCACGCTCGGCGTCACCCCGACGTCGGTGCTGGAGCTGGCCAACGTCGGCGCCACCCTGTTCTCCCAGGGCAAGTGGTGCCCGCCGACGCCGATCGACTCGATCACCGACGCCGAGGGCAAGCCCGTCCCGATCACCGAGGAGCCCTGCCAGCAGGCCGTCGATCCCGCGCTGGCGAACACCCTGGTCACCGGCCTGAGCAAGGACGACGTCGCCGGCACCTCCGCCGCCGCGGCGAGGGCCGCGGGCTGGACCCGGCCGATGGCGGGCAAGACGGGGACGACCCAGCAGCACAAGTCGGCCGCGTTCATGGGTGCGATCCCGGAGATGGCCGGCGCGGTCATCACCTTCGACAACTCCAACCGGCCGCGACCCCTCTGCGACGGCGGCGGCGCCCCCTTCGCCTGCGGGAACGGCAACATCTTCGGCGGCAAGACCCCGGCCCGCACCTGGTACGGCGCGGTGGGCCCGCTCGTCGCGAACACCCCGCCGACCCCGTTGCCGCCGACCGACCCGCGCTACCTCGACGGCGGCGCCGAGTCGCGCATCCCGGACGTCGTCGGCCGGTCGGTGAGCGACGCCCGCGGTGAGCTGGAGGGTGCCGGGTGGCAGGTCACCACCCGCACCGTCGACAACAACGCTCCCGAGGGGACGGTCGTCGGGCAGGAGCCCCGCGGCGCAGCGCTCCCGGGTGAGCAGGTGACGCTGCAGGTCAGCAGCGGGTCGGTGCCCGCTCCGCCGCCGCCCCCGGGCAGCCCGGCTCCGGCACCTGCTCCGGCGCCCGCGCCGGACTCCGGGCCGCAGCCGGGCCGGCCGGACGAGGGGAACCGCCTGCCCGACGGCGGGTGACGCTCCGCCCGGGCGGGTCACCCGGCCGGGCGGCACCGCGCGCCATACCCCGTCGGAAGCAGGCGTCACCGCTGGTCGCGGCCTAGCATGCCGTCATGGCCGTGCGGTGGAGGAACAGCCGCCCCGCGCCGGCCCCCGCCGACGACGGGCGTTGGGGCGTGGCGCGGCTGGTCGCCGAGCGCGAGGCGGACCGGCGGGCCCGGGAGGGGTGCCCACCCCGCGGGCCCCGCCGGGGCGGCACAGGACGCGCCCGCGGACCGGCCGGACCCCGACCCGTCCTCGGACGGTGAGCAGCCCGCTGCGGGCGGGCCCGACATCGACGGCCCCACCCGGCGGACCCTGACCGCGGTCCGGCGCCGCAGGCCGGGCCCCGCCGCCATCCCCACCCCGGACGAGGACGCGGACGACTCGGTCCCCGGGCCCCGCCGCCCTGTGACGCCCGCCCCGTCGTCGCCGGTCCCGCCCGTGCCCCGGCGGTCCCCGACCGGCCCGGTGCCCCGGCTGCCCGCCCCGCGCCGACCCCGTTCCGGCGACGAGGAGCCCGTCGGGACGGTCTACCGGCCGCCCGCGGTGTCCGCCCGGCCCCCGGTCGACCTCGACGAGGGACTGCTCGGTTTCTCCCGGCTCACCCGCGGCCGGGTCGGAGCGCGGGTGTTCACGATTGTCTTCGTACTGATCTACCTGGTGATCCTGGTCCAGACACTGTCGACGATCGTCTGAGGTCCCGCGGTCGCCGTCGGTGGCCCCGTCTAGCCTGAACATCCGCACGCCGCACCGGGCGAGGAGGTGAGCCGCGATCACGACCCCGTCGTCGTCGACGTCGTCGCACCGCCTGACGTCGGTCCTCGCGATCCCCGCCTTCCGCAGGCTCTGGTCGGTCACCGCGGTCACCGCGACCGGCGAGTGGCTGGCGCTGCTGGCACTCACCTCGCTGGCCACCCACCTCACCGCGGGCGCCGGGTTCACCGCGCAGAGCTTCGCGCTCGGCGGCGTCGTCGCGACCAAGCTGGTGCCGTCGCTGCTGTTCGGGCCGCTCGCCGGGGTGCTCGCCGACCGCTTCGACCGGCGCAAGGTCATGGTGACCTGTGACCTCGCGAAGTTCGTGCTGCTGCTGTCGATCCCGTTCGTCGGGCAGCTGTGGTGGCTGCTGGTCGTGACCCTGCTCCTCGAGCTGTGCACCATGTTCTGGATCCCGGCGAAGGACGCGGCCGTCCCGAACCTGCTGCGCAGCCCGGCGCAGATGGAGAGTGCCGCGCAGCTGGGCCTGCTCGTGACCTACGGCGTCGCGGTCGTCGCGGCGGTGCGGGGCTGTTCGCGCTGGTCAGCAAGGTCGGCCCGATGTTCGGGGCTGACCAGGAGACCACCGTCTACGCGGCGCTGTGCCTCAACGGGTTCGTTCGTTCCTGCTCTCGGCGCTGGTCGTGTACTTCGCGATCCCCGAGATCTCCGGCCGGGCCACCGAGGCCGAGCGGCAGCAGGCCCCGCCGTCGCTGCTGTACCTGCTGCGCGACGGCTACACCTACGTCGTCCGCACCCCGCTCGTGCGCGGGCTGGTCGTCGGGGTCGTCGGCGGGTTCACCGCGGGCGGCGCCGTGATCGCGACGGCCAAGCTCTACGCGTCGAGCCTCGGCGGTGGGGACGCGGCGTACTCGATCCTGTTCGCGTCGGTCTTCGCCGGACTCGCCGCGGGCATGGCCCTCGGCCCGGTGCTGGCCCGGCAGGTGCCGCACCGGCGGCTGTTCGCAGCAGCGCGATCGTCGGGGCCGGGGTGTCGCTCGTCGTCGTGGCGTGGCGGGGTGGTGCACCTGTTCATGGCGATCGCCGCGGTGCTGGTCGTCGGCGCGTTCGCCGGGATCGCCTTCCTGATCGGGCTCACGATCATCGGCACCGAGGTCGCCGACGGGATCCGCGGCCGGGTCAACGCGTTCGTGCAGTCCCTGGTCCGGCTGGTGCTGCTGGGGGCGATGTCGGTGGTGCCGGTCGTCGTCGGCGTCGTCGCGACCCGGACGGTGACCGTCGGCGATACCGCGCTGCTGGTCGACGGCACGCGGTTCGTGCTCGCCGGGGCGGGCGTCCTGGCGGCGGCGGTCGGCGTCGTCGCGCGCCGGCAGATGACGGAGGAGGGATCGTCGTGAGTGTGTGGGACGACGTGGTGGGCCAGCCCGCCGCCGTCGCCGAGCTGGACGCGGCGGCATCGGACCCGTCGGCGATGACCCACGCCTGGCTGTTCACCGGCCCGCCCGGCTCCGGCCGGTCCAACGCCGCGCGCGCCTTCGCGGCCGCCCTGCAGTGCCGCTACCACGGCTGCGGCGAGTGCGCGGCCTGCAGGACCGTCATGGCGGGCACGCACTCCGACGTCCGGGAGATCGTCCCCGAGGGACTGTCCATCTCGGTCGCCGAGATGCGCTCGCTCGTGCAGCTCGCCGCCCGCAAGCCCGCCACCGGGACCTGGCAGATCGTGATCATCGCCGACGCCGACCGGCTCACCGAGGGCGCGTCGAACGCGCTGCTCAAGGCGGTCGAGGAGCCGGCCCCGGAGACGGTGTTCCTGCTCTGCGCGCCGTCCGACCATCCCGACGACGTGCCCGTCACGATCCGGTCGCGCTGCCGGATGGTGCACCTGCGCAGCCCGGCGCCCGACGCCGTCGCCGGGGTGCTGCGCGACCGCGACGGCATCGATCCCGAGCAGGCCCGGTGGGCCGCGTCGGTGTGCGGCGGCCACGTCGGCCGGGCGCGGCGCCTCGCCCGTGACCCGCAGGCCCGTGCCCGTCGCGAGGAGATCCTCGGCGTGCCGACGAAGCTCCGTCGCCTCGGCGACGCGTTCTTCCACGCCGACGTGCTGATCCGCGCGGCCGAGGCCGAGGCCGAGGAGCTGCGCTCCTCCCGTGACGAGTCCGAGCGTGAGGAGCTGGCGGTCGCGATGGGGGCCGGGGGCACCGGCAAGGGCGCCGCCGCGGCGGCCCGCTCGGCGAAGGCGGCCGAGCGGGACCTGGAGAAGCGGCAGAAGAGCCGCGCCACCCGTACGCAGCGGGACGCGCTCGACCGTGCCCTGGTCGACCTCGCCGGCTTCTACCGGGACGCGATCGTCGCCGCGACCGGTGCGACGGTGCCGCTGACCAACCCGGACCGCGACCGCGAGATCCGGGTGGCCGCCGCCGAGTGGGGCCCGGAGTCGAGCCTGCGCCGGCTGGAGGCGGTGCTCGCCTGCCGCGACGCGCTGGAGCAGAACGTGAAGCCGCGGATCGCCGTCGAGGCCATGATGACCGCGCTGCACCGTGGATGACCGGCCACCTCACACTGCTTCCCGTTCACCCCCTGAGCTCCACCCGCGTCGCCAGCACCACCTGGTCGCTGGTGGGGTCCGGCGCCCCCCGCAGTTCCGGCGGCCGCGGCACGAAGCCCGGCACCCCATTCAGCCCCGGCGAGAGGTCCGCGACGGCCACGCTCAGCGGCCCCGGCCCCGTCACCAGCTCGACGACGGCACCCGCGGCCGGCACCGCGTGCAGCCGCACCTCGGTCAGCCCGTCCGCTGGCGCGGCCGACACCGCGGGCCGTCCGGCGGGGGTCACGGTCGCCGCGGCGACGGCCCGGTCCGGTCGTAGCGTGATCCCCGGCGCCCCGCGCGGGCTCGTCACACGCAGCACCGCCCGGTCCGCGGTGCGGCTCAGGACCTCCGCTCGCGGCCCCGGCACGGCCAGCGGCTGCGCCGGCC
The DNA here is from genome assembly GCF_020496245.1 of Pseudonocardia sp. ICBG601. Taxonomy (NCBI): domain Bacteria; kingdom Bacillati; phylum Actinomycetota; class Actinomycetes; order Pseudonocardiales; family Pseudonocardiaceae; genus Pseudonocardia; species Pseudonocardia sp. ICBG601. The sequence goes on along the minus strand of NZ_JAHLJA010000064.1, from coordinate 67,798 downwards.
CGGTCCGGACCTCGTCCGGCCCCGGCCAGGCCGGCACCTCCCGCGCCGGGGTGTCCAGGTAGCGGGCAGTCCAGGGCGCAGGGACGGTCTGGTTGCTGACCCAGCGGGCACCCTCGTCGTCCTGCAGGAACGACAGGTGCGAGGCCTGCGGCCGCTCCGCCGACGGACCGTTCAGCGCCGCCCCCACCCCGGCGAGGACGACCGAGGCCAGCACCGCCGCGACGGGCACCGGCCACGCCCGCCCGGGCCGGTCTCCGGCCGCCGCGCGTCGCACCCCCTCCGGTACGAGAACGAGCGTGAGCGCCGCGGCGGTGAGCACGAGCGCCGCGGCCGGGACGCCGTCGCACACCCCGGACAGTACGAACAGATCCCAGCCAAGCGGCACCAGCAGTGCCGCCACCGGTACCGCGCCCAGCGTGGCGGCTGCCGTCGCGCCGACCGGGCGCCCCCGTAGCGCCAGGGCGGCAGCGAGCCCGGCGCCCGCGGCGGCCGCGGGCCACGCGAACAGGTACGACGCGCCCGGCACCGTGGCCGCTGTGACCAGGCCCAGCACGGCGAGCACCAGCGCCCCGGCCGTCGCCGCGCCGGCGGTGCCCGCCCAGCGGCGCACCGCGAGCCACCACAGTGCCGTCACTGCGACGGCCAGCGCCACCGCGGCTGCCTGCACCGGGATCGGGCGGTGCAGGAACGGCCCGGTGTCCGCCCAGACCGGGTGCACCGCCAGGAGCGCCTGCCACAGCCCCACCGACGCGAACACCGTGGCGACGGCCGCGACGAGCAGCAGCACCGCCGCACCCAGGACGTGCGGCACCGTCGTCGCCCCGCACCGACGCGCGACCAGCACTGCGGCGACGACCGCGACCGCCCCGAGCGTCGCCACCGGCCACGCCAGCCACGACGGGTACACGACGGTCGTCCCGGCGAGACGGAAGTACGTCGCGTCGCCCTGTGGTGCGGCACCGGACGCCGCCGGGTCGAGCGGGGCGAGATCCTGGTTCCCCAGGGCACGGGCCAGACCCAGCGCGGCCTCGCCGTGCCCCTGCAGGCTTGCCGCGCTCAGGTTCTCCGGAGCGTCGCCCGTCGTGTGGTACTGCACCGGCTGCTCGACGAACGCGACGTCCATGCCGGGCCGGCCGGCGTCGATGACCCGGGTGAGGTCGGTGTCGTTGGGCAGCAGCCGGAACATCTCGACCAGTGACGAGTCGCCCGTGGGGTGCGGGACGGCGTCGGCGAACACCCGGGCCAGCCCGGTGTTGCCCGGGGAGGTCCGGAACATCAGCGACGGCCCGGACACCCCGCGCGCCTCGAAGTTCACGGTGACCGTCGGGCGCGCGGATGGGCTCAGCTCGTCGCGCACCCAGGCCTGCATGCCGAGCAGACCGACCTCCTCGGCGTCGGTGATCAGCACGACGAGGTCGTTGCGCAGCGGCGGGCCCTCCCGCATCGCGCGCACCGCCTCCAGGATCGCTGCCACTGACGCCATGTCGTCCGCGGCGCCGGGCCCGCTCGCGACCGAGTCGTAGTGCGCGGACAGAACGACCGCCCCGGTCGGGTCGGTGCCGGGCAGGGTGGCGACGAGGTTGTCGACCGGCGCCGCGGTCAGCCTGTCGTCGGCCCCGCCGATGCCGGTCGAGGAGTGCAGCCGTGTGGTCAGCCCGGCCGCGCTCAGCCGGGCGGCGATCGCGTCCCGGGCGGCACCGGCGGCCTGGCTCCCGCCCGGGCGCGGGCCGTCGACCAGGTCGTGCACCGTGCGCATCGCCCGGTCCGCGCTGAACACGCCGGGGTCCGCGTCAGTCGGGACGGGAACTGGTGCACGTCCGTCCAGCCACGTCGCCGCACTCACCAGGAGTAGGGCCAGGACCGCCAGCAGCCGCATCGTCACGGGGGTGATCCTGTCTCCGGACGACGCAGTGGGCGTCCGACTTCCGGATGATCCCGGGGCCGTGGACGCGGTGGGGCACTGTTCGGCCGAACCGTATCGGTCGGGGAGCCGGTGGGGGGTGCTCCGGTGGCGTGGAGGGCGCCGCTACACTAGTTCCGCACCACGCCGCCTTAGCTCAGTCGGTTAGAGCGACGCACTCGTAATGCGTAGGTCTGGGGTTCGACTCCCCAAGGCGGCTCCGAGAAGCCCCTGGTAGCGACGCTTCCGGGGGCTTCTTCATGTAGCGGGGAAGATCCATTTCCCTTAGAGCGTGTTTGGAAATGGTGGGTGTGTCGGGATGGTCGACACGGCTGGGGTGCTCCATCGTGGTCGGCATGCAGGAACGACCGCGCCGGTACCCCTCGGACACCAGTGATGCCCAGTGGGTGGTGATCGAGCCGTTGTTACCGCCGCTCGCGCGGCGGGGGCGGCCTGTTGCTCATGCTCGTCGGGACGTGCTGGACGCGATCTTGTATGTCGTGCGGACCGGGTGTGCCTGGCGGGCGTTGCCGGTGGACTTCCCGCCCTGGCAGACCGTCTACTGGTACTTCAACCAGTGGGAACAGCAGAAGGTCACCGAGAAGATCCTCCCGGTCGTGCGGGGGCAGTTACGTATCGCCGAGGGCCGTGATCCGGAGCCGAGTGCGGGGATCATCGATTCCCAGTCGGTCAAGGGCGCCGACACCGTCGGCCAGGACTCCCGCGGCTACGACGCCGGGAAGAAGACAGGCGGACGGAAACGGTTCATCGTGACCGACACCCTCGGTCTGCTGCTGACCACGATGGTGTGCTCGGCCTCGGTACAGGACCGCGACGGCGCCAAGCCGATCCTGCTCAACCTCTACCTGCGCACCAGGGTGCGGTTCGTCTACGCCGACGCCGGCTTCGCCGGGCGACTGCTCGACTGGGCCGCCACGATCCTGCAGACAACGATCGAGATCATCCGCAAGCCACCCGAGCAGCGCGGATTCACCGTCCTCCCACGAAGGTGGGTGGTCGAACGGACCCTGGCCTGGCTCACCGCACACCGACGCCTGGCCCGAGACTACGAACGCCACCCCACCACATCCGAAGCCATGATCCGCTGGGCCGCGATCAACACCATCACCCGCCGCATCGCCCGTGGATACCCCGCCACCCGCCAGCAGAAACACACGACACCCTCAACCCACTAGAATTTCCAAACACGCTCTTAGGTCCCCTTCACTGGCGGCACGCCTCTCCCTCCGCTGGCGGCGGCACATGGCGACCGCTCGGCTACACGCTGTAGTGCTCGGCCACGGAGCGTTCCTATCATGATCAACTTCTGGCGCAGGCTCCGCGTCTACTTCCGCCGTGGCCGCCACCATGGGAGGGGCAGAGGGGGCGCAGCTGGCCGTGGTGACTACGGCTTCAGCAACCGTTCCTCGACGTCCGTAATGAGCCTTTTTCAACCTGACGTTTGTGCTGGTCAGGTAGCTGTGATCATGAGGGTCTGGACCGCGGCGACGAGCTGGGTGGCCTGGTTGGGGCTGGAGCGGATCTTGCGGAGGATCTTCCAGTTCTTCAGCTCGGCGTTGACCCGTTCACCGGGTGCCCGTCGTCGGGCGTGGGCGGCGTTGACCGCTTTCTGATTCGCTGACAGGGGCCGGTACCGGCCGGTGTCGAGGTCGCGGCGGCGGCGTCGGTGGGGGACGGTGATCGCGGGCCCGCCGCCTTGGTAGGCGGTGTCAGCGATCGCCCGCACCCCGGCGGTGTTGACCGCGTCGATGATCCCGTGGGCGCGGGCGGCACCCATGTCGTGCCGGGCTCCGGGTAGCGGTGGGGAGATCCACACCAGCCTGCCGACGGGGTCGGCGATGACCTGCACGTTCAGGCCGTGGCACTTGTGTTTGCCGGAGTAGAACGCCCGGTCGTAGCCGGATGTCATGCCGACCCGGTCGATACGCAGCAGCGTGCCGTCCAGGATCACGAACGCCTTCCCAGCGGCGACGGTGATGGCCTGTTCCAGGGTCGGGGCGAGCGCGGCGAGCAGACCGATCGCCTCGGTCAGGTACCGGTACACCGTCGCGGTGCTCACCGCGAACCCGCAGGCCAGGGCAGCGTAGGTCTCGCCCTTACGCAGGTAGGCGAGCACCAGCAAGGCCTGCCGACCGGCTGAGAGCCGGCGCCAGCGTGTTCCACGCTGACGCCGATGCCCCCGGAGAAGATCAGCAAGATCACGGACGCTACGGCTGGACACGTTCATCCCGGATGGGTAGGACAGCACACGGGGCTCCTGGCAGACGACGGTTCGACACCCATCCGTCTACCAGGAGCCCCACCCCGGCCGGCCTTCACGCCCCTGACCAGCACAAACGTCAGGTTGAAAAAGGCTCAATGCCGGTCGGCGAGATCATCGACATGCCTGAGTCCCTGTCGTACTCGATCAACCTGCGGCCGTGAAGCCGGGACAGGACCCGGCGGTAGTTGAACAGCTTGTCCTGCTCCAGGCTGGCGGTGAGCTTCTTCTCGTGGACGCCGACGACGTCTGAGTAGAGGAGCAGCAACGTGCTGTCCTCGAGGCCAAGACCGGTGTCGAGGACGCGGACGACGTCGCCAACCTGCCAGAGGATCGGCACGGTCCGATCCACGAGCGACTCGACAACCTTCGTGGCCTCTTCCACCGAGATGGCGTGGAAAATCCGAACCAACTCGGCCATGATCCACTGCGACATGTGGACCGCGACGGTGGCGTCCATGAAGTTCGCGTCTACGTCCCCGCCGACGTGGCCGACGCCTCGTTTGTTCCGGAGGGCGTACAGCGGGACGAGCATGCGGGGAAGCACCACGCGGGCCGAGTCCGAGCCAGCCGTCTTCGGCTTCTTCTCCAGGTCCTTGCAGGCAGTATCGAACTGCGCGGGCTTCGATGCGGTTGCCGGGAAGTTGTCGCCATCGAGATGGCCGGCCAGGATTGTGTAGACGATCTCGCACAAGCGGCCGCTGTCCAGCGTGGTAGCCTCCCAGCGCCGCTCCCGGAAGTTCCGAGTGACCTTCTCGAATTCAGTGATCAACTCGCCGCGCAGTTCGGTCGGTAACTGGCCGAGTGCTGCGGTGGCGGATACAGGCACTCCCTATCGCTCCTGCTCGGAATCGCCCTTGAACCCGTTGTGGACGGCGTCGTAGCCCGTGTTGGTCAGGTAGAAGTTGCTCCCGTCGGAGTCCACCGCGATCCACTGATTGCGGATCGCCGCGTTGAAGTCCCGGTGAAAGTTTCCCGGCTTCTTCTCCCGCGCCGCCTGAAACTGCTGACTCACTTCTTCGCGAGTGAACAGCTCCTTGAGGCTTATTCAGGCTCCGTCAGGTAAGTGCGTAGAAGATGAGTCCGATGACTGCCGAGATCGTCGTTTTAAATGTGGCGTAGGGTCGGCGGTAGTCTGTGTGGAGAACTTTCCACGACTTGATATGGGCGATGACTCGCTCGATGGTGGCGCGTGTGCGGTTGAGGCTCTTGTTGAATGTTTTCTGCCAGTCGAGAAGTTCCCGGCCGGGTTGTTTTTTGAACGGGGTGAGCATGCCGCGCCCGATGTAGCCTTTATCGCCGATCGGTGGGTATGTGGCGAGGTGGTCGAGGGCGCCGGATTGGTCGAGGCAATGTAGGTCGTGTCGGGAGCCTGGGGTCGGGTCGGAGATCCACGACAGCTGCCCTTCCAGGGTGGCTGCGACCTGGACCTGACTTCGGTCACTTGTCTTAGTGCTTCGCCGCGGGCTGACGGAGCGCGTCGAGGAGGGCCTGTTTGTCGGCGGGGACGGCGGGCGGGAAGGTCTGCTGGGTGCCGTTGATGGCGATGGTGGCCGAGCGCAGTGGTCGGAGCTGGCGGACGACGTTGCGGATGGTGAGCCCGGTGCGGTTCTGGATCTCGCGGGCGACTGCGAGGGCGGTGAACACGATGGTCAGGTGCGCTTCGATGGACTGGCGTTGGTGGTGGAACATCGGGCGGGCGCGTAGGTCGGTTTTGCTCATCCGGAAGGACTGCTCGACGTGCCAGAGGTCGTGGTAGTCGCCGATGATCTCCCCGGCCGCTGCGCCGCCGGCCGGGATGTTGGTCACGTAGCCCTTCAACCCGACCAACCGGTATGCCCGAGCCAAGGAGGCCTCGTCCAGGGCGCGGGAGCCGTTGGTGACCTTGACGAACCGCGGTGTGCGCGCGGGCTTCTCGCCGGCGATGACCTCGCGGGCCCGGTTCTCCTGCAGGGTCAACGTGCGCCGGTCCCGGACGGCCCGCTTCGTGGAGTAGGCCCAGACCGCCCGCCAGGATCCCGGATGCTGGTTGGGGTTCCAGACGGGCTCGGCCTTGACCTTCGGGCTGTTCTCGCTGCGCCCGGTGCGGCGGTCGCGTGGTGTGAGGGTGTCGATGATCTGCCCGTCGACGAAGGCGTCGCCGTGCCAGTGGAAGTGCGACTCCAGGTCAACCGGGGCCTTGGTGAGTCGGGAGCCGACGATGAACCGCAGGCCGGCCTCGTCGAGGTCGCGCAGGTTCGCGGCCGAGAGCATCCCTGCGTCGGCGACCACGACCATCCCGCCCGGCTCGACCGGCAGCTGGTGTCGGGCCCGGAAGGCCTCGATGATCGGCAGGATCGTCGCGGTCTCGGTCTTGTTGCCCTCGAAACAGCCGATCTCGAGGGGGAACCCTGCGCGATCGACCAGCAGCCCGACGACGACCTGCGGGTCGACCCGGCGTTCCTTGGAGAACCCGACCTTGCGCAGGTCGTCCTCCTTCTCCGCCTCGAAGTAGAGGGTGGTGACGTCGTAGAGACACAACGACACATCCCCACTGCCACGGGCGTGGGTGAAGCAGGCCCTCGCGATCTCGTCGCGGTAGCTGCGCCCGGTGCAGCGCAGCAGGGTGCGGCGCATCGTCTTTTCGCTCGCCGCGGTGACGCCCAGACCGGCCAGCACCCGACCGGTGTCCAGGATGGACGTGGGCTCGACGATCCGGGCGATCACCAGGTCGCGGAACGTGTCATCAGCGACCTCTGCGAACCCGAGGCCCGCGTAGACCTCGGCGAGGATGTCGAACAGCACCCGCGACCCGGTCGTGATCACCTGCGGCGCACCCACCCGCCGGGTTGTGACCCTCGGGGCGCGCCGCGGCATCTGGCCGAACAGCCCCTCCTGCGTGGCACCGCCGGCCGCGGTGGGCGCGATCAGCTCGGCCCGCCGGGGTGACGGCGCGACGCCCAGATCCAGGGCCTGCTGTGCAGCGTCGTCGATCAGCCCACGGGCCTGCTCGACCAGCAGGCCCAGCTCGGCCTCGGTGTGCGCTGACCCGACATGGGCCACGATCCGTCGATGGCCCTGCACGGACTCGGCGATCTGGACCGCGGTCGCCCCGGAGGCCGTCCGTACCCGCCTCACCCACGCCACCTGACCGAGCGTAGAGCACCGAATTAGTGCCTCACACCGCTCCCGCGCAAACACATCACCGCAGCTCAGCGCAGTACAAGCTGCGAAACCAGGCTCGGGTGACCAAAGTCAGGGTGGAGGCGCCGATGTCGCTCGATTACATGTACTGAAGTTGCTGCGTAGCCACGAGCGGCAAGCTCTCTGCGACGAGTGGTCACGAACAGGTGACCTCGTGAGGGTGAACCGTCGCGCATGGCAGCCGGTCTGACGGTCCGGGCCAGGCAGACGGGCTACCGGTCACATTCGGATGGCCGACATCGCCCGGCGTTACGAACCCGACCATTACGTGGTCCGGGCGCTCGGGCCGAGCCTCGTGGATAGACGCAGAGCAGTGACACGTTCGCTCAGCTGGTTGAACGCGGTTCGATCACGAAGGTCGGCGCACCCCAGCCCTTCTTGACGATTCGCGCCTCGTTCGGCGTGACGCGGTGACGCTCCTCGCTGCCCTCGTACATCCGGCTCACGCTGTCCATGACGATCGCCCCGTCGTCCCATTTGAGGCGGAAACCGCCGTACATCCCGGGGATGCTGGACCAGAGGAACTCGGTGCTGTCGAGTTCACGAAGTGGCCCGAGCTGGGGGAGTCGGAACTGTCCGTCCAGGCAGTGGCGGGTGAGACGGGACTGCATGACTGCGTGCAGCAGACCCTCGGTGGCGATCCGGTCGGCCCGTTCCCAGCGGGTCTCGTCCGGAACGGCGAGGAGGTCTTCGAGGTGACGGTGACTTCGTTCCCGGGCGATATCGCGCGGTAGGAGACCGTTCAGGGTCCGCAGAGTGCGCCACGCTCCCAGACCGAGGAGCTGCTCGACGACGGCGCGGTCGGCTCCGTGCCACGCAGCGTGGTGCAGCGAGGCGTAGCCGCTCCTCGTGCCGAACCGTGGGGTGTTGACCAGCTCGATGTTGTGTTGCGGGTCGGGCTGCTTCGCCAGAGCGAGCAGATCCTCCCAGGCCCCGGCCCATGCGAACCGCGCGACTCGGTCGAGGTCGCGTGCGATGTGTCGTCGCGGTAGTCCTCGCGATCGACGACGCTGGACCAGGTTCTTTGGAGCGATCCCGGTGCATCGAACGGGTCGGGGGCGTCATTCGGCATGTGGTGACCGACCCTGCCAGAGGCGGAGCTGCTCGAACAGGGGCACCTGACAGCCGGTGGTCTGGAAGCACGCTCGCACGCCGTGATCGAGTAGAGCCTGGTGTTCGAGTGAGTGGCTGCGGATTCGTTTGGCCCGGTGAGGACGACGAGTCCGGCTGCCACTGGAGTCAGTGAGCCTTTCCCAACCTGTTTGTGCTGGTCAGGGGTGTGAGGTGCGTGGCTTGTCGTGAGATGGGTGGGGCTCCTGGTAGACGGATAGCTGTCGCGCCACCGCCTACCGAGGAGCCCCGCGTGTTGTCCTACCCATCCGGGATGTCGATGTCCACTCGCACGGTTCGTGTCCTGGCCGGGCTGCTGCGCGGACATCGTCGCCGGATCGGGACCCGGTGGCGGCTCCTGACCCCGGCCCGTCAGGCCCTGCTCGTGCTCGCGCACCTACGTAAGGGCGAGACCTACACCGACCTGGCCAGCGGATTCAGAGTCGGGAAGTCCACGGTGTCCCGGTATGTCGCCGAGGCGATCGGGCTGCTCGCTGCGCTCGCGCCGACCCTGGAGCAGGCCATCACGGTCGCGGCCGGAAGGCGTTCGTGATCCTGGACGGGACGCTGCTGCGTATCGACCGGGTCGGCATGGGCTCGGGCTATGACCGGGCGTTCTATAGCGGGAAGCACAAGTGTCACGGGCTGAATGTGCAGGTCATCGCCGACCCCGCGGGTCGGCTGGTGTGGATCTCCCCGCCGCTACCGGGGGCACGGCACGACATGGGCGCTGCCCGGATCCACGGGATCATCGACGCGGTCAACCCACCGGGGTGCGGGCGGTCGCTGACACCGCCTACCAGGGCGGCGGTCCCGCGATCACCGTCCCGCACCGACGCCGACGCCGCGATCTCGACACCGGCCGGTACCGGCCCCTGTCAGCGAATCAGAAGGCCGTCAACGCCGCTCACGCCCGACGGCGGGCACCGGGTGAGCGGGTCAACGCCGAGCTGAAGAACTGGAAGATCCTCCGCAAGATCCGCTCCAGCCCCTCCCAGGCTGCTCAGCTCGTCGCAGCGATCCAGACCCTCATGATCACCACCGCCTGACCAGCACAAACAGGTTGGGAAAGGCTCAGTGTGCGCCATGGGGCCGACGACATCTCGGTTCCACAGCAGAGGACCATTTCGAGCCTTATGACCGGCTCAGAGAGATCGAGAAGCACTTCCGGCTCGTGTCTCCCGCGGATCAGTCCCCTTCGAGGTGAAGCTCAGAGCCCGGAAGGTCTGAGCAACGATGCGCGAGTGCCAGTACTGCGTCGAGTACGTCTCGTGTCGCGGAGTCGTCGGCGGTCGTCCTGAGTGCGTCGAGCTCAAGGATCAGCTGTGGCATGTCGTTGCTGGTGAGACGAAGAGTGCTCCACGGGGTAGTGCGTAGGAGCGTTGGGGACGTGGCCCGCTCGCACAACTCCTTGACGATGCCGTTGTCGTCGAACACGCTGTCCAGGACGGTGAGCCGGCGACGTCGTGGGCTGGTACCGGGGTTCTCGACGTGCACGAGGCTGGCGTCCATGCCCATCTCGGCGGCCTCCGGTTCTCGGCTCGGTGGCCCGAGCCGGAGGGTCGTCATCGGGCGGCCGGGCGCACCGTCATCGAACCCGACCCGGGTCGGGTTCGTCCAGGAGGAAACCTCGAAGAGCAGGGGCCTCGTGACGTGCCCGGACCTCGACGACACGCCGCGATTCTCGTGGTCGGCTGTGTGGACGCGTGCACGACGCGAGCGGCCTACTCCTCGCGGTGACCTCCTCCCCACGATCCCCGACATCGTCGCCTCCGTCGGCCCGGCGACCTTGACGCGGTCAGGAGGCCGGCACGGGGTCGTCGTCGCGCCGGACGAGGACCTCGAACGGGACGCCGCGCTCGTAGTCGGCGACCATCTCCTCCGGGTCGAACAGGGTGCCGATCGGGTTCACCGAGAACACCGGCCCCTTCATCCACTCCGTCGCCTCGTCGGCGGTCGCGAAGCTGTCGACCTGCAGCTCCACGTGGTTGCCGTCCGGATCCCGGTAGTACAGCGACACGGTCGGACCGCGGCGGATGGCGCGGACGGGGAGGATCTCCGCGTCCCGCAGCCGGCGGTAGGTGGCCAGGAGCGCGCCGAGATCGGGATGGGTGAAGGCGGAGTGGTAGAAGCCGACCTGCGGTTCGTCGCTCGGAACGGGGTACGGCCCGGTGGCGATGAGGGCCACCCGGTGGTGCTCCTCGTCGTAGGTCAGGAACGCGAGCTTGCCGTTGTCGAAGACCGGGTGCGCGCCCAGCACCGTGCAGTACCACTCCCGCATCCGCGGCAGGTCGTTGGTGCGGAACACCACGTGGGCGAGCCCCACCGGGGGCCGGGCGACGGTCGGGTCCGGCAGCGTGCGCGCCGCCCCTGTGTGCTGGTCGGTCGAGGTCATGCGGTTGCCTCCATGAGGTCGGGCTGCCGGAGCAGCAGATGGTCGAGCACGTCGCTCAGGTCGATCGTGGGATCGAACGCGGAGGCGCGCCAGGCGATGTGCCCGTCCGGGCGGACGAGCACGGCCCCGTCGGCGCCGATGCCGTAGACGGCGCGGAAGTCGTCCTCGACGCCGGCGTGCCGCGCCTCGGCTCCCACCGCGACGACGTCGACCTCCTCCGGTGCCGTCCACCGCCGTTTCCCGGCCGCGGTGGTGAGCAGCACGAACCCGGCGCCGAACAGGTCCTGCAGGGAGCGGGTGCGGTCGGGGTCGAGCCACAGGGGGGGCACGCGCGCCGGGCCGCCCGACCGGGAGGTAGCGGCCGACGGGGCTGGGGACGGGTTCGGTACCGTCCGGCCGGATCCCGGGTGACTCGTAGGAAATGCCGAACACCTGGCCGTAGTACTCGAAGTGCTCGCGCTGCTCGGCGATCGCCGCCCGGACCGGCCCGAGCTCGGCGTCGTCGAGCGTCTCGATCCGGGCCACGAAGTCGAGGTCGTTCTCCAGCATCCCGCCGAGCCCGGCGCGCGCCATCCGCTCGGCGTTGGCGAGGCTCTGGTCGACGTTGAACCGGGCGACCGGACGGCGTTCCTCCTCGTAGGTGTCCAGGAGGTGCCGGCCGGCCCGCCCCCGCAACACCGCGGCGATCTTCCACGCGAGGTTGTGTACGTCGCCGACACCGGTGTTCATCCCCTGCCCGCCGGTGGGCGGCAGCGGGTGCGCGGCGTCGCCCGCGAGGAAGACGTTCCCGACGCGCATCCGGGTGGCGACGCGCGCCTGCATCTGCCAGGGCCGGGCGCTGCGGACGTCGACGTCGAGATCGGGGTCACCGACGAGGGCGCGGACGATCTCCACGCAGCGCTCGGTGGTGAACGAGGCGGGTTCGGTCGTGGCCGGGTCGTAGGCGAAGTTGTAGGTCCACCTGTGGCGGCCGTCGAGGGTGATGAGCACGCCGGTGGTCTCGGGGTTGTAGACCCACCACAGCAGGTAGGGGCGGTCGGCGACGTAGCGCGACAGGTCGGCGTGGAAGTAGATGCCCATCTGTGCGCCCAGGCGCTCCGGGCCCTCCAGCCGCACGCCGAGCTGGTCGCGCAGTGGGCTGGCCGCTCCGTCGGCCGCGATCACGAACCGGGCCCTGACCTGCGACTCGGGGCCTCCGTCCGCGGACAGGCGGACCGTGACGGCGCCGTCGGCGCCGTCGGCGCCCTCGGCGTCGTCGACGTGATCGACACCGAGCACCGTGGTGCCGAACCGGACGTCCACGGCCGGGAGGGCGGAGGCGGCCCGGAGCAGGATCGGCTCCAGCACGTCCTGCGGGCAGGAGCTCTTGACGTGCGGTGCGTATCCGGCCACCTCACGGTCGAACTCGGGGGAGTGGCCGTGGGTGACCAGCGCGCCGAACTCGGGGTGGGCGAGCCGGGTGACGAATGCGCTGCCGCGGTTGCGCTCCCGCGGCAGACCCGCCGCCAGCACCTCCTCGGCGACCCCCCAGCTGCGGAAGATCTCGAGGGAGCGCCCGTTCACCACGTGCCCTCGCGGGTGGTACGAGGTCGTCGCCCGCCGTTCGACGAGCAGCGTCCGCACCCCGAGGCGGCCGAGACCGATGGCCGCACTCAGGCCGGTCGGGCCGCCCCCGACCACCACGACGTCGTGGTCGAGGGCGGGTGTCGGATCGTGGTCAGTGCGCATCGGCAGTTCCCTCCACTGCGGGTGTGGGTTCGGGGCGCGTCGACGCGGTCCCGCCGTTGCGGGCACTGCCCCTGGTGAACAGCACGAAGGTGGCGACGAGGCTGAGCGCGGCGGTGGCCAGCAGGTAGCCGGCGATCGGGGTCGAGGAGCCGCTCCTGGCGTAGAGCAGGGCGAAGACGATCGGCGCCACGCCACCGCCGAGGATGGAGCCGATCTGGTAGGCCATCGAGGTCCCGCTGTAGCGCACCGGGGCCGGGAAGAGCTCGGCGATGAAGGCGGCCTGGGCGCCGGTGGCGAACGAGACGGCGATCACGCCGCCCAGGTAGGCGACGATCATCGCGGCCAGCGACCCGGTGTTGACCAGGGCGAAGAACGGGAGGGCCCACACGACGATGCCGATCAGCCCGCCGAGGAGGACCGGTCTGCGGCCGATGCGGTCCGCGAGCCGCGCGGTGACCAGCACCAGCGGGATCCACACCACCCCGGCGGCGACGGTCAGCCAGAGCACGTACGTCGGGGGCAGCCCGAGGGCCTGCCTGGAGTACGCGAGCATGTACACGAACATCAGGTACCCGAGGGTGGGCGCGGCGGTGGACGACAGACCGCCCAGGAGCATCTCCCGCCAGTTGTTCGTGATCAGGTCCCGGACCGGTGAGCGGCTGATGGCGCCGGAGCGCTGCACGGCGGTGAAGTCGGGGCTCTCCGCGACCCCGAGTCGCACCCACATGCCGATGCCGATCAGCACGATGCTCGCCAGGAACGGGATCCGCCAGCCCCAGGAGCTGAACACGTCGGCGGGCAGGTATGTCGTCAGCAGGACGAAGGTCAGCGAGGCCAGGACGATGCCGACCGGGTTGCCCATCTGGGTGAACGAGCCGAAGAAGGCGCGCCGGTGCGTCGGGGCGTGCTCGACGCCCAGCACCACCGCACCGCCCCACTCCCCGCCGACCGCGAAGCCCTGCACCAGGCGCAGCACGACCAGCAGGACAGGTGCCCACACGCCGATCACCGCGTAGGTGGGCAGCAGCCCGGTGAGGAACGTGGCCGCACCCATGATGACCAGCGACGCGACCAGTGTGGACTTGCGGCCGACCCGGTCACCGAGGTGGCTGAGGACGACGCTGCCCAGCGGCCGGGCGATGAACCCGGCGCCGAAGGTCACGAAGGCGGCCAGGGTGCCCGCGACGGGCGAGAAGGTCGGGAAGAACTGCGGGCCGAAGATCAGCGCCGCCGTCAGGCCGTAGATGTTGAAGTCGTAGATCTCGATCGCGGTGCCGACGAAGCTCGCCGTGGCGACCCGACGGGTGTGGCGCGTGCCCGACCTCACGGGGGCGGGTGGGGATTCGCTCTGCGGGAACACTGGACTCCTCTGTCGTGAGTGTTCGTGCGTGAGACCTGCCGTGCTCGGCGTGATCACGGTGGGGTCGGGAAACCGGCGGGCGGAGGGGCGCGCCGGGCCGTGCCGCTGCGATGGGGACGAATGATGAATGGCGATCAAGAGCAGTGTCAAGGATGTCGCTGTGGTGCGGTTGGCTGCGGGATCGGCGGCATCCCGGCGAAGAGGATGAGGATCGATCAAGAGGTACCTCCGACCGTCTCGCCGCGGATGGCTAAGCTGGAGCCGCCTCTGCGCCGCGCGGAGCACCCGAAGGAGGCGATCGGCCGTGCCCCGGAACAGGCAGCACATCCCGCGCGAGGAGCGGAAGGCCGAGGTGCTGGCGGTCGCCACCGAGCTGTTCCTCAGCCACGGGTACGCCGGCACCACGATGGCCGACATCAGCCGCGCCGCCGGCGTCGCGCCGGCGGCGGTCTACTGGTACTTCCCGTCCAAGGACGACGTCTTCGCCGCGGTCATGGACCGCATGCTCAGCCGGGAGATCCGCATCCTCGACGAGGACCACGCGGACGACGACCCGATGTCGCACCTGGTCCGGGGCCTCAACGACATGCGCGTGTTCCGGCCGCTGCACCAGGCCATGCACGGCAGGCTCCTGCAGTCCGAAGCCGTGCGCGAGGCCCACGACCGCTTCCTCGACTGGATCCGTGACCTCGTCCGGAAGATGGTCGACGACCTCGACGACCCGTCGGTGGATCGTGAGCTCGTCGCCGACACCGCCGTCACCCTCTTCGAGGGCTTCAACGTGGAGGGCGCGCCGCCGCGCCCGGGTGCTCAGCTCATGCGGTTCCTCCTCGAGTCGGTCCTGGGTTCCGCCCGCGCCCGCGACCTGCCGGCGCCGGTCCCGTCGGACTGAGCCCGCCCGACCGCGGCGGCCGCGCGACTCGGGCGCGGTGGTCGACCAGGCGCAGCGGTCGATCAGGCGCAGCGGTCGATCAGGCGCAGCGGTTGACCAGGGTGCCGATCCCCTCGATCGCGATCCGTACCTCCGAGCCGGACCGCAGGTAGCGCCCCTGTGGATGCCCGACGCCCGCCGGGGTCCCGGTCATCACGACGTCGCCGGGCTCCAGCGTCGTCTGCCGTGACAGGTAGGAGATCAGGGGTCCGACCGGGTGGATCAGAGCTCTGCCGGCCCCTCTTCCGGGATCATCCCGATCCGGTCCGCCACGGCGGCCATGACGTCCTGGACGGCGACGGTGTCCGCCAGCGGCATGACCGGGCTCTCCGTCTCCCCCGCCGCGACCCGCCGGGTCACCTCCTCGATCTCGTGGCTGTAGCCGCGCCCGGTGGCCGGCAGCACGAGCTCCTCCGGGTCGGCGACGTGCCGGTGCACCACGATCCGATCCGGGTGGTGGAACCGCGGCGGCACCTCGATCCAACCCTCGGTGCCGATCACCCGGGCCGAGCCGGGCATCGCGCACTGCAGGCTGACCTGCAGCGCGGCGCTGCGGCCGTCGGGCCAGCCGAGCAGGATCGACTCCTCCAGGTCCACACCGGACGGGGTGAGCGCGCCGCTCGCGGCGACCGTGCTCGGGCTGCCGAGCATCATCTGGGCGAAGGAGACCACGTAGACGCCGAGGTCGAACAGGGCACCGCCGCCCAGCTCCGGGGAGAAGAAGCGGTCGTCGTCGGCGGTGCGGTTGCGCACGCCGAGATCGGCCTGCACGGAGCGGACCTCCCCGATCGCGCCCTCGGCGACGAGCTCGCGCAGCCGGACGACGGCGGGGAAGAACCGCGTCCACATCGCCTCCATCACGAACACGCCCCGGTTGCGGGCGGCCGCGGCGATCTCGCGGGTCGCGACGGAGCTGACGGTGAACGCCTTCTCCACCATCAGTGCCTTGCCCGCCTCGATCGCGGCCAGGGCGATCGCCCGGTGCTGCGGGTGCGGGGTCGCGACGTAGAGGACGTCGACGTCCGGGTCGTCGAGGATCGCCCGGTAGCCGGTGTGCACCCGCGCGATCCCGTGCCGGCGGGCGAACTCCGCGCCGCGTTCCGCGGAACGTGACGCGACGGCGACGAGCTCGGCGCCGGGCACGTGCGCGAAGTCCGGCGCGACGGCGTCGGCGATGCGGCCCGGACCGATGATTCCCCACTTCACGCTCATGGCCCCGATCCTGCCCGGCCCCGGCGGGAAGTTCCCGGCGGCCGGCCGATGAGTCCGGTCACCGCGCCCGGTCCACCCCTTCGAACGGCGCCGGAACCCCCGGAGCCCAGATCCACACAGGAGCCCGCGATGCCGAACATGATCTTCGTCAACCTGCCGGTCGCCGACCTCGCCGCGGCGAAGGCCTTCTACTCCGCGCTCGGTTTCGGGCTGAACGAGCAGTTCTCCGACGAGCGCACCGCCTCGTTCGTCGTCAGCGTCGCCATCGTCGTGATGGTGATGACCCAGGACCGGTTCCGGGAGTTCACCGAGCAGCCCGGCGTCGCCGACCCGCGGACCGCCCGTGAGGTCATCAACGCTTTCGGCGTGGACAGCCGCGACGAGGTCGACCGGCTGATCGAGGCCGGTCTGGCCGCCGGCGGCACCCTGTCCGGCAAGACCGAGGACCACGGCTTCATGTACGGCCGCGGCATCGACGACCCGGACGGCCACCACCTCGAGTTCGTGTGGATGGACCCGTCGGCCGTCGCCGGGGAGTGAGCCCGGGTCAGACCGCGCGCAGCGGGCGCACCTTGCGGACGAGTCCGTCGATCGCGAGCGCGTAGCCGTCGATGCCGAACCCGACGACGATCCCGGCCGCCACCGGCGAGACGAACGAGTGGTGCCGGAAGGTCTCGCGACCGTGCACGTTGGAGATGTGCACCTCGACCGTGGGGAGCTCGGCGCCCTCGATCGCGTCGTGCAGCGCGACCGAGGTGTGGGTGTAGGCGGCGGCGTTGAGGACCAGGCCGATCGCGTCGCCGCGCTTCACCGCGGTACCGGCCTCGTGGATCCAGTCGACGAGGACGCCCTCGTGGTTGGTCTGGCGGAAGTCCAGCTCGAGGTGGTGCGCGGCGGCCGACTCCCGGCACAGCGCCTCGACGTCGGTGAGCACGGTGGTCCCGTACACCTCCGGCTTGCGGGTCCCGAGCAGGTTGAGGTTCGGGCCGTTGAACACGAAGACGGTGGTCACACCCGCGATCCTCTCAGCCGCGCCAGCCGGGGCGGACCAGGCCCGACTCGTAGGCCAGGACGACCAGCTGCGCGCGGTCCCGCGCACCCAGCTTGGTCATCGTGCGGCTGACGTGGGTCTTCGCCGTCGTCGGACTCATGTGCAGGCGGGCGGCGATCTCGTCGTTGGACAGCTCGGCCGCGACCTCGGCGAGGACCTCCCGCTCGCGGTCGGTGAGCTCGTCGAGCCGGACGGTGCCGTCGGGGCCGCCCCGCGAGCGCGCCGCGAACTCGGCGATCAGGGTGCGGGTGACCGCCGGGGCGAGCAGGGCCTCCCCGCTGTGGACGACCCGGATGGCGTGGATGAGGTCGGCCGGTTCGGAGTCCTTGACCAGGAAGCCACTGGCACCGCCGCGGATCGCGTCGAAGACGTAGGAGTCGTCGGTGAACGTGGTCAGGACGACGACCCGGGTGCCGGCGAGGTCCGGGTCGCCGGTGATCTCCCGCGTCGCGGTGATGCCGTCGGTGCCGGGCATCCGGATGTCCATGAGCACGACGTCCGGGTGGTGGTCGCGGACCGCGGCGACGGCCTGCGCGCCGTCGGCGGCCTCGGCGACCACGTCCAGGTCGGGCTGGGAGCCGAGCAGCGCGCGGAACCCGGAGCGGACGAGCGCCTGGTCGTCGGCGAGCAGGACACGGATCACCTGTCGGCTCCCGGGGTCGTGGGGTGGTCGGGGACGCGGCCCCGCGCGAGGAGGTCGGCCGGGGCGGGTTCGGTGGCGGCGGGTTCGGTGGCGGCCGGATCAGCGGTGGCCGGGTCAGCGGTGGTGGGGCCGGTGGCGGCGGGGCCGGCCGGGGGTGCGGGCAGGTGGGCGTGCACCCGGAACCCCTGCTCCGGGCCCGGCCCCGCCGCCAACGTCCCGCCGACCGAACGCGCACGCTCGCGCATGCCGGTCAGCCCCGTGCCGTCCACCGCGCCGGGGGCGGGGCCGGCACCGTCGTCGTCGACGGTCAGGTCCAGCGCGTCGTCGCCGAACCGCAGCGCGTGACCACCGCGGTGCCCGCCCCCGCGTGCCGACGCGTGTTGGTCAGCGACTCCTGCACGATCCGGTACGCGGCCAGGTCGACCCCCGTCGGCAACGGCCGCGGGGTCCCCTCGGTGGCGCGCCGCACCGGTAGCCCCGCGGCGCGCACCTCGTCGAGCAGCGCGTCGAGCCGGTCCAGACCGGGGGGTGGGCGCACGCGGGGCCTGCTCGTCGACCCCACGCAGCACCCCGAGGGTGGAGCGCATCTCGCGCAGCAGGTCGCGGCTGGCCCGCTTGATCTCGGTGAGCGCGGTGCGGGCCTGCTCCGGATCGTCGTCCATCAGGTAGAGCGCGACCCCGGCCTGCACGTTGATCAGGGAGACGTGGTGGCCCAGCACGTCGTGCAGCTCCTGGGCGATGCGCAGCCGCTCGGCGTCGGCGCTGCGCCGACGCTCGGCCTCGGCGGCCCGCCGGGCCTGCGCCGTGCGCTCGCGCCGCACCCGCCACAGGGCACCGGCCGCGACGAGCGCCGCCAGCCAGGCCAGCACCGGGGCGGTCGCCGGCCACGGGATCGGCCGCCCGGTCACGAGCAGCCACCCGGTCAGCACCGCCGCCGCGACGACCACCACCGCGAGGGCCCGATGGTGGTGCCCCGCGGCGACCGCGGACACCAGCGCCACGGCGAACGCGAACCCCAGCGGCCCCATCAGCGGGTACCCCAGACCCAGGTAGACGACGACCGCGGCCGCGCACACCGCGAGCGCCACGACCCGGTCCAGGTGCCGGAACAGCAGCGCGACCGGCCCCGCCGCGAGGAGCACGACGGCGAGCACGTCGAGCGGGAGCGCCGTCGTGCCCGGGTCCGGGTACCGCGCGATGCGGGCGACGGTGAACGCCGTCCCGCCCGCGGTGAACAGGCCGACGACCAGGGCAGGGACGAGGACCCGCGCGATCGGACCCCACATCGGACGTCGGTCGGCGAGCACGCGGGACACCGTAGACCGGGGCACCGACAGCAGGCGTCGTCCGGACGATGACCGGTGCCGTACACCCGGGGGAGTACGCGGACCGGCGCTCCTCCCCCGGTGGCGGCAGCGGGATCGGCGACCGAGGGCGGACGCCCGCGACCCCCCGGCACCGCGACGCTGGCTGTCATGACAGCGACTCCGGACACCCGTCCCGCACCCGGACCGGACAGCACCCCGGTACCGGCCACGCCCCTCCCGGCCGCGACCACACCGACCGCGCAGGGCCCGGCGACTCCGCTCCGGTCGGACGCCGTGCTCGCCTCCGACTCCGAGCGCGAGCACGTCACCGCCCGGCTGCGGACCGCCGCCGCCGAGGGGCGGCTGACCCTCGCCGAGTCCGACGAGCGGCAGGCCGCCGCCTACGCCGACCGCACCCGCGACGAGCTCGTCCCGCTGCTCGCCGGGCTGCCCCGCCCGCCGCGGCCACGGCACCCCCGGCGTGGTCCGCTCACCCCCCGCGCTCGGCGCAACCTGCGCATCCACGCCGGGGTGACCGTCGTCGTGCTGCTCCTGCTGGTCCTGGGCGCGGTGCTCGGGCCGGCGCCGCTGTTCGCGCCGATCGGGCCGGCGTTCTGGCTGGGACTGATCCTCTTCGTGCACTCCCGGCGGGCCGAGCGCGAGGTCTCGCCGGACGAGGAGCTGCCCGAGGAACTGCGGTGACCGCCGTCGCCGAGCAGGCCGGGCGGACGGTGCGCGTACTGCTCGCGGTCGCCTGGACCGACGACGATTGACAGGCAACCAAATAGTTGCATAATTGGTCGCGTGGCCGACCTGGACGCCGTCTTCCGCGCACTCGCGGACCCGACGCGACGGCGCATCCTCGACCGGTTGCACGAGCAGGGTGAGTCGACGCTCGGCGCGCTGTGCGCGGGGTTGGACATGAGCCGGCAGGCCGTGTCCAAGCACCTCGCGCAGCTGGAGGCCGCCGGACTGGTGACGACCCTGCGGCGCGGCCGGGAGAAGCTCCACCACCTCGACCCGGTCCCCATCCAGGAGATCCACGACCGGTGGATCGGGAAGTTCGAGCGCAGCCGGGTGCAGGCGGTCACCGCCCTGCGCGCGGCGCTGGAGGAGAACGATGAGTGAGCGTCGCTACGTCTACACGACCTACATCCGCAGCACCGCCGAGCAGGTGTTCCGGGCGCTGACCACGCCGGAGTTCACCATGCAGTACTGGGGCGGCGCGGAGCTGACCTCGGACTGGCGCGTCGGGAGCCCGCTGGAGGCGGTCCACCCCGACCACGACGACTTCATCGGCGAGATCCTCGCCGTCGAGCCGCCGCACCGGCTGTCCTACACCTTCACCGGCCGCGCCGAACGGGCCGCGGGGCGGCCGCCGACCGTCGTCGAGTTCGCGCTCTCCCCGTTCGGCGACGAGGCGGTGAAGCTGCAGGTCGTCCACACCGGTTTCACCGACGACGAGCAGGGCGCACGGGACGCCCGCGACGTCGGCGAGGGCTGGCCCGCGCTCCTGTCCGCGCTCAAGACGCTGCTGGAGACCGGCCGTCCGCTGGCCTCCCCCGGTCACTTCGCACCACGGACACCAGCGGCGCCTGCCCGGTGAGGCCGCGCCCGGACCTGCTCACCGTCGGTCCGGACCGCCGACCGGGCCCGGCGACGGCCCGGTCCCGGTGGCCGACGGGCGCCGTGATCGCCGGTCTCAGCGGCCGAACAGGCGGGCCCACCAGCCGCGGGACCGTCTTCCGGGCTCCGACCCGGTGCCGGGCCCCACCGTCGCGGGCCGGGCGGCGGCGCGGCGGCGTTCCCGGGCCGCGTGCCACCGCGCGACGACCTCGTCGGCGTCGAGCCTGCGGATCGGGACGCGCGGGCCCATCGGGTGGCGCATGTGGTCGACGACCCGGGAGTTGACCTCCTCGACGTGCTCGCGCACGCGGCGCTCGTCGACGAAGCGGGTGACGGTCTCGTCGATCCGGTCCAGCTCCTTGCGCAGCTGGAGCGACGGCGGGAGCAGCGCGTCACCCGGGACGCCCTCCCGCTCCAGGTAGCCACGGATCCACCAGTTCTCGTCGACCGGGCCGATCCGTCCCGCGCCGGGCAACGGCTTGCCCTTGCCGGGCAGGTCGTCGAAGTCGCCCCGCTCGACGGCCTCCCGGATCGTCCGGTCGACCGGCGACTCGAACCGCGGGTCAACACCGTTCATGGCTGCACCACCCCGTCACGAGGGTACCGGCGGGCACCGATTCCTGTCGGTGCTCGGGTGCACACTCCCGGCCATGACGACCACCTCCTCGGCGAGACTCACCACCGATCGTTCCCGCGCCCTCGACCTGGCGCGCCACTACCCCGGCCGGCGGGCCGGGCACGTCGCGGCGCAGCAGCGGAGCGCGGGGTTCCCCGACCGCAACTGGCGCCTCGGGGCCGACGGGGAGCAGCGCACCGCGCACCTGTTGACCGCGCTGACCGGGCGGACCCGACGGGACCGGCTGCTCGGCAGGCCCGCGGCGTGGCAGGTCCTGCACTCGGTCCCGCTCGACGGCGGCGCCGCCGATCTCGACCACGTCCTCATCGGGCCGCCCGGCATCTGCGTCATCGACACCCGCCACCACCGCGGCCGCTCCCTGCTGCTCGACGGCGAGCGACTGGTCGTCGCCGGGACGGCCACGGACGCCGTCCCGCGGGCCCGGGCCGAGGCGCAGCGGGTCCGTGAGCTGCTGCTCCCCCGCCTCGGGCCTGCCGCCGCCTCGACGCCGGTCCGCCCGGTGATCGCGCTGGTCGGGGCGCCGATCCGGGTGCGCCGCTGGCCCGACGACGTCGTGGTCGCCACCGAGGGCGCGCTGGTGCATGCCCTGCGCGGGCTGACACCGGTGCTCGACCCGTGGGAGGTGGACCGGATCCACGCCGTGGCACGGCGCCCGGAGAGCTGGGGGTGAGGCGTGCGCCGGGTCACGGCGCCTTCCCCGCGCGGGGGCGGATCAGCATGCTCTCCCGGTGACCTCGACCGCACCGGCCCGGACCGGGCTGCACCGTGTCCCGATCCCGGCGGACGTCGCGCCGTCCGGGGTAGCGGCGGCGGTGCGCCGGCTCGCCCACCGGCCGCGGCTGGTCGCCTTCGGCGGGAGCTGGTCCTGGGGGGCGCTCGTCGCCACCGACCCGGTGTTCACCGCGCCGGCCGGGGCCGACCCGTTCGCCGTGCTCGACGCGCCGCCGCGGTCCGCGAGTCCGCAGGCGACCCCGGGCTCGCCCCGGGACGCGGGGGCGGACACCGGAACCGGCACCGGGACCGACGCAGGGATCGACGCAGGGATCGACGCAGGGATCGACAGGGCTGTCGGGGGCGGCTGGTTCGGGCTGGTGGACCACGCCCCGCCCGGCGTGCGACCGACGGCGGCGCTGTCCTGGTACCGCGACGTGCTGCGCCACGACGGCGAGCGCTGGTGGTTCGAGGCGCTGGTCGCCTGCGGCGCCCCGCTGCCGGGCCCGCCCGACCACCGGGCGCGGTGCACCCCGACTCCTGCTCGGCCGAGCGCCGGTACGCACGGCTGTGCGCCGACCTCGCCCGACCGGCGCCGGAACGGACGGCCCGGATCGCGGTCACCCGGTGGCCCGACCGGGACGCGCACCTGGCCGCGGTCGAGCGGTGCGTCACCGAGATCCGGCGCGGCGAGATCTTCCAGGCCAACATCGCGACCCGGCTGGAGGTCCGGCTCGACGGCGACCCGCACGAGGCGTGGGCCCGGCTCGTCGAGCCGGTCGCGCCCGCCCGCGCCGCGCTCGTCGTGACGCCGGAGCGGGCGGCGGTGGGCGCGAGCCCGGAGCTGTTCCTGCGCCGTGCCGGCGACCGGGTCACCACCGCACCGATCAAGGGCACCCGGCCGCGCACCGGCGGCGACGCCGACGACGCCGAACGTGCCCGGCTCGGCGCCTCGGTGAAGGACGCGGCGGAGAACGTCATGATCGTCGACCTGATGCGCAACGACCTGGCCCGGGTGGCGCGGCCCGGCGGGGTGCGGCCGGGGCGGCTGCTCGCCGTCGAACCGCACCCGGGGGTGTGGCACCTGGTGTCGCGGGTGCACGCGACCCTGCGCGAGGACGTCACCGACGCCGACCTGCTCACCGCCACGTTCCCGCCGGGTTCGGTCACCGGGGCGCCGAAGATCCGGGCCTGCGAGGTGATCGCCGACTGCGAGGACGGCGACCGCGGGCTGTTCACCGGCGCCGTCGGCGGGGTGAGCCCGCTGGCCGGGCTGGAGCTGAACGTCGCGATCCGCACCCTCGACCTCGGCCCCGCCGGGCCCGACGGCAGCCACACCGGCCGGCTCGGGGTCGGTGGGGGCATCACCGTCGACTCCGACCCGGCGGAGGAGTTCGGCGAGGTCCTGACCAAGGCGGCCCCGGTCCTGGCCGCGCTCGACGGCCCGCCACGGCCGGTCCGGCCGCACGTCGTGCGGCCCGCCGACCGGGCCGCGGGCCTGTTCGAGACGCTGGCCTGCGTCGACGGCCGGGCCCACCGGGTCGGCGAGCACGCGGCCCGGCTGCGTCGCTCCTACCTCGCGGTCACCGGCCGCCCCCTCGACGCGCGGGTCGAGGCCGAGGCCGCCGCGGCCGTCGCGGGGGCTGCCGGACACCACCGGGTCCGGGTCGAGGCGGCGCCGGACGACCCGTCGCGGGTCACGGTGCGCGCGGTCCCCTGGCCCGGGCCGGTCCCGCTCGACGCGCAGGGCGGTGTGGTCGCCGTGGTCCGGCGCAGCACCGACGGCGAGTCCCACAAGTTCGCCGACCGGCGGTGGCTCGACGCCCACGAGGCCACGGCGGCGGGCGGGGACGGCACGCCGCTGCTGTGCGACCCGACGGGGCTGGTGCTGGAGACGACGCGGTCCGCCGTCGCCGCCGTGCACCGCGGCCGGCTGTGGGTCCCCCCGCTCGACGGCCGCATCCTCCCGGGCACCGGCCGACGCGCGCTGCTCGACCTGCTCGGCCCCGACGCCGTGCGCATCGCGCCGCTACCCCTGGCCGCGCTCGCTGAGGCCGACGGGTTCCTGCTGGTCAACGCGCTGCGCGGAGTGCAGTGGGTGCGCCGGGTCGACGACGACGGCCGCACCGTCGCCGCCTGGACCGCCCCGGACCCGCTGACCCCGCCGGCTCGCCGAGGCCCTGTCGGGCTGACCCGTCGCCCGGCGTCGGCGCCGCCCGGCCGGCTCGCCACCGCGCCCCCGCTCCACGGACGTGGTCCCCGCGCCCCGCCCGACCTCGCACGGTAGTCCCCCACCTCGCACACCTTGCAGACCGTGCGAGGTCCTCGGAAGATGTGCGAGGTCCGCCGCACCGGCAGGATCGGGTCGTGAGCACCGACCGGATCGCCACCGAGCTGCGCCGCCCCCTGCGCTGGGTCCCGCCGCTCCCGCTGCACCGCCCCCGGTTCCTGCGCCTGCTGCAGCGACTGTCCCGGCGCGGCAGGCCCGCCGCCGTCGACGGGGTCCGGTCGACCACGCATCCGGGCCCGCCGCTGCTGCGCGTGCACGTCCCCGACCACCGCACGACGCCCACGGCGCTGCTGTGGTTCCACGGCGGCGGCCTCGTGCTGGGCTCCCCCATGATCGACGACGAGCGGTGCGGCGGGCTCGCCGCGGAGCTGGGGATCGTCGTCGTCTCGGTGGACTACCGGCTCGCCCCGGTGACCCGTTCCCGGCCGCGCTCGACGACTGCCACGCCGGCTGGACCTGGTTGCGCGACGCCGCCGGCCGGCTGGGGATCGACCCGGCGCGGATCGCCGTCGGCGGGGCGAGCGCCGGGGGCTGCCTGGCTGCCGCGCTGGTCCAGCGCCTGCACGACGAGGGCGGCCCGCAGCCGGTCGCGCAGTGGCTGGTCTACCCGATGCTCGACGACCGCACCGCCGCCCGCCGCGAGCTCGACCGGCCCCCGCACCGGGTGTGGAACAACCGCAACAACGAGGTCGGCTGGCACGCCTACCTGGGGCGCCCGCCCGGGACCGGTGAGCCCGCCCCGTACGCGGTGCCCGCCCGTCGCCCCGACCTGTCGGGGCTGCCGCCCGCCGGGATCGGCGTCGGCGACGTCGACCTGTTCCACGACGAGGACGTCACCTACGCGCGGCGGCTGCGCGAGGCCGGGGTGCCGGTCGAGCTCGACGTCGTCCCCGGCGCCCCGCACGGCTTCGACGGCTGGGGCAAGGGCATCGCGATCGCCGACGACTTCACCGCGCGCTCGGTCGCCTGGCTGCGTGGCGCGCTCGGCGGCTGACCACCCGGCCAGGTCCGGCAGCAGCGCGACCGGCTCGCGGACCGGTTCCGCGGGACCAGGCGCCTACCGGCCGAGGAACTCGCCCAGCGCCCGGGCCAACTCCGCAGGGCGCTCCATGTTCGGGTAGTGGGCGGTGCCCGGCACCGTCACGAGCCGCCCGTCGGGGACCCGTTCGACGGTGTCGGTAACGATCCGCAGGTGGTCGTCGGAGTCCAGCTCGCCGACGACGCCGAGCAGCGGCACCGCCAGGGCCGGGGCACGGTCCAGGGCGTCGTCGAGGAAGCCGATCGGCGGCGGCGGTGCGGCCGGGTCCGCGGGCAGGTGGTGGGCGAGCATGTCGACGGCCATCAGCCGGACCTCGGCGAGCACCTCCGGGTCGACGTCGGCCGCGGTCCGGTGCGGTCCGGGCACGAACTCCAGGAACACCGAGATCCAGCGCTCGGCGTCGAGGTCGAGGCGGGCCTGCTCCCAGCGGGCCAGCCTGTCGAGCATCCAGGGGCCGGTCCAGGTGGGCGCACCGGCGCCGGCGCCGCTGAGCACGACCCGGTCGACGAGGTCGGGCCGCTCCAGCGCGGTGTCGAAGGCGGTCCGCGCGCCCATCGAGAGCCCCACCAGCACCACCGGCCCGGTACCGAGGTGGTCCAGCAGCGCGGCGACGTCGTCGTGCGGGCGGTATCCGTCGGGGCCCGGGTCCGACGAGGCGCCGTGCCCGCGCGCGTCCGGGACGACGACCCGGTGCCGGGCCGACAGCGCTTCGACCTGCCGGGCCCACATGCGGCCGTCGAGCGCTCCGCCGTGCAGCAGGACCAGCGGCGGCCGCCCGTCGGGGTGCGGACCGGTGTCGCGGTAGGCGATGCGACCGCCCGGTACGGGCAGGAACCCCGGGACGGTACTCCGGGCGAGAGCGAGAGTCATGACACCCAAGGTGTCATGCTTCGGCCGTTTTGACAACCGAGGTGTCATACTTGCCGGGTGACCGACATCGACCGGACCGCCGAGAAGCTCGCCGAGGTGTACGTCCTGGTGGGCCCGCTCTACCGGCGCGTGCTGCACGAGGTGGAGGGGATGGCGCCGGAGAACCGGGTGTCCGCCGGGGTGCGGGCGGTCCTCGACCAGCTCCGGCGGCACGGCCCGATGACCGTGCCCGAGATCGGCCGGTCGCAGTCGCTGAGCCGCCAGTTCGTGCAGCGCATGGTGGACGAGGCCCTCGCCGCGGGGCTGGTCGAGCGGATCGACAACCCGCGGCACCGCAGATCCAAGCTCGTCGCCGCGACCGCGGCCGGCCGTGCGGTGATCGACGACGTCGTCGGGCGCGAGCACGCCCGGCTGCGGGCGGTCGCCGAGCGCCTCCCGGCCGCCGACGTCGACGCCACCCTGCGCGTCCTCGCGACGATGGTCGCCGACCTCGCCGAGGTCGAACCCGGCGGCGGGCATTGACCCCCTCGGCCCCGTGACGCACGATCCGACCGAGATCGACCCCTCACCACTGGCGGTGCCCACGCATGTCCGACACGTTCACCTTCTCCGGCCGCGACGGCACCGCCGTCACCGCCTACCGCTGGCTCCCCGGCGAGGCGGGCGACCCGGTGCGCGGGATCGTCCAGATCACCCACGGCATGGGTGAGCACGCCCTGCGCTACCTCCCCCTGGCCGAGGCGCTGACCGCCCGCGGTTTCGCCGTCTACGCCCAGGACCACCGCGGCCACGGCGCCACCGCGGGCGGGCCCGAGAACTTCGGCGTCCTCGGCGACGACGGCTGGGCCCAGCTCGTCACCGACATCGGACTGCTGTCCGCGCACGCCCGCACCGAGCACCCCGGCGCCCCGCTGGTGCTGCTCGGCCACAGCATGGGCTCGTTCGCCGTGCAGCAGTTCCTCGTCGCGGACGGGACCCCGCCGGACGCGGTGGTGCTGTCCGGCACCGCGCTGCTCGACCTCATGGAGCAGGGACTGGACCTGTCCGCGCCGCTGGACCTGTCGTCGTTCAACGCGCCGTTCGAGCAGCGCACCGGCTTCGAGTGGCTCAGCCGCGACCCCGCGCAGGTCGACGCCTACGTGGCCGACGCCCGCTGCGGCTTCGGCATCGACCTGCCCGGCACGCAGGCGATGTTCGCCGCGGGCCGGCCGCTCGGCGACGTCGCCACCCTGAAGCGGATCCCGGGCGGGTTGCCGGTCTACGTCGTCGTCGGGGACGAGGACCCGGTCAACGCCGGGCTGGCCCTGGTGCGGCCGTTGGTCGAGCGCTACGCCGAGGCCGGGCTGCACGACGTCACGCTGAAGGTGTGGCCGGGCGCCCGGCACGAGGTGTTCAACGAGACCAACCGCGACGAGGTCGTCGCGGACCTGCTGTCCTGGCTCGACCGCGTCGTCCCCGGCAAGCGGGACGCCTGAGGTGCGCGTCGACACCACCGGCGGTTTCTCCGCCTCCCCGCTCGAGACCGAGGCGGCCGCGGTCGCCGCGGAGGCCGCGGGCTACGACGCCCTGTCGGTCCCCGAGACCGCGCACGACGCGTTCGTGTCGCTGGCGCTGGCCGCCCGGGCCACCAGCCGGATCCGGCTGCAGTCCGCGATCGCGGTGGCCTTCGCCCGCACTCCGATGACGCTGGCCTACCAGGCCAACGACGTGCAGCTGCTCTCCGGCGGTCGGTTCGACCTCGGGCTGGGCTCGCAGGTCCGCCCGCACATCGAGCGCCGGTTCGGGATGCCGTGGAGCCGGCCCGCGGCCCGGATGGAGGACTTCGTCTCCGCGCTGCGGGCGATCTTCCACGCCTGGGCCACCGGGGACCGGCTGCACCACCGCGGCGAGTTCTACTCCCACACCCTGATGACCGAGTTCTTCTCGCCGGGGCCGAACCCGCACGGGATGCCGCCGGTGATGCTGGCCGCGGTGGGCGAGCGGATGACCGAGGTCGCGGGCCGGGTCACCGACGGTCTGCTGGCGCACTCGCTGACCTCGCCGTCGTACCTGGCGGAGGTGACGCTGCCCGCGCTGCGCCGCGGGCGGGGCCGGGACGACCTCACCGGCTTCGACGTCTGCCTGCCGGTCTTCACCGTCCTGGGCGCCGATGCCGACGCCCGGGCCGTGGCCGAGGCCGGGGTGCGCCGTCAGATCGCCTTCTACGCCTCCACCCCGCCGTACCGCCCGGTGCTGGAGCACCACGGCCGCGGGGCGCTCGCCGACGAGCTCAACGGGCTGTCGCGCCGGCAGGCATGGGACGAGATGGCCGGCCTCGTCGACGACGACCTGCTGGGCCTGTTCGCCGTCGCCGGGGACCCGGCAACGGTCGCCTCCGGGATCGCGGACCGCTACCGGGACCTCGTCGACCGGGTGTCGCTCTACACCCCCTACGACGCCGACCCCGCCCTGGTGCTCGACGTCGTCACCCGGCTGCGCGCGGCCTGAGCACGCACGACGGCGGCCGGTGACCCACTCGGGTCACCGGCCGCCGGTCGTGCTGCGTACTACCGCAGGCCCAGCTTCTTGGAGCAGGCCGGCCACGCCTTCCAGCCCTGGGCCTCCAGGACGTTCTCGGCGACGCGGATCTGCTCGGACTTGCTGGCGTTGTGCGCCTTGCCCGACCCACCGAAGGCCTTCCAGGTGGACTGCTTGAACTGCAGGCCGCCGGAGAAGCCGTTGCCGGTGTTGGTGTTCCAGTTCCCGCTGGACTCGCACTCGGCGAGCTTGTCCCACGTCGAGGTGGAGACGGACTGCGTCGGCGCCACGACCGCCGCGGGAGCGACCTGGGCCGAGGTCTCGGGGGCGGCCGTCGCGGGCCCGGCCAGGGCGAGCGGAGCGCCGAACGCCAGGACACCGGCGACGAGAGTTCCGACGAAACGCCCACGGATGGACAT
Organism: Pseudonocardia sp. ICBG601; assembly: GCF_020496245.1. Lineage (NCBI taxonomy): Bacteria > Bacillati > Actinomycetota > Actinomycetes > Pseudonocardiales > Pseudonocardiaceae > Pseudonocardia > Pseudonocardia sp. ICBG601. Next base: position 38,588 of record NZ_JAHLJA010000064.1, on the reverse strand, counting down.
GCGAGTGCTGCTCATTGTTGATCACCTGAGGTCCGGACCCACGGCTTTCCGGGCGGGCCGGTCGCGCGGGGAGCGCAGTGCCGGTGTCGACGCGAGAGGACTCGCGGCCCGCGGCCCCGTCCCGGTCCGTGCAGATCGACTGGCCGGGGACCGCGGGACGGGGCCGTGGTGGCGTGGGCGGTTCCGGCGCTTCGGTGCAGCCCGGTCCAGTGGACCGGAGCGACCACGAAGGTCGCCGACCGGCCGAGATCAGGTCAAGCGGATGACCAGTGACGTATCACACGACAATAACGGCACAGCAAATCATCGCAGCTCAGAGGCATCTTCTGCCGATCACGGAACCGACCGAAAAGGCAGCGATACTTTCGATCCGGAGATGTTCCACCGGTCTCAACGGCGCTGTACGCCCTCGGCCCGGCGCAGGGTGAACACCGCGATCCGCACGACCATCGCGTCGAGCAGCAGACCGCCGAACGACCACGCGTCGAGCCAGGCGGTCCAGTTCGTCCCCTGCGCGACGGCGAGGAGCCCGGGCACGAGGAACAGCGCGACACCGAGCCCGCCGGCGACGGCGCAGGCGAGCAGCGCCGGACCGTCGGTCCGGCGCAGCAGCAGGAGCAGCGACACGACGGCGGCCGCGGCGACGAGCCCGTCGAGCCCGGCCAGGACCGGCCCGGGGGCGCCGAACGCGAGCCGGACGTGCACGGCCGCCGAGAGCACCAGCAGCACGGTCAGGATCCGGCGTCCGGTCACCAGGCCGCGGTCGTCGCTCATGGGGCCATCCTCGCCTACCGCACCCGCAGCACCAGGAGGCGGCAGTCGACCTGCTGCCCGGACCGGTAGGGCGCGACCTCGATCGAGACGGCCTCGAAGACGGCGGCGGCGGCGAGCCGGTCGACCTCGGCACGGTAGCCACCGGACTCCCAGACGTCGTCGAGGACGGTCGCGACCAGGTACCCGCCCGGCCGCACGACCCGGGTGAACTCGGCGAGCGCCGAGGGTCCGACGTGGGCGTGGGTGAGCGTCCCGACGCAGACGACGACGTCGTAGGAGTCGTCGGGCAGTGCCAGCGCGGCGGTCAGGTCGGCCTCGCGCAAGTCCCGGTACGCCCCGGTGGCGCGGGCCCGCTCCAGCATCCCGGGCGACAGGTCGATCCCGTCGACGGTGGTCGCACCGCGCTCGCGCAGGGCGACGCCGACGAGCCCGGTGCCGCAGCCGGCGTCGAGGATCTCGCCGCCGGGGCCCGCGGCCGCGACGACGGCGTCCGCGGTGACCGCGGGCGCGACGTAGCCCTGGGCCTCACCGGAGAGGTCGGCGTCGTAGGTGGGGGCCCACTCGTCGTAGAGCGCCCGGGCGTCGGCCGGGCCGCTCAGCGAGTAGGCGCGTTCCAGATGGGGGTCGCCCCCGGTGCTCGTGGCCATCGCCCGATCATGGTGGACGGCCCGTGGGCTGTCATGCGCGCCCGAGCAACCCCCGGCGCGGCGGGTCGGCGGCGAGCAGGGAGAGCGCGCACAGCGCGCCCCAGCCGGCGGCGACCATGGTCGCCTTCTCCCTGGCGTCGCGGTCGGGGAGCTGCGAGCCCAGCACCACGAGGTCGACGACGTCAGCGCCGACCCGCACCGCGATCGCGGCCTTGAGCGGGGTGCCGGCCGGGGCCAGCGCCATGGCCAGGCCGGACGCGAGGTCGCGCCCGCCGACCGCCCGCGCGAGCAGCGTGGTGCCCGCGGACGGGGTCCGCCCGCCGCCGGACAGCTTCGTCGGCGACAGCAGCACCTCCGGCTCCGCGGCGACGGCCGCACCGTAGGCGGCGGTGGCGGCGCCCAGCAGGCGGGGGATCCAGGTCAGGTCACGACGGGGCATGCACCCGGTGTACCCGTTCCGCGGCGGTTCTCGCCCGCCCGCACGGACCGGCGACCGAGCGGCCGGTGAGCGTGCCGAGTGCGAGCAGGGCCCCCCACGGCCCGATCACCCAGATCGGCCAGAAGTACCCCCCGCCCCCGCCCAGTGCGACGGCCGCCCAGATCGTCAGGACGATCACCGCGGTCAGCGCCCACGGCCCCCAGGTCGCGGCCAGGACGACCCGGCGGGCCCGGCGCTCGCGCTCCGGGTCGACGGGACGCGGCAGCCGGGGCAGGTCCGCCTCGACGGCGGCCAGCTCGGACGCCGTGCGCGCCGCGGCCACCTGCTCGCTGCGGGTGGAGAACTCGGCGAGGTCGAGCCGCCCGTCCCTCACGTGCCTGCCGAGCCGTTCCAGTGCGCGCTCCCGCTCGGCGTCACCGATGCGTACGTCCACCACGACCACCCTCCCACTCGGATACCAGAACTATCCACTATCCGTTTCGGGAGCACAAGTCAGAGTTCGTCGAGGAAGGCCAGCGCCGCCTCCGCCGAGGTGCGCCGCCAGGCGGCCAGCATCCGGTCGAACTCGTCGCCGCCGTCCCCCGCCGCTGCGGCGCGGTCCTGTTCCGCCCGCAGCGCCGCGACGATCGGGGCCAGCTCGCGGCGCTGGGCCTCGACCAGCGCGGTCGCGTCCCGGCCGTGCCGGTGCAGCACCGCCAGCTTGAGCAGGAACTCCGAGCGCAGGTCCCGCACGTGCGGCACCGGGATGCCCAGCCACGCGTCGACGTGGCCGCGGCCGGCGGGGGTGGCGGCGTAGAGGGTGCGGGGCGGGCCGCCCTTGGTCTCGACGGCCTCGGCGGTGATCAGGCCGGCGTCGACCAGCCTGCCGATCGCCCGGTAGACGACCGGGCGCGGGATCTGCCAGACCCGGCCCAGCTCGCCGTCGGCGGCGGTGAGCGCGGCGACGGCGAAACCGTGCACCGGGCGCTCGCCGGCCACGGCCAGCACGACCCACTCGGCGAGCCCGAGCCGTGGAAGCATCGGGCCAGCGTAGGGCCTCAGCGGTGGACGGTCGCCTCGTTCCCCGCATCCCAGGAGAAGCCGCGGTCGTAGAGGAAGCGCAGCTCGGGGTCGCTCTCCAGCACGAGCCGCTGGCCGTCCCCGGTCAGCTCGACCCGGCCGTCGGGCCGGGGCGTCCAGGTCAGCTCGGCGGTCCGGACGGCAGGCTCGACCAGTGAGGTCGCGCCGGACTGCGGCGCGTTCCACTCGACCCGGATCGTCCGGTCCCCGACGGGCCGCCAGGTCCCGCGGACGACGGTGCTGTCGGCGAGCCGCACCGAGATCCCGGCGGAGCCGGTCTGCGGGTAGCCGGGTACCGGGAGCGACGGGCCGACGTAGGTCCACTGCCCCACGGCCACGTGCTGCCAGCGGCGGTCGTCGGCGAGCCGCCCGGCGGGGGCCGTCGGGTCCTCCACGACCCGGTAGACCCCGGCGAGCGCGATGTCGGAGCGCTGGAACGGGGGCTGGAACTGCTGGAACAGCGCGCCCTGCGCGGCGATCAGCACCAGTCCGAGCACCGGGACCAGCCATCGGGTCACCCGGCGGACCCGCGGCCACGGCAGCAGCCGCGGGGACCCCTCGGTCGCCGCCGTCGGACGCCCGGCCAGGAACCGGACCACCCGTGGCAGCTCGGGGGCCGCGACGAGCGCGAACCCGACCGTCAGGGCGAGTGCGAGCTGCTTGACCGGCACGTCGTAGGTCATGTTCAGCAGGAAGACCGTGCCGAGGGCGACGGTCCCGAGCAGGCCGCCGATCCACGCCGTGCGCCGGAACACCAGCAGCAGCACGACGACGAGCTCGGCGAACCCGGCCAGGAACTGGATCACCGGGGAGTAGGCCATGAACCCCCACAGCAGCCCCATCGGGCTCTTCTCGCCGGTCATGACGAGCGCCTCGGAGTAGTCGGCCCGACCCATCTGGGTCAGGTTCAGCTTGGACCAGACGTAGGGCTGCATGAGCAGGATCAGGACGAACCGCAGCAGCGCGTGCAGCGCCCACGCCACCCGGTTCCACCACGGCCGCGGCGCCGCCGCCTCCGCCGCCCCGGCCACCGCGGCGCCGTCCACAACGTCCTCCCGCCGCACCGCGGCGTCCCCCCTCGTCCCGGTCATGGGCCGACGGTAGGGCGCCACGGCACGGTCACGGATCCCTCGTCCGACCGATCCTCGGCGCCCGGCGCTCCTCCGCGAGTGGGAGACGTGTCGCACAGCCCGTCGATGCATCGCACACAACGATCAATGGGTAGACACATGGCGATGCGGCCGTACGACCGGCCGCGCATCCCGCCGCGGCACCGGCGCCCGGCCACACCCGAACCACGGCGTCGGCAGCGACGCCACGAGGAGGAACCGTGCCCACGACCGTGTCCGCCATGAAGACCGCCGGCCCGAACAAGCCGTTCGAGCGCGGCACCGTCGAGCGCCGCGACCCGCGGCCGCACGACGTCGTCATCGACATCGCCTACGCCGGGATCTGCCACTCCGACATCCACCAGGCCCGCGACGAGTGGGGCGAGGGCATCTACCCGATGGTCCCCGGCCACGAGATCGCCGGAGTCGTCTCCGCCGTCGGCGACCAGGTCTCGCGCTACGCGGTGGGCGACCGCGTCGGCGTCGGCTGCTTCGTGGACTCCTGTCGCGAGTGCGAGAACTGCCTCGCCGGTGAGGAGCAGTACTGCCTCAAGGGCGAGGTGCAGACCTACAACGGCCGGCAGTACGACGGCGAGCCGACCTACGGCGGCTACTCGACGCGGATCGTGGTCGACGAGAACTACGTGCTGCGCATCCCGGACGGCGTGGAGCTCGACGTCGCCGCTCCGCTCCTGTGCGCCGGCATCACCCTGTACTCGCCGCTGCGCCACTGGAACGCCGGCCCCGGCAAGCAGGTCGCGATCGTCGGCATGGGCGGCCTCGGCCACATGGGCGTCAAGATCGCCGCCGCGATGGGTGCCGAGGTGACCGTCCTGTCCCGCACGCTGTCCAAGCAGGAGGACGGGAAGCGGCTCGGCGCGGACCACTACTTCGCCACCGAGGACGAGAGCACGTTCAGCGAGCTGGCGGGCCGTTTCGACCTGATCGTCAACACCGTCGCCGCGCAAATCCCGGTCGACGCCTACCTCGGGCTGCTCAAGCTCGACGGGACGATGGTCAACGTCGGCGTGCCGGAGGGCCCGCTCTCGTACCACGGCTTCTCCCTCGTCGCGAGCCGCAGGAGCCTGGCCGGTTCGAAGATCGGTGGCATCCGCGAGACCCAGGAGATGCTCGACTTCTGTGCCGAGCACGGCCTGGGCGCCGACATCGAGACGATCTCCTGCGACCAGGTCGACGAGGCCTGGGAGCGGGTCGTGCGGGGCGACGTGCGCTACCGCTTCGTGATCGACACCGCGACGTTCTCCTGAGCGCTGTCAACCCGGTGGGCGTCCCTGATTGAGACGCCCGCACGCCACCGATCCGTGGAACGATCCCCGCGACGTTCCCGACGACCGTGACCGGAGGCTCACATGATCCTCATCGTGCTCAAGGCACAGATCCGCCCGGACAAGCGCGAGGAGTGGCTGACCGGCATCGCGCAGTACACGAAGGACGTGAACTCCGAGCCGGGCAACATCTCCTTCGACTACTACGAGAACTTCGAGAAGCCGAACGAGTTCGTGATCGTGGAGGTCTTCAAGGACAGCGCGGCCGGCGACGCCCACGTGAAGACCGACCACGCGCAGAAGTTCTTCGACTTCATGGGCTCGGTCGTGCCGGAGAAGCCGCTCATCAACTTCCAGAGCGAGGACGGCAAGGACGTCTGGGTCGAGATGGGCGAGGTCACCCCGCACTGACCCGACCCTCCCGACGATGCCGGCGGCCCCACGGGTCGCCGGCATCGTCGTGTCCGGGCGCAGCGAGCAGGTGGTCCGCCTGCACCGGACGGCGGAACCCGGGCGGACCGGACATCGGAACCGAGACGGTCCTTCCGGGTGATCGGGACGGGAGCGCACCGCGTCCGGGCCGGTCGGGAACGGGGTGCAGACTGACCCGGCACGGCCGAACCTTTCGTCACGCAACCTGAGCGCTCCCCACGCGTCTCCCACGGTGACGGAACGATCACGTGGCGTCGCCGCCCCGGGCGACGCGGACGAACAGGAGCACCCCATGGACACCGTCCGGCAGCGGCCCCGCCGCCTCGTCGCACTGGGCCTCGGACTGGCCACCATCGCGGGTGTCGCCGTCGCCGGGACCGCCCTGGCCGCCTCCCCCGCGGCCGAGCAGGCCCGCGCGCAGCCGCTCGTCCCCGGCACCCCCTGCTCGATCACCGCCAAGGCGTGCGTCGACCTGGACTCGCAGCGGTCCTGGCTCATCCAGGACGGCAAGGTCATCCGCGGCCCGATCGGCATCTCTTCCGGCGGCAACGGCCAGGAGACCCCGGTCGGCCACTCGCTGCGCGTCTACCGCAAGGACGCCGAGCACAAGAGCGAGGAGTCGCGCCTGCCCAACGGCGACCCCGCTCCGATGCCGTGGTCGGTCTTCTTCAACGACGGCGGCATCGCCTTCCACAGCGGCGACCCGAACCGCTCCTCCGCGGGCTGCATCCACGTCCCGCCGGCCGACGCCAAGGCGTACTTCGACTACCTGCAGATCGGCGACCAGGTGCAGGTCGTGAAGGCCTCCGAGGAGACAGCGGCCCGTAAGGGCTAGCTCGCGGGGAGTCACCGCATCGGGGGCTGCTGGGACGTCCGGCGTAACGCGGAGACGGTCGTGCGGCGACACACCGGACGTATCACCCGCACGTCCCCCGGAGCGCCCGATGGCCGAGAGCCGACCCGTCCGTCGCACGCCGATCGACCACGCCCGGCGGGTCGCCCGGCTCTCCCTCAGCGGCGGAGCACGGGCCGCCGCGGTCCCGGTGCGCGGCCTGGCCCGGCTCGGCCGCGACGCCCACGACCCCCGCTGGACCGGCCAGACCTGGCTCTGGCAGCCGGGCTGGGGGCGCCGCACGCACGACCGGCTCTACCGCAGCCCTGACCCGTACTCGATCGGGCTGTCGGCCTACGAGCAGCAGAAGTACGGCAGCGTCATGGACGCGCTCGCCGGCCGCCGTTTCGACCGGGTGCTGGAGGTCGGCTGCGGCGAGGGAGACCTCTCGGTCCGCCTCGCCGGGCACACCGCGGCCCTGCTCGGGGTGGACATCTGCTCGGCCGCGGTCGAGCGGGCCGCCGCCCGGGTGCCGTCGGGGACCTTCGTCCGTCGCACGCTCCCGCACGAGATGCCCGAGGGCGACTTCGACCTGATCGTCTGCTCCGACGTCCTCTACTACTGGGAGACGGTCACGCTGCGGGTCGGTCTGACCGCCCTGCTGGACCGCCTGCGGCCGGGCGGGATGCTGCTGGCCTACCACTACCGCGGGGCGTTCGGTCAGGCCGGGACGGCCGACCGGGTGCACGAGGCGCTCGTCGCCGCCGCGACCGCCCGCGGACTGACGGTCCGGGCGCACGAGACCGTCGACGGTGTCGGTCCCGACGGCGCCGGGGCCCGCTTCGCCGTCGTCGTCCACCCCGAGGTCGCGGTGCCGTCCCCGCGCCGCCCGGAGCCGGGCGTCGCAGTCCGCGCACGTCGTTCCTGAGGGGTCGGCTGGGCCGGGTGGCGGTGCGGTCGCTGGACCGTCCGGGCGTTCTCGTCAGGTCGACGTGGACCTGTCGTGACCGGGCGGTTCCTGGTTACCGTCCGGAGCCATGACGGTCGACGCCGACGGACCCGCCGGGATGGCCGACGCACAGCGTGTGGTCACCATCCCCGACCTGAGAGCGTGTTTGGAAATTCTAGTGGGTTGAGGGTGTCGTGTGTTTCTGCTGGCGGGTGGCGGGGTATCCACGGGCGATGCGGCGGGTGATGGTGTTGATCGCGGCCCAGCGGATCATGGCTTCGGATGTGGTGGGGTGGCGTTCGTAGTCTCGGGCCAGGCGTCGGTGTGCGGTGAGCCAGGCCAGGGTCCGTTCGACCACCCACCTTCGTGGGAGGACGGTGAATCCGCGCTGCTCGGGTGGCTTGCGGATGATCTCGATCGTTGTCTGCAGGATCGTGGCGGCCCAGTCGAGCAGTCGCCCGGCGAAGCCGGCGTCGGCGTAGACGAACCGCACCCTGGTGCGCAGGTAGAGGTTGAGCAGGATCGGCTTGGCGCCGTCGCGGTCCTGTACCGAGGCCGAGCACACCATCGTGGTCAGCAGCAGACCGAGGGTGTCGGTCACGATGAACCGTTTCCGTCCGCCTGTCTTCTTCCCGGCGTCGTAGCCGCGGGAGTCCTGGCCGACGGTGTCGGCGCCCTTGACCGACTGGGAATCGATGATCCCCGCACTCGGCTCCGGATCACGGCCCTCGGCGATACGTAACTGCCCCCGCACGACCGGGAGGATCTTCTCGGTGACCTTCTGCTGTTCCCACTGGTTGAAGTACCAGTAGACGGTCTGCCAGGGCGGGAAGTCCACCGGCAACGCCCGCCAGGCACACCCGGTCCGCACGACATACAAGATCGCGTCCAGCACGTCCCGACGAGCATGAGCAACAGGCCGCCCCCGCCGCGCGAGCGGCGGTAACAACGGCTCGATCACCACCCACTGGGCATCACTGGTGTCCGAGGGGTACCGGCGCGGTCGTTCCTGCATGCCGACCACGATGGAGCACCCCAGCCGTGTCGACCATCCCGACACACCCACCATTTCCAAACACGCTCTGAGAGTCGTCGCGGCGGTCGGCCGTAGGTCGGTAGGCCGACCGGAGCGATCGGACCCCGCCCGCCGGACGGCGACGACCGGACGGCGGCGGGTGCTCTCAGGAACGCAACCCCGCCGCGGTGGGGTTCCTATGTTCGTGTCACCGCACCGCGGCCCGCTCCCCCTCGGACGCCGTGGCGGTGGCCGGGGCTCCCCACCCGGCCGGTTCCACGAACCGGAGTGATCCGATGACCCGCCCCGCCCTGCGCGGACGCACCCCCGGCGTCCGCGCGACCGCAGCGTCGCACCCACGACCGGCCCGAGGCCGGTCGGTGACGGTCCACCGCTCGCGCACCCACCACCCCCGCCCGCTGCGGGCACCCTCACCGGCCGGGCGCACGCCCGGCGACCGGTGAACCGCCCGGTTCCGCATCCGGTCACCGCACCTCTGCGGCGGGACACCCCGCCGCCCGCCGACGCCTGGCTGGCGCACCGCCGCGCCCGCACGGTGTGGGGGTCCGTGCTGGTCACGGTCCTCGTCGGCCCGTCGCTGATCTGGATGCTCCGTTCCGGGCCGCAGCCGCTGCTGCACCAGCTCTCGGTCCTGACCGGGCTGCTCGCGCTGTCGGCGATGGTGATCGTCGCGGTGTTGCCGTCCCGGGTGCGCGGACTCTCCGGAGCCCTCGGCCTGGAGACCCTGCTCGGCCTGCACCGCAGGCTCGGTGTGCTGGCCGGGGTGCTCGTCGCCCTGCACCTGGCCTGTGTGGTGGCCGACCACCCGGAACGCGTCGGGCTGCTCGTGCCGTTCGCCGCGCCGGCCCGCGGCCAGGCCGCCACCCTCGCGACGGTCGCGGTCGTCGTGCTGCTGGTGCTCGCGCTGCGCGGGGTCCGGACCGGCTCGCACGAGGTGTGGCGCTGGCTGCACCTGAGCCTGGCCGCGGTCGTCGTCGGCGCGTCGTCGCTGCACGTGCTGTGGCTGAACAACCTGGTCGGCGACGCCGTCATGGGGCCGGTGCTCGGCGGGCTCGGCCTGCTGCTGGTCGCGGTCCTGGTGCTCCGCTGGGGTGCCCGCGCGGCGACCGGCGAGTTCCGGGTGCACGTCGTGCGCCCGGAGAGCCCGACCGTGTCGACCCTCGTGCTCGCCCGGCCCGGCCGGCACGCCGGGCCGTGGTTCCGGCCCGGCCAGTTCGCCTGGCTGCGGCTGGAGCGGATGTCGGTGGAGGAGCACCCGTTTACGATCGCCTCGTCGGCGGCCGACGGTGGGCGGGTCGAGTTCACCGTCCGGCACACCGGCGACTTCGCCGGGCGGCTGCGCGAGCTGCGCCGCGGCGACCCGGTCTGGGTGGACGGCCCGTACGGCTCGTTCACCCCGGACTCGGTGCCGTCGACCGGGCTCGTGCTGATCGCGGGCGGCGTCGGGATCACGCCGATGATGAGCATGCTGCGCACCGCAGCCGACCGCGACGACCGGCGGCCGTACCGGCTGGTCGTGCACGCCCGCGACCGCGCCGACCTGCTGTTCCGGGCCGAGCTCGCGCACCTGCGCACACTGATCGACCTGCAGGTCACCGAGGTGCTGCGCCGCCCGTCCGCGGACTGGGCCGGGGCCACCGGGCCGATCGACACCGCGCTGCTCGCCGCCGTCCTGACCGATCTCGACGACCCGGCCCGCCGCCTCGACTACTTCGTCTGCGGCCGGCCGCAGCTCGTCGGCGACGTCCTCGCCACCCTCACCGCGCTCGGTGTCCCGGACGACCGGGTGCACACCGAGCAGTTCGCCCAGGTCTGAGAAGGGGAGAGCCCATGTCCCGCCGGATCCCCGGCCCGCTCCGCTGGTCGGTGCTCGCCGCGCTGGCCGCGGTCGCCGCGGTCGCGCTCGCCCAGTACTGGGTGGCCACCTCGGCCACCACCGACCAGCAGCAGGGATGGACGCAGACCCGGTGGGGGCCGCTCGGCCCCGCCGACCGCGACCTGCTGCAGAAGGTGCGCCTCGCCGGTCTCTGGGAGGCACCGACCGGGCAGCAGGGTGAGCAGCAGGCCACCTCGCCGGCGGTCCGCGAGGGTCGCGCGCAAGCTCGGCGTCGAGCACCACGATCTCGACGCACTGGTCCGTTCCACCGCCGAACAGCTCGGGGTCCTGCTGCCCAGCAGACCGAACGACCAGCAGATCGGCTGGATGAACGACCTGACCGCCCGCACCGGGACCGACTACGACCGCCAGTTCGTGCAGCTCCTGCGCGCCGCGCACGGCTCGGTCCTGCCGGTGATCACCGACGTCAAGGTCGGCACCCGCAACGAGCTCATGCGGCAGTTCGCGAACGAGGCGTCGGTGTACGTCACCCGGCACATCGGCTACCTGGAGTCGACCGGGCTGGTCGACTACGCGGCCCTGCCCGCCCCACCCGATCCGGTGCCGACCGGCGCCCGCAGCGCGACCGACGTCGTCGTGCCGGCCCTGGTGGTCGGGGTCGCGCTGCTCGCCGCGGGCGGGCTGCTCATGACCCTGCACCGGCGTGGCCGGCCCGCTGCCGGCCCGGCCACCGCCCTCGTCCCCGCCCCGCGCCACCCCCGCGACGGCGCCCGGCGGGCCCTGCCGGTCGGCCCGCCCGACCCCTGGGACGAGCTGGCGCACGTGCCGCCGGTCCGGCCCCGGCCCGATCCCGGCCTCGCCGACGCCACCCCCCACGACCTCGACCTGGACACCGACACCGGAGCGCCGCCCTCCCGCACCACCGGCGCGCACCGCACCGCCCCGAGGAGCCGATACCGATGAGATCCACCACCAGCCGCAGCAGGACGATCGCGGTCACCGCGCTCGCACTGGGCCTGCTCGTCGCCGGGCCCGCCGCCTACGCCGCCGGGGCCGCCTCCGTCGACCGGGGGGACCGGCCGGCGAACGTCGCATCCGGGCCGTCCGACTCGTCCGGCGGGTCCGGCTCGTCCGACGGGGCCGGGAACACGTCCGATGCCGCGGGCTCCTCCGGGGGCGGGGGGCACGACCACTCCGGGCACACGGGGTCCGGCTCCTCGGGGCCGGACTCCTCGGACGCGGGCTCGGGCACCTCGGGCGCGGGCTCGGGCACCTCGGGCGCCGACGGATCGGGCTCGGGGTCCGGTGCCGCCGACGACCAGGGCTCCGGTGCCGCCGACGGCCGGGGTTCCGACGGCGCGGGGGGCGGAGCAGCCGGGAAGGCCGACGGGAACGGCACGGGCGCGCCGTCGGCGCTCGACATCCTCGCCGTCGACTGCTCCGGCAGCAGGCTCACCGCCCACGACGGGTTCCAGAAGGCGCCCCGCTGCGTGTCCACCGCGTTCGGCGAGGTCGCCGACGCCGGCCGCAGCCCGTCGCTGCTGATCACCCAGGCCCCGACGAAGGTCCGCCCGGGGGAGGCGTTCCGCCTGACCGTCAGCACCCGGAACCTGGTCCGCGACCGGTTCCTGCCCGCGGCCCAGGGCGGCTACTACGCCGAGGCGTCCCTGCTGAACGGCCAGGGGCTCCAGCGCGGCCACTTCCACACCGCCTGCCGGATCCTGCCCGATCCGGGCGAGGCACCGGACTCGGCGCCCGACCCGCTGTTCTTCCTGGCCACCGAGGACGGCGGCGGAGGAGCACGGCCGGACAGCGTCACGATCGACGTGCCCGGGTCGAGCAGACCGGCGAGCTGCAGTGCTCGTCGTGGGCCGGCGACGGGTCGCACCGCACCCCGATGATGCAGCGGGCCAACCAGACACCCGCCTTCGACTCGGTCCGGATCGAGGTGGGCTGACATGCGACTCTCCGGACCCCTCCTGACCATGGCCGCCGTCGGCGCGGTCGCCGCCGGGGCCGCGACGGCCAACGTCGTGCTCACCGCGGAACCGGAACCGCTGCCCGCAGCGGCCCCCGCCGCCGTCGACCAGGCGGCGGGCTCGCTCGCCCCTCCGGCGGCGCCCGCTCCGACGGCCGCCCCGGCCGCGACCGGCACGGTCGCCTACACGGGCCGGTCGACGGACGGGACGGTCACCGTCGACATCTGGGTCACCGACGGCGCCGTGAAGGCCTACGTCTGCGACAACCGCGGCGTCGAGTCCTGGACGACGGGCACCGCCACCCCCGGCGGCACCACCCGCCTGACCGGCAAGGACGGCGCGGAGGTCGCGTACACCGTCGCCGACGGCGTCGCCACCGGCACCGCCCGCGCCGACGGGCGGTCCTGGGAGTTCACCGCTGCCCGGACCGACGCGTCCGACACGGCACCCGCCCCCGGCACAGAGCCCGCGGCCGCCGAGGCCCCGGCCACCGGCGGCAGCGGCTACGGCGGTGGGTACTGATGTCCCCCCGCGCGCGGCACGCGGACCGCGACCTCACCGATCCGGTCGGGTTCGCCCCGGTCCCCGCGGACATCCCGAACCCGCGCGGCCCCGAGCACAGCGGCGGCTGGGCCGCCGTCCCGGAGCCGTCCCGAGCACCCGATCACGACCCCGACACGGCCGCGGACCGGTGGGCGGGCACCGCCGACCGGCGCCGCGACGCCGTCGCGGGGGACCTGTTCACCCCGACCGGCCCGCTCACCCCGCCCCCGGGCGGCGGTTCGGGCGCCCACGGGGTCACCACGCCGCGCCGCCCGGCGCGGGACGCCGGGACCGCGCGCGTCCCGGCCGCCCGCGCCGGGCCGCCGATGACGTCCCGCAGCCCGGATGGTCCACGGGCGCCGACGACGCGGCCCGGGCCGGGAGCACCCCCGACCGTCGCCGGTCCCGCGCGGCGAGACCCGACCCGACCCGCGCGCGTCGCCGCCCGGCCGCGGAGGCGGCCCAGGAGGTCGCCGTCCCGGCGGAGGGCCCGTCGTGGCGGGTCGTCGCCGTCCCGGTCGTCGTCGGGTCGCTGGTCGCGGTGGCCCTCGGGGTCTGGGCCCGTCAGCACGTCGGCACCGGCGTCGCGGTGAACCTCGCCGGGTTCTCCAGCGGGGCCGCGGCGAAGGCCTGGCTCGGCTCGGCCGCCCTGGTCCTCGCGATCGTCCAGGGGGTGACGGGTCGGATGATGATGCGCGGCTACGCCGACCCGGCGACCGCGGTCGCGCACCGGTGGTCGGGCCGGGTCGCGGTGCTGGTGACCGTGCCCGTCGCCGTGCAGTGCCTCTACGCGTTCGGCTGGTCCGGCGCGACGACGTCGGCGCTGCTGCACTCCGCGCTCGGCTGCCTGTTCTACCGGCGCGTTCGTCACCAAGATGCTGCTCCTGCGGCGCCCGGGCGTGCCCGGGTGGCTGCTCGCCGTCGCGGGTGGGGTGCTGCTCGCCGTGCTCGCCGGGGTCTGGCTCACCTCGGCACTGTGGTTCTTCACCGGCCACGGCCTGTCGTTCTGATCCCCGACCGCTCCCACCGAACCCCGGAGGTCCCCGTGTCCCCGATCCCGCGCCGCCGGCTCCTCGCCGGCGCCGGCGCTGCCGTGGCCTGCTGTGCCGCGGGCTGCGCCACCTACGGAACCCCGCGTGACACGGCCCCCGCCGCGCCCGCACCGTCCACCCCCACACCCGAGCCGACCACTCCGGCGCCCGCGCCGAGCAGCGCCGCCGCCCCGGCGCCCGCCGGACTCACCGCCGTCGACGACGTCCCGGTCGGCGGCGGGCGGGTCTTCGCCGAGCAGCGGGTCGTCGTGACCCGCCCGGACGCGAACACCGTCCTGGCCTTCGACGCGACCTGCCCGCACCAGGGCTGCCTCGTCGACCAGGTCTCCGGGGCCGGCATCTCCTGTCCCTGCCACGGCAGCCTGTTCGCCGTCTCCGACGGGGCCCCGCTCGACGGACCCGCCCGGGCACCGCTCACCTCGCGACCGGTGCGGGTCGAGGGCGGGCAGGTGGTCCTGGCCTGACGGTGCCGAGGCCGCCGGGGGTGCCGAGGTGCCGACCGCCGTCGTCCCGGGAGCGGGCTGTCCGGCGGCCGCTGAGAGCGTGTTTGGAAATGGTGGGTGTGTCGGGATGGTCGACACGGCTGGGGTGCTCCATCGTGGTCGGCATGCAGGAACGACCGCGCCGGTACCCCTCGGACACCAGTGATGCCCAGTGGGTGGTGATCGAGCCGTTGTTACCGCCGCTCGCGCGGCGGGGGCGGCCTGTTGCTCATGCTCGTCGGGACGTGCTGGACGCGATCTTGTATGTCGTGCGGACCGGGTGTGCCTGGCGGGCGTTGCCGGTGGACTTCCCGCCCTGGCAGACCGTCTACTGGTACTTCAACCAGTGGGAACAGCAGAAGGTCACCGAGAAGATCCTCCCGGTCGTGCGGGGGCAGTTACGTATCGCCGAGGGCCGTGATCCGGAGCCGAGTGCGGGGATCATCGATTCCCAGTCGGTCAAGGGCGCCGACACCGTCGGCCAGGACTCCCGCGGCTACGACGCCGGGAAGAAGACAGGCGGACGGAAACGGTTCATCGTGACCGACACCCTCGGTCTGCTGCTGACCACGATGGTGTGCTCGGCCTCGGTACAGGACCGCGACGGCGCCAAGCCGATCCTGCTCAACCTCTACCTGCGCACCAGGGTGCGGTTCGTCTACGCCGACGCCGGCTTCGCCGGGCGACTGCTCGACTGGGCCGCCACGATCCTGCAGACAACGATCGAGATCATCCGCAAGCCACCCGAGCAGCGCGGATTCACCGTCCTCCCACGAAGGTGGGTGGTCGAACGGACCCTGGCCTGGCTCACCGCACACCGACGCCTGGCCCGAGACTACGAACGCCACCCCACCACATCCGAAGCCATGATCCGCTGGGCCGCGATCAACACCATCACCCGCCGCATCGCCCGTGGATACCCCGCCACCCGCCAGCAGAAACACACGACACCCTCAACCCACTAGAATTTCCAAACACGCTCTGAGAGCCCCGCGCGCGACCGACGGGTCCGACTGCTCCGGACGGCGGAACGCTTTCCCACCCGTCGCGCTCGCGGGTCCGTCCACCGGTCGGGGTCTCAGTCCGCGAGCGGCGGCCGCCGCCGGTCGTAGCGTGCTGTCCGCATCGGTTCCGTGGTCGCTCCCCGACTTCCACGCCGCACGACGTGGCCGCTGGATCCGGCGACGCTCCCCGTCGCCGGGCCCGCGCGTCCCGCCCGCGGCGCCGGAGGACCGCCGTGCCCGGGACCTCGACCCCGGGCGCGGCGGTTGCACATCCCCGGAACCGGAGTCCGGCCTCAGCCGAGGGTGAACGGGTCGCGGGTGCCGCCGGTCAGCTCCACCCACACCGACTTGTTCTCCAGGTACTCCTCGACGGCCGCGACGCCGTTCTCCCGGCCGAGCCCGGAGTGCCCGAACCCGCCGAACGGGACGCTCGGCGACACCACCCGGTAGGCGTTGATCCACACCGTCCCGGCGCGGATCCTCCCCGCGACCCGGTGCGCACGGTGCACGTCCTTCGTCCACACCGCACCGGCCAGGCCGTAGGGGGTGTCGTTGGCGAGGTTCACCGCCTCGTCCTCGTCAGTGAACCTCAGCGCCGCGAGCACCGGGCCGAACACCTCCTCCTGGTAGACCGTGGACTCGGGCGTCACCCCGGTGATCACGGTCGGCTGCACGAAGTAGCCGCCCAGGCCGGACTCGGCGGCCCCGCCGTAGGCGACGGTGTTGCCCTCCGCCTTCGCCGTCTCCAAGTAGCCGAGCACCTTCTCGTACTGCGGCCCGTTCGCGACGGGACCCATCTCGGTGTCCTCGGCGTTCGGGTCGCCGAGGGTGATCGTCGCCGCGCGCTCGGCGACGAGCCGCACGAGCTCGTCGTGGACGTCGGCGTGCACGATCAGCCGCGACCCCGCCATGCAGGTCTGGCCGGTCGCGGCGAACACGCCGGCGACGATCCCGTTCGCGGCGGCCTCCAGGTCGGCGTCGGGGAACACGACCTGCGGGGACTTGCCACCCAGCTCCAGGGTGACCGTGTTCAGGTTCTCGGCGGCCGCCTTCGCGATCGACCGTCCGGTCGCGGTGGAGCCGGTGAACGCGACCTTGTCGACGCCCGGGTGCCCGGCCAGGTGCGCGGCGGTGTCCCGGTCGTTCGTGGTGACGACGTTGACAACGCCGGCCGGGATCCCGGCCTTCTCGATCAGCTCGGCCCACTTCAGCGTCGAGGCGGGCGCGTGCTCCGACGGCTTCACGACGATCGTGCAGCCCGCGGCCAGCGCGGGTGCGACCTTCCAGGTCATCAGCAGCAGCGGGGAGTTCCACGGCGTGATCGCCGCGACGACGCCGACCGGTTCCTTGCGCGTGTAGACCAGGTAGTTCGGGTTCGGAGTGGGGATCTGGCGGCCCTCGATCGTCGGGGCGATCCCGGCGTAGTACTGGTACCAGCCGCCGAGACCGCCTAGGGCGTGTCTCCCAATGCGCGGAGCCAGGTGAGGATCGCTTTCAGGACGGCGCCGCCGCGGAAGGTCAGGGCGAGCTTGTCGTAACGGGTGGCCAGACCGCGCCACTGCTTGACGTGGCAGAACCCGCGCTCGACGACGTTGCGGTTTCGGTAGTCGACCGGATCGAATGCGGGCGGTCGGCCGCCGCGTGAGCCGCGTCGTTTGCGGTGCCCCTGCTGGTCAGAGGGCTCCGGAATGACAGCGATGATCCGGCGCTCGCGCAGGTGCCGGCGGATCGCGCGTGAGGAGTAGGCCTTGTCCGCGCGCACGCGTTCGGGCCGGGTCCGGGGTCGTCCCGGGCCCGGTCGGGCGATGCTCAGGTGCGCCATCAGGTGCGGAAACACTGGCGAGTCGCCGCCCTGGCCGGGGCCGAGGAGGACCACCAGCGGGCGGCCGTGCCCGTCAACGAGCTGGTGGATCTTCGTCGACAGCCCTCCGCGGGACCGTCCCAGCGCGTGATCTGCTGGTTCGGCGAGCAGATTCGTGTAGTTCGATCCGGCCCCCTGTGTCGCGCTTGAGGGTCGCGGCATGCTGGTGGGCACGGATGATCGTGGAGTCCACGCTGACCGCCCACCCGAGCACCGCGGCGGCGTCGGCCTCGACCAGAAGAGCAGCCAGGATGTGGTCCCAGGTGCCGTCTCCGCTGTAGCGGCGGTGCCGCTTCCACAACGTCTGCCACGGCCCGAACTCGGCCGGGACGTCTCGCCAGGCAAGCCCGCACCGATACCGGTAGATGATCCCCTCGAGCACCCGGCGGTCATCGCGGAACGGGCGCCCGCGACGCCCCTCGGAGGAGGGCAACAGCGGCGCCAGACGGGCCCACTGGGCATCGGTCAGGACAGCGGTGCGCGGCACCGATCAAGCATCGCGCACCCCGGTCCGCCTATTTGGGAGACACGCCCTAGCTGGCCGATCATCTCCCGGTACAGC
Organism: Pseudonocardia sp. ICBG601; assembly: GCF_020496245.1. Lineage (NCBI taxonomy): Bacteria > Bacillati > Actinomycetota > Actinomycetes > Pseudonocardiales > Pseudonocardiaceae > Pseudonocardia > Pseudonocardia sp. ICBG601. The sequence goes on along the minus strand of NZ_JAHLJA010000064.1, from coordinate 20,705 downwards.
TTCCCGGAGTCGCTGACCTCGGTCCGGGCCAGCGTCTCGGCGTTCTCGGTGATCAGGTCGCCCAGCCGACGCAGGCAGGCGGCGCGGCCGAACGGGGTCAGCGCCCCACTCGCCGTCGAGCGCGCTGCGGGCGGCGGCGACGGCGGCGTCGACGTCGTCGGGGCCGCAGTCCGGCACGGTCGCCCAGGGCGCTCCGGTGAACGGGTTCTGCGTCTCGAAGGTGCGGCCGGACGCCGCGTCGGACGGCTTCCCGCCGATCAGCATCCTGAACGTCTCTCGAGCTCGGCCATGGACGGTCCTCTCTCCAGCGGCTCCGGTGACGCACACGTCCTCGCCCACGACCCTACGAACCCGGGCCGCGATCCGCAGCCGGTGCAGGATGGGCACATGGCACTCGATCTGCACCACGTCGTGGACGGTCCGGCCGACGCACCGGCGGTGCTGTTCGGCCCGTCGCTGGGTACCGACCTGCACCTGTTCGACGCCCAGGTGGCGGCCCTGTCCGACCGCTTCCGCTGCGTCCGGTTCGACCTGCCGGGCCACGGCGACTCGGCCCCCGTCACCGGTGACCTGACGATCGCCGACCTCGGCCGCGGCGCGCTCGCCGCCGCCGACGCCGCCGGGGTCGCGGACTTCCACTACGTCGGCGTCTCGATCGGCGGGGCGATCGGCCAGTGGCTCGGCGTGCACGGCGGGGAGCGGGTGCGCAGCATCGCGGTCCTGGCGACGGCGGCGCGCTTCCCGAACCCGGACTCGTGGCCGCAGCGCGCGGCGACCGTGCGGGCGGACGGCACCGCCGCGATGGTCGGCTCCCGCCCCGGGACCTGGTACGTCGAGTCCTGGGCGCAGCGCGACCCGGCCGGAGAGCAGCGGCTGCTGGACATGCTGCGCGCCTCCGACGACGAGAGCTACGCCGCCTGCTGCGCCGCCATCGGCGCCTTCGACATCCGCGCCGAGCTGGGCGGGGTGTCGGTGCCGGCACTCGCCGTGGCGGGGGCGGACGACCCGGCGACGCCGCCGTCGTCGCTGCACGAGATCGCCGACGCGATCCCCGGCGCCCGCTACGCCGAGGTCGCCGACTCGGCCCACCTACTGAACTACGAGCGCCCCGACGAGGTGAACGCCCTGCTCACCGAGCACCTGACGGCCCGGAGCTGACCCGCCCCGGCCCGCCCGCGCCGGAGGAAGGGCGCTCGGAGGAACGGGTGGCGCGGCGGGCGCGGTAGGCGGCGACGTGCGCGCGGTTCGCGCAGTTGCCGGTGTCGCAGAAGCGCTTGGAACGGTTGCGGGACAGGTCGACCAGCACGGCGTCGCAGTCCTCGGCGGCGCAGCGGCGCAGCCGGGACAGGTCGTCGCGGCGCACCAGGTCGACGACCGACATCGCGATCTCCGCGCCCATCCGGTCCGCCAGCGGGGCGTCCTGCGGGGTGACGTGCAGGTGCCAGTCCCAGCCGTCGTGCCGCGCGAGGTGCGGGCGCGCGTCGGTCTCGGCGAGGATGGCGTTGACCAGGGTGACGGTGCCGTCGCGGTCGGGGCCGTCGTCCTCGCCGTGGGCGGGCCACAGCCCGGCCAGCCGCTCGCGGAGCACCCGGACGGCCCGGCGCTCGTCGTCGGAGCCGGCGCGGCGCCCCGAGTACGGCTGCTCGGCCAGCCACGCGGCGAAGCCCGGCACGTCGTCGAGCGGGTCCGGGTCGGCCCGACGGGTGTTCACCAGCGCCGCGGCCGCCGCGAGCAGCACCTGGGTGTCATGGGCGAATTCCATGTTGACCCCTGACATGGTCGGTTCCTAGTGTCAGGAGTCTATTGGTGCTTCGGTCGTGACACGGGATCACGTGGTCCGCGGGCTGCTGTGGGCGCTGGTCTCGGCCGCCGCGTACGGCTTCTCCGGACCGCTCGGTGCGGCGTTCCTGGAGGCGGGCTGGTCGCCCGGGCTCACGACGCTGCTGCGCATCGCCGGCGCGGCGGTCCTGCTCCTCCCGGTGACGGTCGTGATGCTGCGCCGCTACCCGCTCAGCGCGCCGAACGCCCGCAAGGTCCTGCTCTACGGCCTGGCCGCCGTCGCGGGTGTCCAGCTGTGCTTCTTCCAGGCGTTGCAGCACCTGTCGGTGGGCGTCGCGCTGCTGCTGGAGTTCCTCGCGCCCGTGCTGCTCGTCGGCTGGACGTGGGCGCGGACCCGGACCGCCCCGGCGGCGGTGACGCTCGTCGGCTGCCTGGTCTCGCTGGTCGGGCTGGTACTGGTCGTCGACCCGTTCGGGCCGCAACGCGTCGACCTGACGGGAATCCTGTGGGGCCTCGGCTCGGCGGCGTGCGTCTGCGTCTACTTCCTCCTCCCCGGCGGCGACGACCGGGGCGGCGTCCCACCGCTGTTGATGATCTCCGGCGCGATGGTCGTCGGCGCGGTGACGCTCACGGTGACCGGTCTGCTGGGCATCACGCCGTGGCGGGTGGGGGAGTCCAGCGGGAGCCTGGCGGGCACCGACGTGCCGTGGCCGGTGCTGCTGGGGATGCTGGTCGTGCTCGCGACGGTGCTGCCGTACCTCACGGGGATCATCGCGATCCGACGGCTCGACACGCGGGTCGCCTCGTTCGTGGGGCTGTCCGAGGTGATGTTCGGGGTGCTGGCGGCCTGGGTGCTGATCGCGCAGGTCCCGAGCCTGATCCAGGTGGCGGGCGGGGTGCTGATCCTCGGGGGGATCATGCTGATCCGGCGGGCGGAGAACCGGGTCGCGGCGACGCCGGGGGAGATCGCCACCCAGGGCTGAGCGCCACTCCCCGACCGGGACGAACGAGTGAACCTCTCCTCGGCCGGGCGCCGGTCACGCCCTTCGCCGGGGGCGCTCGTTGTACGAGGCGTCGGTGCCGCTCCCCGCACCGACGGTGCTGCCGGCCCCGACCGGCGTGATGCGAAGCCGAGGTCGACAGTGTCCGAGGGGCAGTTCGTCACCAGTTCCTTCTGTGCGAAGGGCGAGTGCGTCGCGGTGGCCGCCGACGCGGCCGGTGTGCGTGTCCGGTCGACGACCGCGGAGGCGACCGTCGTCGGTTTCACCGACGACGAGTGGACGGCCTTCGTCCGCGGGGTCAAGAACGGCGAGTTCGACCTCGACCGTCTGCGCGGCTAGGACCGCCCCGCGAACCGTCGCTCCAGCATCGCGCGGCTCTCGTCGGGGGACATGGCCCGGTCGAGGAGCTGGCGCCAGATCCGGCGGTAGTCGGCGACGGCCTGCGGGGTGTCGACGAAGACGTCGTTCTCCGTGCCCTCGACGTTGACCATCGGCCAGTCCGTCTCGGGACGGCGTGGGGTGAAGACGGAGAACGTGCTGGTCGCGCTCGTCCAGCCGGCGTGGAACGGCAGGATCTGCAGCGTGACGTTGGGCTGGTCGCCCCGGCGGATCAGCTCGCTGATCTGCGCCCGGAGCACCTCCTGGTCGGCGCACCGGTGCAGTGCGACCTCGTCGAGGAGGACGTGGAGCTCCAGCGGCGGGGCCTCGGCCCGGTCGGGCTCGATGACGTTCTGCCGGCCGAGGCGGATCTCCACCATGCGCTCGATCTCGCTCCGGGCCCGACCGGCGAACACCTCGGTCAGGAGCAACCTCGCGTAGTCCTCGGTCTGCAGGAGACCGGAGATCGGGATGCTGAACGTCTCCTTGGCCCGGGCCTCCGCCTCCAGGGAGATGAGCATGTCCAGGTCGACGCCCGACGGTGCGGGACCGAAGGGCTCCCACCAGCCCGGAGCCTTCGCGTCGTTCGCCCATCCCAGGATCCGCTCGCGTTCGGCGTCGGATGCCTCGTAGATGTCCAGCAGGTCGCGGACGTCACGGAACTTCGGCTCCACCTGCCCCGTCTCGATGCGGGACAGCTTGGAGGGCGAGACCTCGAGGAGCTTCGCGATCTCGGAGAGCTGCCGGTGGCGCCCCGTGCGGAGCTGCTTGAGGGCCCAGCCCAGCCGTTTGCGGATGACGAGTGGGCCGTGTGCCGCGGTCATGACCACACGTCCTCCGGTGGCTCCTGCCGATGGTCGCCCACGATGCTACTGCGGGTGCAATTGCAGATCGGATGGTGCGTCCGCTCCGCCGCCGGGGGCCGGACCCGCGTGGGTCAGCCCGCGGCGACCGCCTGCGCGACGGCCTGCGGGGTCGCGTCGACCTGGGTGCCGTCGACCTTCACGGTCGGGGTGCCGGACACGCCGTCGCGCAGCGCCTGCTGGGTGATCTGGGTGACCCAGGGGGCGTAGCGCTGGTCGTCGACGCACTGGGCGAAGTCGCCGCCCGCGCCGACCTTCTGCCCGAGCGCGACCAGCTGCTCGTTCGGGAGCCCGGCGCCGCCCTCGGCGGGCTGGTTGTCGTAGAGCTCCTTCTCGAACTGCGGGAACACCCCCGCCGCGGCCGCGCACCCCGCCGCGGCGCCCGAACGGGTCGAGTACCGGGTCGACGAGGCGCGGTCCAGGATGGCGATGGGGTGGTAGACGATCTTCGCCTGGCCGGAGGAGACGAGCTGGTCGAGGGTCTGCCCGGCCTGCGCCTCGAACTGCTTGCAGATCGGGCACTGGAAGTCGAGGTAGATGTCGATCGTCTTCGGGGCCGCCTCGTTGCCGACGGTCACGCCCTGCGCGGACGCGTTGGCCGGGACCGCGATCCCGCCCCCGGAGTTCTTCCAGTAGACGCCTACACCGACGACGGCCGCGAAGGCCACGACGACGATCACTGCGATCACCGTGAACTGCGACGGTCCCTTCTTCGCGGTGAGCGGGTTCTTCGCCGCCGCCTTCCGCTTCCCGGTGGCCATCAGGGTCTCCTCCTCGGACGTCCGTGTGCCCCGCTCCCGACGACCAGTTGTACGCCCTCTCGTCCCGCAACGGTTCGGCGGGGCATCGGTCCGCCGCAGGTCAGGGGCCCGGGTGGCGGATCTTCGATCGCGTGTAGAACCATGGGGTCGTGAGTACCGACAGCGCCGTGGACCGGTCCGCGCCGGAGACGGACGTCCGTACGGTCGAACTCAAGATCGACGGCATGACCTGCGCCGCCTGCGTCGGCCGCGTCGAGCGCAAGCTCGGCAGGCTCGACGGCGTCGACGCGACCGTCAACCTCGCGACCGAGCGCGCGCTGGTCCGGTACCCGTCGGCGACCCCGGTCGCGACCCTGGTCGAGACGGTCCGCAAGGCCGGCTACGGCGCCACCGAGATCCGTCCCACCGACACCGGTGACGAGGCCACCTCCGACGACACCGCGCTGCGCCGGCTGCGGACCAGGATGGCCGTCGCGCTCATCCTGTTCATCCCGCTGGCCGACCTGTCGCTGGCGATGTCGCTGGTGCCGTCGCTGCGCTTCCCGTACTGGCAGTGGGTGGTCGTGGCGCTCGCGCTGCCCGTCGTCGGCTGGGCGGCGTGGCCGTTCCACCGCACCGCGGTGCTGAACCTGCGTCACGGGACGACGTCGATGGACACCCTCGTCTCGCTCGGCGTGATCTCGGCCTCGGCCTGGTCGCTGGGGGAGATGGCCTTCCTCGACACCCGGCAGACCCTCACGGGGTGGGACGCGGTGCTGCACCCCTCCGGGCCGCTCTACCTCGAGGTCGCCGCCGGGGTGACGACGTTCGTGCTGGCCGGGCGGTACTTCGAGGCCCGCGCCCGCCGTACCGCCGGGCGGGTCATGCGCTCGCTCGCCGCGCTGGAGACCGACGAGGTCACCGTCCTGTCCGGGGGTGCGGAGTCCCGCGTCCCGGTGCGACGCCTGCGGGTCGGCGACCGTTTCCTGGTGCGGCCGGGCGAGCGGGTCGCCGCCGACGGCGTCGTCGAGACCGGGCGGGCCGCCGTCGACACCAGCGCGATGACCGGCGAGCCGGTCCCGGTCGAGGTCGGGCCGGGCGACGCCGTCACCGGCGGCACGATCGCCTCGGGCGGGCGGCTGGTCGTCGTCGCCGAGCAGGTCGGGGCCGACACCCGCCTCGCGCGGATGATCGCGGCCGTCGAGCGGGCGCAGACCGAGAAGTCCGCGACGCAGCGGTTGGTCGACCGGGTGTCGTCGGTGTTCGTGCCGGTGGTGCTGGGGTTGGCGCTGCTCACCCTCGGGGGCTGGCTGCTGGCCGGTGCGGGGTGGGCCGGCGCGCTGGCCCCCGCGATCGCCGTCGTGATCATCGCCTGCCCGTGCGCGCTGGGGCTGGCGACGCCGACCGCGCTGATGGTCGCGACCGGCCGCGGCGCCGAGCTGGGCATCTTCGTGAAGGGGCACCGGGCGCTGGAGACCACCCGGGCCGCCGACACCGTCGTGCTCGACAAGACCGGCACGCTGACGACCGGGCGGATGGCCGTGGTCGAGGTCGCGGCCGTCCCGGGTGGCGACGCGGCGCAGCTGCTGGCCCGCGCCGCCTCCGTCGAGAGCGGGTCCGAGCACGCCATCGCCGTCGCGATCCGTGCCCACGCCGGTTCGGACGTCCCGGCGGTGGAGGACTTCGTCGCGCTGCCCGGGCTCGGAGCCCGCGGCACCGTCGACGGTCGCACCGTCACCGTCGGTCGTCCTCCGGAGGTCCCGGGTGCGCTCGCACCGCGGCTCGCGGAGTGGGAGGCGGCCGGGCACACCGTCGTCGCCGTGCACGTCGACGAGGCTCTCGCCGGGCTGGTCGCGCTGGCCGACCCGGTGAAGGAGTCCGCGCCGGTGGCCGTCGCCGAGCTGGTCGCGATGGGGCTGCGCCCGGTGCTGCTGACCGGTGACCGGCCCGCCGCCGCGCACGCCGTCGCCGCCGCCTGTGGGATCACCGAGGTCGTCGCCGGCGCGCTGCCCGACGGCAAGTCGACCACATCCGTGCGCTGCAGGCCCAGGGCCGCACCGTCGCGATGGTCGGCGACGGGGTGAACGACGCCGCCGCGCTCGTCGCCGCGGACCTGGGCATCGCCGTGGGCTCGGGCACCGACGTCGCCCTGGAGGCCGCCGACGTCGTACTCGTGCGCGACGACCTGCGCGTGCTCCCGGGCGACCGTCGAGCTGGCCCGCGCCACGATGGGCACCATCCGCGGGAACCTCTGGTGGGCGTTCGGCTACAACACCGCGGCGATCCCGTCGCCATGGCGGGCCTGCTGAACCCCCTGCTCGCCGGGGCCGCGATGGCGCTCTCGTCGTTCCTGGTGGTCACCAACAGCCTGCGGCTGCGGAAGGCCGCGAGCTGGGCCGACGGGGCGTTGGGCGGGTCACGCACCCCGGTCGGCGAGGAGAGCACCGATTACGTCGAGGCGCGGGACTGACTCCCGTCCGGGGCGGGCCGGTGGGGGATTCCCGCATCGGGGCCGCGGGACGAGCTTCCACTGCCGTGAGCAGCTACCGAGGTGGTCCCGCACCGCGGCCGTGACGAGCCGCTGCGCACCGACCGGAATAGCCGGTCGGGCAGCGTGGCTGATCACGGTGTGACCGCACCTCTACCCGATGCGATCGACTCCCGTCTCGACCGGATGCTCGCCGGCATGGAGTGGGAGCTGCGCCGGTCCCGCCGATCCCGGGTGACCGACGGCGCCGTGTCCACGGTGCTCCGCGACACCGCCGGGTTCGTGTTCCTGCACGACGGCCGCGCCGCGGTCCGGGCGGCGGCCGAGCAGGGCTGGACCGCGGTCGCGGCGGGCGACCTCGTCCTGGTCCCGCGGCGCGCCGACCTGACCGTCCGCGGCGACGGCGGCGCCGAGGCCACCGTCGTCGAGCTGACGCGGCCCCGGCCGCGCGGCCCGACGAGGGCCCGCTCCCGGACGCGGTGGTCGCCCGGTCGTTCGGGGCCGCCGAGCCGGGCATGGCGGTCCTGGTCCGCGGCATGGCGTGCGGGTGGAGCACCGTCGGCGGGGCGGTCCGCAGCGGCGACACGGCGATCTGTTCGCGGATCGCGACCACGATCGCGGTGACCGCGGTGCGCATGTGGGTCGAGCAGCAGCCCTGCTGCGCGGACCAGTGGCTGTCCTCCGCGCTGGACCCGCGCATCGGGCGGGCCCTGCGCGCCGTGCACGCCGACCTCACCCGCGCCTGGACGGTGGCCGACATGGCCCCGGGAGGCGACCATGTCCCGGGCCGCCTTCGCCGAACGCTTCACCGAGCTGGTCGGGCGCAGCCCCGCCGGGTACCTGACCGCCGTCCGGGTCGGGGTGGGGCGGGAGCTGCTCGCCGACGACACGGCCACCGTTGCGGAGGTCGCGCACCGGGTCGGCTACCGCTCCGAGCTCGGGTTCGCCCGCGCCTTCCGGCGGGAAGCAGGCATGTCGCCGTCCCAGTGGCGCGCCTCGGCCCGGGCGGTCCGGGCCCGCTGACCCGGCCTACGACCGGCTCGGCTCCTGCGGCGCGGACCCGAACGCCAGCCCACCCACCGTCGCCACCACGGCCGCCGCCGCCAGCGTGACGCGGACCCCGACGCCGTCGACGAGCAGTCCGCCGGCGACGGCGCCCACGGTGATGCCGAGCTGGAAGCCCGCGACGAGCAGCCCGCCGCCCGCCTCCATCCGGTCCGGCACCACCCGGGCCATCCACGTCGACACGACCGTCAGCCAGGCACCGAACGACAGCCCCCACACCGCGACACCCGCGACGACGACCGGCGCAACCGCGGGGAACGTCGCCACCGACGCGGACCCCTGCGGCCAGCACCAGCGGGACGGCGTACCGCACCAGCCGCAGGTACCGGTCCACCAGCATCCCGACGACGAGGTTGCCCACCACCCCACCGGCGCCGAACACCGCGAGCAGCACGGCCACCCCGCCGGCGTCGAGCCCTGGGACGGTCCCGAGCGCGGGCCGGACGTAGGTGAACGCGGCGAAGCCCCAGGACGGTCAGTACGTGACCGGCCAGCCCACGCGGCATCCCGGGGGCGCGCAGCGTGTCGACCAGCGGGCGCAGCCCGTCGGCGGCGTCCGGCGCGACCCGGGGCAGCACGGTGCGGATCGTGAGCGCGGTCAGCGCGGACAGGACCGCGACACCGACGAACACGGCCTGCCACCCCGCCAGCGCACCGAGGTAGACGGCCACCGGCACCCCGGCGACCGTCGCGAGGGTGGTGCCGGTGTTGACCAGCATCATCGACCGTCCGAGCCGGCCCGGCGTGCTCAGCCGGGACGCCACCGCCAGCGACATCGCCCAGAACCGCCGATCGCCGCACCCAGCAGGAGCCGGGCGGCCAGCAGCACGACGAAAGCTCGGCGCGATCGCGACCAGCAGGTTCGACACCGCGGCGGCCGCCGCGAGCACGGTCAGCAGGGCGCGGCGGTCGACCCGCGGGAGCAGCGCGCCGATCGTCGGGGCGACGAGGAGCCCACGAACGCCGTCGCCGACACCGCCTGGCCCGCCTGCCCCTCGGTGATGCCGAGCGTGGTGGCCATCGGGGTGAGCAGACCGGGCGGGAGGAACTCCGCGAGGACCAGGACGAAGCTCGTGAGGGCCATGACGCCGACGGCGCCCCAGGCGGTGCGGTCCGGACGGGTGGAGGTGGATGTGGTGGATGTGTCGGTCACGCTGTCAGCCTTCGCCGTGGTGCGGCCGGGTACCCGTCCGATCGTCCGGCGTGACAGACCGGTCGTCCGGATCGGGGGCCGTGGTCAGAGCACGGGTTGCACCGGCAACTCCCCTTGTGCGGCGAACGAGGTGGCGACGACGTGGCCGCCGCGCCGAGGTCGAGGAACCGGGGCGGCGGGCCGCCGTCGGTGACGTGCCGGCGCCTGGGATGACGGCCGGGCACCACGTCCGCGGTGACCCCGGCCTCGGTGAGCAGCCGGGCGATGCCGTCGATGAGGCCGCGCGGCCCCCGCGCGAGCAGGCCCGACCACCCGCCAGGTGCGCGGGGAGGTCGTCGAGCCGGTGGAAGCACTCCACCGGCGGGTACCAGCCGCCGGTCTCGGACTCGACCAGGACGCGGAGCCGGTACGCCAGCAGCTCCGGCCCCCGCGGCGCACCGCGGACGTACACCGAGTCCGAGATCTCGGTGTGCAGGCGGAGTCGGGTGCTCGTCGTGGACCTCGACGTGCGTGACGTCCGCCCCGGGGTGCCGGCGAGCTCCCAGCGAGGACGCCGTCGGCGTCGATCCGGGCGTGCGTCCGCGCCAGCTCTCGACGTCCTCCTCCCAGGGTTGGTCGAGGACGAGGTCGACGGACAGCCGCTCGCCCGCGATCCGCACGGCACCGACCCGTGCCTCGACCTGGTACTCCGCGACGACCGTCCCGAGCAGCTCCAGGTCGAGCGGCTGCTCCGCCACGCTCACCCGCCCGCCGCATCTGCTCCAGCATCGCGTTGTACGCCTTCAGCTCCGCGTCGTCGTCCCGCTCGGCCTGCGGTCCTTGCGGGCGGCCTCCCGGGAGTCGTCGCGCGACCACTGCACCACGAGCGTGACCATCACCAGCAGCATCGGGATCTCACCGGTCGCCCAGGCGATCCCGCCGCCGGTGCGCTGGTCGTCGAGCAGGTCCACCCAGGGCAGCCCGACCTGGCGGTAGAAGTTCTCGCCGAGCACCGTGGAGGAGCTCATCACCGCGACGCCGAAGAACGCGTGGAACGGCATCGTCGCGAGCATGACGGCGAGCCGGCCCAGGTGCGGCAGCCGGTGCGGGGCGGCGTCGACGCCGATCAGCGGCCAGAGGAACAGGTAGCCGACCAGCACGAAGTGCAGTTCATCAGCTGGTGGGTCCAGTGGAACCGCAGCGCCCCGTCGAACAGCGGGGTGAAGTACAGGACGTAGAACGAGCGACGAACAGCACCGCCGCAACGCCGGGTGCGTCACGACCTTCGCGACGCGCGAGTGCACCGCCGCGAGCAGCCACTCCCGCGGGCCGGGCGGGTTGCCGCGGCCCGCCGGGCGCAGCACCCGCAGCGCGAGCGTGACCGCGCCGCCGAGGCTCAGCAGGATCGGCGCGAGCATGTTCAGCGTCATGTGGCTGATCATGTGGACGCTGAACATGGACGGGGAGTAGAAGCCCAGCCCCGACGACGTCGCGACCAGCAGCGTGGCGCAGCCCAGCAGCCAGGCGACGGTGCGCCCGACCGGCCACCTCACTCCGCGGGCCGCCAGCCGTCGCACGGCGGCCAGGTACAGCCCGGCGAGCACCAGCGCGCCGGTGCCGAACAGCAGGTTCCAGCGCCAGTCGACGAGCACCTGCGAGCGCCGAGAACGGCCGGGTGATGTCCCAGCCGATCAGGGTCTGCAAAGCCGAGTCGTCGGCGACGACGAACCGCGGCGGCACCAGCCGGATGTCGCGACGCCCAGCGTCGCCACCGTCGCCCCCAGCACCGCGACGATCGGCAGCAACCGGCCCGGCACCGGTCCGGCCGGGTCGGCGACGAGCCCGCGGGCCAGCAGCGCGGTCAGCGGCACAGGGCCGCGAGCAGCACCGCCACGACGACGGCGACCCGCACGTAGGGCGACCCGCCGAGCGGTCCGGCGTCGGTCACCACCAGCTGGGAACGCCCTCACCGACCAGGTACACGACCCGCCGACGGCGAGCAGGCCGCGGACCGGCCCGCGGTCCGCCCTCGACGACGCCCCCGTGCACGCGGAACGCGACCAGCGGGCGACCAGCCCCAGCCAGGCGGTGCCGCGCTGGTCGCGTTCCGCGTGCCGGGGGCGTCGTCGAGGGGCGGACGCGGGCCGGCGTCCGCGGCCTGCTCGCCGTCGGCTGGGGTCGTGTACCTGGTCGGTGAGGTCGTCTTCCAGCTGGTGGTGACCGACGCCGGACCGCTCGGCGGGTCGCCTACGTGCGGGTCGCCGTCGTGGGCGGGGTGCTGCTCGCGGCCCTGGTGCCGCTGGACCGCGCTGCTGGCCCGCGGGTCGTCGCCGACCCGGCCGGACCGGTGCCGGGCCGGTTGCTGCCGATCGTCGCGGTGCTGGGGGCGACGGTGGCGACGCTGGGCGTCGCGAGCATCCGGCTGGTGCCGCCGCGGTTCGTCGTCGCCGACGACTCGGCTTTGCAGACCCTGATCGGCTGGGACATCACCCGGCCGTTCTCGGCGCGCTCGCGGTGCTCGTCGACTGGCGCTGGAACCTGCTGTTCGGCACCGGGCGCGCTGGTGCTCGCCGGGCTGTACCTGGCCGCCGTGCGACGGCTGGCGGCCCGCGGAGTGAGGTGGCCGGTCGGGCGCACCGTCGCCTGGCTGCTGGGCTGCGCCACGCTGCTGGTCGCGACGTCGTCGGGGCTGGGCTTCTACTCCCCGTCCATGTTCAGCGTCCACATGATCAGCCACATGACGCTGAAACATGCTCGCGCCGATCCTGCTGAGCCTCGGCGGCGCGGTCACGCTCGCGCTGCGGGTGCTGCGCCGGCGGGCCGCGGCAACCCGCCCGGCCCGCGGGAGTGGCTGCTCGCGGCGGTGCACTCGCGCGTCGCGAAGGTCGTGACGCACCCGGCGTTCGCGGCGGTGCTGTTCGTCGGCTCGTTCTACGTCCTGTACTTCACCCCGCTGTTCGACGGGGCGCTGCGGTTCCACTGGACCCACCAGCTGATGAACCTGCACTTCGTGCTGGTCGGCTACCTGTTCCTCTGGCCGCTGATCGGCGTCGACGCCGCCCCGCACCGGCTGCCGCACCTGGGCCGGCTCGCCGTCATGCTCGCGACGATGCCGTTCCACGCGTTCTTCGGCGTCGCGGGTGATGAGCTCCTCACGGTGCTCGGCGAGAACTTCTACCGCCAGGTCGGGCTGCCTGGGTGGACCTGCTCGACGACCAGCGCACCGGCGGCGGGATCGCCTGGGCGACCGGTGAGATCCCGATGCTGCTGGTGATGGTCACGCTCGTGGTGCAGTGGTCGCGCGACGACTCCCGGGAGGCCGCCCGCAAGGACCGGCAGGCCGAGCGGGACGACGACGCGGAGCTGAAGGCGTACAACGCGATGCTGGAGCAGATGCGGCGGGGGCGGGTGAGCGTGGCGGAGCAGCCGCTCGACCTGGAGCTGCTCGGGACGGTCGTCGCGGAGTACCAGGTCGAGGCACGGGTCGGTGCCGTGCGGATCGCGGGCGAGCGGCTGTCCGTCGACCTCGTCCTCGACCAACCCTGGGAGGAGGACGTCGAGGAGCTGGCGCGGACGCACGTCCGGATCGACGCCGACGGCGTCCTCGGCTGGGAGCTCGCCGGCACCCCGGGGCCGGACGTCACGCACGTCGAGGTCCACGACGAGCACCCGGCACTCCGCCTGCACACCGAGATCTCGGACTCGGTGTACGTCCGCGGTGCGCGCGGGGGGCCGGAGCTGCTGGCGTACCGGCTCCGCGTCCTGGTCGAGTCCGAGACCGGCGGCTGGTACCCGCCGGTGGAGTGCTTCCACCGGCTCGACGACCTCCCCGCGCACCTGGCGGGTGGTCGGGGCCTGCTCGCGCGGGGCCGCGCGGCCTCATCGACGGCATCGCCCGGCTGCTCACCGAGGCCGGGGTCACCGCGGACGTGGTGCCCGGCCGTCATCCCAGGCGCCGGCACGTCACCGACGGCGGCCCGCCGCCCCGGTTCCTCGACCTCGGCGCGGCGGGCCACGTCGTCGCCACCTCGTTCGCCGCACAAGGGGAGTTGCCGGTGCAACCCGTGCTCTGACCAACGGCCCCGATCCGGACGACCGGTCTGTCACGCCGGACGATCGGACGGGTACCCGGCCGCACCACGGCGAAGGCTGACAGCGTGACCGACACATCCACCACATCCACCTCCACCCGTCCGGACCGCACCGCCTGGGGCGCCGTCGGCGTCATGGCCCTCACGAGCTTCGTCCTGGTCCTCGCGGAGTTCCTCCCGCCCGGTCTGCTCACCCCGATGGCCACCACGCTCGGCATCACCGAGGGGCAGGCGGGCCAGGCGGTGTCGGCGACGGCGTTCGTGGGGCTCCTCGTCGCCCCGACGATCGGCGCGCTGCTCCCGCGGGTCGACCGCCGCGCCCTGCTGACCGTGCTCGCGGCGCGGCCGCCGCGGTGTCGAACCTGCTGGTCGCGATCGCGCCGAGCTTCGTCGTGCTGCTGGCCGCCCGGCTCCTGCTGGGTGCGGCGGATCGGCGGGTTCTGGGCGATGTCGCTGGCGGTGGCGTCCCGGCTGAGCACGCCGGGCCGGCTCGGACGGTCGATGATGCTGGTCAACACCGGCACCACCCTCGCGACGGTCGCCGGGGTGCCGGTGGCCGTCTACCTCGGTGCGCTGGCGGGGTGGCAGGCCGTGTTCGTCGGTGTCGCGGTCCTGTCCGCGCTGACCGCGCTCACGATCCGCACCGTGCTGCCCCGGGTCGCGCCGGACGCCGCCGACGGGCTGCGCCCGCTGGTCGACACGCTGCGCGCCCCCGGGATGCCGCGTGGGCTGGCCGGTCACGTACTGACCGTCCTGGGGCACTTCGCCGCGTTCACCTACGTCCGGCCCGCGCCTCGGGACCGTCCCAGGGCTCGACGCCGGCGGGGTGGCCGTGCTGTCGCGGTGTTCGGCGCCGGTGGGGTGGTGGGCAACCTCGTCGTCGGGATGCTGGTGGACCGGTACCTGCGGCTGGTGCGGTACGCCGTCCCGCTGGTGCTGGCCGCAGGGGTCGCGTCGGTGGCGACGTTCCCCGCGGTGCTGCCGGTCGTCGTCGCGGGTGTCGCGGTGTGGGGGCTGTCGTTCGGTGCCTGGCTGACGGTCGTGTCGACGTGGATGGCCGGGTGGTGCCGGACCGGATGGAGGCGGGCGGCGGGCTGCTCGTCGCGGGCTTCCAGCTCGGCATCACCGTGGGCGCCGTCGCCGGCGGACTGCTCGTCGACGGCGTCGGGGTCCGCGTCACGCTGGCGGCGGCGGCCGTGGTGGCGACGGTGGGTGGGCTGGCGTTCGGGTCCGCGCCGCAGGAGCCGAGCCGGTCGTAGGCCGGGTCAGGGGCGCCCGCCCGGACCGCCCGGGCCGAGGCGCGCCACTGGGACGGCGACATGCCTGCTTCCCGCCGGAAGGCGCGGGCGAACCCGAGCTCGGAGCGGTAGCCGACCCGGTGCGCGACCTCCGCAACGGTGGCCGTGTCGTCGGCGAGCAGCTCCCGCCCCACCCCGACCCGGACGGCGGTCAGGTACCCGGCGGGGCTGCGCCCGACCAGCTCGGTGAAGCGTTCGGCGAAGGCGGCCCGGGACATGGTCGCCTCCCGGGCCATGTCGGCCACCGTCCAGGCGCGGGTGAGGTCGGCGTGCACGGCGCGCAGGGCCCGCCCGATGCGCGGGTCCAGCGCGGAGGACAGCCACTGGTCCGCGCAGCAGGGCTGCTGCTCGACCCACATGCGCACCGCGGTCACCGCGATCGTGGTCGCGATCCGCGAACAGATCGCCGTGTCGCCGCTGCGGACCGCCCGCCGACGGTGCTCCACCCGCACGCCATGCCGCGGACCAGGACCGCCATGCCCGGCTCGGCGGCCCCGAACGACCGGGCGACCACCGCGTCCGGGAGCGGGCCCTCGTCGGGCCGCGCGGCCGGGGGCCGCGTCAGCTCGACGACGGTGGCCTCGGCGCCGCCGTCGCCGCGGACGGTCAGGTCGGCGCGCCGCGGGACCAGGACGAGGTCGCCCGCCGCGACCGCGGTCCAGCCCTGCTCGGCCGCCGCCCGGACCGCGGCGCGGCCGTCGTGCAGGAACACGAACCCGGCGGTGTCGCGGAGCACCGTGGACACGGCGCCGTCGGTCACCCGGGATCGGCGGGACCGGCGCAGCTCCCACTCCATGCCGGCGAGCATCCGGTCGAGACGGGAGTCGATCGCATCGGGTAGAGGTGCGGTCACACCGTGATCAGCCACGCTGCCCGACCGGCTATTCCGGTCGGTGCGCAGCGGCTCGTCACGGCCGCGGTGCGGGACCACCTCGGTAGCTGCTCACGGCAGTGGAAGCTCGTCCCGCGGCCCCGATGCGGGAATCCCCCACCGGCCCGCCCCGGACGGGAGTCAGTCCCGCGCCTCGACGTAATCGGTGCTCTCCTCGCCGACCGGGGTGCGTGACCCGCCCAACGCCCCGTCGGCCCAGCTCGCGGCCTTCCGCAGCCGCAGGCTGTTGGTGACCACCAGGAACGACGAGAGCGCCATCGCGGCCCCGGCGAGCAGGGGGTTCAGCAGGCCCGCCATGGCGACGGGGATCGCCGCGGTGTTGTAGCCGAACGCCCACCAGAGGTTCCCGCGGATGGTGCCCATCGTGGCGCGGGCCAGCTCGACGGTCGCCGGGAGCACGCGCAGGTCGTCGCGCACGAGTACGACGTCGGCGGCCTCCAGGGCGACGTCGGTGCCCGAGCCCACGGCGATGCCCAGGTCCGCGGCGACGAGCGCGGCGGCGTCGTTCACCCCGTCGCCGACCATCGCGACGGTGCGGCCCTGGGCCTGCAGCGCACGGATGTGGTCGACCTTGCCGTCGGGCAGCGCGCCGGCGACGACCTCGGTGATCCCACAGGCGGCGGCGACGGCGTGCGCGGCGGCGGGCCGGTCACCGGTCAGCAGCACCGGGCGCAGCCCCATCGCGACCAGCTCGGCGACGGCCACCGGCGCGGACTCCTTCACCGGGTCGGCCAGCGCGACCAGCCCGGCGAGAGCCTCGTCGACGTGCACGGCGACGACGGTGTGCCCGGCCGCCTCCCACTCCGCGAGCCGCGGTGCGAGCGCACCCGGGACCTCCGGAGGACGACCGACGGTGACGGTGCGACCGTCGACGGTGCCCGCGGGCTCCGAGCCCGGGCAGCGCGACGAAGTCCTCCACCGCCGGGACGTCCGAACCGGCGTGGGCACGGATCGCGACGGCGATGGCGTGCTCGGACCCGCTCTCGACGGAGGCGGCGCGGGCCAGCAGCTGCGCCGCGTCGCCACCCGGGACGGCCGCGACCTCGACCACGGCCATCCGCCCGGTCGTCAGCGTGCCGGTCTTGTCGAGCACGACGGTGTCGGCGGCCCGGGTGGTCTCCAGCGCCCGGTGCCCCTTCACGAAGATGCCCAGCTCGGCGCCGCCGCGGCCGGTCGCGACCATCAGCGCGGTCGGCGTCGCCAGCCCCAGCGCGCACGGGCAGGCGATGATCACGACGGCGATCGCGGGGGCCAGCGCGCCGGCCCACCCCGCACCGGCCAGCAGCCAGCCCCCGAGGGTGAGCAGCGCCAACCCCAGCACCACCGGCACGAACACCGACGACACCCGGTCGACCAACCGCTGCGTCGCGGACTTCTCGGTCTGCGCCCGCTCGACGGCCGCGATCATCCGCGCGAGGCGGGTGTCGGCCCCGACCTGCTCGGCGACGACGACCAGCCGCCCGCCCGAGGCGATCGTGCCGCCGGTGACGGCGTCGCCCGGCCCGACCTCGACCGGGACCGGCTCGCCGGTCATCGCGCTGGTGTCGACGGCGGCCCGCCCGGTCTCGACGACGCCGTCGGCGGCGACCCGCTCGCCCGGCCGCACCAGGAAACGGTCGCCGACCCGCAGGCGTCGCACCGGGACGCGGGACTCCGCACCCCCGGACAGGACGGTGACCTCGTCGGTCTCCAGCGCGGCGAGCGAGCGCATGACCCGCCCGGCGGTACGGCGGGCGCGGGCCTCGAAGTACCGCCCGGCCAGCACGAACGTCGTCACCCCGGCGGCGACCTCGAGGTAGAGCGGCCCGGAGGGGTGCAGCACCGCGTCCCACCCCGTGAGGGTCTGCCGGGTGTCGAGGAAGGCCATCTCCCCCAGCGACCAGGCCGAGGCCGAGATCACGCCGAGCGAGACGAGGGTGTCCATCGACGTCGTCCCGTGACGCAGGTTCAGCACCGCGGTGCGGTGGAACGGCCACGCCGCCCAGCCGACGACGGGCAGCGCGAGCGCCACGACCACCCACTGCCAGTACGGGAAGCGCAGCGACGGCACCAGCGACATCGCCAGCGACAGGTCGGCCAGCGGGATGAACAGGATGAGCGCGACGGCCATCCTGGTCCGCAGCCGGCGCAGCGCGGTGTCGTCGGAGGTGGCCTCGTCACCGGTGTCGGTGGGACGGATCTCGGTGGCGCCGTAGCCGGCCTTGCGGACCGTCTCGACCAGGGTCGCGACCGGGGTCGCCGACGGGTACCGGACCAGCGCGCGCTCGGTCGCGAGGTTGACGGTCGCGTCGACGCCGTCGAGCCTGCCGAGCTTGCGCTCGACGCGGCCGACGCAGGCGGCGCAGGTCATGCCGTCGATCTTGAGTTCGACCGTACGGACGTCCGTCTCCGGCGCGGACCGGTCCACGGCGCTGTCGGTACTCACGACCCCATGGTTCTACACGCGATCGAAGATCCGCCACCCGGGCCCCTGACCTGCGGCGGACCGATGCCCCGCCGAACCGTTGCGGGACGAGAGGGCGTACAACTGGTCGTCGGGAGCGGGGCACACGGACGTCCGAGGAGGAGACCCTGATGGCCACCGGGAAGCGGAAGGCGGCGGCGAAGAACCCGCTCACCGCGAAGAAGGGACCGTCGCAGTTCACGGTGATCGCAGTGATCGTCGTCGTGGCCTTCGCGGCCGTCGTCGGTGTAGGCGTCTACTGGAAGAACTCCGGGGGCGGGATCGCGGTCCCGGCCAACGCGTCCGCGCAGGGCGTGACCGTCGGCAACGAGGCGGCCCCGAAGACGATCGACATCTACCTCGACTTCCAGTGCCCGATCTGCAAGCAGTTCGAGGCGCAGGCCGGGCAGACCCTCGACCAGCTCGTCTCCTCCGGCCAGGCGAAGATCGTCTACCACCCCATCGCCATCCTGGACCGCGCCTCGTCGACCCGGTACTCGACCCGTTCGGGCGCCGCGGCGGGGTGCGCGGCCGCGGCGGGGGTGTTCCCGCAGTTCGAGAAGGAGCTCTACGACAACCAGCCCGCCGAGGGCGGCGCCGGGCTCCCGAACGAGCAGCTGGTCGCGCTCGGGCAGAAGGTCGGCGCGGGCGGCGACTTCGCCCAGTGCGTCGACGACCAGCGCTACGCCCCTGGGTCACCCAGATCACCCAGCAGGCGCTGCGCGACGGCGTGTCCGGCACCCCGACCGTGAAGGTCGACGGCACCCAGGTCGACGCGACCCCGCAGGCCGTCGCGCAGGCGGTCGCCGCGGGCTGACCCACGCGGGTCCGGCCCCCGGCGGCGGAGCGGACGCACCATCCGATCTGCAATTGCACCCGCAGTAGCATCGTGGGCGACCATCGGCAGGAGCCACCGGAGGACGTGTGGTCATGACCGCGGCACACGGCCCACTCGTCATCCGCAAACGGCTGGGCTGGGCCCTCAAGCAGCTCCGCACGGGGCGCCACCGGCAGCTCTCCGAGATCGCGAAGCTCCTCGAGGTCTCGCCCTCCAAGCTGTCCCGCATCGAGACGGGGCAGGTGGAGCCGAAGTTCCGTGACGTCCGCGACCTGCTGGACATCTACGAGGCATCCGACGCCGAACGCGAGCGGATCCTGGGATGGGCGAACGACGCGAAGGCTCCGGGCTGGTGGGAGCCCTTCGGTCCCGCACCGTCGGGCGTCGACCTGGACATGCTCATCTCCCTGGAGGCGGAGGCCCGGGCCAAGGAGACGTTCAGCATCCCGATCTCCGGTCTCCTGCAGACCGAGGACTACGCGAGGTTGCTCCTGACCGAGGTGTTCGCCGGTCGGGCCCGGAGCGAGATCGAGCGCATGGTGGAGATCCGCCTCGGCCGGCAGAACGTCATCGAGCCCGACCGGGCCGAGGCCCCGCCGCTGGAGCTCCACGTCCTCCTCGACGAGGTCGCACTGCACCGGTGCGCCGACCAGGAGGTGCTCCGGGCGCAGATCAGCGAGCTGATCCGCCGGGGCGACCAGCCCAACGTCACGCTGCAGATCCTGCCGTTCCACGCCGGCTGGACGAGCGCGACCAGCACGTTCTCCGTCTTCACCCCACGCCGTCCCGAGACGGACTGGCCGATGGTCAACGTCGAGGGCACGGAGAACGACGTCTTCGTCGACACCCCGCAGGCCGTCGCCGACTACCGCCGGATCTGGCGCCAGCTCCTCGACCGGGCCATGTCCCCCGACGAGAGCCGCGCGATGCTGGAGCGACGGTTCGCGGGGCGGTCCTAGCCGCGCAGACGGTCGAGGTCGAACTCGCCGTTTCTTGACCCCGCGGACGAAGGCCGTCCACTCGTCGTCGGTGAAACCGACGACGGTCGCCTCCGCGGTCGTCGACCGGACACGCACACCGGCCGCGTCGGCGGCCACCGCGACGCACTCGCCCTTCGCACAGAAGGAACTGGTGACGAACTGCCCCTCGGACACTGTCGACCTCGGCTTCGCATCACGCCGGTCGGGGCCGGCAGCACCGTCGGTGCGGGGAGCGGCACCGACGCCTCGTACAACGAGCGCCCCCGGCGAAGGGCGTGACCGGCGCCCGGCCGAGGAGAGGTTCACTCGTTCGTCCCGGTCGGGGAGTGGCGCTCAGCCCTGGGTGGCGATCTCCCCCGGCGTCGCCGCGACCCGGTTCTCCGCCCGCCGGATCAGCATGATCCCCCCGAGGATCAGCACCCCGCCCGCCACCTGGATCAGGCTCGGGACCTGCGCGATCAGCACCCAGGCCGCCAGCACCCCGAACATCACCTCGGACAGCCCCACGAACGAGGCGACCCGCGTGTCGAGCCGTCGGATCGCGATGATCCCCGTGAGGTACGGCAGCACCGTCGCGAGCACGACCAGCATCCCCAGCAGCACCGGCCACGGCACGTCGGTGCCCGCCAGGCTCCCGCTGGACTCCCCCACCCGCCACGGCGTGATGCCCAGCAGACCGGTCACCGTGAGCGTCACCGCGCCGACGACCATCGCGCC
>NZ_JAHLJA010000063.1:0-47224 GCF_020496245.1 Pseudonocardia sp. ICBG601 | reverse complement strand
TGCCCGCGCTGGGACACCCGTCGTGCAGGTGGTGGAGCAGGCCGGTCTCGCCGTCCAGCTCGAAGGGCACCTCGGGGATCAGGACGGCGTCGGCGTCGGAGCGCACGAGCGAGGCGTAGCAGGCGATGAAGCCGGAGTGGCGGCCCATGAGCTTGACCAGCCCGACCCCGCCAGGGGTGGACTGGCCTCCACGGTGACCGACCGGATGGCCTCGCTGGCCTGGGAGAACGCCGTCTGGAAGCCGAAGGACTGGTCGATGAACGGGATGTCGTTGTCGATCGTCTTCGGGATCCCGACGACGGCGATCCGCAGCCCCCGCTCCCCACCACGCGGGCGATCTCCATCGCACCGCGCATGGTGCCGTCGCCGCCGATCACGAACAGCACGTTGAGGTGCATCTGCTCGAGGCAGTCGACGATCTCCTCGGGGTCCTGCGGACCGCGCGAGGTGCCGAGGAAGGTGCCGCCGTCGACCGGGATGTCGCGCACCGACTCCGGGGAGAGCTCGACGACGTCGTGGCCGTAGGAGGAGACGAAGCCGCGGTAGCCGTTGCGGAACCCGACCACCCGGCGCACGCCGTAGTGGTAGGTCAGGGTGCGGACCAGGCCGGAGATGACGTCGTTCAGACCCGGGCACAGTCCGCCGCAGGTGACGATCCCGGCGCGGGTCTTCGACGGGTCGAAGTAGATCTGCCGGCGGGGCCCGCACGGCTCCAGCCCCGGCAGCTCCTCCGGTTCGACGCCCCGGGCGCGGATCCCGGCGGCGGTGTCGTCGAGCAGGACCCGGTCGCCGGCGTCGACGTAGTGCTCGGTGGTGCGGCGGGCGTCGAGCAGCGGCGCCAGCGGTGAGGTGATGCGGGCCGGACCGAGCGTGTCGATGGCCAGGTCCCCGGGGGTGATGCTGCTGTACTCCGAGGTGGTCACGCGCACGCTCCGTCTGGATCGATTCGCCCGGGGGCCGGGCGATCATCGTGACGCACACCGGGCCGCTCGTCGATCCGACCCTCCGGGGACGACGCGGCGGGACCACCCGCGGGTGCGCCGGATCCGGCCGATCGGACCACCGTCGTCGCCGCTGGGTCATCGGCCGGTGCGCGGACCGCGCACATCGTTGCGTCGAGCATCGGCAGAGGTCACCGGTTTCGCCCACCCGCTCGCACACGCGCTGTGAACGGTTCGAGCACCCGGGGTGAACACCGCAGGTCGCATAGGGCAAAATTCGTCCATGCGGAGCAACGACCCCCGTCACACCTGGTCCACCGGATTCGCCCGCACCATCGCCGAGGAGCTGCGTCACGGCGTCGCGACCGGCGCGGTCACCTGGAGCGAGGCCGACGAGCTGCTCAACCGCCTGCGCACGGTCATCGACCAGGCGCTGGACGTGCATCCGCAGCCGCTGTGACGGCGTCGGCGTCCCCGACGGGTACGGCGCGGTAGGACCGCCCGACCCACACCAGCGGACGGCCGCGGCGGCGCAGCCCGAGCAGCTCGACGACCTCGGCCGCGACCAGCAACGACGCGCCGACCTCGGTGACCGACAGGACCCGGCAGCGCAGTGCGGTGCCCACCTCGACCAGCCACGGCTCCCCGGTCGGCAGGGTCACCCACCGGACGCCGGAGCCGAACCGCTGCGCGCCCGGGACGGCGAACGCCGCGGCGAGCCCGGTGTCGGCGTCGTCGAGCAGGTGCACGACGACCGTCCCGCCCCCGGCGAGCGCACGGGCCAACCGTGAGTCGCGGGCGGTCGAGAACGACACCGCCGGCGGGTCCACCCCGACCGAGGCGACCGACGACGCCGTCATCCCGACCGGCCCGTCGGGCCCGGTCGCGGTGAGCACCGCGACCCCGGCGGGGTGCCCGCGGAACGCCGTCCGCAGGCCCCCCGCCGGATCCGCGACGGTCACGCCCGCGCCAGGGCGAAGCGCTCCGCGGCGTCGGCCCAGTTCACGACGTTCCACCAGGCCTTGACGTAGTCGGGCTTCACGTTCTTGTACTGCAGGTAGAAGGCGTGTTCCCACATGTCGAGCAGGACGATTGGGGTCTGTCCGGCGGGGAGCTGGGACTGCTGGTCGTAGAGCTGGTGGATCAGCAGGCGGCCGCCGAGCTGGTCGTAGCCGAGGATGGCCCAGCCGGAGCCCTGGATGGTGGTGGCGGCGGCGGTGAAGTGGGCCTGGAATCCGTCGAAGGAGCCGAAGTCCTCGTCGATGGCGGCGGCGAGGTCGCCGGTGGGCTTGTCGCCGCCGTCGGGGGAGAGGTTGTTCCAGAAGGCGGAGTGGTTGACGTGGCCGCCGAGGTTGAACGCGAGGGTCTTCTCGAGTCCGACGATGGCGCCGAAGTCGTTGCGGTCCCGGGCCTCGGCGAGCTTGTCGAGGGTGGTGTTGAGGCCCTGGACGTAGGTGTTGTGGTGCTTGGAGTGGTGCAGCTCCATGATCTCGGGCGCGATGTGCGGGGCGAGCGCGGAGTAGTCGTAGGGCAGGTCCGGAAGCGTGTAGTCGGCCATGCCAGGAGCCTGGTAGCTGAACCCCACTTCAGGTCAAGTGTGACGACGGCCGCAGCCGTCAGCCGAGCCGTCCCGCGGCGATGATGCGGGCGAGGAACCGGCGGGTGCGCTCCTCGACCGGTTCCCCGAGCACCTGCTCCGGCGGGCCCGACTCCAGGACGACGCCCTCGTCGAGGAAGCAGACCCGGTCCGCGACCTGGCGGGCGAACCCCATCTCGTGGGTGGCCATCAGGATCGTCACCCCGTCCCGGGCGAGCTCGCGCACGATCTCCAGGACCTCACCGACCAGCTCCGGGTCGAGCGCGGAGGTGATCTCGTCGAGCAGCAGCCGCGGCTGCACGGCCAGCGCCCGCGCGATCGCGACCCGCTGCTGCTGACCGCCGGAGAGACGGTCCGGGTACGCGTCCGCGAAGTCGCCGAGCCCGACCCGCTGCAGGAGCTCCCGGGCACGCCCGTCGGCCTCGTCCGACCCGACGCCGTGCACGACGTGCGGGGCCAGCGCGACGTTCTGCAGCGCCGTCATGTGCGGGAACAGGTTGTAGGACTGGAAGACCACCCCCATCCGCCTGCGGGCCGCGGCGTCGTCGGCGCGGGGGTCGGACACGTCGGTGCCGTCGAGCAGGATGCGGCCGTCGTCGATGTCCTCCAGCAGGTCGACGCAGCGCAGCAGGGTGGACTTGCCCGAGCCGGAGGCCCCGATCAGCGTGACGACCTCGTGTTCGGCGACGGTCAGGTCGATGCCGCGGAGCACGACGCGGTCACCGTAGGTCTTCACCAGACCCGACACCTCGAGCACCGGGGTCACGAGCCGCTCCGGGCGCGGGTGGCGCGGCGGGCGAACGCGTCGGCGATCCGCCCGGTCGGGGCGGCGAGGGCCACGAACAGCAGCGCGGCGACCACGTAGGGGGTGAAGTTGAACGTGCGGGCGGACTCGATCTGGGCGGCCCGGATCGCGTCCACCGCACCGAGTACGGAGATCAGACCCACGTCCTTCTGCAGCGCGACGAAGTCGTTGAGCAGCGGCGGCAGCACGTTGCGCACCGCCTGCGGGAGCACCACCAGACGCAGCGACTGCCGTTGGGTCAGCCCGAGCGAGCGGGCGGCGGCACGCTGGGAGGGGTGCACCGACTCGATGCCGGCGCGGAACACCTCCGCCACGTAGGCGGAGTAGACCAGCACGAGCGTGAGGGTGCCGAGCACGGCGGCGTCGGTGGGGACCCCCTGCAGACGCAGGGCCGGGAGCCCGAACCCGATGAGGTAGAGGGCCACGAGCAGCGGGACACCGCGGAACAGGTCGACGTAGCCGGTCGCGAGCAGCCGCACCGGGAGGAAGACCGGACCGCGCAGGGTC
Organism: Pseudonocardia sp. ICBG601; assembly: GCF_020496245.1. Classification (NCBI taxonomy): domain Bacteria; kingdom Bacillati; phylum Actinomycetota; class Actinomycetes; order Pseudonocardiales; family Pseudonocardiaceae; genus Pseudonocardia; species Pseudonocardia sp. ICBG601. The sequence continues at coordinate 43,374 of NZ_JAHLJA010000063.1, read as the reverse complement.
CGCAGCACCGCGATCAGCAGGCCGAGAACGAGCACCCCGATCTCGGCGACGACCAGGACCCGCAGGTTCAGCCACAGACCGGACAGCACGGTGGGCAGCGACTCCCAGGCGATCTGCGGGTCCAGGAAGGTCTCCCGGACCCGTGGCCAGCCGGGTGATCCGGCCACCGCGGCGACGAGCAGTCCCGCGAAGACCAGGGTCGACGCCAGCGCGATCAGCGTGGACCGGCGGGACCGGGAACGGCGGTACGCGGCGCGTTCCCGGGCCAGCGGGCTCGGGGGCGGCGGCCCGGCGGCCGCGGCGGATGCGCTCATCGCAGCTCGGGAGCCGCCCCGTCGGCCTGGATCCACTGCTGCTCCAGCGCCGCGAGGGTGCCCCGCTCGCGGAGCCGGTCGACGGCGGCGGAGACGCACCCGGTCAGCGGGCTGTCCTTGTCCAGCACCGCGCCGAACTGCTCGGGGGTCCCCCCGGCGGGGAGCTGCCCGACGATCGTCGCCTCGGGCAGGTCACTGCCGACGATCTGGAACGCGGTGGGCAGGTCGACGACGAGCCCGTCGATCTGTCCGTTGGACAGCGCGAGCTTGCCGTCGTCGTTGGTGTTGTAGACCGCGGCCGGGGTGGTCGGGGCGACGGAGGCGTTCAGCTGCTCCAGGCTCGTCGTACCGATCTGGGCGCCGAGCCGGGCGCCCTTCAGCTGGGCGACGGTCGTGGATCGGGCCAGTGGCGAGGTCTTCAATGCGACGACGGCCTGCCGCACGTCGTAGTACGGGCTGGAGAAGTCGACCGCCCGCCTGCGCTCCTCGGTGATGGAGAACTCGGTGAGGTTCAGGTCGTAGGTCTTGGGGCCCGGCGCGATGGCGGCGTTGAACGGGACGCGCACCCAGGTGACCCGGTCGCGCGGGTACCCGAGATCGTCGGCGACGGCGTAGGCCACGGCGGACTCGAAACCGCGGCCGGACGTCGGGTCGTCGTCGAGGTGCCACGGTGGGTAGACCGGCTGGTCGGTGCCGATCGTCAGGGTGCCCTGCGCCAGGGTCGGCAGGGCACCGGGCGCGCAGTCCGCCGCGGCGCCTCTACCCGTCGCGGCCGGGTCGGGCTGTGGCGCACAGCCGGCGATCGTGGCCGCGAGCAGCGCTGCGAGCAGGATCGTCGTCGTCCGGGCGCGCGTCATCCCCACATCCTTCACAGGGCGGCGGCCCCGGTCTTCGTGAACCGGGTCACGACACGGTGACGTCAGTGGTCGTCGCGCCCGGTGAGCGCGTGCTCCAGCTCGTCGGCGAGGTGGACGACCTGGCGGAACGGGAACTCGAACCCGTCGAGCGCGGCCGGGCCGAGCGGGATGGAGTGCCGGAACACCACGACGCCCTCCTCCGCGGCCAGCCCGCCGACCACCGACGGCCCGGCCAGCTCCAGGGCACGGCCGAGGTCGACCTCGCCGAGCCGGGCGACCGGGGACTCGATCTGCACCCACTCCTGGTCCGGGTCCGCGACGGCGGCCGCCGCGTCGGTGACCTCGACGCCGGGGCGGCCCGCACCCTCCCGCACCCGCTTCACGACGACGAGCTGGTCCCGGTCCTCGGTCGTCGGCAGCCGGAAGCGCAGCTCGTCCGCACCCTGGCGCACGATCTCGTACCGGACCACGACGTAGGCCTTCAGGTCCTCCCAGGTCGCCACGCCCGTCTCCCCCTCGATCGTCCGACGGGGCCCACCGGACCCCGTCGCCGACCCTAGCGTGATCCGGCCCCCGCACGGCCGGCCTCAGCTTCCCCGGTGGTGCGCCTCGCCCCGGTGGGCCCCCGCCGCACCCGAGGCTGCTCGGCAACTGCACCGAATCGTCCGAGCCCGGACTGATTCCACCGAGACGAACGGCCGGCAGGCCGACGGATCGTCCGTGCTCGGATCACCGGTGCCGAGATGCAGCTCAGCGGGCGCTGAAGATCCACAATTCCCGCTGAGCTGCATCTCGGCGGGTGTGGTCGCGGGGTCTGGCGGGGCGCGGTGTGGCGGGGCGCGGTGTGGCGGGGCGCCCGGCAGGCCGGCGACGGAGGCGCGGCACAGCGGGCCCCGGCGTGCAGCCGAGCGGGGCGGGGGGCAGGCCACGCGGGACAGGGCGAGCGGGGCACAGCACCCCGGGGCACGGAGGGGTCGGCGCCCTACCCCGCCAGCCCCGTGGTGATCAGCTGGTCCACCGGGGCGCGGTCGTCGGTCAGGACCGGCGTCCCCGCGGTGAACGCGGCGGTGCGGGCCGGGTCGAGGACCGCGCCCGCTTCGCCGGAGCGGGCGACGGCGGCGTCGAGCGCGGCCGGGTCGAGCGGCCGGTCCGAGGCGACGACCACGACGTTCCCGCCCCCGCCGGGGGCGAACTCGTCGGGGCGGGCGAGGAGCATCGTCGTCGCGAACCGGGACTGGACGGTCGCGGTGGCGGCCCGGACCAGGTCGAGCGGGTACCGGTCGATCACGTTGAGCACGTAGACCCCGCCCGGGCGCAGCACCCGCGCCACCTCGTCGAGGAACTCGGTGGTGGACAGGTGCCAGGGCACCGAGCGGGCACCGAAGGCGTCGCCCACGACGAGGTCGGCGGAGTCGTCGGGCAGCGCGGCGAGGTTCACCCGGGCGTCGCCGGTCCGGACTGTCGTGCCGGGGATCGCGCCGGCATCGAGCGAGCGGACCCCGAGGTCGATCACGCCGGGGTCCAGCTCCAGCACGGTCGAGGTGCTGCCGGGACGGGTCGCGGCGAGCCAGCGCGGCATGGTCAGCGCGCCGCCGCCGACGTGCACCGCGTCGACCGGGCGCGGCTGCGGGAACGCGGTGTCGATCGCGGCGGCGAACCGCTTCGTGTAGGCGAACTCCAGGTGCGCGGGATCGCCGAGGCGGACGTAGGAGTGACGCAGGTCGTCGAGCACCAGGTAGCGACCGGCCGGGTCCGCGGGGTCGGTCCGGACGGCGGCGCAGTAGTAGGTGGTGTCGGCGTCGCAGCGCCCCGGGAGCGCGACGAGCGCGACGGCCAGTAGGAGCGCCGCGGCGCCGCCTTTCGCGATGTCCGAGCGCCGCCGGCGGGGCGCGAGGACGAGCCCGAGCACGAGGCAGGCGGCGGCGGTGACCAGCAGGATCGCGCTCACCGGCAACAGTGCGACCAGCACGAACCCGGTGAGGAAGGTGCCGGCGAGCGACCCGAGGGTGCCCGCGGCGGACAGCCCGCCGACGACCTCGCCGGAGCGGTCCAGCCCGGTCAGCCGGGCCTTGGTGACGGCCGGGGTGACCGCGGCCAGCGCCGTCACCGAGACCAGGGTGGACGCGGCGACGAGCACGACCGCGGCGTACGGCCCGGCGCCGAGCAGCGGCCCGAGGAGCCGGACCACCGGCCGTACGGCCAGGGTGCCCAGCCCGCCGACGACCATCATCAGCGCGGCGACGGCGACCGGGTCGCGCTCGTCGGCCCACCGCCCGCCGAGCGAGGCTCCCGCCGCGATCCCGGCGAGGGCCACCCCGATCACGGCGGTGGTCGACTCGAGGGTCAGTCCGACGTAGGGCGCGACGAGCCGGGTCGCGAGGGTCTCGACGACGAGGATCGCCGCCCCCGAGACGACGACGGCGGTCCGGGCCATGGCGAGGCGCACCCCGCCATGGTGCCGGTCGGGGTCAGCCCTGCTTCAGCCGGAGCACGAGCTTGCCCGTGTTCTCGCCGCGGAACAGCTTGAGGAAGACCTCCGGGAAGTCGTCGACGGTGCCGTCGACGACGTCCTCGCGGCTGTGCAGGCGGCCCTCGGCGAGCCAGCCGGCGAGCTCCTTGCCGGCCTCGCCCCAGCGGGGGACGTAGTCCCCGACCAGGAAGCCCTCCATCCGGGCCCGACTGACCAGCAGGTTCATGTAGTTCTTCGGGCCGGTCATGCCGCCCTCGGCGTTGTACTGGCTGATCGCGCCGCAGAGGACGACGCGGGCGTGCATCGCGAGCCTGCCGAGCACGGCGTCGAGGATCTCCCCGCCGACGTTGTCGAAGTAGACGTCCACGCCGTCGGGGGCGAGCTCCTTCAGCCGCTGCGACACGTTCTCCGAGCGGTAGTCGATCGCGGCGTCGAACCCGAGCTCGTCGGTGATCCACGCGCACTTCTCCGGACCGCCCGCGATGCCGATGACCCGGGCGCCCTTGACCTTCGCGAGCTGCCCGACCACCGACCCGACGGCACCGGCCGCACCGGAGACGACGACCGTCTCCCCCTCCTTGAGGGCACCGACGTCGAACAGCCCGAAGTAGGCGGTCATGCCGGTCATGCCGAGCAGCGCGAGGTAGCGCTCCGGCGGCACGTCCGCGGTCGGCGAGACCTTCTGCAGGCCGCGGCCGTCGCTCTCGACGTACTCCTGGACGCCGAGCACGCCGGTGACGGTGTCGCCGACGGCGAAGTCCGGATTCTTCGAGGCGACGACCTCACCGAGGCCGAGCGCGCGCATCACCTCGCCGATCCCGACCGGGGGCGCGTACGAGCGACCCTCGTTCATCCAGCCGCGCATCGCCGGGTCCAGCGAGATGTGGCTGACCCGGACGACGATGCGGCCCTCGCCGGGCTCGGGCACCGGCTCGGTGGTGTGCTCCCACACCTCCGGGCCGGGGGTGCCCTGCGGGCGCGCGGCGAGCCGTACCTGGTGGTTGACCTCGTTGCTCATGACACCGGTCTACCCCGGACACGGGCGCGGCACCGCATCACGGTCGTCACGCGCGTGACGGGAATGTCGTTCGGTGACCGAACGGATCGTCGTCACAGGCCCAGGTGGCGCGCGATCAGCATCTTCTGCACCTCGGAGGTGCCCTCACCGACCTCGAGGATCTTCGCGTCGCGGTAGAACCGCCCGACCGGGTACTCGTTCATGAAGCCGTAGCCGCCGAAGATCTGGGTGGCGTCGCGCGCGTTGTCCATCGCCGCGTTCGACGACACGAGCTTGGCGATCGCCGCCTCCTTCTTGAAGGGCGCGCCCGCGACGAGCAGCCGCGCGGCGTGCTGCCAGGCCAGCCGGGCGGTGTGCGCGCGGGCCTCCATCTCGGCGATCTTGAACTGGATCGCCTGGTAGGAGCCGATGGTGTTCCCGAACGCCTCGCGCTCGCCGGCGTAGCGCACGGACTCGTCGACGCAGCCCTGGGCCAGCCCGGTCGCCAGCGCCGCGATCGCGACCCGGCCCTCGTCGAGGATGGACAGGAACTGGGCGTAGCCGCGACCGCGCTCGCCGAGCAGGTTCGCCTCGGGGACGCGGACGTCGTCGAAGAAGAGCTCGCGGGTGTCGGAGCAGTTCCAGCCGACCTTGGAGTACTTCTCGCTCACCGTGAACCCGGGGGTGCCGGCCGGGACGAGGATCGCCGAGATCTCCTTGCGGCCGTCCGGCTTCTCACCGGTGACGGCGGTGACGGTGACCACCGAGGTGATGTCGGTGCCGGAGTTGGTGATGAAGCACTTCGACCCGTTGATCACCCATTCGCCGCCGTCGAGCCGGGCGGTGGTGCGGGTGGCGCCAGCGTCGGAGCCGCCACCGGGTTCGGTGAGCCCGAAGGCGCCCAGCGCGCGGCCCGCGGCGAGGTCGGGCAGCCAGCGCGACTTCTGCTCGTCGGTGCCGAACCGCAGGATCGGCATGGCACCGAGCCCGACGCCGGCCTCGACGGTGATCGCGACCGAGGAGTCGACCCGCGCCAGCTCCTCCAGGGCCAGGCAGAGGGCGTGGTAGTCGCCGCCCTGCCCGCCGTACTCCTCCGGGACGGGCAGGCCGAACAGGCCCATCTCGCCCATCTTCGCGGTGATCGCGTAGGGGAACTCCTCGCGGATGTAGAGGTCCCCGATGACCGGGGCCACCTCGGTGCGCGCGAACTCCTCGACCGCGGCGCGCAGCGCCTCGTACTCCTCGGCGGTGGTGGTGTCCTGGGCGACGGTCATGCCTGCTCCTCCGATACGGGCTCGACCACGAGCAGCACAGCGTCCTTCGCGACGGTGGCTCCGGCCCGGGCCCTCAGCTCGCGCACCGTCCCGTCGACGGGGGCGGTGAGCACGTGTTCCATCTTCATGGCCTCGACGACGACCAGCTTCTGACCTGCGACGACGGCGTCCCCGTCGGTGACCTCGACGACGGTGACCGTCCCCGGCATCGGCGAGACGACCGGACCGCCCGCGCCGCCGGCGATCGCGGCGGCCTCCGTCGGCGCCTGCTCCCGCAGGCTCCAGGCGTGCCCGTCGCGGCCGATCCAGACGACCCCGTCGGCACCCTCAGCGACGGCGAACCGGCGGGTGCGCCCGTCCTGGGTGTGCTCCACGACCCCCGGTGCGACGGCGGCGGTGCGGCACCGGACGACGGCCGCGGCGGGTGCTACCGACGCCGGGACGGCGGTGTCCCCCGGAACCCCGTCCGCCGGCCCGTCCGCGGCGGGCAGCGCCAGGTCGAACCCGGCCGCCCGGCCGCGGGCGCGCACCTCGACGGCACCGTCGGCGCCCCCGGTGACCAGGCGGCTCACCGTCCAGGCGGGCTCCCCTACCCGCCAGCCACCGGGGACGTCGAAGGGGTCCACCACGGGCCCGGCCGGCTCCCGGCGCAGCAGCCCGAGACCGGCGAGGGCACCGAGGACGTCGGCGGGGACCGTGTCGTCGACGAGTGCGGCGCCGCGCCGGGCGATCAGCCCGGTGTCGAGGCGCCCGGCGCGGACGTCGTCGTCGGCGAGCAGGGCCCGCAGGAACCCGATGTTGGAGTCGAGCCCGAGCAGCACCGTGTCGCGCAGCGCGGCGTCGAGCCGGCGCAGCGCCTCGTCGCGGGTGGCGCCGTGGGCGATCACTTTGGCCAGCATCGGGTCGTAGTCCGACCCGACCACGGTGCCGGTCTCGATCCCGGCGTCGACCCGCACCCCGGGCGGCGGTGTCCAGGCCAGCACCGGTCCGCCGGACGGGAGGAAGGTGAGCGCGTCACCAGAGACGGCGGCGGCCTCGGCGTACACCCGGGCCTCCACCGCGTGCCCGGTGAGGACCACGTCGTCCTGGGTGATCGGCAGCGGCTCCCCGGCGGCGACGCGCAGCTGCAGCTCGACCAGGTCCAGGCCGGTGACCTCCTCGGTGACCGGGTGCTCGACCTGCAGACGGGTGTTCATCTCCAGGAAGAAGAACTCCTCGGGCCGGTCGGAGCTCACGATGAACTCGACGGTGCCCGCGCCGGTGTAGCCGACCGAGCGCGCCGCCTCGCAGGCGGCGCGGCCCATCTCCGCGCGCTGCGTGGGGGTGAGCAGAGCCGACGGCGCCTCCTCGATGATCTTCTGGTGGCGGCGCTGCAGCGAGCACTCGCGCTCGCCGAGGTGCACGACGGTGCCGTGCGCGTCGGCCATCACCTGGATCTCGATGTGCCGCGGCGTGGTGACCAGCCGCTCGACGAGCAGGGTGTCGTCGCCGAAGGAACCGCGGGCCTCGCGACGCGCACCGGCGATCGCGTCGGCCAGCTGCTCGGGAGTGTGGACCTCGCGCATGCCCTTGCCGCCCCCGCCGGCCGACGGCTTGAGCAGCACCGGGTACCCGATGTCGGCGACGACGGCGGCCAGGTCGTCGTCGGTGAGGCCGGCGCCGTCGGACCCGGGCACGACCGGCACCCCGGCCTTCGCGACGGTCTGCTTGGCGCGGATCTTGTCGCCCATCGCCTCGATCGCCGACGACGGCGGCCCGACGAAGGCGATCCCCGCCCGTTCGCAGGCGGCGGCGAACGCGGTGTTCTCGGACAGGAAGCCGTAGCCGGGGTGGATCGCCTGCGCACCGGTGACCCGGGCGGCGGCGATCACGTTCTCCACCGACAGGTAGGACTCGCCCGCGGCGGCCGGGCCGATCCGGACGGCCTCGTCCGCGGCGCGGACGTGCGGGGCCGCGGCGTCGGCGTCGGAGTACACGGCGACCGACCGGACGCCCAGCGCACGCAGGGTGCGGATGACGCGGACCGCGATCTCGCCGCGGTTCGCGACCAGGACGGTGTCGAACAGTGCCGATCCCATGGGGGGCCTCACATCCGGAAGACGCCGAAGGCCGGGTCGGCCAGGGGCGCGTTGGCGGCGACGGACAGCGACAACCCGAGGACGGTGCGGGTGTCGGCGGGGTCGATGACGCCGTCGTCCCACAGCCGGGCGGTGGAGTAGTAGGGGTGTCCCTGCTCCTCGTACTGGGCGCGGATCGCGTCCGGGTCGGCGTTGCCGACGGTGCCGAGCACGGTGGCCGCCTGCTCGCCGCCCATGACCGAGATCCGGGCGTTCGGCCACATGAACAGGAACCGGGGCGAGTACGCCCGCCCGCACATGGCGTAGTTGCCGGCGCCGAAGGACCCGCCGATGACGACGGTCAGCTTCGGCACCCGAGTGGAGGCCACCGCGGTGACCATCTTCGCGCCGTTGCGGGCGATGCCGCCCGCCTCGTACTCGCGGCCGACCATGAACCCGGAGATGTTCTGCAGGAACACCAGCGGGATGCCGCGCTGGTCGCACAGCTCGACGAAGTGGGCGCCCTTGAGCGCGGACTCGGAGAACAGGATCCCGTTGTTGGCGACGATCCCGACCGGGTGGCCGTGGATCCGGGCGAACCCGGTCACCAGGGTGGTGCCGTACTCGGACTTGAACTCCGCGAACCGGGAGCCGTCGACGACGCGGGCGATCACCTCGCGCACGTCGTAGGGGGTGCGGGTGTCGGTGGGCACCGCGGCGTAGAGCCCGGCGGGGTCGACGGCGGGCTCCTCGGTGGGGCGCACCTCCCACGGCCGCGGGGCGCGCGGGCCGAGCGTCGCGACGATCGCGCGGACCCTGGCGAGCGCGTCCGCGCCGTCGACGGCGAGGTGGTCGGTGACGCCGGAGACCTTCGCGTGCAGGTCCCCGCCGCCCAGCTCCTCGGCGGTGACGACCTCGCCGGTCGCGGCCTTCACCAGCGGCGGGCCGCCCAGGAAGATCGTGCCCTGGTTGCGGACGATCACGGCCTCGTCGCTCATCGCGGGGACGTAGGCGCCACCCGCGGTGCAGGACCCGAGGACGGCCGCGATCTGCGGGATGCCCCGGCCCGACATCTGCGCCTGGTTGTAGAAGATGCGCCCGAAGTGCTCGCGGTCGGGGAACACGTCGTCCTGCTCGGGCAGGTACGCGCCCCCGGAGTCGACCAGGTACACACACGGCAGCCGGTTGTGCAGCGCCACCTCCTGCGCGCGCAGGTGCTTCTTGACCGTCATCGGGTAGTAGGTGCCGCCCTTGACGGTCGCGTCGTTGGCGACGACCACGACCTCCCGGCCGGCGACCCGCCCGACCCCGGTGATCATCCCGGCGCCGGGGGCCTGGTCGTCGTACATGCCGTGGGCCGCCAGCGGGGACAGCTCCAGGAACGGCGACGACGGGTCGACCAGCGCGTCCACCCGGTCGCGCGGCAGCAGCTTCCCGCGTTCGACGTGCCGGGCCCGCGAGCGCTCCGGCCCGCCGAGCCGGGTCCGCTCCAGCCGGTCGCGCAGGTCGGCGACCAGGGCGCGGTGCGCGGCGTCGTTCTCCACGGCGCGCGGGTCGGCCGGGTCCACCGCCGTGCCGAGCCGCGGGGCCTCCGGGGCCGGCGCGGGTGGGGCCTGCGGTGCCGTCATCGGACCTCCCGGGGAACGCTGTCTGTTAATGACTGTTAACAGGTTAGCGGTTGTTAACACGCGTCGTCCAGAGCCGGGGTCGGCGACCTCTACTCTGGGAGACGTGCGCCTGCTGCTGGTCGAGGACGAGAAGCCGCTCGCCGAACTGGTCCGCCGGGGCCTGACCGGGGAGGGGCACGAGGTGGAGGTCGCACACGACGGCCCCACCGGGCTGCAGCTCGCGCTGACCGGCCGGCACGACGTGGTCATCCTCGACATCATGCTGCCGGGCCTGTCGGGCTACCGGATCCTGCAGCACCTGCGCGACCGGGGCGTGTGGACGCCGGTGCTCATGCTGACCGCCAAGGACGGCGAGTACGACGAGGCCGACGCCTTCGACCTCGGCGCGGACGACTACCTGACCAAGCCGTTCTCGTTCGTCGTGCTGCAGGCCCGGCTGCGCGCGCTGTTGCGCCGGGCCGGGGAGGCCGCACCGACCGTCCTGCGGGTCGGGGACCTCACGCTGGACCCGGGGACCCACCGGGTGCACCGCGGCGAGACCGAGATCCCGCTGACCCCGCGCGAGTTCGGCGTGCTCGAGCACCTGATGCAGAACACCGGGCAGGTCGTGACCAAGACCGACATCCTGCGCTCGGTCTGGGACGCCCACTACGACGGCGAGGTCAACGTCGTCGAGGTCTACGTCGGCTACCTGCGCCGCAAGATCGACGCTCCGTTCGGGACGCACAGCATCGAGACGCTGCGCGGCGTCGGCTACCGGATGTCCGAGCCCGCGCCCGCGCCGCCCCGCTGACCTGCGGGGACCCGCTCAGCGACGACGGTCGGACGGCCGCCGCGGCGACGGCGTGACGACCGGCTCGCGCCCGGCCAGGGCGGGCTGGCGCCCGGCGTCCCGGGTGTCACGTGCCTCGCGGGTCGTCTCCCGGCCGGCGACGGCGGTGCCGGCGCGGCCCCGCTGCTCCCGCGGCGTGACGACCGGCAACGGCCGGGTGGCGTTCTCGTCGAACGGGCTGCCGACGGTGTTCGGCCGGATCGGCAGCGGGCCGGTCGGCGGGTCGAGACGACTGTGGGCGGGCGGTGCGGACACGTCGTCCTCCGGGTCGGGCGGGGCCGTCCCCTGAGCGCTGTCCGAGGGCCGACCGTCCGTGCCCGAGCCGTGGGTGACGGCCGGGTCACCGGGCGTGCACATCATGCCACCCGGACCGGCGGTCCCGCGCGGCGACGCACCCTGCACCGCCCCGGACTGCACCGCCCCGGCCTGCGCTGCCCCGGGCTGCACCGCCCCGGACTGCACCGCGACGTGCTCGGGCGCCCCGCGGTCGGCGTCGTCCTGCCCGCCGTGCCCCACCCAGGCGTCCGGGCCGAAGTCGGCGGGCTCCTCCTCCCGCGCCCACCGGGACCTGGTGGTCACCCGCGGGATCGGACCGGAGGGCCGGTCGTCGCACAGCTCCGCGGAGGGCCCGGCGTCGGCGCCGGCGTGCTCGACACCGACCGGCTCGGGGGTCTCCTCCTCGGGCAGCGGCGCCGGCGCGGCGGGCACGGTGACCCGGAACCGGGCCCCGCCCAGCTCCGGCGACGACGTCGCCTCCACCGTCCCGCCGTGCGCCGCGACCAGCTCGGCGACGATCGCGAGGCCGAGCCCGGAGCCGCCGTCGCCGCGGGCGCGGGCCTCGTCGAGCCGGACGAAGCGCTCGAAGACCCGGGCGCGGTCGGCCTCGGGGACGCCGTTGCCGTCGTCGTCGACCTCGATCACGGCGACGCCGTCCTCGGCGCGGACCGACACCGCGACCGTCGACGACGCGTGCCGCTTGGCGTTGTCGACCAGGTTGCGCAGCACCCGGACCAGCTGCCCGCGGTCACCGACCACCCGGACGGGCTCGCTGGTCACCCGGACCGCGACGGCGGTCTCGGCCGACGGACGCTCCCGCTCGGCGTCGGCGATCTCGTCGAGGTCGACCTCCTCGCGGCGCGGCGCGATGCCGCGCTCGTCGGCGCGGGCGAGGAACAGCAGGTTCTCGACCAGGCCGGTCAGCCGGGAGGCCTCCCCGCGCAGCACGTCGACGGTGGCCCGGTCCGCGGAGGACTCCGGCATCCCGGAGCCGAGCAGCTCCAGCCCGGTCGACACGGTCGCGAGCGGGCTGCGCAGCTCGTGGCTGGCGTCGGCGACGAAGCGGCGCTGGGTGGCCTGGGAGGACTCGAGCCGCCCGAGCATCTGGTTCATGGTGCGGGCGAGGCGGCCGACCTCGTCGCGCGCGACGGGTTCGTCGACACGCTGGGACAGATCCTTGTCCCCCATGCCCGCGACCCGGGCGCGCATGTCCTCCACCGGGCGCAGCGCGCGACCGGCGAACAGGTAGGTGAAGCCGCCGGCGACCAGCACCAGCAGCGGCACGCCGCCCGCGACGAGCCAGGTGACCAGGTCAACGGCCCGGTGCATCTGGTCGGTCGGCTGGGCGGAGTAGATCGTGATCGGCCGGTCGAAAGCCCGCACACCGAGCCCGACGACCATCATGTCCTCGGTCTCCAGCGGGCCGGACCGGGGGTCGAGCCCCGGGCCCCCGGCGTCGTGGTAGGTGACCGGCACGTCCATCTGGGACCGCGTCTCGTGCGGGGCGAGGACCCAGTCCACCAGCTGCGGCCGGTCGTCCAGCGGCTCGGAGGCGGCGAACACCTCGATGTTGCGCCCCTGGCCGTTCGACCCGACGCGGTCGTCCGGGGCACCGGTCCGGTCGCTCCAGGCGGTCACGACCTGCACGAAGTCGGTCCGGCGGGCGGTGGTGACCACCGCGTTCTCCTTGGCCGGGTCACCGGGGCGGTAGTCGGCGAAGTTCGCCTGGATCCGCTCGGCGACCTGCTGGGCGTTCGCCAGCAGCGCCTCCTCGGTGTTGCGCTTGAGCTGGCCCTCCAGGATCAGCACCAGCGACACACCGGCGACGACGAGCACCATCGCGACCGCCGCGGCCGCCGCCAGGGCGGACGCCGCGCGCACGCCGAGACGCTCACGCATCCGGCGCAGGGTCCTCATCACGCCCACGAGGGTATCGCCGTCGACCTGTGCGCAACCTGAGACGGACCGCACCAGGCGTTAACATCCGTTAACCGACGACGCTACGATCACCCGATGGCCGCAGCAGGAGCCTCTCCCCCGGACGGCGCGGGCACGCGCACGGAGGCCCCGTCGCGGCGCGAGCAGATCCTCACCGAGGCAGCCCGACTGTTCGCCCGGCACGGCTTCCACGGGGTGAGCATCGCCGACCTGGGCGCCGCGGTCGGCGTCAGCGGCCCCGCGCTCTACCGGCACTTCCCCGGCAAGGAGGCGCTGCTCGCGGAGCTGCTCATCGACATCTCCGAGCGGCTGCTCGACGGCGGGCGGGCCCGCGTGCACCACGACGACCCGCGGGCCGCGCTGGCCGACCTCGTCGACTTCCACGTCGCGTTCGCGACCCGCGAGCCGGAGCTGATCGTCGTGCAGGACCGGGACCTCGCGAACCTGCCCGAGGAGCCGCGCCGGACCGTGCGACGGCTGCAGCGCACCTACGTCGAGCTGTGGGTGGACACCCTGCGCCGGGTGCACCCCGACGTCGCCCCGGCCGAGGCCCGCACCGTCGCACACGGGGTGTTCGGCCTGCTCAACTCCACGCCGTACGCACCGCGGGCCGAGCAGCCGTCCGCGCGCGGCGCGGACGCCCGGGCCGCGGTGCTGCGCCGGATGGCACTGGCCGCGCTGGTCGCCGCCCCCGCGTGAGGGGCGGGCCTCAGACGCCGACGCGCTCCCGCTCGACCGGCACGGCCGGCGCGACGGCGGACCGGGCCCGCCGGTCCTCCTGGCGCGCGACGACGAGCAGCCGCAGCCCGTTCAGGCACACCAGCACCGTGGACAGCTCGTGCCCGGCGACGCCGACGACCAGGGGCAACGTCCCGACCAGGTCCCACCCGACCAGGGCGACGATCACCGTGGCGGCGAAGGCCAGGTTCGCCCGCGCGATCCGCCGTGCCCGCCGGGCCAGCACCACCAGCGGCGCGAGCGAGCCGAGCGGGTCCCGGGTGAGCACGCCGTCGGCGGCCTCCAGGGACAGCGCCCCCGCCCCCTCGGAGACGACGAGCCCGACGTCGGCCGAGGCGAGCAGCGGTGCGTCGTTGATGCCGTCACCCGCGGCGAGCACTCGGCGACCCTTCGCCTGCTCGGCGCGGACGACCTCGACCTTGCCGTCGGGCAGCAGCCCGGCCCGGACCCGGGTCAGGCCGAGCCGGCCGGCGAGCACCCGGGCCGGGCGCTCGGCGTCGCCGGTGAGGACCTGCGGCTCGCCGCCGACCTCCCGGCGCAGCGCGGCCAGCGCGTCCGCGGCACCCGGGCGCGGCTCGTCGGACAGCCCGAGCACCCCGGCGGGCTCGCCGTCCACCAGCACCACGACGGCGGTCCGCCCCGCCTCCTGCAGCGCCGCGACCCCGGGGACCTCGACGTCGCCGGCGAGCTCCGGGCGCCCGACGGCGACGCTCCGCCCGTCGACGACCGCCCGCACCCCCTCGCCCGGGACCGCGGTGAACCCTTCGGCCCGTGGCAGCCGCCGGCCGCGTTCCAGGGCGTGCGCGCGGACCGCCCGGCCCAGCACGTGCTCGCTGCCGGCCTCGGCGGCCCCGGCCAGGGCGAGCAGCTCGTCGGCGGACCGGGACCCGAGCGGGGTCACCGACACCACCTGCGGGCGGCCGGAGGTCAGCGTGCCGGTCTTGTCCAGCACCACGGTGTCGACCTCGGCGAGCGCCTCCAGCACGGTGACGTCCTTGACCAGCGTCCCGCGCCGGCCGGACACCGCGACCGCGGCGAGCAGCGGCGGCATCGTCGCGAGCACGATCGCGCACGGCGAGGCCACGATCATGAAGACGATCGCGCGGAGCAGTGTCTCGGTGAACGGGGCACCGAGCAGCAGCGGCACGGTGAGCAGCAGGACCGTCCCCGCAACGACCAGCACCGAGTAGCGCTGCTCGACGCGCTCGATGAACAGCTGGCGGCCCGCCTTGGTCTCCGCGGCCCGCTCGACCTGCGCCGCGACCCCCGCGACGACCGTGTCCGCCGCGTCCCGCGAGACCCGGACCCGCAGCACGCCGGTGCCGTTCACGGTGCCCGCGAGCACCGTGTCGCCGGGGCCGGTGCGGGCCGGGACCGGCTCCCCGGTCAGCGCGGAGGTGTCGACCTCCGACACCCCGTCGAGCACGGTGCCGTCGCCGGGGATCCGCTCTCCCGGACGGACGACGACGACCTGTCCCGCGACGAGCCCGGCCGCGGGGACGGTGCGCTCGGCACCGTCGTCGTCGACGACGACGGCCGTCTCCGGGGCGAGGTCGAGCAGCGCGTCGATGCTGGCCCGGGTACGGGCGGTCATGACCGACTCCAGCGCCCCGGACGTCGCGAAGATGACGATGAGCAGGCCGCCGTCGAACCACTGTCCGATCGCCGCCGCCGCGACCGCGGCGACGATCATCAGCAGGTCGACGTCGAGCCGCTTCTCGCCGAGCGCACGCAGTCCCTCGAGCGCGGGCTCCCAGCCGCCGAGGACGTAGCAGGCCAGATAGAGGCCGACGACCACCGCGGACGGCGCGCCGAGCAGGTCGGCCCCGAGCGCGGCCAGGAAGGCCAGCAGGGCGGCCCCGGCCCAGCGGACCTCGGGGAGGGAGAGAGCGGATCGCATGCGTGGAACCGTACCTGCGCATGCACGAAGATATGCAGTCAGCCATCCAGATGCTGAGACGGTGGACCATCCGCGCAGTCACGCAGGTATCCTCGGCGGCGTGCACGAGTCCATTCCCGGCTTCGCGATGCCGCCCGAGGACGAGGTCCGCCGGGTGGCGGACGCGATGCGCATGCTCTCCGACCCGACCCGGGTCAAGATCCTCTGGGCACTGATGCAGGGCGAGTCCTCGGTTGCCTGCCTGGCCGACCTCGTCGGCGCCGCCCCCACCGCGGTGAGCCAGCACCTGTCGAAGCTGCGGCTCTCGGGCCTGGTGGAGAACCGGCGCGAGGGGACCTACGTCTACTACACGGTGGAGGACGCGACGGTCCGCGCCGTGCTGGAGCGCGTGCTCGGGCAGGTCGACACCGTCGAGTGATGACTCCTCGCCGGGGAGGCGTAGGCTTTCGGTTGCACACAACCGATCTCCCAGGGAGGGCCCCATGCCCCAGCTCAGCATCGGCACCGAGAGCGGCAGCCCGCTCGAGCTGCACTACACCGACCAGGGGTCCGGTGCGCCCGTCGTGCTGATCCACGGCTGGCCGCTCTCCGGCCGCTCCTGGGAG
Organism: Pseudonocardia sp. ICBG601; assembly: GCF_020496245.1. NCBI lineage: Bacteria > Bacillati > Actinomycetota > Actinomycetes > Pseudonocardiales > Pseudonocardiaceae > Pseudonocardia > Pseudonocardia sp. ICBG601. Next base: position 27,488 of record NZ_JAHLJA010000063.1, on the reverse strand, counting down.
AAGCAGGTCCCGGCCCTGGTCGAGGCCGGCCATCGGGTCGTCACCTACGACCGTCGCGGCTTCGGGCAGTCCTCGCAGCCCTGGGACGGCTACGACTACGACACCTTCGCCGACGACCTGCACGCCCTGCTCGTGCACCTCGACCTGCGCGAGGCCACCCTCGTCGGGTTCTCGATGGGCGGCGGCGAGGTCGTCCGCTACATCGCGAAGCACGGCACCGACCGGGTCGCCCGCGCCGTGCTGGCCGCGGCCGTCCCGCCGTACCTGTACAAGTCCGACGACAACCCCGACGGCGGCCTCGACGACGCCACCATCGAGCAGTTCCAGGACGGTGTGACCGGCGACCGGATCGCCTTCCTGGACGGGTTCACGACGAACTTCTTCGCCGCGGGTGACCGCACCGACCTGATCAGCGAGCCGAGCCGGGTCCACCACCGCACGATCGCCGAGTTCGCGTCGCCGAAGGGCACCCTGGACTGCATCGCCGCGTTCGGGCGCACCGACTTCCGCGGCGACGTGCAGAAGGTCTCCGACGCCGGCATCCCGACCCTGGTCATCCACGGCGACGCCGACGCGATCGTCCCGTTCGAGGTGTCCGGCAAGCGCTCCCACGAGTCGATCAAGGGCGCGCAGCTCGTGCTGATCGAGGGTGGCCCGCACGGCCTCAACGCCACCCACCCCGAGGAGTTCAACGCCGCCCTGCTCGACTTCCTGAAGGCCTGACCGCCCGTCCCCGGGTTCCGCTGTGGGCGGAACCCGGGGACGACGGGGACCGTCCGGTCCTACCGTGCCCCCATGAACGAACCCCTCTGGCGGCACGCACTCGGCCGCGAGCTGCGACGACGCCGGCACGCCCGCGGCGAGACCCTGCACGCGACGGCCGGGCGCGCCGGGGTGTCCCCGCAGTACCTCTCGGAGGTGGAGCGGGGCCGCAAGGAACCCTCCAGCGAGATGATCGCCGCCGTCGCCGGGGCGCTCGGGACCGACCTGGCCGGGCTGACCGGCGGCGTCGCCGACGGCCTGGCGGCCGCGCCGCGACCCCGTGGGCCGCAGTGCGCCTACGCGCTCGCCGCCTGACCCTCACCGGCGTTCCCGGGTCCGCGGCGGCTGCGGCTCGAGCACCGTGTCGAGCAGGCCGTAGTCGCGCGCCGCGGCCGCGGTGAACACCCGGTCGTGGTCGGTGTCGGCACGCAGCCGTTCCACGGTCTGCCCGGTGTGGCGGGCCAGGATCTCCTCGATGTCGGCGCGGATCCGGACCAGCTCGTCGGCCTGCAGGATGAGGTCCGGGATGGACCCGCGGCCCTGCGCCGCGGGCTGGTGCAGCACGACCCGGGCGTGCGGCAACGCGCCCCGGCGGCCCTCGGTCCGGCGGCGAGCAGCACCGCGCCCCACCGACACGGCCTGGCCGACGCACGTCGTCGCGACCGGGCAGCGGACGTGGCGCAGCGTGTCGTAGATGCCGAGCATCGCGCTGGGGTCCCCGCCCCCGCAGTTGACGTAGAGCTGCACCTCGCGGTCGGGGTCGTCGGCCTCGAGGAACAGCAGCTGGGCGATCAGCGCGTTCGCGACGCCGCGTCGATCTCGGTGCCCAGGTAGACGACACGCTCGGTGAGCAGGTGGGAGTAGACGTCGAGGACCCGCTCGCCGCTGGGGGTGCGGGCGATGACGTTCGGGATCGTGTAGGTGCTCATCGCCGTCACCGCCCCACGCCGAAGCCGGTCGGGACGGCACCGCGGCGCGGCACCACCTGGTCGAAGGAGTCCACGACGGCGTCGACGAAGCCGTAGTCGAGCGCCTCGGTCGCCGAGTACCAGCGGTCGTGCAGCGAGTCGGTGAAGATCCGGTCGACCGGCTGTCCGGTGTCCTGGGCGATCAGGCCGAGCACGGTGTCCCGGGTGTGGCGCAGGTCGTCGGCCTGCAGCTCGATGTCGACGGCGGTCCCGCCGATCCCCGACGAGCCCTGGTGCATCAGCACCCGCGAGTGCGGCAGCGCGCGCCGCTTGCCCGGCGTGCCCGCCGAGAGCAGGAACTGCCCGGCGCTGTAGGCGATGCCGAGCACGAGCGTCGACACGTCGCAGGGCACCAGCCGGAACAGGTCCCGCAGCGCCAGCATCGCCGGTACCGACCCGCCGGGCGAGTGGATCCAGAAGGCGATGTCGGCGTCCGGGTCGCGGTCGGCCAGTGCCACGACCTGGGTGGCGAGCAGAGTGCCGTTGTCGTCGTCGAGGGGGCCGTCGAGCACGACGACCCGCTGGTCGTAGAGGTCGCGGCGGGCCCGGTCGTCGAAGCGGGGGCTGCGTGGTGAGTCGCTCATGACCCCACCGTGGCCGGGGTACGGCCCGGTCCGCGCCCGGTTCTGCCCTGGGCAGCTCCGCCCAGGGCGAACGGAGGCCTCAGCCGTCGAGGGCGGCGACGGCCCGGCGGGCCGCGATCGGGTCGGCGGCGGCGCAGGCCGCCCTGGCCCGCTCCCGGCACTGCTCCACCGTCAGCCCGGCCAGGGTCGCCCCGACCGCGGCGAGCGCCCCCGAGCCCATCGACAGGCTCGCGACGCCGAGCCCCACCAGCACCGCGGCGAGCCCCGGGTCGGCCGCGGCCTCGCCGCACACCCCGACCGGGGTGCCGGTGCGCGCCGAGGCCTCGCCGAGCAGCCCGATCAGCCGCAGCAGCGCCGGCTGCCACGGGTCGTTGAGCGCGGCCACCGGACCGGACTGGCGGTCCGCGGCGAACAGGTACTGGGCCAGGTCGTTGGTGCCGACCGAGACGAAGTCGACCTCGGCCATGATCTCGTCGGCGGTGAGCACCGCGGCCGGGATCTCGATCATCACGCCGGCCTGGGTGATCCCGTGCGCCCGGCAGCGCTCCACGAACCAGCGCGCCTCCTCGGCGGTGGCGACCATCGGTGCCATCACCTTGAGCTCGACGTCGGTCTCCTTCGCCGCGGCGGCGAGCGCGGCGAGCTGGCGATCCAGCACGCCGTCGCCGTTGCCGGGGACGCGGGCGATCCGCAGACCACGCACGCCGAGGGCGGGATTGGGCTCGCCGTCGAGCGACAGGAACGGCAGCGGCTTGTCCGCGCCGGCGTCGAGGGTGCGGGCGGTGACCGGCCTGCCGGCGAGCGCGGACAGCACCGCCGTGTAGACCTCGCGCTGGGCGGCCTCGGTCGGCTCGTCGGCCGCGGAGAGGAACGCGAGCTCGGTGCGGAACAGACCGACGCCCTCGGCCCGCGCGTCCGCAGCCTTCACCGCGCCGGGGCCGTCGCCGACGTTGGCCAGGACCGGCACGACCAGGCCGTCGGCGGTGCGGCCGACGCCGTCCCACTCGGCGGTGACCGAGGCGGCGGCGGCGAACGCGGTCGCCTCGTCCAGGGTGGCGACCTCGACGACCTCGCCGGTCCCGCCGTCGACGGTCAGTGCGGCGCCCTCGGCGATCCCGGCCGCGCCCGCGCAGCCGACGACCGCGGGGATCCCCAGCGAGCGCGCGAGGATCGCGGTGTGGCTGGTCGGGCCGCCCTGCTCGGTGACCAGGGCGAGCGCGACTCCCGGCTTCAGCCCGGCGGTGTCGGCCGGGGCCAGGTCGGTCGCGACGAGCACGGCGGGCGCGTCCAGGTCGGCCACGCCCGGTGCGGGCAGCCCCAGCAACTCGGCGACGATGCGGTCCCGCACGTCGTGGATGTCGCGGGCACGCTCGGCCATGTAGCCGCCCATCGAGGACAGCATCTCGGCGAAGGCGTTCGCCGCCTCCCACACCGCACGCGCGGCGGGCCGGCCCTGCCCGGTCACCAGGTTCTCCGCGTTCTCCAGCAGCGTGGGGTCCCCGACCATCGACACGGTCGCCTCGAGCACCTCCTTCGCGTCGCCGGTGACGGTCGCGGCACGTGCGCTCAGGCGCTGCGAGACCAGCTCGACGGCCGGCGCGATCCGCGCGGCCTCGGCGGCGGCGTCGGCCGGGGCGGGACCGGCGGCCGGCTCACCCGGCGGCTCGGCGACGCGGACGACGCGGCCGCCGGCGCGGCCGGGGCTGGCAGGGATTCCGGTGAGGGCGGTCGTGCTCGGCATGGAGTGGCTCCCGGGGTTACGTCGGCGTGACCCGTTGACAAACACAGTAAAACCCACATACTCAGACACAAGCAAGCATCGAAACGGGAGCGAACAAAGATGTACGCAGCGGAGCGTCAGCAGTGGCTGCTCGACCGGACCCGGGACCGGGGCCGGGTCGACGTGGCCGCCGTCGCCGAGGAGCTCGATGTCACCCCCGAGACGATCCGCCGGGACCTCGGGGCCCTGGAGCGCCAGGGGCTCGTCCGCCGGGTGCACGGCGGGGCGATCCCGTCGGACCTGCTGAACTTCGAGCCCGGGGTCGGCCAGCGCGACAGCCAGTTCGGCGCGGAGAAGGAGCGGATCGCCAAGGCCGCACTCGCCGAGCTGGGCACCGCCGCAACCGTCCTGCTCGACGCCGGGACCACGACCTCCCGGCTCGCGAGCACGCTGCCCCGCGAACGCGACGTCACCGTCGTCACCAACTCGCTGCCGATCGCCTCCTCGCTGGCCGGACGTCCGAACGTGGACCTGCGGCTGCTCGGCGGCCGGGTCCGCGGGACGACGCTGGCCACCGTCGACGACTGGGGCACCGAGGTGCTGGCCGGTCTGACGATCGACGTCGCCTTCCTCGGGACCAACGGCTTCTCCGTGGCTCGCGGCCTCACCACACCCCGACACGGGCGAGGGCGCGACCAAGCGGGCGATGCTGCGCGCCGCGCGCCGCACCGTCGTCCTCGCCGACGCCAGCAAGTTCGGCTCCGACCAGTTCGTCCGCTTCGGCACGCTGGCCGAGGTCGACACGCTGATCACCGACACCGGCCTCGCCGCGGCGGACGCCGCCGTGCTCGAGGCCGCCGGCCCCAAGGTGGTACGCGCATGACACCCCGTTCCGGCCCCGCTCCGCGGATGTTCGTGACGGTCACCCCGAACCCGAGCCTGGACCGGACCATCGCGCTGCCGCACCTGGTGCGCGGCGAGGTCCACCGGGCCGGATCGGTCCGGATCGACCCCGGTGGCAAGGGCGTCAACGTCGCCCGCGCCCTGGCCTCGGCCGGGCACCGCACGGTGGCCCTGATGCCGTCGGGTGCCACGCCCGGCGAGCGGCTGGCCGCGCTGCTGGAGCCGACCGACGTCACGACCGTCGCGGTGCCGATCACCGAGGCCACCCGGGTGAACATCACCCTGGTCGAGCCGGACGGCGTCACCACGAAGATCAACGAGCGGGGTCCGCACCTGTCCGCCGACGAGGTCGAGGCCCTGATGGACCGGGCCTGCGCGCTCGGCGCGGGCGCGACCTGGCTGGTGGGCTGCGGCTCGCTGCCCTCGGGTGTGCGCGACGACTTCTACGCGGAGCTGGTCCGGCGCTGCCGCCGGCCCGGCCTGCGGATCGCCGTCGACACCTCGGACGCGCCGCTGCACCACGCCGTCACGGCGGCCCCCGACCTCGTGAAGCCCAACCACGCCGAGCTGGCCGAGCTCGTCGGGCGCCCCCTGGGCAGCCTCGGCGACGTGCTGCTGGCCGCCCGCGAGCTGGGTGCCCGCGGGATCGGCGCGGTCCTGGTCAGCCTGGGCGCCGGTGGTGCCCTGCTGGTCGACCGGTCCGGCGAGTACCACGCCCGGACCCCTCCGATCACCGTGCTCAGCACGGTGGGCGCCGGTGACTCCACCCTGGCCGGGTTCCTGGCCGCGGGCGGGGAGGGACCCGACGCCCTGCGCCACGCCGTGGCCTACGGCGCCGCCGCCTGCCGACTGCCCGGCTCCGCCACGCCGGTGCCGGCCGACATCCGAATCGACGACGTCGAACTGGCACCCACGCCGGACGTCACCCTCGCTCTCACCGGAGATGCCGCATGACCGCACTGATCACCGCTGATCTGGTCGACCTCGACGTGCCGTCGGCCGACAGGAAGACCGCCGTCACCGCCCTCGCCGAGCGCCTCGTGCGGGCGGGCCGGGTCACCGACCTGGACACCTTCCTCGCCGACATCGAGGCCCGCGAGGCCCAGATGCCGACCGGCCTGGAGGGCGGCATCGGCATCCCGCACTGCCGCTCCGCGGCCGTCACCGAGCCGACCCTGGCCTTCGGCCGGGCTCCGTCGGGTGTCGACTTCGGCGCCGAGGACGGCCCCGCCGACCTCATCTTCATGATCGCCGCCCCGGAGGGCGGGAACACCGACCACATGACGGTGCTCGCCGCGCTGGCCCGTCGCCTGGTCCGTGCCTCGTTCAAGAACGAGCTCCGCAACGCCACCGACCCGGCCGCCGTCGCGACCTTCATCCAGCAGGAGGTGGGAGCATGAAGCTCCTCGCCGTCACCGCGTGCCCGACGGGCATCGCCCACACCTACATGGCCGCCGAGGCCCTCGAGGTCGCCGCCGAGGAGGCGGGGCACGAGATCGTCGTCGAGACCCAGGGTTCGGCGGGCTCGACACCCTTCACCCAGGCCCAGCTCGACGAGGCCGAGGCGATCATCCTCGCCGCCGACGTCGAGGTGCGGGACAAGGAGCGCTTCGCGCACCTGCCGACCGTCACCTCCCCGGTCAAGAAGGCCATCGGCGGCGCGCCGGGGCTGATCGAGCAGGCCGTCGCGAAGGCCACCGCGCAGCCGAAGGGCTCGGCCGCGGCCGCCGTCCCGGCCCAGCGCGACGGGTCCGACCTGGACACCAAGAACTTCGGCTCGGGCTTCGGTTCCAAGCTCCGCGGCTGGCTGATGACCGGTGTCTCCTACGTCATCCCGTTCGTCGCGGCCGGCGGTCTGCTGATCGCGCTGGGCTTCGCGCTCGGCGGCTACCAGATCAACGAAGCCCCCGACGTCGTCTCCTTCGACGACAACGGCGTCGCCTCGGTCGTGTTCGACCCGGGTGCGGTGCAGTCCTGGGCCGCGCTGTTCTTCCAGGTCGGCGGCCTGGCGTTCGGCTTCCTCGTCCCGGTCCTGGCCGGCTTCATCGCCTACGCCATCGCCGACCGCCCGGCACTGGTGCCCGGCTTCGTCGGCGGCATGATCGCCGTCCAGACCCATGCCGGGTTCCTCGGCGGCCTGGTCGCCGGCCTGCTCGCCGGTGCGGTCGTCTACGGCCTCAAGCTGTGGCAGCCGCCGCGCGCCCTGGCCGGGATCATGCCGGTGCTGGTGCTGCCGCTGATCGGCACCGCCGTCGTCGGCGCGATCATGTTCCTGGTCGTCGGCACGCCGCTCGCGGCCGCCACGACCGGCCTGACCAACTGGCTCAACGGCCTGTCGGGCACCAACGCGATCCTGCTCGGCGCCCTGCTCGGCCTGATGATGGCCTTCGACATGGGTGGCCCGGTCAACAAGGCCGCCTACGCCTTCGCCGTCGCCGGGCTGTCCACCGGGTCGGAGACCGCGCTGATGATCATGGCCGCGGTGATGGCGGCCGGCATGACCCCGCCGCTGGCGCTGGCCCTGGCCACGACCGTCCGCAAGAACCTGTTCACGAAGGTCGAGCAGGAGAACGGCCGCGCCGCCTGGCTGCTGGGCGCCTCGTTCATCACCGAGGGCGCGATCCCGTTCGCCGCGGGCGACCCGCTGCGGGTCATCCCGTCGCTGATGGCCGGGTCCGCGGTCGCGGGCTCGCTGTCGATGGCCTTCGGCGCGACGCTGCGAGCCCCGCACGGCGGCATCTTCGTGGTCCCGCTGATCGGCAACCCGTTCGCCTACCTGCTGGCGATCGTCGCGGGCACCCTGGTCTCCGCCGCCCTGGTCGTCGGCCTGAAGTCGGCCCGCCGCACCCCGGCCCCGGCCGCCGTCGAGCAGCCCGCCGCCGCCCCGGCCGCCGCGCCGGTCGCCGGCTGACACCCACCACCCACATCGAGAGGAACACCGACATGGCCGAGCGCCGCGTGAAGGTGGGGTCGTCCGTCGGGCTGCACGCCCGCCCCGCCAACCTGTTCGTCACCGCCGCCAAGGAGCAGGGGGTGAAGGTGCAGATCGGGACCGCCGACGGTGAGCGTGGACCGGTCGACGCCGCCTCCATCCTGTCCGTGATGGGCCTGGGCGTGCAGTCCGGCGAGGAGGTCGTGCTGACCTCCTCCGACGACGAGCAGGGCGAGGCCGCCGTCGCCGCCCTGGCCGAGCTGCTGGAGCAGGACCTCGACGCGAGCTGACCCCGCGTCACCCCGTACGACCCGGACGCCCCGCCACGCCTCCCGCGCGGCGGGGCGTCCGGTCGTCCGCGGCCCGCTCCTGCCGCTGCCGCCACCGAGAGGCACGTTTCTGCCCTCCCAGGGGCGGGAACGTGCGGCTCAGTCCCGCAGGACGGTCACCCCACGCGGAGGCAGGGTCCCGGCCGGGCCGGTGAGCACCTCCGCCGCGCCGAGCGGCCCCAGGTCGACGGGGGCGTCGGTCCGGTTGACGACGAACCGGAACCCCTCGCGGCGGACCAGCTCCACCCGTCCCACCAGCTCGCCGGGCAGCTCGGACCCGATCCCGGCGGCGGACAGCAGGCGTCGCAGCAGCGGAGCACGGTCGGCGAGCCGGGTCGGGACGTAGGTCGCCGACCCGTCCCCGACCGGACGTCGGGTCACCGCGGGCAGCCCGGCCAGGTCACCCGCGGCCGGGTCGGTGCCACCGCCGGTCCAGCGGACGAGCACCTCGACGGCCGGGTCCACCACCTGCACGGCCTCGCTCCACAGGTCTCCGGTGGAGCCGTCGTCGAGCTCGACGACGGCGCCCGGGTCGAGCGGGGCGAACTCCTCGACCCGGATGCCCAGCAGGTCGCGCAGGGCGCCCGGATAGCCGCCGAGGACGGCGTGCGCGTCGTCGTCGACGGTGCCCGAGAAGTAGGTGGCGACCAGGTGCCCACCGGCCTCGACGTAGGCGGTCAGCGCGGCCGCGCGGTCCGGGCCGACCACGTGCAGCACCGGGGCGAGGACCAGCCCGTAGCCGGACAGGTCGGCGTCGGCCGGCACGACGTCGGCGCGGACCCCGACGTCGAGGAACGCCCGGTACCAGCCGAGCGCCTCAGCCTTGTAGCGCAGCTCGGCGGTCGGGGTGAACGGCTGCTCGGCGGCCCACCACGACGGCCAGTCCCACAGCACCGCGGCCGGCGCGGGGACCCGCCGCGCCCCGGCGACCGGGGCCAGCTCACGCAGCGTCGCCCCCAGCGCGGTCACGTCGCGGAACAGCGCCGAATCCGGCCCGGCGTGCGGCACCATCGCCGAGTGGAACTTCTCCGCGCCCGCCGCGGACTGGCGCCACTGGAAGAAGCAGAGGGCGTCGGCGCCGTGCGCGAGGTGGGTCAGCGCGTCGCGGGCGAGCTCCCCGGGGCGCTTCGCGCGGTTGACCGGCTGCCAGTTCACCGCCGACGTCGAGTGCTCCATCAGCCACCACGGGTGTCCGCCGGCGAGGTTGCCGGTGAGGTTGGCCGAGAACGACAGCTCGTCGCGGGCGTCCGGGCCGGGGAACACGTAGTGGTCGTTGGCGACGATGTCGACCTGCGGCGCCCACGTCGCGTAGTCCATGCCGTTCGTCTCGCCCATCACCATGAAGTTGGTCGTCACGGGCACGTCCGGGGTGAGCTCGCGCAGCAGGTCCCGCTCGGCACGCAGGTGGTCGAGCAGGGCGTCGGAGGAGAAGCGGGCGAAGTCGAGCTGCTGGGTCGGGTTCGGGTGGGTGCCCGGGCCGGTGCGGCGCGGGGTGCCGATCTCGTCCCACTCGCCGTAGTGCTGGGACCAGAACGCGGTGCCCCAGGCCTGGTTGAGCCGGTCGAGGTCGCCGTAGCGGCGCTGCAGCCAGGCCCGGAACGCGCGCTGCGCGTCCTCGGAGTGGTCGTGGACGTCGTGGCAGCCCAGCTCGTTGGACACGTGCCAGGCGGCGAGCGCGGGATGGTCGCCGTAGCGGCAGGCGAGGCGCTCGACCAGGGCGAGTGCGTGGCGGCGGAACACCGGGGAGGTCGGGCGGTGGTGCTGGCGCCCGCCCGGGGCGAGGATCCGGCCGTCGGCGTCGACGGCGAGGATCTCCGGGTGCCGGTGGTGCAGCCACGGCGGGGGTGAGGCCGTCGCCGTCGCGAGGTCGACGGCGATCCCGCCCGCGTGCAGCAGGTCCAGCACGTCGTCGAGCCAGCCGAGGTCCCAGCGGTCCGGTGCGGGCTGCAGCAGCGCCCAGGAGAAGACGCCGACGGTCACGATCGTCACCCCGGCCTCGCGCATGAGCGCGACGTCGGACTCCCACACCGCGCGCGGCCACTGCTCGGGGTTGTAGTCGGCCCCGAACTCGATGCGAGGACGGGAGGCACCGCAGGGCCCCGGCAAAGTCGCTAGATGATCTTGTAGGTGGTCAGTGGTCGATGGGGGTCGCGGGCGTGGTGGCGGAGTGCTGCGGCGATGTTGCTGACGCCGTGCAGGCGTAGCGCGGTGATCGCGAGGTTCCGCAACGCCGACATGACCTGCGGGGCGTGACCGGTGTGGGCGGTGGCGCGGTCTTCGTCGAAGCAGACATCACGGACCCAGTGCAGGCGATTCTCGATCGACCAGTGCCCACGGATCCAGCGGGCGAGCAGTCCTGGATCGGCGTCGGTGCTGGTCAGGCTGGTGATCGCGTAGGCGGTCTCGGTTCTCCACTTCCCGCCAGGCCGCAGTGGGCGACGCCGGCGCACCAGCTTGATCGCCTGGGATGCGTGGGGGAAGAACTCTGCGCCCAGGTCGGGACAGGGGTGCAGGCTGACCACGCTGATCGTGCGGGTCTCGACGCGGCCGTGCCCACGCCCGCGTTGACGATCAGCGACGCCGATCTGGGTCCAGGGCAGCGCCCGTACCCGTGCCAGCAGCGTGGGCTGGTTCGCTTTGATCGTCATCAGGTAGTGCCCGCCGCGGCGGTGTAGGTAGTCGGCGTGGGCTCGCTGGGTGTGCAGAGCGTCCGCGGTGACCAGTACATCGTCGAGGTCGAGGGGGTCGAGCAGCGCGGTGAACGCGGTGATCTCGCTGCCCTTCTCTGCGACCTGAACCTGGCCGAGCACGCCACCGCTGGTCTGGTCGAGCACCGACACCAGATGCGGGAGCCAGACCCTGCCGTCGGCGGCACGGACGCGGGCGCCGCGCAGGGTCTTGCCGTCCAAGGCCAGCACGCGGCGCTGTTCTCGCCGGGGTGTGCCCTCCGGGGCCGGCTGGGCGCTGAGCTGGGGCAACACCCAGGACTGCAACGCCGCCTCCAGCGCCGAGGCGTCGACCCGTTGCAGGACCCGGCGGATGGTCGACTCGTGCGGAGCGACCGCGCCCACCCCGAGCACGTCCAGCACGGCGCGGCCGACGTCATGGGCGTACTCGGCGATCGCGGTGAACGACCGGGCCCCCGCCAACACCGCGCACGCCCCCAGTAGCAACACCGCGAGGACACCGTGGCGGACACCGCGTGGTTTCCGCGGGTCCGGCACTCGCGACAGGGCCTCCACCAGCGACAACCCCGCCGCCTCACCGACCGGCGCGGCTCTCCCCGCGTCAGGACCGACCTCCAGGCCTTCCAGAGCAGCAACGATCGGAGACACTGACACTGCGGACACAGGCTTCCTGACGTGAGCAAGGATTCGACACCCTCATGATCACGCCAAGCCTGTGTCCGCACCCACCCCCACCCCCCACATCACCGCAGCTCAGGACCCACCCATCACGACTTTGCCGGGGCCCTGGGAGGCACCGGGGGTGCGACGCAGCCAGCGGGTCATGCACACAGTGTGTCCGTGGCGATGTGCGATGTCGTGCGGATGTGTCCGACTTCGTGCAGATCAGGTTTCCCCGCGGTTACGGGCGGCGCCAGAGATGGCCCCGCCCCACGACGGCGGGGGACGATGCCGGGGCCCGACCCCCGTTCCCGACGACGCGAGCGGCCCGTCCCCGAACCGCGTCACCGCGCGGAGAACCGGAGAGCCTGCGTGAGCCCCTCGGAGACCACCGCACTCGCCCCCGACTCGCTGGCCGCGCACTCGGGCGTCGTCAGCGAGAGTGAGCAGAAGGCGCTGCGCGCCGACATCCGGCGGTTGTCCACGATGCTCGGCCGGACGCTGTCCGACGAGGCAGGTCCCGAGGTCCTGGAGCTGGTCGAGAAGGTGCGACGGGCGGCCCGGGACTCCGCACGCGGCGAGGCGGGGCCGGACGTCGTCGCGGCCCTGCTCGACGGGATCGACACCGGTACCGCGGTGCTGCTGGCGCGGGCGTTCTCCCAGTACTTCCAGCTGGCCAACGTCGCCGAGCAGCTGCACCGGTCACGGGAGCTGCGGGAGCTGCGACCGGCCGACGCGCGACCGCTGCGGGCGGTGCTGCGCCGCCTGGCGACCGAGGCCGACCCGGACGAGGTCGCCGACGTGCTGGCCAGGGCCGAGCTGCGCCCGGTGTTCACCGCGCACCCGACCGAGTCGACCCGGCAGTCGGTGCTGGGCATCCTGCGCCGGGTCGTGGACGCGCTCGACGCCCAGGCGCCCGACGAGGAGCTCGCGGCCCTGGTCGACCTGCTGCGGCAGACCGACGACATCCGCCCCGGCAAGCCGATGGTGATCGACGAGGCACGCAACGTCGCCTGGTTCGCGGCCCGGCTCGGCGAGCGGACCGTCCCGGACCTGCTGGGCGAGTTCGCCAGGGAGGCCGCCGACGCCGGGCTGGAGATCCCCGCCGACGCGCGTCCGCTCGTGCTGGGGTCGTGGGTCGGCGGCGACCGCGACGGCAATCCCAACGTCACCCCGGCGGTGACCCGTGAGGTGCTGGAGCTCAACGCCGACCGGGCGATCCGGATCCACACCGCGCTGGTGGAGAAGCTGGTCTTCGAGCTGTCGGTGTCGACGCGGGTGATGGGGGTGTCGGAGGAGCTGCGCGGCTCGCTGGCCCGGGACCGGCGCGCGCTGCCCGCGGTGCACGACCGCTTCATCCGGCTCAACGCGCACGAGCCGTACCGGCTCAAGCTGTCCTACGTCGCGGCCCGGTTGGAGAACACCCGCCGGCGGATCGCGACCGGCGCCGCGCACGAGGCGGGCGTCGACTACCTGGGGTCGGCCGGCTACCTGGAGGACCTGCTGGTCGTGGACCGGTCGCTGCACGGCCACCACGGGGCCCGGATCGCCGGTGGCACCCTGGCCAGGGCGATCCGCTCGGCCCGCGCGCTGGGCCTGCACCTGGTCGAGCTGGACGTGCGCGAGCACTCGCAGAAGCACCACGACGCGCTCGGAGCGGTGTTCGACGGGCTCGGCGAGCTGGACCGGCCCTACGCCGAGCTGACCCGCGACGAGCGGCGGGAGCTCCTGTCGGCGGAGCTGCGGAACAAGCGGCCGCTGTTCCGTCGCCACTACGGCGTGCCCGAGGCCGCCGCACCGGTGCTGGACCTGTTCGACACGGTGCACGCGCTGCAGCACGAGTTCGGCGAGGAGGTCGTGCGGACCTACATCGTCTCGATGGCCCGCGACGTCGACGACCTGCTCGCCGTCGCCGTGCTGGCCCGCGAGGCGTACATGGTCGAGATCGGCGACGACCCGCGCTCCTCGATCGACCTCGTGCCGCTGTTCGAGACGGTCGAGGAGCTGTCCCGGGCCGGGGAGCTGCTGGAGGGGCTGCTGTCGGACCCGGGGTACCGGCAGCAGGTCCGCAACCGCGGTGACCTGCAGGAGATCATGCTGGGGTACTCGGACTCGAACAAGGGCGCGGGGATCACCGCGTCGCAGTGGCAGATCCACCGGGCCCAGCGCCAGCTGCGTGACGTGGCCGCCGAGCACGGGGTGCGGCTGCGGCTGTTCCACGGCCGCGGCGGGTCGGTCGGACGCGGTGGCGGCCCGGCCGGCGAGGCGATCGCGTCGGCGCCGTTCGGGTCGGTCGACGCCACGATGAAGCTCACCGAGCAGGGCGAGGTCATCTCCGACAAGTACTCGCTGCCCAGCCTGGCGCACGACAACCTGGAGATCCTGCTGGCGTCGATGCTGGACGCGTCGCTGCTGCACCAGGCATCCCGCTGGCCCGCCGAGACCCTGAAGCGGTGGGACGAGGTCATGGACTGCGTGTCGGAGGCCGCCACCGCGACCTACCGGACCCTCGTCGACGACCCGGCCCTGCCGCTGTTCTTCACCGCGGCGACGCCGGTGGAGGAGCTGGGGCGGCTCAACGTCGGGTCGCGGCCGTCGAAGCGGCCGGGGCAGGGCGAGCCGACGCTCGACGACCTGCGCGCGATCCCGTGGGTGTTCGGCTGGACGCAGACCCGGATGGTGGTGCCCGGCTGGTACGGCCTGGGCTCGGGCCTGCGGGCGGCCCGCGAGGCGGGCTACGCCGAGGAGCTGGCCGAGATGCGGGAGTGGGCGTTCTTCCGGAACCTGATCGGCAACGTGGAGATGACGCTGGCCAAGACCGACCTGCGGATCGCGTCGAACTACGTCGCGACGCTGGTCGACCCGGAGCAGCAGGGACTGTTCGCGCAGATCCGCGCCGAGCACGAGCTGACCCGCCGCGAGCTGCTCGCGGTGACCGGCGAGGACCAGCTGCTCGCCAGGCACCCGGTGCTGCGCGGCACGCTGTCGGTGCGCGACGCCTACCTGGAGCCGCTGCACCACCTGCAGGTCGAGCTGCTCGCCCAGCGCCGGGCCGCGGGCAACGACCCGGACCCCGACCTGGAGCGCGCCCTGCTCCTGACCATCAACGGGATCGCGGCCGGGATGAAGAACACCGGCTGAGCCGCATCCCGCGGCACCGGAGGTGGCCGGGTACGTTCCGGACATGGAGCACGATCGGAACACACCCGGCCCCGAGGGCCCCGCGACCCGCCGGGTGGTCGCCTGGGTGCTGATCATCGCGCTGGCCGGGCTCCCGCTCAGCTACCTGGCCGGGACTGCCGGACCGCAGGTCGTCGTTGCGCTGGTGGTCGTCGCGCTGCTGGTCGGCGGCGTGGCGTTCTGGCTGCACCGCCGTACCCGCTGACCGGCCACCCGCCGGAACCGGTGCGGCCGCGGGCTGCTGGACTGCCCCGGTGCAGTACCGCCACGCCCCGGCCGCGAACCACGCGGCGCTCGACGCGGTGCTGGCGTCGGCACCGGGCCGCCCGACCCTCCCGGTCCGCCTGACCGTCGAGCTCGCCGGTCGCGCCCGCGCCCATCTGCCCGCCGACGCGCCGCTCACCGTGTGGGACCCGTGCTGCGGCGCCGGGCTGACCCTCACCGTGCTGGGCCTGCTCGTGCCCGGCATCGCGCGTCTGGTGGGCACCGACGCCGACCCCGAGCCGCTCGACCTGGCCCGCCGCAACCTCGCCCTGCTCGACCCCGGCGGTCTCGCCGCCCGCGCCGCAGACCTCGACGCCCTCGCCACCCGGCACGACAAGCCGTCCTACGCCGACGCCGCGACCGCCGCCCGGACCCTGGTCCCGGCGAGCACTCCGGCCTGGTCGGTCGCCGTCGCCGACGCCAGGGACACCGCCGCCGTCCGCGGTGTCCTCGCCGAGGCGTCCCCGGACGACGCCGGCCCGGACCTCGTCCTGGCCGACCTGCCACACGGGATCCGGACGACCTGGGCCGCCGCCCCCACCCGGCCCGCCGGCGCGGCCGCCGACACCCCGGCCCCCGACGCCGGGCCCGCCCGCGCCGCCGACCAGGACCAGGCCCCCGGGGTCGAGTTCCTGCGCGCGGTCGCGACCGCGCTCCGCCCGGACGCCGTGGTCGTGGCCGTCGGGCGCGGGCGGACGGTGCCGCTGCCGGGCGGGGTCCGGCCCCTCGACCGGGTCCGCGTGGGGCACCGGGCCGCCGTCCTGGTGCGGGCGGGCGCGCTGCGGGACGACTGAGCTGGACAGGGCTGCTCGCCACCCTCGCGCCGGGGCCGGGCCGCGCGACAGGGGTGCCGGCGGGGCGACGCGCCTCCGTGCCGGCGCGAACCGGTCCGCCGGCACCCTCCTTCCGAACTCGCTTACCGGGTAAGCGAGTTCGGAGAACCAGCACCCCGCGCGGCGCCGAGCAGGGCCACCGCCCCGCAGGTTCGGAGGCCGCCGGCGCGTGCCCGTCCGGGGCGCGCCCCGGACGGCGGCGGTCCGGGCGTGGCGACCCGATCCCGGTCACACTGGACCCCGACCCGACACCGACACCGACACCGAGGACGCATCCGTGAGCACGATCGACCTGAACGCCGACCTCGGCGAGTCCTGGGGCCGGTGGACCCTCGGCGACGACGAGGCGATGCTCGGGCTCGTCACCTCGGCGAACGTCGCGTGCGGGTTCCACGCCGGGGATCCCTCGACGCTGCGGGGCACGACCGCGGGGGCTGCCGGGGCGGGGGTCGTCGTCGGGGCGCAGGTGTCCTATCCGGACCTGCGCGGGTTCGGGCGCCGGTTCCTCGACATCGAGCCCGACGCGCTGACCGACGACGTGCTCTACCAGATCGGCGGTCTCGAGGCGCTCTGCCGGGCCGCGGGCACCCGGGTCCGCTACGTCAAGCCGCACGGCGCGCTCTACAACGCCACGCGGACCCACACCGCGCAGGCTCGCGCGGTCGTCCGGGCGGTGCTGGCGTACGACCCGTCGCTGCCGGTGCTCGGGCTGCCCGGGTCCGCGCTGCTCGCCGAGGCCGAGCGCGCCGGGCTGCGCGCGGTGGGCGAGTTCTTCGTCGACCGCGGCTACACCCCCGAGGGCGGGCTCGTCCCGCGCGGCGAGCCGGGAGCACTGCTCGACGACGCCACGGAGGCGGCCGAACGGCTCGTCCGCATGGTCGGGACGGGGACGGTGCGCGCGGTGGACGGCAGCGAGGTCGCCGTCCGCGCCGAGTCCGCCTGCCTGCACGGCGACTCCCCCGGTGCCGTCGCGACCGCCCGGCGGGTCCGTGACGAGCTCGCCCGGACCGGGATCGCCGTCGCACCGTTCGTGTGAGCGATGATCGGGCCATGACGAACGACCCGCACGCCTGGCTCGAGGACGTCACCGGCACCGAGGCCCTGGAGTGGGTGGCCCGGCGCAACGCCCGCACCGAGGCGCGGCTGACCGGCACCCCACTGTTCACCGAGCTGGAGTCGGGGATCCGCGAGGTCCTCGACTCCCGCGACCGGATCCCGTTCGTCACCGCCCGCGGCGGGTACTACTACAACTTCTGGACCGACGAGCAGCACCCGCGCGGCCTGTGGCGGCGCACCACACCGGAGTCCTACCGGAGCGCCGACACCGAGTGGGAGGTGCTGCTCGACGTCGACGCGCTCAACGAGGCCGAGGGCGAGAACTGGGTCTGGCACGGCGCCCGGTTCCTGCGCCCGGACCTCGACCGCGCCCTGGTCGACCTTTCCCGCGGCGGCGCCGACGCCGACGTCACCCGCGAGTTCGACCTGCCGACCCGCACCTTCGTCGAGGACGGGTTCTCCCGCCCCGAGGCGAAGGGCGGGATGAGCTGGATCGACCGCGACACCGTCTACCTGTCCACCGACCTCGGTCCGGGCACCATGACGACGTCGGGCTACCCGCGCACGGTGCGCCGGCTGCGCCGCGGCGAGGCCCTGGAGTCCGCCGAGCTGGTCTACGCCGGCGAGGAGACCGACCTCAGCATCTCGGCATTCCGCGACCACACCCCGGGCTTCGAGCGGGACTTCCTGCGCCGGGCACTGGCCTTCTACGCCGACGAGCTCCACCTGATCGGCGCGGACGGGAGCCTCACCAAGATCGACGTCCCGGACTCCGCGATGACCGACGTGCACCGCGAGTGGTGCACCGTCGAGCTGCGCGAGGACTGGGGGTCGTTCACCGCGGGCTCGCTGCTCGCCGCCCGCTTCGACGACGTCCTGGCCGGCACCCCGGACTGGGAGGTGCTGTTCGAGCCCACCGACTCCTCCTCGCTGGCCGGGTACACCTGGACCCGCCACCACCTCGTGCTCGACGTGCTGGAACACGTCGTCGACCGGCTCGTCGTGCTCACCCCCGGCGAGCAGGGCTGGGAGCGGTCACCGTTCGTCGGGGCGCCGGAGTTCGGGAGCGTCACGGTCGCCGCGGTCGACGCCGACGAGAGCGACGACGTCTGGCTGATCGTCACCGACTACCTGACCCCCTCGACGCTGTCGATCGCCACGGTCGGCGAGGCACCCCGGCCGCTGCGCAGCGCGCCCGCGTTCTTCGACGCGTCCCGCCACGTCATCGAGCAGCACTTCGTGACCAGCGACGACGGCACCCGCGTCCCCTACTTCCTGGTCCGGCCCACGGACCTGTCCTTCGACGGCTCCGCCCCGACCCTGCTCTACGGCTACGGCGGCTTCGAGATCCCGATGACGCCCGGCTACTCCGGCGCGACCGGCCGGTCCTGGCTGGAGCGCGGCGGCGTGTACGCGGTCGCGAACCTGCGCGGCGGCGGCGAGTACGGGCCGCGCTGGCACCGGGCGGCGCTGCGGGAGAAGCGCCCGCGCGCCTACGAGGACATGGCCGCCGTCGCACGGGACCTGATCGACCGCGGCATCACCTCACGCGCGCACCTCGCCGTGCAGGGCGGCAGCAACGGCGGGCTGATGGCGGGGAACATGCTGGTCCGCTACCCCGAGCTGTTCGGTGCGGTGGTGATCCAGGTGCCGCTGCTGGACATGAAGCGCTACAGCCACCTGCTCGCCGGCGCATCCTGGATGGCCGAGTACGGCGATCCGGACACCGACGACTGGGAGTTCATCCGGACGTTCTCGCCCTACCACCTGATCGACCCGGACGCCGACTACCCACCGACGATCCTGCTGACCTCCACCCGCGACGACCGGGTGCACCCCGGCCACGCCCGCAAGTTCACCGCCGCGCTGGAGGCCGCCGGCCACGACGTCACCTACTACGAGAACATCGAGGGCGGGCACGGCGGCGCCGCGGACAACGCGCAGGCCGCGAGGATGGCCGCACTGGCCTACGGATTCCTGTGGGAGAAGCTGGCATGAGCGACGTCGTGATCCGGGTGCGGGGCGAGCACGAGCGGCAGGTCCCCGCCGAGCGGGGTACCGCGCAGGTCGTCGTGGAGGCACAGGGCCCCGAGGCCGCGGCGGTGCGGTCCGAGGTCGAGCAGGGCACCGCGGCGCTCGTCGCCGACGTGCGCACCCTGCACGACCCCGGCGCGGGTCCGGTCCGGCGCTACGTCGTCGACCAGGCCCGCAGCTGGGTCGAGCAGCCGTCGTTCGAGGGCCGGCCGCAGCCGCCGGTGCACCACGCGTCGGTCTCGGTGTCGGTGGAGTTCGACGACGTCGCCCGGCTCGGCGCGTGGCTGTCCGGGGTGGGCCGGTTCGCCGGCGCGCAGGTGCGGGGGATCTCCTGGGACCTGGCTCGGGAGCACCGCCGCGAGATCGAGCGGTCGGCCCGCCAGGACGCGCTGCGTCAGGCCGTCGAGCGCGCCCAGGACTACGCCGACGCCCTCGACCTGGGCCCCGTCGCGCCGCGCTCGGTCGCCGACACCGGCATGCTCGGCGCGCACCAGCCGGTCGGGCTGAGCTTCAGTGCCCGCGCGATGTCCGCGCCGGGCGGGTTCGCCGAGGCCGACGGTGCTCTCGGCACGCTCCTCGCCCCGGACGACATCACCGTCCGGGCCGAGGTCGAGGCCGAGTTCGTCGTGCGCCGGGAGGGCTGAGCCCGCTCAGCCCTCCCGGGCCGCGATCTCGCCGTGCTCGGTGCGCAGCTCCCGCTTGAGGATCTTGCCGCTGGGGTTCTTCGGCAGCGCGTCGGCGAACACCACGTACTTGGGCCGCTTGTAGCCGGCGAGCTTCTCGCGGGCGTGCGCGTCGACCTGCTCGCGGGTCAGCGTCACGCCCTGCTTCGGCACCACCACCGCGGTGACGGCCTCGATCCAGTGCGGGTGGCTGACGCCGAACACGGCGACCTCGGCGACACCCTCGAGCAGGTAGAGCGCCTCCTCCACCTCGCGGGAGGCGACGTTCTCCCCACCAGTCTTGATCATGTCCTTCTTGCGGTCGACGACGGACAGGTACCCGTCGGCGGTCATCACGCCCAGGTCACCGGAGTGGAACCAGCCACCGGCGAACGCCTCGGCGGTCTTCTCCTCGTTCTCGTAGTACCCCAGCGTCACGTGCGGGCTGCGGTGCACGATCTCGCCGACCTCTCCCGGCCCGACCTCGTTGCCCTCGTCGTCGACGACGCGCGTCTCGACGTTCAGCGACGCCCGCCCGGCCGACCCGGCGTGGCTGAGCTGCTCGTCCGGGCCGAGCAGGGTGGCCAGCGGGGAGGTCTCGGTCTGGCCGTAGAAGTTCCACAGCCGCACCTCGGGCAGCCGCCGGGACAGCTCCTGCAGCACCTCGACCGGCATCGCCGCGGCACCGTAGTAGCCCTTGCGCAGGCTCGACAGGTCCCGGGTGTCGAAGTCCGGGTGGCGCAGCAGCGAGATCCACACCGTCGGCGGGCAGAAGAGCTTGGTGACCTTCTCCCGCTCGATCGTCTCCAGCAGCCGGGCCGGGTCCGGTGCCGGGAGGATGATGCTGGTGGCGCCCAGGTAGACGTCGACGGACAGGAAGCAGTCCAGCTGTGCGCAGTGGTAGAGCGGCAGCGAGTGCAGCTCGACGTCGTCGTGCTCCATGCCGCCGTCGACGACGCACGACACGTACTGGGCGATCAGCGATCGGCTCGGCAGCATGACGCCCTTGGGCCGCGACTCGGTGCCGGAGGTGTACATGAGGCGCAGCGGGTCGTCGTCGGTGATGTGCACGTCGGGCTCGCCGGGGTCGCCGTCGCCGTCGATCCAGGCGTCCAGGTCGGCCCAGTCCCCGGTCGGTGCCTGCCCGGACAGCCCGATCCAGGCCCGGACCGACGCCGGCTCCGAGGACTGTGCGAGCGCCTTCTCCCCGGTCGCGGCCAGCGCGTCCTCGACGACGAACGCCGTCGCCCCGGAGTGGTCGAGGATGAACGCGATCTCCTCGGCGTTCAGCATGAAGTTGATCGGCACGAGCACGACGCCGAGCCGCGCGGTGGCGTAGACGAGCACCGCGAACTGGCGGCAGTTGTGCGAGAGCAGCGCGAGCCGGTCGCCCTTGACCAGGCCCTGCCCGGCCAGTGCGGCGGCGCAGCGGTTCACCGCGGCGTCGAACTCGGCGAAGGTCCAGCGGGTGTCGCCGTCGACGACCGCGGTCTTGCCCGGGTACCGGACGGCCGTCCGGTGCAGCAGGTCCCCGAGCGTGTGCCGGCGCACCCGCCGGATCGACGCCGCGGTCAGCTCACTGAACTCGGTAGCACCGTTGCCCATGGGCGCATCCTGCCCGAGGACACCCCCGTCGTCACCTACGACCGTTCTCCGCGGATCCGACGACGTCGGCGGGGTCCGTGGCTTCCGCGCTGTCTTTGCCGTCCGCGCTGTCCGCGCTGTCTGTGCCGTCCGCGGCGTCCCGATCGTGCCCGGCCGGGACCCAGATCCCGGTCGGCTCGTCCCGCCCGCGCAGCGTCACCGACTCCGATGCCCGCCACCGCGCGGCCTCGCTCCCGGCGGCGTCGACGGCCCGGGCGGCCGCGACGACCCGCCCCGGCACCGACTTCGCCAGCTCGGTGAGCCGCGCCGCCTCGTTCACCGGGTCGCCGATCACCGTGTACTCGAAACGGCGCGGGTCGCCGATGTTGCCGGCCACCGCGTCGCCCGCGGAGACACCGATGCCGGCCTCGATCTCGGGCATCTCCTCGGCGAGGCGGGCGCCCAGGCAGCGGGCGGCGCTGAGCGCGGCGCCGGGGGCGTCGTCGAGGTCGAGCGGGGCGCCGAACACGGCGAGCGCGGCGTCGCCCTCGAACTTGTTGATCCACCCGCCGGCCTGCTCGACGCACTCGACGACCACCCCGAAGAAGCGGTTCAGCACCGCCACGACCTCCTCCGGCGGTCGGCGGGCGGCCATCGTCGTCGAACCGACGAGATCGACGAACAGCACCGCGACCGGCCGCACCTCGCCGCCGAGCCGGATGCCGTCACCGCGCGCCGACGCGGCCTCGGCGACGTCGCGGCCGACGTGGCGGCCGAACAGGTCACGGATCCGCTCCCGCTCGCGCAGCCCCTCGACCATGCTGTTCGTCCCGGCCTGGAGCTGCCCGAGCTCGGTGTTGTCGTAGACGGGCAGGCTCACGTCGAGATCACCGTTCTGCACACGGGCCAGTGCACGGCGCACGGCCAGCACCGGGTCGGCGATGGCGCGGGCGGCCCCGAGCGTCGTGATCAGTCCGACCCCGATCGCCGCGCCCCCCAGCGCGAGCATGGTGACCGCGAGCTGGGTGGGCGAGGAGTCCCCGAACACCAGGGCGACGAGCCCGGCCAGCATGATCCCGGAGATCGGGACCGCGGTGCCGAGCGCCCAGAACCCGACCGAGCGCAGCATGACCCCGGTGATCAGGCGACGCCGCTTCGGCGGCCGCCCGGACAGCACCCGGGCCGCAGCGCGGCGCAGGATCCGCTCGACCAGCAGGTAGGACAGGGCCGAGGTGGTCACGCCGCCGATCAGCACGGTGGCGGTGACCGAGAAGCCCAGCCGCCCGGAGTAGCGCAGGTTCAGGAAGCAGAACAGGACCGCGCCGACCACCCACAGCAGGGCGACCATCGACGAGATGCGGGCGGGTGCCCGCAGCACCAGCTGCCGCTCGTCGGCCTGGGGGTCCCGCGAGGAGCGACGCACGGTCAGCTTCCGGCGACCGAACCAGATCCCGACCGGCACCGCGACGAGGAGGTAGATCGCGAGCACGACGAGGTTGACCAGCCGGATCTCGACGGCGTCGAGCAGCTGTTCCCGGGGAAGCACGAAGGCCGCGATGACCAGCACCACGGCCGCGCCGATGACGTTCGCCGACGCCACGACGAGGGCCAGCAGCGCTCGTACCGGCAGGCCGACGACCTGGCGGCCCGGCCGCGTCGCGGGTCGCTGCGCATCCATGCGGCGAGTCTAGGCCGATCGAGTGAGCCCGGTCGCCGGAGACGGGAGGACGCCCGCCACCACGGTGCTGCGCAACAGGATGGCCGCCCACCCTCCGCACTCCCCCCACTGGGCCGAACATGCGACATCCCCTCCCCGATCGCGTGCTCCCGCCGGGCCGACGTTGTGGCCCGCACCTCACGGGTACTGGCTCCGGGTAGGACGCACGTCACCGACGGCCCGGCTCGCGCCGGGTCGTCACACAGAGGGGAACACCGGATGACCAGCACGTACGGCAGGACCGCGGGCGGACCGGCGGAGCACGCGGGCGCGGTCGCCCCGGGCACGCCGACCCCGCGCACACCGACACCCTGCACACCGAGCACCGGCACGAGCACTCGACCGTGGACCCCCGTACGGGCGGTGTCCACCACGCGGGCGGTGTCCCGATCGCCGGCGGCCCGAGGCTGGACCGCATCCGCTGGGGCGCGGTGTGGATCGGCGCGCTGACCACGTTCGCGGTCAACATCGTCCTGCAGCTGCTGTTCTTCGCCTTCGGCTGGCTCACCATCGGTGGCGCCCCCGGCACGACGACGGCGGCCGTGGTCTCGGTGGTGATCGGTCTGCTCGCGTTCTTCCTCGGCGGGATGGCGACCGGCTCGTCGACGGTCTGGGACAACCCGGCCGACGGCGTGGTCAACGCCCTGGCCGTCTGGGTCCTGACCACGATGCTGCTGGTCGGGCTGGCCCTGGCCGGGGGCGGCGCGCTCGCCGGCTACGCCGGTTCGGCGTTCCCCGGCCTCGGCACGGGTGGCGCGGGTGTCGTCGGCCTCGCCCGTGAGGCCGCGGGCTGGTCGGTCCTGGCGATGGGTGTCTCGGCCGTCGCCGCGGCGATCGGTGGCGCCGTCGGTGCCCGCATGTGGCCGGGCGCCGCGCAGCGGACCGCCCGCGTCTGACCCGCCGGTCGCCCTCCGCGGCGGCCCAGGCACGTCGACCGCCCCCGCCACCGTCGCACCGCGACGGGGACGGGGGCGTCGTCGTGTCCGGGCGGCGAGGTGGAGCCCGGATCTCCACCCGGGGTCGATCCCGGGGTGGATCCGGCGGGGGCCCTCGCGCGGAAGTGTCGGAGAGGTCCGACCCCCGCGACGGCAGGAGCCATCCGATGACCACGACCACTCCCCCGACCGCGCCTGCGCCCGCCGCGGGCCGTGGCACCGTGCTGCGGCAGACGGCGATCTCGCTGCTGGTGGACGCGGGTCTGCCGTACCTGGTCTACGTGGTGCTGACCGGACAGGGCATGTCCGACGTCGCCGCGCTGGCCTGGTCCGCGCTGCCGCCCGCGCTGAACGTCCTGGTGCAGGCGGTGCGGCACCGCCGGCTCAACCCGGTCGGGGTGATCGTGCTGGTCACCATCGCGGCCGGGCTGGTGACGTCGCTGCTCAGCGGCGACGCCCGGTTCGCCGTCGCCCGCGACGCGATCCAGAGCGTCGCGTTCGGACTCCTGCTCGCCGGGTCGCTGGTGGTCGGGCGCCGCCCGCTGATGTTCCACGTGTGCCGGTTCTTCGGCGGCGCCCAGCGCCCCGACCTGCCCGCGCTGATGGAGCGCCAGTGGGACGCCAACCCGGTGTTCCGCCGGACGCTGCGCCGCGCGACCGGGGCCGCCGCCCTGGTCATGGCGCTGAAGGCGGCCCTGCGGATCACGCTGGCCTACACACTGGCGCCGGTGGTGGCGCTGCCGATCCTGTCGGTGCAGTCGGTCGTGGTGTGGACGGCGATGTCGGCGCTGCTGGTCGTCAGCGTGAAGCGGGCGGTGCGGGCGGGTCGCTGACCGGCCGAACGGGCAGCTCACCGTCGGAGACGACGGCGCTCACGGCCGGAGCCCCGCGAGCCGCTCGGCGGCCTGCTCCAGCACCTCGTCGCGCTTGCAGAAGGCGAACCGCACGTACGGCCGGTGTGCCGCGGCGGCCTGCGGCGACGGGCAGAACACCGACACCGGGACGGCCGCGACCCCGCACAGGCCGGGGAGCTTCCAGGCCAGGTCGACGCCGTCGTCGTAGCCGAGCGGGCGCGGGTCAGCGGTCACGAAGTAGGTGCCGCGCGGGGTGAGCACGTCGAACCCGGCCGCCCGCAGCCCGTCGGCCAGCAGGTCGCGCTTGCGGGTGAGATCGGCCGCGAGACCGGTGTAGAAGTCGTCGCCGAGGCCGAGGGCGTGCGCGACGGCCGGCTGGAACGGCGCCCCGCCGTGGAAGGTGAGGAACTGCTTGACCGCGCGCGGGGCGGCGACCAGCTCGGACGGGCCGTGCACCCAGCCGACCTTCCAGCCGGTCACCGAGAAGGTCTTCCCGGCCGAGGAGATCGTGAGGGTGCGGTCGGCGAGGCCGGGCAGCGACGCCATCGGGACGTGCTGCACGTCGTCGAAGACCATGTGCTCGTACACCTCGTCGGTGACGACCACCGCGTCGTGGGCGACCGCGAGCTCCCCGACCCGGGTCAGCTGGTCACGGGTGAGCACCGCGCCGGTCGGGTTGTGCGGGGTGTTGACCAGCACCACCCGGGTGCGGTCGGAGAACGCGGCGGCCAGCGCGTCGTCGTCGAAGCCGAACCCGGGCGGGAGCAGCGGCACGGTGCGCAGCGTGGCACCGGCCAGCGCGACGGCCGCGGCGTAGGAGTCGTAGGCCGGCTCGAACGCGACGACCTCGTCACCGGGTCCGCAGAGTCCGAGCAGGGTCGCGGCGATCGCCTCGGTCGCCCCCGTGGTGACGACGACGTCGGCCGGGTCGACGTCGAGGCCGTACCAGCGGTGCTGGTGCGCCGCGTCGGCCTCGCGCAGCGCGGGCACGCCCGGGCCGGGCGGGTACTGGTTGCGGCCGCGCTCGGTGATGTTGGCGACCGCGTCGGCGAGCAGCGATGCCGGACCGTCGGTGTCCGGGAAGCCCTGGCCGAGGTTGATCGCACCGGTCTCGACCGCGAGGCGGGAGATCTCGGTGAAGATCGTCGAGGTGAACGGGCGCATGCGCTCGACCAGCATGGGCCCGACACTATCCGGGTGTGCGGGTGGCGCAGCTCCTGATCGAGGTTCTGCGCGAACCCGTGCCGGTCCACGGACGCCGGTGGGTTCCACCGCGCCGGGACGAGCTCTTCCGGTGACCCGGTCGAGTCCGACTCAGTCGAGTCCGCGGACGATGTGGGACTCGTCGTCGTGCTGCTCGTCGTTCTCGATCGAGATGTCGTCGTTCATCGCATGGCCTCCTCACGGATGTCGGGTGACGAATGATGGACACACGGGGAGACGTTCGTCATCGGGGAAACGTTGCTGAACCGGCCTGTGGACCGATCCAGAGCCACCCGATCGGGTGAGCAGACCTGCCCACCCGATCGGGTCGTCCCGCGTCGTCGTCCCGCGTCCATGCCTCCGGTCTACCCGCTGATGCGGCCGACCAGGTGCAGCTTTTCCGCGTCCTTGGCGCTGCGCAGCGCCAGCCCCCACGCCCCCTTGGCGTCGGACCCGGTCACGAGCTCGACCTTCGCCGGGAGCAGCACCGGCTTGCGGAACACGACGTCGTAGGTGCAGGCGTCGGGGATCCGGCCCTCCAGCGAGGCGACGGCGTGCGCCGCGGTCCACATGCCGTGCGCGATCGCCCGCGGGAAGCCCATCGCCTTCGCGGTGAGCGAGTGCAGGTGGATCGGGTTCACGTCACCGGAGACGGCCGCGTAGCGGCGTCCGATGTCGCCCGGGACCCGCCACAGCGCGTTCGCCGGCCCGGTGGGCACCGGCGGCTCGGCGATGTCGGCCGTGTCGGCCGTGTCGTCGCCGCCCGCCGTGCCGTCCGGGGCCTTCGCCCCGCGGGCCAGATAGGTGCTGCGGCCGGACCAGACGGTCTCCCCGTCCGCGGAGACCTCGCCGACCAGGTCGACCTGCGCCCCCTTGGGGTGCCGGGTGAACCGCTGCGCCCACACCCGGACGTCGAGCGTCTCGGTCGGGGCGATCGCCCGGTGCACGGTGATCCGATTGGCGATGTGCACCAGCCCGGGCAGCGGCAGCGGGAACGACCGGCCGGCCATCAGCACGACCTGCAGCGGGAACGTCAGCATGTGCGGGTAGGTCACCGGCAGGGCGTTGCCGACCCGGAACCCGCAGACCCGGGCGTAGTCGGCGAGGTGTCCCTGCTCGACCGTGACGCCGCGGCGGACCAGCTCGGTCGCGGGCAGCGACCGGCCGGAGCCGCCGGGGAGCGCCGCCCGGGCGGCCGCGGAGGCGTAGTACTGCCCCAGCGACGGCGGCCCGGGCAGCTCCGTGACCTTCCGATCCTCGGTCACGGTCATCAGGCCCCCAGCATCGACTGGCCGCAGACCCGCACGGTCTGCCCGTTGAGCCCGCCGGACTCGGCGCGGCCGAACCAGCCGATGGCCTCGGCGACGTCCACCGGCAGCCCGCCCTGCTTGAGGGAGTTGATCCGGCGGCCGCCCTCGCGGGTGGCGACGGGCATCTTCGCGGTCATGTCGGCTCGATGAACCCGGGTGCGACGGCGTTGATCGTCGCGCCGCGCTCGGCGAAGCGCGGGGCGAGCGCCCGGACCATGCCGATCACACCGGCCTTGGAGGCGGCGTAGTTGGTCTGGCCGCGGTTGCCCGCGATGCCCGACTGCGAGGACACGCAGACCACGCGGCCCGCC
>NZ_JAHLJA010000062.1:0-58655 GCF_020496245.1 Pseudonocardia sp. ICBG601 | reverse complement strand
TCGAACAGCGCCTTGAAGTTGCCCTTGCCGAAGCGCGAGCGAGCCGTGCCGCTCGATGAGCTCGAAGAACACCGTGGGCCGGTCCCCGATCGGCTTGGTGAAGATCTGCAGCAGGTAGCCGTCCTCGTCGCGGTCGACGAGGATCCCGCGGGACTGCAGCTCGGCGATCGGCACCCGCACGGACCCGATGCGGGCCCGCAGCTCCGGGTCCTCGTAATAGGCGGCCGGGGTGTCGAGGAACTCCACGCCGCGGGAGCGCAGCACGTCGACGGCGCCGAGGATGTCGTTCGTCGCGAGCGCGAGGTGCTGGGCGCCGGGGCCGCGGTGGAAGTCCAGGTACTCGTCGATCTGGGACTTCCGTCGACCCGGGCTGGGCTCGTTGAGCGGGAACTTCACCCGGTGGTTGCCCGACGCGACGACCTTGCTCATCAGCGCCGAGTAGTCGGTGGCGATGTCGTCGCCGATGAACTCGGCCATGTTCGTGAAGCCCATGATCCGGTGGTAGAAGTCCACCCAGTGGTCCATCCGCCCGTACTCCACGTTCCCGACGACGTGGTCGAGCGCCTGGAACACCCGCCGCGGCGCGTCCGCGGGCCGGGCCACCGACGAGCCGCGGGCGACGTGGCCGGGCAGGTACGGGCCGGTGTAGCGGGACCGGTCGACCAGGGTGTGCCGGGTGTCGCCGTAGGTGGCGATCGCGGCGGTGCGCACGGTGCCGTGCTCGTCGGTCGTGTCGTGCGGCTCGACGAGCACGGTGGCGCCCTGGGCGCGGGCGTGGTCGATGCAGCGGTCGACGCCGGGGACCTCGAGGGCGATGTCGACGACGGAGTCGCCGTGCCGGCGGTGGTGGTCGGCGAGCGGGCTGTCCGGGTCGACGGCGCCGCGCAGCTCGAACCGGACCGCGCCCGAGCGCAGCACGTAGGAGTGGTGGTCGCGGTTGCCCGTCTCCGGTCCGGAGTACGCGACGAGCTCCATGCCGTAGACGACCTGGTAGAGCTGCGCGGCCTGGGTGGCGTTGCCGACGGCCCAGACCACGGCGTCCCAGCCGGTGACCGGGAACGGGTCGGCGGAGTCGTCGTGTTCGACGAGGCCGACCAGCCGGCGCAGGGCGGCGGCGTCGAGGTCGGCGAGCTTCTCGGAGTCGGTGAGGATGTCCATCAGTGCTCTCCCGTCAACGTGCGTGCTGCCAGGTTCTCCGCCGCGGTGACCGTGGTGGTGCCGTGTGCGCGGGCGTCGGCGAAGATCCCGGCCAGGGTGTCGCCGATGGCACGGGTCCGGTCCGCGACGGCGGCAGCACTCCAGCCGAGCACCTCGCGGCCGACCAGGTGGATGGCCCCACCGGCGTTCGCGACGAAGTCCGGGGCGTAGGTGATCCCGCGCCGGCGCAGGACATCGGCAGCGTACGGGTCGGCGAGCAGGTTGTTCGCCGCACCCGCGATCACCGCGGTGGGGACGGTCGCGGCGACCTCGGCGGTGATCAGCCCGCCGGTGGCGCACGGGACCAGCACGTCGCACGCGCGGGTGGTCACCGCCGCGGTGTCGACCACCTCGGCGCCCAGCTCGTCGGCGGCCGCGGCGCAGCGGGCCGGATCGACGTCGGTGACGATCAGCTTGGCCCCTGCGTCGGCGGCGAGCCGGGCGACGTCGGCGCCGACCGCCCCGAGCCCCTGGACCAGCACCCGCAGCCCGTCGACGCCGTCGAACCCGGCCTCCGCGGCTCCGGCGCGGATCGCGGCGAACACCCCGAGGGCGGTCATCGGGCCGGAGGAGCCGGGCCCGCCCGCCGCGACCGAGCGGCCGAACACGTGCGGGGTCAGGCCGGCGAGCACGTCCATGTCGGCCGAGCAGGTCCCGACGTCCGGGCCGGTGGTGTAGTTCCCGCCGAGCAGCTCCAGGTTCGCCGCGTGGATCTCCAGGATGCGCCGCCAGGTCGCGTCGTCGAGCTCGGCGCGCGGGGCCGGGAGCGCGATCACCGACTTGCCACCGCCCATCGGGAGGCCCGCGGCGGCCATCTTCAGCGTCATCGCCCCGGCGAGGCGACGGGCGTCGGCGACGGCGTCGTCGGGCGAGGGGTAGACCATCGCGCGAGTCCCGCCGGACGCCGGACCGAGCCGGGTCGAATGCACCCCGATCACGAACCACGCGCCCGTCTCCCGGTCGTACCGGACCGAGGTCAGTTCGCCGTCCCACTCGGGCAGAGCCATCCCGCGCCTCCATCTCCTCGCTGGTGTGCAGTGAGGACACCGTGGGCCGCGGCATCTGCGCAACCGGCCCAGAACCAGCTACGCACCTACCGCAGATCGGCGGGGCAGCACGCCGGGACAGCTGGGCTGATCGTCCAGGAGACCGGCGTCACCCCGGGGACCCGCCGTCGGCGTCCGTAGCCTGGACCGGTGACGACCAGCGACGCCACGACGCCCGCCGACCTGCGTGGCAGGCCGCGACCGCCGGCCCACCCGCGGACCGCGCCGTCGGACCCGGCAGGGCTCGATCCCGAGCGCGCCGCGCTGCACGCCCGCATCGCGACCGGCCCGCGACGCGCGCAGGCCAGGGTCCCGCTGGTCGACGACGCCGACCGGCTGCTCGGCCCGTTCGCGACGATGCTGTTCTCGCCGCGCATCGGCGACGCCGTCCAGCAGGTCGGCGCGGCCCTGCGCACCGACGACGACCTCCCGCCACGGCTGCGCGAGCTGGCCGTGCTCGCCGTCGCCGTGCACCACGGATCGGCGTTCGAGTGGTCCGCGCACGAGGGCCTCGCCCGCGACACCGGGCTGACCGGCCCGCAGCTGCAGGCCCTGCTCGACGGCGGTGTCCCCGACGGTCTCGACGAGGCCGAGCGGGTCGCGCTGACCACCGTCCGCGCCCTGCTCACCCAGCACGACCTGGGCGACGGCGCCTACGCGACCGCGCTGGACGCGCTCGGCCGTGACACCCTCGCGGCGCTGGTGTGGCTGACCGGGTACTACTCGATGCTGGCCACCGCCCTGGCCGTGTTCCGGCCGGAGTGAGTCCGGGTAACCCGTGCGGGAGGGGAGGTCCGCCATGAACACCGCACCGAGCACCGCACCGGACGGGGTGCGTGTGGCAGCCGCCATGCACACCTTCCCCAAGACCTGCGGACCCGCGACGACCGTCGCGCAGGCGTGGGCGGCGTTCGAGCGGCCCAAGGTGCACTCGCTGCTGGTCCTCGACGCCGGGCGGCTGCTCGCCGTCGTCGACCGGGCCGACCTGAGCGGGGCGGTCCCCGACCGGCCCGTCGCGCCCCTCGGGACGCTCGACGGGCGGGTGGCCCGCGCCGGCGACGACCTGGCCTCGACCTGGGCGGCGATGGCCGACGCCGGACGGCGACGGGTCGCTGTGGTCGACGGCTCCGGACGCCTGCTCGGGCTGCTCTGTCTCAAGCGCCACGGTCGCGGCTTCTGCTCCGACGCCGGCATCCAGGCCCGGATCGACGAACGCGCGGCGGCCCCGGGCCGGTCGTGAGGGCGCGTTTCCGGTGTCCTGTGTCACATGCCCGTGAGGACCGGCGGGCGCGCGCCCTCCTACGCACAGTCCACCGAGGAGGTAGTCATGTCGTTCACCGACAAGGTCAAGAACAAGGCCGAGAACGCCGTGGGCGTCGCCAAGGAGAAGACCGGAGAGGCCACCGGCGACCGCGAGCTGCAGGTCGAGGGCAAGGCCGAGCAGTCGAAGGCGTCGCTGAAGGACGCCGGCGAGAAGCTGAAGGACGCGGCGGGCAACGTCAAGGACGCGCTGGGCGGCTCGACGAGCTGACCCGGCGTCACCGTGACGGGGGCGACCGGCAGGCATGCCG
Organism: Pseudonocardia sp. ICBG601; assembly: GCF_020496245.1. Classification (NCBI taxonomy): domain Bacteria; kingdom Bacillati; phylum Actinomycetota; class Actinomycetes; order Pseudonocardiales; family Pseudonocardiaceae; genus Pseudonocardia; species Pseudonocardia sp. ICBG601. The sequence continues at coordinate 54,841 of NZ_JAHLJA010000062.1, read as the reverse complement.
GTCGCCCCGAACGGGAAGGCCCTCGGCGTACCGAGCCGGGTCCGACGCCGTACCGGGCTCCTCCCCGAACCCCACGGAGGAACCATGAGCACCGTGAAGCTCGCCATCGTCTACTACTCCGCCACCGGCACCGTCGACGCGGTGGCCCACCGGGCCGCCGCGGCCGGTGAGAAGGCGGGCGCCGAGGTGCGCCTGCGTCGCGTCGCCCGCGAGGCGACCTCCGGCGAGCGCCAGGCCACCGAGGCGCAGGCCGCGCACGCCGAGGCCGCACCCGAGGTCCCCGCAGCCACCGCCGACGACATCGTGTGGGCCGACGCCGTCCTGTTCGGCTCCCCCACCCGCTACGGCAACATCGCCGGGCAGCTGAAGACCTTCATCGACTCGCTCGGCCCGCAGTGGGGCCAGGGCCTGCTCGCCGACAAGGTCTACGCCGGGTTCACCTCCAGCCAGACCCTGCACGGCGGCCAGGAGTCGACCCTGCTCGCCCTGTACAACACGATCCACCACTTCGGCGGGATCGTCGTCGCGCCCGGCTACACCGACCCGACCAAGTTCGTCGACGGCAACCCCTACGGCGCCTCGCACGTGACCGGGGCGAACAACGACGCCCCGCTCGGCGACGCCGAGAACGCCGCGCTCGACCACCTCGCCACCCGCGTGGTCACCGTCGCCGGGAAGCTCGCGGGCTGACCCCGCGTCGCGGCGGCGCGGAACCGGCCACCGCACGTACGCACGGGTTAGCCTCGACGGATGTACTTCCGGATCACTCCGGGCGACGTCGAGCTCGTCGACCCGGGTGACGTGCGTGCGTTCCACGTCGTCGCCACCGAGGGACTGGCCGACGGGGAGCTCGCCGACACCGTGCGCCGCACCGGGCTCGGCGAGGTCTCCGACGACGGCCGGCACGTCCTGGTCCGGGTGGACTCCGTCCGCGGGCTCGCCGCCGGTCGGGTCGGCCCGGGCTGGGAGGACGACCTGGCCGGCATGCTCGGCTACGCCCGGAGCAAGGGCTGGGTCTCCGACGACGGTACCGCGGTGCGCGCACACGTCGAACGGGCCTGAGACCCGGCACCGGCCCGGGTCCGACGGGGCGCTACGCCAGCAGCGCCCGGACCCGCTCCGGGTCCGGGCCGTCCGGCTCGATGACCACGACGGCGTCGTCGAACCCCGCGTCGGCGTAGCGGTGCAGCGTCTCGCCCAGGCGCCCGAGGTCGGTCCCCGCGGGGACCGGCAGGGCGTAGGCGACAGCGCGGCGCCCGCCGGCGGCCCGGTAGCGCCCCAGCGCCTCGATCATCTCCGCGGGGGTGGTGCGGTAGCCCGAGGCGAGCCAGCCGTCGAAGCGCCGGGCCGCCTTCTGGACGTTCGCGCCCCACGAGCCGAGCAGCAGCGGCGGGCGGGCGGCCGGCGGATCGGCGAGCCGGACGTGGTCGTCGTGGCCGTGTTCCAGCAGGTCGCGGAGTCGGGCCGCGTTCTCGTCGAGGATCCGGAAACGGGTGCGGTGGTCGCGGTCGAGGGTGGCGTAGTCGTCACGGGTGGAGCCGGGGCTGATCCCCAGGGCCAGCCGGTCCCCGCAGACGGCCTGCAACGACAGCATCCGGTGCGCCAGCTCCGCGGGGTGGTGCAGCGGGAGCTGCACGGTGCCCGTCGCCAGCCCGACGCCGTCGGTGGCCCCGGCCGCGGCGGCGAGCGCGACGAACGGGTCCGGCACGAGCCGGCCACGGCCGATGATCTCCGGCGCCCAGAGGTGGGCGAAGCCCGCGCCGGCGAGGCGCCGCGCCCACGGCACCACCGGGTGGGGCGGCGCATCGGACAGGTGCGCGAGCGTCGCGCCCAGGCGCACGGTCAGGCCCGCCGTTCGGCGGCGAACCGGGCGTACCAGCGCAGCACGTCGGGGTCGTCGACCGAGGCGACGTTCGCCGCCTTCTCCAGCGGACGCCCGGCCATCAGCTTCTTGACCGGCACCTCCAGCCGCTTGCCGGACAGGGTGTGCGGCACCGCGGGCGCCTCGACGATCTCGTCCGGCACGTGCCGGGGGGTCAACCGGGTCCGCAGCGTGGTCACGATCGTCGCCCGGAGATCGTCGTCGAGCGGATGCCCCGCGGCGGGGACGACGAACAGGCCCAGCCAGTACCCGTCGTCGGGGAGGTCCACGCCGACGACGAGGGCCTCGGTGATCTCCTCCATCGTCTCCAGGACGTCGTAGAAGTCGCCGGTGCCCAGACGCACGCCGTGGCGGTTGAGGGTGGAGTCCGAGCGGCCGTGGATGGAGACGCTGCCGTCGCCGTGCACGGTCACCCAGTCACCGTGCCGCCAGACGCCGGGCCAGGTGTCGAAGTAGGAGTCGGTGTAGCGGCGCGCGCCGGGGTCGTTCCACAGGTGCACCGGCATGGACGGCATCGGCTGGGTGACCACCAGGTCCCCGACCTCGTCGACGACCGGGTTCCCGTCGTCGTCCCAGGCGGCGCAGTCGACCCCGGTCAGGCGCCCGCCGATCCGCCCGACCCGCACCGGGGAGTACTCGTTCGCCCCGACGAAGGAGCCGGAGATGTCGGTGCCGCCGCTGGTGGAGTCGACCCGCAGGTCCGGCGAGACGTGGGAGTAGAGCCAGTCGTAGCCGGCGGGCGGCAGCGCCGAGCCGCTGACCATCACGTGCCGCACCCGGGACAGGTCGTGGTCGGCGCGCGGGGAGACGCCGCTGTTCGCCGTCGCGGTGACCACCGCCGCCCCCAGGAGGACGACGTCGGCGCCGGTCCGGGCGGCGACCTCCCAGACCGCGCCCGGCGGGTGGCCGGGGCTGCCCTCGTAGAGCACGATCGACGCGCCCTGGCCGAGCGCGCCGAGCTGCATGTTCCACAGCGCCCAGCCGGTGGAGGTGTAGGTGAACATCCGCTCGCCCGCGCGCAGCCCGCAGTACAGCCCGGACCACTTGAGCCCTTCGAGGGTGATGCCGCCGTGGCCGTGGACCAGCCCCTTGGGCAGGCCGGTGGTGCCGGAGGTGAACAGCACCCACAGCGGGTGCGAGAACTCCACCTGCTCGAACTCCGGCTCCGCGTCGACGGCCAGCAGCTCCGCCCACGGCGTGCTGCCCTCCGGGGCGGTCCGGTCGACCGCGTGGCCGACGTGCACGACGTGCCGCACCGTCGGCAGGTTCTCCCGCAGCCGGGCGACGACGTCGCCGCGGTCGACGACCGTGCCGTTCCAGTGGTAGCCGTCGGCGGCGATCAGGACGGTCGGTTCGAGCTGGGCGAGCCGGCCGATGGTGCCCTCGGCACCGAAGTCGGGCGAGCAGCAGGACCACACCGCGCCGACCGCGGCCGCGGCGAGCAGGCCGATCACCGCGTGCTCGGTGTTGGGCAGGTAGGCGCAGACCCGGTCCCCGGGCTCGACGCCGGCGCGGCGCAGCCAGGCCGCAGCGGCGGCAACCGACCGGCGCAGCCGTGACCAGGTGATCTCCCGGGCGGGTGTGCCGCCCTCGCGCACGCACACCAGGGCCGTGTCGTCGTCGGCGCCGTGGCGCAGCGCGTGCTCGGCCCAGTTCAGCCGCGCGCCGGTGAACCAGCGGGTGTGCGGCATCGGGTCGGTGGTGCGGACCTGCGTGTACGGCGTGGAGAACGCGACGCCGTAGTGGTCGACGACCGAGCACCAGAACCGGTCGACGTCGGCGACCGACCAGGCGTGCAGGGCGTCGTGGTCGTCGAACGGGCGCCCCTCCCGCTCGGCCAGCCGGTCGAGGTAGGCGCGCAGCGCGGACCGCTCGATGCGCTCCGCCGACGGGGTCCAGAGGACGTCGGTCATCGGTGTCTCCTCCGTACGGACGTCCCGCGTGCCGGCGGGCCCACCCGGTGAGGTGGGCCCGCCGGCACGGCGCTGCGGTGCGGTGCTGCGCTGCGGTGCTGCGGTGCGACCCGGGAGCCTCAGGAGGCGAGCACCTTCGGCATGATGTCGTTCTTGATCCGCTTCAGGTCGTCGAGCGTCTTCGCCACCGGCACGTCGGCGAACGGCGGCCAGATCAGCGGCATGGTCATCCCCGCCTCCTTGTACGCCTTGAGTCGGTCGGTGAGCTGCTTCTCCGTCCCCACCAGCAGGTTCGAGGCGACGCCGTTGACGGTCTGGTCGACCTCCTCGTCGGTGATGACCGTCCAGATCATCGAGCAGATCTCCAGGTCCTTGGCCCGCTTGGGGCTGCCGATCTCCTCGAACTGCTCGTCGATCGCGGTGATCCACTGGGCGAGGCGCTCGGGCGAGTCCTGGATGCCGATCCAGCCGTCGAGGTCGTACTTGGTGATCCGGCGCGCCGAGCGCAGCGGGTCCTTGAGGCCGCTCATGAAGATCGGCGGGCGCGGGTCCTGCAGCGGCTTGTGCCCGAAGCCGCAGGCGTCGAAGTCGGCGAACTCGCCGTGGAACTCGTAGTGGTCGGCGTTCTTGTCCCAGATGCCCTGCATGATCTCGATCGACTCGCGCACGTGCTTGTGCCGCCTCGGGAAGATGTCCGTGGCACTCGCCGCGGCGAACTCCTCGGGCATCCAGCCGGAGCCGACGCCGACGTTGAGCCGGCCGCCGGAGAGGTGGTCGATGGTCGCCAGCTCCGCGGCGAGGACGCCGGGCGAGCGGAACGGCGTGTCGATGATGCTCATGCCGATGCGGACCTTGGTGGTCTTCGCGGCGAGCCACGGGATCAGCGGGTAACCCTGGAACCACCTGCCGCGCGAGGACACGGGCAGGCCGTTCGGCAGCCCCTCCATCATGCCGAACGAGTACTCCAGCTCCTGGCGGTCGGACTTCTCGGGGACGACGATCCGGTCGAGCGTCCAGACCGAGTCGAAGTCGAGCTCCTCGGCCAGCGCGGTGAGGTCCTCCAGCTCCTTGACCGTGACCAGGTCACGGAAGTTGGGGAGGTACAGAGCGAGCTTCATGTGATGCTGCCTCCTTGCGGCATGACAGTGTCGCCAACGACGTCGCCGACGATGTCGTCGGTGGTGTCGCTGACGGAGAGTGTGACGCGGATCTCGTTCTTGAGGACCTTACCCACGGTCGAGCGCGGGAGATCGCTCCAGATCTCGATCTGCTTGGGGGCCTTCACGGAACCGATGCGCGCCTTGACGAACGCGACCAGCTCCTCGGTGTCGATCTCGGCACCGGGCTGGGGCTGGACCACCGCGGTGACCCGTTCGCCCCACTTCTCGTCGGGCAGGCCGACCACGGCGCAGTCCCGGACGGCGTCGTGCGCCATCAGGGCCTGCTCCACCTCGGCGGAGTACACGTTGAACCCGCCGGAGATGACCATGTCCTTGGCCCGGTCGACGATGTGGAGGAACCCGTCGTCGTCGAGCCGGCCGATGTCGCCGGTGTGGTGCCAGCCGTGCGCCGACACCTCCGCCGTCGCCTCGGGGTTGCGGTAGTAGCCCGCCATGACCAGCGACCCGCGCACGCAGATCTCGCCGCGCTCGCCGCGCGGGACCGGCCTGCCCTGCTCGTCGAGGATCGCCACGACGACCAGCGGTGACGGCCGTCCGGCCGAGGCCAGCCGCTCGGTGGAGATGCTCCCGTCGGGACGGCGGTGCTCGGCGGGCGACATCGTCGAGATCATCATGGGCGCCTCGGACTGGCCGAACAGCTGAGCCATCGGCCCGATCCGGTCCAGTGCCTCGGCCAGCCGGGCCACCGACATCGGGGCCGCGCCGTACCAGAAGCACTGCAGCGACGAGAGGTCCGTCGTGTCGAGCGCCTCGTGGCCCAGCACCATGTAGATCAGCGTCGGCGGCAGGAACGTGTGCGTGACCCGGTGCGTCTCGATCAGCTCCAGGAACCGGCCGACGTCGGGCTTCGGCATGATCACGACCTCGCCGCCGCGGGCCATCACCGGGAAGCAGAGCACGCCCGCGGCGTGCGTGAGCGGGGCCAGCGCGAGGTAGACCGGGCGCTCGTCGAAGGGGTAGCTCATCAGCGTGATCGCCGACATCGTCTCGACGTTGCGGTCGGTCAGCAGCACGCCCTTGGGACGCCCGGTGGTGCCGCCGGTGCCGACCAGCGCCACGATCTCCTCGGGCGGCGCGGCCTCGGCCGACGCGTCGTCGCGGGCGGCGTCGAGCCAGGCGTCGAAGGCCTGCGCGCGGTCGGTGCCCGTGCCGAGACGGACCAGTGTCCGCAGCTGCGGGAGATCCGGAGCGATCGTGGCGACGAGGTCGTCGAAGGACGACTGGAAGATCAGCGTGGTGCAGTCGAACAGGTCCAGGAGCTCGGCGGTCTCCCCGGCCGCGTTGCGCGGGTTGATCGGGCACCAGACCGCCCCGGCCCGGGCGATGCCGAACACGCAGGAGAACGCGGTCGGGTCGTTCGCCGACAGGATGCCGACCTTGTCGCCGGGGGCGACGCCCGAGCGGCGCAGGGCCCGCGCGACGGCGTGCGAGAGGTCGACGACCTCCCCGTAGGACAGCGAGGTGCCGTCGAGCGTCAGGCAGGGCGCGGCGGGGTCCAGCGAGGCGCCCTTGTCGAGATAGAAGGTCAGCGACATCGCAGCTCCCCGGACTCGCACCGTTGCGGACAGCGATGACCGTGGCGAGTTTCTGGACAGTTGTCAAGATTCTGGTGCGGGCTGCGACCCGGTCGTGCCCGTCCGACGCGTCGGGACGACGGCCCCGGGGACGACGACGGGCCGGGAGCGCGGTGCGCTCCCGGCCCGTGCGGCGCGGGTGGGGGACGGCTGCCCCCGGAGTCAGTTCTGGCCGGTCAGCGCCCCGGCGAGCGGGCCCAGCGGGGGCGCCCACTCGCGGATGTCGGCGCGGGCGACGACGCCGGCGGTGGTGAACGGGTCGTTGTCGACGATGCGCTGCACCGCGGCCCGGTCCTCGACCCGGAAGATCAGCAGCCCGCCCGGATCCTCCCCCGGCGCCCAGGCGCCCGCGGCGAGCATCGTGCCGTCCTCGCCGAAGGGGCGCAGGTAGTCCCGGTGCGCGGGGCGGGTGGCGTCCCGCAGCTCGGTGTCGTCGGTGTAGGTGTAGATCAGCGCGAAGGTGGTGGCCACGGTGCGATCGTCGCACGTGCTCGGGGCGGTGCGCCGGGACCGGTCGGACGGCGGCCGGTCCCGGGCGCGCCGCGGTCAGACCTCGATCACGGTGACCGTGGCGGTGGTCCCGTCGACCTCGATCAGCGCGCCGTTCGGGATCCGGCCGGTCGCGTCGGTCGCCGACACGACACACGGGATGCCGAGCTCACGGCTCACGATCGCGGCGTGCGAGAACGGCGCCCCGACGTCGACGACCACCGCGGACGCCGCGACGAACAGCGGCGTCCACGACGGGTCGGTGATGGGCGCGACGAGGATCTCGTCCGGCTCCAGCGCCGAGGGGTCGTTCGGGTCGAGCAGCACCCGCGCCCGACCCCGGGTGACCCCGGTGCAACCGGACACTCCCTGGATGGTCTCCCCGGCGACGGCCGCGGTGTGCGTCCGACCCGAGCGGCGCACCCACTCGCCGGTCGGCGGTGGGTCACCGACCACGACGAACGGCGGCTCGAGGTCGAACATCTCCAGGTAGACGCGCTCGCGCTCGCGGACGGTGGCGGTGAACGAGCCCGGATCGGCGAGGTAGGCGGGCAGCTCCTCGGCGAACAGCATGAAGATCTGCTTCGCCGCGTCCAGGTGACCGGCCTCGGCGCCGCGCCGGCCCAGCTCCAGCGCGGGCAGCCGCAGCTCGTGGATCAGCATCGCGGCCGTGGTGCGGGAACGCTCCCGCCCGCGCAGCCAGAGCGCCGCCGCGTGCAGCGCGGCCTCGAACTGGCCGCCGGCCTCCGCGTCACCGGCCAGCAGCTCCCGCACGGTCGCGGTGGCCTCCTCCCGCTGCCGGACCCGCTCGGCGTTCTTGATCTGTGGGGACTCCTCGTCCGCGACGCCGCGCATCCGGTCGACCGTGTGCAGCGCGAGCTCGGGCCGCAGGCTCCAGGTCAGCGCCCGCAGCTCCCACTCGGCCGGGCCACGGAAGTCCCACTCGCCGAGGAAGGCGTCGAGCCCTGCGACGAACTCCGCGACCTGCGGGTCGCCGGAGGACCGCAGCCGGGCGTCCAGGCCCTCGACACCGCCGTCGAACAGCTCCGCGACGGGGCCGGTGCGCGCGAGGCGACTCAGTGTCCACATCCCGTGCGGCGGACCCGCGGAGTCGACGTCGCCGATGCCGGCGACCAGGGTCAGGGCCAGCTCCGGGCGCCCGACCGCCGCGGCGATCTGCGAGATGGCCCCGAGACCGACGCCGGACTTGAGGCTGGACTCGATGTGGCGCTGGAACAGGCCACGCAGGACGTCGTTGAACGAGGTGATGCGCTCGGCGAGCGCGGCGTCCGACAACGTCGCGACGTCCGGTCGCTGCGACCGGATGTCCAGCACCGTCCGCCGGTCGGCGTCGTAGGCGGCGAGGTCCTTCGCGAGCAGGACCTCGTTCATCAGCCAGGCGCCGGCCTTCTCCGAGTACGCCGGGTCGTCGTCGAAGTCGCGCTTCTCGCTCTCGTAGCTCGGGATACCCGGCATGTCGCCGAAGTACTGCAGGTCGACGGCCTCGGCGCCCATCCCCGGCACTCGCACGCCGAACAGGCGCATCAGCGACATGTTGATGTAGAGGTAGCTCCCGAAGGCGGGCAGGACGTTGCGCTCGACCGAGGCGTCGTAGAGGTCGTGGTCCCAGACGCCGCAGGCGACGAAGGCGTCCCGCCAGCCCGGCTCGAGGTTGGCCTGGAAGCCGGTCGAGGCGTTCAGCGGCGAGATCGGGTCGGGAAAGATCTCGCCGACGTTCGCCCGGGAGTAGAGCGGGAAGGTCTTCGACGTGCGGTCGAAGATGGGCCAGTCGGTCACGGAGCTGGTCTCCTCGTCATCGAGGTCCGCACACGGGCGGAGGTCCGGGCACCCGGGCGTCGGCGCGACGCTCGATGTGCGACTTGTCCGTCGCATTCTGGCGAGCAGCGGGCGGCGTGTCAACCGTCACTCCGCCGTGCCCGGACGGCGTCGCCCACGACCTCGGGCGAACTCGACGCGACAGACCGGTCATGTCGAGCGTCGCGCCGTCGGGCGGTGGCCTGGCAGGGCCCGCACGTGTCGCCCTTCGGGCACCCCGGGTGCGACTCATCCCTCGCATTCCTCGCCGTCGAGGCGGAGACCGCACGCACGCGAGCTCGGTGCGCCGGCCCGGTCGCGGTCCTCCGTTCCGGACTCAGCCGGCGGCGGCCCAGCCGTCCAGCACGGCGAGCGCGGGAAGCAACCGGGCGACGACCTCGGCGTCCGAAGCGCCGTCGTCGGCACCCGCGGTCACGTCGCCGAGCCACACCTCGCCGGTCGCGCCGTCGACGGTCACGACGTCGCCGGGCCCGAACAGCCGGGTCCCGTCGGCGGCGTGCACCGCGTCGGCACCCACGTGCAGCTCCTCCGCCCCGACGACGGCCGGGATGCCCCAGCCGCGCGCGACGACGACGGCGTGGCTGACCAGCCCGCCGGTGCTGGTCAGGATGCCGACGGCGACCGACATACCGTGCACGTCCTCCGGGCTGGTCTCCGGCCGGACCAGCACGACGTCGCCCTCGGCGTCGGCGGCCGCGTCGGCGCTCAGCACGACGGCTCCGCTGACCCGGCCCGGCGAGGCGCCGAGACCGGTGGTGAGCGCCGCCGGGGTCGACGCGGCCCCGCGGCCCGCGGCGAGCACCTCGGCCCGTGCCCGCTCCCGCACCTGCTCGGGCACCCGGGCGAGCGCCTCGGCCCGGGACAGCCCGATCGCCGGGTCGTCCACCATCTCCACCGCCGCGCGCACCGCGGCGACGGCGCCGCGCTTGCCGACCCGGGTCTGGAGCACCCAGAGCCGCCCGCTCTCGACGGTGAACTCCACGTCGCAGATGTCGCGGTAGTGGCGCTCCAGACGGTCGAGGAGCCCGGTCAGCTCGGCGTGCGCCCGCGGCAGGGACGTCGCCATCCCCGCGATCGGGGTGGTGCGGGCGGTGCCGGCGACGACGTCCTCGCCCTGGGCCCGGAGCAGGAAGTCACCGTAGGGGACGTTCTCGCCGGTGGACGGGTCGCGGGTGAACACGACACCGGTCCCGGAGGAGTCGTCGCGGTTGCCGAACACCATGGCCTGCACGTTCACCGCGGTGCCGAGGTCGTCCGAGATGCCCTCGCGCTCGCGGTAGGCGCGGGCGCGTGGGCTGTCCCAGCTGCGGAACACCGCCTCGACCGCGGCGCGCAGCTGGGCGCGCGGGTCGGTCGGTACCGGGGTCCCCGCGGCGTCGAGGACCGCGCGGACGCGGTCGACCTCGGCGCGCAGCGCGGCCTCGGTGCGTTCGGCGGGGGCGGGCCCGATCAGGGCGTGGTCGACCCCGAGCACCGTGGTCGCGAACATGGCGAGGAACCGCCGGTAGCTCTCCCAGGCGAACACCGGGTCACCGGAGACCTCGGCGAGGCCCGCCGTGGTGGCCTCGTCGAGCCCCAGGTTGAGGACGGTGTCGAGCATCCCCGGCATGGACCGTGGGGCGCCGCTGCGCACCGCGAGGAGCAGCGGGTCGGCCGGGTCGCCGAAGCGGCGGCCCAGGCGTTCCTCCAGGGCGGCCAGCTGGGTGGTGATGGCCTCGTCGAGCCCGGCGGGCCATCCCCCGGCGCGGTGGGCGGCGCACACGGGTAGCCCCAGGGTGAAGCCCGGGGGCACCGGCAGGCCGAGCACCGAGGTCATCTCGGCGAGCCCGGCGCCCTTGCCACCGAGCAGGTCGGCCAGCTCGCGCGGGGGCCGCTCGTGCGGGTGGTCGAAGGCGAACACGGCGGTGGACGCCGCGGTGGCCGTGCTGGTCATCGTCGTCCTCACGGTCTGCGGTGCGGCTCAGTGGCCGTCGGCGGCGCCGCGTTCGCGGCCCAGCGTGCTCATCAGGTCTTGGTGGAGCTCCATCCACACGTCGTGGTAGCTCTCCCGCAGCGGCGCGGCGAACGCCGTCGTCTCGCCGCCGTCGACCCGCTCCCAGGCCGCGGCGAGGTCGCGCGGGTAGCGGCCGAACCGCGGCAGCACCCCCGCGAGCTCGGCGGTCACCTCGACCGCACGCGGGTGCAGGGCACCGAGCTCGTCGACGACACCACGGTCGTAGGCGGGGTCGGAGTGGTCGTTCGGGGTGCCGTCGGGACGGACCTGCCAGCGCGAGCAGATCTCCTTGAACGGCTGGTTGAGCTCCAGGAACCGCGACTCCGCCCGCTCCACGGCCGCGCGCGCCCCGGACGCGTCCAGCTCGGCGGCCAGCAACCGGGCGTGCTCGGTGCGGCCCTCGGCGGTGAGCGTCCAGCCCGCGACGCGTCCGGTGCGCTCCTTCACCCGGCCGGCCTCCGCGGCCGCGGCGAGGGCGGCGTCGACGGTCACGTGGTCGAGCTCCGTCCGGCGGGCGATCACCGGGGCGGCGACGAAGCCGGACAGTCGCAGCGTGTGCAGGACGAGCAGGTCGGGCGACGTGGTGGTGTCGGCGGTCACGGCGCTTCCTCCGGTTCGTGGTGACGACGGTGTCAAAACGGTGTCGACGGGGTCATGGTGGGGTTCAGGCGGACCGGCTGTGCAGCCCGGGCCGGTGGCCGGGAGGAGCAGGTGCGGGGTCTCGTTGATGCTGCGCAGCTGGCGGACGCCCCCGCTCGAGGCGAGCAACCTGCTGAACGAGGTGTAGTCGAGCTGGACGAACATGCTGCGTCGGCGACCGAGCAGACGGGACAGGAACGCGTTGATCACACCGCCGTGGCAGACGACGGCGACCCGCTGCCCGGGGTTCGCCGCGATGACGTCCTCGAACGCGGCGAGCACGCGCTGCTCGAAGGCCTCCGGGTCGAACCGGTGCTCGCCCCAGACGCCGGACACTCGAGCGCCCGCCACTGGGCGGCCCGGTCGGTGCCACTGAGCTCCACGGGTACGTAGGTGTGCGCGCCGCGGTCGAACTCGGCGAGCCGGTCGTCGACGGCGACCGGCAGCCCGGTGCGCTCGGCGAGCGGGTGTGCCGTCTGCAGCGCGCGGCGCATCGGGCTGGACACGATGCGGTCGGGGGCCAGCCCGGCCGCCCCGGTCAGCAGTGCGGCCAGCAGGTCCGCCTGGTGGCGGCCCTCCTCGGTGAGACCGGGGTCGGCGCCGGCGACGTGCCCCTGCACGGTCTCCGGACGCCCGTGCCGGACGACGATCAGCTCCACGGTCTGCTCCCGGCGGGCTCCGGGACGAGCGACGCGCGCAGCTCGCCCATCCTGACCTTCCCGGCGACGCTGCGCGGCAGGGACTCGACGAGACGGACCTCGCGGGGGGTCTTGAACCCGGCGAGGCGGGCGCGGCAGTGCGCGACGAGCCGGTCGGCGAGCCCCGTCCGGTCGGTGTCGGCGGCGGGCACGACGACGGCGACGACCCGCTCCCCGAACTCCGGGTCGGGCAGCCCGACGACGGCGGCGTCGGCGACCTCCGGGTGCGGGAGCAGCACGTCCTCGACCTCCCGGGGGTACACGTTGACCCCGCCGGTGATGATCGTGTGACCGCTGCGGCCGTCGAGGTAGAGGTAGCCGTCGGCGTCGACGTGGCCGAGGTCGCCCGCGGTCCCCCAGCCCGGTGTCGCGGCCAGGTCGGCGGTGCCGTCCGGACGTCGCTGCGGCTCGGCGGCACCGGGCCGGGCGAACCACACCGCGCCGACCTCACCCGGGCCGAGCGGGCGGCCGTCCGCGTCGGCGACGTGCACGGTGCTCCCGGCCGGACGCCCGACCGACCCGGGGCGTTCGCGCCACTCGTGCGGGCCGATGGTGGTGCGCCCGTAACCCTCCGACGAGCCGTAGTACTCGTGCACGATGGGGCCCCACCAGTCGAGGACCGCACGCTTGGTCTCCGGCGGGCACGGCGCGGCGCCGTGCACCGCGACCCGGTGCGACGACAGGTCGTAGCGGTTCCGGACCTCGTCGGGCAGGCGGAGCAGGCGCACGAACATCGTCGGGACCCACTGAGCCTTTCCCAACCTGTTTGTGCTGGTCAGGCGGTGGTGATCATGAGGGTCTGGATCGCTGCGACGAGCTGAGCAGCCTGGGAGGGGCTGGAGCGGATCTTGCGGAGGATCTTCCAGTTCTTCAGCTCGGCGTTGACCCGCTCACCCGGTGCCCGCCGTCGGGCGTGAGCGGCGTTGACGGCCTTCTGATTCGCTGACAGGGGCCGGTACCGGCCGGTGTCGAGATCGCGGCGTCGGCGTCGGTGCGGGACGGTGATCGCGGGACCGCCGCCCTGGTAGGCGGTGTCAGCGACCGCCCGCACCCCGGTGGTGTTGACCGCGTCGATGATCCCGTGGATCCGGGCAGCGCCCATGTCGTGCCGTGCCCCCGGTAGCGGCGGGGAGATCCACACCAGCCGACCCGCGGGGTCGGCGATGACCTGCACATTCAGCCCGTGACACTTGTGCTTCCCGCTATAGAACGCCCGGTCATAGCCCGAGCCCATGCCGACCCGGTCGATACGCAGCAGCGTCCCGTCCAGGATCACGAACGCCTTCCCGGCCGCGACCGTGATGGCCTGCTCCAGGGTCGGCGCGAGCGCAGCGAGCAGCCCGATCGCCTCGGCGACATACCGGGACACCGTGGACTTCCCGACTCTGAATCCGCTGGCCAGGTCGGTGTAGGTCTCGCCCTTACGTAGGTGCGCGAGCACGAGCAGGGCTTGGCGGGCCGGGGTCAGGAGCCGCCACCGGGTCCCGATCCGGCGACGATGTCCGCGCAGCAGCCCGGCCAGGACACGAACCGTGCGAGTGGACATCGACATCCCGGATGGGTAGGACAACACGCGGGGCTCCTCGGTAGGCGGTGGCGCGACAGCTATCCGTCTACCAGGAGCCCCACCCATCTCACGACAAGCCACGCACCTCACACCCCTGACCAGCACAAACAGGTTGGGAAAGGCTCACTGGCTGTGGGTGACCCGGTAGCGCTCGATCGCGGCGAGCGCGGCCTCGGGCTCGAAGCGCTCCATGAGCACGACGGTGCCGCCGACCTCCTGGACCGACTGCAGGAAGCCGAGCGGGCCCGCGTGGTAGGCCGGCCCGGCGACGAGCAGTACGTCGGGGGCCTCACCCGGGCCGGTGGGCTCGGTGCGGAACCCGAGGCTGCGCATGAGGGCGGCCGAGCGGACCGGTCCGTCGGCCGGGTGACCGCCCGTGGGGGCCACCCGGAAGGGCTTGGGACGGCCGGTGGTGCCCGAGCTCCAGAGGATCCGGCCGCCGGTGGTCTCGGCGTCGCGCGGGAGCCGGGGTGCGGCGGCCACCGCGGCGTCGTGGCCGGTCCAGCCCGACGGCACGTCCGGGCCGATGACCAGCCGGACCGCGGGCACCGGGACGCCCGCGCGGGCCAGCGCGTCGTCCAGCGCCGTCGCGATGCCGGCCCCACCCGCGACGACGGCGGCGGGGCGGGCGTCCTCCGTCATCGGGACGAGCTCGGCGGCGGACAGGTGCCGGTTGACCGCGGCGAGGTGGAGCCCGCTGCGCCGGGCGGCCCAGAACACCTCGCCCCAGCGGACGTCGTTGCCACAGGCGATCAGCAGGGTGTCACCCGGGCGCAGGCCGGCCGCGTACAGGAGACCCGCGAGCCGGGCGCTGCGGTCGTCGAGCGCGGCGTAGGTGACCGCGTCACCGCTGCCCGCCACGACGAGGGCGGTCCGGTCGGGCACCGTGACCGCGAACGATGCGGGGTACACGCTTCCTCCGCTCAGTTTTGCAACGTCCGTTCACATTACGACGAGCCGAAGGTACCGCGTGAGGCGTGCCCGGACAAGCTCCGTGCCGGTCCGGACACGCGTCGGCGCCCGGCCATGTGCGACCCGGCAGTCATCGGGTCGACCGGGGTGGGTCAGGACCCGGCGGGCGGACCCTCGTCGAGGATCGGGATGGAGCGGTGCCAGACCTCGGCGACGCCGCGGGCGAGCCGCTGCAGCTCCTCGGGGCGCGGGGCCCGTTCGGCCAGGCCGATGTGCACGTAGGCCATCTGCTCGACGGCCGAGCCGAGCACGTCGGCCAGTAGACCGAAGTCGGTCTCCGCGATGCGTCCGGCGGCGTGCAGGCGACGCAGCCAGCCCGCGGTCCGTTCGACGAACGACGCGCGCTGGCGCAGCCAGAGCTCGGTGAAGCCCTCGTCGGACCGGATGGCCGCGGCCTCCCGCATGACCCGCAGCAGGTGCCGGTTGCGGGTGTAGGAGACCAGGTAGGCCGAGGTGAGCTCCTCCATCGTCGCCAGGTCCAGGCGGTCGCCGACGGTGCTGCGCCGGCTGGACTCGACGAGCGAGTCCAGGCCCGGCCGCAGCGCCTCCAGGAAGATCTCGTCCTTGCTGGTGAAGTGCCGGTAGAAGTTCCCCTGCGAGACCCCGGCCCGGTAGACGATGTCGGAGATCCGGGTACTGGTGTAGCCGTACTCGGCGAAGCAGTCGGCGGCGGCGTCGATGAGCTGCCGGCGGGTCCGCATGCCCCGGGCGTTCTTGCCCCGGACCTGGCGCTGCGGGGCCTCCGGCGCGTCCTGCTGCGCGCTGTCCTGCTCGGCCACCCGACCTCCGGCCCCCTGTCGCGCCGCCCTGTACGCGGGCGCGAATGCGATAGTCGCGTCACTGTACCCACCGGGGCGGAGCCCCGGGCCGTGCGGCGGTCACCCGAGCAGGGAGACGAGCTCCACGTACTCGTCGATCCCGAACCGGCCCAGCTCCCGGCCCAGACCGGACCGACCCAGACCGCCGAAGGGCGCGTCGAGGCCGTCGCGGGTGCGGACGCCGTTGACCTTGACCTGGCCGGCCCGGATGCGACGCCCGACCGCGCGGGCCCGGTCCGGGTCGCCCGACCAGACGCCCGCGGCCAGGCCGTACTCGGTGTCGTTGGCCAGGCGGACCGCGTCGTCGTCGCCGCTGTGGGTGAGCACCGCGAGGACCGGGCCGAACACCTCCTCCCTGGCCAGCGCGGACCCCGGGTCGACGCCGGTGAACACGGTCGGGCGGTGGTAGTGCCCCTCGGGCAGGTCGGGGTCGGGCTCGCTGCCGCCGACGAGCAGGCGGGCACCGTCGGCACGCGCCCGGTCGACGTGCCCGCGCACCGACCGCAGTTGCCGTTCGCTCACCAGCGGGCCGAGATCGGTCCCGGCGTCCCAGGGGTCGCCGACCGTCAGCGCCCGGACCGCGGTGACGAGCAGGTCGCAGACCTCGTCGTGCCGGTGCGCGGGGACCAGCAGCCGAGTGAGGGCGTTGCAGGCCTGCCCGGAGTTGAAGAACGCCTGCGCCACGGCCGCAGGCACCGCCCGGTCGAACGGGGCGTCGTCGAGGAGCACGTTGGCCGACTTGCCTCCGAGCTCGAGACAGACCCGGGTGATGCCGGGCGCGGCGAGCTCGGCGACCCGGGCGCCGGACGGGCCGCTGCCGGTCAGTGAGACGACCGCGACCCGTGGATCGCGCACCAGCGCCTCGCCGACCACCGGCCCCGTGCCGGTGACGAGGTTCAGCACACCCGGCGGGACTCCCGCCTCCTCGGCCAGTCCGACCAGGGCGAACGCGGTCAGAGGCGCCACCTCGCTGGGCTTGAGCACCACGGTGCAGCCCGCGACCAGTGCGGGCCCGACCTTCGCCGCGATCTGGTGCAGGGGCATGTTCCACGGCGTGATGGCGACGACCACCCCGGCCGGCACCCGCAGCACCTCGCCCGCGGCGACCGGCTCGGACCACGGGTGGGACAGCGCCGCGTCGGCGGTCAGGTGCAGCACCCTGGCGGGCACCGCGACCTGCGCGGGCCCGGCCAGGTGGTACGGCATCCCGACCTCGGTGGTGACGACACCGGCCAGGTCGTCGGTGTGCGCGGCGAGCAGGTCCCCGAGGGCGCGGACGATCTCCGCGCGGCGGGCCACCGGGGTGTCGGCCCACGCGGGGCCCGCCGCGACGGCGGCGGTCACGGCGCGCCCCGCGTCCTCGGCGGTGCCCCCGCCGACGTGGGCGACGGTCGCGCCGGTGGCGGGGGACCCGACAGCGATCGGCGCCCCGCCGGCCTCGACCCACTCGCCGCCGATGCGGTGGGAGAGCCGGTCGACGACCAGGTGCGCGCCCGGCCGGATGCCCGGGGCCGCGGTCATCCCTGCGTCACCCGCACGGGCAGCCGCTTGATCCCGTGGAACCAGTTCGACAGCAGGCGGTCGGGCTCGGCGAGCGGCTCGATCCGGATCCCGCGGGCCAGGACCTGCTCGTAGAAGACCCTGGTCTCCATCCGCGCCAGGTGGGCCCCCAGGCAGTAGTGCGGGCCCGCGCCGAACCCGAGGTGCCGGTTCGGCGTGCGGGCCAGGCGGAACTCCTCCGGTGCGTCGAACACGCGCTCGTCGCGGTTGGCGGCGGCGAACCACAGCACGAGCTTCTCCCCGGCCCGCACGGTCTGCCCGTGCAGCTCGACGTCCTCGGTGGCGGTGCGGCGCATGTGCACCACCGGGGACACCCAGCGGACCATCTCCTCGATCCCCGACCGCAGCTGCGGTGCGCCGCCGGCACGCAGCTCGTCCCACCGCCCGTGTTCCGACAGCGCCGCGACCGAGCCGGAGAGCAGGTTGCGGGTGGTCTCGTTCCCGGCGACGGTCAGCACCATGTAGTACGGGTTGAGCCACTCCTGGGTGAGCGGCTCCCCCTTCGGCGTGGCCCGGGTCAGCGTGCTGACGATGTCGTCGGCCGGGCAGGCCCGTCGCTGCTCGGTGAGGTCGGCGTAGTAGGCGAACAGCTCGTCGCGCGCCCGCGCCGCCGTCTCCGGGCCCGCGGAGTACTCCGGGTCCTCGCTGGAGGACTCGTTGGTCCAGCGCAGCAGCAGGTCCGCATCCTCGACCGGCACCCCCAGCATCGGCGCGAACACCAGCAGGGGCAGCCGCGAGGCGATGACCTTGACGAAGTCGAACTCGCCGAGCTCGAGCGCCTCGTCGAGCAGCGCGCCGGTGACCTCCTCGACGCGTGCCGCCAGCCGCTCCACCGCCCGCGGGGTGAAGGTGGAGGTCAGGACCCGGCGGAACGGCACGTGGTCGGGGGCGTCCATGTTGTGGATCTGGCGCGGGCCGTTCCCCTCGGCACGCCGGTCCGGGATCTGGGTGCCCTGGCCGTTGCCGAAACGGTCGGCGTCCTTGGCGACGGCCTCGACATCGGCGTACCGGGTCACCGACCAGAACCCCTCCCCCTCGCCGGGGCCGGGGTTCCAGTGCAGCGGGGCCCCGTCGCGCAGGACGGCGGAACATCTCCGGGTCCCGTCCGGCGGCGAACACGCCCGCGTCGAGCAGGTCGACGCCGCGCACCCCACCGACGGGGCACTCTGTCGAGGCGGCCATGGCGATCTCCATCCCGTACCGACGTCCGGTCCGACTGTGGACCAGTTTTGCGAACGAGACTATACATAAGCTCCGAGCCCGCGGAAGCCCGCCGATCGCATCCGCCACGACCTCGAGGAGCCCCATGACCACCGACCCAGCCGGTGTCCGCCGGTTCGTCGTCACCGGTGCCGGATCGGGCATCGGCGCGGCGCTCACCGACCGGCTCGTCACGTCCGGGCACGAGGTCGTCGCCCTCGACCGCGCGGCCTCCGGGGTCCCGGACGGAGCCGAGCCGCTCGCCTGCGACCTCACCGACCCGGCCGCGGTCGAGGCGGCGGTGGCGGCGGTCCGCGCCACGGGCCCGCTGCACGGGGTGGCCGCCGTCGCGGGGGTGCCCGGGAGCGTCCCGCCGCCGGTCGTGCACGCGGTCAACGTGGTCGGGCTCCGCCGGGTGGTCGGGGCACTGGCCCCGCTGCTGACCCCCGGCTCCGCGGTGGTGCTGCTGTCGTCGATGGCCGGGTACCGGGGCACCGCGACCCCGGACGAGCTCGACCGCTACCTCGCGCTCGACGACGACGACCTGCAGGCCGCACTGGAGGCCACCGCACTCGACGGTCCCGGCGCGTACCAGCTGTCCAAGCAGGTGGTCCACGCCCTCGCCGTCGATCTGGCGGCGACGCTGCACCCACGCGGTGTCCGGGCGGTGAGCGTCAGCCCCGGCCCGGTCGAGACCCCGATCCTGGCCGACTTCCGGGCGACGATGCCCACCCTCGACGAGGCGAGCCGGCTGGTCGGGCGCAACGCGCGCGCCGACGAGGTGGCCGCCGTCGTCGAGTTCGTGCTGTCGCCCGCGGCCTCCTGGCTGAACGGGATCGACCTGCGCCTCGACGGCGGGCTCACCGCCCTGCGGGCGCGCGCCGTCCGCTGAGGTGACGCGCCGTCGGCGGACGACGCTGCCCGCTCCCGATCCGGATCGCGAGAGACCGTCCGGGCCGGCATCGGGGCCGCTACGGTCGTGTCGTGCGCCCACCTCTCGGAGCTGCCGGAGTCGCCGCAGTGTTCACGGCGTCGGCCGCTCTGCTGACCGGATGCACACAGCACGAGGGCATCCCACCGATCTACTACGGGACTCCGCCGCCCCCTCCCGCCAGCGCGACGCCGGTGCCCGTACCGAGCAGCGTGCAACACATCCCCGGCCAGCCACCGGTCGTCCACTACGGCACCGTCCCCGACGCCCGCCTCGGCGTCAGCTACGAGTACCACCTCTACGTCCACTGCGGCATCCACACCGCACAGTTCGCGGGCAGGACGTGGATCGCGCAGCCCGAGGCCGCGGACCCGCTGACCGCCGAGACCGAGATCGGTCCCGACCAGCACCTGGCCGGATCGATGACCCTCGCCACCCCCGACATCGCGGTGTTCCGATGGCCGGGCGGCTCGGCCCAGTTCGAACCCGTCGCCGCCCCGCAGGGACTCTGCGCCTGAGACCCGCCTCGTCGGCAGAACCGGCGGCTCGACACGATGGGAAGATGCGTCCACTCGCTGTCGTGCTCGGTGTGTTCGGCGCGTTCCTCGGCCTGCTCTGCACGATGCTGGCCCCCTCGCTGTCCTACGAGGTGGTGTCCTACGGCCCGACCCGCAGCGACAGCGCCTACGAGTCGGTGCTGAGCCTGAGCCGTGACTGGTCCCCGGCCCTGCTGATCATGCCCGCGGTCGGCCTGGTGTCGGGCATCGTCGTCGCCGTCGCGCTGGGCCGCGCCGGCTGGGCGCTCCGTCGCGACTGACCATCCGAGCCCGTCTCCCGGGGCGCCGTACTTCGCTCAGCCCACCGGCCTCGGCTCACGGCCGAGCCGCAGGCGCACCCGCGCCGCGTCGAGCAACGGCGAGGCGAGCCCTCGGCGTCGGGCGAGGGCCGCGAGCTCGTCGAGAACCTCGACCTCCACCGGTCGCCCGGCCCACAGCTCGCGGGTCATCGACGGCACGAACCCCGAGCTCGGATCGGAGAGACCGCGCACGAGCGCTGCGGGGTCGCCGGCGTGGCCGTCGGCCCCGGCGACGGCGGAGAGCTCGGTGACCACGGCGTCGACGAGGCCCGGTCCACCCGGGGCCGCCGCGACGTCCCCCACCCGGGCGCCGCCCAGGCACGTCAGCACCGTGCTCGCGGCGATGAAGACCCATTTCGCCCACATCGCGGAACGGATGTCCTCGACGACGCGCACCGCGATCCCGTCCACGGAGAGTTCGCGGCGGACCGCCTCGACCGCGGGGTCCTCGCCCGGGGCTCCCGGACGTCCGAGCTCCAGCGTGGCGCCGACCGCCTGTTCGACGATCACGCCGTGCGGCAGCAGGGTGGCCGCCAGCCGGGCGGTCGCCCCGAGCACCGCTCCGGCACCGAAGGCATCGACCAGCGTGTCCAGGTGCGCCATCCCGTTGAGCAGCGGCACGATCTGGGTGTGCGGTCCCACCGCGGCGGCGACGTCCTTCACCGCGTCCGGCAGCGCGTTGCCGCGCACCGCCACGACGACCAGGTCGTACGGGGAGCGCAGCTCGTCGGCGGTCACCACCGACGGGAGCAGGTGGGAGTGGGTCACCCCGTCGACCCCGCGGATCTGCAGCCCCTCGAGGGACAGCCGGTCGGCGGTGGCCGGGCAAGCCAGGAAGGTGACCTCGCGGCCCGCGGCGAGCAGACGCGCGCCGAGGTAGCCCCCGGTCGCACCGGCGCCGAGCACCAGGGTCCTCATCGGCGTCGTCACGCCCGGGACGGAGCGACGGCGGAGCCCCGCTCGTCGCCGGTCTGGACAGGCACCCCGACCAGCGAGCCGTACTCGGTCCAGGACCCGTCGTAGTTCTTCACCTCGGGGTGGTCGAGGAGCTCGTGCAGGGCGAACCAGGTGTGCGAGGAGCGCTCGCCGATGCGGCAGTAGGTGATGACCCTGGTGTCGCGGTCGATGCCCGCACCCCCGTAGAGCGCCCGCAGGTCGTCGTCGGACCTGAACGTGCCGTCCTCGGCGACCGCGCGGCTCCACGGGATGTTCACCGCCCCCGGGATGTGCCCGCCACGCTGGGCCTGCTCCTGGGGGAGGTGCGCGGGGGCCAGCAGCCGACCGGCGTACTCCTCGGGCGAACGGATGTCGATCAGCGACGCCGTTCCGATCGCGTCGACGACCTCGTCGCGGAAGGCTCGGATCGAGCGGTCCTGCTCACGCGCGGTGTAGGTGGTCCGTGGGCGCGCCGGCACGGCGGTGTCGAGCCTGCGCCCGTCGAGCTCCCACTTCTTGCGGCCGCCGTCGAGCAGTCTCACCGCCGGGTGGCCGTAGAGCGTGAAGTACCAGTAGGCGTAGGCGGCGAACCAGTTGTTGTTGCCGCCGTAGAGCACCACCGTGTCGTCGTTCGCGATGCCCTTGTCCGAGAGCAGCGCCTCGAAGCCGGCCCGGTCGACGACATCGCGACGGACCTGGTCCTGCAGCTCGGTCCTCCAGTCGATCCGGACGGCACCGGGGATGTGCCCGCCGTCGTAGACGGTGGTGTCCTCGTCGACCTCGACGAACACCACACCGGGCGTGCCGAGGTTCTCCTCCGCCCAGTCGGCGGTGATCAGGGCGTCCTGGCGGCTCATGGCTTAGCTCCACTCGCATCGACGTAAACAAATAGCTTTAGCTTACGTCCATAGTCAGTCGGATGTAAGTCCGTGACAGCTGATTCTGCCCTTGGATACGAGGTAGACGATGCATACGTACCAAACTCGCCTACGTCGTAGTGACTGAGCTGCGCTAGACTCGTGCCATGCCCTGGACCGCCACGTCGCGTTACGACACCGCCGTCGCCGACGGCGGCCTGGCCCTGGTGCAGGACCTGCTGAACACCATCCCGGCAGGACGCCCTCGCCAGCCGGATCTGCTCGGGGAGCTCGACAGCGCGCGGACCTGGCTCGACTCGGCGCTGTCGGACTGGACCGCGACCACCGGCCGGTCCCTGCCGTCGGCGGTGCTCGACGACCGGGGCCTGGAGGAGCTGCAGGCACTGCGCGCCGACCTGCGGGCCGTGGTCTCCGCACCGGATCGGGGTCAGGGCGCGGCCGAGGACGAGTACCTGCGCAGCGCCTCGGTCGGCCTCGTGCTGGCCGCCGACGGCTCGGTGGTCCTGCGCCCGCGCGGGCAGGGGTGGCGCACCGTGGTGGGCCAGTTCCTCATCGAGGTGCTCGAAGCCCAGCGCGCCGACACCTGGCGCCGGCTCAAGACCTGCCGCAACGAACGGTGTGCGGTCGCGTTCTACGACCGGTCCCGCAACAACAGCGGCGCCTGGCACGACGTGCGAGTCTGCGGGAACGCGGTGAACCTGCGCGCCTCCAGGGCACGGCGGCGCGCGGCGCTGGAGGCGGCCGACGCCGAGCACGGCTGACGGCACGCCCCGGCCGTCGGCACCCGCGCGGCATCCGGGCCGCCGGCTCCAGGTGGCCCGTCAGCCCTCGGTGCGCACCGAGCCCGACGGTGACCAGGCGTCGGTCTCGATCGGGCTGAAGGTGGTGTCGTGCTCGTCGAGCCGGCGCATCCGCCCGCCGCGGCCGCGGAGCACGGTGTCGTCGAGCGGCGTGGTGAAGACGTTCTCGACCAGCGTGTACTCGGCGGCGAGGCGGCCCACGGGCGCCAGCGCCGCGGTGTCGACCCGGCCGCGGTCGAAGTACAGGTCGTCACGCAGGTGCACCCGTTCGACGACACCCCACACGACGTGGTCGTCGAGGTCGCCGACCGGGATGATCCGGTCGACGCGACATTCGAAGTGGATGGGGGCGTCGCGGACCCGGGGGGCCGCCACGACCTCCGAGGGTGCCTTGGCGAGTCCGACGGCCTCGAACTCGTCCACCTCGGGGGCGAATTCGTGGGCGGTGCGGTGCATCTGGTGGGCCTGGGGCAGGGAGACCAGGTTGGTGACGAACTCGCCGGTGTCGCGGATGTTGGTGAAGGTGTCCTTGAGCTCACCGGTGCTGCGGGGCTGCATGGTCAGCGACACCATCGGCGGCCTGCGCCCGACCGCGGTGAAGAAGGAGATGGGCGCGAGGTTGGCGACGCCGTCGGTCGAGACGGTGCTGACCCACGCGATCGCCCGGGGCACGATGCTGCCGATGAGCAGCTTGTAGGCCTCGGTGGCGTCCAGCTCGGCAGTGTCGATGATCATGTACGGGTCTCCGTCGGGAATGCGGCGCGGGCGGAGCCCCAGAGCGCGCCGGGGTTGATCCGGTCCGGGTGCCGGGTGCGCATGGCGTGGTAGCGCTCGATCGCGCTGCCGATGAGCGTGGTGGCGATGGGCGACCAGACACGGACGTCGAGGTCGGGTGGCAGGTCGGTGATCGCGGTGGGGATCGACGGGCTGACATGGACGTCGACGTGCAGGAGATCGGTCATCGTCAGCGTCCCTCGAACGACATCGCCGGGCGCGGGCGGCCGGCGTGCAGTGCCTCGACGGCGGTGGGGATCGCCATCCGGGTGTCGGCGCTGTCGAACAGCGGGATCGCGACGTCGAAGATCGCCTCGTCGGCCGCGGCGACGCCGCCGACGGCCCAGGTCCGCAGGAGACTCTTGTGGGCCGCGTGGGCGAGCGTGGGACCGGCGGCGAACCGGGTGGCGAGCGCGGCGGCCTCGTCGTGGAGGGTCTCGTCGTCCACCACCCGGTCGACGACGCCGAACCGCTCCATCTCCGCGGCGGGGACCTGCTCGGAGGTCAGCGCCCAGCGCATCGCCCGGGAGCGGCCGGCGCGCTCGGCGATCCGGTAGACCCCGCCGAGCAGGGTGACGATGGCGATCGACTGTTCCGGGTGACCGAACCGGGCGGTGCGGCCGGCGACGATCAGGTCGGCGCGGACGGCGAGCTCGAGCCCGCCGCCGAAGCACAGGCCCTGCACCGCGGCGACCGTGGGGAGCGGGAGGCGTTCGAAGCGGTTGAACGTCTGCAGGAAGTGCTCGAAGTGCGCGCGCATCTCACGGCGTCCCCAGTGGGGCCAGGGCTCGATGTCGCCACCGAAGCTGAAGTCGGGACCGTCGGCGCGCAGGACCACGGCGCGGGCGTCGCCGGCGGCGATCTCGGTGAGCGCGGCGTCGAGCTCGTCGACCATGGTGGTGCCGATGCGGTTCTGAGGCGGGTTGTGCAGCACCAGCGTCGCGACGCCGTCGGCGATGGTGACGGACACGTGGGACATCGTCAGTCCTTCCGGGGAGCGAGATGGTCGGCGAACCAGGTGCGGGCGGCGCCGCACGCGGCGTCGAACCCGGCGAGGTAGGGGTCGAAGTGGCCGCCGGGGACCAGCACCAGACGCTTGGGTTCCCGCGCGCGTTCGTAGGCCGCCAGGGCCGTGTCGGTGAGGGTGACGGTGTCGTGGGTGGCGACGACCATCAGCAGGGGCGTCGGGCTGACCCGGTCGACGTACACGCCGGGCTCGTAGGTGGTGGCGGCGAGCGTGGAACGGACCGTCACCTCGTTGGCCCAGACCCCGTCGGGCACGTCCTGCAGGTAGAACGCCACGGCGTCGGGGGCGCGGTAGGAGGCCGGCGTGCCGGGGTCGGTCGAGACGATCGCGCGGCGCGCCGCCGGCCGGCCTGCCGCACGGGCGCGTTCGTCGTCGAGCAGGCCGGCGTGGAAGGCGGGGAGGTCCTCCGGCCGGACCCGGCGACGGGTCTGCTCGGCCCCGCTGATGGTGGGGACCTGCGCGACCACCGCGCGGAGCCGGGGGTCGGTCGCCCCGAGGACCAGGGCGTGCCCGCCGGCGTAGCTGGTGCCCCAGAGTCCGAGGCGGCCGGCGTCGACCTCGGGGCGGGACTCGAGGAAGGACAGGGCCCGTCGCCAGTCGGCGATCTGGGTCCAGGGGTCGACGTCCTGGCGGGGCACCCCGCCGCTGGCACCGAAGCCGCGATGGTCGTGCAGCAGGACGGCGTGGCCGTCGGCGGCGAAGGCCTCGGCGAACCGCTCGATGCCGTGGTGGCGGGTGCCGGCGTAGCCGTGGGCCATCGAGATCGCCGAGTGCGGCCCGGGCCCGTCGGGCAGGTGGAGCCAGGCCCGCAGCACGGTGCCGTCGTCGGCGGTGAACTCGACGTCCTCGCGCCGGAGCCTGTTGCCGGCGCTCATGCGCGGTGGAAACGGTCGCGCTCGATGCGGCCCTCGAGGCGCCGGCCGAGCTCGTCGGAGAACCGCAGTGCGCCGTCGAGGGGCCGGTGGTGGATGGCGATCTCGACGTGCCGACCGTCCTCGTCGGCCACCAGCCGCGTGACGCCGCTGACCTCGGTCCCGTCGTGCAGCGTGGCGTCCCACTCGAGGTAGGTCCGCGCGCCGTGGCGTGCCTCGTGGGTGAACACCAGGGACGTGTAGATGCCGCTCGCCGCACCCATCACCGCCGCGACCTCGTCGCGGCCCTCCACCGGTGTCCGCAGCACCGAGGCACGCAACACCACGTCCGGTGCGAGCGCCTCGGTGAAGGCGGTCGCGCTGTGCCGCGCGAAAGCCCTCGTCCAGCCCTGCTCGGACACTCCGTGGGCGGTGTTGCCGCCCCCGCTCCCCCGGGTCGGGCCGGAGACGCGGTCCACGAGCTCGTCGAGGTAGGCCGCCACCGTCCCGGGGCGCTCGACGTGGGGCCAGTGGCCCGCGTCGGCCACGGTGGCCGCCGACGCGTGCGGGAACCGCGCCAGGACGTGGGTGTCGAGGAGCTCGGCGGTGATGAACGGATCCCGGCCGCCGCGCAGGACGACGACGGGAGCGGTGACCTCCGACGGTGCCGCGCCCGCAGGGTCCCCGTCGTTCCACGCGTCGACGGTGGCCGAGCACGCCTCGGCGGTGATCCGCTTCCCGGCCGCGGCGAGCCGGTCGAGCTCCGCCGGGGGGAACGCGTCGGAGAGCCGGCTGCGCACGGCGCGCTGCGCGTCGGCGTCGCCGCCGAGGGCCTTGAACGACGCCAGGGCGTCGGCCGGGAGCCGGGCACCGGCGAGCGGGACCGGTGCGACGAGGACCAACCCGGCGACACGGTCCGGCCGCTGCGTCGCGACGAGCTCGACGATCTGGGCCCCGAGGCTCTGGCCCACCAGGACCAGGGGGCCGGTCGTGCTGTCGACGAGGTCGACGACGTCGGACGCGTGCCGGGCGAGGGTGTAGGGCCCGGCCGCGTCAGGACGTCCGGCCATGCCTGCCAGCTCGGCGACGACGGTGGGCGATCGGCGCGTCCGGGAGTCGAGCACGGGATCCCACACCGCGCCGTCGTCGAGGAAGCCGTGCACGACGAGCGTGGTCACGGACGTGCTCTGCGTCATCGCCGAACCTCGTTCCGGTGGTTGGGGTGGTCCGGACCGACCATCCTCATCATTCAACATAGTCTTTCTCGTTTCGACTATGTCAAGTACTCCCACTCATCACGCTCCCCAGCGAACGCGAGCGATGGAGGAGCGGACAGACGGGTCCAATCGCCGCCCCTCCCCGTCGATCGAGGTCGCCGACACCGACCACCACCCGCGGCTGCTGGCAGAAGCACCTCACTGTCCGCCGCACAGACGCTGCTTGACCCGGCCGGTACGACGGGGCACGATACGGACCGATCGGTCCAGGACCGATCGGTCCACCGGAGGAGAGCCATGAGAGACGCAGTCATCATCGAAACGGTCAGAACACCTCTGGCCAAGGGCAAGGCCGACGGCGCCTACGCCGGGGTGCACCCGGTGGAGCTGCATGCACACGTACTACGGGCGCTGGTCGATCGCGCACAGCTCGATCCGGCGGAGATCGACGACGTCATCGGTGGAGCCGTCGGGCAGGTGGGCGAGCAGAGCGGCAACACGACCCGGTTCGCCACGCTCGCCGCGGGGTTCCCCGAATCGGTGCCGGGCACCACCGTGGACCGGCAGTGCGGGTCGAGCCAGCAGGCCCTGTCGTTCGCCGCACAGGGTGTCGTCGCCGGTGCGTACGACATCGTGATCGCGTCCGGGGTGGAGTCGATGTCCCGCATCCCGATCGGCAGCCAGACCCGCGTCGACGGAGTCGCCCAGGACGTGTCCGGGCCGTCGGTCGCCGCCCGCTACGCACCGGGACTGATCCCTCAGGGCGTGAGTGCCGAGCTCATCGCCCGCCGGTGGGGGTTCTCGCGCAGCCAGCTCGACGAGTTCGCCCTGACCAGCCACCAGCGGGCCGCCGCGGCCTGGGCCGACGGGCGATTCGCCCGCGAGGTCGTCCCGCTCAAGACCACCGGCCCCGACGGGACCGTCGGTCA
The DNA here is from genome assembly GCF_020496245.1 of Pseudonocardia sp. ICBG601. NCBI lineage: Bacteria > Bacillati > Actinomycetota > Actinomycetes > Pseudonocardiales > Pseudonocardiaceae > Pseudonocardia > Pseudonocardia sp. ICBG601. The sequence continues at coordinate 27,320 of NZ_JAHLJA010000062.1, read as the reverse complement.
GCTGGAGACCGACGAGACGATCCGGCCGGGCACGACGGCCGAGGCGCTCGCCGGGCTGCGCACCCCCTTCGCCGACCCGCGGTGGACCGAGCGCTTCGGCGCCATCGACTGGACCGTCACCGCCGGCAACGCCAGCCCCTACAACGACGGCGCCGCCGCACTGCTCGTGACCACCTCCGAGATCGCCGCCGCGCACGGCTGGACCCCACGGGCCCGCGTCCACACCGCGTCCACACCGCGACCGTCACCGGCGACGACCCGGTCCTCATGCTCACCGGCATCATCCCGGCGACGGCGAAGGTGCTCGCGCGCGCCGGGCTCTCGCTGGACGACATCGACGTCTTCGAGGTCAACGAGGCGTTCGCCTCGGTCGTGCTGGCCTGGCTCGCCGAGACCGGCGCGGATGCCGCGAAGGTCAACGTGAACGGCGGCGCGATCTCCATCGGCCACCCGCTCGGGGCCAGCGGCGCCCGGCTGGCCACGACCCTGGTCGGGGTGCTCGAGCAGACCGGCGGGCGCTACGGCCTGCAGACCATGTGCGAAGCCGGTGGCACCGCGAACGCCACCATCGTCGAGCGGATCGTCCGATGATCGTCTCCGGGGCCAACGCGCTGGTCACCGGCGCCAACCGTGGCCTGGGCGCGGCGCTGGTCACCGAGCTGCTCGCCCGCGGAGCGGGCACGATCTACGCCGCCCCCCGCGATCCGCGCAGCCTGCGGCACGAGGATCCCCGGGTGGTCCCGCTGCGCCTCGACGTCACCGACTCCGTGACGATCCACGAGGCCGCGCAGCGCGCCGGCGACGTGGACATCGTCATCAACAACGCCGGGGTCAGCGGGGCGGGATCGCTGCTGCACGCCGATCCCGAACGCGCCCGGGCCGAGATGGAGACCAACTTCTGGGGGCCGGTGGCAGTGACCCGGGCCTTCGCGCCGGTGCTGGCACGCCGGGGTGGCGGCGCCCTGGTGACCGTCCTCTCCGCCCTGTCCTGGGCTGCTCTGCCGTTCGCAGGGTCCTACGCGGCGACCAAGGCGGCCGCGTGGTCGTTCACCAACGGCGCACGGGCCGAGCTGCGGAGCCAGGGCACACAGGTGGTCGGAGTGCACCTGGGGTTCATGGACACGGACATGGTCGCCGACCTCGACGTCGCAAAGATCGCTGCACCCGAGGTCGCCCGCGCCATCCTCGACGGCGTCGCAGCCGGTGACGAGGAGGTGCTGGTCGACGACCCCAGCCGCGCCCTGAAGGCGGCGCTCGCCGGCTCGCCGGCCGGCCTGGAGATCACTGCCGGGTGACCGCAGGTGCCCGGGCGGCGGACGACACACGACCGCCCCCGGGCGCCGAGCCCGCCCGAGCGGCCGGGGTGACGGCCGGCCAGCGCCCGACCGCCTGCGGCACCGTGGGCGGCTCGCCGACTCCTGTTCACCAGGAGCGGAGCCATCAGGGAGGCGCGCTCAGGCGGTCGTAGCACTTGATCTTGTTGTTCGGCGAGGAACAGGATCATGACGTGCGGAAACTGTTGACTTTGGCTGATCGGGAGGAGATCTCCCGGGGGTTGGCCGCTGGCCGGCGGTTGTGCGACATCGCTGCGGTGGTGGGGCGGGATCGGTCGGTGATCTCTCGTGAGGTCGCCCGTCACGGCGGCCGGGCCGGCTACCGGGCGGGGCCGGCTGAGGAAGCGGCGCGGGTCGGGCGGTCCCGGCCGAAGATGTTCGCGGTGGACCGGTCACCGCGGCTGCGGGAAGTAGTGACCGGGTTGTTGCAGATCGGCTGGTCCCCGGCCTCGATCGCGGGCCGTCTGCCCCGGCTCTATCCGACCGACGAGACTTACCGGGTGTCTCACGAGGCGATCTACCAGTGGGTCTATGCCACCCCGGTGTCCACCCTGGCTCGCGAGTTGATCGCGTTACGGACCCGCCGGACCGCCCGTCGTGGCGGCGGTAGGCCTCCATCTGCTCCCCGGATCGTCGAACCGACCTACATCGATGAACGACCTACTGAGGCTGAGGGGCGGGCGGTGCCCGGGCACTGGGAGGGCGACCTGGTCATCGGTAAAGCAGGTAAGACCGCGGTAGCGACGCTGGTGGAGCGCACTTCGCGGTTCCTGGTCCTGGTCCCGCTGCACGGGCGTGACTCCCACACTGTGACCCGGGCGGTGGTCGCTGCGACCGCTGGGCTCCCCGAGGTGATGCGCCGCTCGCTGACCTGGGACTGCGGGGCCGAGATGGCCGCCCACCACGTGGTGTCCATGGAGGCTTATTCAGGGCCCGTGAAATAACGATCTAGCCCGGCGTGTCGGGTTGGGCGACAGCCCGTCCATCGCGAAGATTAATTTGCCGAATCAATCCAAGATGAACGGGTTGTCGCAGTATGAGGCTTATTCAGGGCCCGTGAAATAACGATCTAGCCCGGCGTGTCGGGTTGGGCGACAGCCCGTCCATCGCGAAGATTGGTTTGTCGAATCAATCCGAGATGAATGGGCTGTCGCAGTATGTACTATACCACTGGCTTTCGGCGTGATGAGATTCAGGATCTTGCCGCTCTGGTGCATGAGCAGGATCAGCGGAACGCGACTGGCCTGCGACGGCCTTGGCCGCCGATTCTGGGATTGTTCTGGTCGGTGGTGATCACGTTGGCGTATCTGCGCGGGAATCGTGTGCAGTGGGAGTTGGCGGAAACCTACGGGGTGTCGCAGTCGACGGTCAGTCGAGCGATCGCGGGGGTGACACCGTTGCTGGCGCAGGCGCTGCGGAGTGTAGTTCCGACTGCGGAGGAGCTTCGTGCCGATCGGCAGTACATCATCGACGGAACCCTGCTGCCCTGCTGGTCATGGACCGCCGTACCAGGTCTGTGGTCGGGCAAGCATCGCACCACCGGCGTCGTCGTCCAGGTCGCAGCCACCCTGGAAGGGCAGCTGTCGTGGATCTCCGACCCGACCCCAGGCTCCCGACACGACCTACATTGCCTCGACCAATCCGGCGCCCTCGACCACCTCGCCACATACCCACCGATCGGCGATAAAGGCTACATCGGGCGCGGCATGCTCACCCCGTTCAAAAAACAACCCGGCCGGGAACTTCTCGACTGGCAGAAAACATTCAACAAGAGCCTCAACCGCACACGCGCCACCATCGAGCGAGTCATCGCCCATATCAAGTCGTGGAAAGTTCTCCACACAGACTACCGCCGACCCTACGCCACATTTAAAACGACGATCTCGGCAGTCATCGGACTCATCTTCTACGCACTTACCTGACGGAGCCTGAATAAGCCTCTATGTACTATACCACTGGCTTTCGGCGTGATGAGATTCAGGATCTTGCCGCTCTGGTGCATAAGCAGGATCAGCGGAACGCGACTGGCCTGCGACGGCCTTGGCCGCCGATTCTGGGATTGTTCTGGTCGGTGGTGATCACGTTGGCGTATCTGCGCGGGAATCGTGTGCAGTGGGAGTTGGCGGAAACCTACGGGGTGTCGCAGTCGACGGTCAGTCGAGCGATCGCGGGGGTGACACCGTTGCTGGCACAGGCACTGCGGAGTGTCGTTCCGACGGCGGAGGAGCTTCGTGCCGATCGGCAGTACATCATCGACGGAACCCTACTGCCCTGCTGGTCATGGACCGCCATACCAGGTCTGTGGTCGGGCAAGCATCGCACCACCGGCGTCGTCGTCCAGGTCGCAGCCACCCTGGAAGGGCAGCTGTCGTGGATCTCCGACCCGACCCCAGGCTCCCGACACGACCTACATTGCCTCGACCAATCCGGCGCCCTCGACCACCTCGCCACATACCCACCGATCGGCGATAAAGGCTACATCGGGCGCGGCATGCCCACCCCGTTCAAAAAACAACCCGGCCGGGAACTTCTCGACTGGCAGAAAACATTCAACAAGAGCCTCAACCGCACACGCGCCACCATCGAGCGAGTCATCGCCCATATCAAGTCGTGGAAAGTTCTCCACACAGAGAGGCTTATTCAGGGTGATCATGGAGCGAGGCGCTTCCCCGGGTCAGCGTCTCAACGCAGCAGTCTGTTGAGCGTCCCTGAATAAGCCTCAGACTACCGCCGACCCTACGCCACATTTAAAACGACGATCTCGGCAGTCATCGGACTCATCTTCTACGCACTTACCTGACGGAGCCTGAATAAGCCTCAAGGGCTCGATGCCGGTCTACTTCGCTCGCCCGCGCTCTCCCTGGCAGCGCGGCAGCAACGAGAACCTCAACCGCATCGTGCGCGAGTACCTCCCCAAAGGCGTGGAGATCCCCTCCGACCCCACCTACCTGTCCATGATCGCCGCCGACATCAACGACCGACCACGTAAAATCTTCGACTGGAAGAAACCCTCCGAGGTATTCAGCGAACTCATCGAGGCAAGTGCTTCCACCGCCTGAGCGCGCCGGATCCAGATCTCGTACGCACCGGCGAACTTCGACACACCGATCAGGACCACGCCTACTCCGAACGCTGGCCACCATGTCGTCGTGCCCCGCGGAAGGACCGCGGTATTCGATCGGCGCTCCTGCCTGCGAAGGACGAGGCCCAGCGTCAACATTACGAGTCCGCTGACGATCTGCAGGATACTTGCAGCCAAGCCAGCGGCCGATACTGCGGCAGCGAGGGACGTCATCGTGGAATGATGCACGATCTTGCACCACCTATCAGGCGAGGATCCAGAGGACAACTGTTTTCCTCGCGGATCCTTGAAGCCAACAGCGACGCGCACGTCCGGTCGCGCAGTGGCACGTGATCCGCACGGCCCTCGGTCTCGAGCAAATGCGGTTCCACGATCTGCGGCACACCGCGGTGTCGCTGTTGCTCGCGCTCGGCGTCCCGCCGCACGTGGTCCGGGAGATCGTCGGGCACAGCGACGTCAAGGTCACGATGACCGTCTACGCGCACGGCAACCTCGACGAGAAGGCCGCCGCTCTGACCCAGCTGAGCACCGCTCTCACCGGCGCGTTGCTGTCACCGGTTGCTGTCAACGAGGGGCAGGAGGACCGGTCGTGATCGTCGATCATGGGTCTGACCTGTGGCGGAAGCGGGGGGATTCGAACCCCCGGTCCTTTCGGACGCCCGCTTTCAAGGCGGGTGCATTCGGCCGCTCTGCCACGCTTCCGATCGGGAGGGTAACGGGACCGCTCAGCGCTCCGCGCGGTAGTAGGTGACCGGCCCCATCCTCGTCGCCCCGTGCCCGACCACCACCGCATCGGTGAAACCGGCGGCCGCGAGCAGCTCCGGCACCGGCTGCGCCCCGTGACCGTGGCCGCCGTGACCGTGACCGTGGCCGTGCCCGCCGTGGCGGGACCGGCGGTGGGCCGGGTCGAAGCGTGCCAGCAGCGACAGCACCCTGTTCACGACGCGCATCCGTCCGGCGGTGCGCGGGTCGTGATCGAGGTCGACCAGGTGCAGGCTCCCGCCCGGCGCCAGGACGCGGTGCGCCTCCCGCAGCGCCGCGACCCGGGCGTCGGCGGCGATGTGGTGCAGCATCAGCGAGGAGAGGACCCGGTCGACGCTGCCGTCGGCGAGGGGCAGGTCCTCGGCCACACCGATCTGCAGCTGCAGCTCGACGCCGGCGTCTGCCGCCTTGCGGCGGGCCATCGCGATCGCCTCCGGGTCGGGGTCGACGCCGTGCACGGTGGCCGTCGGAACGGCCTCAGTGGCGCGCAGCAGGACGTTCCCGGTCCCGCAGCCGATCTCCAGCACGCGGTCCCGCGGGCCGATGCCCGCCTGCGCCAGCAGCCGCCAGTACATCGGGACGGCGCCACTGAGCCGGGCCACGGTGTCGTAGCCGGGGAGCAGCCGCGAGCTGACGAGCGCGGGTGTGTGGGCGTGCGTGGTCATCGGTTCCCCTCGGACGAACTTCGTGTACGTCACCGACCCTTCCTGGCCTGCGAACTGCCTACAAGGCACTATCTGTGGCCGTGGTGGGACGAAGTTCGGGCGTTCCGCTGGTCGGCTTCGCACACTCCCCGGTGCCGATCGCGGCCCAGCACGTCGACGGGCCGGGAGCGTCGCTGCCCCGGGTACGGGGGCCGCACGCGCACGACTTCCTGCTGCTCGTCCACGTCGTCCGCGGCACCTGCACGTACCGAGTCGACGGGCGCGCCTGGGAGCTCGGCGAGGGCGACGCGTTCGTGATCGCCCCCGGCGCGGTGGTCGACCACGCCCGGGAGAGCGCGGAACCACCCGGCGAGCTGTGGTCGGTGATCTTCCCGGCCGAGGCGGTCGCGCCCGCGTCCTGGCAGGACCATCCGCTGCTCGCGCCGTTCGTCGGACGCCACCGCGGTGGCGGGCAGCGGATCCGGGTCCCGCCCGAGGAGCGGGCGACCTGGCGGGCCCGCTTCGCCGACCTCGACGACGAGCTGACCCGCCGCCGCGACGGTCACGCCGAGGCTGCTCGCGCGCACCTCACCCTGCTGCTGGTGGCCCTGGGTCGGCTCGTCGACGACGTGCCCGCCGAGTCCGGCGACCCGCTGCTCGCGGCGGTGTTCGCCGTCGTCGAGGAGCGGTTCGCCCAGCAGCTGTCGCTGCGCGAGGTCGCCGCCGCCGTCGGACTGACCCCCGGGCACCTGACCACCGTCGTCGGGCGCAGGACCGGGCGGACCGTGCAGCAGTGGATCACCGAGCGCCGGATGCGGGAGGCGCGGCGGCTCCTCGCCTCCACCGACCTCCCGGTCGCCGAGGTGGGCGCCCGGGTCGGCTACCCCGACCCCGGCTACTTCGCCCGCCGCTTCCGTGCCGCGCACGGCGTCGCGGCCGCGACGTGGCGGGCCGGACCCGGGACACCCTGACGGGTGGCGGGGGACGTCCGCGCCGGTGCGGTCCGGCGCGGTGTGGTGGGATTCCACGGTCTCATCTCGGGAGGACGACGTGCGGTTCGACGAGAACGCCCAGCTCGACACGTCCGGCGTGGACGACCTGCGAGGCTCCGGCGGTGGCCGGGGCGGCGGGGTCGGCGGCCGGGTGGCAGGCGCGGGCGGCGGCCTGGGCCTCGTCGGCGTCATCCTGTACCTGCTGCTGTCGAACTTCGCGGGTGTCGACATGTCCGGGATGGGCGCGGGTGACGGCTACCCCGGGCTCGACCAGGTCGGCGCAGGCCAGACGGCGGACAACTCGTCGCTGCAGCAGAACTGCGCCACCGGCGAGTCGGCGAACACCTCGACGGACTGCCGTGTCGTCGCCGTCGTCAACTCCCTCGACGACTACTGGGCCACCCAGTTCTCCTCCGGTTTCACCCCGCCGCGCACGAACTTCTTCTCCGGCGGGGTCAGCACCAACGGCTGCGGGTCGGCGACGTCGGACAGCGGGCCGTTCTACTGCCCCGCCGACTCCGAGATCTACATCGACCTCACATTCTTCCAGGAGCTGCAGACCCGCTTCGGCGCGAAGGGCGGACCGTTCTCGCAGGCCTACGTGATCGCCCACGAGTACGGCCACCACATCCAGAACCTCACCGGCACCAACCGCCGCGCGGGCAACGACACCGGCCCGACCTCCGGCTCGGTGCGTCTGGAGCTGCAGGCCGACTGCTACGCGGGCATCTGGGCCAACCACGCGACGACGACGCCCGGCCCGTCCGGGAAGCCCCTGATCACCCAGCTGGACCAGTCCGACATCGACGCCGCCCTCGACACCGCGTCCCGGATCGGCGACGACTACATCCAGTCCAACCTGGGTGGCGGCCGGGTCGACGAGTCGCAGTTCTCGCACGGCAGCTCCGCGCAGCGCGAGAAGTGGTTCACCACCGGCCTGCAGAGCGGCAACCCCGACTCCTGCGACACCTTCGCCGCACGCAGCCTCGACTAGCGCCGTAGCCGCCCGAGCTGGTGATCCAGCACGGCGAGCGCGCCGGCCTCGTCGGCATCGCCGAGCAGGACGGACTCGGCGATGCCACCGGCCAGTGCCAGGAGCACGGTCGCCTCCCGGTCCGGGTCGAGCGCGGCGAGCTCGCCGGCGTCGCGGGCCGCTGCGAGCCGGTCGGCGACGGCCGCACGGATCAGGCGGTTGCCCGTCCGGTAGGTCTCGCGCAGCCGGTCGTCGCCGAGTGCACGGATGAGGAAGGCGGAGCCGACCCGGGCGTCGGTGCGGGCGTAGTCGTCGAGCGGGAGCAGTGCGACCAGCAGGGCGCGAACCTCCCCCAGCGGCGACGACGGCGCGGCCGCCGCCATCCGCGCGCGCACCCGCTCGTCGACCCGCAGCCGCAGGTGCTGCGCGGCGAAGTCCAGCAGCTCGTCACGCGAGGCGAAGTAGTGCTGGACCCGCCCCTTCGAGACCCCTGCCTCCTGCGCCACCCGGGCCAGGCTGACCGCCTCCAGCCCCTCGGCCGCAGCGATCCGCCAGAGCGCCTCCGCGATCTCCCCGCGGCGCTGCCCGTGGTCGACCACCTTCGGCATCTCCACCTCGTTCCGATCCGATCGGCTTGCGAAAAGCCCCTGCCGGCTTTTACAGTCCGATCGTATCGTGAAACGGGGGGACGATGCGCACCGGACACTTCACCAGCGCCGCGGCCCGGGACCGGTTCCGCGCGCTGTACGACGACGTGGCCGCCGGGCTGGGGCCGACGAGCAGCCGCGACATCCCCACCACGCACGGCGTCGTCCGCGTTCTGACCTGCGACGGACCTCCCGGGGACCCGTTCGTCCTGCTGCCCGGGGCGGGGTCGCCCGGAGTGAGCTTGGCGCCGAACGTGCCCGCGCTGCGGCGCCGGGCGACCGTGCACCTCGTCGACCCGCTCGGCGGTCCCGGCGCGAGCACCCAGGACGTGCCGCTCCGGTCGGTCGCCGACCAGGTCCGCTGGCTCCGCGACGTCCTCGACACACTCGGGCCGTGCCACCTCGTCGGGACCTCGATGGGCGGGCGCCTGGCGTTCGAGGTCGCCCGCCGCGCCCCGGCCGGGATCCGGACGCTCGGCCTGCTCGACCCGGCCCGCACCTTCACGGGCATCCCGGCCGGCACGGTGGCCGCCTCGATCGGAGCGCAGCCCGGCGCCCCGTCGTGGCTGCGCCGGCGGTTCGTCACCCACCTGGGAGGCGGCGCCGACGTCGTCGACGACCCGGTCGCCCGGCTCATCGAGGCGGGCCTGTCCGGCTACGCCTCCGCGATCCCGCTGCCACCGCTGCCCACGGCCCGCGACGTGGCCGCGGTCGGCGTCCGCACCCTGGTGCTGCTCGGCGGGCGCAGCACGATGCTCGACGCCGGCCGGGCGCGGGATCGGGCCGCGCTGCTGCCACGCGGCACCGTCGAGGTGTGGCCGGACGCCACGCACGCGCTGCCCGGGGAGTTCCCGGAGCGGGTCGCCGAGCGGCTGTCGTCGCTGGTGACGGCGTCGTGAAGCGCCGGGAGCTCGCGGTCACCGTGCTCGGCGACATCGTCGCGCCGCTGGTGCTGTTCTACGTCCTGCGGGCGGTCGGCGTCGCGGCCGGGCCGGCGCTGCTCCCCGGGTCCGCGGTCCCGGCGGCGCGGGCGCTGTGGGTGCTCCTGCGGCACCGGCGCGTCGAGTGGTTCGCGGTGCTCGTGCTCGTCCTGTGCGTGGCGAGCGCGGCGACCGCACTGCTCGGCGGCGACGACCGCGTCCTGCTCGCCCGCGAGGCCGTGGTCACCGCGGCGCTGGGCGTCGTACTGCTCGCGAGCGTCTTCTCGTCGCGCCCGGTGATGTTCGTGATCGGCAGGCTCACCCTCGCCGAGTCCGGCCACAGCCCCGACGAGTGGGACCGTCGCTGGGCCTCCTCCGCCCGGTTCCGCTCGATCTGGCGGTGGCTGACGGCGGGCTGGGCGGCGGGCCTGTTCCTCGACGCCGCCCTGCGGGTGACGTTCGCCTACACACTGCCGGTCGACGTGGTGCCCGCGGTGCAGGGCGTGCAGTGGTTCGCCGTGCTGGCGGTGCTGCTCGTCGTCGGGCAGGTGTGGCTGCGACTGCCCCGGCACCGCGCGCTGATCTTCAGCTGACCGCGGCTCATCAGCCGACCGGCGGCGCCGCGGCGAGGAACTCCGCCAGGTCCGCGGTGTAGCCCTCGACGACGAGCTCCCACCCGGGCCGCACGAACGCCTCCCGGTCGAGGCGCACCCGGTACTCGGTGACGCGCTCGTCGTCGTGGACGATCGTGGCGGTGCCGTCGTCGCGGTAGCCGAGCCGGGCCGACACCGCCGCGGACCGCGCGTTCCCCGCCAGGTACTCCGAGCGCGCCACCAGCGCGCCGAGGTGGTCGAAGGCGAACGCCAGTACCGCGGCCCGCATCTCGGCGCCGTGGCCGCGGCCCTGAGCGCGGCGCACCAGGTACGAGCCGGTCGAGACCTCGCGGCGCACGCCGAACCGGTCCCCCACCACGTCCTGCATGCCGACGACCCGGCCCTGCGCCCGCACGACGAACGTCAGCGTCCACCACTCCGGTGACGCCCTCGCCCGGTTCCCCCAGTAGTACTGCGCCATGCCGCGCTCCAGGTACCGCGGGTCCGCCCGGGTCCACGGCGTGCGGAACGGCATCTCCGACGACGGGTGGATCCCGCTGCCGTGCACGGCCTCCACCAGCTCGCGGAGCGACGCGTCGTCCTCGATGCGCAGCTCCAGGCGCGGGGTCCGCAGGGTCAGCCCGGCCAGCGGCCACGGGTCGGGCACCGGGTCGATCGGCGCGGGGAGCACGTCCATCGGTCGACCGTGCCGGATCGCCGGGATGCGCGCCACGGAATACGGTCGGCTCCCATGTGGGCGATCACCTTGACCGAGTACGGCGGACCCGAGCAGATGACGTGGGCCGAGGTGCCCGACCCCGAGCCAGGGCCGGGTGAGGTCGTGCTCGACGTCGTCTCCTCGGCCGTCAACCGGGCCGACCTCCTGCAGGTCCAGGGGAACTACCCGGTCCCGCCCGGCGCGTCGGAGATCCTCGGGCTGGAGTGCGCGGGCCGGATCGCCGCGCTCGGCGAGGGCGTGACCGGCTGGTCGGTCGGCGACGAGGTCTGCGCCCTGCTCGCCGGCGGCGGCTACGCGACGAAGGTCGCCGTCCCGGCCCCGCAGCTGCTGCCCGTCCCCGGGGGCGTGTCGCTGGAGGAGGCGGGCGGCCTGCCCGAGGTCGCCTGCACCGTCTGGTCGAACGTGTTCCTGGAGGGCCGGCTCGCCGAGGGCGAGACGTTCCTGGTCCAGGGCGGCTCGTCGGGCATCGGCACGCACGCGATCCAGGTCGCGAAGGCGTTCGGCGCACGCGTCGCGGCCACCGCGGGCCACGCCGACCGGATGCAGTTCTGCCGTGACCTGGGCGCCGACATCGTCATCGACTACCACGACGACATCGCCGAGGAGCTGAAGAAGGCCACCGACGGCCACGGCGCCGACGTCATCCTCGACAACATGGGCGCCAAGGGCCTGGCGAACAACCTGTCGGCGCTGGCCCGCGACGGTCGACTGATGATCATCGGGATGCAGGGCGGGGTGAAGGCCGAGCTCAACATCGGCGCCCTGCTGGCCAAGCGCGGCCACGTCTCGGCGATGGGCCTGCGCGGCCGCCCGGTCGAGGGGCCGCACTCGAAGGCCGAGATCGTCGACGGGGTCCGGGAGAACGTGTGGCCGCTGTTCGCCGATGGCCGGGTGAAGCCGGTCGTCTTCGAGCGCTTCGCGATGTCCGACGCCGCCGACGCCCACCGCAGGCTCGCCGCCGGTGGGGTCACCGGCAAGCTCCTCCTCGTGAACTCCTGAGCGGGCGGGTCCAGAATGGGGCACATGAGCGACGAGCAGGAGACGTCCGGAGACCGGGTCGTGGTGGTCGGCGCCGACGGGCGGCCGGTGGGCATGGCGTCGGTCCCGCAGGACGACGACGGGTCCACGCAGAGCCCGGCCGGCCTGGTCGAGCAGCCCGCGAAGGTCATGCGGATCGGCACGATGATCAAGCAGTTGCTGGAGGAGGTGAAGGCGGCACCGCTGGACGAGGCGTCCCGCGAGCGGCTCAAGGAGATCCACGAGAACTCCGTCAAGGAGCTCGAGGAGGGTCTCGCGCCGGAGCTGCGCGAGGAGCTGCACCGGCTCAGCCTGCCGTTCACGGCGGACACGACCCCGTCGGAGGGCGAGCTGCGGATCGCCCAGGCCCAGCTGGTCGGCTGGCTGGAGGGCCTGTTCCACGGCATCCAGACCGCGCTGTTCGCCCAGCAGATGGCCGCCCGCGCCCAGTTGGAGCAGATGCGCCGCGGGCTGCCGCCGGGGATGGGCGGCGGGGCCCCCGAGCAGGGCGGCGTACCGGAGGGCATGGGTCGCGGGACCGGGCAGTACCTCTGACCCACGCCGACGACCTGCGGTTTCGCGGTGTCCCGGCGGGGGGCTCCCCTGCCGGGACCGCGGACGGCGTCTGAGTACCCTCACCGGGTGGCCGTGACCGTGACCGACAACGAGCCGGGCGACGTCGTCGACCCGTCCGAGGTGTCGAGCCCGCGCAGCTGGCGCCGGGCGTTCGCGGACCTCGCCCAGGGCTGGCGGCAACGGCCGTTGTGGGGCTACCTCGGCTGGCAGGACATCAAGCAGCGCTACCGCCGCTCCGTCCTGGGGCCGCTGTGGATCTCGATCAGCATGGGCGTCATCGCCCTCGGCCTGGGCATTCTCTACTCGGCGCTGTTCGGGATGTCGCTGGCGACGTTCCTGCCGCACGTCGCCGTCGGGCTGCTGATCTGGAACTTCGTGTCCGGCTGCATCCTCGAGGGCAGCGAGGTCTTCATCGCCAACGAGGGCCTGATCAAGTTCCTGCCCGCCCCGCTGAGTCTGCACATCTACCGGCTCGTGTGGCGGCAGACGCTGTTCTTCCTGCACAACCTGGTCGTCTGGGTCGTGCTGATGATCGTGTTCCCGCATCCGCTGGGGCTGTCGACGCTGCTGGCCGTCCCGGCCTTCGCGCTGCTGGCCGTCAACGGCGCGTGGGTCGCGATCCTGTCCGGGATCCTCGCGACCCGCTTCCGGGACATCCCGCCGATCATCGCCAGCGTGACCCAGCTGATCTTCTACCTGACCCCGATCGTCTGGTCGGTCGACACGCTCAGCAAGAACGACGTGGCCCGCGAGCGCGCGCAGCTGGTCGAGCTGAACCCGGTCTTCCACTTCGTCGAGATCGTGCGTCAGCCACTGCTCGGCCAGGAGATCGTCGGCCGGTACTGGCTGGTCACCGGCGTGATCACGCTGGTCGGCTGGGCCGCGGCACTGATCTGCCTGCGCAACTACCGCTCCCGCGTCGCGTACTGGGTGTGAGCCGCTGTGACTGAACCCCGCATCCGGATCGACCGCGCCGCCGTCGACTTCCCGATCTTCGACGCCAAGACGCGCTCGCTGAAGAAGGCCGTCCTCGGCAGGGCGGGCGGCCGGATCGGCACCGACGCCAAGGTGCCGATCATCGAGGCGCTGCGCGACATCACCGTCAGCCTGGACAAGGGCGCGCGCGTCGCACTCGTCGGGCACAACGGCGCCGGCAAGTCCACGCTGCTGCGACTGATGGCCGGCATCTACGAGCCCACCCGTGGCCGCTCGATGGTCCGCGGCAAGGTCGCGCCCGTGTTCGACCTCGCCGTCGGGATGGACCCGGAGATCTCCGGCTACGAGAACATCCTGATCCGCGGCCTGTTCCTGGGCATGACACGCAAGCAGATGGAGGCGCGGATCGACGACATCGCCGCCTTCACCGAGCTCGGCGACTACCTGGAGATGCCGCTGCGGGCGTACTCGACGGGCATGCGGGTGCGGCTCGCGCTCGGCGTCGTCACCTCGATCGACCCCGAGATCCTGCTCCTCGACGAGGGCATCGGCGCCGTCGACGCGGAGTTCCTGAACAAGGCCCGCGACCGGCTGCACGAGCTCGTCGACCGCTCCGGGATCCTGGTCTTCGCCTCGCACTCCGACGAGTTCCTCGCCGACCTGTGCGACACCGCGCTGTGGATGGAGCACGGGACGATCAAGGAGTACGGCCCGCTGCACGAGGTCCTCGACCACTACAAGGGGCGGACCCCGTCGTGACCGTACCGCTCCCGCCCGGCTCGGTCGTCGGCGTCATCGTGACGCGGCACCGCGCCGAGCTGCTCGTCGACTCGCTCGCGGCGATGGCGAAGCAGACCCATCCGCTGGCCCACTTGATCGTCGTCGACAACGGGCCGGACCGGCCCGCCCGCGACGCCGTCGAGGCGTGCCCACTGCCGACGACCTGGCTGCCGTCGTGGTCCAACCTCGGCGGTGCCGGCGGCTTCGCCCTGGGGATGCTGCACGCCCTCGCGATGGGCGCCGAGTGGATCTTCCTGGCCGACGACGACGGCCACGCCGCCGACGAGTCCACGCTCGCCACGCTGCTCGAGGTCGCGCAGCGGCACCAGCTCGCCGCGGTGTCCCCGGTGGTCGCCGACAAGGCCGACCCGGACCGCCTCGCCTTCCCGCTGCGCCGCGGCGTCACCTGGCACCGGTCCCGCTCGGCGCTGGGCCCCGACGACCTGCTGCCCGGCATCGCCAGCTTCTTCAACGGCGCCCTGTTCCGGGCCTCGACCCTCGAAGTCGTCGGGGTCCCGGACCTGCGCCTGTTCGTCCGCGGCGACGAGGTGGAGATGCACCGGCGGATGGTCCGGTCCGGGCTGCCGTTCGGCACCGCGTTGCAGGCCACCTACCTGCACCCCTACGGCTCCGACGAGTTCAAGCCGATGCTCGGCGGGCGGCTGCACGCCCAGGACCCGGGCGACGAGGTCAAGCGCTACTACACCTACCGCAACCGCGGCTACCTGATGTCCCAGCCGGGGATGCGCAGGATCGGCCTCCTGGAGCTGCCGAGGTTCGCCTGGTACTTCCTGGTGACCAAGCGCGACCCGGGCGCCTTCCGCGACTGGCTCACCCTGCTCCGCCAGGGGCGCCGGGAACAGTTCCACCGCGCCCCCTGATCATCCACACCCCTTGACCGTCGTCCACACCCGTTGCAACAGGTGTGGATGCCCCGCAGTGGGTGTGGATGCGGTGTCCACACCCGGTGGAGTTGTCCACAGGGCGCTGGTTGGGGGCGATGGGGCGGCCGTGGTCGGTCAGTGTCACCGGTATGACACGCGAGACGCTCCGGGGCGTCGCACACGGCCTGGTCCGGCGTAGCCGGCTGCGGGAGCAGGGGTTCTCCGACGACGAGATCGACGCGCTGCGGCGTAGCGGGGTCCTGACCGGTGTCCGGCGCGGGGTCTACCGGCTCACCGACGGGGGCGGATCGGACTCGGCCGTCGTCGACCACGCTCTGCGTGCCCGGGCCGCCGCGCCGGGACTGTCCCCGGATGCGGTGTTCGGCCACGTCACCGCGGCCGTGCTGCTCGGCCTGCCGGTATGGGCCGTCCCGCTCGATCGGCTCCACGTCCTCCGGTCCCGCCCCACCGGTGCCCGGACCCGCGGTGACATGGTCGTACACAGCGGAGCACTCGCCTCCGACGACGCGGTCGAGGTCGACGGCCTGCGCCTGACGGGTCCCGCCCGCACGGTCGTCGACCTGGCCCGGTCGTTGCCCACGGAACAGGCGCTGGTCGTCGCGGACGGCGCCCTGCATGCCGCGGTCGTCGACGGGCGCACCGGGCACCCTCGACCGGGCGCGACATCGCCCGACGACATCACGTCGGCGCTGGCCCGGGCCACCGGGACCACAGGAGTGGGCACGGCTCGCCGGACCCTCGCCCTCGTCGACCCGGCGAGCGAGAGTCCCGGGGAGACCCGCAGCCGTCTCGGGATGCACCTGTCCGGCCTGCCCACCCCGGTGACGCAGTGGCCCGTGCCCGGGACCCGTTACCGTGCCGACTTCGCCTGGCCGGGGCTGCGTGTCGTCGGCGAGTTCGACGGGCGCGTGAAGTACGGGCGCGCCCGCTGTCCCGGCGGGGATGCGGCCGAGGCGCTCTGGGAGGAGAAGCGCCGGGAGGACCGCATCCGCCGCACCGGGCTCGTCGTCGTCCGCTGGACCTGGCAGGAGATCACCGACCCCGGCCCGCAGGGCATGGTCGCCACCCTCCGCTCCGCGCTCCGGTCCTGACGGATCCACACCCCCTGTCTGGCGTCCACACCCGTTGCAGCAGGTGTGGATGCCCGAGAACAGGTGTGGATGCGGGGGTCAGTCCTTGAAGATGACCCAGCGCAGCATGACGAAGTTGATCGCGGTGGCGGTGCCCTGGGCGACCAGCCAGGCGAGGCTGGTGTCGTAGCTCAGCGGCGGCAGCAGGTGCAGGACCAGGGAGTTCATGCCGACGTTGACGGCGAAGGTCGTGCCGTAGAGGGCCACGAAGCCGGCGAACCTCGCGCGGCCGCCGGTGTTCGCGCCGGTGAAGGTGAAGCGCTTGTTGAGCAGGTACGCCGTCGTCGTACCGAGGATGAAGCTGATGCCCTTGGCGAACGGCACCCACAGGCCCGCGTTCAGGAGCAGGTGATAGACGCCGAAGTCGACGATCGCGGAGAGCACGCCGATCGCGACGAAGCTGCCCAGCTGGCGGACGAGGCCGAGGCGCGGGGCCGGGGCGTCGGCCGGACCGGTGGCCGGGGGCTCGGCCCGGGTGGGCTCGGTGGCGGTCACCCATCGAGGGTAGCGGCGCGCGCCGCAACGACCGCGTCGACCCACCGAAGCGCAAGTCGCGCCCCTCCGACCTGCCGATCCGTACGCGACCGTGGACAGGGCAACGCCCTTTGCCGTACAAAGTTGGTGACGGAGCAAACCAGTTGGTAGTGGGGGAAGCATGCAGGATCGGACGGACACCGACGTCGACGACCAGCCGCCGCGCTCACCGGCCGACGCGCTCGCGATCATCGAGCGCGAGCAGGCCCGGCAGGTCCCGCCGTACTGGATCTTCTATCTGATCTGGGGCGCGGCCTGGGCGGTCATCGGGCTCGCCTGGTTCGCGAACGGGACCGGGGCGGTCACCGCGCTCACCGCGGGCGTTCTCACGGGGCTGGCGATCGCCGGGGGGGCGATCAGCAGCGGCGTGGTCGGCGCCCGGATGGGACGCGGCGTCGCCGGGCCGAGCCAGCTCCACGGCGCCCTCTACGGCTGGGTCTGGCCGGTGGCGATGATCGGTGTCGTCGCGCTGGTGATCGGCCTCGGCCGGCTCGGCGCGCCGGTCGGGTTCGCCATGCCCGCGCTGTTCGTGTTCGTCACCGGCGGCCTGTTCGCGGTCGGGGCCGCGGTCTGGCGCAACGTCCCCGACTACGCACTCGGACTCGGACTGCTGGTGCTCGGGGCAGCGCTGCCGTTCGTCCCGGCACCGTGGCACGCGCTGACGCTGGCCCTCGTCGGCGGCGGCGCACTGGTCGCCACCGGACTGTGGACACGGGCGCGGGTGGTACGATGACCGAGCTCGACCCCGTCATCCACGCCCAGGCCCGGCTGCGGGTCACCGCCACCCTCGCGGCACTCGACGACGGCGACCGCATGACCTTCCCGCGCCTGCAGGAGCTGCTCGGCATGACCGCGGGCAACCTGTCCACGCACCTGCGCAAGCTGGAGGACTCCGGCTACGTCGCGATCACCAAGACGCACCAACGACGCACCCCGGTGACCTTCGTCGAATTGACGAGAACGGGCCGGCGGGCCTTCGAGGACTACACGACGGCCCTGCGAGCGCTGCTCGACCCGTCGTCGGACCCCTCGGAGGTGCCGTCGTGACCGCCCCGGTGGAGCTGCGCGGGGTCTCCCGCCGCTACGGCGACACCTCGCCCTCGACGACGTCGACCTCGTCCTGGAGCCCGGCAGCCTCACCGGACTGCTCGGCCCGAACGGCGCGGGCAAGTCGACGCTGGTCAACCTCGTGTCCGGGCTGCGCCGGCCGGACACCGGCACGGTGCGGATGTTCGGCGGGGACCCGCGGGACGCGGCGAACCGGGTCGCCCTGGGCACCACCCCGCAGCAGACGGGGCTGCCGGACACGCTGCGGGTCGGGGAGATCGTCCGGTTCGTCGGCGCCCACTTCCCCGACCCGGTCGGGGCCGGCGAGCTGCTGGAGCGCTTCGGCCTCGACGGGCTGGAGCGACGCCAGGCGGGCGGGCTGTCCGGCGGCCAGAAGCGCCGCCTCGCGCTCGCGCTCGCGTTCATCGGTCGTCCTCTGCTGGTGCTGCTCGACGAGCCGACGACCGGCCTGGACATCGAGGGGCGCCACGCGCTCTGGGACACCGTCCGCGAGTTCCACGCCGGCGGCGGGACCGTCCTGCTGACCACCCACTACCTGGACGAGATCGAGTCGCTGGCGGAGCGCGTCGTCGTCCTGGCCGGCGGTCGGATCCGCGCCGACGGCGACGTCGACGCCGTCCGTGGTGCTGTCCGGGGCGGCCGGGTCGCGTTCCGGACCACGACGGCACCCGGGGGACCGGCGGTGCCCGACGACCTGCCCGGCGTGGACCGGGCCGAGGTCGACGGCGACCGCGTCGTGCTGCACACCCCCGACGCCGACGAGCTCGTCCGCGCCCTGGTCCGCCACGACGTCCCGTTCACCGACCTCGCCGTCTCCCGCGCCTCGCTGGAGGACGCGTTCCTCACCCTGACCGGAGGACAGGCATGAGCATCGCCACGGCGCACGCCCGCTACCTGATCCTGGAGCAGCTGCGGATCCCGGTCGCGGTGCTGTCCACCGCGCTGTTCCCCGCCCTGACCCTTTGCTTCTTCGTGCTGCCGTTCGACTGGGGCGACGACCCGGTCGCGGCGACCCGCACGGTCGCCCAGCTCGCGCTGTTCGGCGTGCTCAGCGGGTTCCTGTTCACCTTCGGGGTGGGCGTCGCCGACGACCGCGAGAAGCCGTGGGACCCGTACCTGCGCACGCTGCCCGCGCCCGCGTCGGCCCGGGTGGTCGGCCGGCTCGCGGTCGGTGTGCTGTTCGCGCTGCTCGGGATGCTGCCGGTGGTCGTGCTCGGCGCGCTGCTCACACCCGCGGCCGTCGAGCCCGCCCGGCTGCCGGGCGCGGTGCTGGCGCTGCTGGTGGCCGGGCTGCCGTTCCTGTTCGGCGGGCTCGCGATCGGCTACTCGCTGCCGACCAAGGTGGCGCTGCCGGTGACCCAGCTGGCGTTCTTCCCGATGGCCTTCGGCGGCGGGCTGCTGCTGCCGCCGGAGCTGTTCCCCGGCTGGCTGGCCCGCGCGACCGAGCTGCTGCCCACCCGCGGGGCCCGCGACCTGCTGCTCTGGTCGCTCGGCGGACCGGCCCCGAGCGGCCGGCACTGGGCGCGTTCGCGGTGTGGACGGTCGGGCTGGCCCTGCTGGTGGGTTGGGCCTACCGGCGCGACGAGGGCCGTCGCTTCCGGTGAACCGGGTCAGAAGTGACGGCCGGCGAAGGTGTAGCGGGGCCGCACCGTGACCGAACCGGCGGCCGTCCGGCCGTAGACGCGGAAGTGCGGGCGGCCGTGGACGGCGCGGCTGGGCATCTTCGAGCGGACCGAGCCGTACTGGGAGACGAGGCCGTCGACGTCGGCGGTGGCGTTCTCCGGGACCAGCAGCCGGGCCGAACCGGCGCCGAGCTCCAGCTCCACCTCGACGACGGGCAGGGGCAGCTGCGCGTCGCAGAAGTCCAGTAGCACCGCGCCGAGCGAGGTCTGCACCCGCAGCCGGGCCGGGACCGCCCAGTCGCCGCGGCGCTTGACCCCGCTCATGCCGCCGCGCAGCACCGTGGGCGGGCCGACCGGTGTGGCGAGGACGTCCGCGGACAGGTTCAGCGGGTCCCCGGGCAGGTCGGACAGCACGGGGAGCAGCTCGGAGCCGAACCGGGCGCCGTAGACGACCGACAGCCGCTCCTGCAGCTCCTCGACCGA
The DNA here is from genome assembly GCF_020496245.1 of Pseudonocardia sp. ICBG601. Lineage (NCBI taxonomy): Bacteria > Bacillati > Actinomycetota > Actinomycetes > Pseudonocardiales > Pseudonocardiaceae > Pseudonocardia > Pseudonocardia sp. ICBG601. The sequence continues at coordinate 7,583 of NZ_JAHLJA010000062.1, read as the reverse complement.
GATGCGGCCCTCGCCCAACGCGTGGTTGAGCCGCGCCGCGACGCGCTCGCGGTCGGCGTCGGAGATCCTGATCTCCCGACCCTCTCCGGGTAGCCGCGCGCCGGTCACCCCACCAGGGTAAACACCTAGCCGACGGGTGCGCCGTCCGGCAGCCGGAAGAGCCACACCCCGCCGTCGAACCGGCCGGGGTCGCCGGTCACCCGGCGGGTCCAGGCCAGCGCCCTGGCCTCGTCTCCCCCGGCGTACCCGGGGACGAACGCGACGGCGGTGATCCCCAGGTCGCGCAGCTCGCGGTGGGCGGCGGCGGCGTAGTCGTCGCTGGGCTCGTCCTTGCCGTCGGCGACCCACTGCGCCCCGATCTGGTAGCGGTTCCAGCGGGACTGGATCGCGACGTCGTCGTCGGGGTCGGAGGCGATGAAGTAGCCGCCGCGGATGCGGAACGCCGGGCCGGAGGCCGCCTGCCACCGCAGGCCCTGGGCGCCGTCGTCCCAGGCCGCGGTGATGCGTGGGTAGATCTCGACGACGTCGGCCGGGCCCAGCGGCGCCGCCCCGGCCGCGAAGAAGGCGGGCACCGGAGCGGGCCGGACCTCCTGGGCGTCGGCGGGCAGCCACGACACCACGGTCAGCGCGGTCAGGGCGACGGCGCCGACCGCCGTCGCCGGGGTGTCGAGCGGCATCCGGTCCACCCACAGCGCTACGACGACGGCCACGCACATCGCCGTCACCACCTGGATCCGGACCGGCTCGACCTCCGACAGCAGCGGCACCTCGGCGAACACCAGCCAGGGCAGCGGGATCCCGGTGTAGTCGCCCAGCAGCACCACGCTCGTGCCGAGCGAGGCGACCCAGGACAGGAACCCGACCGCCGCGACCACCCGCAGCGTCGTCGACCGGACGACCAGCACCGCGACGACGACCAGCGCCAGCGCGGCGAGGCCGACGTAGCCGCCCTGCTCACCGATGTGGCCGCCGAGCTCGGCGTCCGTGCCGTCGGGGACCGCGCGAACGGCGGTCAGCCGGGTCGGGACCAGCAGGTTCGCCAGGTCCGCCCCCGTGGCGTGCACGTTGCGGATCGGGCCGCGCGGCCGGTTCGGCCCGGCCAGCACCAGGTACAGCGGGTACGCGCCGAGCACCACGAACACCCCGACGCAGGCCAGTCCGGCCCGGGCCAGCCCCGGCAGGTGGGCGGGGACCCGGCGCGGGAACCGCAGCGCGAGCACGATCGCGGTGACGACCAGGAAGATCACGCCGATCGCGAGGGTCTGGGTGTAGAGGACGAGCTGCCCGACCAGGGCGAGCCCGGCCGCCGCCCCGACCGTCCACGGCCGGCGCAGCGGCCCTCGCGCGAACAGGTGGTGGGCCAGCAGCAGGAGCAGCGGCGGCAGCAGCGACCACGTGAGGTTGAGGTGCCCGGCGATCGCGTGCGCGAGGTGGAACGGGGAGAACGCGTACAGCGCTCCGGCGATCCCGCGGGCGGCCCAGCCGCGACCGGTCCGGCCCACGTACGGGCCGAGCGCGGCGACCAGCACCAGCCCGGAGACGACCGGGCCGAGGATCAGGCCGACGTTGAACGCGGTCACCGAGCCCGCGACCAGGGTCACCGGGGCCAGCGCCAGCGCCAGCAGCGGCACCGCGGTGTTCCACAGTGCGTTGAGCCCGTACGGCCAGTGCATCCAGTCGGTGACCAGCGGGTTCTCCCCGTGCGTCACGGCGAACGGGAACCAGTGGATCCACCAGGAGAACATGTCGGCGTCGGCGGTGACGTGGCCGATCAGCAGACCGCCCGGGTCGGCGAGCACCCGGCGCTGCAGCCACAGCGAGCCCAGCAGGTACCCGAGCCCGAGCAGCACGTACAGCCCCGCGGTCGCGCCCCGGCCCCGCGCCGGTGGCAGCGGGAGGCGGACCTGCCGCTCGTCGAGCACGCGCCCAGGGTCGCACCCGTCGCCGTCGGGGCCCCTCGCTACCCTGGCGACGATGACGGACACGACCGTTCCCCGCAGCACCAGGACCGACGCCCCGGCGCGACGGACCGCCTCCCTGCACGGCTGGGGGCGGACCGCGCCGACGATCGCCCAGCTCGTCACCCCCCGCGACGCCGAGGACGTGGCCGAGGCCGTCCGCACGGCGGGCGAGCGCGGCGTGATCGCGCGCGGGCTCGGCCGGTCCTACGGCGACCCGGCACAGAACGCGGGCGGCGTCGTCCTCGACATGCCGGGGCTGAACCGGATCCACGCCATCGACCCGGACACCGGCGTCGCGGACGTCGACGCGGGCGTCAGCCTCGACCAGCTCATGCGCGCCGCGCTCCCGCTCGGGCTGTGGGTCCCGGTGCTGCCGGGCACCCGTCAGGTCACGATCGGCGGGGCGATCGGCGCCGACGTGCACGGCAAGAACCACCACACCAAGGGCAGCTTCGGCAACCACGTCGAGTGGCTGGCGCTGGTGACCGCGGACGGCTCGGTGCGCGAGCTGACCCCCTCCGGGCCGGACGCCGAGCTGTTCTGGGCGACCGTCGGCGGGATGGGCCTGACCGGGGTGATCGTGCGGGCCAGGGTGCGGCTGCACCGGACCGAGTCGGCGTACTTCGTGGTCGACACCGACCGCACCGACGACCTCGACGGCCTGCTCGAGCTGCTCACCGACGGCTCCGACGACACCTACGGCTACTCCGCGGCGTGGTTCGACACCACCGCGACCGGCGCCCGGATGGGCCGGTCGGTGCTGACCCGCGGCTCGCTCGCCACCGTCGACCAGCTCCCCGCGAAGCTGCGGTCCGAGCCGCTGAAGTTCGACGCGCCGCAGCTGCTGACCTTCCCGGACGTCTTCCCGAACGGGCTGGCCAACAAGCTGTCGCTGACCGCGTTCTCCGAGCTGTGGTTCCGCAAGGCACCGAAGCGCCAGCGTGGCTCGGTGCAGAACATCACGGCCTTCTACCAGGTGCTCGACGTGTTCGGGGACTGGAACCGGGTCTACGGCTCGAAGGGCTTCCTGCAGTACCAGTTCGTCGTCCCGATGGGGGCCGAGACCGAGCTGCGCCGCATCGTGTCGAAGATCGCGGCCTCGCCGCACAAGTCCGGGCTGAACGTGTTCAAGCGCTTCGGCGCGGGCAACGACGCACCGCTGTCGTTCCCGACGGAGGGCTGGACGATCACCGTCGACTTCCCGATCGCACGCGGCCTGTCCCGCTTCTGCACCGAGCTCGACGAGATGGTGCTGGCCGCCGGCGGGCGCCTGTACCTGGCGAAGGAGTCGCGCACGTCGCCGGAGGCCTTCGCCGCCGGCTACCCGCGGTTCGCCGAGTGGAAGGCGATCCGCGACGGCGTCGACCCCACCGGCGTCTTCGCCTCCGACATGTCCCGCCGCCTCGCACTGACCCTCTGACGTCCGGAGCCAGCACCATCATGATCGACGCAGTCGGCAACCCGCAGAGCGTCCTGCTCCTCGGCGGCACCTCCGAGATCGGCCTGGCCACCGTGCGCGCGTTCGCCGCGGACCGCCCGTTGCGGGTCGTGCTCGCCGCCCGCACCGGCCCCCGGCTCGACGCCGCCCGCACCGAGCTCGAGGCGCTCGGGTGCGGCGTGGAGACCATCGAGTTCGACGCCCGGGACATCGAGACCCACCCCGAGGTAGTCAAGAAGGCCTTCGCGGGCGGGGACATCGACGTCGCCGTCGTCGCGTTCGGGCTGCTCGGCGACAACGAGAAGGCCTGGACCGACGTCGACCACGCCGTCGAGCTGGCGCAGGTCAACTACACCGCGACCGTCTCCACCGGGGTCGCGCTGGCCGAGCGGTTCCGCGCGCAGGGCCACGGCTCGCTCGTCGCGATCTCCTCGGTCGCCGGGGAGCGGGCCCGCCGCTCGAACTTCGTCTACGGCTCCACCAAGGCCGGGATGGACGCGTTCTACACCGGTCTGACCGAGGCGCTGCGCGAGTTCGGCGTGACCGTGACGATCGTCCGGCCCGGCTTCGTGCACTCGAAGATGACCGAGGGCCTCGACGCCGCACCGCTCGCGACCACCCCGCAGGCCGTCGCCGACGTCATCGTCGACGCGGTGCGGACGGGCAAGGAGCTGGTCTGGGCGCCGGCGCCGATGCGCTTCGTGATGAGCGCCCTGCGCCACGTGCCGCGGCCGATCTTCCGCAAGCTGCCGATCTGAGAGCGTGTTTGGAAATTCTAGTGGGTTGAGGGTGTCGTGTGTTTCTGCTGGCGGGTGGCGGGGTATCCACGGGCGATGCGGCGGGTGATGGTGTTGATCGCGGCCCAGCGGATCATGGCTTCGGATGTGGTGGGGTGGCGTTCGTAGTCTCGGGCCAGGCGTCGGTGTGCGGTGAGCCAGGCCAGGGTCCGTTCGACCACCCACCTTCGTGGGAGGACGGTGAATCCGCGCTGCTCGGGTGGCTTGCGGATGATCTCGATCGTTGTCTGCAGGATCGTGGCGGCCCAGTCGAGCAGTCGCCCGGCGAAGTCGGCGTCGGCGTAGACGAACCGCACCCTGGTGCGCAGGTAGAGGTTGAGCAGGATCGGCTTGGCGCCGTCGCGGTCCTGTACCGAGGCCGAGCACACCATCGTGGTCAGCAGCAGACCGAGGGTGTCGGTCACGATGAACCGTTTCCGTCCGCCTGTCTTCTTCCCGGCGTCGTAGCCGCGGGAGTCCTGGCCGACGGTGTCGGCGCCCTTGACCGACTGGGAATCGATGATCCCCGCACTCGGCTCCGGATCACGGCCCTCGGCGATACGTAACTGCCCCCGCACGACCGGGAGGATCTTCTCGGTGACCTTCTGCTGTTCCCACTGGTTGAAGTACCAGTAGACGGTCTGCCAGGGCGGGAAGTCCACCGGCAACGCCCGCCAGGCACACCCGGTCCGCACGACATACAAGATCGCGTCCAGCACGTCCCGACGAGCATGAGCAACAGGCCGCCCCCGCCGCGCGAGCGGCGGTAACAACGGCTCGATCACCACCCACTGGGCATCACTGGTGTCCGAGGGGTACCGGCGCGGTCGTTCCTGCATGCCGACCACGATGGAGCACCCCAGCCGTGTCGACCATCCCGACACACCCACCATTTCCAAACACGCTCTGAGCCCGGACGGGGCGGCCTACCAGCCGTCGACGTGCAGGACGGTGTCGAGCGGCTGGCGCTTCGCGGGCTTGAACGTGTCGCCGGTGTAGTACGCGACCGGCAGCAGGACCCCCTGCCGCACGTCGTCCGGGATCCCCAGCAGCTCGGCGATCTCCTTCTCGTACTGCAGGTGCAGCGTCGTCCAGGCGCTGCCCAGACCACGCGCGCGCAGCGCGAGCTGCAGGCTCCACGCGGCCGGCAGCAGCGAGCCCCACAGCCCGGCCTGGTTCGACGCCGGCAGCTCGGCCTTTGCAGTGATCGCGCCGATGACCAGCACCGGGACCTCGCCCATCCGGTCCGCGAGGTACTGCGCGCTGTCGGCGACGCGGAGCTGGGTGGCGTCGCGGTCGGCGTCGCCGTGGGAGCGGGTCGTCGGGTACTGCGCGGAGTTCCGGTAGGCGGTGAACGCCTTCCGGTAGTACTCGCCGACGGCCTTCCGCTTCTCGGCATCGGTGAGCACCAGCCAGTGCCAGCCCTGCTGGTTGGAACCGCTCGGGGCCTGCAACGCGACCTCGAGACTGTCCCGGACCACCTCCAGCGGGACCGGACGCTCCAGGTCAAGGCGCTTGCGGACCGACCGGGTGGTGGTGAGCAGCTCGTCGGGGCCGAGGGGCAGCACATCGCTCATGCCCTGCACGCTACGGCGCCGCCGGCCTCCTCGCGATGATCACCGCGCGCTCACCCGCGCCCGCCTCGCACGTGAGCCGCCCCGCGGACCGCTGCGCGCGGGTCGCGGCCAGACGCGGGTCGGCCCAGGTGGGGATGCCGCCGTAGGGGCCACGGGTCAGCCCGTCCGAGCCCTCCCGGACGATCTCGAACCCGGCCTCGACGAGGATCTCCCGGATCCGCAGGTGCCCGCGCGGGACCCGTGGCGGCACCCAGCGGGCACCGGCCAGCTCGCGGCCGCGGCCCTCGGCGTCGGCGGCGACGACGAGTGCGTGCCCGCCCGGTTCGAGCGCCCGGAACCAGCCGCCCGGGCCGAGGTCACCGGCGAGCGCGGCGTCCGGCAGCCGGTCGAGCACCTCCACCGCGGTCAGCGACGCGACCGGACCCGGCAGAGCGTCGAGGCTCAGGTGCACGGGGCAGCCCGGCGCACCGGCGCGCATCCGCTCCGCCTCGGCCTCCGAGCCGGCGAGCCCCGAGGCCGGGCCGAGCCGCGCCAGCCCGGCGAGCAGCGCCCCGCCGGCACCCGCCACGTCGAGGTAGGGGCCACGGCCCAGGTGGTGGCGGACCAGGCGCAGGTACCAGTGCAGTGCGGCCCGCTCCGGCGGTGCGGCACCGGTGGGCTCGGGCAGGTCGGCGAGGGGCGGGGTCGTGGGGATCATCGGTCCATCGCGTCGGTGGGCGGGACCCGTCCTGGGGCGCGACGGGCGGGCACGTCCATTGTCGCCGACGCGGCGCCGCGGTGTCCGGGCACCGGCGTCACGTCCCGGGCACCGGGATGCGGCGTCACCGGACCGCTCGCCCGGTGCGCGGACCGCCGCCCGGCGGGCACCGCCGGTCTCTTCGCCCCACGGGACCGGATCCGACGCGGACGCGGCCGTGCCCCCGGACCACGGTGGTGGTCCGGGGGCACGGCCGTGTTACCCGCTCCCCAGCGGTGTCTCAGGCCCCGTGCGCCGGCTTCTTCCGGGGGCGACGGGATGCGGCCGCACCCGAGGCGGCGACGATCGGCGTCGCGGCGCTGGCGTGGGCGTCGTCGCGACGACGGCTGGCGCGGCCGCAGTTCTCGACGCCGGTCCGCGTGCCGGGCAGCGCCGAGGCGGAGCGGATCGCCCGCGGCGCCGGGACGACACCACGGTCGTCGGCGAGCTCACGGGCCGCGATGTGCAGCGACCGCAGCCGCTCCATCCGGTCGACGCCGGAGGTGGTGCCGGTGCCCTCGACGACCGGGGTGAACAGGTCCCCGCCGGTCCCGGCGCCGCCGCTGCGCATCCGGCGACGGCCACCAGGTCCTCCGAGAGGTCGCTGTGCCCGGCGCCGTCGAAGTCGGCGGCCCGGGCCGCGGCCAGGCGCTCCAGCACCCAGCGGGCCGAACCGGCCGGGGCCGGGACGTCGATCTCGGCCGCGGCGGGCACGTCGGCGGGGTCGGCATCGGGGCGGCGCGGTGCCCGGGTGGGCAGCGCGGGCGCCGGGACGGCGATCGGGTCGGCCGGAGCCGGCTCGGACGCCGGGGCGGTGGGCTCGGGCTCGGCGACCGGCGCGGACGGGGCCGCGACGGGCCGGACGAGCGGCATGGCCGCGGTGCGCGCGTCGTCGGCCGGGTCCTGCTCCGCAGGTGTGGTGGGCGTCCAGCCCGACGTCGTGGCGACGGCGGGGCCCGCCGAGCGGCGGCGGACCACCGGCAGCGCCTCGGTCACCGACGGCACGTCGCCGGGCTCGTCCACGGCCACCGGCGGGCCGCGACGACCGGCTGCTCCCCGGTGCGGGCCGAGCGACAGCCGGCTGCTCCCCGATGC
>NZ_JAHLJA010000061.1:0-37918 GCF_020496245.1 Pseudonocardia sp. ICBG601 | reverse complement strand
ACGCTGGGCCGGTGAGCCCGCTGGCGGGGTCGCCGAACGTCCTGTTTCGCCGCCCGGGTGCTCGCCGTCGGCGTGCCCTCCCCCGGGTTCCGGCGGCTCGTCCTGGGCGGGCCGGAGCTGTCGCGGTTCGCCCCGCACGGCCGGGACCAGCGGATCAAGCTGCTGGTCCCGACGGAGGTCGGCTTACCCCGCCTCGCTCGCGTCGGGCCTGCCCGAACGCGAGTGGCGGGCCCGGCTGCGGGAGCTGCCCGCCGACACGCGGCCGGTTGCCGCGCAGCTACACCCCGGTGGCGGTCCGGCCGGGGGCGCGGCGAGGTCGAGCTCGACGTGTTCTGCCACGCCCGGCCGGGTCCGGCGAGCGCGTGGGCGGCGGCCGCCCGGCCCGGCGCCGCCGTCCTGCTCTCCGGGCCGGACGTGCGGCGCGGCAACCCGGACCACGGCGTGCAGTGGGACCCGGGCCCCGCCACCGAGGTGCTGATCACCGGCGACGAGACGGCGCTGCCCGCCGTGCGCGGCATCCTCGCCGCGCTCCCGCCGCACCACCGGGCCCGGGTGCTGGTCGAGGTCGGCGACCCGGCCGACGCCGTCGGGCTCGCCGGCGCCCATCCGGGCGTGACCGTGGAGGTCTGCCGGCGGCCGGGGCGATCGCTGCTCGAGGCCGTCACCGACTGGGTCGGGACCCACGGTGCCGCGGCCGCCCGCCTGGGCGACCGCTTCTACACCTGGAACGCCACCGAGAGCACCCGGGTGGCGCGGGTGCGCGGCCTGCTGCACGAGGCGGGCGTCGCCCCGGACCGGGTCCACGCGCAGGGCTACTGGCACGACCGGCCCCGTCCCGCTGCCCGCTGATCACCCGGACGTCATCCGGGGTGGCCCGGTCGCCATGCCCGGCGCGCAGCGTTGCCAGACGTGGACGAGACCCCGGTCGAGCCTCAGGCCGACGCCCCCGCTCCCCTCATCCCGCACCCCGGTGCGGTCGACCCGGGCACTTCCGGGTCGACGACTCCGACGACGACGACCCGACCCTCGTCGACCCCGAGGGCAGCCCGGTCGACACCTGGCGCCAGGGCTACCCCTACGACGACCGCCTGTCGCGCCAGGAGTACGAGCACCAGAAGCGGCTGCTGCAGATCGAGCTGCTGAAGCTGCAGAACTGGGTCAAGGACACCGGCAACGGATCGTCGTCCTGTTCGAGGGGCGCGACGCCGCCGGCAAGGGTGGCACGATCAAGCGGTTCACCGAGCACCTCAACCCCCGCGGCTGCCGGGTGGTGGCGCTGGAGAAGCCGACCGAGCGCGAGGCCGGCCAGTGGTACTTCCAGCGCTACGTGGCGCACCTGCCCTCGGCCGGGGAGATCGTGCTGTTCGACCGGTCCTGGTACAACCGGGCCGGCGTCGAGCGGGTCATGGGCTTCACCGACCCCCGCTCCTACATGGAGTTCCTGCGGGCCACCCCGGAGCTGGAGCGGATGCTCGTCCGGTCCGGGATCCATCTGGTGAAGCTGTGGTTCTCGGTCTCGCGCGACGAGCAGCGCACCCGCTTCCTCATCCGCCAGGTCGACCCGGTGCGCCAGTGGAAGCTGTCCCCGATGGACCTGGCCTCGCTGGACAAATGGGAGGCCTACACCGAGGCGAAGGAGGCGATGTTCTTCTACACCGACACCAAGGACGCCCCGTGGACGGTGATCAAGAGCAACGACAAGAAGCGCGCGCGGCTCGAGGCGATGCGCCACGTCCTGGGCCTGTTCGACTACCCCGGCAAGGACACCGGGGTGGCCTCCCCGCCGGACCGGCTGATCGTCGGGCCCGCCGCGGAGATGTTCGAGCAGGACGAGGGCCCGAACCGCTTCCCGCCCCTGACCGACGGCACCACTGAGCGGCGGGGCCGTGCTCAGGCGGGCTCGGCCACCAGCGTCATGGTCAGCGAGTGACCCACGCCCAGGCCGGGGCCCGCGGCCCGTTCGAGTCCGAGCAGGGTCCCGGCGAGCCGGGCGGCCTCGGCCCCGGCGAGGGGGCCGGCCCCCCGGTACGGCTCCAGGACGCCGTTCCACCGGTCGGCGAACCCGCGCAGCCAGGCCAACGCCTCCTCCGGTGCTCCCTCGGTCGCCGGGGTGAACCGGAGGTCGTCGGGGTCGACCCGGGACGGGTCGCGGACCAGGTCGTTCAGCAGGGTCCGGAACCGCGGCACCGACGGGTGGAAGGTGCCGGTGGCGGTGTGCCGCCCGACCAGGACCGACCGGTCGACGGCGGTGCGCGACACCAGCCGCGCGCCGCTGCCGGCCAGCGCCGCGTCGACGGTGGCGTCCAGCTCGGCACGGCCGTAGAACGTCATCGGCTCGGAGATCGCCTCGCCGCCGCCGGCGAAGAAGCTCATCGCGTAGTCCCAGCGCTCGGTGTCCCAGCGGGGCTGCCACTCCACCGAGTACCGGCCGAGGACGTCGACGACGACCGCCGCCCGTCGGCCCCGGGCCGCCACGGCGGCCAGCACCGACCCCAGCGCGGCGACGAGCTCGTCGCGGGTGAGGTGGGAGTAGGGGACGCCGCAGGACAGGTACAGGTCGAACGCACCGTCGGGCAGCGCGTCGCGCACGTCGTCGCCGAGCACGAACGACGCCGACGGCGAGCCGACGGTGTCCCGTGCGGTGGCGACCATCTCCGGGTCGACGTCGAGGCCGACGTAGCGCAGCCGGTCCTCCGCGACGATCGGCGCGGCGCCGGTTCCGGGCGGGTGAGGAGGGCGAACCCGTCGGCGGTGCCGGACCCGACGTCGAGCACGGCGACGGGGGCGCCGGGCCGCAGGTGCAACGCGGCCAGCGCGTTCGCGATGACCCGCCGGGTGACCGGCTCCTCGGAACCGACCTTGACCGGGTCCCGTCGCGCCGGGGACAGGTAGTGGGCGCTGGCCCCGCGGTAGGACGGGGCCTGATCGGAACGGCTCACCGTTCCTTCCTACACCGAGAAGATCATTCTCGGCTCACCGCGGGCGGCCGGCCGCCCGCGGGAGGTCGGCGGACGCTCAGGCGAGGTCGTCCAGCTCGCCGTTCCTGATCGAGGTCAGAAGGCGGCCATCTCGGTGGCCGGGAAGGCGAGCACGGTGCCGTGCGGGTCCCGCGAGTTGCGGACGGCCACGGTCCCTCCGGTCACGACGGCGAGCTCGACGCAGTTGCCCTGGTAGCCGCTGCGCACGCTCTTGCGCCACGTCAGCGAATCGATCGCCGCGGGGCCGCTCAGGTGCATCTGGTCCATGCGAATGCTCACCTCATCTGCATATGCATTCTCCGTTGCGTCAAACGCTAGCAGTGGGCAAGCGGCTCGGTCGTGCAAAACAGGACGGAACGCGCCCGACGGTCGCCCGTCCGCGCCCGACTGCGGTGCACGGGCCGTGGGCGGTCGACGTCGGAGCGTGGTGCCCGGGGCCCGAAGACGGGCGCCGCTCGTCGCCCGGGAGCGACGTCGGTGCAGGTCAGAGCTCGGCGCGCAGCTTGCTCAGTGCCTGCTTGGCCTCGGCCGGGCTGAGCGCGTCGATGGTGAGCCGGTCCATCGAACGGCCGTAGCGCTCGACGTCGGCCCGCTTGTCCAGATAGGAGGCCCCGGTCATCTCCTCGAGGTAGACCAGGTCGGGCAGCTCGGGCTCGGCGAAGCGCAGCATGGTGAAGGCGTGCTCGGCGCCGTAGCCGGACAGGTCCCAGGGCAGCAGCTGGACGACGACGTTCGGCAGCGACGACAGCTCGATGAGGTGGTCGAGCTGGGCACGGAAGACTCTCCTCCCCGCCGACCGGTCGGTGCAGCACGGCCTCGTCGAGCACGGTCCAGAAGGTCGGTGCGTCCTTGCGGTGCAGCACGCGCTGGCGTCGCAGCCGCACCTCCAGGCGCTTCTCGACGTCGGCCCGCTCGACGGGCGGCAGGTCGGTGTGTCCGTCGCTGACGACCGCGCGAGCGTACTCCTCGGTCTGCAGCAGCCCCGGGACGAACAGCAGCTCGTAGGACGAGATGCGCGACGCCGAGGCCTCCAGACCCACGAAGTCCTCGAACCAGCCGGGGACGACGTCGTTGTAGCGGGCCCACCAGCCGCTGGAGTTGCTCTCCTCGGCCATCGACAGGACCTGGTCGCGCTCGGGGCCCTCGGCGACGCCGTACATCGTCAGCAGGTCGGCGACGTCGCGCTGCTTGAACCCGACCTTGCCCGACTCCAGCCTGCTCATCTTCGAGTCCGAGCCGCGGATCGCGTACGCCGCGTCGGTCCGGGAGATGCCCGCGCGCTCCCGCAGCCGGCGCAGGTGTGATCCGAGCACGATGCGCCGCGCGGTCGGGCCGCGGTCGGCACCGGGCGGGGTGGGGCTGTTCGGGCTGGGGACCACCGGGACGGGCTCCTGCGGTTGCGGGGGACTGCCGATCGGGTGACCGAGCCTACACAACGGTTCCGCAGGTCGTCAGCGGTCTCGATCACGGGACACGTCCGGACGGTGACGGTGCGTGCCCGATCGGGTCGGTCCGCTACGGTGACCGCACCGGTGATCGGCGCCACGACGGGCGTCGTCCGGGCACCGACCGACGCACCGGCGCGACGCCGCCGACGACGGCAGTGAGGACTCCGCCGATGGCCCAGCCGACCGAGGGTCGCGCTCCCGCGTACATCGACACGACCAAGGCCAGCATCGCCCGGGTCTACGACTACGCCCTCGGCGGCAAGGACAACTACGAGGTCGACCGGGAGACCATCGAGCGGGTCCGCAAGATCGCCCCCGAGGTCAACCTGCTCGCCGTCGACAACCGGGCGTTCCTGATCCGGGCGGCGCGCTTCGTCGCCACCCAGACCTCCATCACCCAGTACCTGGACTGCGGCTCCGGCCTGCCGACCGCGGAGAACACCCACCAGGTGGTCCAGCGGCTCCAGCCCGAGGCCCGGGTCGCCTACGTCGACAACGACCCGACCGTCATCGCGCACGGCCGGGCGCTGCTGGAGGACAACGAGTTCACCCGCTTCTCCGCCGCCGACATCCGCGAGCCGGAGTCGGTGCTGGCCGACCCGTCGGTGCAGGGCTTCCTGGACCTCGACCAGCCGGTCGCGCTGTTCCAGATCGGCACCATCCACCACTTCGACGACGCCGTGGACCCGCAGGCGATCATGGCCCGCTACGTCGAGCGGCTCGCCCCGGGCAGCGTCGTCGCGATCGCGCACTTCTTCGACCCGGAGAACGCCGACAGCGAGCTGGCCCGGCGGATGGAGCAGGTCTTCGTGCACAGCCCGATGGGCAGCGGCCGGTTCCGCACCCTCGCCGAGATCACCGGGCTGTTCCCCGGCCTCGATCTGGTCGACCCGGGCATCGTCCCCTGCTACCGGTGGTGGCCCGACGGTCCGCAGCTGCGCGGCGAGGACCCGGTGCAGCGGTGCATCGTGGGCGGGGTCGGCATCAAGCGATGAGTTCGCGGGGCCACCGCGGTCGAGAGGGGTGAGACCACCGACCCCGGGAGGCCCCCGTGCCCGTCACCCTGGACCCCACCGCCCAGATCCTGCGCGACGCCGTCGCCACCGGGTGCGTCCCCGGACTCGTCGCGGCCGTCGACCATCCCCGGCACGGCACCGGGGTGCACGTCCTCGGCGACGACGGCGCCGGACACCCGCTGCGCCGCGACACGATCGTGCGGATCGCCTCGGTCACCAAGCCGGTCGTCGCGGTCGCCGCGCTCGCACCGTCGAGGACGGGATGCTCGACCTCGACGAGCCGGTCGCGGCGTGGCTGCCGGAGTTCGCCGCGCCGCGGGTGCTGCGTCACGAGGCCGCCGGGCTCGACGACACCGTCCCCGCGCGCCGGCCGATCACCCTGTACGACCTGCTGACCTACCGCTGCGGGATCGGGATGCTCCCCCGGCCCCCGGCCGAGCTGCCGGTGCAGCGCGCGACCGCAGGGCTCGGCAGCGACGGACCACCCGGGTCCTACCCGCTCCCCGACCCCGACACCTGGACCGCGCGGCTCGCCGCGGTGCCGCTCGTCGCACAGCCCGGGTCGCGCTGGCTGTACCACACCTCCGGTGACCTGCTCGGTGTCCTGCTGGCCCGCCGCTGCGGCACCGACCTCGCGACGGTGCTCGCCGAGCGGGTGTTCGCCCCGCTCGGCATGCGCGACACCGCTTCTCGGTGCCCGCCGCCGACCGGGACCGGTTCGTCCCGCTGCTGGCCGCCGCACCCGGCGGCGGCTTCACCGTGACCGACCCGGTCGACGGCGCGTGGTCGACCCCGCCGGTGTTCCCCTCCGGAGGCGGTGGCCTGGTCTCCACCCTGGACGACCTGCTCGCGTTCACCCGGGCCCTGCGCGCGGGCGGCAGCCCGGTCCTGTCCCCCGGCGCGGTGGCCGAGCTGACCTCCGACCGGCTGAGCACCGCGCAGCGGGCCGGTGCCGCCCCGTTCCTCGACGACGGCTGCGGCTGGGGCCTGGGCCTGGCCGTCGAGGACGGCGGACGCTACGGCTGGGACGGCGGCCTGGGCACCGGCTGGCGCTCCGACCCGTCGAGCGGTGTGATCTCCCTGCTGCTGACCCAGGTGATGTGGGACGGGCCCGAGGGTCCCGCGCTCCTGCACTCCTTCCGCGCCGCGGCGCACTCCTGAGAGGACCCACCATGGACTGGACACTCGAGGTCGTCGTGCTGCCGGTGTCGGACCTCGACGCCGCGGTCGCCTTCTACCGCGACCGGGTCGGCTTCGACCTGGACCACGACACCCGCACCGAGCACATGCACATCGCCCAGCTGACGCCGCGGGGCTCGGGTTGCTCGATCGTCGTCGGCTCGCTGCCGGCACAGAACGAGATGGCGCCGGGCTCGATGCGCGGGCTGCAGCTCTGCGTCGCCGACGCCCGGGCCGCGCGCGACGAGCTCGTCGGACGCGGGTGGAGTGCAGCGAGGTGACGGTGCTCGACGAGCGCGACGGCGGCACCTTCTTCGGCTTCGCGGACCCCGACGGCAACACCTGGGCGGTGCAGGAGCTGCGGGTCCGGGGCGAGCGGCCGCTGATCCCGGAGTCGGCCCGGGGCCGCTTCGGCGGCTGAGCACGGCAGGTCACACCGATTGCGCGACGGTCCCCGCAGGCGCATACTCGCCTTAATTCAACGCCAGTTGAAATGAGGGGGCATGATGTCGGAGCGGACGACGTGCTGTGTGGTCGGGGGCGGCCCGGCCGGGATGATGCTGGGCCTGCTGCTGTCCCGGGCCGGGGTCGAGGTGACCGTGCTGGAGAAGCACGGCGACTTCCTGCGGGACTTCCGCGGGGACACCGTGCACCCCACCACCCTGGACCTGCTCGACGACCTGGGGCTGGGCGAGCGGTTCGCCGCGCTGCCGCAGAGCCGGGTCGAGGAGGTCGTGATCCCCGAGGGGCGGGGCGGCGCGCAGCGGATCGGGAACCTGTCGCTGCTGCGCCGGATCGGGGTCCGCCACCCCTACATCGCGCTCGTCCCGCAGTGGGACCTGCTGAACCTGCTCGCCGACGCCGCCGCCGACGAACCCACCTTCGATCTCCGGCTCGACACCCGCGCCACCTCGCTGCTCCGGGAGAACGGGCGGGTCGCCGGCGTCCGGTACGCGACGACGACCGCGCCCGGCGAGGAGACCACCGGCGAGATCCGGGCCGACCTCACGGTCGCCTGCGACGGCAGGCACTCGATCCTGCGGGACGGTTCCGGCCTGCCCGTGACCGAGTACGACGTCCCGTTCGACACCTGGTGGTTCCGGCTGCCGCGCCGCCCCGAGGAGATGCACGCCTCCCTCCGCCCGCGGATCGGGAACGGGCGCTTCGCGGTCGTCATCCCGCGCGAGGGCTACTACCAGATCGGCTACATGGCACCCAAGGGCGCCGACGCGCGGCTGCGCGCCGCGGGGATCGAGGCGTTCCGGGCCGACCTCGCCGAGCTGATGCCGGAGTACGCCGACCGGGTCAGCGACATCGCCTCGATGGACGAGGTGAAGCACCTCGACGTGAAGCTCAACCGGCTGCGCCGCTGGCACGTCGACGGGCTGCTCTGCATCGGCGACGCCGCGCACGCGATGTCCCCGATCGGCGGCGTCGGGATCAACCTCGCGATCCAGGACGCGGTGGCCACCGCGACCCTGCTCGCCGCCCCGTTGCAGCGGGGCACCCTCACCGAGCGGGACCTCGGCCGGGTCCGCAACCGCAGACTGCTCCCGACGGTGCTGGTCCAGGGCCTCCAGCGGATCATGCACCGCACCATGGCCGGCCCGGCGCTGACGGGGCGGCGCGACGGTCCCCCGGTTCCGCTGCTGCGGCTGATGCATCGCGTCCCGGCGCTGCAGATCGTGCCCGCCTACCTCGTCGGCGTGGGGTTCCGTCCGGAGCGGCCCCGGACTTCGCCCGCCGCGGCCCGGTGCCGGCGGCCTGAGACCCGGTGCCCGCCCGCCGCGAGGGGCGGGCACCGTCGCTCAGCGGACCGGCGCGCCGTCGGCCGGGACGACCGCGCCCGCATCCTGCGGCACGGTCAGGTCCCGGTCGACCGTCTCCGGCGCCATCCGGGCCGCGACCAGGCTGATGACCGCCATGCCCGACATGTAGACCGCCACCGGGATCCACGACCCGGCGAACGCCCCGATCAGGGCGGCGCAGATCAGCGGCGCCACCCCCACCCCCGAGCGCGGAGGAGAACTCCCGGCCCAGGGTGACACCGGCGTAGCGGTAGCGGTTGCCGAACAGCTCGGGGAACCAGCTCATCTGGACCCCGACGGCGCCGTTCACCGCCAGGACGAAGCTCACGATCATGGTCACGACGATCGCGGCCCGGTTCCCGGTGCCGAACGCGATGAACGCGGGTCCCGGCAGGAGGACCATGGCGGCGAGGATCGTCGAGTAGACCGGACGGCGCCCGAACCGGTCCGACAGCGCCCCGAACCCGAAGGCCGCGATGCCCCCGCAGATCGCCCCGACCAGGAGCACCTGCGGCACGAACGACGCGTCCACACCGATCGAGGACACCAGGTAGGACGCGACGAACACCTGGAAGGTGTAGGACTGCGCGCTGGCGCCGACGTTCATGAACAGAACCAGCAGCATCGGCCGCCGCCCGTGCCGGAACACCTCGCCCGCCGGTCGGCGCGGCGCGACGTGGGTCTCCTTCAGCTCGGTGAAGACCGGGCTCTCGTCGAGCCTGCGCCGGATGATCATGGCGACGACGGTGACGACCAGGCTGGACGCGAACACCAGCCGCCAGCCCCACGCGAGCAGCGCCTCCTGGCCGAGCTGCTGGACCGCGACCCAGACCACCGCGCCCAGCGCGGTACCCAGCGCCGCACCCACCATGACCAGCGAGGCGTAGCGGCCCCGGCGGCCACGACCGACCGTCTCGGTGAGCAGGGTCGCGGCGCCGGCCTGCTCGGCGCCGGCCCCGAACCCCTGCAGGAACCGGCAGAGCACCAGCAGCACCGGGGCGAGCACCCCGATCGTCCCGTAGGTCGGGAGCAACCCGATCAGCAACGTCGAGCCGCCCATCAGCATCAGGGTGACGACGAGGATCCGCTTGCGGCCGAGCCGGTCGCCGTAGCGGGAGAAGAACAGCCCGCCCAGTGGCCGGGCGAGGAACCCGACGGCGTAGGCGGAGAAGCTGGCCAGGATGCCGGCCGCCGGGGAGATGTTGGGGAAGAACACCAGCGCGGACGCGGTGCCGTAGATGACGAAGTCGTACTGCTCCAGGGTGGTGCCTACCAGGCCTGCCCACGCGGCCCTGCGGGTCGCCCGCGGGTCGGCAGGGCGGTCGTCGGCCCTGACCGTGTTGTCCGGTGTGGTTCCGCTCGTGTCCATACGTCCTCGGATGGATCGGGCCCCGCTACGGGGCGGTGGTCGACGGGTGGGGTGGGTCGCTCATCCGCGCGGACGGACGACGACCTTCAGGTGGCGCGGATCGGCACCCGGGGCACGGAGCGCGGCGGGTGCCTCGTCGAGGGCGAACCGGCCGGTGAGCACACCGGCGAGGTCCACCCGGCCGGATGCGGCGAGCCCGACGGCGGTCGGGAACGCGTGCGCCGAGCGGAAGGAGGCGTTCAGGTCGATCTCCCAGCGCTGCATGAGTGCCAGCGGCAGGCCGTCGACGGACGGCGGCGCCTGCCCGACGACGGTCGCCCGGCCCGCCGGGGCGAGCGCGTGCATGCCCTGCCACAGCGCGGCGGGCACCGCGGAGCACTCCAGCAGACGGTCGAAGGCGGCGGCCGGCAGGTCGTCGCGGGCGGTGTTGACGACGGCGGTCGCGCCGAGCGCGGCTGCACGGTCGAGCCGGGCGTCGTGCACATCGGTGACGACGACGTCGTGCGCCCCGGCGGCCCGCGCGACCTGCGCGACCAGCACACCGATCGGCCCCGCCCCGGTGACCAGTACCCGGTGCCCGGTCACGACCCCGGCGCGGCGCACCGCGTGCACGGCCACGGCGAGCGGCTCGACCAGGGCAGCGGTCTCGGTGTCGAGGGTGTCGGGCAGCGGGTGCACCGCGCGGGCAGGGACCACCCGGTAGCCCGACATCGCCCCGTGCGTGGGCGGCGAGCCGAGGCAGGTGCCTGCGGGGCACAGGTGGTAGGCACCCGAGCGGCAGGTCGGGCACGTCCCGCACCCGACGGCGGGCTCCACCGCGACCCGGGTCCCGACGGCGGGACCGTCGACGTCGTCGCCCAGCTCGACGACCACACCGGCCGCCTCGTGCCCGAGCACCATCGGGGCGCGCAGCACGTTGCGGCCGTTGCGCCCGTCGGTGAAGTAGTGGACGTCGGAACCGCAGACCCCGACCGCCTCCACGGCGACGAGCACCTCCCCGGGTGCGGGCCGGACGACCGGGATGTCCTCCACCCGGAGGTCGAAGGCGGCATGCAGCACGGCCGCGCGGGTGCGATCCGGGATCACGGGAGCGGTCATGCGGCGGTCCTCCCACCAGCGGCCTCGGCGACGGCGTCGTCGACGCCGTGCCGGGTCAGGACGATGAACAGGTCGGTGACGCGGTCGGCGAACCCGGGTCCGGGCTCGCCGCCGAGCAGTGCGCAGGCCGCACGGACGTGGTCCGCGGCCGGGCCGGTCGCCGTGGCGGCGAGCCGCTCGCGGGCCGGCTCGTGCATCGCGGCGGCATGCGGGCCGGGGTCGTACCCCGGCGGCGGCGCGACGCAGGCCAGCCACGCGGCGACGGTGAGCGCCAGGTGATGGGGCATGCGTCCGGCGGCCACGTGCTCGGCCGCCGGGCCCGGGACCCGCTGGGCGAGTTTCAGCGAGCCGTCCGAGCCGACCTGGCGGGTGCGGTGGCCGAGCGCGGTGTTCGACCAGCGCTCCACCAGCCGGGCGGCGTAGGCGTCGATGTCGACGCCCGCGGGCACCGGGACGGTGGGCCGGTACTCGTCGTGCAGGACCCGCTCGGCAGCGGCGCGGACGGCCGGGTGCGCCATGGCACCGGGGATGAGGTCCTGCCCCGCCAGTGCGCCGAGGTAGGCCAGCAGCGAGTGGGTGCCGTTGAGCAGCCGCAGCTTGAGCAGCTCGTAGCCGGCGACGTCGTCGGTGAACACCGCGCCCGGGACACCGCGACCGGCCGACTCCCAGGCCGGGCGGCCCGCGGCGAACCGGTCCTCCAGCGCCCACATGCTGAACGGCTCGGCGGGGACCGGGACGGCGTCGTCGACACCGGTGAGGCGGGCGGCGGCGGCCCGGGTGGCGTCCGTGGTCGCGGGGACGATCCGGTCCACCATGCTGTTCGGGAAGGTCACCCCGGCCAGATAGGCGGTGAGCTCCTCGCGCTCGGCCTGGGCCATGGCGTGGGCGAACCCGTGCACCAGCCGGGCGGTGGTGTCGCCGTTGCCGAGCAGGTTGTCGCAGCTCAGCACGGTGACGGGAGCCGCGCCGGCGCGGGCCCGGTGCAGCAGCCCACGGGCGACCAGGCCGATCGCGGTGCCCGGAGCGGCGTCACCGCGCAGGTCGGCGCGGACACCGGGGTGGTCGAGGTCGAGCCCGCCGGTGACCGGGTCGAGCGTGTAGCCGTGCTCGGTCACCGTGAGCGAGACGATCCGGGTGCCGGGGGCGGACAGCGCGGCCAGCACCGCGTCCGGCTCCCGGGCGGCGACCCGCACCCCGGTGTGCACGGCCGGGACGACGGCGCGCTCCCCCGCCGGGGAGATCTCGACGACGGCGTAGCGCAGGTCCTGGGCGACCATGGCGTCGGCGACGGCGGTGCTGCGCGGCGCCACGCCCAGGACCCCCCAGGGCCCGTCGGCCGCGTCGAGCGCGGCGGCGGTGTGCACGGCCTGGTGGGCGCGGTGGAAGTTGGACAGTCCGAGGTGGACGATTCCGGGGTGCTGCCGGGCCGGCACGGCCCTCACCAGTCCGTCATCGAGCCGTCGCGACGGCGCGCGACCGGCAGCAGGGCGGGCTCGTAGGGGAACCGGGCGGCGAGCGCCTCGTCCACGTCGACACCGAGCCCGGGGGCGTCGCCGGGGTGCAGGTGGCCGTCGACGCAGCTCCAGGCGTGCCGGAACACCTCGTGTGCCGGTCCGGGGTGACCCATGTACTCCTGGATCCCGTGGTTGGGCGTCGCGAGCGCGACGTGCAGGGCCGCGGCCATCGCGACCGGCGACACGTCCGACGGGCCGTGCGGGCTGATCCGGACCTGCCACGGGTCGGCCAGTGCCGCGAGCCGGCGCAGGGAGCTGATCCCGCCGGCGTGGGTGACGGCGGCCCGGGCGTGGTCGATGAGCTGCTCGGTGATCAGCTGCTGGAACTCCCAGATCGTGGAGAACACCTCGCCGATCGCGAGCGGGGTCGTGGTGTGGGCGCGGACCCGGCGCAGGACCTCCTGGTTCTCGCACGGAGTGACGTCCTCGAGCCAGTACAGGTCGACCGGCTCCAGCGCGCGGCCGAGCCGGGCCGCCTCGATCGGGGTGAGCCGGTGGTGGGCGTCGTGCAGGAGCGCCAGCTCCGGCCCGGTGTGCGCCCGGACCTCGGCGAGCGCGGCCGGTGCGTGGCGCAGGTAGGCCGCGGTGTCCCAGGTCTCCTCGGCGGGCACGGTGCCCCGGCCGGCGGGCTCGTAGCCCGGGCCACGACCGACGCCGTAGACGGTGTCGAGGCCGGGCACCCCGGTCTGGACGCGGACCGCGGAGAACCCGCGCTCGACGGCCGCGTCGACGGCGTCGCACAGCTGCGCGGTCTCCCAGCCGGTGGCGTGGGTGTAGGCGCGCACCCGGTCCCGCACCGCGCCGCCGAGCAACCGGTACACCGGCAGCCCCGCGGTCTTGCCGAGGATGTCCCACAGTGCGAGGTCGACGGCGCCGATCGCGGTCATGGTGACCGGGCCGCGCCGCCAGTAGGCGCCCCGGTAGAGGTACTGCCAGGTGTCCTCGATGCGCCCGGGGTCCCGGGCGACGAGCTGCGGGCACAGGTGTTCGCGCAGGTAGGCGGCGACGGCGAGCTCGCGGCCGTTGAGGGTCGCGTCGCCCCAGCCGACGACGCCGTCGGCGGTGGTGAGCTTCAGCGTGACGTAGTTGCGCCCGGGTGAGGTCAGGAGGACCTCGGCCGCGACGATGCGGTCGCTCACCGGGCCACCGCCACCACGTCGCGCAGCTCCTCGCCGGCGACGAGCCGATGCACGTTCGCGCCGATGTCGGCGGCCCGGCCGAGGAAGGTCTGGCGGGTCAGTCCCGACGAGTGCGGGGTCATCAGCACGTTGCCCAGCTCGGCGAAGGGCAGCGACGACGGCGCGGCGTGGGTGCTCCCGGCGGGCGGGTAGCCGTACCAGACGTCGATCGCGGCACCGCCGATGGCGCCGTCGCGCAGGGCCGCGTAGAGCGCGTGCTCGTCGACGAGCGGGCCACGGCCGACGTTGACCAGTACGGCTCCGGGGCGCATCGCGGCGAGCTCGGATGCGCCCAGCAGCCCCTCGGTCTCCGGGGTCAGCGGCGCACTGACCACGACGACGTCGGCGACGGCGAGCAGCTCACCCAGCCGGTCGGCGGTGCTGCCCGCCCAGTCCAGGCCGGTGGCGGTCGCATCGACCGCGCCGCGCCGGGTCACCGCGACACCGCGGGCGCCGAGTGCACGCAACCGGTCCCAGACGCGGGCCCCGATGTGCCCGAAACCGACGAGGCCCACGACGGCACCGGACAGCGAGTCCACCCATGGCGCGGACGGGTCGTAGGCCGGGGTGGGCCACTCCCCCGCCCGCAGCGCGCGGTCCTGGGCGAGGAACCCGCGGCGCAGCAGGATCGTGGACGCGAGGACGTACTCGGCGATCGAGTCCTCGTGGTGGAAGGTGTTCGCGACGACGCACCCGACGGGCAGCGCGTCGACCACGATCCCGTCGGTCCCGGCACCGGCCGCGTGCACCAGCCGCAGGTCCGGCCCGGCCACGCCGACCTCCTTCGGGCACCGCCCGCCGATCAGGACCTCGGCGCCGGCCACCGCCTCGGCGACGGCGGCGGTGTCGCGCGCCGGGGGCCAGACGATCTCGCTGCCCACGGGGAGCCCGGCCTCCACCTCGGCACGGACCCCGAGCAGGTTCTGGTCGGCGACGACGATCTTCACGGGGTGACCTCCAGGGCGACGCGCACCGGGGCGGTGGTGCCGCGGACGACGAGATGGGTGGGCAGACGGATGGCACGCGGCGCGGTCCGCTCGCCGACGGCAGCCCGGCCGAGGATCTCCAGGGCGAGCGTCCCGGCGCGGTCCATCGGGGTGGCGACGCTGGACAGGCCCGGATCGGACAACGCGGCGAAGGGGATGTCGTCGAAGCCGACGACCGACAGGTCGTCGGGCACCCGCACGCCGAGCGCGCGGGCGCCGGTGAGCAGGCCGAGGGCGACGAGGTCGTTGTGGGCCACGACCGCGGTCGCGCCGCTGGCGAGGACCCGGGCGGCGGCCGCGGTACCGCCGTCGACGGTCTCGGTGTGCCAGCCGAGCAGGTCCAGCTCCAGGCCGTACTCGGCCACCAGCGCGCGGAGCAGCCCGGTGCGGTGCTGATTGGACCAGGAGTCCCGGCGGCCCTGGACGTAGGCGATCCGGCGGTGCCCGAGCGCGTCGAGGTGGTCGACGGTCTGGCGCAGCCCCTGCTCGGAGTCGGCGGTGACGCAGTGCCCGCCCGCGACCTCCCGGTTGACCAGCACCGACGGCGTCGCCCCGACCAGGTCGAGCACCTCGGCCCCGTCGAGACGCGACGAGTGGACGACGACGCCGTCGACCCGGCCGCGCAGGTCGGCGATGGTCTCGCGCTCGCGCTCCGGGTCGTAGTCGGTGTCGGCGACGACCACCGTCGTCCGGCTCTGCCTGCCCCGGGCCTGCGCCGCCTTCACGAAACGGGAGAAGACCGGGTTGGCGATGTCCGGGACGATCGCGGCGACGGTCAAGGTGGCGGGTGCCGGCGACGTCTCGACGGCCCGCGGTGCGTAGCCCAGCTCCTGGGCCGCGGCGAGGATCTTCCGGCGGGTGTCGGCGCCGAGCCGGTCCGGGTCGGAGAAGGCCCGCGAAGCCGTGGACAGGGCGACGCCCGCCGCCCGGGCGACATCGGTCAGGGTGGGTGCCACGGAGGGAGCGTGCCGTTCGTTGCGCAAGCTTGTCAACGCTTGCCAACATCTTGCCAACGATAGGCTCGCCAGGTGCTGTCCCTGGACGCCCTCGACGTCGACCTGCTCGCCGCGCTGCGCGACCGGCCGCGGGCCGGGGTGCTGGAGCTCTCGCGCACGCTGCGGGTCGCCCGCGGGACGGTGCAGGCACGGCTGGACCGGCTGGAACGTGCCGGGGTCGTCACCGGGTACGGCCCGGACGTCGACCTCCCGGCTGCCGGGTACGGCGTGCAGGCGTTCGTGACGCTGGAGATCGCGCAGGGCGAGCTGGGCGACGTCGCCGCCGAGCTCGCGGCGCTGCCCGCGGTCACCGAGGCGTACGCGACCACCGGCTCGTCGGACGTGATGTGCCGGCTCGCGGCGTCGTCGCACGAGGACCTGCAGGACACCCTGCTCGCGCTCGGCCGCTCCCCGCTGGTGGCCCGCTCCACCAGCGTGGTGGTGTTGTCCACCCTGGTCGCGCCGCGGTGGCGGCCGCTGCTGGAGCGTGACCACCGGGAGGGCCCGAGCCGGGCACCCGCCTACCGGGACTGACCGCCTCGGCCGAGGTGGTGCGCCGCCCGGTGCGCGCCGAGCACGTCGAGCCCGAAGTCCGCCGACGGGTCGCGCCACACGGAGTGGGCGTGGTTGGCGTCGCGCTGGGTGTTGTCCCACTCGATGAGCAGCCGTGGTCCCTGGACGCGGTAGTAGTTCGGGGCGCCGTCTCCAGCGGTCCCGCCCAGGCGAGGTGCACGGCGTCGAGCGCGGCGGCGTCGTCGTAGCGGGAGATCGGCTGCAGCGGCTCGGCGACCCGCTCCAGGTAGGTGCCCAGCAGTGCGCGCAGCATCTCGCGGCCCTCGGCGTCCAGGTCGGACGCCGGCACGCCGGCCGGGGTGCGCGACAGCGCGACGGCCTCCTTCTGCGCGTCGGTGAACGCGGCCCGCTCCTCGATGGCCTCGCTCATGTCGTCGAGCGCACGCTGCTGCTCGGGGTCGGCGAACGCCCGGGTGCGCCAGATCCCCGCCAGCGGGATCCAGTTGTCACCCTCCTGCGGGTCGGTGCGGTTGGCCGCGACGAGGTCGGGCGGCGCCTTGTCGAGCAGCACCGCCCGCTCGCGCAGCTCGGCCGGCAGCGCGCGGACCAGGTCGCGGGCCAGGTCCTCGACCCGGCCCAGCGGGCGGAGCACGGCGTCGCCGAGGAGCTCGGAGGTCGCCGGGTCGGCACCCAGGAAGCACGGGGTGGAGGCGACCACCACCCCGTCGACGACCAGCATGTTGATCGACACGTGGTGCCCGCCGAAGCGCCAGCCCCAGGTCCCGATGTCCCCCGGCTCGCCGAACACCCGCAGGTAGTACATCTGCGGGTCGCGGCCGCGGGTGCGGTCGAACAGCGTCACGAAGCCCTCGGTGTGGTCGAGGAGCGTTCTCCAGACGTTCACTCTCAGCCCCATCACCGTCGCGACGGTCACGTACGCCCCCGCGACAGCCCCGAGCCGACGAGCTTCATCGCGGCCCGCTGCTGCGGCGGGAGCTGGTCGTGGAAGGTCAGTCCACCGTGGTCAGTGGGGGTGTAGAACCAGCGGCGGCGCTCGGCGTCGGCGTCGTCGTCACCGGTCGGGGCGTGCCCGACGGCCGTCTCCTGCCGGCCCGGGTCGAGGGTGTCGAGCCAGGCACGCGCGGCCTCGGCCATCGCGGTCGCCGTCTCGCGGGTGTCCGCAGCACCGATCATGCCGCGAGACGCTAGCGACTCCGGGCAGACTCCACCGGGAGGACGGCTACGTCGACCACGGCCCGACTCAGGTCCGGCGGTACCCGGCCGCCAGCTCCACGAAGGCGGCCGGGTCCACCAGCGACGTCGTGTCGCCGGGCTCGCGCCCGGCGGTCACGTCGAGCAGCAGCCGTCGCATGATCTTGCCCGACCGGGTCTTCGGCAGCTCCGCGACGAGGACGACCTCGCGGGGCCGGGCGACCGGCCCCAGTTCCCGGGCCACGTGCGCCCGCAGCTGTTCGGTCAGCCCGTCGGTCGGGCCGTCGGTGACGGTCACGAACGCGACCACGGCCTGCCCGGTCGTCGGGTCCGGCGCCCCGACCACGCCCGCCTCGGCGACCCGTGGGTGGCTCACCAGCGCGGACTCCAGCTCGATCGAGCCGAGCCGGTGGCCCGAGACGTTCATGACGTCGTCGATGCGGCCCTGCAGCGTCACGTAGCCGTGCTCGTCGATCACCGCGCCGTCCGCCTTGTACCAGCCCTGCTCGGCGTAGTCGGCGAAGTAGGACGCGCGGAACCGCTCGGGGTCGCCCCAGACCGTGCGCGCCATCGACGGCCACGGACGGTCGATCACCAGGATGCCGCCCTCGCCGGGGGCGCAGGTGCGCCCGTCACGGTCGACCACCCGCACCGACAGGCCCGGCAGCGGCCGGGTCGCCGAGCCCGGCACCAGCGGCGTCACCCCGGGCAGCGGCGCGCAGATCGCCGCGCCGGTCTCGGACTGCCACCAGGTGTCGACGATCGGGCAGCGGCCGCCGCCGATCACCTCGTGGAACCACCGCCAGGCCTCGGGGTTGATCGCCTCGCCGACGCTGCCGAGCAACCGCAGCGAGGACAGGTCGTGGCGCGCGGGCACCTCCGGACCCCACTTCATGTACGTCCGGACCAGGGTCGGCGCGGTGTAGTACACGGTGACGCCGTACCGGGCGATGATCTCGAAGTGCCGGCCCGGCTCGGGGGTGTCCGGGGTGCCCTCGTAGATCACCTGCGTGACACCGTTGGACAGCGGTCCGTAGACCTCGTAGGTGTGCGCGGTGACCCAGGCGAGGTCGGCGGTGCACCAGTAGACGTCGTCGGGCTTGTGGTCGAAGCAGGCCCACGCCGTCCAGGACGCCTGGGTGAGGTAGCCGCCCATGGTGTGCAGCAGGCCCTTGGGGTGCCAGTGG
This sequence comes from Pseudonocardia sp. ICBG601, assembly GCF_020496245.1. Lineage (NCBI taxonomy): Bacteria > Bacillati > Actinomycetota > Actinomycetes > Pseudonocardiales > Pseudonocardiaceae > Pseudonocardia > Pseudonocardia sp. ICBG601. The sequence goes on along the minus strand of NZ_JAHLJA010000061.1, from coordinate 19,437 downwards.
TGCCCGAGGTGTAGACGAGCATGAGCGGGCTCTCGGCCGGGTGCGCCTGCGCCTCGTGGACCTCGGGTGCGGTGTCGACGACGTCGTGCCACCACACGTCGCGGCCGGGGGTCCAGTCGACCTCCGAGCCGGTCCGCCGGATGACCAGCACGTGCTCCAGCGAGTCCACCCCGGACGCGGCCTCGTCGGCGTTGGCCTTGACCGGGACGGCCTTCCCGCGGCGGTACTGGCCGTCGGTGGTGACCAGCAGCTTCGCGGCACCGTCGGTGATCCGGAACCGCAGCGCGGACGGGGAGAACCCGCCGAAGACCAACGAGTGGACCGCCCCGATCCGGGCGCAGGCGAGCATCACGACGACGGTCTCGACCAGCACCGGCAGGTACACGACGACCACGTCGCCGCGCCCGACCCCGAGCGCGGTGAGCGCGTGCGCACAGCGGGCGACCTCGCGCTGCAGGTCGGCGTAGGTGACGGTGCGCCGGTCCCCCGGCTCGCCCTCCCAGTACAGCGCGACCTTGTCCCCCGCACCGGCCTCGACGTGCCGGTCGACGCAGTTGCGCGCGACGTTCAGGGTGCCGTCGGCGAACCAGGTGACCTCGGGCCACCTGCTGCCGTCGTAGCCCTGCTCGGGCACGCGGTCCCACTCCAGCCGGCGGGCCTGCGCACACCAGAACGCCTCGGGGTCGGCGGCCGCCTGGTCGTAGGTGGCGGCGGTGACGTTGGCGTGCGCGGCGAGGTCGGGCGGGGGCGGGTACATGCCCCGATCCTCACCGCCGGGCCCCCGCGGCGCAGGCCGTCGTGAGGGGACTCACCGGTGGGCGAAGGCCCGGTGGTGGTCGTCGAGCAGGTCCACGCCGAAGTCGTTCTCCGGGTCCCGCCACACCGAGTGGGCGTGGTCCGCGCCGCCCTGGGTGTTGTCCCACTCCAGCAGCAGCCGCGGCCCCTGCAGCCGGTGGTAGTGCGGCTCCCCCGCCTCCAGCGAGCCCGCCCAGGCCACGTGGACCTCGTCGAGGGCGGTGTCGTCGTCGTAGCGGGCGGCGGGTGAGACCCCAGCCGGCGCCCGGTCGAGGTAGGCCGAGAGCAGTCGGCGCAGCAGGGCACGGCCGCGGTCGTCGAGCGCGTTCGCCGGGAGCCCGCGCGGCACACCGGTCAGCGCGACGGCCTCGGTCCCCTCGACCGGGTCCACCGGGCCGGGTGGGCTCTCCCGTCGGATCGCCGAGGTCGGCAGCGGCCGGTCGCCCGGCGCGACCAGCGGCCGGTTCGCCGTCACCAGGTCCGGTGGGGCCCCGCCGGGCAGGACCACGGTCTCCAGGAGCTCGGGTGGCAGGCCGCGGACGATCTCCCGCGCCAGGTCCTCGGTCGGTCCGAGCGGTCGCGCCACCCCTCCGCCGAGCAGCGGCGTCGTCGCCGGGTTCGCGCCGAGGAAGCACGGCGTGGCCGCGGCCACCCGCCCGTCCACGACGAGTGCGTTCACCGACACGTGGTGGCCGCCGAAGCGCCAGCCCCAGGTGCGTCCGCCCGGGTCGCCGAACACCCGCAGGTAGTAGAGCGCCGGGTCCCGGAACCGCTCCCGGTACGGGCGGGTCGGCCAGTCCTGCGCCCGGTCCAGGACGTTCTCCAGCCCCATGATCGTCGCCACGGTGGCGTAGCCGGCCTCGGACAGCCCCGACGCGACCAACCGCATCGCGCGCTGCTGCTGGACCGCGGTCTGGGCCGCGAGGGGCAGTCCACCGTGGTCGGTGGGGGTGTAGAACCAGCGACGGCGCTCGGCGTCGGCCCCCGCGTCACCGGTCGGGCCGGCGCCCCGGGCGGGGCCGAGCCGGTCGTCGTCCAGGGTGTCCAGCCAGGCCGCGGCCGCGTCCGCCATCGCCCCGGCGACCGTCTCGCTCGTCGTCACCCCGGCCACGCTAGTGGGCCGGGCGGGGTCAGTCCGTCGCGTCGCGGACGAGCAGCGCGATCTGCACCCGGTTGTCCAGGCCGAGTTCGCGGAGCAACCGGGAGACGTAGGACTTCACCGTCGCCACCGACATGTGCAGCTCGGCGGCGATGTCGGCGTTGGAGCCACCCCTGGCGACGGCCTCGGCGACGTCGCGCTCCCGGTCGGCGAGCCGGTCGAGCCGGGCCCGGGCGGCGCGCCGGCGGTCGACCGACCCGGCGCCGCCGCCGCGGACGATGCCGATCAGCCGCCGGGTGATCGCCGGGGACAGCACGGCGTCGCCGTCGGCGGCGGCGCGGACGGCGTCGACGATCCCCTCGGGCGCGGCGTCCTTGAGCAGGAACCCGCTCGCCCCGGCGCGCAACGCCCGTACGACGTGCTCGTCGGCGTCGAACGTGGTCAGCACGACGACGGTCGGGGCGTCGGGCCGCGACGTCACCTCCCGGGTCGCCGCGACGCCGTCGACGCGACGCATCCGCAGGTCCATCAGCACCACGTGCGGCCGCCCCGCGGCGACGGCGGCAGGCACCTCGTCGCCGTCACCGGCGTCGCCGACCACCTGGATGCGCCGCACCGGTCCGGTGCCGTCGCCGGGCAGCGCGTGCCCGTCGAGCATCACCCGCAGGCCGGAGCGGACGAGCGGGTCGTCGTCGACGAGCAGCACCCGGATCGCGGTCGCGGTCATTCCGTCTCCTCCCGCCACGGCAGCACCGCGCGCAGCTGGTGGCCCGACGGCGTCGGGCCGTGGGTCAGCGTCCCGCCGGCGAGGGTCTCGACCCGCTCGCGCAGCCCGACCAGGCCGGTCCCGGCACCCTCGGGTGTCGTCCCCGCCGCAGACGTCCCCGAGGTGACGGTGACGGTGAGGTCCCGGCCGGGCCGCCCGTCGAGGGCGACCTCCACAGGGGACCCTGGCGCGTGCCGGGCGGCATTGGTCAGGCCCTCGCGGACCACCCGGTGCACGACCCCGGCCAGCGGGCGCCCTGGCGGGCACACCGTCAGCAGCGCCGTCGACCGGAGACGGACGTCCGCACCGACCGCGCGGGCCTCGGCGACGAGCTCCTCGACCGCTCCGAGGTCCTCGATCTCGTCGGGCACGTCGCCGGTGGGCTCGTGCAGCACCTGCACGATCGTGCGGAGGTCCTCCATCGCGCGGTGCGTCGTGTCGCGCAGCACCTGCGCGGTCTCGCGCACGGTGCTGGCGGGCAGGTCCCCACGCAGCGCCAGCGCCCCTGCGTGCACCGACAGCAGCGACAGCCGGTGCCCGAGCCGGTCGTGCATCTCCCCGGCGATCCGGCGACGCTCGTCGGCGCGGGCCTGCTCCTCACGCACCGCCCGATCGGCCTCGGCGCGGGCGAGCCGCTCGCGCAGGTCGTGGACCATCGCGCGGCGGATCCCGGTCAGCAGGCCCGCGGTCGCCGAGATCCCCTGGAACGCGACGGCCCCGCCGAGCAGCACGAGCGCCGTGGCACCGTCGGGAGCGTCGCGGTACAGCGTGATCGCGGCCGTCCCGACCGCCAGGGCCAGCACCGGAAGCGTCTCCACCGCGCGGCGCCGGGTCGCGATCACGAACACCCCGACCAGCGGCAGGTAGGTGGCGACCGGCGACACCAGCGGCCCGAGCACGGCCACCACCGCGAACACCCGCGGCATGCGATAGCGCACCGCGATCGAGCCGATCATCAGCACGCCGACGACGAGCAGCGACCACTGCAGGGCCCCGGCGACGGCGTACGTCCCGACGACGGTCAGACCCCCGGCGAGCACCGCGACCATCAGCACGGCGGAGATCACGGCGGGACGGACCGGCACCCGTCGACCATAGGCGGCGGACCGGCGCCGTCCAGCAGGTTTCCGCTCGAACGGGACGGCCACCGGTCCACTCCTGTCTCCCGACCCCCCGGGATCGACGGTCAGCGTGCCGGGTGGGCCGCCGGTGGCGCACCCGCCGAAGGTCCTGCGCACCGCGACCGAAGTCGCCCGCGCCGCGTCACCCGGAGTCACGTCACCCGGAACGGGTCACCCGGAATGAGTACGATTCGGACATGCCGGAACCGCACAGCCACCGCGAGAGCGGGCAGCACGTCATCGAGCACGCGCTCGACCTCCTCGAGGCGGCCGACAAGGCGCAGGACTACCCCCAGGCGACCGACGGCCACACCGCCGCCACCGCCTACGCGGTGAGCGCGCTCTACCAGGAGATGCGCCACGGCGACGACCAGCTCGCGGCGCTCATCTCCGCGGTGCAGGAGCAGACCGCGGTGCTGCGCGAGATCCGGGACTCGTTGCGGGACGGGAGCCGCACCGGAGGGTGACCGGAGAGCGACGGCCCCGCCCGCGATCCGGTCCGGCCGGCCGCCGCGGACCTCGTGCCGCGGGGCGTCCTCAGGCGCCGACGTAGGCCGCCAGGTGCTCCCCGGTCAGCGTCGACCGGTCCACGACCAGCTCGGCCGGGGTCCCCTCGAACACCACGGTGCCGCCGTCGTGCCCGGCGCCGGGGCCCAGGTCGATGATCCGGTCGGCGTGTGCCATCACGGCCTGGTGGTGCTCGATGACGATCACCGAGCGGCCGCCGTCGACGATCCGGTCGAGCAGCGCGAGCAGCTGCTCGACGTCGGCCAGGTGCAGCCCGGTCGTCGGCTCGTCGAGCACGAAGGTCCCCCCGGACTCCCCCAGGTGCACCGCCAGCTTGAGCCGCTGGCGCTCCCCGCCGGACAGCGTCGTCAGCGGCTGGCCCAGGGTGAGGTAGCCGAGCCCGACGTCGGCGAGGCGCTCCAGGATCCTGTGCGCGGCCGGCGTGCGGGCCTCGCCGGCCCCGAAGAACTTCTCCGCCTCGGCGACCGGCATGGCGAGGACCTCGCTGATGTCGCGCCCGCCGAAGGTGTAGCCGAGCACCGAGGCGTCGAAGCGGCGGCCGTCGCAGACGTCGCAGGTGGTGGCGACCCCGGCCATCATCGCGAGGTCGGTGTAGACGACGCCGGCGCCGTTGCAGTTCGGGCAGGCGCCCTCGGAGTTGGCGCTGAACAGCGCGGGCTTGACGCCGTTGGCCTTCGCGAACGCCTTGCGGATCGGCTCCAGCAGCCCGGTGTAGGTGGCCGGGTTGCTGCGCCGCGATCCCTTGATCGCGCCCTGGTCGACGACGACCACCCCGTCGCGACCGGCGACCGACCCGTGGATCAGCGAGCTCTTGCCCGACCCGGCCACCCCGGTGACGACGGTGAGCACGCCCAGCGGCACGTCGACGTCGACGTCCCGCAGGTTGTGCCGGTTCGCCCGGCGGATCTCCAGGTACCCCGACGGGGTCCGGACGGTCGGCTTGAGCGTCGCCCGGTACTCCAGGTGGCGCCCGGTGAGCGTGCCGGAGCGGCGGAGCCCGTCGAGGTCGCCGGTGTAGACGACGTGGCCGCCGTCGGCGCCGGCCCGCGGCCCGAGGTCGACGACGTGGTCGGCGATCGCGATCGTCTCCGGCTTGTGCTCGACGACGAGCACGGTGTTGCCCTTGTCGCGCAGCCGCAGCAGCAGGTCGTTCAGCCGGGCGATGTCGTGCGGGTGCAGCCCGATGGTGGGCTCGTCGAAGACGTAGGTGACGTCGGTCAGCGACGACCCGAGATGCTTGATCATCTTGGTGCGCTGGGCCTCGCCGCCGGACAGCGACCCGGACGGCCGGTCCAGCGACAGGTAGCCGAGCCCGATCTCGACGAACGAGTCCAGGGTCGCGCGCAGCGAGGACAGCAGCGGGGCCAGGGAGGGCTCGTCGAGGCCACCGGCCCAGTCGGCGAGGTCGGAGATCTGCATGGCGCAGGCATCCGCGATGGAGATCCCCCGGATCTTCGACGACCGGGCGAGCTCGGAGAGCCGGGTGCCGTCGCAGTCCGGGCAGGTGCGGAACACGATGGCCCGGTCGACGAACGCCCTGATGTGCGGCTGCATCGCCTCGCGTTCCTTGGCCAGGAACGACTTCTGGATCCGCGGGATCAGCCCCTCGAAGGTGACGTTGACGCCGTCGACCTTGATCCGGGTGGCCTCCTTGTAGAGCAGGGCGTCGCGCTGGGGCTTGGTGAAGCTGCTGATCGGCTTGTCGCCGGGGAAGAAGCCGGAGTTGGCGAAGATCCGGCCGTACCAGCCGTCGACGGAGTAGTTCGGGATCGTCAGGGCGCCCTCGACGATCGACTTCGACTCGTCGAACAGGGCGGTGAGGTCGAAGTCGGACACCGAGCCGCGGCCCTCGCAGCGCGGGCAGGCGCCGCCGACGATCTCGAACTCGCGGCGCTGTTTGACCTGCTGGCCGTTCTTCCGGACGGTCACCGCACCCGAGCCGCTGATCGTCGCGACGTTGAAGGAGAACGCCTTGGCCGGGCCGGCGTAGGGCTTGCCGAGGCGGCTGAACAGGATCCGCAGCAGCGCCCCGACGTCGGTGGCGGTGCCGACAGTGGAGCGCACGTCGCCGCCCATCCGCTCCTGGTCGACGATGATCGCGGTGGTGAGGCCGTCGAGGACGTCGACGTCGGGGCGGCCCAGGTTCGGCATGAAGCCCTGGACGAACGCGCTGTAGGTCTCGTTGATCATCCGCTGGGACTCGGCGGCGATGGTCGAGAACACCAGGGAGCTCTTGCCCGAGCCGGACACCCCGGTGAACACCGTGAGCCGGCGCTTGGGCAGCTCGACGGAGATGTCGCGCAGGTTGTTCTCGCGCGCACCGTGCACGCGGATGAGGTCGTGACTGTCGGCTGCGTGCATGGTGGATCCCCCGTCCGGCCCGTTCAGGGCCGCTGCTGGATGCGGACCATCGTGCCCGCGGGGTCGCGGAAGGCACAGTCGCGCACCCCGTACGGCTGGTCGACCGGCTCCTGGACGACCTCGGCCCCGCTCGCCTGGAGCCTGTCGAACGCCGCGTCCAGGTCGTTACTGGCGAGCAGCACGGCGGTGTAGGTGCCCTTGGCCATCATCTCGGTGACGGTGCGGCGTTCCTCGTCGGTGATGCCGGGATCGGCGGCGGGCGGGGCGAGGACGAGCGAGACGTCGGGCTGCCCGGGCGGGCCGACGGTGAGCCAGCGCATCGTGCCCTGGCCGACGTCGAGGCGGACCTCGAAGCCGAGCGCGTCGCGGTAGAAGGCCAGCGACGCCTCCGGGTCGGTGTGCGGGAGGAAGCCGGCGTGGATCGTGATGGCGGGTGCGGTCATGGCGTTCACGCTAGGGAGGTCGGCGCCACCGTGGCTTCTCGATTCCTGACCGGTCGGGTGACCTGCTTCGCCACGCAGGCCGGGAGCCCCGCGGTCCCGTCGCGCACGGCGTCGCGGTACACGCTCGGCGACATTCCGACGAGCTCGGTGAACCGGGTGCTGAACGTGCCGAGCGAGGAGCCGCCGACCGCGAAGCACACCTCGGTGACGGTGAGGTCACCGCGGCGCAGCAGGGCCATCGCGCGCTCGATGCGCCGGGTCATCAGGTAGCTGTAGGGCGACTCACCGTAGGCCGCCCGGAACGCCCGCGACAGGTGCCCCGCCGAGACGTGCTCGGCCCGGGCGAGCTCGGTGACGTCCAGCGGGCTGGCGTACTCCCGGTCGATGCGGTCGCGCACCCGGCGCATCCGGACGAGCTCACGCAGCCGCCCGTCCTCGCGGTCGCTCACCGCAGGTGCTCCGCCAGCAGCGCCGCGACCTCGTCGGGGCGTTCGAGGTAGACCATGTGTCCGGTGTCGACGGGGGCGACGGTGAGGTCGTCGCCGAGCGCACTGCGGCAGGCGGCCAGCCAGTCGTCGGTGACGAAGTCGGCCCGCAGGGCTGGCACGACCAGTGTCGGGAGGCCGGCCCGCGGGACGGCGGCGGGGCGGGCCATCTCCGACCAGGCGGTGACGAAGGCCGCCCGGCTGTAGCGCCAGCGCCAGGCACCGTCGCGCTGTTCCAGGTGCTCGGCGACCTCGGCGTCGACGAGCGGTGCGGGCACACCGCTCCAGGACGCGGCCTTGGCGGCGCGGGCGGCGTCACGGGTCGCGAACCCCTCGTCGGCGCGGCCGGCCTCCGCGGACTCCAGCATGTCCTGCGGGTCCAGCCCGTGCGCCGGGTCGAGCAGCGCGAGGCGGGTGACGCGCTCGGGTGCGGTCCGCGCCAGCCGGGCCGCGACCGCTCCGCCGAAGGAGTGCCCGACCACGGCGACCCGCTCGACGTGCTGCTCGAGGTTCCACGGCGGGACCCACGGCGAACGGCCGTGCCCGCGCAGGTCGACGGAGATCCAGCGCAGGGTGGGCAGGGCGGCGAACAGCGGCGCGAACCGCAGGCCGTGGCCGGTGACACCGTGCACCGCGAGCACCGGCGGGCCCGCCGGGTCACCGGCGTGGTGGACATGCAGGGGCATGCACCCATTCTGCACTTTGCTATCTCGGCAACGATGTTTGCCGTCCTGTCCGGCCACTCGTCAGGCTGGGCACATGGACACAGCACAGCGCCACGACGTCGTCGTGATCGGCGGCGGCCCGGCCGGACTCAACGGGGCCATGATGCTCGCCCGCTCCCTGCGGTCGGTGGTCGCGGTCGACTCCGGCCTGCCCCGCAACGCACCGGCCACCGCCGCGCACGGCCTGTTCGCCCGCGACGGCGTCGCCCCGGCCGAGCTGCTCGCGACCGGCCGGGAGGAGGTCCGCCGCTACGGCGGGACGGTCGTCGACGGCGAGGTCGTCGGCGCCCGGCGCACCGACGACGGTTTCACGGTGACCCTCGCCGACGACACCACCCTCGACGCCCGGCGGCTGCTCGTCACCACCGGGCTGGTCGACGTGCTGCCGGAGATTCCGGGACTCGCGCAGGGGTGGGGCGCCGACGTCGTCCACTGCCCGTACTGCCACGGCTACGAGGTGCGTGACCGCCCGATCGCCGTCCTCGGGACCGCCCCCGGCTCCGCGCACCACGCGCTGCTGTTCCGGCAGCTCAGCGCGGACGTGGTCTACGTGTCGCACACGGTGGAGCCGACCGCGGAACAGTCGGAACGTTTCGCCGCGCTCGGCATCGCCGTCGTCGACGGGCCGGTGAGCGAGGTGGTGCGGGAGGACGGCGCGATCACCGGGCTGGTCACGCCGTCCGGTGTGCTGGCGCGCGAGGTCGTCGCGGTGGCGACCCGGCTGGAGGCCCGCGCCGGCTTCCTCGCCGAGCTGGGCCTGGTCCCGGTCGAGCACCCGAGAGGGGTGGGGCAGCACCTCGTCGCGGACCCGACGGGCCGCAGCACGGTCGAGGGCGTGTGGCTCGCGGGCAATGTCACCGATCTGAGAGCGTGTTTGGAAATGGTGGGTGTGTCGGGATGGTCGACACGGCTGGGGTGCTCCATCGTGGTCGGCATGCAGGAACGACCGCGCCGGTACCCCTCGGACACCAGTGATGCCCAGTGGGTGGTGATCGAGCCGTTGTTACCGCCGCTCGCGCGGCGGGGGCGGCCTGTTGCTCATGCTCGTCGGGACGTGCTGGACGCGATCTTGTATGTCGTGCGGACCGGGTGTGCCTGGCGGGCGTTGCCGGTGGACTTCCCGCCCTGGCAGACCGTCTACTGGTACTTCAACCAGTGGGAACAGCAGAAGGTCACCGAGAAGATCCTCCCGGTCGTGCGGGGGCAGTTACGTATCGCCGAGGGCCGTGATCCGGAGCCGAGTGCGGGGATCATCGATTCCCAGTCGGTCAAGGGCGCCGACACCGTCGGCCAGGACTCCCGCGGCTACGACGCCGGGAAGAAGACAGGCGGACGGAAACGGTTCATCGTGACCGACACCCTCGGTCTGCTGCTGACCACGATGGTGTGCTCGGCCTCGGTACAGGACCGCGACGGCGCCAAGCCGATCCTGCTCAACCTCTACCTGCGCACCAGGGTGCGGTTCGTCTACGCCGACGCCGGCTTCGCCGGGCGACTGCTCGACTGGGCCGCCACGATCCTGCAGACAACGATCGAGATCATCCGCAAGCCACCCGAGCAGCGCGGATTCACCGTCCTCCCACGAAGGTGGGTGGTCGAACGGACCCTGGCCTGGCTCACCGCACACCGACGCCTGGCCCGAGACTACGAACGCCACCCCACCACATCCGAAGCCATGATCCGCTGGGCCGCGATCAACACCATCACCCGCCGCATCGCCCGTGGATACCCCGCCACCCGCCAGCAGAAACACACGACACCCTCAACCCACTAGAATTTCCAAACACGCTCTGAGCGCGCAGGTGGGGGCCGCGGCGGCCGCGGGAGCGTTCGCGGGGGCCGCGATCAACGCCGACCTCGTCGAGGCCGGGGCGCTCGCCGCGCTGCGGGAGCTCGCACGCCCCTAACCTGGGGACGTGCTGGTCATCTTCGGGCTGTCGGGCAAGGAGCGCCCACTGGGCCTGGTCGCGCTGGGCTGCGGCACCTGCGGTCACCCGGGGCCGCAGCCCGCGGTGCACCGGCGGACCCGGTTCACGCTGTTCTTCGTCCCGGTCCTGCCGCTGCGCAGCCGCTACGAGATGCGCTGCCCCGTGTGCGGGGCGGGGCGGACGCTCTCCCGCGACGATGCCCGCCGGTACGGCGCACGGATCTGAGCGACGCGCTCGTCCGGCACGGGGCCTCCCCAGCTCCTGCCACCTGACGGGATCGGCCGGGCGCCACCGAGGCGACAGCTCGCTGCGGTACCACTCCCGCAGGTAGGGAGTTCGCGATCGCGAACGGAAACTAGCGATCGAACACCTGTTCGAGTAGCATCGATGAGGTGACCTCGACCCAGGAGCCACCCGCCCACGCCACCGGCGTGGGCTCCGGCAGGTTCCGCTCCGGTGACCTCGCCCTGATCCAGCTCCTGATCGACCAAGCGATCGGCGACGACACCACCCTGCTCTCCGAGGCCGACCTGATCGACGAGGTCCAGCAGATCGAGTCCGTCCAGGCCTCCCTCGCCGCACTGCAGGCGAGTCGGATCCGGGCGTTCGCCCGGGCCCACGTCGAGAACCACCTCACCGACGACCAGACCAACCGCTCCCGGGCCGACGTCGAGCGGCTCCACCGCAGTGTCGTCGCCCAGATCCAGCTCGCCTGCCGGGTCTCGACCGCCGAAGCCCGCACCCGCCTCGCCAACGCCCGCGACCTGCACACCGGACTCGACCACATCCGCGGCCTCCACACCGCCGGTGAGCTCAGCGCCGCCAAGGTCACCGCCATCGCCGTCGAACGCCGCGACCTCGACCCACACCAGCGCAGGCACCTCGACACCCGCCTCGCCGCACACGACCTCACCCGGCTCGGCATCGGCCGGCTCCGCGCCATGACCCGCCGCCTGGTCGCCGAAATCGCGCCCGAACGCTTCCGAGCCCGCGTCCACGCCGCCGCGGCCGAACGTCGGTCACCCTACGCCCGGCACCGGACGCGATGAGCTACCTCACCGCCTACATCCCCGTCGCACAGGGCGCCGCCTGCCTCGCCGCACTACAGAAAGCCTTCGTGCAGGTCCAGGTCGACCCGGCACCGTTGACCCGCAGCCGCGGACAGGTACTCGCCGACACATTGGTCGAACGCCTCACCGGACAGACCACCGCCACCGCGGTCAACCTCGAAGTCCAGGTCACCGTCCCCGTCCAGGCCCTGCTCGACCCCACCTCCCCACTCCCCGCAGAGATCCCCGGACTCGGACCCGTCCCGGCCGACCTGCTCGCCACCAGCGACGGCACCGCATCCCTGCGCCGGCTGCTCACCGACCAGGGCCTGGTCATCGGCGGCGACTCACGCCAACGCACCTTCACCGGACTCCTCGCCACACTCGTCAAAGCCCGAGCGAACAACCGGTGCACCGAGCCCTACTGCGACGCACCCCTCCGCCACATCGACCACATCCACCGCCACACCGACGGCGGACACACCGAACTGGAGAACGGCCGCGGAGTGTGCGAGTTCCACAACCACATCCGCGAACAACCCGGATGGCACGTCACCCGAACACCCGACGGGACCGTCCTCACGACCACACCCACCGGACACACCTACCGCGGACCGGACTGACCGCGGTGGGCCCGGGCACGGGCACCCTCAGGTCGGCAGCAGGTACTCCTCACTGGCGTGGTGGCAGGCGCTCGGGTGGTGCCCGCCCGGCCGCGTCACCAGCGGCGGCTCCTCGGTCGCGCAGATGTCGGTGGCCTTCCAGCAGCGCGTCCGGAACCGGCAGCCGCTCGGCGGATCCACCGGGCTCGGGACGTCACCGGTCAACCGGATCCGCGTGCGCCCCGCGCGCACCGACGGGTCAGGCACCGGCACCGCCGAGAGCAGCGCCTGGGTGTACGGGTGCGACGCCCGGGTGTAGATCTCGTCCTCGGTCCCGAGCTCCACCATCTTGCCCAGGTACATCACGCCGACCCGGTCGGACAGGTGCCGCACGACGGACAGGTCGTGGGCGATGAAGATGTAGGACAGCCCGAACTCGCGCTGCAGGTTCCCGAGCAGGTTCATCACCTGCGCCTGGATGGACACGTCGAGCGCGGAGACCGGCTCGTCGCACACGATGATCTCCGGGCGCAGCGCGAGCGCACGGGCGATCCCGATGCGCTGACGCTGCCCGCCGGAGAACTGGTGCGGGTAGCGGTTGACGAAGTCCGGGTTGAGCCCGACGACGTCGAGCAGCTCCTGCACCTTCGCCCGTCGCTCTCCCTTCGGCGCGACCTCCGGGTGGATCTCGAACGGCTCCCCGACGATGTCGGCGACCGTCATCCTCGGGTTCAGCGACGTGTACGGGTCCTGCAGCACGATCTGCATCTGCCGGCGCAGCGCCCGCAGCTCCGCCCCACGGCGGGCGAAGATGTCCTCGCCGTGGAAGCGCACCGAGCCCGACGTCGGCGGCTCCAGCCGCATCAGCACCTGGGCCAGGGTCGACTTCCCGCAGCCGGACTCGCCGACGATGCCCAGCGTCTCGCCCTTGTTCAGCGAGAACGAGACGCCGTCGACGGCACGCACGTGGCCGACGGTGCGTTTGACGACCGCACCGACCTTCACCGGGAAGTGCTTGACGAGGTCGGTGACCTCCAGAACGGGCTCGCTCATACGAGGTCCTCCGCGAACAGGCACGCCGACGCCCGCGCTCCGGGCAGCGGGATCAGCGGCGGGTCGGTACCGAGGCAGCTCTCCACCGCACGCGGGCAGCGCGGGTGGAACGGGCAGCCGTCGGGGATGGCGGTGAGCGTCGGCGGGAGCCCGGTGATCGCCCGCAGCTCGGTGCCCTTGCTGTCCAGCCGCGGGATCGACGCGAGCAGCGCCTCGGTGTACGGGTGGGCCGGATTCGCGAAGAGCTGGTGCACGTCGCCCTGTTCGACGATCCGGCCCGCGTACATCACCGCGATCCGGTCGGCGACCTCCGCGACGACACCCAGGTCGTGGGTGATGAGGACCAGCGCCATCTCCCGTTCGCGCTGGATCTCGGCGAGCAGGTCCATGATCTGGGCCTGCACGGTGACGTCGAGCGCGGTCGTCGGCTCGTCGGCGATGAGCACGTCGGGGTCGAGCGCCAGCGACATGGCGATCATGACGCGCTGGCGCATCCCCCCGGAGAACTCGTGCGGGAAGTTCGTGATCCGCTGCTTCGCCCCCGGGATGCCGACCAGGTCGAGCAGCTCGACGGCGCGGGTGCGGGCGTCGCGCCTGCTCATCCCGCGCCGCGTCCGCAGCTGCTCGCCGATCTGGAACCCGACGGTGAACACCGGGTTCAGCGCGGACAACGCGTCCTGGAAGATCATCGCGATGTTCTCGCCACGCAGCTCCCGGCGCCGCTCCTCGGTCGCGGTGAGCAGCTCCTCGCCGCGGTAGCGGACCGAGCCCGCGGTGACGGTCGCGGGCGGGGTCGGCAGGATGCCCATCACCGTGTTCGCGGTGACCGACTTACCGGAGCCGGACTCCCCCAGGACGGCGAGGGTCTCCCCCGCACGCACCTGGTAGCCGACGCCGTTCAGCACCCGGGCGACGCCGTCGCGGGTACTGAACTCGACGTGCAGGTCCTCCACCTCGAGCAGCGGGGTCATGACCGGCCCTTCGGGTCGAACGCGTCGCGCACGGCGTCGCCGAGCAGCACGAAGGCCAGCACGGTGACGACGAGGAACGCGCCGGGGAACAGGAGCAGGTGCGGCGAGGTCCGCAGGTAGCTCTGCGCCTCGCTGATCATCACGCCCCAGGAGACGACGGGGTCGCGCAGACCGACACCGAGGAACGACAGCGTGGCCTCCGCCCCGATGAACGCGCCGAGCGCGATCGTCGCGTACACCATCACCGGGGCGATGGTGTTGGGCAGCATGTGCCGCCAGATGATCCGCCACGGGCTCGCGCCGAGCGCGCGGGCGGCCTTGACGTAGTCCTGGCTCCGGGCGGCGATCGCGGCGGACCGCATGATCCGCATGACGATCGGCCAGGACAGCAGCCCGATCGTGCCGATCACCAGGCCGCTGATGCCGATCACGCTCTGCCCGACCGACGCGCGGAAGGTGGAGAGCACGACGATCGCGCCGAGGACGAACGGCACCCCGAAGAAGACGTCGGCGACGCGGGCGAGCAGCGAGTCGACCCAGCCGCCGGCGAACCCGGCGATCAGGCCCATGATGGAGCCGACCAGCACGACCGCCGTCGTCGCCAGCACCCCGACGACGATCGAGACGCGGGTGCCGTGGACGGTGCGTGCGTAGACGTCGCGGCCGAGGTGGTCGTAGCCGAACCAGGCCTGGGCCGACGGGTCCTGCCGGGCCCGGGACAGGTCGCCCGCGGTCGGGTCGACCGAGGTGAACAGCTGCGGGAACGCGGCCATGACCAGCAGGAACGCGATGAGGCCCGCCGCGACGAGGAACAGCGGCCGTCGGCGCAGGTCGTGCCAGGCGTCGCCGCTGAGGCTGCGGGTGCGGGCCGACACCTCGGCGCGGCCGTCGGTGGCGACGGGCTTGTCCGCGGTGGCGGTGGTGGGGTCAGTCAAGGCGGATCCTCGGGTCGAGCAGCGCGTAGGTGACGTCCACGACGAGGTTCGCGAGCAGGTAGACGATCACCAGCAGGACGACGACGCCGGTCACGACCACCCCGTCGAGCCGCTGGATGGAGCCGAAGATCAGCCCACCGATGCCGCGGATGTTGAAGATGCCCTCGGTGACGATCGCCCCGCCCATGAGCGTGCCGAAGTCGGCGCCGAGGAACGTGATCACCGGGATCGCCGAGTTGCGGGTCAGGTGGACCCCGACGACACGGCGCCGGCTCAGGCCCTTAGCGGTCGCGGTGCGGACGTAGTCGGCGCGCAGGTTCTCCGCGATCGACGTCCGGGTCAGCCGCGCGACGTAGGCCAGCGACAGGCTGCCGAGCACGTAGCCGGGCACGACCAGGTCCAGGAACCCCGGGTCGGCCGGGACGGTCGGCGGGACCAGGCCCAGCCGCAGCCCGAGGACGGACTGCAGCACGTAGCCGGTCACGAACACCGGCACCGCGACCAGGAACAGCGTCGCGGTGAGCACGACGTTGTCGAGGAAACCGCCGGGCCGCAGCCCGGTGAGCACGCCCGCGGTCAGGCCGATGACCGCCTGGATGACCAGCGCGACGATCGCGAGCTTGATCGTGACCGGGTAGGCGTTCGCGATCAGCGTCGCGACCTCCTGGCCGCGGAAGTTCTCGCCGAAGTCGCCCCGCAGCAGGTTGCCGAGATAGGTGAAGTACTGGACGACGATCGACCGGTCGAGCCCGTACTCCTCCCGCATGCGCTCGATGAACGCGGGCGGGCAGGCCTGGTCACCGCACTTGCCGGCGAGCGGGTCGCCGGGCAGCGCCCAGACCATGAAGTAGATGAGGAACGTGGTGCCGAGGAACACCGGCACCAGTTGCAGGAGTCGTCGCAGGACATAGCGCCCCACGGGTCACCTCCGGGTACGTGCGCCGGCGGCCGGGGATCGCCCGGCCGCCGGTGCGGGTGGTGGGGTGGGGCGGGATCAGCCCTGGACGGTCACGGTCTCCAGGTCGAGCTCACGGCCGTAGGTCATCTCGACGTTCTGCAGCCGTGGGGACCAGCCGAACTGCGCGGACTGGTCGTTGATCGCGACGGCCGGCATGTCCTGGATCAGGATGCGCTCGGCCTCGGCCCACAGCGCGTAGGCCTCCTCGGCGGTGGCCGCGGTCGAGCCCTGCTGGACCAGCGCGTCGAAGCGCGGGTTGGTGTAGCCGCTGTTGTTGTTCGCCGCACCCGTCGTGTACTGCGGCCGCAGCACGTACTCCATGGTCGGGGTCGAGGCGACCCAGCCGGAGCGGAAGATGCCGGTCAGGTTCTCCGCCCGGCGCTGCTCCAGGAACTCCGAGAAGGTCGGGACCGGGACGAAGTTGCAGGGCACGCCCAGGGTGTTGCTGATGCTGACGCAGGCGGCCTGCATCCACTCGCGGTTGATCGCGGAGTCCACGTTGGAGATCAGCTCGATCGGGCCGGTGAAGCCGGACGCGTCGAACTGCTGCTTGGCCCGCTGCGGGGAGAAGGTGCACAGCTCGCCGCACTGGTCGTCGACCTTGCCGGGCACACCCTCGGGGATGAAACCGGTGGCCGGCTTCACGAGTCCGTTGTAGACGTTGGCGATGATCGCCTCGCGGTCGACGGCCATCGAGATCGCCTGCCGCAGCTGCGGGTTCGCGTAGCGCTGGTCGTAGATCGGGAAGGTCATCGTGTTGATGCCGGCGTAGGGCTGGTTGCCGTTCCGGTCGGCCAGATCCTGCTGGTACAGGTTGTCGATCAGGAACGAGCCGGGGATGGCCTCCAGGAAGTCCAGGTTCCCGCTGACGACGTCCTGGTAGGCGGCCTCGCTGTCGGCGTAGAAGCGGAACTCGACGCCACCGACGGCGACCGGCTGCTCGCCGCCCCACTCGTCGTAGCGGGTCACGGTCACGTTCTGGTCCGGCACCCGGGACTCGAAGCGGAACGGGCCGTTGCCGACCGGGTTGGCCTCGAACGCGGCCGGGTCGGCGAAGAAGGACTCCGGCATCGGGTAGAACGCCACGTCGCCGAGGGTGTTGACGAAGATCGGCGACGGCGCGGACAGCGCCACGGTGAAGGTGCGCTCGTCGACGACGCGCAGCCCGGACATCGTCTGTGCGGTGGGTTCGCCCTCGTCCGGGTTGACCTGGTCGAACCCGGCGATGTTGGAGAAGAACTCCGAGCTGGACTGGGCGTTGGTCTTCAGCGCCACGTAGTTCCACGCGTCGACGAAGCTCTTCGCGGTGACGGGCGTGCCGTCGTGGAAGGTCCAACCGTCCTTGATCCGGATGGTCCAGTTCCGCGAGTCGGTCGACTCGATCGACTCGGCGACCTTGTTCTCCGGCTCGCCCTGCTGGTTGTAGTCGACCAGCCCGGACCACAGGGCGTCCAGGATCTTGCTACCGCCGGTCTCGCGAGTGTTGCCCGGCAGCAGCGCGTTCTCCGGCTCGGTGCCGAAGACCGAGATCGTGGGGGCGCCCTGGGCGTCGCCCGTGGTGCCGCCTCCCCCGCCGCCACAGGCGCTGAGCACCAGCGCGGAGGTCAGGGAGAGCGCGAGCAGCGCCGCGACTCGAGGTGATCGCATCAGAGTCCTGTCTGTCCGGGACGGCCGCGCCCTGCGTGGTGCGCAGGCGGCCGGTGCGGTTCGGTGGTGGGTCGCACGGTAACCACAGCATCCCGGTTCTCTGGTTACGAATCTATTGCGTCCGCCGTCATTGCACCGAGCGGCGCGCTCAGGCGGTGGAAGCACTGAGCCTTTCCCAACCTGTTTGTGCTGGTCAGGGGTGTGAGGTGCGTGGCTTGTCGTGAGATGGGTGGGGCTCCTGGTAGACGGATAGCTGTCGCGCCACCGCCTACCGAGGAGCCCCGCGTGTTGTCCTACCCATCCGGGATGTCGATGTCCACTCGCACGGTTCGTGTCCTGGCCGGGCTGCTGCGCGGACATCGTCGCCGGATCGGGACCCGGTGGCGGCTCCTGACCCCGGCCCGTCAGGCCCTGCTCGTGCTCGCGCACCTACGTAAGGGCGAGACCTACACCGACCTGGCCAGCGGATTCAGAGTCGGGAAGTCCACGGTGTCCCGGTATGTCGCCGAGGCGATCGGGCTGCTCGCTGCGCTCGCGCCGACCCTGGAGCAGGCCATCACGGTCGCGGCCGGGAAGGCGTTCGTGATCCTGGACGGGACGCTGCTGCGTATCGACCGGGTCGGCATGGGCTCGGGCTATGACCGGGCGTTCTATAGCGGGAAGCACAAGTGTCACGGGCTGAATGTGCAGGTCATCGCCGACCCCGCGGGTCGGCTGGTGTGGATCTCCCCGCCGCTACCGGGGGCACGGCACGACATGGGCGCTGCCCGGATCCACGGGATCATCGACGCGGTCAACACCACCGGGGTGCGGGCGGTCGCTGACACCGCCTACCAGGGCGGCGGTCCCGCGATCACCGTCCCGCACCGACGCCGACGCCGCGATCTCGACACCGGCCCCTGTCAGCGAATCAGAAGGCCGTCAACGCCGCTCACGCCCGACGGCGGGCACCGGGTGAGCGGGTCAACGCCGAGCTGAAGAACTGGAAGATCCTCCGCAAGATCCGCTCCAGCCCCTCCCAGGCTGCTCAGCTCGTCGCAGCGATCCAGACCCTCATGATCACCACCGCCTGACCAGCACAAACAGGTTGGGAAAGGCTCACTTGCCTCGATGAGTTCGCTGAATACCTCGGAGGGTTTCTTCCAGTCGAAGATTTTACGTGGTCGGTCGTTGATGTCGGCGGCGATCATGGACAGGTAGGTGGGGTCGGAGGGGATCTCCACGCCTTTGGGGAGGTACTCGCGCACGATGCGGTTGAGGTTCTCGTTGCTGCCGCGCTGCCAGGGAGAGCGCGGGCGAGCGAAGTAGACCGGCATCGAGCCCTTGGACACCACGTGGTGGGCGGCCATCTCGGCCCCGCAGTCCCAGGTCAGCGAGCGGCGCATCACCTCGGGGAGCCCAGCGGTCGCAGCGACCACCGCCCGGGTCACAGTGTGGGAGTCACGCCCGTGCAGCGGGACCAGGACCAGGAACCGCGAAGTGCGCTCCACCAGCGTCGCTACCGCGGTCTTACCTGCTTTACCGATGACCAGGTCGCCCTCCCAGTGCCCGGGCACCGCCCGCCCCTCAGCCTCAGTAGGTCGTTCATCGATGTAGGTCGGTTCGACGATCCGGGGAGCAGATGGAGGCCTACCGCCGCCACGACGGGCGGTCCGGCGGGTCCGTAACGCGATCAACTCGCGAGCCAGGGTGGACACCGGGGTGGCATAGACCCACTGGTAGATCGCCTCGTGAGACCTGACTTTGGTCACCCGAGCCTGGTTTCGCAGCTTGTACTGCGCTGAGCTGCGGTGATGTGTTTGCGCGGGAGCGGTGTGAGGCACTAATTCGGTGCTCTACGCTCGGTCAGGTGGCGTGGGTGAGGCGGGTACGGACGGCCTCCGGGGCGACCGCGGTCCAGATCGCCGAGTCCGTGCAGGGCCATCGACGGATCGTGGCCCATGTCGGGTCAGCGCACACCGAGGCCGAGCT
>NZ_JAHLJA010000060.1:0-24009 GCF_020496245.1 Pseudonocardia sp. ICBG601 | reverse complement strand
ACAAGCTGTCCGAGGTGTGGGCCGAGCTGGTGGCCGCCTACCCGCTGGTCTCGATCGAGGACCCGTTGGACGAGAACGACTGGGACGGCTGGGTCGCGCTCACCGAGTCCATCGGGGACAAGGTGCAGCTGGTCGGCGACGACCTGTTCGTCACCAACCCGGAGCGGCTCGAGGACGGCATCGCCCGCGGCGCTGCGAACGCGCTGCTGGTGAAGGTCAACCAGATCGGCACCCTGTCCGAGACCCTCGATGCGGTCACGATGGCGCACAACGCGGGCTACCGCTGCATGATGAGCCACCGTTCCGGGGAGACCGAGGACGTCACCATCGCGGACCTCGCCGTCGCGACCGGCTGCGGCCAGATCAAGACCGGCGCCCCGGCCCGGTCCGAGCGGGTGGCGAAGTACAACCAGCTGCTGCGCATCGAGGAGCTGCTCGGTGACGCCGCCCGCTACAACGGCGAGCTGGCGTTCCCGCGCTACCAGGTGCCCGGCCAGGGCTGACGCTCCGGTCGT
Organism: Pseudonocardia sp. ICBG601; assembly: GCF_020496245.1. Lineage (NCBI taxonomy): Bacteria > Bacillati > Actinomycetota > Actinomycetes > Pseudonocardiales > Pseudonocardiaceae > Pseudonocardia > Pseudonocardia sp. ICBG601. The sequence goes on along the minus strand of NZ_JAHLJA010000060.1, from coordinate 23,494 downwards.
TCCCCCGTCGGTGACGGCGGTGCCGCCCGGATCGTCTGCGGACGGTTCGGCGCGGCACCGTCACCGGTGCCCGATCGGGCGGCATGCTGGACGGGCCGCCACGCAGCGGCACCGAGCAGCACTGGCGGGTGAGGGAACCCGGTACGGACGGGAGGGTGCATGGCGGACCGTCGGGGACGTGGACGGGACGCCCGCGCCCGCACGACCGGCACGGGGCGTGGCCGGGCCGCGGCGAAGCCACGGAGCACGACCGGGCGCTCGGCGCGGGCCCCCGCGTCGACGGGCGGCTCCGGTGCGCGGTCGCGTCCGGCCGGCCCCCAGGGCGCCCGGCCGCGTCTCACCCGTGCCCGGTCCGGCGCCGGCGAGGTCGTCGCCCGCACGACCGGCCTGCTGGGCCTGTCGTCGACGAAGCGGGCCGCCATCCTGGCGATCGTGGTCTGCGCACTCGCGCTGACCGTCGCGGTGCCGCTGCACAACTTCGTCGCCCAGCGCCAGGAGCTGTCCGACGTCTCGGACCGGCAGCAGGCGCTGGAGGCCGACGTCGCGCGGCTGGCCGCCGACCGTGCCCGGCTCTCGGACCCGGCCGAGGTCGAGGCCCAGGCCCGGGCCCGGCTCGGGATGGTCGAGCCGGGGGAGACGCCCTACGTGCCGCAGTTCCCGGCCCCGCCGGCGCCGGTCGTCGAGGACGGTCAGGCCGAGCCCGGCGTGCCCTGGTTCCACACCCTGTGGAACGACGTCGTGGGCGACCCGCGACGATGAGGGCGTGAGCAGCACTCGTTCCCGTCCGCCCGGTCTGGAGCCGGGCCCGGTCGCCCAGGCCGACCTCGACGCCGTCGCCGACCAGCTCGGTCGCGCCCCGCGCGGGGTCCTCGCGGTCGCCTACCGCTGCCCCTCCGGGCACCCCGCGGTCGTGCAGACCGCCCCGCGGCTGCCCGACGGCACCCCGTTCCCGACGCTGTACTACCTGACGTGTGCCCGGCTCGCCTCGCGGATCGGGACGCTCGAGGCCGAGGGCCGGATGAAGGAGATGGAGGAACGGCTCGCCGTCGACGACGAGCTGGCCGCCGCCTACCGCCGCGCCCACGAGACCTACCTCGCCGAGCGCGACGCGATCGAACCGCTGTCCACGCACCCCGACGTCACCGCCGGGGGCATGCCGGACCGGGTGAAGTGCCTGCACGTGCACGTCGCGCACGCCCTGGCGGCCGGGTCCGGGGTGAACCCGTTCGGCGACGAGGCGCTCGAGGAGATCGGCGAGTGGTGGCGGTCCGGGCCGCCCTGCCTTTAGTTTCCCGTCTCTAGTTCCCCGGCGTCGCCCGGTCCAGCAGCACCCCGACGCTGTCCTTGCCCGGCCGGGTCCCCGCGGTGCGCAGCGGCCCGTCGGCGTCGAGCCGGGTCGCGAGGAAGACGTCCGCGACGGCCGTCGGGGCGTGGCGGACCAGCAGTGACCCCTGCAGCGCCAGCGCGGCCAGCTCCGCGAGACGGCGGGCCCGCCGTTCCTCCGGCGCGGCCAGCTCGGCGCGCAGCGCGGTGACCGTCGCGTCCAGCCGAGGATCGGACCCCGCGGCGAGGTCGATCTCGGCGAGCAGCGCCTCGACGGCGTGCGGCTCGCGGGCGATGGCACGCAGGGCGTCGAGCGCGGTGACGTTGCCCGAGCCCTCCCAGATCGAGTTCAGCGGCGCCTCGCGGTAGAGCCGGGGCAGGTCGGACTCCTCGACGTAGCCGTTGCCGCCCAGGCACTCCAGCGCCTCGACGACGACGGTCGAGGCCCGCTTGCACACCAGGTACTTCGACACGGGCAGGGCCAGGCGCAGCAGCGCCGTCTCACCCCGGTCGACGGCACCGGCCAGGCGCAGCGCCAGGACCGTCGCGGCCTCGGTCTCGGCGGCGAGTTCGGCGAGGACCTCGCGCATCAGCGGCTGGTCGGCCAGCCGGGCGCCGAAGGCAGACCGGTGCGCGACGTGGTGCGCGGCCTCGGTGACCGCGGCCCGCGCGGTCGCCGCGGAGCCGAGCACGCAGTCGAGCCGGGTCATCGAGACCATCTCGATGATCGTGCGGACGCCCCGGCCCTCGTCGCCGACCCGCCACCCGACGGCGCCGGTGTACTCGATCTCCGACGAGGCGTTGGACCGGTTGCCCAGCTTGTCCTTGAGCCGCTGGAGCCGGATCGCGTTGCGGGTGCCGTCGGGCAGGACCCGGGGCAGGACCAGGCAGGTCAGCCCGCCGGGTGCCTGGGCGAGAGTGAGGAACAGGTCGTTCATCGGGGCGCTGGTGAACCACTTGTGCCCGGTCAGGCGGTAGCTGCCGTCGGGCTGCGGGGTGGCGACCGTGGTGCCCGCGCGGACGTCGGAGCCGCCCTGCTTCTCGGTCATCGACATCCCCGCGAGCAGCCCGTCCTTGTCCGTGGGGACGGCGAGCCCGGGTGCGTAGGTCCGCGCGGTCAGGCCGGGCTCGTAGGCGGCGGCGAGCTCCGGGGCGTGGCGCAGTGCCGGCACCGACGCGTAGGTCATCGAGATCGGGCACAGGTGGCCCTGCTCCACCTGCGAGGTCAGGTAGAAGCCCGCGGCCCGGGTGACGTGCGCGCCGGTGCCGGGTGCCGCGGCCCAGGGGGTGGCGGCGAGACCGTGCTCGACGCTCGTGCGCATCAACGCGTGCCAGGACGGGTGGAAGGCGACCTCGTCGACGCGGTGCCCGGTGCGGTCGTGCGTGCGCAGCTCCGGCTCGTGGGCGTTCGCGGCGCGGGCGTGCTCGCGGTGCTCCGCGGTCCCGACGGCCGCGGCCACCGCCTCCAGCGCCGCCGCGTCCCCGCCTTCGCGCGCGAGCGCCTCGGCGACGGCCGGGTCCGCGGAGAGCAGATCGCCGTCCGAACGCGGCGGGACCTGGTTGAGGACCACGTGGGTGCCGAGGTCCGACACCGGGGCGGGGGTGTGCGTCGTCGCCATTACCGGAGGGTAACCCGGACCGGCGGCTCCACCGAGCGATCGCGACTACGGTGAGGACCGACGGTCGCCGAGAACAGGGAGTGCCGATGTCGCGGGTCGCCGCCATCGACTGCGGAACCAATTCGATCCGGCTGCTGGTCGCCGACGTCACGGAGGCGTTCGACGGCCAGAAGGAGCTGCGCGACCTGCACCGCGAGATGCGGATCGTGCGGCTCGGCAAGGGCGTCGACGCGACCGGCCGGCTCGACCCGGAGGCGCTGGAGCGGACCCGGGTGGCACTCGTCGACTACGCGGTCGCCGCCCGCCGCAAGGGCGCCGAGCGGGTCCGGATGGTCGCGACGTCGGCGACCCGGGACGCGTCGAACCGCGAGGACTTCTTCGCGATGGTCCGCGACACCCTCGGCGTCGAGGCGGAGATCATCTCCGGCGACGAGGAGGCGCGCCTGTCGTTCGTCGGAGCCGTCGGCGACCTCGACCCCGACGACGGCCCGTTCGTCGTCACCGACGTCGGCGGCGGGTCCACCGAGGTCGTCGTGGGCGAGCTGCGCGACGGGGTCGCGGTGGTGACCGCGGCGAAGTCGGTCGACATGGGGTCGGTGCGGCTGACCGAGCGCTGCCTGCCCTCCGACCCGCCGTCGGAGGCCGAGATCGACTCCGCGCGTACGGTCGCCGGTGAGGTGCTGGCCGAGGCGTTCGCGTCGGTGCCGGTCGAGACCGCGAAGACCTGGGTCGGGGTGGCCGGGACGATCACCTCGCTCTCCGGGATCGCCCAGGAGCTGCCCGCCTACGACCGCGAGCAGGTGCACGGCTCGACGCTGACCCGCGAGGACCTGCACCGGGTCGCGGACCTGCTGATCCGGTCGTCGCGGTCGGAGCGGGAGAAGCACGGTTCGCTGCACCCGGGCCGCGTCGACGTCATCGGTGCCGGATCGCTGGTCGTGCAGGCCCTCGCCGACGAGCTGCACGCGCGCGCCGGGATCGACCGGGTCGTCGTGTCCGAGCACGACATCCTCGACGGGATCGCGCGATCGATCGCATGAACCTGGCGGTCCTGGACCAGCGGATCACCGAGTGCCGGGCCTGCCCGCGGCTGGTCGAGTGGCGCGAGCAGGTGGCCCGGGAGAAGCGGGCCGCGTTCCGCGACGAGACCTACTGGGGTCGGCCGGTACCCGGCTTCGGCCCGCCCGACGCGCGGATGCTGATCGTCGGCCTGGCTCCGGCCGCGCACGGAGCGAACCGGACCGGGCGCATGTTCACCGGCGACCGCAGCGGCGACGTGCTCTACGCCGCGCTGCACGCCGTCGGGCTGGCCTCGCAGCCGACCGCCTCGCACATCGGCGACGGCCTGGAGCTGTACGGGGTCCGGATCACCGCGCCCGTGCACTGCGCGCCGCCGGCGAACAAGCCGACCCCCGCCGAACGGGACACCTGCCGCGGCTGGCTGGAGCAGGAGCTCGACCTGCTCGCCCCGACGGTCCGCTCGATCATGGTGCTCGGCGGCTTCGGGTGGCAGGCGCTGCTGCCGGTGCTCGCCGGGGCGGGGTGGACGGTCCCGCGGCCGGCCCCGAAGTTCGGGCACGGGGCGTCGGTGACGCTGGCCCCCGCCCGCCCCGACCGGGAGCCGCTTGAGCTGTTCGGCTGCTACCACGTGAGCCAGCAGAACACCTTCACCGGACGACTCACCCCGGCCATGGTGGAGCAGGTCCTGGCCGACACCGCATCTGCCGGCGGATTGACGCCGATCCGACGATAAGTCTCGTCGTCGCTGGTCAGGGGTGAGATCCGGGATGGCTCTGCTCTGCTCACCGCTACGCAGCACCCTCCCCACCGCGCCGCTGCCGTCGTCGAGATGCAGCTCAGCGGGGTTCCGGCGCGCGGCGCCACCCGCTGAGCTGCATCTCGGCGGGTGTCCCGGTACCGGGGCTCAGTCGGTGGTGAAGCGGTGCAGCCGCATCGCGTCCTGCATGGCGGGGACGTGCCCGGCCGCCGACAGCAGCGGACGCAGCCACACCCGCGGCTCGCGCAGGGACACCTCGTCGTAGATCGAGACGTCGTCGCGCTCGGTCAACGACGGGTGCCGGTGCGCGAACTCGGCGGGGTTCCACGACCACCGGAACTCGGTGCCGACCGCGCGGAACGTCGGGGTCCAGCGCGAGGCGCGCACCGTCCACGGGGCGACGGCGTCGAACGCCAGCGTGGCCGCCGGGGTGCCGGCCACGACCCGGTCGACGGTGGCGTGCACGGCCTCGGCCGGGAGGTACATGAACAGCCCCTCGGCGACGACGAGCGTCGGCAGCGCCGGGTCGACGGCGGACCACCAGTCGTCGTCGACGACGGAGCCGGAGACCTGCTCGACGTTGTCGGGGAAGTCGTAGAGCCGACGACGGACGTCCATGACCTCCGGCTGGTCGACGTCGATCCAGCGGCACGTCGACGGCACCCCGACCCGCAACGGCCTGCTGTCCAGCCCGCAGCCCAGGTGCAGGACCTGTCCGGCGGGCTCGGCGGCGAGGAACTCCCGCGTCCAGCCGTCGAGGATCGCGGCGCGACACACGATGGTCGAGACGTCGCCGGTGAACTGCCAGAGGCCGTGGACGTCGTGCTCGACGCGGTCCCAGACGGGCTCCGCCCACTGGTCGCCGAGGATCGGGCGGCGGGACCGAGCGTCCAGGCGTCGCATGTAGAGGGTCATCAGCAGGGTCGCCGCGGCGCCCCGGAGGTCGACCTTCTCGGTGCTCGGCATGAGTTCTTCCCGCCCTGGCTACGCTGTCGCGGCGCCCCCGTAGCCCAACGGCAGAGGCAGGCCCCTTAAAAGGGTCCCAGTGTCGGTTCGAGTCCGACCGGGGGCACCCCGCTTCCACGTCGAGACTACCCCTCTGACCAGCCGTTACGCTCGCCACGGCCACGATGATGTTGTCCTGCGGGAACTGGTGCCGACCGGGGTTCACCGGGTGCCTGCGCTGAAAGGGCGCTGAAAGCTCAGGCACCGGAGTCGTCCCCGAGCGCCTCTGCGATCCGCTCCCGTTCCTCGTCCTCCTCGCCTTGATCCGAGAGGATCCGGTCATGGCGGACGCAGACGCCCGACGGCTCTGGGAACAGGAGCGACCGCAGAACCTCGTCGTCGACGGCGAGCGGTTCACCGTCCGGCCACGCTCGGCCGAGCCAGGCACCTACGACTTCGCCTGGGAGACCGGACCGAACCCGGGCTATGGCTTCTCCCAATTCGGATGGCAAGGCAGACCCGCGACGACCGAGGAACTCCACGTCTGCATCCGCGACTTCCTCGGCATGGTCGACCCCGACACCGGCTACATCGAGGACTGATCTCCAACAGCGCGTCCGGCGGCCGGCTCCGCCCGAACCCGACACCGCTCGGAGATCGGGGAGTCGTGGTGGGCGGTGCTCTCGTCACAGTGCCCGAACCGGCAACCAGGGGTGAACCCACGCCGCGAGGGATCACCTCAGCGGGCGGCAGGAGGGGACAGCCGGCGAACGATCAAGAACGATGACCTCATGACCGACGGGTGGTTCGGGCCGTTGACCTACAACGACGGCGAGGCCGAAGGATCGCCGTTCCTGGAAGCAGTGCGCAGACTCGCGCCAGACAGACTCACCGGCTTGATCGAGCCCGACGCAACGGTCGTCAGCTCCTACCCTGTTGCACCGTTCGTGCTGCTCTGCCTGGACGTCGCCCTCACCGAGGACCCGGGCGAGATCACGCTCAAGGTTCTCTTCGATGGTCGTGGAGGCCTCTCGGGCACCTGGGGCGGCGATGACATCTGGGACGGCTTCGACCGGAAGCACCCCGACAACCTGCTCGTTCACGCTCGATCCTTCTCGGATGAACGGCACGCAGTGATCGCGCTCGATTGGGTCGCCGCCCAACTCAACCGACCTCTTGTCGAGAAGCAATGGGTACGGCGGGGAAAGATTGTTGCGAGAGTCTGGGCTACAGGGAGGCTTATTCAGGATGATCATGAAGCAAGGCGCTTCCCCAGGCCAGCGTCTCAACGCAGCAGTCTGTTGAGCGTCCCTGAATAAGCCTCAGGGGACACCGGGAGGCTTATTCAGGCTCCGTCAGGTAAGTGCGTAGAAGATGAGTCCGATGACTGCCGAGATCGTCGTTTTAAATGTGGCGTAGGGTCGGCGGTAGTCTGTGTGGAACTTTCCACGACTTGATATGGGCGATGACTCGCTCGATGGTGGCGCGTGTGCGGTTGAGGCTCTTGTTGAATGTTTTCTGCCAGTCGAGAAGTTCCCGGCCGGGTTGTTTTTTGAACGGGGTGAGCATGCCGCGCCCGATGTAGCCTTTATCGCCGATCGGTGGGTATGTGGCGAGGTGGTCGAGGGCGCCGGATTGGTCGAGGCAATGTAGGTCGTGTCGGGAGCCTGGGGTCGGGTCGGAGATCCACGACAGCTGCCCTTCCAGGGTGGCTGCGACCTGGACGACGACGCCGGTGGTGCGATGCTTGCCCGACCACAGACCTGGTACGGCGGTCCATGACCAGCAGGGCAGCAGGGTTCCGTCGATGATGTACTGCCGATCGGCACGAAGCTCCTCCGCAGTCGGAACTACACTCCGCAGCGCCTGCGCCAGCAACGGTGTCACCCCCGCGATCGCTCGACTGACCGTCGACTGCGACACCCCGTAGGTTTCCGCCAACTCCCACTGCACACGATTCCCGCGCAGATACGCCAACGTGATCACCACCGACCAGAACAATCCCAGAATCGGCGGCCAAGGCCGTCGCAGGCCAGTCGCGTTCCGCTGATCCTGCTCATGCACCAGAGCGGCAAGATCCTGAATCTCATCACGCCGAAAGCCAGTGGTATAGTACATACTGCGACAGCCCATTCATCTCGGATTGATTCGACAAACCAATCTTCGCGATGGACGGGCTGTCGCCCAACCCGACACGCCGGGCTAGATCGTTATTTCACGGGCCCTGAATAAGCCTCCGGGGACGTTCTCGAGGTGTCGGGTCGGCGGCGGTTCCGTGGTGAGGCGGACATCGTAAGAATCGTCCGGACAGGCGCCTCTCGCTGAGCCGGGACCGCCCTCGGTGCGGCTGCCGACCGGACGAGCGCGCTGAATACGCGCCGAAGCTCGGCTGGCGAGACGCCGAGTGCGGGCATCCAAGCAGCTCAGAGGCCATGATCGGCGGGCAAAACGGCTCCCCCCAAATGAGGAGGGGCGTCTGACTCCAGAGGGGGATCGTCAGCGATCGCGAGCCTCGCCAGGACACGTCGACGCAGCAAGAGGTACTCGTCGACGCATCGACGGAGCTCGCTGGTTGGCGGTCGTTTGAGAGCCTCTCCGCCCACAACGACCTCATGGGCGGTGAACTGTTCGCGAGTCAGGTCGACGTCCACGAGGCCAAAGCGGTTCCACCAGTGGTAGTCGACGTGCGTGCCGTCTTTGTGTACTTCGCCGACGACCAGGAGGCTTATTCATAAGCCGCAAAGAAGTAGAGGCCTACGATTGCCGCAACTGTGCTTTCGTATTTGCTGATGGGGTAGCGGTATCGGCCACCTTCTTCGCTGAGCATGCGCCATGTTTTGAGGTGCGCGATGGCGTGTTCGACGGCTGCGCGGATTCTGCCGAGGGCGGTGTTGAACTCGACTTGGCTGGGGTCGAGGTCGATACCGGGGGATCGCTTGTGCGGGACCGTGTTGATGCCCTCGACGCCGATGTAGCCGAGGTCGGCGACGGACGGGAGATCGCGCAGACGCTCCGCCAGCCCGGATGCGGCGTAGGCATGTGCGTCGTGGCGGGCGCCGTGAATCGGGACTTCGCCGACCGCGACGAGGACTCCGTCGAGGGTGGCGGCGATCTGCAGGTTCATGCCCGAGTAGCCGGCCTTGACCGAGAACAGGTCGGACACTGCGTTCCAGTCCCACGTCGGGCACACGGTGCCATCGACCAGCACTGTTCCGCCTCCGAGGACCTCCCGCGGGTCGGGCACGACGTCGGCGAGGACCTCGCCGATCACCGGGCGCAGCAGGTCCCAGCGGCGACTGACCGTGGACTGGCTGACCCCGAAGATCGCGCCCGCGAAGTCCTGGGTCACGTTCTTGCGCATCAGCGTCACCACCATGGCCACTGACCGGAACAAGCCCAACGCAACAGGCCTACCTGCAGAAACGAACTTGCCGCCGCATCGGGCGTGTACTCTCACCACCAGATCGGTGAGTTGTCTATCGTCCAACCCTGGGGCTTATTCACAAGGGAGTAATTCTGTTGATCTGCGGAAGCCGTCACCGGCGATTTTGTCTCGATACCGGCACGGCGGTGTGTCGCGCTTGAAGTGCAACAGCCCTTGCCGGTTTGTTCGGTGTTCCCAGGCATCGAACGAGGATCGGCGAAGAGCTGTTGCGATTCAAAGCTATGACAGGGTTGGACGATAGACAACTCACCGATCTGGTGGTGAGAGTACACGCCCGATGCGGCGGCAAGTTCGTTTCTGCAGGTAGGCCTGTTGCGTTGGGCTTGTTCCGGTCAGTGGCCATGGTGGTGACGCTGATGCGCAAGAACGTGACCCAGGACTTCGCGGGCGCGATCTTCGGGGTCAGCCAGTCCACGGTCAGTCGCCGCTGGGACCTGCTGCGCCCGGTGATCGGCGAGGTCCTCGCCGACGTCGTGCCCGACCCGCGGGAGGTCCTCGGAGGCGGAACAGTGCTGGTCGATGGCACCGTGTGCCCGACGTGGGACTGGAACGCAGTGTCCGACCTGTTCTCGGTCAAGGCCGGCTACTCGGGCATGAACCTGCAGATCGCCGCCACCCTCGACGGAGTCCTCGTCGCGGTCGGCGAAGTCCCGATTCACGGCGCCCGCCACGACGCACATGCCTACGCCGCATCCGGGCTGGCGGAGCGTCTGCGCGATCTCCCGTCCGTCGCCGACCTCGGCTACATCGGCGTCGAGGGCATCAACACGGTCCCGCACAAGCGATCCCCCGGTATCGACCTCGACCCCAGCCAAGTCGAGTTCAACACCGCCCTCGGCAGAATCCGCGCAGCCGTCGAACACGCCATCGCGCACCTCAAAACATGGCGCATGCTCAGCGAAGAAGGTGGCCGATACCGCTACCCCATCAGCAAATACGAAAGCACAGTTGCGGCAATCGTAGGCCTCTACTTCTTTGCGGCTTATGAATAAGCCTCCCTGTCATAGCTTTGAATCGCAACAGCTCTTCGCCGATCCTCGTTCGATGCCTGGGAACACCGAACAAACCGGCAAGGGCTGTTGCACTTCAAGCGCGACACACCGCCGTGCCGGTATCGAGACAAAATCGCCGGTGACGGCTTCCGCAGATCAACAGAATTACTCCCTTGTGAATAAGCCCCCAGGTCTCCGCCGAGCAGATCGTTGACCACCAAGGCAGTGACGCCGCACTGATCGCGAGAGGGATTGCTGGGGTCCCATTCAGCCTCAGGGCCCCGGCAAAGTCGTGATGGGTGGGTCCTGAGCTGCGGTGATGTGGGGGGTGGGGGTGGGTGCGGACACAGGCTTGGCGTGATCATGAGGGTGTCGAATCCTTGCTCACGTCAGGAAGCCTGTGTCCGCAGTGTCAGTGTCTCCGATCGTTGCTGCTCTGGAAGGCCTGGAGGTCGGTCCTGACGCGGGGAGAGCCGCGCCGGTCGGTGAGGCGGCGGGGTTGTCGCTGGTGGAGGCCCTGTCGCGAGTGCCGGACCCGCGGAAACCACGCGGTGTCCGCCACGGTGTCCTCGCGGTGTTGCTACTGGGGGCGTGCGCGGTGTTGGCGGGGGCCCGGTCGTTCACCGCGATCGCCGAGTACGCCCATGACGTCGGCCGCGCCGTGCTGGACGTGCTCGGGGTGGGCGCGGTCGCTCCGCACGAGTCGACCATCCGCCGGGTCCTGCAACGGGTCGACGCCTCGGCGCTGGAGGCGGCGTTGCAGTCCTGGGTGTTGCCCCAGCTCAGCGCCCAGCCGGCGGCGGAGGGCACACCCCGGCGAGAACAGCGCCGCGTGCTGGCCTTGGACGGCAAGACCCTGCGCGGCGCCCGCGTCCGTGCCGCCGACGGCAGGGTCTGGCTCCCGCATCTGGTGTCGGTGCTCGACCAGACCAGCGGTGGCGTGCTCGGCCAGGTTCAGGTCGCAGAGAAAGGCAGCGAGATCACCGCGTTCACCGCGCTGCTCGACCCCCTCGACCTCGACGATGTACTGGTCACCGCGGACGCTCTGCACACCCAGCGAGCCCACGCCGACTACCTACACCGCCGCGGCGGGCACTACCTGATGACGATCAAAGCGAACCAGCCCACGCTGCTGGCACGGGTACGGGCGCTGCCCTGGACCCAGATCGGCGTCGCTGATCGTCAACGCGGGCGTGGGCACGGCCGCGTCGAGACCCGCACGATCAGCGTGGTCAGCCTGCACCCCTGTCCCGACCTGGGCGCAGAGTTCTTCCCCCACGCATCCCAGGCGATCAAGCTGGTGCGCCGGCGTCGCCCACTGCGGCCTGGCGGGAAGTGGAGAACCGAGACCGCCTACGCGATCACCAGCCTGACCAGCACCGACGCCGATCCAGGACTGCTCGCCCGCTGGATCCGTGGGCACTGGTCGATCGAGAATCGCCTGCACTGGGTCCGTGATGTCTGCTTCGACGAAGACCGCGCCACCGCCCACACCGGTCACGCCCCGCAGGTCATGTCGGCGTTGCGGAACCTCGCGATCACCGCGCTACGCCTGCACGGCGTCAGCAACATCGCCGCAGCACTCCGCCACCACGCCCGCGACCCCCATCGACCACTGACCACCTACAAGATCATCTAGCGACTTTGCCGGGGCCCTGCATTCAGCCTGACACTCGGGAGGCCGCGTCTCGTCGCACCAGCTCTCACGTACCGCGCGCTCGACGTCGGCAAGGGTGTAGGTGGGCATGAGGCGAACGTGCCACGAAGCACCGACAACTTGGCCGACAAGCCCCGGACTCCGCCAGACCCGGTACCGCTCGATGACCGGGGGAGAGTGCGGTGGAGCTGGTGAACTCCTCGCGGCGCGCCGAGACGGCAGCCGGTCTGGCAGGGACGAGCCCACGTCGCGAGAAGATCCCAGCGGGACCGGACGTGGAGAAAGCGGTCAGGACGGCAGCAGGACGAGACCGTCGTGTCCGGCGACGTCGGCGAAGTCTCTGGTGTTCAGCGTCGCGAGCGGGACGTCGTTCGCGATGCAGGTGGCGGCGATCCATGAGTCGTCGCCGGGCGTGCGCGTCCGCGGAGCCGCGCGGCAGCGTTGATCCGCTCCCGGACCGGGAGACCGTCTCGTGGGAGTCCAAGACGACGACGTGGGCGAGCCAGTCGTCGAGCTGGTCGTGGGTCCGGCTACCCCAGCGTCGGATCTCGGCCCGCTGCCACAGCTTGGCGCCGGTCACGAAGGTGACGCACCACGTGGCCCCGATCAGCTTGGTGTCCACTGGTCCGGCGAGCCGGTTCTTGATGGCTCGGGAGGCGACGTCGGTGCCCAGAACGACGGGCCGCATCGGTTACCCGAGCCCCGTTTGTCGGTCGGTGTGGACGAAGGTGAGGAACTCGTCGAGGTCGTCGTCGGAGGCGAACACGTCGCGGGCCATGTCATCGAGGGACTCAACGGGGTGCACGCCTTGCGTCGGGCCAGCTCCTCGATCGAGACGCCGGGGATGGACGGGGCGCCGGCGTGTCTTCGTCTGCGCTGTCGGGCGACATGATCGCCTCCTCTTGCGCTCGGGACCGAGTCCCGCATCCTTCTCGGTCGAGCAGGTGTTGCGACCCGATGCGGACGATACTCGGACGTGGATGGCACACGGACAACGAAATCGCAGTTCAGGGGGATTTTCGTCAGCGGACTGTGAATCCGTCGGCCCGGTAACGGAATACTCGTCCGATGGATGACATCGACGCGTTGGTGCGACGTCGACTGCGCGACGCTGAGATTGCGTGGCTGACGACTGTGCGCTCCGATCGGACCCCTCATGTCACCCCGGTCTGGTTCATCTTCGACGGCGGAGTCTGGTGGATCGGTTGCCGCGCAGGGTCGGCCAAAGCCCGGAACTGCCGGGTGCACTCGGCCGTCGCGGTGGCCCTCGACGGCGGTCGCGCTCCTGTCGTGGCTGAGGGCGACGCATCCGTCGTGGCCGCGGAGTTCCCTCCTGAGGTCGTCGCGATGTTCGGTGAGAAGTACCGATGGGATGTAGAGGCGGATGACGGCTCAGGTCCTCGCGCTCTCATCAAGGTGACGACCACTCGGTGGCTTTTATGGGGGACGGCTCAGTAGGGCTGCACCGAATACGCGTCGAAGCCTCGATCGACTAATGCCCAGGTACCAGCGGGCGCGCGGTTCCCCTTAGAAGGGTCCCGGAAGGAAAGCGTGAACGAGGAGGCTTATTCAGGCTCCGTCAGGTAAGTGCGTAGAAGATGAGTCCGATGACTGCCGAGATCGTCGTTTTAAATGTGGCGTAGGGTCGGCGGTAGTCTGTGTGGAGAACTTTCCACGACTTGATATGGGCGATGACTCGCTCGATGGTGGCGCGTGTGCGGTTGAGGCTCTTGTTGAATGTTTTCTGCCAGTCGAGAAGTTCCCGGCCGGGTTGTTTTTTGAACGGGGTGAGCATGCCGCGCCCGATGTAGCCTTTATCGCCGATCGGTGGGTATGTGGCGAGGTGGTCGAGGGCGCCGGATTGGTCGAGGCAATGTAGGTCGTGTCGGGAGCCTGGGGTCGGGTCGGAGATCCACGACAGCTGCCCTTCCAGGGTGGCTGCGACCTGGACGACGACGCCGGTGGTGCGATGCTTGCCCGACCACAGACCTGGTACGGCGGTCCATGACCAGCAGGGCAGCAGGGTTCCGTCGATGATGTACTGCCGATCGGCACGAAGCTCCTCCGCAGTCGGAACTACACTCCGCAGCGCCTGCGCCAGCAACGGTGTCACCCCCGCGATCGCTCGACTGACCGTCGACTGCGACACCCCGTAGGTTTCCGCCAACTCCCACTGCACACGATTCCCGCGCAGATACGCCAACGTGATCACCACCGACCAGAACAATCCCAGAATCGGCGGCCAAGGCCGTCGCAGGCCAGTCGCGTTCCGCTGATCCTGCTCATGCACCAGAGCGGCAAGATCCTGAATCTCATCACGCCGAAAGCCAGTGGTATAGTACATACTGCGACAGCCCATTCATCTCGGATTGATTCGACAAACCAATCTTCGCGATGGACGGGCTGTCGCCCAACCCGACACGCCGGGCTAGATCGTTATTTCACGGGCCCTGAATAAGCCTCGAGAGGCTTCAGATTCCTACAGCGCGCCCGTTGCTGCGATGACGTCCGCAGCCGGTGTCACCAGGCATTCCGACGCCGCTCGACCGGTCTGCGCGAGATAGGCGTCCACGAGCTTGTTCCCAGCTGCGTAGCCTGCACCCGTCGGAAGCCCGACCGGCTCACCGCCGAATCTCTTTGCGTGCGCATCCCCGAGCACCCAGGCAGTGAAGTTCTGCATCCCGGTGACATCGAGCCCGGTGAGAACTCGACCGATCGCCTCATCGTCGTCAAGCGCGGCCACCCCGATCCGGGTCCGGCCGTGTTCCTCGCCGTAGAGCTCGCGTGCGAAGGCGTCCGCCAGGCCCTCGGAGACCACGTACTCGCCGACGGTGACCGTGGCCGGGTCCCACACGACGTTGCCGGGTGCGTACCGGACATTGTGGTGCAACTCGTGCACGGCGGTGGCCTCCAGGCGGGCCAGGTTCTCCAGTGACGGCCAGACGTTGAGGTAGATGTAGCCGGGTACCGAACCGTTCGCGTTCATCCCCAAGCTGGTGGTCTGGAAGAACTCGTTAGTCGGGTCGCCCACGACCAGGAGCACCGTCGCGTCGGGAACCTGGACCCCGGGGTTGGCCCGCTCCAGAACCTTGGTCGCCTCTCGCAGGGCCTCGCCGATCCGCTCCCAGGCCCGTGCTTCCTCCAGCCGTCGAAGCCCTTCCAGGGAAAGGTCGATATCGCGGTCAAGGGGGAAGCCGGAGCCCATCGTGTGCATGTGAACCAGATCGGGCTTCCCGGGGAAATAGCTGTACATCCCGGCCGCCGGTTCCAGCGCCCTACGCAGCAGCTCGGCTCTGTCCGGCTCGGCCGCCTGCAGGATCTCCCGCATCGCCGGCCCGGTGTTCAGCACAGTGAAAGTCATGGGCCCGACCCTGCTGTCTCCAGTGGGTGGAGGTGCAAATGAGATCACCAGCAGACCGGACGTATGGGGGAGGAACCTCTTTTCGGCACAGCTCACGGGCGATACGCGGCCGCGGGTGGGGTACTGGCTGCCTCGCAGGTCAGAGCCGGTCTGGCAGCTCTCTGTAGAACCGCCACCCGCTTGCGCGCGTGGCACGTACGCGACTCGGTCGCCTACCGTTGACCTGTGGAAGAGGTGGCTGCCCGTCTCGGTGTTCGTGAGGTCGACCTGACGGACTGGCGGTGGCTGCTGGGAGCGCTGCACGCCCGCTTCGACACTCGTTCGTTCGGCGCCGGGGCAGCGTTCATCGATGCGGTTGCGCAGGCCGCCGGTGCGGACGATGACCATCTCAATGTGGACCTGCGTGTCGGACACGTCCGAATCGCGCTGCGCACGACCGACGTGGGTGGGGTCACCCAGCAGGACGTCCTCCTGGCCGAGTCGATCAGTCTCCTCGCTCGTGACCGGTGTCTGGTAGCGCGCCCACAGCGTGTGCAGGTGGTGGAGTTGGCTTTGGACACTCCCGTCGCCGACTCGGTGCGACCGTTCTGGGCCGCGGTTCTTTCCAGGCGCGACGGGGGAGGTGACGTTGTCGATCCCGCCCAGGAGTTCCCGTCGTTGTGGTTCCAGGCAACGGACTCGCCTGCCCGCGATCGGCAGCGCTTCCATCTCGACGTCACCGTCCCTCCGGAGGTCGCCGAGGAGCGGATCGCTGCGGCGATGGCGGCGGGTGGACGCATTGTCGACGACGGTCGTTCTCCGGCCTTCGTCGTGCTCGCAGATCCCGACGACAACGCTGTCTGCATCTGTACCGAAATGGGCCGAGAGTGAGCCTTCCCGATGGAGCTCCCGTCGCCGACGTTCATTGCCCATCGAGCTCGGCGAGCTGAGCGGCAGCGCCCTCGACAGCCCATGGACGCTCGTTCTCGTCGACCAGGCGCAGCGTCGGGGTCGGGTCATCGAAGATCTCCAGGATCGAGCTGAGTACCTCGTCGACGATCAACTCGGGGTGCCGTGGTCTCGGTCGAGAACGTGCCGAGGGGACCCTCGATGACCGCGATCCAGCGAGTCGGTTCGATCGGGAAGACCTCGATGTCGTACGCGGTTACGAGATAAGAGCTTGCCTGGCCACGGTCGCGATGAACAAGCACGGCTCCGCCCGGACTCGACACCGCTTGGAAACCCGAGGTGCACCGCTTCCAGTGACGACGCCCGTCTCGGGCACCGGCGCCGTCGTCGAGCGCTCCGGCAGCCAAGGGCCGGTCGTGAGGGGGCATGTTCTCCTGCTGTCCGGCAGGCTGGCGCCGTGATCGACCTCAGCCCGTGGCCCGGTCTCAGCGTGACTGCACCACTCGGTGGTGGCCATCGGAACGATGTCTACGAGGTGCGCGGTCGGGACCGCCTGGTCGCGCGGCGCACCAGGCGAACAGCGCCGGCCCTGGACTGGGAACTCGATCTACTGGAGTTCCTGGAACACCACGGGTTCGTCGTGCCGCACACCGTCCCCACAGCGGACGGCCGACGCTCGGCGGGCGGCGTGATAGTGCAAACCTGGCTGCACGGGCGGGAGCCCCTGGACGGTGACTGGGCCCTTGTCGCTTCCGAGCTGGAGCGGCTGCACCGACTGACTGCGGGGTGGGCGAACCAGCGCCCCGGCTTCCGGTCGACCCGGGAACTCCAGCTAGAGTCACGCGGAGGAGACGTCGACCTTGAGGCCATGCCCGATCACGCCGTCCACCTCTGCCGGCAGGCCTGGGTAGCACTCTCGGCCGGCCCGGACTGCGTCATCCACGGGGACCCCGGCCCCGGCAACGTCCGGATGACTGGCGGCCGTGTCGGCTTCCTCGACTGGGACGAATCGCGGGTCGATCACCCCGACCTCGACCTGGCCGAGATCCCCGGAGGGCCACTGCGAGGTCACCGTGCCGCCATCGCGAGCAACGCGATCGACGCGTGGGAGGCTGCCTGCGGATGGGCCAGTGAACCCGCCTACGCCCGCCGACGCCTCGATCGACTTCGTCAGAAGCTCAGCTAGACCTCCTGGATCCGTCGCGATCCGACGAATCCGGGACAGAAGCGACGCGACGAGGGCCGGAATCGATCGTCAGCGACCCCGATCACGCTGACGGACATTCCCAGCCCGAACCGGGCTCGACGTTCTGTTGCCATCACCTCGCTGCGATCCGCGGGTTTGGCGGGGGTTGCCAACTTCTCGAGGCTGGACGGCGACCACTACCGCGAAGCCTGCCGCGCCGCCGACTCGATCCGGCTGACGTACTGCTCCCACCACACACGGTCCCCGGGAGGCAGCGACGACGAACCTTCCTGATGCCCGGTCGCGCCGTCGAAGCCCTCACGGATGACGTCCGCCTGGCCCGCATGACGGTTGGTCTCCGCGATCATCCGGATGAGGATGTGGTGGAGCGTCACGGTTGCCAGGTCCTCGGGCCAGTGAAGGACACGCCCCGTGTCGTCCAGCGACAGCTCGGTGACGACGTCGTTCGAGTGCGCACAGACGCGGCGGTAGCGCTCGACCAGGTCTGCCCGGTCCTCGTCCGCCCGGGCCCACATGTCCTCGTTCTCCCACGGGGCGAAGGTGTCGAGGTAGGCGAGGTCCCTGGTCGGGCGGTCGAAGGTCTGGGCGAAGTAGGTCAGCTCGCAGCTGGTCAGGTGCTTCACCAGACCGAGAAGATTGGTGCCGGTGTCGGTCGCCGGCCGGCGAGCGGTGTACTCGTCGAGCCCGTCGACCTTCCACACGACGGCATTGCGCGCCTCGTCGAGGTAGCGGACCAGATCGTCCTTCGGGCTGCTCATGCTCGGGATGCTGACAGGGGCCACCGACAGCTTGGCCCGCTGTGCCTCGACCCGGCCGGTTCCGGCCACAGGGTCTCTACCCTCGGACCGTGACCGACGGATTCCGCATCATCTGCGAGATCGAGCCGCCGACCAGGCCCGACCTGACGCACGCCCGCCACCAGATCGGCGTCCTGACTCCGGTGTCGGATGCGTTCCTGATCCCCGACAACCACATCGGACGGGCACGGTGTCCAGCATCGCGGTGGCCAACGAGGTCCGGGCGATGGGCGGGGCCAGCATCGCCTGCGTGAACTCCCGTGACCGCAACCTGTTGGGCTTCCGCCGGGATCTCCTGACCGCCGCCGCCTACGGCGTGGACCAGTTCCTGTTCGTCCAGGGGGACAAGCCGTCGGTCGGAGATCGCACCGGCGAGCTGACCGTGCGGACCATGATCGAGGAAGCGCGTGCGGCGACCGGTCAGGATGCGTTCGCGGGGGTCGCGCCCTTCCGCCTCGGCGTGACGGCCGGCCACCGTCGTCGGATGGCGGCCTGGAAGCAGACGGCCGACTTCGTGTTCGTCCAGGTCGGCTACTCGGTGGAGGCGTTCCTGCGGTGGCGCGAGGCCAACCCGACGGACCTGCCCGTCTACGCCGGTGTGATGGTCCTCGCGAGCGCCGGAATGGCGACCAGGCTGCGGGCGTCGATCCCGGACATCGACATTCCCGACGAGCTCGTCCACCGGGTCTCGGACGAGCAGGCCGCGGGGGTCGACGCGGCGTGTGAGCAGATCCGGGCCCTGCGCGACACGGGAGCCTTCGCCGGGGTGCATCTCGTCCCGGTCAGCCGGTTCCGTGAGGTGGCCGCCCGCCTGGAGCGCGAGCGACGGTGACCGGCCGAGCGTGACGAAGCCCCGTGAGTCGGGCTGTTCCTCGCGCACGGTCTGGCCGTCCAGGAACGGCTGCTGGCCGAGCGTGCTGCCGACCGGGCCGGACCAGTTCCCCGGCTGGACCGCGGACACCCGAAGCGGCGGGTCGTGTAGATCCGCACACCACACGGGGTGCTGCTCGGGGATCGTCAGGCTGAATCCGTCGTTGGTCAGGTGGTAGATCGCCGCGGCGGCCGCCCGGCCTGCGGCGTCGCCACGCGGTGGCTGCGCCACGCCGGCCCCGGTCACCACGACGAGCGTGTCCCGAGCGCCCCGGCCGCGATCCACGCCGGGGGACCGGTCGGTGCCTGCTGTCGCGATACTCCGGGGATGGACGAGCTGGATGCGACGGCCCGACGTCCCCGACGCGCGGTTTCCCGGCCGGCGTCGTCGCGTTGTTCGACCGGAGGTACGAGTGGGACGTCGAGGTCGACGACGGCACAGGACCTCGTGCCCTCTTCGAGGTGACCATCACCCGGTGGCTGTACCGGGGACCGCCCGGTAGCAGTACGTCGCAGCGTCGCTCGGATGTGAGCTCCGGAGCGGCCCGGCTTGTACGTGACCGCGTCGGCGATGTCCTGCTCCGGTCGGCGACGCCGGCCCAGGACGGACAGGTCGGTGTCACCCCGGCGGTCCGGTAGGCCGGTCGGGCTCGGGCGCCGGGACACAGAAGCGTCGGCAGGGCCCGGCTGCCCGCTCAGCGGGACGAGACGACGAGCCGGTAGCCCACGTCGAGGTGCTCCAGCCCGTCGAGGTCGGTGTGGCGTTCCTGCCACCGTCCCGTGTCGAGGTTGTCGGCGAGTCGGGCCATCGCGGGCCCGACGACGTCGAGGGGGAGGCCGGCAAGTCCCGAGGCCGCTGCGCGGACTGCAGGGTCGAGGTACGCGCGCGGACGCTTCCAGTGCGCGGCGAGCAGACCGTCGACGCAGTCGGCGGGCACCGGGACGGGAACGATCTCGATCGTGGTGCCGTGCCGCCGGAGAAGCCGGGTGACCGTGTCCAGGCAGGCCAGGTGCCGTTCCCGGTGACCGATCTCGGGGAGGTACTCCGCCACCAGCCAGAAGGTGCGTGCGAACAGCACCGGGTCCCAGGTCAGGACGACCTGCCGCCGCGCGATGCGGACGAGCTCGGCGACGCCTGCCGCCGGGTCCCGCCAGTGGTGGGTGGTGAGTACCGCCAGCGCCGCGTCGGCCGCGTCGTCCCGGAGGGGCAGGGCCTCGGCCGCCGCGAGCACCGCGGTCGCGGCGCCGGCGGGTCGCTGGGCGAGCATCGTGGCGGACGGGTCGATCGCCAGCACGGTGCCGGGTTGCTCGTAGGAACCGGCGCCCGACGTCGACGACACGACCGCACCCACGCAACGCCTCCCGGATACGGCGGTCGATGTGCGGGTCGGTGCGACGCTGCAGGGAGTAGCCGGTCCCGAGATTGGCGTAGGGGTCCGTGCTCATCGCCGACCGCCTCCCGTGTGATCGGGTCCAGCATCGCGCTGACGGCGTCGACGGGGAAGGGGCGCGTCATCCGGTCGCCGCCGTGCATGGTCGTGCCCAGGACGTTCGCGATGTCGCCAGTGTGGATCCGGCACTCGGCGGTCCGCGTCGTCGCGAGGGTTCGGGAGGGCGACGCCGGCAGGCAGCCGGACCCGCGTCGCCCGATGAGTTCCGCCGCCCCCGCCGGTCGACCATCTGAGCCACGTCCACCGAGGAGCCCCCATGTCCCGCACCCGGGTGCACAACCTGTTCGTCTCCCTCGACGGCTACGCCGCCGGCCACCACGTGAGCCTCGACGCCCCGATCGGCGACGCCGGGGCGCTCTTCGCCGGCTTCGACGGGCGGTTCATCCACGGGATCGGCGGTGTGGACGCCCCCGTCACCCTGGACCGCGCCCTGACCAGCACGTGGGCCCAGGGGATCGGCGCCGAGATCATGGGGCGGCGCAAGTTCGGCCCGCAGACCGGCCCCTGGACCGACGACGGCTGGCAGGGCTGGTGGGACGACGAGCCCCCGTTCCACACCCCGGTGTTCGTGATGACCCACCATCCGCGGCCGTCGATCGAGTTCGTGAACGGCACGAGCTTCCACTTCGTCGACGGGTCTGCGCAGGAGGTGCTGACGGTCGCGCGTGCGGCCGCGGGCGAGCTGGACGTCCGGCTCGGCGGGGGACCCTCGACGATCCGGCAGTTCCTCGACGCCGACCTGGTCGACGTCATGCACGTGGTGATCCTGCCGATCGTCCTCGGCCGTGGGGTGTCCCCGTGGGAGGGGCTGATCGGTGTCGAGGACCGGTTCACCGTCGAGTCGGTCGCCTCGCCGAGCGGGCGCATCCACCAGTTCTGGAACCGGAAGGGCTGACACCCATGGGCCTGGTCACCTACTCCATGAGCATGTCCCTCGACGGCTTCGTCGAGGACCCCATGGGCAGCATCGCCTTCGGCGACCCCGACGAGGAGGTGCACCGCCTGTCCAACGACCAGACCCGCGCGACGTCGGTGTTCCTGTTCGGCCGTGGGCTCTACGAGATCATGGAGGACTTCTGGACCGCCCCCGAGCGGGCCGACGGGCATCCGGTGGAGGCGGAGTTCGCCCAGCTCTACACCGCCATCCCGCGGGTCGTGTTCTCCGACTCGCTGACCTCGGTCGCGCCCGGGTGCCGCCTCGTCCGCCGAGCCGGCGCGCTGGACGAGGTGTCCCGGCTGAAGGCGGAGAGCGACGGCGAGCTGGCCGTCGGCGGGCCGGGGCTGGCGGCGTCGTTGCTGGACCTGATCGACGAGTTCCGCCCGCGGGTGGTGCCGGTCGTCCTCGGCGGCGGGAAGCCGTTCCTCCCGCCCGGTGCGGACCTGCGGCTGCGGCTGGTCGAGCAACGCGTGTTCGACGGCGGGACCGTGCACCTGCGCTACGAGCGCGTCCGCTGACCCCGGTCGGCGCGCGACCCCGGGCGTGGTCGCCGGGCGGCCGGACGCCGTCGCGCGGATCCGGCTCGTGGCGATCGCCGACCGGATGCCCTGATCCGGACGCCGGAGATCCGCACTCGGACCTGTCGTCGACAGATACGCGACGCCACGTCGGTTGTCTGTAGTGTTTCCGCGGCGGATGGACGACGGAGGGCGCGACGATGCGGATCCCGGTGCACGGCACGACCCTGGCCTGCGACGAGTACGGCAGCGGCGCGCCACTCGTGCTCGTGCACGGGACAGGGGCGCAGGCGTCGTCCTGGGGCGGGACGGTGCACGACCTCGCCGCGGGCGGCCACCGGGTCCTCGCCTACGACCGTCGCGGTTACGGCCGCTCGACCCACCCGCCGGTGCGCGACTACCGCGTCCACGTCGCCGACCTGGCCGCGGTGATCGAGCACGTCGGCGCGCCCGTGCACGTGCTCGGCTGGAGCTCCGGTGGCAACACCGCGCTCGCCTGTGCCGTGGAGCGGCCCGAGCTGTTCCGGTCGCTGGTGGTCGCCGAGGCGCCATGGCACGGGCTGCGCGGGGCGACGCCGTCGCTGCTCGCGGCGCTCGCCCGCGCGAAGGTCGACCAGGCCCGCGGACGTCGACCGGAGGCGGCGGCGGCCTTCTTCCGCTGGGCGGCGGGCTGGGCCGACGGCGGCAACGGCTTCGACCCGCTCCCGCCCGAGGCGAAGGGGGAGCTGTACGCGAACGCGCCGAGCGTCCTCGCCGAGCTGGGCGTCCACCCCTACGGGCTGATGATGGAGCACGTCCCGACCGCACGGCTCGCCCGGATCCCGGTCCCGGTGACCTGGTTGCTCGGCGGGCGGAGCATCGGGTGGTACGCCGCCCTGCACCGGCGCGTCGCCGCGGTCGTCCCCGGACTGCAGACCGAGATCGTCGACGGCGCCGGGCACCTTCTGCACATCGAGCAGCCGGAGGCGTTCGCGAAGGCGGTGCTCGCGGGGGTGGCCCGCGGGGCGTGATCGTCAGGCGTCGCCGTGGGGCCCCGGACTCATCGGTCGCGCAGCGCGTCGTCCAGTGCGGTCGTCAGCGCGGCGACCCGGCTGCGACCGGGAGCCGCGCGCGGGTAGCGGCGCAGGACGTCGACCAGCTCCGGGGTGGCGCGCCGCCGGGCCCGGTCGAGCTGCGCATCCCCGCTGCGGGGAGCGTCGCCGTCGGCCAGCTCGACGGCGTGGGCGGCGTGCGCGGCCGCCCGCAGGATGTGGCCGACCTGGGTGGCCTTCGCCAGTGGGTGCAGGTAGGCGGACGCGGCGGCGTCGGCGGCGGCCAGCGCGGCGTGCCTGCCGGCCGGGGTGCGGGCGTCCTTCGCCGCCCGCGCCGCGTCGACGGCGGTCACCCGCTGCAGCCGGGACCGCTCGGCGCCGTCGACGAAGGCCCGTGCCGCGTCGAGCGCCGCGCGGGGGCGGGTGTCGTCCGGGGCGTCGAACAGGGGCAGGACCTCGGCGGCGCACTCCGCGGCGAACCGGGTCACGACCCGCAGGTCGGCCATGGTGAGGGCGACGTCCCCCGGTCCGATCCGTGCCACCCCGGCACCTTCCCGCAGCGGGCGCGTCTGCGCCAGGACTGCCTGCGCACCCGGCGGCGGCCCGTCGCCGGCGCGTGCCCGTTCAGACCGGCCGGTACCGGTAACGCCCAGGTACACGCAGTACCCGACGATCC
>NZ_JAHLJA010000059.1:0-58164 GCF_020496245.1 Pseudonocardia sp. ICBG601 | reverse complement strand
GCGAGGCGATCGACACCCTGGTCAAGCTGATGGAGGACCACCGCGACGACGTCGTCGTCATCGCCGCCGGCTACTCGAAGGAGATGCAGCAGTTCCTGGAGGCCAACCCGGGCATGGAGTCCCGCTTCAGCCGGACCATCGAGTTCGCAACTACGACGCCCCCGAGCTGGTCACGATCGTGCGCAGCCAGTGCGAGCGCCACGACTACCGCCTCGCCCCGGAGGCCGAGCAGGCCCTGCTCGCCTACTTCGAACGGATTCCGAAGGACGGCACGTTCGGCAACGGGCGCACCGCCGTCGGGTGTTCGAGCGGATGGCCGACCGGCAGGCGTCCCGGCTGAGCTCCGGCGGCGCCGTGGATCCCGCCGACCTGACACTGCTGACCGTGGATGACCTCGAACTCGCCGTCTGAGGCCGTCGCAGGTCCGGGGCTCGACCGGTCAGCCGGAGAACCCCGGGTCCTGCATCGCCGTCATGAGCTCGGTGCGCGACGGTAGCCGGTCGCGCGGCGCGAACATCCGGCCCAGCCTGCCCTCCACACTCTTCTCGCTGACCTGGAGGATCGTGGCGATCGTCCGGTTGCCGAAGCCCTGCCCCACCAGCAGGCCCAGCAGCCGCTCGTTCTCCGCACGACCGAGGCCCGGCCCGGCACGGTCACGCCGGCGCGGGTCATCAGGCCGCGGACCCAGCTGCGGCACAGCAGCGCGCCGAGCTCCCCGAAGAGGTCGTAGCACTCCCACAGGTCGTCGGGCCCCACGAGATCGAGCTCGCCCAGCATGCCGATGACCGTCGCCAGTTCGAGGGGGATCCCGCGCTCCCGGGCGAGCCGCAGACAGCTCTCGACGGTCGCCCCGTCGCGGTCGACGAAAGAGCGCACGAGCAGCAGGTACAGCTCCGTCCGCGAGGTTCCCAGCATCCCGTGCAGACGTTCCAGCGCCCCGCCCACGCGCCGGGCGCCGTCGGCGTCGCCGCGAGCCATGGCGATGCGCGCCACCTGGAGGTGGGTCGCCTCGGTCCCGATGAGGACACCGCGCTCCTCCGCGTCGGCGACCGAGCTCTGCAGCCGGTCCATCGCCTCGTCGAGGTCCCCGACGGCGACGTCGGCGAGGGCACGGGGGGCGGCGAGCAGATGTCCGCAGCGACGACTTCGCCGCGATCGCCTCGTCCAGGAACTCCCGGGCCCGGGTGATGTCGCCCCGGGCCAGCAGCAGGAAGGCGTGGTGCTGCTGGGTCAGCTCCAGGCCCGCGTCGTGCCCCACGACGAGCCCACCGACGCGGTAGCGGCGGGCCAGGTCCTTCGCCTCGGTGGTCCGGCCCTCCAGGAACGCCAGCGAGGCCGGTCGGACAGGCTCAGCATCTCCGGGGTCAACCCCCTCGCTCGCCATCAGTCGGCGGACCCGGTCGACCTCGCTGAGCTGGAGCAGGAGTGTGACCAGCCCCTGGACGAAGGCCAGCTGCCGACGGGCGGAGTTGTCCTTCGGCCACAGTTCGCGGTCGGCGAGCAGCGTCTCGAACGTCGCCGGACGTCCCGCACCCAGCTCGGCCATCATCGAGATCGTGTCCCCGAGGTAGGAGTTCGCCCCCGGCCCGCGCCACGCCCACCGTGTCTCGTCGAGCAGCTCCAGGGCGTCCCGCCACCGGCCGAGCATGAACAGGGCCAGCGCCCGCCACGAGGACCGGGCGGCCACGTCACCGGGGAGCTCGCGGCGGCCGTGGGCGACGGCGCGGAGCCCCTCGATGTCGCCGAGGCTGCGCATCGAGCCGAGCAGCGTCGCACCGGCGTCGATCACCCACTCCTCGGGCAGGACGCCGCCGAGGTCCTCCAGGACGGACTCGATGGTCGTGACGGCGGTGGCGTAGTCACGGGTGCGGTAGCAGCTGGTGGCGTACATCCAGCGGGCCACATCGCCTCGTCGGCGCGGTCGGAGGACAGTTCCGCGGCGGCCAGCCACCAGGCCTTCGTCCGGCCCGGGTCGTCGGCGGCACGGATCGTGGCCCGCTGGACCAGCTCGGTCCGGGCCGGCCGGTGTCCAACAGCGCGCCCGCCTCGGCGATCCGGTCGGTGAGGTAGTCAGGGTCCTCGGCGTGGGCGGCGCCGGTCCACATCGCGACGACGGCGGTGACGGCCACCCAGCGCCGCTCGTAGGGGCCCAGACAGGCGGCGAGCTCGACCGCCACCTGCGGGACCGGGAAAGCGCCAGCCGCCGTCCGCCCCGCCACGGTGCAGCACTCCGGCGTCGACGAGCTCGCCGAGGTGGTCGCGCGCCTGCTCGACGCCGATGTCGAGGCTCGCGGCGAGCAGCCGGGGCAGTGCAGGCCCGAGCGGCGCGAGCAGGGCGACGGCGGTCGCGACCGGCCACATGGCGGGTCCCAGGCGACGCACCGGGCGCAGCAGCGGCCCGTCCGGACGGGGGGTCGGCTCCTGCCCCGGACCGAGGTAGGCGTGCCGGTCGGAGATCACCACGCGCCTCCCGCCGAGAGGCTTCCCAACAGGTCCAGCACCGCCTCCGGCACCCCCCGCGTCCGCGCGAGCACGAGGTCGACCAGCTCGGGTGCCGGACGGCTGCGCAGCTGCTCGGCCAGCAGGCGCGCGATCTGCGCACGGTCGAGCGGCCGCAGCCGGTGCGAGTCGAGGACGCCGTCGCGACGCAGCGCACGGACCACCGGACGAAGGGACGCAGGAACCCCGGGACCGGGGTCTGGACGGTGAACACCGCCCGGACACCGGCCTCGGCCAGGGACGGCACCAGCGCGGCGAGCACCGCGACCGAGTCGGGATCGCTGCGATGCAGGTCGTCGACGAGCAGGGTCAGCCGGTGCCGGTCGAGCACCATCGCGATCGGTGCCGCCACCCGGGCGGCGAGGGCGGGGGAGTGCCGGGCGCCGTCGACCGGGTGCAGCAGCGTCGGCGGGACCCGGTCGAGGACGGCCGTGCCCCCGTCGATCACCGGACCGTCGGGGGTGTAGCGCAGGCGCAGGACCTCGCCGCCGCGGTCCCCGATCCGGCGCCAGCCGGTCGAGCAGGGTGGTGCGCCCGATACCCGGCGGTCCGTGCACGAGGGCCGGGCGGGTTCCGTCGTCCGGAAGGTCCGGGACGGGCAAGGGTGCCTCCACAGGGCGGTCGTCGACGACGGCGTGACAGGACGGGGGAGTCCTCGCACGCGGACGACGAGCGGACATCGGGCCGGTGCCCGGTCTTCCCGGGGGCCGGTCGCGGCGGTGCGGATCGTGCCTCGTCGGTCGATCGTACCGTTCCGCGCTACATGTCATGATCGTCGCAGCTTGCGGGGCCGCATGACAGGGCCGCACGACAGGGACGGTGACGTGGGCAGGGAACTGATCGAGCTCTGTGGTCGGGACGAGGTGCTGGACGCTCTGCGCGGCACGCCAGGGGCGTCGTTGACGGTCCTCCGTGGCCCCACCTCCAGCGGGCGGACCGCACTGCTCACCCGGATCAGTGACGAGCTGCGCGAGTCGGGTTCCACCGTCCTGTTCGTGGATGCGGTCCAGGACCACGCGGACTGGGACCGGTTCGGGGTCCGCCCGCTGCTGGCCGCGGTCCGTCGATCCTTCGAGCAGCTCGACCCGGGCTCGAACTGCCCGGGGCGATGCGGTCGGTGCGCCACCTGGCCACCGCCGAGACCTACGAGTCGATCGCCGGGCGCTCCCGGGTGCGCGCGGAGACCGGTCGCCTCCTCGCCGCGGTCGGGGCCCGGGGCCCGGTCACCGTCGCCGTCGACGACGCCGACCACGTCGAGGCTCCGCTGTTCGTGCTCGCGGAGGCCCGGCGCGCCGGGCACCGCGTGCTCGCCGCGACGCGGACGGCACAGCTCCCGACCGAGCAGGTCGCCGAGGTCGGTGACGCCGCCGACGAGATCATCGACCTCCCGATGCTGCCGGACGAGGCATCGGTGGAGATCCTGCGCCGGCGGGCGGGCGGCCCGGTCGACCCGGGACTCGTCGACGCCCTGCGGGGCGCGCTCGGGTTGTTGTTCGGGTGCCCGGGGACCCTGATCTCCACCCTGGCCGCGTTGCGTGCGGACGACCGTGTCGTGCGCGTGGACCGCAACCTCTGCCTCCGCGACGACCGCGCGCCGATCGGGCTCCCGCCCGGGCACTTCCTGGTGGAGGCGGTGCGCACCGCAGGTCGTGTCGCGGAGGAGCTCGTCGCCCTCGCGGCGGGCCCCACCGGGCTCCGGATCGCCGACCTCGACGCCGTCGCCGGGGCGACCGGGCGGACCGCGGTGGGCTGTGGCGCCGTCGTCGACGCCCTCGCCGCGGAGTCCGCGCTCGAGTGCGACTTCCGGGGGCGCCTGACACCGCTGTGCCGGGCGCTGGGGACCACGGTGCGGGCCGGGCTGGGGGAGGACGCGCTGCGCGACCTGCACGTGCGGATCGGCCGCCGGCTGCAGCCCACGGTCGAGCTCAGCGGCCGCGACGACCTGTCCGCGCTCGCCGACCACGTCGCCGCGGCCGGAACGGTGTGGCCCGCCCAGCAGCGGCTGACGGTCGTGTTGCACGACGAGGCCGTCCGCGTCGCCGACAGCGACCCGGACCGCGCGATCACCCGTCTCCGGTCCGCGTGGCGGCACGCCGGGCCCGGACACGGCCGGCGTCGTGTGCAGACCGAGCTGATCCGCACGACCCGGGCCGCGGGCCGCTTCGACGAGCTGGCCGACTTCGTCGCCGACGCCGTCGACGAGGGTGGGTACCGGACGACGGGCTCACGCACCGAGCTGACCGCGGCCGCCGCGCTCGCCGCCCTGCAGCTCGGCCGCCGGGTGAGCGCGCCGGTCCGCTCGGCCCTGGCCGGGATCGGGGATCCCTACTGCCCGCTGGAGCTGTGCGAGCGCTGGTGGCGCGGTGACCACCTGTCGATCGGTGAGCTGGTGCGGGGCTTCGCGCCGCTCGCGCCCGGCGGGCCGGTGTCGACGCTGCGGGACCTGTCCGCGGACTCGCTGCGGGTGCCCGCGGACGTCCGGCACGCGTACTCCCGGCGGCGGTTGGTGCCGCTGCTCCGGTGGCTGCAGGGACCCGGCTACCGGCCGCCGGCCGAGGGCCCGTTCGCGGCGTTCGAGCGCATGATGATCGCCTACGGGGACGGGCGCTGGAACCGGGCGTTGTCGGCGGCCCGGCTGCTGCAGACCCAGGAGTCCGCGGACCTGGTCTCCGGCCGTGGGCGGCGCTGGCCGCCGCGGCCGTCCATCGCTACCGGGGCCGGGAACGGCGTGCACTGGCGTGGGCGCAGATGATCCCCGAGCTCGACGACACCGACACCGACACCGCCGTGCCCGCGTTGCGGGAGTGGGCGCAGGCGCGGCTCGCCTACACCGGGGAGAACCCGCTGGAGGCGCTGCCCCTGACCTGGGCGGTGTACTGCCGCGAGCTGCGGCGCGGCTTCCCGGGGCCGCACGCCGGTGAGGTCCTGAACTGGCTGGCGATGCTCGCCCGCAGCAGCGGCGACGACGGGTGGCGGCGCCGGATCGGCGAGGCGGTCGAGGAGGCGGTCGCCGCGGAGCCCGAGTCGGTCGGCCCGGAGTACGGCGATCTGATCCGGGCGATGCTCCACGACGACCCCGCCGCCGCCCGCCGGGGCGCGTCGCGTGGTGGCGTGAACGGGGCAGCCTGCCGGACCTGGCACAGGCGTGCCTGCAGGCCGCCGACGTCGTCGGGGCCGAGGAGGCGGAGCCCCTGCTGCACGAGGCGCTCGCCATCGCCGACGACCTGAAGGCGGTCCGGCTCCGGCGCTCGGTGCGGCGGGCGATGGCGCGGTACGGGATCACCGTGCGGACCCCCGAGCTCACCGAGCAGCGGCTGTCCGAGCTGGAGATGCAGCTGGTCGAGCTCATCACCGAGGGCCGCTCGAACCGGCAGATCGCGGCCAGGATCACGATGAGCGAGAAGACGGTCGAGAACCACCTCACCCGGCTCTTCGGCAAGACCGGCTGCCGCAACCGGCGCGAGCTGGTCGTCGCGCACCTGGCGGGCCGGCTCACCGGGCTGGCTCCCGAGCCGTGGGAACCCGGCGTCGGGGCCCGTTAGAGTCCGCTGCGTGACCGAATTCGTGAGCCTGTCCGTGGACGCCGGCGTCGGGACGATCCGGATCGACCGCCCGCCGATGAACGCCCTGAACCGCCAGATCCAGGGCGAGCTGCTGGAGGTGGCCGACGAGGCCGCCACCCGCGCCGACGTGCGTGCGGTCGTCGTCCACGGCGGGGAGAAGACCTTCGCCGCGGGTGCGGACGTCAAGGAGATGGCGTCGATGTCCTACTCGGACATGGCCCCGCAGGCCCGCAAGCTCTCCGCCGGGCTGGGCGCGATCTCCACCATCCCGAAGCCGACGGTCGCCGCGGTGACCGGCTACGCCCTCGGCGGCGGCCTGGAGGTCGTGCTCGGTGCGGACCGCCGCATCGCGGGCGACAACGTCAAGCTCGGCTTCCCGGAGATCCTGCTCGGCATCTTCCCCGGCGGCGGCGGCACCCAGCGCGCCGCGCGGCTGATCGGCCCGTCCCGCACCAAGGACCTGATCTACACCGGCCGCATGGTCAAGGCCGACGAGGCCCTGGAGATCGGCCTGGTCGACGAGGTCGTGCCCGCCGACGAGGTCTACACCCGCGCCGTCGCGTGGGCGCAGCAGTTCACCGCGGGCCCCGCCTTGGCCTACGCCGCGGCGAAGAAGGCGATCGACAACGGCCTCGACACCGACCTGCGCACCGGCCTGGACATCGAGTCCGAGCTGTTCGCGGGCGTGTTCGCCACCGACGACGCGAAGGCCGGCATGGCCAGCTTCGTCGAGAACGGCCCCGGCAAGGCCACCTTCACCGGCCGCTGAGCCGCACCGCCCCGCCCGGACGCGCGACGCGCCCGGGCGGGGAGCGGGTCGGCGGCGCCGTTCTGCAAAACTCCTACTCATGAGTTCGGACCCGGCGCCCACCCCGCACGCCACCGCCGAGCAGGTCGAGGCGGCCTGGCACGACCCGAAGCTCGCCAACGTGCTCTACCACGACTGGGAGGCGGGCACCTACGACGAGAAGTGGTCGATCAGCTACGACGAGCGCTGCATCGACTACGCCGTCGGCCGGTTCCGCGCCGCGGCCCCGTGGGACGGCCGCCCTACCTGCGCGCCCTGGAACTGGGCAGCGGCACCGGGTTCTTCCTGCTGAACCTCATGCAGGCGGGCGTCGCCGACCGCGGCGTCGTCACCGACCTCTCGCCGGGCATGGTCGCCGCCGCCACCCGCAACGCCGAGCACCTCGGGCTGGAGGTGGAGGGCGCCGTCGTCGACGGCGAGCACATCCCCTTCCCCGACGACAGCTTCGACCTCGTCGTCGGGCACGCGGTGCTGCACCACATCCCCGACGTCGAGGCCGCGTTCCGCGAGGTCCTGCGGGTGCTGGAGCCGGGCGGGCGGTTCGTGTTCGCGGGCGAGCCGACCACCGTCGGCGACGCCTACGCCCGCACGCTCGGGCAGTGGACCTGGAAGGCCACCACCACGCTGACCAAGCTCGGCCCGCTGCGGGGCTGGCGCCGCCCGCAGCACGAGCTCGACGAGTCCTCGCGTGCCGCCGCGCTGGAGTCCGTCGTCGACATCCACACCTTCGACCCGGCCGTGCTGGAGGCCACCGCCCGCCGGGCCGGTGCCGAGGGCGTCGCCGCGCACACCGAGGAGTTCGCCGCGGCCATGCTCGGCTGGCCGGTGCGGACCTTCGAGGCCGCCGTCCCGCCCGGGCGACTCGGGTGGAACTGGGCGATGTTCGCCTACCACGGCTGGCAGCGGCTGTCCTGGCTCGACGAGCACCTGCTCACCCACGTCGTGCCGCGCAGCTGGTTCTACAACGCGCTGATCACCGGGACGAAGCCGAGATGAGCGTTCGGCCCCGCCGGGGCGCCCTCGCCGTCAGACTCGACGACGTGGAGCACCCGCTGGAGCCGTTCTGGCGCGGCGTCATCGCCTACCGCCTGCTGACCCTGCTGACCGTCGTCGGCGTGACGCTCTACCACCTGCGCCCCGGCTACGAGCGCCCGCTGGCCGCGGTCGCCGTGCTCGGCGTGATGGTGGTGTGGACGGCCGTGACGTCGTGGGGCTACCTCGGCGGGCTGCCCGGCGCCCCGGACCGCCGCGGCCTGCTGGCGCTGGCCGACCTCGGTGTCTGCGTCGCGGTCATGGCGACGACCCCGCTGGTCGTGCGCGTCGCCCACCTCGACGAGGGCGGCCCCGGCATGGGGTCGATCTGGACCTCCGGTGCGGTGCTGGCCTGCGCGGTCGCGTTCCGGATCACCGGCGGCGTGCTCGCCGCCGCCGTGATCTCGGTGGCGCTGGTGCTGTCCAAGCAGCGGTTCGGGGTGCTGGAGCTGGGCGACATGCAGCTGCTCCTGCTGGCCGGTCTGACCGTCGGGTTCGCCGCGCACGTGCTGGAGCGCACCGCCGCCCGGCTGCGCCGCCTCGTCGCCGAACAGGCCGCGACCGCCGAACGCGAGCGGCTCACCCGGGCCGTGCACGACGGCGTCCTGCAGGTGCTGGCGCATGTCCAGCGCCGCGGTGCGGAGCTGGGCGGCGGGGCGACCGAGCTGGGTGTGCTCGCCGGGGAGCAGGAGACCGCGCTGCGCGCGCTGCTGTCCGGGTCGGGGACCACCGACGCGTCCGGGCGCCGCGACCTCGCCGCCGCGTTGCGGATCCTCGCCTCGGACCGGGTCACCGTCTCGGCCCCCGGACGGCCGGTCGAGCTGAGCGGGCCGGTCGTCGACGAGGTGGAGGGCGCGGTGCGGGCCGCGCTCGCGAACGTGGCACTGCACGCGGGCCCGGACGCGCGCGCCTGGGTGCTGGTCGAGGAGCTGCCCGGGGCGGTCGAGGTCAGCGTCCGCGACGACGGCCCCGGCATCCCCGAGGGCCGCCTCGCCGAGGCCGAGGCGCAGGGCCGGATGGGGGTGTCCCGCTCGATCCGTGGCCGCGTCGGCGACATCGGCGGGACACTGACGCTGGACACCGGACCGGACATCGGAACCGAATGGGTCATCAGGGTCCCCCGGGAGGACACATGAGCATCCGGGTGATGGTCGTCGACGACCACCCGATCTGGCGCGAGGGCGTGGCCCGCGACCTCGCCGAGCGCGGCCTCGACGTCGTCGCGACGGCCCCGGCCGCGCCCGCCGCGGTCCGGATCGCGACGGCCGTGCGGCCCGACGTGATCCTCATGGACCTCAACCTGGGCGCGACCTCCGGCGTGGACGCGATCGCCGCGATCGGACAGCAGAGCCCGGACAGCCGGGTGCTGGTGCTGTCCGCGTCGGGCGAGCACGCCGACGTCCTGGAGGCGGTCAAGGCCGGTGCGCTCGGCTACCTGGTGAAGTCGGCCGGGGTCGAGGAGCTGCTGGAGGCGATCCGGCGCACCGCCGACGGCGTCGCCGTGTTCACCCCGGGGCTGGCCGGGCTGGTGCTGGGGGAGTACCGGCGGCTCGCCGACGCCCCGCGCCTCGCCGACGGCGCGCCGTCGGTCCCGGCGCTCACCGAGCGGGAGACCGAGGTGCTGCGCCTGGTCGCGAAGGGCATGACGGCCAAGCAGATCGCGGCGAAGCTCGTCGTCTCGCACCGGACCGTCGAGAGCCACGTGCAGAACACCCTGCGCAAGCTGCAGCTGCACAACCGCAGCCAGCTCGTCCGCTACGCGATCGAACAGGGACTCGCCGACTGAGAGCGTGTTTGGAAATGGTGGGTGTGTCGGGATGGTCGACACGGCTGGGGTGCTCCATCGTGGTCGGCATGCAGGAACGACCGCGCCGGTACCCCTCGGACACCAGTGATGCCCAGTGGGTGGTGATCGAGCCGTTGTTACCGCCGCTCGCGCGGCGGGGGCGGCCTGTTGCTCATGCTCGTCGGGACGTGCTGGACGCGATCTTGTATGTCGTGCGGACCGGGTGTGCCTGGCGGGCGTTGCCGGTGGACTTCCCGCCCTGGCAGACCGTCTACTGGTACTTCAACCAGTGGGAACAGCAGAAGGTCACCGAGAAGATCCTCCCGGTCGTGCGGGGGCAGTTACGTATCGCCGAGGGCCGTGATCCGGAGCCGAGTGCGGGGATCATCGATTCCCAGTCGGTCAAGGGCGCCGACACCGTCGGCCAGGACTCCCGCGGCTACGACGCCGGGAAGAAGACAGGCGGACGGAAACGGTTCATCGTGACCGACACCCTCGGTCTGCTGCTGACCACGATGGTGTGCTCGGCCTCGGTACAGGACCGCGACGGCGCCAAGCCGATCCTGCTCAACCTCTACCTGCGCACCAGGGTGCGGTTCGTCTACGCCGACGCCGGCTTCGCCGGGCGACTGCTCGACTGGGCCGCCACGATCCTGCAGACAACGATCGAGATCATCCGCAAGCCACCCGAGCAGCGCGGATTCACCGTCCTCCCACGAAGGTGGGTGGTCGAACGGACCCTGGCCTGGCTCACCGCACACCGACGCCTGGCCCGAGACTACGAACGCCACCCCACCACATCCGAAGCCATGATCCGCTGGGCCGCGATCAACACCATCACCCGCCGCATCGCCCGTGGATACCCCGCCACCCGCCAGCAGAAACACACGACACCCTCAACCCACTAGAATTTCCAAACACGCTCTGAGCCCGTCCGGGAGCGGCACGGTGGGTTCCCCGCGGTGAGCGGCGGCAAACGGTAACGGGGGACACCCCCATCACGAACAGGTCACGGGACCCGGCAGACTCGGACCAGCCCCCGACGCGCGACCCCCGGAGACGCCTGTGACCGACCCGAGCGCGCTGATCGGGTACCTGCTCCAGAGCCCCTGGCTGGTGCCCCTGCTCGCCGTCGCCGTGATGTGCGACGGGCCGTTCCCGTTCCTCCCGAGCGAGCCGGTGCTCTTCAGCGCCACGGCCGCCGCACTGGCGGACGGCGACCGGTGGCGGATCGTGGCCCTGTTCGGTGCCGCGGTGGTCGGCTCCCTGCTCGGTGACGCGCTTCTCTACGGCGCCGGACGCAGCTCCCACTCCGTGGTCCGGGCCACCCGTCGCGGTGACGGGACCGGTGCCTGGATCCGCCGCCACCTGCACCGCCGGCCGATCACCGCGCTGGTCGCGACCCGGCTGCTGCCGGGCGGACGGCTGGCGAGCGTGTCCGCGGCCGGCCGGGTCCGGCTGCCGCTGCGCGCGTTCCTGCCCGCGACCGTCGCCAGCGCGCTGGTGTGGAGCACCTGGATGACCGGCATCGGTGTCCTGGTCGGACCGATCACGCACGGCGACCCGCTGATGTCGGTGCTCGCCGGGGTCGTGCTCGCGGCGCTCGTCGCATCCGTGGCCGCCGCGGCCAGGGCACTGCTGCGGCTGCGCCGCCCCGTCGTCGCGGTCTGACCGGTCCGGCCGGTCCGACGGGCGCCCGACCCGTTCGCGTCGAACCTTCGTCCCGCGCCGTTCGGACGGTCTCCTGCGCTGCGGCACATGGCAAGCTGAGCCGTCCGGACGAACGGGGCGGGGAGAGCTGAGGACGTGCACGAGGACGGCGAGCGGATCTCGGCGGTGGCGGTGGGGCGGCCGGTCGTGCCGCCGGGGATCGAGGTCGTGGCCCACGTGCCGCCCGCGCCCGCCGAGGGGGCCGCGGCCGCGGTCGACCGCGTCCGGCCCGGCCTGGTCCTGGTCGACCTGACCGGCCCGGAGGGCGTGGCGCCCGCGGTGATCTCCGCGGTGCTCGCGCGCGTCCCGGCCGTCGCCGTGCTCGCCGTCGCCGGTGCGGTCGCCGACCACGCCCGGGTCCTCGACGCGGTCCGGGCCGGCGCGACCGGCGTCGCGACCAGTACGGACCCCCGGGAGCTCGCCGCCGTCGCCGCCGCGGCCGCTGCCGGGCGGCCCGCGTTCTCCCCGGGGCTGGCCGACGTCGTCCTGGAGTCGGTCGCGGCCCCCGCGCACGCGGTTCCGGAGCTCAGTCCGCGCGAGTCCGAGGTGCTGCGGCTGGTGGTCGAGGGGCTCACCGCCAAGCAGATCGCGGCCCGGCTGGTGCTGTCCCCGCGCACGGTCGAGAACCACGTGCAGCGGCTGCTGCGCAAGTTCGAGGTGCCCGGCCGCGCGGCGCTCGTCCGGCACGCCATCGAGTACGGGCTCGCCTGAACCATCGCTTGTACGCTTCTGCGTATTTCCGTACTTTGGGGGTGTGACCGATCTCGACGCCCGGCTGCGTGCCGTGGAACGTGCCGTCGCCGACCTGCAGGACGCACTCCGTCCGACCGGCGGGGACACCCCGCGGCGCCCGCGGACGACGTCCTCTGGGCGCTGACCGAGCTGGAGGCCCGCAGCCCCGGCGCGGTGCTGATGGCGGGAAGCGTCGCCGTCCCCGGTACCGGTGAGGTCCGCTGGCAGTACGCCCGCCCCGGCGAGGCGCTGCTCGACGCCGACTGGTCCGAGCTTGCCGGCACCCTCGACGCGCTCGCCCACCCCGCACGGCTGGCGATCCTGCAGCACGTGCTGGGCGGGGTGCACGGCACCGCGCAGCTGCTGGAGCAACCCTCGGTCGGCACGACCGGGCAGCTGCACCACCACCTGCGCCAGCTCGTCGCCGCCGGGTGGCTGGCCTCGACCCGCCGCGGCCACTACGAGGTGCCCGCCGCCCGTGTCGTCCCGCTGCTGGTCACCGTCCTGGCCGCGCACCGATGAGGGGACCCGCGATGACCGCCACCACCTCCACCTCGACGACCGCCGGGACCGGGCACCGCGCCGGGGCCGTTGCCGCTGTCGCCGCCGTCGTCGCCGTGCTGGCGGTGCTCGTCGGCGCCGTCGCCGCCCCGGAGCACCGGCGGCTCGGCCCGCAGACCACCGGCGACCCGGCCCTGGCCGAGCGGGTCCGCGCCGCGGCGGGCGGACACGACGGCTACCGGTCGCTCGCCGTCGCCGAGGTCACGCCGACCTCGGTCACCACCGCCGGGCTCGGCCCCGCCGACGCCGGGGCACCCTTCGAGATCGGCTCGGTCACCAAGACGTTCACCGCCGCGTTGTTCGCCGACGCCGTGACCCGCGGCGAGGTGCGTCCCGACGATCCGCTGGAGCGCGCCCTGCCGGAGCTGGCGGGCACCCCGGCGGGCGCGGTCACCCTCGCCTCGCTCGCCCAGCACCGCTCCGGGCTGCCGCCGCTGGGCGCGACCGCCGCCGCCGGGGCCCTGGCCACGACGGTGAACCTGAACCCGTACTCGTCCACGACCACCGCGCAGCTCCTCGACGACGCCCGCGCCGCCGCGGTGGACCCGCAGCAGCCGCCCACGTACTCCAACTTCGGCGTCGCGCTGCGGGGACGGCGCTCGTCCGCGCCGCGGGCGCCGACGGCTACCCGCAGCTGGTCGCCGACCGGATCACCGGTCCCCTCGGCATGACCACGACGACCTTCGCCGCCACCGACGCGCAGGTCCCGGACACCGCGGTCCCCGGACACCGCGACAACGGGCGCCCCGCGCCGCGCTGGGTCGGCGAGGGCTACCTGCCCGCCGGGAGCTCCACGTTCTCGACCGTCGAGGACCTCGCACGCTGGGCCGCGGCCCAGCTCACCGGCGTGGCACCGGGGACCGCCGCGCTGACCCCGACCGCGCAGGACGGGCCCGGTACGTCGATCGGCTGGATCTGGGTCACCAGCGAGGCCACCGGCGCCGACGGCGCCCGGCACCCCTACGTCTGGCACAACGGCGGCACCGCCGGGTTCAGCAGCATGGTCGCCCTCGACCGCGACGGCGGCCGGGCCATGGTCGTGCTCGGCGACACCACCGCCGGGGTCGAACCGGTCGCCGGCACCCTGCTGTTCGGCACACCCCCGTCCGACGGCGGCGCGGGCCTCCTCGCCTGGGCGCCGGTCGCGGCCGCGGCACTGTTCTCGCTGCTCGCGCTGCGCCGCGCGGTGCGGGAGGTGGCCCTGCTGCCGATCGCCGACGGCCTGCTGACCGCGGTGTTCGGGCTGGTGCTGCTGTGGAACCGGGGGCCGTGGGCCTCGGTCGGGGGCTGGCTGTGGGGCCTCGTCCTCGCCCCGGCCGCGGCCGCGCTGGTCATCGCCGTGCTGCGGGGCCGCGACCTGCCGCTGCGCCCGCCCGGGCGCTCCGTCACGGCCTGGGCGGGACTCGTGCTCTCGGCGGCGCTGGTCGCCGTGGCGGTGTGGGCGGGCTGAGGCCCCGCGAGGCTCGCGGGAGCGGCGCCCGCGCCGGCTACCGACGTGCGGTGAGCCGGGCCAGTGCCGCGTCGAGCACGGCGGGCACGTCGGGCGCGGACAGCACGTCCACCGGCCGGGTGCCCGGCTCGGCGGGCACCGTCGCCCCACGGGCCGGCCCGAAGCCGGTCTCCACGGTCAGCGCCGTGGGCGTCGGGGCCAGCGACCCGGGCGCGACGCACTCCAGCAGCGCCGTCGCGTCGTGCAGGGCGACGGCGTCGCGGCCGTAGCGGCCCCGGTAGAACCGCATGTACGGGGCGATCATCGCGGCCAGCTCGGCGCCGACCGGATCGGCGTCGCCCAGTGCGGCGACCCACTCCGGGCCCGCGGCACAGCCCAGCGTGGTCCCCAGCGGCACCAGCGCGACCGGCACGGAGCCCGCGCCGGGGTCCTGGGCGAGGACGCGGTGCGCGGCCTCCGGGTCGGCGTGGACGTTGAACTCGGCCGCGGCGGTGACGTTCCCGCCGCCGATCGCCCCGCCCATGACGACGACCCGCTCGATCCGCCCCGCCAGGTCGGGACGGGCGGCCAGCAGGATCGCGGTGTCGGTCAGCGGGCCGATCGAGGCGATCGTGACCGGTTCGGTCGCCTCCTCGAGCACCCGTGCCATCAGCGCGACCCCGGACCCGGCCACCGGCGCGACCGGCTCCGGCAGCGCCGCGGCGCGCCCGCCGAGCCCGTCGGAGCCGTGCACGTGCCCGGCCCGCTGTTCGCGCCGGTGCACCAGCGGGCGGGCGGCCCCGACCCCCAGGGGGACGTCCGGCCGCCCGGCGAGGGCGAGCAGCCGTCCCGCGTTGGGCAGCGTGGCGTCCAGGCCGACGTTGCCGAACGTGGCGACGACGGCCCGGACGTCCACCTCGGGACTGCGCAGGGCGAGGACGAGCGCGACGGCGTCGTCGACACCGGGGTCGGTCGAGATGATCAACGGACGGGGCACACCGGCGAGCCTACGACCGGCCCGCCCGGGCGGTCACTCGCTCCGGGTGGGCTCGTCCTCGTGCTCGGCGTCGACCTCGCGGGCGGCCGCTCCGGTGGCCCCGGAGTCGTCGGTCATCACGGCGGGGCGGGGGTTGCCCGCCTTGTCGGCGTCGACGCGGGAGGTGCCGCCGCCTCCGGAGGTCAGTTCGTCGGTACCGACGTCGGTGCCGTCGTCGGGCTGGCGGTGGTCGCTCACGGGCTGGCCTCTCGGGTGGGGATCGCGGTCCTCGGGAGGTACCCGTCGCCGCAGGGGTGCACACGCCTAGTGTCTGGCGGGTGCGACGTCCGCCGATCCCCGACGCCGACCCGGAGCAGGCGAAGCTGTTCAGCCTCACCTCGCTGCGCTGGATCCTGCGCCACCGCGCGTACGGCCCCTGGTACCTGCGGCGGTACTGGCGGCTGGCGAAGCTGCGGCTGCGGCACCCGCACGTCGTGCTGCGCGGCATGGTGTTCCTGGGCAAGGACGTCACGATCGAGGCCCGCCCCGGGTTCGGGCGGCTCGAGATCGGCCGGTGGGTGCACATCGGCGACGGCACCGCCCTGCGCTGCCACGAGGGCTCGATGCGGATCGGCGACAAGGTCGTGTTCGGCCGCGACAACACCGTCAACTGCTACCTCGACGTCGAGATCGGCGCGACGACGCTGGTCGCCGACTGGGTCTACGTCACCGACTTCGACCATCGCACCGACGACGTCCGGCGCCCGATCAAGGACCAGGGCATCGTGAAGTCGCCGGTCCGGATCGGCGAGGGCTGCTGGCTCGGGGTGAAGACCTCGGTGCTGCGCGGCACCCGGATCGGCCCGGGGAGCGTGCTCGGGGCGCACGCGGTCGCGCGGGGGGACATCCCCGCGGAGTCGATCGCCGTCGGGACCCCGGCGCGGGTGGTGCGGGACCGGCGGGCCGACTACGAGGCCGCGGCCGCCGAGCGTGCCGCCGTCGCCGACATGGCCCGCAAGGCCGACCGGGCCCTGCAGGCCCGGCTGGACCGGGCCTGAGCACCCCGCGGGCTCAGGTGTCGAACAGGTTCCCGGTGGGGATCTTCGGGCGGGGGAGCTCCCGCGGCCCGGCCGCGGTGGCACCGGCGTAGATGCGCGCGGTGTGCCCGGCGATCACCGGCCAGGCGAAGTCGGTGCGCAGCCGGGCCCGGGCGGCGCGGGCCCGGCGGCGGGCCGCGGCCGGGTCGGCGAGCGCGCGGTCCACGGCGTCGGCGATCCCGGGGACGTCGCCGGGGGCGAACCCGAGACCGGTCTCGCCGTCGCGGACCAGCTCGCCGAGCCCGCCCGCGGTCGAGGCGACGAGCGTCGCGCCCACCGCTGCGGCCTCCAGCGCCACGATCCCGAACGGCTCGTAGCGGCTCGGCAGCACCACGGCGTCCGCACCGCGCAGCAGGGCGGTCAGCTCGCCGTCGGGCAGGTGCCCGAGAAAGGTCACCGAGCGCGTCACCCGGTGCTGCGCGGCGCGCTCGACCAGCATGTCCTGCTGGGTCCCGGTCCCGGCGACGAGCAGCCGGGTCCCGCGGTGCCGCCGCCGGATCCTGGGGAGCGCCGCGATCAGGTCCTGGACGCCCTTCTCGTACTCCAGGCGTCCGACGTAGACGATCCGCGGCCCGTCGCCCGCCGGGGCCGCGGCGGCGCGGGACCGCCAGCGACGCGGGTCGATGCCGTTGTGCACCACGTGGACGGCGGCCGGGTCGAGGTCGTGCAGTGCCGAGACCTCGGTGCGCATCGCGGCGGAGCAGGTGATGACCTCGTCCGCGCGCTGGGCGAGCCACCACTCGGTGGAGTGCACCTGCCGGTTCAGCGGGCCCGGCAGCCAGCCGGAGTGCCGGCCGGCCTCGGTGGCGTGCACGGTCGCGACCAGTGGGACGCCGAGGACGTCGGCGAGCGCGATCGACGGATGCGCGACGAGCCAGTCGTGGGCGTGCACGACGTCCGGCCGCCAGCCCGGCAGCAGCGTTGTCAGGGCGTGGCGCAGCATCGCGTGCCCCATCGCGAGCGTCCATGCGACCAGGTCGCTGGCGAACTCGAGCTCCGGCGGGTCCTCGGCCACGCGCAGCACCCGGACCCCGTCGACGGTCTCGGCGCGGGTCGGATGGGTCTCGGCGTCGGTGCCGGTGGGGGCCCGGGACAGCACGACGACCTCGTGCCCGGCCGCGACGAGCTCGCGGGACAGCGCGTGCACGTGCCGACCCAGCCCGCCGACGACGACCGGCGGGAACTCCCAGCTGACCATCAGCACCCGCATCGCCCGATCCTGGCAAACGCCGGACCGGTGGTAACCCCCGGGGCGTCGTCCACCGCGCTGGGCCCCGCGACCCCGCGGCCCCCGCCGCGCCCGGCGGGGCGGTGGACCCGGTGCCCGGCGGGGTGGCGAGCCCGGCGCCCGGGGTCGGTGGCCCACGGACACCCACCTCGCCGTATTCGCTTACCGGGTAAGCGAGTTCGCGGTCAGACCCGCCCCAGGTCCCGCGTCCACGTGTCCGGAGGCCGGTGGCAGGGTGGCAGCGGCGTGTCCGCTCAGGTCCCGCGCGTCCACGTGCCCGAAGGTCGGCAGCGGCGCGTCCACCCAGGTCGCGACCCGGCGCCGAGCGGCCCGCCGCCGACCGGCGCGCAGCAGGCCGGACAGCTCCGCCACCCGCCCGGCGTGCAGGGCGGCGCGCGAGCGGGCGTACCCGGCGGCGGAGTCCTTGCTGACCATGAACGCCCAGTCGCTGGACAGGGCGTGCAACGCCTGGTCGGCGAGCAGGTCGGCCAGCGGATCCCGGACGGGCCCGGGGCGTGGGGCGGCGAGCAGGTCGGACTGGACGGCGGCGTTCGTCGCGACCAGGTCGGCGACCTGCGGCCCGGCCCAGACCCGCCAGTCCTTGCCCGAGCCCCAGGACGACTCCCGGAGGTCGACCGGGTCGCCGACCAGACCGTCGTCGACGGCGTCGCCGAGGGTGCGCACGGCGACACCCGCCTCGGGCAGCCAGCGGAGCACGGCGGCCAGCCACGCCGGTCCCTCGTGCCACCAGTGCCCGAACAGCTCGGTGTCGAACGCGGCGACGGTCAGCGCCGGGCGGCCGCGCTCGGCGCGCAGCGCCCTCAGCCGCGCGACGACGGTGTCGACGAAGTCGTCGGCGTCGCGGGAGACCGCGCGGGCGGCGAGCGCGGGGTCGTAGGGCTTCTTGCGCCCGGTCGGCACCCGCCGTCCGGTGACCCGCGCCGGTTTGAGGCCGGAGTCGTGGTCCCAGGTGTGGAAGTCGCGGTACTCGGCCGAGCCGGGGTAGCCCTTGCGGGGCGACCACACCCGGTAAGTGATCTCCAGGTCGCGGCCGACGCACACGACGTCGGAGGTCCCCACCGGCCGGGCGAACGCGGTGTCACCGCGCAGTGCGGGGCCGTCGACGAGGAAGCGGTGCACCCCGGCGGCCGCATAGTCGTGCTCCATCCCGGGCGCGAAGCCGCACTCGGGCGCCCAGATCCCGGCCGGTCGGGCACCCAGGCGGAGCGCATGGTCGTCGAGCCCGGCACGCAGCGAGAACGCCCGGACCCGCGGGTCGAGCAGCGGCTGGAACGGGTGCGCGGCCGGCCCGCCCAGCAGCTCGACGGCGCCGGAGTCGCGCAGCCCGCGCAGCGCGGGCGACCCGCCGTGGCGCCAGTGCCGCTCGAACTCCGCCGTCGCCGCCGTCGACACCCGGTGCTCGTGCGCGGCCAGGTCGGGCAGCCGGCCCGCCGCCGAGTGCGCGCGCAGCGTCCACCCGCCGAGCCAGTCGTGCACCCCGCGCAGGCAGTGCGGGTCGTCGAGCTGGGCGGCCAGGACCGGCGTCACCCCGAGGGTGGCGAGCCCGGTGCGGCCCTCGTCGGCCAGCTCGCGCAGCGTCGCGACGACGGGCAGGTAGGAGTGCGCCCAGGACTGGTAGAGCCACTCCTCGCCGACCGGCCACCGGCCGTGCCGGGCCAGCAGTGGCAGGTGCGAGTGCAGGACCAGGCAGAACGTCCCGACGGGCGTGCCGCTCACGGCCGGGTCGCCGTGACCAGCAGGTCGAGCGAGGCGTCGAGGTCGGTCTGGTCGCCGGTGCGCAGCACGAAGTCCGAGCACCGCACGCCGGCGACGTCGACGGCGAGCGCCTGCGGCCACGGCTGCCCGGACAGCGCCAGCGCGGTCTGCGCCTCGATCAGGCCGCCGTGGCGGGCGTCGAGCTCGCGCAACCGCGGACCGTGGTGCAGCCCCTGGACCACGACCCGGCCGAACCCGGCGTCGGTGACCAGCCCGGCCAGCTCGCGCGGGTCGAGCTCGCGGGTGTGGAACGGGTTGAGCGGGGTGTCGCGGCCGGGGGAGAAGGTGATCCGGTTCGGCGTGGACACCATCAGCCTCCCGCTGGGACGCAGCACCCGCAGGCACTCGCGCAGGAACCGCTCCTGCTCCCACAGGTGCTCGATGACCTGCAACGACACGACGACGTCGACGCTCCCGTCGGGCACCGGCAGCGCCACCAGGTTGGCCCGGGCCACGCCGACCCGCGGGTAGCGGGCCCGGACGTGGGCGACGGTCGCCACGTCGTAGTCCAGCGCCAGCACCGCGCGGGCGGTCCCGGCGAGCAGGTCGGCGCCGTAGCCCTCGCCGCATCCGGCCTCCAGCACGACGCCGCCCGAGCAGTCGGCGGCGATGGCCGCGTAGACCACCTCGTGGCGGCGGAACCAGTAGTTCTCGTGGCTGATGCCCGGGACGGTGCGCTCCCCGGTGAGGGGCAGGCTGCTGGTCACCCTCCGACTTCACCACGCCCGTCGGTGAGACCTCCCACCGGTCCCCTCGCGTGCGCTACCGCTCGTCGACGCGGGGCAACGCAGCGTCACCGCGGACGTCTGGAGACGTGGAGCCCGACGCAGGACCTGCCAGGCACGACGGAGGGAGACCCATGACCGACATCGCGACCGACGAGGACACGGTGACGCTGACCATCACCGGCCGTAGCGGATCCTGGCTCGTGTCGGGTGTGCTCGGCCGGGAACCGCTGCCGCTCAAGGGCTTGGACGACGGCGCCCTCGCCGAGATGCTGTGGGCGATGCTGCCGGTCCCACCGTCGGCCGCGCACGGCCCCGCGTACCCGGCCCCCGCGCCCGGTCGTCGGCACCCGGGCTGAGCCGCACTAGGGCCTCAGAGCGTGTTTGGAAATGGTGGGTGTGTCGGGATGGTCGACACGGCTGGGGTGCTCCATCGTGGTCGGCATGCAGGAACGACCGCGCCGGTACCCCTCGGACACCAGTGATGCCCAGTGGGTGGTGATCGAGCCGT
Source organism: Pseudonocardia sp. ICBG601 (assembly GCF_020496245.1). Taxonomy (NCBI): domain Bacteria; kingdom Bacillati; phylum Actinomycetota; class Actinomycetes; order Pseudonocardiales; family Pseudonocardiaceae; genus Pseudonocardia; species Pseudonocardia sp. ICBG601. The sequence goes on along the minus strand of NZ_JAHLJA010000059.1, from coordinate 37,731 downwards.
TGTTACCGCCGCTCGCGCGGCGGGGGCGGCCTGTTGCTCATGCTCGTCGGGACGTGCTGGACGCGATCTTGTATGTCGTGCGGACCGGGTGTGCCTGGCGGGCGTTGCCGGTGGACTTCCCGCCCTGGCAGACCGTCTACTGGTACTTCAACCAGTGGGAACAGCAGAAGGTCACCGAGAAGATCCTCCCGGTCGTGCGGGGGCAGTTACGTATCGCCGAGGGCCGTGATCCGGAGCCGAGTGCGGGGATCATCGATTCCCAGTCGGTCAAGGGCGCCGACACCGTCGGCCAGGACTCCCGCGGCTACGACGCCGGGAAGAAGACAGGCGGACGGAAACGGTTCATCGTGACCGACACCCTCGGTCTGCTGCTGACCACGATGGTGTGCTCGGCCTCGGTACAGGACCGCGACGGCGCCAAGCCGATCCTGCTCAACCTCTACCTGCGCACCAGGGTGCGGTTCGTCTACGCCGACGCCGGCTTCGCCGGGCGACTGCTCGACTGGGCCGCCACGATCCTGCAGACAACGATCGAGATCATCCGCAAGCCACCCGAGCAGCGCGGATTCACCGTCCTCCCACGAAGGTGGGTGGTCGAACGGACCCTGGCCTGGCTCACCGCACACCGACGCCTGGCCCGAGACTACGAACGCCACCCCACCACATCCGAAGCCATGATCCGCTGGGCCGCGATCAACACCATCACCCGCCGCATCGCCCGTGGATACCCCGCCACCCGCCAGCAGAAACACACGACACCCTCAACCCACTAGAATTTCCAAACACGCTCTCAGTCGGGTCGCGCACGTCCGGTTCGCGGTCGGCGCACGGTTCGTGCCGGTCGCCGTGCGGTCGCTCCCGGACGGGTACCGCCTGTCCACTGACGGGTATCCGCCCTTCCCCCGGCCGTGCGGGTCGGGTGACGCCCACGGCGTCGTGCCGAGAGGAGCCCAGGATGAACGACCCGGCGGACGAGAACGAGACGCTGTCGCTCACCATCACCGGGCGGTCCGGTTCCTGGGTGGTGTCGGGCGTGCTCGGTGACGAGCCGGTCGAGCCGCGCGCGATGGACGACGAGGCCCTCGGCGAGGTGCTGTCGATGGTCGTGCCCGAGGAGGACCGCGCCGACGCCGAGCCCCCGCCCGGCCGCCGCGTCGGCTGAGCCCTACAGCCGTCCGTCGGCTGAGTCCTACAGCCGTCCCCGCAGCAGCGAGGCCGCCAGCAGCGCCACCTCGACCTGCAGCCGGTCCTTCCCGACCGGGCGTCCGAGCAGCTCCTCGGCCTTGCGCACCCGGTAGTGCACGGTGTTCTTGTGCAGGTGCAGCCGGGCCGCGGCCCGGGTGTAGCTGCCGCCCTCGGCCAAGAAGACCCGCAGCGTCGCCCGGAGCTGGTCCACGCCCGGCTCCTCGCAGGTCAGCCCGGCCAGCACCCGGTCCACCCAGCGGCGCAGCTCGTCGGACCGGTCGGTCAGCAGCGCGGCGACCGCGACCTCGTCGAAGTCGGTGACCGCCGGGCGGGCCTCGTCGGTCTCGGCGACCGCCCGCGCCCGGACGGCCTCCGCCAGTGACCCGCGGAACCCGGCCAGGCCCCGGCCCGCTCCGCCGAGCGCGAGGTGCAGGTGCCCGGGCAGCCGGTCCCGCAGCAGTGCGACGTCGAGCGGGGGCACGTCGGGCGCGCTGTGCCAGGCCCACAGGGTGCGGCTGTCGGCGAGCACGGTCAGCGGTGGCCGGCTCGACGCCTCGCCGAGCAGCCGTGCCCCGGCCTGGAGGACGGCGTCGTCGACCGGCTCGCCCGCCGCCCCGGGCGCCCACAGCACCGCGGCCCGGTGCCAGCCCCCGACCGGGATCCCGAGCAGCTCGCGGGCGGCGGCCTCGCTCAGCGGTTCGGTCTCCAGGACCATCCGCACCCGCGCGGCGATGTCGGCGCCGGAACGCGTGCTCCACCGCCGTCGCTCGGTCTCGTAGATGTCGATCAGGCCTCCGATGACCTGGTCGATGTAGCGGTTGGTGCGGCCGGTCAGCTCGGACAGGACGGTGAGCGGGTCGGGACCCGGCCGGTCCAGCCGGCGCAGCGCGTCGATCGCCCACTGGTCGAACATGTGCTCGCCGAGCCGGTAGGCGCGCAGCAGCGCCTCCAGCGACAGCTCGTACTGGGCGAACCGGCGGGCGTACTCGGCGGCCGCCGGCGGCACCGTGATCTGCTCCATCGGGATGGCGTGCGCGAGCATCCCGACGATCGCCGACAGGTTCGCCGCGGTGCTCGCGACCATCAGCCGCCGGACCGTCTCGTCGTGCCGGAACTCCGGGATGACCCCGACGAACCAGTCGGTCATCTCGGTGGTCAGCTCGGGCAGCCGGGCCTCGATGTCGCGGGCGACGGCCGCCACGACCTCGTCGACGTCGGCGGGCACGACGACGAACCTAGAGCCAGGCCGGATCGAGGTCGACGGTGGTCCGGTCCAGCGACGCGAGCAGGTCGAACCAGGGCCCGGTCCGCGGCAGCTCGTAGCGGAAGAAGTACCGGGCGGCGGCCCGCTTGCCCCGGCCCAGGTCGTCGTCGCGGCCGGCGGCGGCGAGCAGCTGCTCCAGCCACACCCACGCGACGACGACGTGCCCGGTCGCCTCCAGGTGCACCGAGGCGTTCGCGAGCCGCGCCGCGACGTCGGGTTCGGCGTGCAGCGCGCGGGTCACCTCGACCAGCCGCACCCGGGCCGCGTCGAGCGCGTCGGCGTGCTCGGCCGCCTCGCCGCCCGCGGCGCGGCCCCGCGCGACGGTCGTGGCGAGCACCGCGTCGAGGGCGTCGAGCCCGGCGCCGCCGCGCATCGCGAGCTTGCGTCCGAGCAGGTCCAGTCCCTGGATGCCGTGGGTGCCCTCGTGGATCGGGTTGAGCCGGTTGTCCCGGTAGTGCTGCTCGACGTCGTACTCGCGGGTGTAGCCGTAGCCGCCGTGCACCTGGATCGCCAGGTCGTTGGCCGCCAGGCACCACTGCGACGGCCAGCTCTTCGCGATCGGGGTGAGCACGTCGAGCAGCAGCCCGGCCCGCTCGCGGTCGGCCGGGTCCTCGGCGGTGCGCTGGTCGTCGAGCAGCCGCCCGCAGTACAGGACCAGGCCCAGCCCACCCTCCACGTAGGACTTGCCCGCGAGCAGCATCCGCCGGACGTCGGCGTGGTCGACGATCGGGACCTGCGGCGCCGCCGGGTCCTTCGCGTCGACCGGGCGGCCCTGCGGCCGGCTCCGCGCGTACTCCACCGCGGCGAGCTGGCCGGTGTAGCCCAGCGCCACCGCGCCGGCACCGACACCGACCCGGGCCTCGTTCATCATGTGGAACATCTGCGCGAGCCCGGTGTGCGGCTCGCCGACGAGGTGTCCGACCGCTCCCGGCTCGCCGCCCGGGGTGTGCGCGCCCTCGCCGAAGTTCAGCACGGTGTTGGTGGTGCCGCGGTAGCCCATCTTGTGGTTCAGCCCGGCGAGCACGACGTCGTTGCGGTCCCCGTCGGGCAGGAACTTCGGCATCACGAACAGCGAGATGCCCTTCACCCCCGCCGGACCGCCGGGGATCTTCGCGAGCACCAGGTGGACGATGTTCTCGCCGAGCTCGTGGTCCCCGCCGGAGATCCACATCTTGGTGCCGGTGATCCGGTACGTGCCGTCGCCGCGGGGCTCGGCGCGGGTGGTGATGTCGGCCAGCGACGACCCGGCCTGGGTCTCCGACAGGCACATCGTGCCGTGGAAGCGGCCCTCCAGCATCGGCCGCACCCAGGTGTCCACCTGCTCCGGGGAACCGTGCGCGAGCAGCAGGTTCGCGTTCGCCGTGGTGAGCATGGCGTAGGCGAAGGTGCTGATGTTCGCCGCCGCGAACCACGCCGAGCACGCCGTGTGCACGACCTGGGGGAGCTGCAGGCCGCCCGCGTCGGCGTCGGCGGTGGCACCGAGCAGGCCGGTGCCGGCCAGCGCCGCCAGCGCGGGTGCCACCTCCGGGTGCATCTCGACGCGGCCGTCGACGAAGCGCGGCTCCTCGGCGTCGTTGCGCTTGTTGTGCGGGCGGAACCGCTCGGCCGCGATCTCGGCGCAGACGTCGAGGACGGCGTCGACGGTCTCCCGGGAGTGCTCGGCGAACCGCGGACGGGCGGTCAGCGCGGTGACGTCGAGCCAGTCGTGCAGCAGGAAGTCCAGGTCGCTGCGGGACAGCAGCTGCGACGGTGCGGCCATGACGGCTCCTTCGGGTCGGGGGCGGCGGATCGGGCGGGTCGGCGGGTCGGGCGCGGTGAGCGGGTCGGGGACGGGCCGCCGTCGAGCGGCAGGACCGTACCGGTGACCGACCGCCGGCCCGCGCGGCGAGGGGAACGTGGTGGGTACCGCGGCACGTCCGTCCCGGACGAGGATCGCGGTCCGCGTGGTGCAGCGCGAGGACCCGGCGCTGCTTTGTGTCCTCGGTACAACCGGCCCGGCCGGGTTCGTGATCCACGCCCATGGCGTCGGTCACACGGCGCTCCTACCTTGGGCGGGTCGATCGACGACGCCGTGTCCGACACCGAGGGGAAGGACCCCGATGCACATCGCCGTGCTCCCGCAGGATCGCGTCCGGGCTGCGCCGACCGGACCGTGCATCGCCGACGAGACCCGCGCGCTCGACAACGCGGCGTTCGCCGACGCCGTCGCGGGTGCTGCCGCCGCCCTGCACGCCGCGGGGGCCGGTCGGGGCGACGTGGTCGCGGTCGTGCTGCCCAACCGGGTCGAGCTCGTGGTCACCCTGTTCGCGGCCTGGCGGCTCGGGGCCGCCGTCACCCCGGTCAACCCGGCACTGACCGTCGACGAGGCGGGGCACCAGATCACCGACTCCGGCGCGGACGTCGTGGTGGGGGAACGGGCGGCGTCGCCGCTGGTGACCCTCGACGTCGCCGAGCTGGCCGGGGACCCGGCCGCCGCGCCGGAACCGGTCACCGACGACGACGCGCTGGCCCTGCTGATCTACACCAGCGGTACCACCGGGCGGCCCAAGGGCGTCATGCTCGACCACCGCAACGTCCGCGCCATGTGCGAGATGATCATCGCCGGGATCGGGCTCGACGACACCGACCACAGCCTGCTGGTCCTGCCGCTGTTCCACGTCAACGGCATCGTCATCTCCGTCCTGTCCCCGCTCCTGGCCGGCGGGCGCACCACGATCGCCGGCCGGTTCCGGGCGGAGACCTTCCTCGACGTGGTCGCCCGGGTCCGGCCCACCTACTTCTCCGCGGTCCCCGCGATCTACGCCATGCTCGCCGCCCTGCCCGCCGACGCGGTGGCCGACACGAGCTCGCTGCGCCTGGTCATCTGCGGGGCGGCGCCCATGCCCGCCGAGCTGATCGCCCGTGTCGAGGGCCGGTTCGACGTGCCGCTGGTGGAGGGGTACGGACTCTCCGAGGGCACCTGCGCCTCGACCCTGAACCCGCCCGGCGGGCCGCGCCGTCCCGGCACCGTCGGACTGCCGCTCCCGGGGCAGACCGTCGCGCTGATGGGCCCCGACGGCACCCTCGTCGACGACGGTCCGGGCGAGGTCGTGATCTCCGGTCCGAACGTGATGCGCGGCTACCTGAACCTGCCCGGGGCCACCGCCGAGACGATCCGCGACGGCTGGCTGCACACCGGCGACGTCGGCCGGTTCGACGACGACGGCTACCTGGTCCTGGTCGACCGGATCAAGGACATGATCATCCGAGGTGGGGAGAACCTCTACCCCAAGGAGATCGAGAACGCGCTCTACGCGCACCCGGCCGTGCACGAGGCCGCCGTGGTCGGTGCCGCCGACCCGGTCCTCGGCGAGGTCCCCGTCGCCCACGTGGCCCTGCTCCCCGGGGCCGTCGCGAGCCCGGAGGAGCTCGTCGAGCACTGCGCGGGGCGACTGGCCCGGATCAAGATCCCCACCCGGATCACGATCGTGGACGCCCTGCCGAAGAACTCCGTCGGCAAGATCGACAAACCCACCCTGCGCCGGGCGGCCGTCCCGACCGGCTGACCCGGCACGACCCGGCACGACACCGATACGACACCGACCTCCCGCGGACCGCCCCGGTCCGGCGGGGGAGCCGACCTGCCCGGAAACGCCCGCGGACGGCTACCGCATGCCACCCTCCGAAAGGGGATGAACAATGGGGTTCAAGACGGGGGACTTCCCCCCGGTCGATCTCGACACCTTCCTCGACAAGCCGCTGTTCGAACGCACGAAGGCGCTCGCCCTGCACTGGGTGGAGTACGGCTTCGGATCGCCGAAGATGATCCCGACGACCTACGTCGTCAAGCTGGTGGTCCTCTACGTGCTCGTGGGCACCACCCTGATCACCTGGACCTCCGGCGTCGGCCCTGTCTGGGACGTCGCGGGCTGGTGGAACGAGCCCATCGTCTACCAGAAGCTCGTGCTGTGGACGGTGCTGCTGGAGGCGATCGGCGTCGCGGGCTCCTGGGGTCCGATCGCGGGCAAGTTCAAGCCGATGACCGGTGGCATCCTGTTCTGGGCCCGCCCCGGGACCATCCGGCTGCGTCCGTGGAAGGCGGTCCCGGGGACCGACGGCGACACCCGCACAGTGCTCGACGTCGTGCTCTACCTGGGTCTGCTCGCCTCGCTGCTGACCGCTGTCGTGCTGCCCGGCGTGCCGAGCGCGTCGCTGTCGGCGGTGCTGCCCGACAACACCTCCGGTCTGGTCGCGCCGTGGCTGATGGTCGCGCCGATCGTGCTGCTGATCCTCTGCGGCCTGCGCGACAAGACGATCTTCCTCGCCTCCCGCGGTGAGCAGTACCTGCCGGCGATGGTGTTCTTCGGTGTCCTGCCCTTCGTCGACATGATCGTCGCGGCGAAGCTGCTGATCTGCGCGGTGTGGGTCGGGGCGGGCGTGTCCAAGTTCGGTCGGCACTTCACCAACGTGATCCCGCCGATGGTGTCCAACAGCCCGTGCGTCCCGTCGAAGTGGGTCAAGCGGGCCCACTACCGGGACTTCCCGCGCGACATCCGCCCGTCGAAGCTCGCGACGTTCATGGCGCACGTCGGCGGCACCACCGTCGAGATCATCACCCCGCTGGTGCTGCTGTTCTCCACCAACCACTGGCTGACGCTGGCCGGGGTGGTCCTCATGGTGGTGTTCCACCTGTTCATCACCTCGACGTTCCCGCTGGCCGTGCCGCTGGAGTGGAACATCCTGTTCGGCTACCTCGCCGTGTTCCTGTTCCTCGGCTTCCCCAACGGCGACGGCTTCGGCGTCACCGACATGTCCTCCCCGGCGCTGACCCTGGTGATCGTCGCCGCGCTGGTGTTCTTCCCGGTCCTCGGCAACCTGCGCCCGGACCTCGTGTCCTTCCTCCCGTCGATGCGCCAGTACGCCGGGAACTGGGCGTCGGCGCTGTGGACCTTCGCCCCCGGCGCCGAGGAGAAGCTCAACTCGATCGCGCACCGGCCGACCAGGAACCAGGTCGACCAGCTCCGGGCGATGGGCTACCCGGCCGCCGTCGCAGAGATCACCATGCAGCAGACGATCGCCTGGCGGTCGATGCACTCGCAGGGCCGCGGGCTGTTCTCGGTGCTGTCGGCCCGGCTCGACGACCTCGACTCCCGCACCGTGCGCGAGGCGGAGTTCACCTGCAACTCCTTGATCGGCTTCAACTTCGGCGACGGTCACCTGCACGACGCGCACATGATCGCCGCGGTCCAGCGGCGGGTCGGCTTCGCCCCGGGCGAGCTCGTCGTCTGCTGGGTGGAGTCGCAGGCGATCCACGCGAAGGTCCAGCACTACCAGCTGATCGACGCGGCGCTCGGCGTCGTCGAGCGCGGGTACTGGAACGTGGCCGACGCGGTGAACGAGCAGCCGTGGCTGCCGAACGGGCCCATCCCGCTGACCGTCACCTGGCGTGCCCCGCAGCGGTCGGCCGCCGACGAGGACACCGCCGGGGCCCCGGCGGTCTGAGTCCCGGCGGGGCGGGCGGAGCACGACGCCCGCCCCGCCGACCCATCCGACGTCCCATCGACGAAGAAGGAACGCACCATGGGTGACGCACTGAACGGCCGGGTCGCGATCGTGACCGGCGCGGGCAAGGGACTGGGACGGGCCATCGCGGAGCGCTTCGGCGCCGAGGGCGCGACGGTCGTCGTCTCCGACATCGACGAGGCCGCCGCGAAGTCGGTCGCGGACGGGATCGCGGGCGCCTCGTACCTGGCGTGCGACGTGCGCGACGAGGCGCAGGTGCAGGCGCTGGTGGCCCGCGCCGTCGAACGGCACGGCGGGCTGCACGTGATGGTGCCCAACGCCGGCGTCGGGCGGCCCGAGCCGCTGCTGGAGATGGACCTCGCCGCCTGGCGCGCGGTCACCTCGGTGAACCTCGACGGGGTCTTCCTGTCGATCCGCTACGCGGCCCCGGCGATCATCGCCGCGGGCGGCGGCACGATCGTCACCCTCGCCTCGGTCACCGCGACCACCGGTTCGCCGCTGATCGGCCACTACGCCGCCGCCAAGGCCGCCGTCGTGAACCTGACCAAGACCGCGGCGACGGGGTTCCGGCCCCACGGCGTGCGGGTCAACGCGCTGCTGCCCGGCTTCATCGACACCGACCTGGTGACGGCGGCGCAGCCGGGGTTCGAGGCGGCGCTCGGACTGCCCGCCGGCGGGTTCGACGGTCTCATCGCGCAGAAGCAGGGCGGCTACGGCACCCCCGCCGACGTCGCCGAGGCGGCGCTGTTCTTCGCCAGCGAGCGGTCCCGGTTCTGCACCGGGAGCGGCCTCGTCCTGGACGGCGGACTCGATGCGTCGCTGCTCTGAGGAGGCCCCCGGGAACCCCCGTCGCGTCTGCGTGGCGGTGTGGCGGACCGCCACGATGATCGGCTCGCCCGCGTCGTCGCGACCTGGCCCCCGCACCGCCGGGACACGGGGCCGGTCGTGAGCCGTCCCCGGGACGGGGCGTCCTGTGCCACCGGGTCCGGGTACAACTGCGACGGCGGGGGAACCACCTGCTGTCGGTCCGCTGGAACGGGAGAACACACATGAGCACCGCGACGGTCGTCGGTTCCGGTCCCAACGGTCTCGTCGCCGCCGCCGTGCTCGCCAGGGCCGGGGTCGAGGTCACCGTGCTGGAGGCCGCCGACGAGATCGGCGGTGGCACCCGCACGGTCGAGGCGATCGTGCCCGGCCTGCTCGTCGACCACTGCTCGGCGGTGCACCCGATGGCGGTCGGCTCGCCGGTCCTGGCCGAGCTGGGCCTGGACCGGCACGGGCTGCGGTGGCGCCTGCCCGAGGTCGACTGCGCCCACCCCCTCGACGACGGCGACGCCGGCGTCCTGCTGCGCTCCGTCGCCGACACCGCGGCCGGCCTGGTCGCCGACGGGCCGCTGTGGCGTGCGCTGTTCGGCAGCCCGTCCCGGAACTACGACGCGCTGTCCCAGGACTTCCTGGGCCCGTTGCTGCGCTTCCCGGGCCACCCGCTGCTGCTCGCCCGCTTCGGTGCGCCGACCGTCCTGCCGGCCGAGCTGCTGGCACGGGCGTTCCGCACCGAGCGGGGCCGCGCCCTGTTCCTCGGCACGGCCGCGCACGCGTTCCGGCCGCTGAACCGCCCGCTGTCGAGCGCGATCGGGATGGGCATCCTCACCGCGGGGCACCGCTACGGCTGGGGCGTCGCGCAGGGCGGCTCCCGGGCTATCTCCGACGCGCTGGCCGCGGTGCTCGCCGGACACGGAGCGAAGATCGAGACAGGCGTGCACGTCCGCTCCGCCGACGAGCTGGGCGACCCGGATGTCGTCGTGTGGGACGTCGGCCCCGACCGGCTCCCGCAGCTGCTCGGCGACCGTCTGCCGCCGCGGGCCGCGCGGGCCTACCGGCGGTTCCGGTACGGCCCGGCCGCGTTCAAGGTCGACTACGCGGTGCAGGGCGGGATCCCGTGGACGTCCCCCGGGGCGCGGCGGGCCGGGACCGTGCACGTCGCCGGGTCGGCCGCGGAGACCGCGCTCGTCGAGCGCGAGGTGCACGCGGGCCGGATGCCGGAGCGTCCGTTCGTACTGGTCGGGCAGCAGTACCTGGCCGACCCGACGCGGTCGGTCGGCGACGTGCACCCGGTCTACGCCTACGCGCACGTCCCGTACGGGTACACCGGCGACGCGACCGCGGCGATCACCGCGCAGATCGAGCGGTTCGCTCCCGGTTTCCGGGAGCGGGTCGTCGGGACCCTGGTCACCGACCCGGCCGCGTTCGCGGGGAACCCGAACTTCGTCGGCGGGAACATCCTCACCGGCGCCAAGGACCTGCGGCAGCTGGTCCTCGGGCCGCGCACGACGCTGCAGCCCTACGACACCGGAGCGCCGGGGCACTTCCTCTGCTCGGCCGCGACGCCGCCCGGACCGGGTGCGCACGGGATGTGCGGCGCGCACGCCGCGCGCCGCGCGCTCGCCCACCTGGGCCGCTGAGGGCGGCTCAGACGGGCTCGGGCTCCCCGCTGACCGCCACCACCCCGCCGATGTCCTGGCGCAGCCACGCCAGCAGCGTCGTGTCCTCCAGGGTCAGCGGCACCTCCGGCCCGCCCCACCCCAGACGGGTGGTGGGCCGGTGGACCAGCGCGTCCTCCAGCATCGCGGCCAGACCCTCGGTGGCCCGGACGGTGATACCGCCGTGCTCCACCGTCCTGCTGCCCGCAACGTCGGATTCGGCGTGCGGCCCCGTGCTGAGCACGTAGCCGGTCCCCAGACGGTCGTCGAACCCCGTCACCTGCACGACGGCTCCCTCCTGCCGAGTGCGCGAGATGTCGACGGTAGCGAAACCCCACCCCCGATCAGGGCGTACGGCGTGTGACGTCGTGCGTGCACCAGGTGAGGAGAACCGCGCGTGAGTACGGTCACGACCGACCCCGGTTTGCCGGGGCGCTACTCGTTGGTAACAATGAACGTCACAGTGGCACGGCGTGCCATTACGGCACGACCAGTGGCAGAGTCACCGGCTACGACGGGCGCGACGCCGCGGCCCACCCCGCTCTCGCGAGAGCGCGCGGCGCAGCACCGTCACGGTGACGCGAGACGGTCCGGACCCCGACGGGGCGGATCGCGAAGAGGACGACGCGGTGTGCGCGTGGGCGCAGGCCGCCGCGGCAGGAGGTCGAAGAGGTCCTATGAAGATCGTGACCCTGGTGAAGCAGGTGGCCGACACCTACTCGGAGCGGAAGCTGTCCGACTCCGACCACACCCTCGACCGGGAGGGTGCCGAGGCGGTGATCGACGAGATCAACGAGCGCGCCGTGGAGCAGGCCCTGCTGCTCAAGGAGGCGAACGACGGCTCCGAGGTCGTCGTCGTGTGCATGGGCCCGGACCGGGCCACCGACGCGATCCGCAAGGCGCTGTCGATGGGCGCGGACTCCGCGGTGCACCTGTCGGACTCCGCGATCCACGGCTCGTGCGCGGTGCAGACCGCGAAGGCGCTGACCAAGCTGATCGGCACCGTCGAGGGCTGGGACCTGGTCATCGCGGGCAACTCGGCCTCGGACGGCCAGATCGGTGCGGTCCCGGCGATGATCGCCGAGCTGCTCGGCGTGCCGTCGCTGACCCACGCCAACGAGCTGTCCGTCGAGGGCACCACGGTGAAGGCCAAGCGGGAGACCGACGAGGGCGTCACCCACCTCACCGCCGAGCTGCCCGCGGTGGTCTCGGTCGGGGAGAAGTCGAACGAGCCGCGCTACCCCTCGTTCAAGGGGATCATGGCGGCGAAGAAGAAGCCGGTGCAGACCCTCGACCTGGCCGGCGCCGGGATCGACCCCTCCGAGGTCGGGCTGGCGAACGCGCTGACCTCGGTCGTCTCGGCGTCGCCGAAGCCGCCGAAGCAGGCCGGCGAGAAGGTCACCGACGAGGGCGACGGCGGCGCGAAGATCGCCGAGTTCCTGGTCGGCCAGAAGCTGATCTGACGCTGATCGACGACCGACACCACTTCTGCACAGGAGATATTCATGGCTGAGGTTCTGGTCCTCGTCGACCACGTCGACGGCGACATCAAGAAGACCACCTACGAGCTGCTGACCGCCGCCCGCGAGCTGGGCGAGCCGTCGGCGGTCGTCGTCGGCCCGGCGGGCACCGCCGACAAGCTGGCCGACGGCCTGACCGAGCACGGCGCCGAGAAGATCTACGTCGCCGAGACCGACTCCACCGACTTCCTCTCCCCGGAGACGACGGTCCTGGAGTCGCTGGTGAACTCCGCCTCCCCGGCCGCCGTGCTGCTCGCGGCCACCGGCAACGGCAAGGAGGTCGCCGGCCGCCTGGCGATCCGCACGAACTCCGGGCTGCTGTCCGACGTCGTGGGCGTCTCCGCCGACGGCGTCTCGCACTCGATCTTCGGTGGTGCCTACACCGCAGAGGCGAAGGCCAACACCGAGCACCCGGTCATCACGGTGCGCCCGGGCTCGGTCGAGATCTCCGCGGCCGCCGGTGCGGGTGCCCGCGAGACCGTCGAGGTCCCGGCCCCGTCGGGGCGTGCCGCGACCGTGACCGGCCGTGAGCCGATCCAGGGCGGGTCGCGTCCGGAGCTGACCGAGGCGACGGTGATCGTCTCCGGTGGCCGCGGTGTCGGCTCGGCCGAGGACTTCAGCGTCGTCGAGGGCCTGGCGGACTCCCTCGGTGCCGCCGTCGGCGCCTCGCGTGCCGCGGTGGACTCCGGCTACTACCCGCCGCAGTTCCAGGTCGGCCAGACCGGCAAGTCGGTCTCGCCGCAGCTCTACATCGCCCTCGGCATCTCCGGCGCGATCCAGCACCGTGCCGGCATGCAGACGTCGAAGACGATCGTCGCGGTGAACAAGGACGAGGAGGCGCCGATCTTCGAGATCGCCGACTTCGGCATCGTCGGCGACCTGTTCAAGGTCGCGCCGCAGCTGCAGGAGGAAGTCGCCAAGCGCAAGGGCTGACCTCTCCGGTCGCCACACGCTCGACGCCCGGGTGCCGCGCGCACCCGGGCGTCGTCGTGTGTGCGGGGCCCGTTCACCTGCTCCTGCCTGCGACGACACCTGTCCGGGACCGTTCACTCCGATGCCACCGACGTGTCGTCGCGGAACCGTCCGGGTGTCGCACCCGCCCGGTACCAACCCGGTGTGACCCAGGTGATCGTCTCGACCCCGGAGACCGCGGCCCGGCGGTACTCCCTGCTCCTCACGACCGACGACGGCGACGTCGCCGCGGCGCAGGCGCTGCGGCACCGGGTGTTCGCGGACGAGCTCGGCGCCCGGCTCGACAGCGCCGTCCCCGGCCGCGACGTCGACCGCTTCGACGCCCACTGCGACCACCTCGTGGTCCGCGAGGACGCCACCGGCGAGATCGTCGGCACCTACCGGATGCTCCCGCCGCAGCGGGCGCGCGCCGCGGGCGGCCTCTACGCCGACGGCGAGTTCGACCTCACCGCTCTCGACCCGCTGCGGTCCGGCATCGTCGAGACCGGGCGCTCCTGCGTGCACCCCGACCACCGCGGCGGCGCCGTCGTCGGGCTGGCGTGGGCCGGGCTCGCCCGCTACATGCTGCTCACCGGGCACCGCTGGCTGATCGGCTGCGCCAGCGTCTCCCTGGCCGACGGCGGCGCCCAGGCCGCGGGCGTCTGGGACCGGGTCCGTGCCAAGCACCTCGCCCCCGAGGAGTACCGCACCGTCCCGCTCCGCCCCTGGGACCCGACCGACGTCCCGCGCGGCCGGGGTGTCGCGGTCCCGCCGCTGCTGCGCGGCTACCTGCGGCTGGGCACCTGGGTGTGCGGGCCGCCCGCGCACGACCCGGACTTCGGGGTCGCGGACTTCCCGGTGCTGCTGGGGATGGACCACATCGACCAGCGCTACCTGCGCTTCTTCCTGGGCGAGGACGCCGCCGGGGTGACGGGCGCATGACCCTCGCCGCCGGACCGGAGGGCGACGCCGGCGCGCCCCTCCGCCCGCTCCGCCGCCTCCGGCCCCGTGGTCGTGCCTCCGCGGCCGTCCCCTCGGCCGGGGCCGCGGTGCTCCCGCCCACCCCGGCGGACCCGGCGCTCTCGCCCACCCCGGCAGACCCGGCGACGGGGGACCGACGCGGTGCTGCGCACCACCCGGCCCGTGCCGCCCTGCGGACCCCGGTGCGCCCGGTCGTCGACCACCCCACGCACCCGCCGGCACCGCCCGCGTCGCGGCGTCCCGGCGGGCCGTGGGCGGCCTGGTCACCGTGCACCCCGCAGGAGTGCCTGCCCCCGCGCACGACGACCGGCACGCTGCGCCTGGGCCGCCGTGCCGTGGCGCTGCTCGCGGTGCTGGCGGTGGCCGCGATGCTCGTCCCGGTCGCCGCGCTGTGCGGCGCCCGCGTGCTGGAGCCGGTCCTGCGGGCGCTGCACCGTGCGGTGCTCCGCGCCGCCGGGGTCCGGCTCGTCGTGCGCGGCGGACCGCTGGCGCCCGCGGACGGGCGGGGCGCGCTGGTCGTGGCCGACCACACGTCGTGGATCGACATCCCGGCGCTCGGCGCGATCGGCCCGGTCACCATGCTCGCCAAGCGGGAGGTCAGGGACTGGCCGCTGATCGGTGCGCTCGCCGCCCGCACCGGCACCCTGTTCGTGCACCGCGAGGGCCTGTCCCGGCTGCCCGGCACCGTCGCGACCTGCGCCGACGTGCTGCGGGGCGGCACGCTGGTCGGGGTCTTCCCCGAGGCGACGACGTGGTGCGGCGCGATCTCCGGGGACTACCGGCGCGCGCCGTTCCAGGCCGCGATCGACTCGGGTGCTCCGGTCCGGCCGGTCACCGTCGCGATCACCACCCCGGACGGGCGGCCGACGACGGCCGCCGCGTTCGTCGGCGAGCAGACCCTCGGCGACACCGTCGGCCGGGTGCTCCGGCTGCCCGGACTGGTCTGCGAGGTCACCGTCGGCGAGCTCGTCGAGCCGGGCCCGCGCACCGACCGGCGCGCGCTGGCCGCACGGGCCCGCGACCGGGTCCGTCACCCGCGCCCCGCCGCGACCGCCACGGTCGTGTGAGACGGACGGTCGTCCACGACGGGTTCGGCACGCACCGTTGTCACGGCGGGGTCTACCCTGGAGGCCGATGACGTACCTGGACCACGCGGCGACCACACCGATGCTGCCCGCCGCCGTCGCCGCTCTGAGCGACGCGCTCGGCCGCACCGGCAACGCGTCGTCGCTGCACTCGTCGGGGCGCCGCGCCCGGCGCGCGGTCGAGGAGGGGCGTGAGCGGATCGCCGAGGCGGTCGGCGCGCGCCCGTCCGAGGTCGTGTTCACCACCGGCGGCACCGAGAGCGACAACCTCGCGGTCAAGGGCCTGTTCTGGGCCCGCCGGGCCGCCGACCCCCGCCGCTCGCGGGTGCTGGTCTCGGCCGTCGAGCACCACGCGGTCGTCGACGCGGCGGAGTGGCTGGCCACCCACGAGGGTGCCCGGCTGCGGCTGCTCGAGGTCGACGCGACCGGCCGGGTCCACCCGGAGACGCTGCGTGCCGCGCTCGCCGAGGACCCGGACGGGAACGCCCTGGTCTCGGTCATGTGGGCCAACAACGAGGTCGGCACCGTCAACCCGGTGCGCGAGCTCGCCGCCGTCGCCCACGAGTTCGGGGTGCCCTTCCACACCGACGCCGTGCAGGCCGTCGGCATCCTCGACGTCGACTTCGCCGCGAGCGGTGCCGACGCGCTCACCCTCACCGGGCACAAGCTCGGCGGCCCCTACGGCGCGGGCGCGCTGTTGCTCGGCCGCGAGGTCGCCTGCACCCCGCTGCTGCACGGCGGCGGCCAGGAGCGCGACGTCCGCTCCGGCACCCTGGACGTCCCGTCACTGGCCGGACTGGCGGCGGCCGTCGTCGAGTCGGTGGCCGCCGCGCCGCGCCGCCGGCTGCACCTGGCCGGGCTGCGCGACGAGCTGATCCGCGTCGTGCGCACCGAGGTGCCCGACGCGGCGCTGAACGGTGACACGACCGACTCCCGGGTCGACGGTGGTCCCGGCAGGCTGCCCGGCAACGCGCACCTGTCGTTCCCCGGCTGCGAGGGCGACAGCCTGCTCATGCTGCTCGACGCCCACGGCATCGACTGCTCCACCGGTTCGGCCTGCACCGCGGGCGTCGCCCAGCCCAGCCACGTGCTGCTGGCGATGGGCGCCGACGAGTGCACCGCCCGCGGGTCGCTGCGCTTCTCGCTGGGGCACACCAGCACCTCCGCCGACGTGGCCGCGGTCGCCGGGGCCATCGGGTCGGTCGTGGAGCGGGCCCGCAACGCGAGCCGTCGCACCCCCGCGTCGGTCACGGGCTGAGCCGTGCGGGTCCTCGCTGCGATGAGCGGTGGCGTCGACTCCGCGGTCGCCGCCGCGCGGGCGGTCGCTGCCGGGCACGACGTCGTCGGTGTGCACCTCGCGCTGTCGCGCACCCGCGACGCGATGCGGTCGGGGTCGCGCGGCTGCTGTTCCAAGGAGGACGCGGGCGACGCCGCCCGCGCCGCGGACGTCCTCGACATCCCGTACTACGTCTGGGACCTGTCCGAGGAGTTCACCCGCGACGTGGTGGACGACTTCGTCGCCGCCTACGCCGCCGGCCAGACGCCGAACCCCTGCCTGCGGTGCAACGAGAAGATCAAGTTCGCGGCGGTCCTGGACCGGGCGCTCGCGCTCGGCTTCGACGCCGTCTGCACCGGTCACTACGCCCGGCTCGACCCGGCCGGACCGGTGCTGCGCCGCTCGGCCGACGGCGGCAAGGACCAGTCCTACGTGCTGGCCGTGCTGCGCGCCGACCAGCTGCGGCACGCGATGTTCCCGGTCGGCGACACCCCCAAGCCGCAGATCCGGGCCGAGGCCGCCCGGCTCGGGCTGCGCGTCGCCGGCAAGCCCGACAGCCACGACATCTGCTTCATCCCCACCGGTGACACCCAGGGCTTCCTGGCCGACCGCCTGGGCAGCACCCCCGGTGACCTGGTCGACGCCGCCACCGGCGAGACCCTCGGCACCCACGACGGCGTGCACGGCTTCACCGTCGGGCAGCGGAAGGGTCTCGGGATCGACCGCCCGGCCCCCGACGGCCGTCCCCGCTACGTGCTCGGCATCGAGCCGGTCAGTGGCACCGTGCGGGTCGGCCCGGAGGCGGCGCTCGACGTCACCGCGATCACCGCGCGCACCCCGGTGTGGACCTCGGGCGTGGCGCCGGACGCGCCGTTCGGCTGCGTCGTGCAGGTCCGCGCGCACGGCGGCACCGCACCCGCGACCGTCACCCCGCTCGGCGCCGCCGTGCAGGTGGACCTGGCCGAGCCGCTGCGCGGAGTCGCCCCGGGGCAGGCCGTCGCCTTCTACCGCCCCGACGACGACGGCGACATCGTCCTGGGGTCGGCGACGATCACCGGGACTGTCTGACCGGGGCTGTGTGGCCGGGCTGTCTGGCCGGGTCGGTCAGCCCGGCCGGGTCCGCCCGACCGGAAGCCTGACACGTACTGCCCGATCGGGACCGCCTGGCCGGGGCTGTCTGACCGGCGCTGCCCGACCGGCGCTGCCCGACCGGCGCTGCCTGATCGGGGCCGCCTGACCGGGACTGCCTGACCTGGTCCGCCTGACCGGGACCGCCTGACCGGGACCGCCCGACCGGAAGCGTCCGGCATGTACTCCCGGGCCGACCACGTCCGGCCGGGGCCCGCCCGGACTCGGCCGCCGGGAGTGCGCCGCCACCGCCGGCGCGCGGCGCTGTCGTGGCGGACCGCCGTCCGCCGAGATGCACCTCAGCGGGCCCCGCGCGCCGCTGGAGCCCGCTGATCTGCATCTCGGCGCACCCCCCCGGCGAGAGCACTGCTCTTGCTTTTGCATGGCGCTGAGTGAACACTGCTCTCATGACGAATCAGCGATCTCGATCCCACTACCTCGCCCCCGGCCGGTTCACCCGACGCGTGATGAACCCGTTGGTCGCCGGCCTGACCCGGCTCGGCCTCCCGCTCGCCGGCTCCGCGGTGCTCGGTGTCCGCGGCCGTCGCTCCGGCGAGGTCCGCACCACGCCGGTCAACCCGCTGCGCCACGACGGCGTCCGGTACCTCGTCGCCGCCCGCGGCGAGACCCAGTGGGTGCGCAACCTGCGCGTCGCGGGGGAGGCCGAGCTGACCGTCGGCCGTCGCACCGAGCGGGTGGCCGCGACGGAGTTGACCGACCCGGCCGTCGCCGTCCCGGTGCTGCGGGAGTACCTGCGCCGCTGGGCCTGGGAGGTCGGGGCGTTCTTCGACGGCGTCGACGCCTCCTCGTCCGACGCCGAGCTTGCTGCCGCCGCACCCCACCACCCGGTGTTCGCCCTGCACTGAGAACTCCAGCGATCGCCCCCTGCAGCGTTCGCCCTGCAGCGTTCGGCCTGCGGTGATCGCCCTGCAGCATTCGGCCTGCGGTGACCGCTCCGGGGTGATCGCTCCGTGGTGACCGCTCGGGGGTGATCGCTCTGCGGTGATCGCCGACGGTGGAGCGTCTGGTGCGGCTCACTCGCCTCCGCGCGCCACATTGGCGATCATGCCCGCCGCCGACGGGCCGGGGCCGCACGCGTCGGGCCCGGACCGCGGAGGACACTGTGGGGGTGACCATCCCGGACCCCACCGACCCGCTGGCCGCCGCGCTCGCCGCCGCCGGACTCGGCGACGTCCGTCCCGGCGAGACCGTCGCGCCGCAGCCCCGGATCGAGGTCGTCGACGACACCCCCGCCGAGCCCGCCGCGCCCCGCGCCCTGTGGCCCGCCGGCGTCGGCACCGGCGTCGGATCACTGCCCGGCACCGACATCCGCGAGGCGTGCGCGCTGGTCGCCGGCGAGACCCCCGAGTTCCCGGCACTGCCCGATCTGCCCGCCCGCGGTGTCGGCGCGGACATGATCGGGCGCACGGCCGGGCTGCTGGTGGACCTCGCCGTCGAGGTCGTGCCGACCGGCTGGCGGGTCACCGCGCACCCCGGGCGCGACCTGCGCCGGTCCCGTGACCTGATGTCCGGCGATCTGGACGCCTTCGACGACGCCTGCGATCACATCCGCCCGTCCTGGGTGAAGATCCAGGTCACCGGCCCGTGGACGCTCGCCGCCTCGGTCGAGCTCGCGTCCGGGCACCGGGTGCTCACCGACCGCGGGGCCGTCCGCGAGTTCGCCGCCAGCCTGACCGAGGGGCTGCGCACGCACGTCGCCGAGGTCGCGCAACGGACCGGGGCGACGGTCGTCGTCCAGCTCGACGAGCCCGGTTTGCCCGCGGTGCTCGCCGGGTCGTCGCCGACCGCGTCCGGCTACGGCACCGTCCGCGCGATCGCCGCGCCGGACGCCCAGGACCTGCTCCGCGACCTGGTCGACGGCGTCGACGCACCGGTCGTCGTGCACTGCTGTGCGGACCGCCCGCCGATCCGGCTGCTCGCCGGGACCGGTGCGGCCGCGGTCGGCATCGACGCGACCCGACCGGCGTTCGCCGGGAGCACCGCCGAACCGCGCGCCCTCGACGCGATCGGCGAGACCTGGGACAGCGGCGTCCCGTTGTTCCTCGGGCTGCTGCCCGGCACCGCGCCGTCCCGCGAACCGGCGATCGGCGACCTGGCCCGCGCCGGCTACGACCTCGCCGACCGGCTGGGCTTCGACCGGCCGCGGCTGGCCCGCCTTGCCGTCCCGACGCCCGCCTGCGGGCTCGCCGGGGCCTCCCCGGCCTGGGCGCAGCGTGCGCTCGCCCTGTCCCGCGAGCTGGGAAAGGCCTTCGCCGATCCGGACGAGGTCGCGCCCGCCGACGGGCGCTGACCTCGCATGATCGGCGTCGCGCGCGCCTCCGTGTTCCGCGCGTGCGTCCGGACGCACGCGCCGAGCGGATCACCGCGCGCGGAGCGGATCACCGCGCGCGGAGCGGATCACCGTGCCCCGGGCGGATCACCGCGCGGGGTGGATCACCGTGCGCCGGGCCGGCGGCGGAGTGCTTCTCCCCGAGCCCCTCAGTTCAGCTTGCGGGTGCCCTCGGGGAGCCCGCCGCCGGCGTAGACGTCGGTGGCGAGGTCCTGCAGCGCGGTCAGCGCGACGTTCTGGCTCCACGGGCCGTAGGACACGCGGGCGACGCCCAGCTGCCGGGCGGTCCCCAGCGGGATCGACCCCGGGATGCCGATCAGGTTGACCTTGCGCTCGCCGAGCGCCTCGACCAGGCGTCCGACCTGGGTCTCGTCGAGCTTGCCGGGCACGAAGAAGTTCGACGCGCCCGCGTCCAGGTACGCCTTCCCGCGCTCGATCGCGTCGGCCAGCACGGCCTCGGGGTCCTTGTCACCGGCCTTGAGGAAGGCGTCGGTGCGCGCGTTCAGCACGAAGTCGATCCCGGCCTTCTCGGCCGCGGCGACGGCGGCCTCCACGGCCTTCACCGCCTCGGTGAGCGGCTTGACCTGGTCCTCCAGGTTGCAGCCGACGATGCCGACGTCGATCGCGCGCGCGACGGTGCCACCGGGGTCGCCGTAGCCGGCCTCCAGATCGGCGGTCACCGGCAGGTCCCCGGCAACCTCCGCGATCAGCCCGACCTCGGCGATCATGAGGTCGCGCGGGATGTGCTCGCCGTCGGGGTAGCCGCGGGACGCGGCGATCCCGTGGCTCGCGGTGGCCAGGGCCGTCGTGCCCGGGGTCTCGGCGACGACCTTCGCGGTGATCGCGTCCCAGACGTTGACGACGAGCAGCAGCTCCGGTGCGGCGTGCAGCTCCTGCAGCTTCGTGGCCTTCTCGGCGATGGAGGTCATGTGATCACCGTAGGCCGGTTCCGGGGCCCCCGCCGCGTACCCAGAACTGAGGATCTGCGGTGCCCCCGACAGCGGCAGGGCCGTCCGACCCCCGATCCTTGTGCCGTGCTCCGAGACCGGTCCGACGTCCGACACCCGACCACCCCGCCGGGTGGTCTCGGGTCGTCCGCGCTGGTGCTGGGAGCGCTGGGCTCGGTGTTCGTCGCCGTCGCGATCGCGCTGTCCGCGGTGTCGCCGCTGACCGTCGCCGGTCTCGCGTTCGCCTCCGCCGGGGTGGTCCTGGCCATCGGCGGTCTGGTGCTGGGCACGCTGGGCGCGGTCCGTGCCTGCCCGGGCCGGTCCCGGACGGCGATCTCGGCCGCGGGACTGTCGGTGGCCGGGCTGGCCGGCGGGCTGATCTGGCTGGCCGCGTTCGTGATGCTCGCCGTCACCGGGCCGGGACCGCCGCCCGTGCAGGGGGCCGGCACCGCGCCGGCCTGCGGGCCCGGGGTCTGCCACACCCCCTGAACCGGCGGTCCGGTCGACGCGTTCGCTCTGTCGTCCGAGGGCCCTGTCATCGGAGGACCCTGTCGATGACGGCTGCTACGGCGCCCGCCCGCCGGAGCTCTCGGTCCCGGCTCCGGCGCTCGCCCGGGCCAGCGCGATCGTCGCCACCACGAGCACGGCCACCAGCACCGCGACGAGCGCCCACCCGGCCCCGCCGGTGGACAGCCGCTCGTCGAGCACGGTCACGCCGACGACCGCCGCCACCACCGGCTCCCCGACGACCACCGCGGGCAGCGACGCCCCCAGCGCCCCGGCCTGGAACGCGGCCTGCTGCAGCAGGGTCCCGCCGACCACGGCGACGACCAGCGCCCAGGTCTCCCACGAGGTCAGCACCGTGGTGATCCCGTCGGACAGTGTGTCGACCACGCCCAGGGTGAGCGCGGCGACGACGCCGTAGGCGATGCCGGTGGCCGCGGCCAGCAGCAGTGCCCGCGCCGTCCCCGTCGTCGACCGGGCCGCCACGAGACAGGCGGCGAACAGCACCAGCAGCACCGACCCCGTCGGCGCCCACGCGGTGAGCCCGGCCCGGTCGACACCCGCGGTCGGCTCCCCGACGGTCACGAACAGCACCAGCGCCACCACCAGCACCGCGGCCCAGGCCAGCTCCCGGCGGGACGGCCGCCGCCCGGCCCACCACGCGGCCAGCGGCAGCGCGAACACCAGCTGGGTGACGATGATCGGCTGCACCAGCAGCAGCGACCCGAACCCGAGCGCGACGGCCTGCATCGCGAACGCCGCCGTGTCACCCAGCGACCCGGCCAGCCAGCGCGGATCGCGGACCAGCCGCGCCAGCATCCGCAGCCCCCGGTCGTGCGGGTCCGCCGCCGCCGAGGTCTGCTGCGCGACGGCGGCGAGCGCGAAGAGCAGCGCCGAGAGCAGCGCGGCGCCGACCGCGGCGACGGTGTTCAGCGGATCAGGAGATCGAGGACCCGGCGGGCATGGCCTCGAACCGCATGTCCGGGAACTTGCGCTGGATGATGTCCATCCGCCACTTGTTGGTGAACAACGCGAGGTGCTCGCCGTCGGAGTCGCGGCGCAGGACCTCGCACTCGGACTGCCCGGCCAGCTTCTCGACCGCCTCGGCGTCGACCAGGCGCGCGATCTGGTACGGCAGCCGGTCGAGGGTGACCGGCGCGTTGAACTCGGTCTCCAGCCGTGTGGTGACCACGTCGAACTGCAGCGGCCCCACCGCGGCCAGCACCGGCGCCTGGTCGCCGCGCAGGTCCGAGCGCAGGATCTGGATGACCGCCTCGTTGCCGAGCTGCTCGATTCCCTTGCGGAACTGCTTGTACTTGCCCGCGTCCTTCGCGCGGATCACCGCGAAGTGCTCGGGGGCGAACGCCGGGATCGAGGGGAACTCGACCGGGTCGGCCGCGTAGAGGGTGTCCCGGGGCGCAGGGCGGTGGCGTTGACCAGGCCGACGATGTCGCCGGGGAACGCCTCCTCGACGGTCGTGCGCTCGGCGCCGAACACCGACTGCGCGTACTTGGTCGCGAACGGCTTGCCCGTCGCGGCATGGGTGAGCACCATGCCGCGCTCGAAGCGGCCCGAGCAGATCCGCAGGAACGCCATGCGGTCACGGTGCGCCTTGTCCATGCCGGCCTGGACCTTGAAGATCAGCCCGGAGGTGGGCGCCTCCAGCGGGCGCTCCTCGCCCTTCACGTCGGGCCGCGGGGCGGGCGGCGGGGCGAGGTCGACCAGCGAGTCGAGCAGCCGGGCGACGCCGATGTTGGACAGCGCCGAGCCGAACAGGACCGGGGTGGCCGTGCCGGAGCGGAAGCCCTCCTCGTCGAAACCGGCGCCGATCTCGTCGAGCAGGCCCAGCTCGTCCTGCGCGTTCTGCCAGTACTCGGGCTCCTGCGCGGCGATCATCTCGGCGTCGACGACCTGTGCGGTGGCCTTGGTCGCGCCGCCGGCGGCGCGGGTGAACGCGGTGTACTCGCCGGTGCTGCGTTCGATGAGCCCCTTGAACTGCCCGGCGATGCCCAGCGGCCAGGTCAGCGGCATCGGGCGCAGGCCGATGGTCTGCTCGACCTCGTCGAGCAGCTCCAGGGCCTCGCGGCCCGGCCGGTCCCACTTGTTGACGAAGGTGACGATCGGGACGCCGCGCGAGCGGCAGACGTCGAAGAGCTTGAGGGTCTGCGGCTCGAGACCCTTCGCCGCGTCGAGCAGCATCACCGCGGCGTCGACGGCGGCGAGCACCCGGTAGGTGTCCTCGGAGAAGTCGCCGTGGCCGGGGGTGTCGAGCAGGTTGATCACGCAGTCCCGGTAGGAGAACTGCAGCACCGCCGAGGACACCGAGATGCCGCGGGCACGCTCCATCTCCATCCAGTCCGACGTGACGCCCTTGCGGCCGGACTTGCCGTGCACCGCACCGGCGGAGTCGATGACCTCCGCGTGCAGCGCCAGCGCCTCGGTCAGGGTCGACTTGCCCGCGTCGGGGTGGGAGATCACCGCGAACGTCCGGCGGCGGGCGGTCTCGCCGACGACGCGCGCGTCGGTGGCGGTGCCGGTCTGCCGGGTGACGTTCTCGATGGTGCTCACACCTGCATTCTAGGCGTCGCCACCGACACCCCCCGACGACGGCGCCCGGCTCAGGTCGACCACGCAGAAGACGTTGCCGTCGGGGTCGGCGAGGACGACGAAGTCGGGCTCGGCGGGGTAGTCGTCCCAGACCGGCCGGGTCGCGCCCAGCGATGTCAGCCGCGCCACCTCGGCGTCCTGCTCGTCGGTGGTGTCGACCAGGAGATCCAGGTGGAGCCGGGGTCTGGGCTCGGGCGGGGACGCGCTGCGCATCAGGCCGAGCACCCGCTCGCCGTCGGAGCCGGTCAGGGTGCGCCAGGACGGGCTCGACCACTCGTCGGAGACGTGCAGGTGCAGTGCTGCGGTCCAGAACGCGGCGGCCCGGTCGAGGTCGACGACGCCGACCACCGGGAACCCGAGCCTCAGCACGGCTCAGGCCCCCGCTTCCAGCAGCGCCCGCATGTCGGGCAGGTCGAAGTGCTCGACGGTCGCCCACGCCGACGGGCTGCCGTGGTGCGGGTCGGCGCCCGCGGCCAGCAACGCGGTGACCGACGGCGCCGACCGGGCGAACAGCGCGGCGGCGAGCGCGGTCTGGCCGCGGTCGTTGGTGTGGTCCGGCTCCGCGCCGCGGGCCAGCAGGTCGGCGACGACGCCGTCGTGGCCGTAGTAGGCGGCGAGGATCAGCAGGGTGTCGCCCTTGGGGTCGGTCAGGCCGACCGGGACGCCCGCGTCGAGGTAGGCGCCCAGCCGGTCCGCCGCACCCTCGCGGGCAAGGTCGAACATCCGGTGCGCGAGCTCCACGGCAGCCTGGTCCATCCCCCGACCGTAGATTCCCCTGCTCGGTTGCGCATGACTGTCGGGGGGCGCGGCTAACCTGCGCCTCGTGAGTTCCCAGTCCGACGCCCAGCAGGCCCGCGAGCGCCACGCGCAGCTGGCGGCCGAGGTGGCCGACCACCAGTTCCGGTACTACGTGCTGGACGCCCCGGTCGTCTCCGACGGCCAGTTCGACGAGCTGTGGCACGAGCTGCTCGCGCTGGAGGAGGCCCACCCCGAGCTGGTCACGCCGGACTCGCCGAGCCAGCGCGTCGGCGGCACGTTCTCCACCGACTTCACCTCCTACGACCATCTCGAGCGGATGTTGTCGCTGGACAACGCCTTCTCGCCCGAGGACCTGCGCACCTGGCACGAGCGGGTGACGAAGGAGGTCGGCGGGGACCTGCACTACCTGTGCGAGCTCAAGATCGACGGGCTCGCGGTCAACCTGCTCTACGAGGGCGGGCGGCTCACCCGGGCCCTGACCCGCGGCGACGGGCGCACCGGCGAGGACATCACGCTCAACATGCGCACCCTCGCCGAGGTGCCCGAGCGGCTCACCGGCACCGACGAGTTCCCGGTGCCGGCGCTCGTCGAGGTCCGTGGCGAGGTCTACTTCCGGCTGGAGGACTTCGAGCGGCTCAACGCCTCGCTGGTCGAGGCGGGCAAGGAGCCGTTCGCGAACCCGCGCAACACCGCGGCCGGCTCCCTGCGCCAGAAGGACCCACGGGTCACCGGCTCGCGCAACCTGCGGCTGATCTGCCACGGCCTGGGCAAGCGGGAGGGGTTCACCCCCGACACCCAGTCCCACGCCTACGACGCACTGGTCGCCTGGGGTCTGCCGGTCTCCCCGCGCACCAGGGTGCTCCAGGGGATCGAGAAGGTGATCGAGTACGTCGAGTACTGGGGTGAGCACCGGCACGACGTCGAGCACGAGATCGACGGCGTCGTCGTGAAGGTCGACGAGGTGGCGCTGCAGCGCAGGCTCGGCGCGACCTCCCGGTTCCCGCGCTGGGCGATCGCCTACAAGTACCCGCCGGAGCAGGCCACCACCCGGCTGCTCGACATCCGGGTCAACGTCGGGCGGACCGGCCGGGTCACCCCGTTCGCGGTGATGGAGCCGGTGAAGGTCGCCGGGTCCACGGTCGAGATGGCGACCCTGCACAACGCCGACGAGGTGCGTCGCAAGGGCGTGCTGATCGGTGACCGGGTGGTCATCCGCAAGGCGGGCGACGTCATCCCCGAGGTGCTGGGGCCGGTCACCGACGTGCGCGACGGCTCCGAGCGCGAGTTCGTCATGCCGACGCACTGCCCCGAGTGCGGCACCGCGCTCGTGCAGCAGAAGTCGGGCGACGTCGACCGGCGCTGCCCGAACGCCCGTTCCTGCCCGGCGCAGCTGCGGGAGCGGTTGTTCCACGTCGCGGGCCGGGGCGCGTTCGACATCGAGGGGCTCGGCTACGAGGCCGCGGTGGCGCTGCTGACCTCGGGTGTGCTGACCGACGAGGGCGACGTCTTCTCCCTCACCGAGGCCGACCTGCTGAGGACCGAGCTGTTCCGCAACCAGAAGGGCGAGCTGACGGTCAACGGCCGCAAGCTGCTGAGGAACCTGGAGGCGGCGAAGGACCGGCCGCTGTGGCGGGTGCTGGTGGGACTGTCGATCCGGCACGTCGGGCCGACCGCTGCGCAGGCGCTGGCCCGCGAGTTCGGGTCGATGGAGGCCCTCGAACGCGCCGCGGCACAGGCGAAGGCGGACACCGAGGCCGCCGGGGTCGCGATCGTCTCCGACGGGACGGCGGGGGAGGACGACGCCGCGGCCGAGGCCACCGCGTCGACGCCCGAGGGTGCTGCGGCCGAAGCGACCGGCGATGTCGAGGCCGCCGAGGCGGAGGCGGCGGTTGCCGCAGGCGAGGCGGAGGCGGCACCCGGCGACGGGTCTGCCGGTGATGGGTCTGCCGGCGACGGGGCGTCAGACGATGGGGCGCCCGACGACCGGGCGCCCGGTGAAGGGGCGCCCGGTGAAGGGGCGCCCGGTGACGGGGCCGCCGACGCCGTGGCCGTGGAGGCTGCGAAGCAGGAGCGGGCCGCGGCGCGTGCCCGGGCGAAGGCCGTCGCGGAGGCGCTCGCGCCGATCGCCGGGGTCGACGGCGTCGGCCCGACCATCGCCGCGGCCGTGCGGGACTGGTTCTCCGTCGACTGGCACCGCGAGGTCGTGCAGAAGTGGCGGGCCGCGGGCGTCGCGATGGAGGACGAGGTCGACGACTCGGTGCCGCGCTTCCTGGAGGGCCTCTCGATCGTCATCACCGGCTCGATGGAGAACTGGTCCCGCGACGAGGCCAAGGAGGCGATCATGGCCCGCGGTGGGCGGGCTGCCGGGTCGGTGTCGAAGAAGACGGCCTTCGTCGTCGCGGGGGAGGCGCCCGGCTCGAAGTACGACAAGGCCGTCGAGCTCGGGGTGCCGGTGCTGGACGAGGCCGGGTTCGAGGTCCTGCTCGCCCGCGGCCCCGACGCGGCGCGGGAGCAGGCCGCCGACGCCTGACGGCCCGGAGTCCGGTCCGCCGCGTGACCGGGGAATCCGCCCGGCGGCCGGACCTGCAGCACGCCGACGGTGAGCGACCACTCACCGGGCGTGTCGGGCGTCCGGCGCGGCCCGGCGTCCGGACGCCGACGTCGCCCGGACGCGACCGCGCCCGGACGCCGGCCGCGGACGATCACCGCCTACCCTCGGTCGCACGCCGGGGTCGTCCCGGCGGGAGGACGACCACTCGGATCGGGGAACACACGGTGTTGCAGGCGTCGCTCAACGGCTCACGACCGGCGGACGCGCACCCGGCGTTGCCGACCCTGGCCCGCCACCTCGCCCGTGACGCCCGGGCCGTCGCCCGGCTCGGCGTCACCTCGGTGCACGTGCACCCGCGCGACGACAGCGGCGCCGAGACGATCGAGCCCGCCGTGGTCGGCGACGTCGTGTCGCTGATCCGCCAGGAGGCCCCTGGCATCGAGATCGGCGTCCCGACCGGGCGCTGGATCCAGCCCGACCCCAAGGACCGCGTCGAGACCGTCCTGTCCTGGGGCCGGCTCGGCTCCGGCAAGCCCGACGTGTGCGGCGTCAACGTGCACGAGCTCGGCTGGACCGAGGTCTGCCACGCCGCGTGGTCGGTCGGCATCGCCGTCGAGCTCGGGGTCTGGACCAGCGGTGACGCCGTCACCCTCCGCCAGAACGGGCTGCCCCCGGGCACCCGCCGGGTGATCGCGGAGTCGACGGTGATCGACCCGGAGACCGCCGTCGCCGAGGGCATCCGGATCCTGCGCGCGCTCGGCCAGCCCCCCGTTCCCGTGCTGCTGCACGGCGAGGAGGAGGGCGCCTGGCCGGTGCTGGAGTACGCGACCCGGGTCAACATCGACACCCGGATCGGCTTCGAGGACGTCCTGGTGCGCCCCGACGGCTGGCTCGCGACCGGCAACGACGACCTCGTCCGCACCGCCCTGTCGATCCGGGTCTGACCCGGATCCGCCGCACCCGCGCCCCGGCGACCCGGGTGGACCGGGGCGGGCGGCGGGGGTCAGGCCTTCAGCACCGTCGCGACGATCCCCGCGAGGTGCGCCAGCCGCGCCAGCTCCGACGGCCGGAACACCGGCCCACCCGGCCGTCCGACCACCAGCGTCTTCGGCGGTTCCCCGGTCCCGAACGGCGCGGCGGCCAGCTCGGTGTCCATCGCCCGCCACGGCTCGGGCACCCAGTGGCTGTCGTCGAGGGCGATCGCCCGGTCCAGCGGCAGCCAGGGCAGGTCCCCGGACCGGGTCTCGGGCGCCGCGGCGCTCTCCGCGATCCGGAAGGAACGACCGTTCTCGCTGACCGCGACCAGCGCCCAGCCGGCGCGGAACAGCCGCGGCACCTCGCCGGCGAGCAGGTCGAGCCCGTGCGCGTGGTCGCCGGCGATCTCGTCGAGCAGCTCCAGCTCGCGGTGGGTGTCCAGCTGCCCGGTGTGCGGGCGCACCGACTCCACCGACACCCCGGGCACCGACTCGGCCGCGGTGATGAGCACGTCCGGCGGCCGGTTGGTCGGCAGCTCCACGGCGATGTCGTCGACCGCCTGCCCGTCGCCGCGCTCCACGACGTCGACGCTGAGGATGTCCGCCCCCGCCCCGCCGAGGGCGGAGGCGACGGCCCCGAGATTGCCGGGCTTGTCCGGGAGGACGACCCGGAGCAGGAACGACACGGAGTGGATCCTCTCCCTCGACAGCGAGCGCCTCATCGGCACGCGTGTGCACCGCACCGGAGTGGCGGGGGGCGGTTCCGGGCGGGAACGATGATCCTGCCACCCTCGGGGCCGTCGGTCACCCGCCACCCACATCATGGTGTGCGTACCTGGTCACCGGGGGGCGATCGGCCGGTGGACCGGCGGGAATAGACTCGCCCGATGGACCGGCGCGCGCGGGAGCGGCCGGGTCGTGTCGGCAGCCGGACCGGCGGTCGCACCGTCGTCGCCGCACCGTCGTCGCGACCGTCCACCCGCCGTCGTCATCATCGGACACCATCCCAGAGGAGGGGCATGACCGCCGATTCCGCGGAGCGGACGGGCGGGGTCATCACCCGGGACGAGGTCGCACACCTCGCCCGGCTGGCCCGCCTGGCCGTCACCGACTCCGAGCTGGACACCTTCGCGTCGCAGCTCGACGTGATCATCGGGTCGGTGGCCCGGGTCGGAGAGGTCGCCGCCGACGACATCCCGCCGACCTCGCACGCCGTCCCGCTGGAGAACGTCTTCCGCCCGGACGAGCGCCGCCCCGGCCTGAGCCAGGAGCAGGCGCTCGCCGGCGCCCCGGCCGCCGAGGACGGGCGCTTCCGCGTCCCGCGGATCCTGGGGGAGGAGCAGTGAGCGACCTGATCCGCCTCACCGCGGCCGAGCTCGCGGAGAAGATCCACTCCCGCGAGGTCTCCGCCGTCGAGGTCGCCCAGGCCCACCTCGACCGGATCGCCGCCGTCGACGGTGAGGTGCACGCGTTCCTGCACGTCGGCGCCGAGGCCGCGGTGGCGTCCGCCGCACTGGTCGACGAGCGGATCGCCGCGGGCGAGGCCCCGGAGTCCCCGCTGGCAGGGGTGCCGCTGGCGCTCAAGGACGTGTTCACCACCTCGGACATGCCCACCACCTGCGGCTCGCGGATCCTCGACGGCTGGCAGCCGCCCTACGACGCGACGGTCACCACGCGCCTGCGCGCCGCCGGGATCACGATCCTCGGCAAGACCAACATGGACGAGTTCGCGATGGGCTCCTCCACCGAGCACTCGGCGTACGGCGTGACCCGCAACCCGTGGGACACCACCCGGGTGCCGGGCGGCTCCGGCGGCGGGTCGGCGGCGTCGCTGGCCGCGTTCGAGGCGCCGTTGGCGATCGGCACCGACACCGGCGGCTCGATCCGCCAGCCCGCCGCGTTCACCGGCACCGTCGGCGTCAAGCCCACCTACGGCCAGGTGTCCCGCTACGGGCTGGTCGCCTGCGCGTCGTCGCTGGACCAGGGTGGGCCGTGCGCGCGCACCGTGCTGGACGCGGCGCTGCTGCACGAGGTCATCGCCGGCCACGACCCGCTCGACTCGACCTCGATCGACCGGCCGGTCCCGGCCGTCGTCGAGGCGGCACGCCAGGGCGCGACCGGGGACCTGTCCGGGCTGAAGGTCGGCGTCGTGCGCGAGCTGGGCGGCGAGGGCTACCAGCCCGGCGTCCGCTCGGCGTTCGACGCCTCGCTGCGCCGGCTGGAGAAGCTGGGTGCCGAGATCGTCGAGGTCGCCTGCCCGCACTTCGAGTACGGGATGGCCGCGTACTACCTGATCCTGCCCAGCGAGGTGTCGTCGAACCTCGCCCGGTTCGACGCCATGCGCTACGGCCTGCGCGCCTCCGAGGGCCGCTCCGCCGAGGAGGTCATGGCCAACACCCGCGAGCAGGGCTTCGGGCCCGAGGTCAAGCGGCGGATCATGCTCGGTACCTACGCGCTGTCCAGCGGCTACTACGACGCCTACTACGGCCAGGCGCAGAAGGTCCGCACGCTCATCAGCCGGGACTTCGCCGCGGCGTTCGCCCAGGCCGACGTGCTCGTGTCGCCGACGGCGCCGACCGTGCCGTTCCCGATCGGGGACAAGGTCGACGACCCGCTGGCCATGTACCTGAACGACCTGGCCACCATCCCGACGAACCTGGCCGGGGTGGCCGGCATGTCGGTGCCCAACGGGATCTCCGAGGGGCTCCCGACCGGCCTGCAGATCATGGCCCCCGCGCTCGGCGAGGCCGTCATGTACCGCGTCGGGGCGGCGTTCGAGGCCGCCCGCGACGCCGACGAGGGCGGTCCGCTGATCGCCCGCGTCCCGGACGTTGCTGAGGTGAGGGCATGACCCCGGCCGTGGAGCTGGTCGACTTCGACGACGTCGTCGCCCGGTACGACCCCGTCCTGGGCATCGAGGTGCACGTCGAGCTGTCGACGAACACCAAGATGTTCTGCGGCTGCCCGACGGAGTTCGGGGCCGAGCCCAACACCCAGGTCTGCCCGGTCTGCCTGGGGCTGCCCGGCGCGCTGCCGGTGGTCAACCGGGCCGCGGTGGAGTCGGCGATCCGGATCGGCCTGGCGCTGAACTGCTCGATCGCGCCGTGGGGCCGGTTCGCCCGGAAGAACTACTTCTACCCGGACATGCCGAAGAACTTCCAGACCTCGCAGTACGACGAGCCGATCGCCACGGGCGGGTTCCTGGACCTGACCCTCGACGACGGCGAGGTCGTCCGGATCGGCATCGAGCGCGCGCACATGGAGGAGGACACCGGCAAGTCGCTGCACGTCGGCGGCTCCGACGGTCGCATCCACGGCGCCGACCACTCGCTGCTGGACTACAACCGGGCAGGCGTCCCGCTGATCGAGATCGTCACGACGATGATCCCGGACACCGGGGCCCGTGCCCCGGAGGTGGCCCGCGCCTACGTCACCGCGCTGCGCGACCTGATCCGGTCCCTGGGTGTCTCCGACGTCCGGATGGACCAGGGCTCGATGCGTGCCGACGTGAACCTCTCGCTGTCGCCGAAGGGCGGCGCGCTGGGCACCCGCACCGAGACGAAGAACGTCAACTCGCTGCGGTCGGTCGAGCGCGCGGTCCGGCACGAGATGAGCCGGCAGGCCGGCGTGCTCGACGCGGGCGGTGAGATCGTCCAGGAGACCCGGCACTTCGACGAGGCGACCGGCCACACCCGCGCCGGGCGACGCAAGGAGACCTCGGAGGACTACCGGTACTTCCCGGAGCCCGACCTGGTCCCGATCGCCCCGTCCGCCGAGTGGGTCGAGGAGCTGCGCGGCACCCTGCCCGAGCTGCCGTGGGAGCGCCGCAAGCGCATCCAGAGCGACTGGGGCATCTCCGACGAGGAGCTGCGCGACCTGGTCAACGGCGGTGCGCTGGAGCTGGTCGAGGCCACCGTCGCGGCCGGTGCGCCGTCGCAGGAGGCCCGCTCGTGGTGGGTGTCCTACCTGGCCCAGCAGGCCAACACCCGCTCGGTCGAGCTCGCCGAGCTCGCGATCACCCCGGCGCAGGTCGCCCGGGTGATCGAGCTGGTCGCGGCGGGGGAGCTGACCAACAAGCTCGCCCGCCAGGTCGTCGACGGCGTGCTCGACGGCGAGGGCGGCCCGGACGAGGTCGTCGCCGACCGCGGGCTGAAGGTCGTCTCCGACGAGGGCGCGCTGGTCGCCGCCGTCGACGCGGCGCTGGCCGAGCAGCCCGACGTCGCGGAGAAGATCCGCGGTGGCAAGGTCCAGGCGGCCGGGGCCATCGTCGGCGCGGTCATGAAGGCGACGAAGGGCCAGGCCGACGCCAAGCGGGTCCGCGAGCTGATCGTCGAGCGGGTCGGGGCCTGACCGGAGCGGCACGCGTGACGGGCCCCGGTCCGGTCGGAGCAACCGACCGGACCGGGGCCCGTTCCTCGTCCGCGACACGCGACCGCCAAGTGAGGCGAGGCTAGGCTCACCGGAGATCCCACGCCTCCGGAGGGCCCGTGTCCACTGCACTGCTCGAGCGCCCCGTCGTCGAGAACGCCACCCGCCGCCAACTGCTCGCCGCCGTCGGCGCCACCGGCCTGCTCGCCGCCTGCGGTCGCCCGTCGACGCCCGTCGGCGCGGCCCCGGCCGGCGCGACCCGCAGCATCACCACCTCGCTCGGCACCTACGACGTCCCGGTCGCGCCGGTGTCGGTGCTGGCCGTCGACTCGCGGGTCGACCTGGAGACCGCCGTCGCGCTCGGCCTGCCGGTGTCGGCGACCAGCCTGCGTCCCCCGGCCGCGTGGGTCCCGGCCCCGCCCGGGCTGCCGGTCCTGAAGGGTCCGATCGTCGACGAGGAGGTCCTCGCGCTGCGCCCGGACCTGATCGTCTGCTCCGCCGAGGACGACGGTGAGTACTGGCCGACCGCCCGGCTGCAGCGAATCGCGCCGGTCGTCCCGACCTCGTTCGACGTGCCGTGGCGCACCGACCTGACCACGATCGCCACCCAGCTCGACCGGCGCGACGCACTGGACCGGGTGCTGGCCGAGTACGACGCGGTCGCCGCCGGGGTCCGGGAGCGCCGCCGCGGGGCGCTGGCGACCAGGCGGATCGTCATCGCCCAGTGGCGGCCCGAGGCGGGCACGTTCGTGGTGAACACGGCGGGCCGGTTGCAGCAGCAGGTGCTGACCGACCTGGGCGGCTCGCTGGCCGGGGAGGAACGCGCCTACGCGGCGGACCAGGAGGTGCCGCTGGAGGAGATGAGCCGGTTCCGCGACGCCGACGGGTTCTACCTGCAGAACACCGGCACCGAACGGGCGCTCGCGACGATGCGCGACGTCCCGGTGTGGCGCGAGCTCCCCGCGGTGCGGGCCGGGAAGGTCGTCGAGACCATGGGCAACGTCAACTACGGCAGCGTCTACAGCGCGATGCAGGTCGCCCGCGACCTGGACGCGCTGTACGCGCTGCTCGGCTGAGCGTCCGGGCCGCTCAGCCGGAGGCGCCGGCCCTCGCCGAGCCGGGGTCGGCGGCGTCCGGCTCGTCCTGGGCGGGGCCGGGGGCCTCGGGCACGTCCCCGGCGAACTCCAGCGGCGCGGCGCCGGGCAGCGGCCGCCCGGCGGGCTCCGCGAGGAACCACACGCTGACCAGGCCGATCAGCCCGGCGCCGATCAGGTAGTAGCCCGGCCAGTCCAGGTTCCCGGTGGCGGTCACCGCGGTCTCGATCACGGCGGGCGCGGTCCCGGCGAACAGTGACACCGCCAGGTTGAAGGTCAGCCCGAGACCGGCGTAGCGGACCAGGGTGGGGAACTGGGCGGGCAGCGTCGACGGGCAGACACCCGCGAAGCAGACCAGGACGGCGGCCAGCAGGACCAGGCCGGTGGCCTGTCCGGCGAGCCCGAGCTGCAGCAGCCACACGATCGGCAGGCCGAGCACGACCAGCGCGATGCTGCCCGCCGCGAGCAGCGGGCGGCGTCCGATCCGGTCGCTCCACCGGCCGACGAGCACGACCGCGGCGAGCGCGAGCACGGTGACGCCGACCTGCAGCAGCGTCGCGACCTCCCGGCTGGTGCCCGCCGCGCCGAAGCGGGGCAGGGTGCCGGTCAGGTAGGTCGGCACGTACGCGGTCAGCACGTAGTTGGTGACGTTCCAGGCGATCACCAGGCCTGCGGTGACCAGCGCCGCGGAGCGGTAGTGCTTCACGAGGATCCCGAACGCGCGGCGGTGGGTCATCGTCGCCAGCGCGGGGGAGCGCTCCATGAGCTGCCGGAACGCCGGGGTGTCCTCCAGACGCATCCGCAGGTAGACGCCGGCGATGCCGAGCGGGAGCGCCAGCAGGAACGGGATCCGCCACCCCCAGGCGAGCAGGTCGTCGTCGGGCAGCAGGGTCACCAGCGCCGCGGTGACGCCGGCACCGAGCGAGTAGCCGACGATCGTGCCGAACTCCAGCCAGCTGCCGAAGAAGCCGCGACGCCGGTCGGGGGAGTACTCGGCGACCAGGGTGAGTGCACCGGTGTACTCACCGCCCGCGGAGAAGCCCTGCAGCATCCGGATGACCACGACCAGGACCGGCGCCGCGATGCCGATCGTGCCGTGCGACGGGACGAGGCCGAGCAGCACCGTCGCGACGGTCATCAGCAGCACCGTGGCGGCCAGCACCCGCGGCCTGCCCACCCGGTCGCCGAGGTGGCCGAACACGAACCCGCCGAACGGCCGGGCGACGAACGCCGCCGCGAACGCGGCGAGGGTCAGCACCAGCGACCACTGGCCCGCGTCCGGGAAGAACACCCGGTTCAGCACCACCGCGGCCAGGTAGGAGTAGATCCCGAAGTCGTACCACTCGGCGACGTTGCCCACCGATGCCGCCGTGGCGGCCCTCCGGACGGTGGCCTCGTCCTCGACCGCCGTGTCGAGGATGCGGCGACGGGTCCTGCGCGGCTTCTCGATCATCTGGCCCCTCTGCCGTGGTGGGCGCACGCCGGAACGTTCCGACGTGGCGGTGGGGCGACTGTTCTATCACTGATATATTAGTAGGCGCAACGATGCGCGACGGACCGTCGCCGAGCCCGGGTCAGATCGCGCTGGCCCCGCCGCCGGTCGGCGGCTGGATGCGGACCACCCGGTCGTCGGTGGCGCCGGGGGCACCGCCGTCGCGGTTCACGGTGCCCAGCCAGAGCAGGCCGTCCGGGGCGAGGGTGACCGGGCCGATGCGGCCGTAGGTGTCCTCCAGCACCGGCTTCGGGTCACCGGTGAAGGTGCCCTCGGGACCCGGGTTGAGCACGAACAGCGCCTTCCCGGTGCTCTGGGCGACGACCACCGCGCCCGGCAGCACCGTGCACCCCGCGACTCCGGGACGGTCCGGCCAGGTCCAGGCCGGCGCGCCGAGCGCGCCCGGGGCGACGCGGTACAGGACGTCGCGCCCGGCCGTCCGGTCGGTGACCCAGGTGGTCCGTGCCGCCGGGTCGACGCACACCCCGCCCGGCGCGGTGAGCCCGCGGGCCAGGACCGGCGAGGCACGGTCGGGGTTGCCCGGGGCCGGCCGGCCCAGGGTGTCGATCCGCAGCACCGCCCCGGCGAGCGGACCCGCCCCGGCGGGCGTGGCGACCAGCAGCGAGGAGCCGTCGGCGTCGACGGCCAGCGCCCCTCCCGGGGGCAGCCCCGCCAGCACCGGCTTCGGCGCCTCACCGGGTGCGATCCGCCAGACCCGGCCCTCGGACAGGGCGTAGAGCAGGCGGTCCTCGGCGTAGCCGGGGGACAGGACCAGCCCGGTCAGCCCGCCCGCCGGATCGACCGGCACCGTCGCGACCGGCCGCGGCGTGGCGTTGCGGCGGACCTCCAGCACCCGTCCGGTCCGCCGCTCGGCGACGAGTGCGTGGTCGCCCTGCGGGAGCACCGCCACCGCCCCGACCGGCCCCAGGCACGCGGCCACGACCTGGGGGTCCGGATCGACGCACGGCTGCGGGGCCGCCGCGGGCCCCTGCTGCTGCGGCGACGGCGGCCGGCCCGACGGCGGTGCCTGCTCCTCCGGGGCGATCCGGGGCGGCCCGCCCAGCTCGCCGGCACCCTCGGCCTGGGGTCGCCAGTCGCGCGTGCCCGCGTCGGGGAAGGTGGCGCAACCGGCCAGCAGCACGACGAGCGTCGCGACGATCAGCAGCAGCCGGGCGGTCACGAGGAGCCAGGATAGGCCCCGCGAGGTGAGTGCCCGGTGAGTACGGTCGGACGCCATGAGCAGCCCCGTGACCGTCCTCGTGCCGCACGCCGCCGGAGCCGAGATCCTGTCCGAGGTGGACGGGCTGGAGCCGGTCGTCTACGACCCGGAGAAGCCGCTGCCGGACGAGGCGGGGCGGGCCCGGGTCCTGGTCGCCCCGTTCCTGGCGACCTCCGAGGCCGTCGCGATGACCGAGCAGATCCCGCACCTGGAGCTGGTGCAGCTGCTCACCGCCGGGGCCGAGGCGTGGATCGGGCGGCTGCCCGACGGTGTCGCGCTCTCCGACGGCCGTGGCGCGCACGGCGGCGCGACCGCCGAGTGGGTCGTGTCGGTGCTGCTCGCCGTCTACCGCCACCTCGACCGGTTCGTGCGGGCCCAGGACCGCGGCGAGTGGGACTACCACCAGACCGAGGAGCTGGCCGGCAAGAAGATCCTCATCGTGGGCGCGGGCGACGTCGGGCAGAAGACCCGGGCCCGTCTGGAGCCCTTCGAGGTCGAGACCGCGATGGTCGGACGCACCGCCCGCGACGGTGTCCACGGCTGGGACGAGCTGCCCGCCCTGCTCCCGCAGTACGACGCGACCGTGCTGATCGTCCCGCTCACCGACGAGACCCGCGGCATGGTCGACGCCGACTTCCTGGCCGCCATGCCCGACGGGGCGCTCCTGGTCAACGGCGCCCGCGGACCGGTGGTGGACACCGACGCGCTCCTCGCCGAGCTCACCTCGGGCCGCATCCGGGCCGCCGTCGATGTCACCGACCCCGAGCCGCTGCCGCCGGGGCACCCGCTCTGGTCGGCACCCGGGCTCCTGCTGACCCCGCACGTCGGGGGGACCGTGCCGATGGCGATGCGCCGGGCCTACGGCGTCGCGGCCGAGCAGCTGGCGGCGTTCGTCCGGGGCGAGGAGCCTCCGAACCTGGTGACCGGGGCGTACTGAGCGGAGTCTTTCCTGCCCCGAGGGCGGTGTCGGCGGCTGCGGAGAACGCGGTCGCAGAGTCTGGTGAAAACCCCGGAGTTCGGGTGTTAAGCGATGTCCGGCCGGCGCCGCAAGCGCTTGCCCGACCTATGACGTAATCGTACGTTCGGGCCGCGTTCACCGGCTGACACGGCACCGATCGTGCCTGTGCCGCTCTCGGGGAGGTTCTGCCTGATGATCCGGACCGCTCGCCCGCAATGCTCGACGAGGAATTGTCGGAGACCTGCCCTGTGCCGGGCACAGTGAGCCGGGCGCTGTCGCTCACCGACGGCGACACCGCCCGGGACGACACGGTGGCCCGCGGCCCTCGTCCGCTCCGCGCTCGCCGAGCGTCGTCCGGACACCGGCTCCCGGTTCGACGAGATGACCCGCTACGCGCTGCTCGCGCCGGGCAAGCTCCTGCGACCGCTCATGCTGCTCACCGCGGCGGAGGCCGTCGGCGGGCCGGCGCGTGACCGGTCTCCCGCCGCCGCCGCGCGCGGTCGAGCACCTGCACGTCGCCTCCTGACTTCGGTCAC
>NZ_JAHLJA010000058.1:0-48627 GCF_020496245.1 Pseudonocardia sp. ICBG601 | reverse complement strand
GTGCTCGGCGCGCACACCCTGGATCCGGCGGCGATCGGCGAGCTCGCCGCCCTCGCCGCGGAGCTGTTCCCCGGCTGCGGGTTCGGCGTCGAGCGCGTGGCGAACGCCGAGGGTGACGACGGCGTGCGGGGCGTCGTCGACCAGTTCCTCACCGACCCCGGCTACGTGCACGCCTGGGGCGAGCACGACGGCGGCTCCACCAGCCGCGAGGACCTGCTCGGGCACCCGGCGACGAAGGTGCTGATCCGCTCCCCGGAGCTGACCAGCGAGCAGATGATGACCGCACTCGCGCCGAAGGCGGGCGGGCTGGCCGACCTGACGTTCTCGCACCCGTCCGGGCTGATCGAGGCCCCGCGCCCGGGGTCACCAAGGCGACCGGCCTGGCCGAGGTCGCCCGCCGGCTCGGCGTGACCGCGGCGGACACCGTCGCGTTCGGCGACATGCCCAACGACCGGGAGATGCTGCGCTGGGCCGGGCTCGGCGTCGCGATGGGCAACGCCCACCCCGACCTGGCCGGCCTCGCCGACGAGGTGACCGCCCCGCACACCCACGACGGACTTGCCGAGATCCTGGAGCGCTGGTTCTGAGCGCACCCGGCGGCGTTCACCTGCCCGTCGACGAGCGGTCATGCGCGGTCCGCCACCCCGCCCCGGCCCGGCCCACCACCCCGCCCGCGCGTACCATCACCGGCTGTCATCGCCCGCGAGCCGGGTGCCAGCGCCCGCGCCAGGAGGCCCCCACCCGTGGCTGACACGGCAGACACCCTGGACCGGTCCGGTCCGCAGCCGCCCGCCGACGTCCCGCCCACCGGCGAGGTCGCCGTACTGGCGTCCGTGCAGGGCGTTCTTGCGAACGACACCACCGTGCGGGTCGCCCGCGGGATGTCGCTGTTCGGCGAGCACGCCGCCGGCTGGCTGGCGATCGGCGTCCTGGGTGCCGCGCTGGACCGTCCCCGCCGTCGCGAGTGGCTCGGCTCCGCCGCCGCCGTCGCGTTCGCGCACGGCGCCTCGATCGGGTCAAGCGCGTCGTCCGGCGCCGCCGACCCGACCACCCCGCGGTCCGGGTCCTGGTGGGCACCCCGAGCCGGCTGAGCTTCCCGTCCTCGCACGCCACGTCCACCACCGCCGCCGCCGTGCTCTACGGCGGCCTGCTGGGCAGGCGCTCCCGCCCGGTGGCCGCGGCGGGTGTGGGCTGATGGCGCTGTCGCGCCTGGTCCTCGGCGTGCACTACCCGACCGACGTCGCCACCGGCACCGCGCTCGGCGCGGCCGTCGCCGGTACCGCGCGACGCGTGATCTCACGCAACCCCACCACCGGAGGGTGAGCGCATGACCAGCACCGACCCCACGAAGGTCGACCACGACGACTCCGAGAAGGAGAAGGTCGCCCGGGCCGCAGACCCGCAGACCCCCGTCGTCCCGGACGCACCGGACGACGCGGGCGCGCCGGAGGGTCACGAGGACGAGGCGGCCCCGACCGCCGTCGCCGCCGAGCACGCCCCGCACGTGCCGGTGGACCCGTCCGAGCGGACCACCGCGATGGTCGCCCGCGGCCTGCTGAAGACGATGCGCCCGCGCCAGTGGGTGAAGAACGTCCTGGTCTTCGCCGCGCCGTTCGTCAGCGGCCAGCTCTTCGACGTGCCGGTCCTCGTCGACTGCCTGATCGCCTTCGTCGCGTTCTCGCTGGCCGCGTCCGGCGTGTACCTGGTCAACGACGCGCTCGACGTCGAGGCCGACCGCGCGCACCCGACCAAGCGCCGCCGCCCGATCGCGTCCGGCATCGTCCCGGTGCCGCTGGCCTTCGTGGCGGCTGGCGTGCTGTTCGCCGGCTCGATCGCGCTGTCGTTCGCGGTCACCTGGCAGCTGATCATCGTGCTCGCCGTCTACGTGGCGGTGCAGCTGTCGTACTGCCTGTGGCTCAAGCACCAGCCGGTGCTCGACATCTGCATCGTGGCCTCCGGGTTCCTGATGCGGTCCATCGCCGGCGGTGTCGCCACCGGGATCCCGCTGTCGCAGTGGTTCCTGCTGGTCACCGGGTTCGGGTCGCTGTTCATGGTCGCCGGCAAGCGCTACGCCGAGATCAACCTCGCCGAGCGCACCGGCGCGAAGATCCGCAAGTCGCTGGAGAACTACACGGCGTCCTACCTGCGCTACATCTGGTCGCTCTCGGCCACCGTCATGATCGTGATGTACGGGCTGTGGGCGTTCGAGATCCGCGAGGACCACAACTCGGTCTGGT
Organism: Pseudonocardia sp. ICBG601; assembly: GCF_020496245.1. Lineage (NCBI taxonomy): Bacteria > Bacillati > Actinomycetota > Actinomycetes > Pseudonocardiales > Pseudonocardiaceae > Pseudonocardia > Pseudonocardia sp. ICBG601. The sequence goes on along the minus strand of NZ_JAHLJA010000058.1, from coordinate 46,390 downwards.
CGGTGCTGTCGATCGTGCCGTTCGTGGTCGCGGTGTTGCGCTACTCCGTGGACGTCGACCGGGGACCGGCGGCGAGCCGGAGGAGATCGCGCTCGCGGACCGGGCGTTGCAGGTCCTGGCGCTGGCCTGGATCGCGATGCTCACCCTGGCCGTCTACAGCTGACGCCGACGCCTCCCGGGCCCGGTTCCCCGCACGGGGCCGGGCCCGCGGTGCGTCAGTACGCGGGGTGTCGGCGCCCGGTGTGCCAGGACCAGGTGTGCGCGAGGCCCTCGGCCAGCGGGGTCGGTGCGGGCAGGCCGAGCGCGGCGATCCCGCGCGACGGGTCGAGACAGCTGCGGCGCAGCTCCCCGGGCCGGGCCGGCAGGAACTCGGGGGCGAACTCTCCGGCGTGAGGCCGGCGATCGTCCCGATCGTCGCGGCCAGCTCGACGATCGTGGACTCGGTGCCGGTGCCGACGTTGAACACCTCACCGGCCAGCTCCCCGGCCGCGAGCCGGTCGGCCGACGCGAGCGCCGCCCGCGCGACGTCGCCGACGTAGAGGAAGTCGCGGGTCTGACCGCCGTCGCCGAACACGGTCGGCCGGGACCCGGTGCGGGCCCGGTCGCAGAACAGCGAGACCACACCGGCGCCGCCGGCCGGGTGCTGGCGCGGCCCGTAGACGTTCGCGAACCGCAGCACCAGTGCCGGCAGACCGTGCGTCCGGACGAAGAACCGGGTGTAGCGCTCCGCGGCCAGCTTGCTCATGCCGTACGGGGACTCCGGCTCGGCCGGCTCCGCCTCGGTCGTCGGCAGGGGGGCGCCGTCGCCGTAGATGGCTCCGCCGGTGGAGCACACGACGACCGCGCCCGCACCCGCGTCGCGGGCGGCCTGCAGCACGCTCAGGGTGCCGAGGACGTTGACCGAGGCGTCGTGCACCGGGTCCTCCATCGAGCGGCGCACGTCGATCTGGGCGGCCAGGTGGAACACCGCGTCCGGGCGGTACTGCGCGCCGAGCGCGGTGAGCGCGGCGGTGTCGCGGATGTCGAGCTCGGCCATCGTGACGCCCGGGGCGAGGTTGTCCCGCGTCCCGGCGGAGAGGTCGTCGACGACGAGCACGTCGTCGCCGCGGGCGAGCAGGGACTCGACCAGGGTGGAGCCGATGAAGCCGGCTCCGCCGGTGACGAGCGCGCGCATACCTGCCTTCCTCCGGGGCGGACGGTGTGTGCACCCGGCTGCGGCACACGGTAACCGCGGGTGCCCGGGGCGCCTCAGCCGGTGGCGCGGGCGGGCTCCGTACCGCAGGCGGTGATCCGGTAGAGCGTGCTGCCGCCGCCGGAGAGGACGGGCTCGAACCCGGGTGCACGGTCGATCCCGGACAGCCCGGGGTAGGTGTCGGCCCGCGGGTCCCACGGCCACCAGGTGACCGGGCCGTCGATGACGTAGCCGACGCCGGTGGCCTGCACCGCGGGACAGACGACGGGGTCGCGGGCAGCGTCGTGCAGCCGCAGCCGGATCAGCTCCTGGTCGGGCGTCCAGGTCCCGGACAGGTGCGGGAAGAGCACCTCGCGCCCGGTCAGCGGGTACAGCAGGCCGTTGCCGGTCCACGGGTTCGCCGCGACGACGGCGCCCGGTTCGGTCGCCCGGCCCGCCGCCTCCAGGAACTCCCGCTGGCCGGGCTGCAGCACCCGGCCGGTCTCGTAGCGGTAGGCGTCGGCGATCACGGCGGCGTGCACGCCGATGCGGAACCCGTCGGTGAGCAGGACCAGCGCCGCGGCGAGGACGGCGACGACCGGGACGGCCGTCAGCCGTCGTCGCTCCGGGGTGGTCTCCGCCCGCCGCACCGCGGTCACCGCACGGACCACCAGGCCCGCCGCGCCGAGCACGCCCAGCGTCGCCAGCGGCACCCCGGTGATCGGGACCATCGCGGCGAGCCGGTGCGAGTCGTTGTACCAGGCCCCGGTCAGCGCGGTGACCAGGTCGCCCTCCCGGGCGGCGGCGAGGGTGTAGAGCAGCGCCGAGGTCAGGTGGGCCGGCACCAGCCACGCGGTGCGGGCGGGCCGCAGCGCCAGGACGGCGCCGACCACGACCAGTACCGACACCACGACCAGCTCGGGCCGCTTGTTCGTCCCGTTCCACAGCACACCGGTCAACGCCTCGCGGGCCCCCATCGAGGCCTGCCAGTCGAACATCCGGACGCTGGCGAGGAAGGGCGACCACGCCAGCAGCCACACCACGGCGGCGACCGCGGCGAGCGCACCCGCCGGGGCGAGGGCCGCCGTGGCGAACCGGCGCTCGCGGACGTGCCGCACCGTGCTGAGCCCGGCCGCGACCGCCACCGGGGACAGGCCCAGCACGAGCAGGCTGACCGCGGCGTTCGGATGGGCGAGCGCCAGCGCCGGGACGGTCGTCGCACCGAGCAGCAGCGCCCGGGCCCGGCCGACCACGCTGTCCCGGGTCAGACCCAGCACGGTCACCACGGCGGCCAGCCCGGCGGGCACCAGCGCCAGCCCGAGCAGGTTGGGCCACAGGACGCCCCAGTTCATCAGCAGCCACGGCATCGCGGCGCTCGCCGTCGCGAGCACCGGGGTGACCAGCAGGGCACCGGCCCGGCGCCCGACGATCTGGCGGACGAGCAGCGTGCAGGACAGCGGCCACACGACGGCCGCGGCGGCGATCGCGGCGAGGTTCGACGCGGCCGGGATCGACGCGCCGGTGCTCGCCACGACGAGCGAGACGACGTCGTGCCAGGCGGCGGGGTAGGCCGACGGCACGCCGGGGCTGTTCAGCTCGCCCAGCGTCAGCGACGACGCGTCGCCGGTCTGCAGGATCCGGGCGACCGCGCTGTAGTGGTAGATCGCGTCGTAGGTCGGGGAGACCGCGTCGACGGGGCCGAACGCGAGCACCACGGTCAGCCAGCCGATCGCGACGGTGACGGCCACGCCGACCGCCAGCGCGATCCCCCCGAGGGGGCCGTCGGGTCCCGTGCGCAGCAGGAACGGCGGACGGTCGGCGGGATCGCCCGCGTCGTCACCGGGTCCGGACCGGGTCCGGCCCGCCCGCCGCCGGAGCGTCGCGGTCACCGCGGCGCACAGGAGCGCGAGCACGGCGGTGACGCCCAGCACCGGCCACGGTCCCCACGGCACCCCGGCCCGCCCGGCCAGCACGGCGGTGGTCGCGATCAGCGCGACCGACACCAGCGGCCCGGCGCCCCAGCAGACCGCTCCGCGCAGTCCCGCGGCGCGGGCGACGAGCGCCCCGGGCAGGACGCACCAGGCCGCGGTCACCAGGGCCACGGGGACGGCCTGTGCCCACGTCATCCCCGGCTCCGCGCGTCGTCGATCGGCAGCCGCATCCGGCGCACCCTACGAGCGTCGTGCCGCGCGGCGGGACGCGCGGTCGCCGTGTCACCGTCCGCGACCGGATCGTGTCCCGTGCGGATCGCCGCTCAGCTCCTGGTGGAGCGGGCCGTCCCCACCTCGTCGGCGGCGGGCTCGGTGACGGCCGCCCGGTGCCCGTTGGTCCCCGCAGCGCGCTCCTCCAGGGCGGTCAGCCGCTGCTCCAGCTCGCTCTCCCGCCGGGTCAGCTCCGCGTCCCGGACGGCGATCTGGCGGGCCAGGTTCGTCAGGTGCTGGCTGATCTCCCGGTCCCGCAGGTAGGTGTTCAGCATCCCGAACACGAAGGCGACCACGAGCAGGTAGACCAGCAGGTCCGTGCCGCGGCCGATGCCCACCGCCCGGGCCAGGTAGGTCAGGTCGTTCGGGCGCAGGACCGCGTAGATGTTCAGCACGATGAACGCGCCGAAGGCGATCCGCTTGCTCGCCCGCACGCCGACGCTCTGGCCGCTGCGCACGAAGTAGACGAGCGCGCCGACCGCGGCGGCCAGGAGCAGGATCTGCAGGATCACGGTGTTCGCCTCCTGGGTCATCGCTGCCGTACCGACAGGTCGAACAGGATGTTCACCCCGTTGAACAGCGACTGGCCCTTGGATCGTGAGTACTCGGTGTAGCGGATCGTGACCGGGACCTCGCGGATCCGCCACGACGACCGGGCCAGCGACGCGACGATCTCCGACGCGTGCGCCATCCCGTTCATGGTGATCCGCAGGTCCTCCGCGACCGCCCGGTTCATGGCCCGCAGCCCGTTGTGGGCGTCGGTGAGCTTGAGCTTGCGGCTGGCCGGGGACAGCGCCGCGACGGTGCGCAGCACCAGCCGCTTGAGCGGCGGGACCGGCTCGGTCGACTCGAGGAAGCGCGACCCGAGGACGACGTCGGCCTCGCCGCCGCGCAGGATCGCGGCCATCCGGACGGCGTCGGCGACGTCGTGCTGGCCGTCGGCGTCGAAGGTGACGATCCGCTCCGCCCCGCGGAGCAGGGCGTAGTCGATCCCGGTCTGCAGCGACGCGCCCTGCCCGAGGTTGATCGGGTGCCGCACGAGGTGCGCCTCGGTGCCGGCGATGCGTTCGGCGGAGGAGTCCCGGCTGCCGTCGTCGACACACACGACGTTCGGGAAGGCCGTGCGGATCTCCGCGACGACCTCGGCGATGACGGTGTCCTCGTTGTACACGGGGACCACCACCCAGGTGCCGGTGTCGGCGACCACGTCCCACTCCCTCGTCACTGACCGGCGGCCGTTCACGGCCGCACCGCAGAGGCTATCGGTCCGGGTATCCGAGCCGTGCGACGGTGGGCAGGGTTCGGGGCGAACGTGATGTTCCGTACCGTTCGTGACATGGACCCGAGAACCCTGCTCGAGGTGATGCTGGCCGATCTGGACAGCGCGCCGGAGCTGTACCGGCCGACGGACTTCTGGCGGACCGGGCTGGAGAAGGTGGTCGCCGACCTGCGGGAACGCGGGTTCACGGAGTTCCGCAGGCACCCGTCGGCCACGTTCTTCTACGCCCCGCAGTACGCGCCGGTGTCCAGGCCGGCGGCGATGCTGTCGCGGGCGTTCGGGATGCTGGGCGGCCCCGGCGCGCTGCTGCGCGGGCGGATCGACCAGGTTCCCGTCGCCCGGGCCCACCACGCCACGGTGACCGCCCTCGACCCCGCCGACCGGTCGCCGTCGCTCGCCGGGTTCAGCGAGTCGACCGCCGGTGCTCCCGCCGAGCAGCTGGAGTTCGACGGCCGCCGGTTCAGCCGGTCGTCGCTGAACTACCTGCGCGGGCTGGTCATGCTCAAGCGCGCCGTGCCCGACCTCGACGTCTCGACCGTCCTGGAGATCGGCGGCGGGTTCGGCACGCTCGGGGAGATCCTGCTGTCGGGCAACCCCGGACTGCGCTACATCGACGTCGACATCCCGCCGGTCGCCGCCGTCGCCACGCACTACCTGCGCGAGGCGCTCGGGCCGGAGAAGGTCGGCGACTACGCGGCCACCCGCGAGCGCGAGAAGATCGTGATCGACGAGCTGGAGCACCCGGCGACCGTGCTGTGCTCCTGGCAGCTGCCCCGGCTCACCGGGACCGTCGACCTGTTCGCCAACTTCATCTCCTTCCAGGAGATGGAGCCCGAGGTGGTGGCGAACTACGCGAACCTGGTCACCGACCTGGGCGCCCGCTGGCTGCTGCTGCGCAACTCCCCGACCGGCAAGCCAGGAGTGCGCGAGCCCATGCTGCGGCGCCACTACCTGGAGATGTTCGACCGGTTCGAGCTCGTCGACTCCGACGCCGGGCTCTACGGCCAGGACTGCGAGGGCACGGTGTCCGAGGTGATGGTGCTCGCGCGGCGCTCGTAGGGTGGCGCGCATGCGCACCCCGGACCCGATCGAGATCGGCGGCCACCTCGTGGGACCCGGCGAACGGCCGTTCGTCATCGCGGAGGTCTCCGGTAACCACAACGGCTCGCTGGACCGGGCGCTGGAGATCGTCGACGCGATCGCCGGGACCGGGGCGCAGGCGGTGAAGTTCCAGACCTACCGGGCCGACACGATCACCATCGACGCCGACGGCCCGGCCTTCCGGATCCGTGACGACCACGGTCTGTGGGGCGGGCGGAACCTCTACCAGCTCTACGAGCAGGCGCACACGCCCTGGGAGTGGCACGAGCCGCTGTTCGCCCGTGCGCGGGAGCACGGCCTGGTGCCGTTCTCCAGCCCGTTCGACCCGACGGCGATCGAGCTGCTGGAGTCCCTCGACGCGCCGGCGTACAAGGTGGCCTCGGCCGAGCTGGTCGACCTGCCGCTGATCCGGGCGATGGCCGCGACCGGCAAGCCGATGGTGATCTCCACCGGGATGGCGACGCTGGCCGAGATCGACGCCGCCGTCGCCGCCGCCCGCGAGGGCGGTGCGACGCAGATCGTGCTGCTGGCCTGCACCGCCTCCTACCCGGCGGACCCGGTCGACGCGAACCTGCAGACGATCCCGGCGTTGCGCGAGGCGTTCGGCGTGCCGATCGGGCTGTCCGACCACACCCCGGGCATCGGGGTGCCGGTCGCCGCCGTCGCGCTGGGCGCGGTCGCGATCGAGAAGCACGTGACGCTGCGGCGTGACGACGGCGGCGTCGACTCCGACTTCTCCCTGGAGCCCGCCGAGCTGGCGTCACTGGTCACCGAGACCGACGTGGCGCGCCGCGCGATGGGCCCGGCCCGGTTCGGCCCCCGCGAGTCCGAGCGCGACACCCTCGCGCTGCGCCGCTCGCTGTGGGTGGTCGCCGACGTCGCCGCGGGCGAGAAGGTGACCGCGGACAACGTCCGGTCGATCCGCCCGGCGGGTGGTCTGCACACCGACACGATCGGCACCGTCCTGGGCCGGACCTTCACCCGCGACGTCGCCCGCGGCACCCCGCTGACCTGGGACCTGATCTGAGCGGACCGCTCAGTGCAGGGTGCCCAGCGCCGCCTTGGTGAAGGGCACCAGCTCGGACTCGCGGCCCTCCAGGACCTTGCTGCCCCACTCGGGGTCGGCGAGCAGCGCCCGGCCGACGGCGACGAGGTCGAACTCGTCGTCCTCCAGCCGGTCGAGGAGCTTCTCGACACCGCTCACGTCGGCGCGGGCGTCGGCGTCGGCGAACATCGCCGGGTCGAAGACCTGGTCCAGGCCGACCGAGCCGACGGTGATCGTCGGCAGCCCGGTGACCTTGCGGGCCCACCCGGCGATGTTGAGCTCGGCGTCGGCGTCGGGGAACTCCGGCTCCCAGTAGCGGCGCCCGGACGCGTGGAACGCGGTCACCCCGGCGTCGGCGAGCGGGGTCAGCACCTCGGTCAGCTCGTCGGGGGTGGCGGCGAGACGCGCGTCGTAGTGGTTGCCCTTCCACTGGGAGAAGCGGAACACGACCGGGTAGTCGGGCGCGACGCGTTCGCGGACCGCGGCGACGATCTCGGCGGCGAAGCGGGCGCGCTCGGCCCGGCCGCCCGCGTAGCCGTCGGTGCGGCGGTTGGTGCGCTCCCAGAGGAACTCGTCGATCAGGTAGCCGTGCGCGCCGTGCAGCTCGACGCCGTCGAAGCCGATCCGCTCGGCCTGCGCCGCGGCCTCGGCGAACGCGGCGACGATCCGGTCGATCCCGGTGAGGTCCAGCGCCTGCCCGGCGCCCTCGGTGCCGTCGAGCGCGACGCCCGACGGGCCGACGGACGGCGCCTCGGGGAACGGCGGCCTCCCGGCCTCGCGGGTGATGCCGACGTGCCAGAGCTGCGGCATGATCCGGCCGCCCGCCTCGTGCACCGCCTCGACGACCGTCGCCCACCCGGCCAGCGACGCCTCGCCGTGGAAACGCGGGACGTCGGCGGAGTCGCCCGCGGACGGGTCGTCGATGTAGGTCCCCTCGGTGATGATCAGGCCGGTCCCGGCGGCAGCCCGGCGGGCGTAGTAGGCCGCGACGTCGTCGCCGGGGACACCACCGGGGGAGAAGTACCGGGTCATCGGGGCCATGACGATGCGGTTGGCCAGCTGCGCGGAGCCGAGCGAGTACGGACGGCCGAGCAGCCGTGCGGCGCGGGTGGACACGAGGCACTCCAGGGGGGATGAGCCGTCCAGGCACGTCGGCGGGTCCGGGCGGAGGCGTCAAATGGTTCCTGTCAAAGATACAGATGGGCCAGCGAACTGCAACAGTGACCATCACCTTTTCGTCCGGGCGGGTAGTCTGGGGCTCCGACCGGGGAGGTGACGTCGTGCTGGACATCCGGTTCTCCCGTGCCCTGCAGGCGATGCTCTACCTCGCCGCGGCCGCGGAGGGTGACGGGTCGACGGTCAGCTCCGGGCGGCTCGCCGAGGCCCTCGGGACGAACCCGAGCCTCGTGCGCAGGTTGCTCGTGCCGCTCGGGGCCGCGGGCCTGGTCGAGTCGACGAGGGGGCGCAGCGGTGGTGCCCGGCTGGCCCGGCCGGCCGGGGAGATCACCCTCGCCGAGATCCACCGCTGCGCGGTCGGGGAGAAGCCGCTCTGGGCGTGCAGCCCGGAGACCGAGCACGTCTGCCCGGTCACGCCGCACGCCGCGGCGTACTTCGCCGGGCTGACCGCCGACGTGGAGCAGGCGGTGCAGGCGTCGCTGGAGGGGCGGACGCTGGCCGACGCGCTGCGCGAGATGCGTGGGCTCGACACCTCATCGACCGCGTCGACCCGATCGACCTAGACGAGGGAGTCGAGCAGCAGGAGCAGGACCAGGGACACCACCGAGGCGATGGACGGGCCGAGCGTGTAGGTCTTCAGGGTCCCGCGGGTCGACAGGTCGAACACGGACCTGAACAGCCAGAACCCGTTGGCGTTGGGCAGCGCCCCGAACAAGCCGCCGGACAGCGCCGCGAGGGCGATCATGACTGCGGTGCCGGGTCCGGCCGCCATCGCGACCGGGGCCAGGATCCCGGCGGCGGTCAGCGAGCCGAGCGAGATCGACCCGACGGCCATGTGCAGGGTCGCAGCGATGACCCAGGTCAACAGCAGCGGTGCTGCACCACCTGCGGTGAACCACCCACCCATCACCTCGCCCACACCGGTGGCCTTCACGACGGCGGCGAGACCACCGCTGACCCCGGTGAGCACCAGGATGGAACCGCTGGTCTGCAGACCCCGTCCGATCGCGGAGCCCATGGCGTCGGAGGGCAGCAGGATGCGCGCCAGCACGTAGGCGAGCACCAGGCCGGAGAACACGGCGACGTTCGGATTCCCGATGATGTCGATCGCGACGTTGTCCGCACCCGCGGTCCCCGCGATCGCGCTGACGAGCAGGAGTCCCACCGTGACGGCGAGTGGGCTCACGAGCAGTGCCAGGGGGGCGTGCCCGTGTCGGGGCGCCGCCGCCGTCGAGGAGCCCGTCGCGACGGCCTCGGGGTGGGGGCCGTCGTCCGACCGTTCGCCCGTCGCGCGGACCCCGCCCGTCACCGGAACGGTGCCGTCGCCGCCGTTGTCGGCGGAGGTCGCGACGGGCTCGGGGGTGAAGAGCTGATCGCGCCTCTCGTCCCAGAGGCCACGACGAACGAGCCAGGAGTACACGAACACGGACACGACGATCGTGGCGAGCCCGAGGGGCAGGGCATACAGCAGAGCCGACTGCAGCGGGATCCCCAGCACACCGACGACGGCCATCAGGCCGGTGCCGGGGACGACGAAGTTCAGCCCGATCACGATGCCGATGATCGCCGTGCCCGACAGCAGCCCGTGCCCGCCCGGTCCCATCCGGGCCGATGCGTGCCGCGTCAGCGGTCCGCTCAGTACGATCAGCACGTCGGCGAACACCGAGGCCAGCAACCCGCCGAGGGTGAGCCCGTAGGCGTACGGCAGGTTGCGGCGCCCGAGTGCCCGCAGCAGGCCGTCGGCTATCCGTTGCGGGACACCGAGGGCGTGCACCAGCGCACCGAGCAGGACACCGAACGCGATCAGCAGCCCGATCTCGCCCATGACGTCGGCGAATCCCCGCACGATCGTCGCGACGGTGTCGGCCGGTCCCTGCCCGGTGACCAGGCCGAGGTATGCGGCGCCGAGGACGAGGGCGATGACCGGTTCGAGCTTCAGTGCGACGACCGCGACGACGACGCCGATCGTGGCCGTCGCAATGTGGACGAGGATCAGCGATCCACCCATCAGGCACTCCTTCGTGCTGGGGTCATCCGGTGAGGGGGAGCCCGTCAGGTCGACGGGAAGACCCCGGCGCGCAGCAGCGCGCCGGGAACGTCGTGGCCCAGCGCATCGGCGAGCCAGGCGGCCGTCCTACGCAGGAGCTCGACGTCGAGCCCGGTGGCGATGCCGGAGCGGTGCAGGACCCAGGCGAGGTCCTCGGTGGCGACGTTGCCGGTCGCGGCGGGAGCGAAGGGACAGCCGCCGACACCCCCGACACTGGCGTCCAGGGTGGACACGCCGGCCTCGACCGCCGCCAGTGCGTTCGCGATCCCCGTGTTGCGTGTGTCGTGCAGGTGCACCCGCACGGGCAGCTCCGGGACCTGGGATCGGGTCAGCTCGATCCGGTCCCGGACCTGTCGCGGGACGGCCACCCCGATCGTGTCGGCCAGGGCGATCTCGGTGGGACCGAGCGCACCGATCCGCCCGACGCACTCGTCGAACCGGCTGCGGCTCACCTCCCCCTCGAACGGACATCCGAACGCCGCGGCCAGTGTGACCGTCGTCGGCAGACCGGCGGCCGTGGCGGCACGCACGACCCGTTCCGCGACGTCGAGCGACTCGGCGGTGGTCATGTTCTGGTTCCGCCGGGCGAAGGTGTCGGTGGCAACGACGACCACGTTGACCTCGTCGACACCCGCCGCCTGTGCCCGGTCCAGGCCGCGCTCGTTCAGCACCAGCCCCGAGTAGGCGACGCCCCGGGTCCGGTCGAGACCGGCCATCACCGCCTCGGCGTCGGCCATCGCCGGCACCCGTGCGGGGTGGGCGAAGCTCACCGCCTCGATCCGCCGTGCCCCGGCCGCGGCCGCCCGGTGGATCAGCGAGATCTTCTGTCCGGTGGTGAGCGTCGCGGGATCGTTCTGCAGGCCGTCGCGGGGGGAGACCTCGCAGACCGTGACCACGGCGGCGCTCACGCGATCCCGCGCTTGCGCAGGTCGGTGATCTGCTCGGCGTCCAGGCCGAGGCGCTCACGCAGGACCTCCTCGGTGTGCTCGCCGAGCGACGGGCCGAGGCTGCGCACCGCCCCCGGGGTCTCGGACAGCTGGGGAGCGACGTTCTGCATGGGGAAGGCGCCCAGCTCCGGGTGCAGGAGCCGGACGATCGCCCTGCGGGCCGCGAAATGCGGATCGCCCAGCATGTCCTGGGCCCGGTAGGTCAGTCCGGCTGGCACGCCGGCGTCGTGGAGCAGCGCGAGCAGCGCGTCGGACCTGTAGGTGACGGTGACGGCGCCGATCAGTGCGTCGATCTCCGCGCTGTGCCGGCCGCGCGCCTCGTGCGTCGCGAACCGCTCGTCATCGCTCCACTCGGGGTGGCCGAGGGCCTCGGCGAGCCTGCGGAACACGGTGTCCCGGTTGCCGGCGATCAGCACCTCGGCGTCGTCGGCGGTGGGGTAGACGTTGCTGGGGGCGACCCCCGGCAGCGTGCCGCCGCTGCGCTCCCGCTGTGTACCGGCCAGCTCCCACTCCGGTAGCGACGCCTCCATCAGGCTGAGCACCGCCTCGTAGATCGCGGAGTCGACGACCTGTCCCCGCCCGGTGCGGTGCCGACCCAACAGCGCGACCAGGGTGCCCAGTGCGGCGAAGGTCCCGGCCAGCGAGTCGCCGAGCGACACGCCCACCCGGCTGGTGGGGCGTCCGGGTTCGCCGGTGAGGTGACGGATGCCGCCCATGGCCTCGCCGATCGATCCGAAACCGGCACGCCCCGCGTACGGCCCGGTCTGTCCGTAGCCGGTGACCCGGGTCATGACCAGCCCGGGGTTGAGCCGACTCAGTTCGGCGTAGCCGCAGCCCCAGCGCTCCATGGTCCCCGGTCGGAAGTTCTCGAGCAGCACATCGCTGCCGGCCGCCAGCCGGCGCAGGAGGTCCTGGCCCTCCGAGGTCCGCAGGTCGAGCGTCACCGACTTCTTGTTCCGCGCGATGATCGGCCAGTTCAGCGAGTGTCCGCCCGGTCGTGGGTGGCCCCAGGACCGCATCGGGTCCCCGCTCGCGGGGTCCTCGATCTTGATCACCTCCGCGCCGAAGTCACCGAGTAGCTGCCCGCAGAACGGGCCGGCGATCAACGACCCCGCCTCGATCACCGTGGTCCCCGCCAACGGGGCGACGGGGGCATCGGGCTGTGGTGCGACGGTCATGCGGCCTCCTCGACGCGGACTGCGGCCGGTGCTGCCCGACCGGTATCGACAGTGACCGAAAGTGCACAATCCTGTCAATGCCGGAGCTGAACTAGCAGGAAGATCCGCACCGATGCGGCAAGAATGCATACAATCTGGGCTGAGTGGTGTGTCGTACGCTGCTCGTGTCGGCCACCGCCCACGACGTCGGGAGTACCTATGACGACCGGCGCCGAGCGCGCCTACCGCGATCTGCGCGAGGCGATCATCGCCGGGGAGTTCGTTCCCGGTACGAAGCTCACAGAGGTCGCGTTGAGCGAGCGGCTGGAGGTCAGCCGCACCCCGATCCGGGAGGCGTTGCGGCACCTGGCCAAGGAGGGCCTGGTCGAGATCGAACCCAACCGGGGCGCCCGCGTCGCGCAGTGGACACCGGACGACCTGGCCGAGATCTTCCGGCTGCGCGCCCTTCTCGAGGCGCATGCCGCACACCGGGCTGCCGTCCTGCGCACCGAGGACGAGGTGGCGCAGATGGAGGAGTGTCTCGCCGGCATGGACCGCCTGGGGGACCGGCGCGACGCCGAGGCGGCCGCCGAACGCACGCGGCTGAACAACGAGCTGCACTCCGCGGTCGCCGCGGCCGCGCGTAGCCCACGCCTCGAGGAACTGCTCCTGCAGCTGGTCAATGCGACGCTGGTGCTCCGTACGTTCGAGCGCTACTCACCCGATGCGCTGGAGCGGAGCAGACGCCAGCACCATGACCTCGTGCTCGCCGTACGGGCGCGGAACCCCGAGCTCGCAGCGGCGACGATGAGCGCACACGTCCTGGTCGCCCACGCGGAGCTGGCCGGCCGGGCCGATGCCCCGGATCCGTGACCGGCGCCGCCGGCAGCGACGCCGAGCCACCTAGCCATCCAGGAAGTCCCTGACCAGGGCGTTCACCTCGTCCGGGGACTCCCGGTTCGACCAGTGGCCCCGCCCGGGCAGCAGCACGAACCGGGCGCCGGGGACGGCCTCGGCGGCCGCGCGCGTGGTCGCCACGGGGACGCCGGCGTCCCGGTCGCCCTGCACGAACAGTGCGGGGCAGCGGATCTCCGACAGCCGGGGGCGCAGGTCGACCCGCATCCGGCGGAACCCGATCGAGCCGTTCTGCCAGTCCGAGCTGCCCGCGTTCCCGGACCGGGCCTCGGCGAGGACGGCGTCGACGATCTCGTCCAGGTCGGGCACGCGGTCGGCGTCGCCGAACAGGGCGCGGCGGGCGAACGCGGTGACCGCGGCCCGGCTGCGGAAGGCCAGGTTCGGCAGGGTCCGCGACAGCAGGGGTACTCGCGCGGTCAGCCACAGCAGCTGGTGCAGCCCGGGCGGGAAGCTCAGCGTCCCGGCCGGGGCCAGCGCGACGACCCGTTCCACCCGGTCGGGGTGCTCGATCGCGGTCGCCAGCGCGAGGGCGCCGCCCTGGGACAGCCCGACGACGGCGGCCCGCTCGATGCCGAGGTCGTCCAGCACGTCGACGACCGTGCGCAGCAGCACCTCGTGGGTCGCCCGGCCATGCCACGGCCGGCTGCGCCCCTGCTTCGGCCAGTCGGGGGCGACGACGCGGTGGTCGCGCGCGAGGTCGGGGACGAGGTGGCGCCAGCTGAGCAGCGCGTTGTCCAGACCGGCGCCGGAGAGCAGCAGCACCGGCGGGCCGGCGTCGCCGGCGAGGTGGACGTGCAGGTCGCCCTCGGGACGGGGGATCACGTGGTCGCGCAGGTCGGTCATCGGTCGTCATCCTCGTCGCCCCACCCGCGTGCGGCCAGTGCCTCCCCGAGTGCGTCGGCGTGCCGCAGCGTGCGCACCAGGAAGGGCACCGCGAACGCCGTCGGCGACCGGTCCGCCCCCCGTGCCTTCGCCGCGGCCCGGACCTGCCCCGCGATGCCGGACAGGGTTCCGATCGACTGCACTGTCAGTCCGACGAGAAGGCCGAGGCGCTCGGGTGCGAGGCCGAACCGGCGCAGCGGGCCGAGTCCGCGTTCCACCGCGCTGACCAGGTCGTCCACCCGGGTGGTGAGGGTGAACAGGGTCGCCGCGCCCATCGCGGCGAGCAGCCGGAGCACGATCACCAGCGTCCGCTCCGGACCGAGCAGCCACCACTGGACCACGCCGAGCAGCACGGCCAGCAGCACCAGCGTGCGCAGCACCGGCCCGACCCGGTGCCACGGGATCCGGGCCACCACGTAGCCGGCGGCGACGGCCAGGCACAGCCCGCCGAGCACCCACGGGTCCCCGGTGAGCACCGCCCCGATCGCGAGGGCCAGCACCACCAGCAGCGACGGCCCGGCGGGCGCCCGGTGCAGCAGGCTGTCACCGGGTGCGTAGAGCCCCAGCGGGGTCACGACCCGCAGAGCCTGCGGTAGTACGCGACGGCCGGTCCGGGCTCGTCGTCGGCGACGACCCGCCCGCCGTCGAGGACGACGACGCGGTCGAAGTCGTCGAGCAGGTCCAGGTCGTGCGTGGCGAGAAGGACCTGCTGGCGCAGGCCGGCGAGCCGCTCGGCGAAGGCGCGCTTGTTGCGCAGGTCGAGCAGGGTGGTCGGCTCGTCGCAGACCAGCACGTCCGGGTCGAGGACCAGCACCGAAGCCAGCGCGAGCAGCTGCTTCTGCCCACCGGAGAGCTGGTGCGCGGGGTGCTCCACGTGCTCGCCCAGGCCGAACCCGGTGAGGGTCTCCGCGGCGAGCCGGGCCCGCTCGGCGCGGTCGCGCACGGTGCGGCGCAGCGAGAACGCGACGTCCTCGCCCGCGGTCGGCATGACGATCTGGGAGTCCGGGTCGGAGAAGACGAACCCGACCCGGCGGCGGACGGCCGCGCCCTCGCGGGCCGGGTCGCGGCCGTCGACGCGCACGGTCCCCGAGGTCGGTGCGACGAGCCCGTTCACGGTCCGGGCCAGTGTGGACTTGCCGGAGCCGTTCGCCCCGACCAGCGCGACCCGGGGCTCGCCGAGGGCGAGGGTGACGCCGTCGAGGACGGTGCGCTCGCCGTAGCGGTGCCCGACGTCGGTGAACTCGATCACCGGACCACCCGCCAGCTCGTCGCGACGCCGAGGCCGCCGCCGGAGGACAGCGCGGCGATCCCGGTCTCACCGCGGCCCTGCACGACGAGCCGGTGGAACAGCCGCACGACCAGCACCGCGCCCGAGGCACCCCAGGGGTGACCGAGCGCGATCGCGCCGCCGTCCGGGCCGGCCAGGTGCTCGTCGATCCCGGCTGCGTCGAGGCAGGCCAGCGCCTGCCCGGCGAACGCCTCGGTGAACTCGACGGCGTCCGGGGCCATCGGCCGGTCACGCAGCGTGGCGAGCGCGGGGACGGCGCCGAGTCCGAGGTCGGCCGGGGGGGAGCCGCGGGTCGCGGCCGAGACCAGCGCGAGGCCGGGCACACCCAGCTCCCGGCGTCGCCATTCCGGCACCAGCGCGACGGCGGCGGCCCCGTCGTTCACCCCGCAGGAGTTCGCGGCGGTGTGGACGCCGTCGGGGGTGAACGCGGGGCGGAACCGGGCGAGACGGTCGGCGGTGAAGCGGTCGCGGGGCCGCTCGTCGGCGGTGAGGAGCCCGCCGACGCCGTCGACCGGGACGAGCTCGTCGTCGAAGCGGCCGGCCCGCTGCGCGTCGACGGCGCGGGCGTGGCTGCGGGCGGCGAACGCGTCGAGACGGGTGCGGGTCAGGCCCGCCCGGGTCGCCACGTCGTCGGCGGCCGGGCCCATGTCCGGGTCCGGGTCGCCGGCCGGGGCGAACGGCGCCCGGGTGTAGACGGTGCCGTCGGCCCACGTCCGGGTGGGCGCGGTCGACGGGGACTCGGCACCGCCTGCCAGGTAGCCGATGCCGTCGCCGGCACGGATCCCCGCGGCCGCGGTGAGGATCGCGGCCAGCCCGCTCGCGCACTGCCGGTCCACGGTCATGCCGGGCACCTCGTCGCCGAGCCCGGCGGCGAGCGCCGCGACCCGGGCCGGGTTGCCCCCGGGGCCGAAGACGTTGCCGAGGAGCACGTCGTCGACCGGGCCGCCGAGGGCCCCGGCCAGCGCGGCGAGCACGGGTGCGGCGAGCGCGTCGACGGTCATCGCGCGCAGCGCGCCACCCGCGGTGCCGATCGGGGTGCGCCGCGCGGCGATGACGACCGGGGTGTCGTCCGTCGTGCCGCTGCCGGGGACGGTCACTCCGGCCCCCCGAGCGGGACCGCGTCGAGGGTCCCGTCGCGCAGCGCGGCGTCGACGGCGGCGCGGGCGGGCTTGCCCGAGCCCAGCCGCGGGAGCGCCCGGGTGACCAGCCACCGGCGCGGCCGCTTCGCCGGGGACAGCCCGGCCCGCGCCGCGGCGCGCAGCGCCCGCCGGTCCGGGACACCGTCACCGGCCTCGACGACCGCGGTGACCACCATCCCCAGCGACGCGTGCGGGGTCCCGGCGACGACGACGTCACCGACGCCCGGCACGCCGCGCAAGACTTGCTCGACCTCCTCGGCGGCCACCAGCGTGCCGCCGGAGGAGATGGTGGTGGCGGCGCGGCCGAGGACGGTCAGGCCGCCGTCGGCGGTGAGCTCGGCGCGGTCCCCGACGGTCGTCGGACCGGGACCGGCCGGCACCAGCTCGCCGCGGGTGAACCGGCCGCGCACCGACTGCGGGCTGTCCACCCACAGCTCGCCGTCGCGCACCGTGAGGTGCACGCCCTCGACCGGGCGCAGCGGGCCGTCGTCGCGGCGGGTGGCGATCAGCGAGTGCTCGGCCGAGCCGTAGTACTCCAGCAGTGTGGTGCCGGGCAGCAGCCGCGCGCACCGCTCCCGTATCCCGGGCGCGACGTGCGCACCGCCGCACACCACGACCTGCGGTGCCGGGCCGCCCGGGCGGCGCTCGCGCTCGTCGAGCAGCGCGGAGAGCTGGGCGGGGACGAGATGGACCGAGCCGCCGTCGGGCAGGTCGGTCGGGTCGAGCCGACCGCGGGTGACCAGGCCCAGCCCGTGGTGCAGGGCGTGCAGGGCCCCGAACAGGTACAGCGTCGACGACGGCGGCCCCGGCACGAGGACCGGTCCGGGCAGCGCACCGAGGATGTCGAACCCGATCCGCCAGGAACGCCGGTCGCGGGCCAGCACGGAGGGGACACCGGTGCTGCCCGAGGTCGTCGGGAGCAGGAACAGGCCGGGTGTGCGTGGTCCGCCGTCGGCGGTATCGGCCCGCCCGTCGGTGCCGACGACGTGGTGCGGCGCGGCGTCGGCGAGCACCGCGTCGCGTTCGCGGCCGGTCCAGCCGGCGTCGGCGAGCAGCGACGCCGCGCCCAGCCGGTCCGCGGCGAGCAGGTAGGGCAGCACCGCCCAGCGGGCCCGGGTGGGGGTGTCGAGCACGACGCGCTGCCCGCTCCGCACCCCGAGCCGGGACAGCCGTTCCCCGGCCGCTCCGACGGCGTCGGCCAGCCCCCGGGGCAGCCAGGGTGCCGGGACGACGGGCGCCGTGTCGTCGTCGGCGTCCGGGGCGTCGATGCCGGCCCCGCTCACCGGACCCGGGACTCGGACGCAGGGCGGACCGGCAGCAGGTCCGGAAGGGCCCGGTGCACCAGCGACGCGATCAGCGCGGCCAGCACCACCTTGATCAGGTCACCGGGCACGAAGACGAGGGACTGCACGATCCCGCCGGTGACGTCGCCGATGTAGACGCCCAGCCACGGCATGCCGATCACGTAGTCGGCGAGCAACCCCGCCAGGCAGGCGAGCAGCAGCACGGGCAGCGACCGCGACCGGAACCGCGCCACGATCAGGCCCGCGACCAGTGCGGACAGCAGCCAGCCGACGAGGAAGCCGCCGCTGGGTCCGAAGAACGCGGCGCCGTTGCGGCCGCCGGACAGCAGCGGCAGCCCGACCGCGGTGAGCACCAGCAGCAGCGCGACCGATGCCGTGCCGAGCCGCCACCCGAGGATGACGCCGGCCAGGATCGGGCCGACGTTCTGCAGGACGATCGGCACCCCGGCCACTCCGGCGAAGCCGGGGAACAGCCCGAGGACGGCGATGAACGCGGCGAACACGACCACGCGGGC
This sequence comes from Pseudonocardia sp. ICBG601, assembly GCF_020496245.1. Taxonomy (NCBI): domain Bacteria; kingdom Bacillati; phylum Actinomycetota; class Actinomycetes; order Pseudonocardiales; family Pseudonocardiaceae; genus Pseudonocardia; species Pseudonocardia sp. ICBG601. Next base: position 28,223 of record NZ_JAHLJA010000058.1, on the reverse strand, counting down.
GAGATCGGCCGCGGGGAGCGCGGGACGGGATCCGGACACGCGCGAAGGGTAGGTCACATCGGCGTACCGGAGGTGCGTCGTGCGGGTTGCGTCACGGCGCCAAGCGCTCACAGCACGCGATGGAGTGTCCGGAATCCGTCGGCGTCGGGGGTGCCGGGCTCGCCGTAGCCCGCGCGGGCGAACAGCCGGGCCGAGGCGTCGTTGCCGGTGTGCACGACGGCGGTCACCGCGGTCCCGGCGCCGGTCCGGGCCCGTAGCGCGTCCTCCCCGGCCCGCAGCATGGGCAGGGCCAGCCCCTCGCCACGGCGCTCCGGGGCGACGGTGATCGAGACCTCCCAGCCGCTCCCGTCCCGGTCCCAGCGGACGGTGCCGACCGGCCCCCTGGCGTCGGCGACGACGAGGAGCAGCCGGTCGTCGCGGTCCAGCGAGCCGGCGAGCCAGCGGCGGTGGGTGGCGAGGTCGACCGCGTCGTGGCTGCGTGACCAGCGACGGGTGTCGGGGTCGTTGCGCCAGGCCAGGAGCAGCTCGGCGTCGCCGGGCCGGGCGGGGCGGGACCGGACCACCCGGGCGAGCACCCGGCCCTCGGCGGCGACGCGCGCCTCCCGGCCGCCGGACGTGCCCACCGCGGTGGCCACGGCGTCGACGACCCGGCCCGCGCCCTCGCCGTCGACGACGGTCGCGGCCCGGTCGGCGAGCGCGGCGCGGTCGCCCGGCCTGGTCAGCAGGGCGTGCAGCACGGCCGCGGCGGCGGCCGGGTCGGCGAGGTCCGCGGTCCCGCCCAGCCCGGCGGCGGCCCCGGCGTCGACGACGGTCCGGTAGCCCTCGGTCTGGTTGTCCGCGGCCCGGACCAGCGCCATCGGGACACCCACGCAGCACAGCTCCCACACCGTCGTCCCGGCCGCGCTGACGACGAGGTCGGCCTCGGCCATCGCGGCGGGCAGGTCGGGCAGCGGCGGCACCGCCCGGAACGTCGCCGGCCCATCGGCGGGCAGGTCGAGGGGCCGCCCACCGGGGACGACGACGTCGACCTCGGCGGGGACGTCCGCGGCGGCGAGGGCGGCGACCGCCCGGGGCAGCAGCCCGGCGGCGTCGGTCCCGCCCATGACGACCAGCACACGGGGCGGCCCGGTGCCGGGGGCGTCGGCGGCCCGCAGGGCCCGCCGGGTGCGGGCACGGCGGACGGTCAGCCGCAGCGGGGCGTAGCCGGGGCCGCGGAGCAGGACGGGGGAGCCGTCGTCGGGGCGGGGGTGGTCCTCGGCTCCCATGTTCGGGTCGACCACCACGTCACCGGGACGCCGGCCGGTCGCGAAGTCCTCCACGGTGGACAGCACGACCCCGGCGTCGTTCAGGGCCGGACGCAGGTCGTCGCCGAGCAGGTAGTGGTCGACGTGCACGGCGTCGATCCGGTGCTCACGGGCCAGCGCCGCGAGCCCGCCGGCGGTGTCGGCCGGGGGCAGGACGGGGCCGGGCTCCCGGACCAGCCCGGACCACAGCCAGCGCAGCCCGTCGAGCCGGCCCGACCAGAACACCTCGTGCCCGGACAGCAGCGCCGCCTCGGCGACCGCGGCACACCGCACCGCGTGCCCCACCCCCGTCGATGGTCCGGCGTCGCAGCGCAGCAGCAGACGCATCCCGCTCACCCCTCGGCGAGGGACTTCTGACGGACGTGCGCGTTGCGCTCCACCAGGTCCGGCCGCGACCGCAGCACGTCGACGACCGCCCGCCACCCGGTGCGCCCGTCCAGGGCCTCGACCAGCCCGTCAGGGCGTGCAGGTCGTCGACGGTGTCCAGGGTGACGCGCAGGTCGTCGGCGGCCGGTGCGACGACGAGCCCGAGGCAGCGGAACCGGTCCGGGTCTCCGTAGAGGCCCGACGTCACGTGGATCCGGTCGTACCCGGTCGCGGGCGCCAGCCAGCGCGCGCAGCGCGTCGACGCGGGCGAGCTCGACGTCCAGGCCGCGCGGCAGGGTGCGCACCAGGGTGGTGGCGACGTAGTCCTGCTCCGGCACGGACCGCCAGGTCGCGGCGACCAGCGACACCAGGGCCGGGTCGAGCAGCGGGCAGTCCGCCGTCAGGCGCACCACGGCGTCGCAGGGGTGCTCGTCGACGGCCTGCACGAAGCGGGCCAGCACGTCGTCCTCGGAGCCGCGTACCACCGGGACGCCGATCGTCGCGGCGCGCTCGGCCACGGCGTCGTCGCCCGGGGCGGTCGAGGTCGCGACCACGACCCGGTCGACGCCGGAGGCGGCGCGGGCGGCGGCGACCACCCGGTCGAGCACCGGTGTGCCGCCGAGATCGGTGAGCACCTTGCCCGGGAGCCGCGTCGACCCCGTCCGCGCCTGGATGACCGCGTTGACCCGCACCCGTACCTGCTTCGATTCGTCCGATCGATCGCGTGCCATCATGCCGGGCGGACGAAGTTCCGCAGATCTGGAGGCGTGATGTCGGTACTCAAGGGCTCGTCGGTCCTGGTCACGGGCGGGACGGGGTCCTTCGGGAAGGCCTTCGTCCGCACCCTGCTCGACCGTTACGAGCCGCGCCGGCTGGTGATCCTCTCGCGCGACGAGCTCAAGCAGTACGAGTGCCGGTCGCTGTTCGACAACGACCCGCGGCTGCGCTGGTTCCTCGGTGACGTCCGGGACCAGCCGCGCCTGCGCCGCGCGATGCACGGCGTCGACTACGTCGTGCACGCCGCCGCGCTCAAGCAGGTGGACACGGCCGAGTACAACCCGTTCGAGTTCATCCGGACCAACGTCGAGGGCTCGCAGAACGTCGTCGAGGCCGCGATCGACGCCGGGGTGAAGAAGGTCGTCGCGCTGTCCACGGACAAGGCGTCGAGCCCGATCAACCTCTACGGCGCCACCAAGCTGTGCGCCGACCGGCTGTTCGTGAGCGCGAACCACTACGCCGCCGCCTACGAGACCCGGTTCGCCGTGGTCCGCTACGGCAACGTGCTCGGCAGCCGCGGGTCGGTCGTCCCGCTGTTCAAGAAGCTCGCCGCCGACGGCCAGTCGCTGCCGATCACCGACAAGCGGATGACCCGGTTCTGGATCACCCTGCCGGACGCGGTTCAGTTCGTCATCGACTCCTTCGACGCGATGCAGGGCGGCGAGCTGTACGTGCCGCGCATCCCGTCGATGCGGATGACCGACCTCGCCGAGGCCATCGCCCCCGGCGCCGCGACCCACGAGATCGGGATCCGACCGGGCGAGAAGCTGCACGAGGAGATGATCGCCGCGGACGACTCGCGGCGGACCCTCAAGCTGGCCGACCGCTACGTCGTCGAGCCCTACATCGCCGGCTGGGGCTACACCTCCCCGGCCGACGGTGAGCCGGTCCCGGACGGGCAGGCCTACCGGTCGGACACCAACGACCTGTGGCTGTCGCCCGAGCAGCTGCGCGCGATGGTCGAGGCGCTCGACTGATGGGCGGCGCCTGATGCTCCCCTACGGCCGGCAGTCGATCTCGCCGGAGGACGTCGAGGCGGTCACGGCGGTCCTCGGGACCGACTGGTTGACCACCGGCCCCGCGGTGGCCCGGTTCGAGGACGACCTCGCCGCCGTCTGCGGGAACCCGGCGGTGGCCGTGACCAGCGGGACCGCGGCGCTGCACGTCGCCTACGCCGCGGCCGGGGTCGGCCCGGGCCAGGACGTGGTGGTCGCCCCGCTGACCTTCGTCGCGACGGCGAGCGCCGCGGCCCTGCTCGGCGCGAACGTCGTGTTCGCCGACGTCAGCCCGGACACCGGGAACCTCGATCCGGACGCGGCGAAGGCCGCGCTGACACCGAACACGACCGTCGTGGCCGGGGTCGACTACGCCGGCCACCCGATCGACGCGGCACCGCTGCGGTCGCTGGCACACGACGCCGGCGCCCTGCTGCTGGAGGACGCCGCGCACTCCGTGGGCGGCACCTGGCACGGTCGCCCGGTCGGTGACCTGGCCGACCTGACCACGCTGAGCTTCTTCCCGACCAAGAACCTCACCACTGCCGAGGGCGGCGCGGTCGTGTCCCCGCGCGAGGAGCTCGTGGCGGGCGCCCGGTCGTTCCGCAACCACGGCCTCGTCCGCGACAAGGACGCGCAGCGCTTCCCCGACGAGGGCCCGTGGCACCAGGAGGTGCACGCGTTCGGGCTGAACTACCGGCTGCCCGACCTGCTCGCCGCCCTCGGATCCTCCCAGCTCACCCGGCTGGCGGCGTTCACCGCGCGGCGCAGGGAGATCCACGCCCGCTACGACGCCGCGCTCGCCGACGTGCCCGAGGTCCGCACCCCGGTCCGCCGCGACGGCGCCGAGCCCGCCTGGCACCTCTACCCGCTGCGCGTGCTCGACGGCCGCCGCCGTGCGCTGTTCGAGTACCTGCGCGAGCACGGCATCGGGGTGCAGGTCAACTACATCCCCGCATACTGGCACCCGGTCTTCGCCGACCTCGGCCATCGCCGCGGCCTGTGCCCGAACGCCGAGGAGTACTACTCCCAGCAGCTCTCGCTGCCGCTGTTCCCCGATCTCGCCGACGCCGACGTCGACCGGGTCGCGGGCCTGGTGCGGGAGTTCTTCGGGCACTCGGCGTGAGCGCGGGGTGAGCGCCGTGGACGCCAGCCGGGAGGTGCTCGGGCGCGGCTCGCTCTACACGCTGGGCAGCGTCGCCCCGATCCTGGCGAACGTCGTCGTCACGCCGTTCGTGACCCGGCTGCTGGGCGACGCCGAGTACGGCGTCGTCGCCGTCGGGCTGATCCTGGTGCAGGTCGGTGCGATGGTCGTCGGGTTCGGCCTGGCGTCGTCGATCACCCGGCACGGGATCCTGGAGAGCTCGGGCACCGACGGCGCGCGGGCGCTGGTGCTGCAGGGCAGCGCCCTGTCGCTGGCGGTGGTCGTGCTCGCGGTGCTGGCAGGCCCGTGGTGGAGCCTGCCGGTCCTGTCGGTGCCGTGGCGCGCCGGGCTGGTGTTCGCCGGGCTCGCCGCCGCCGGCTTCGTGGTGGTGCTCAACGCCCAGGCGTTCCTGCGGGTGCAGGACCGGCCGGTGCCGTTCGTCGTCATGTCCGGGGTGGCGACGCTCGGCGGACCGCTCGCCGGGCTCGCGCTCGTCGCGTGGCGGGCGAGCGACGCCGACGACTACCTGTTCGGCCTGCTGCTCGGCTACCTCGCGGCCGCGGTGATCGGGCTCGTGCTCGCGCTGCGCGGCGGCCGCCCGCGCACCGCGCGGGGCGACTTCGGCCGGGCGCTGCGGATCGGGCTGCCCGCCGTCCCGCACCTGGTCGCGCTGCTGCTCGTGCAGAACGCGCTCGTGCTGATCGTGAGTCGGTACTTCGGGGTCGCCGACGGCGGCCGCATGCAGATCGCGCTGCTCCTCGGCTCCGCGCCCGCCATGATCGTCTCCGCGCTGAACAACGCCTGGGCGCCGGTCATCTACCGGACCGCTCCCGAGGCCCGCGGCGCCGCGCTGGAACGCACCGCCCGCGACGTCGGCGTCGTCACCGCCGCACTGGCCGGCGGGGTCGCGCTGCTCGCCCCGTTCCTGCTGCGGATCCTCGCCCCGGCCTCGTTCGCCCCCGAACAGCTGGTGCCGGTCACCGCGGTCGCGACGCTCGGCGCCGTGGTCAGCGTCGTCTACCTGGCCAACGTGCACCTGGTGTTCGCGTCCGGCCGCAGCGGCGGGCTCGCCATCGCGAGCCCGGTCAGCCTGGTGCTCGGGGTGGTCGCGGCGGTGCTGCTCGCCCGGACCGGGTCGCTGACCGCGGTCGCCGCCGGGTTCCCGCTGATCTACCTGGCCCTGGCGGCCGGGACGTCGCTGCTGCGTCGGCGGGTGTCACCGACCCGCTGGCGGGAGGCGGTGCTGGCCGGGCCGCTGGCCGTCGGCGTCGTCGTGTGCGGGGCCGGGGTGCTGCTGCCGTCCGACGGCGTGCTGTGGCTGTCGGTGCGGTTCGTACTGGCCGCGCTGCTCGGGGTGGCCCTGCTGGTGCTGGTCCGCCGGATCTTCCGACCGTCATGATCGCCGGGAGTGGAGCGCGGAGAGTAGTCGGCTGCGTCCTCCGCTCCACTCCCGGCGATCATGGTCAGGCGTCGAGGGGCTCCTCGGTCGCGATCGGCGTGGGCAGTCCGCGCGGCAGCGGCTTCGGCAGCGCGGCCAGCGGGTGGCGCAGCCACAGCAGCGGGTTCGAGCTGCCCGCCGACATGGCCTGCGTGCTGGCCGCGGAGCGCTGGGTCAGCCCGAGCACCATCGCGGCCTTCGCCAGCGGCGACGCCGCGTAGTGCTGCAGGCCGGGCCCGGCGCTCGGGGTGCGGCCCCAGCCGAGCACGGTGCGCAGCGCGTCCGGGTCGAGCAGGTGCTCGGCGCCGAGCTCGCGGCGGGCGAGCGCGGTCGCGGCGGCGTCGGCCTCCGCGTCGCCGGACTCCGGGCGGGTCCCGTCGGTGGGATCGACCGTGTGGAACTCCGGCCAGGTCGCGCGCAGCTCGTCCACCGCCGACGACGACTGCGCCCCGAACGTCAGCGGGTCACCCCACACCCCGGCGGGGGTGCCGACGGCGGCCGCGTACAGCACGGCCGTCGACAGCCGGTTCGACGAGACCCGGCTCGCGTTCCCGACCAGGTGCATGATCCGCAGCAGGAAGTGCGGGTCGTCGCGCCGCCCGGCGGTGACCAGCGTGTGCCCGGCGTCGCGCCAGGCGGTGGTGATCTCCGGGTCGGTCATGTCCTCGTGGTGCAGGCACACCGTCGACGGACCGTCGACCTTCGCGACCTGACGGGCCAGGTCGGCGTGCGCGCCGGTCACACGGACGAGCCGGGTGCCGTGGAACGGGACGAACACCGGCCCGAGCCGGTCCGACGGCGTCCAGCCCTGCGCGCGCAGCAGCGCCTCCAGGTAGAGCACCGGGGCACCGATCGGCGTGGTCTCGCGGTCCTCGTCGGCGGGGGACCAGCCGCGGCAGCCGTGCGACCACACCAGCAGCCGTCGCCGGCGGGGGTCGGTGCCGACCGTCGGGAAGTCCGCGAAGTGCGCGGCGACGGGGGAGACCGCGGTCCAGCCGTGCTGCAGCAGACCGGCGATGTGCCGGGGCCGGGACAGCCCGGCGTAGGCGGCGAGGACGGCCGAGTGGCCGTAGTAGTGGTTCTGGATGTCCATCGCCGTGCTCCGGGTCGTGGCTGGTGTCGTGGCCGGTGAGGCCGGGTGATCCTAGCCAGGGGGCGGCTCGCTACCGTCGGGCGCGTGCCCGTCGACGTGATGCTCCCCTTCTACGGCGACCCGGAGCTCCTACGCCGCGCGGTCCGCAGCGTGCAGGCCCAGCGCCGCACCGACTGGCGGCTCACCGTCGTCGACGACGGCTACCCCGACGACTCGATCGGGCCCTGGTTCGCGGGCCTGGGCGACGACCGGATCCGGTACCGCCGCAACGCGACGCGGCTCGGCGCCCAGCCGAACAACCGGTACTGCATCGAGGCGGTCGAGCTGCCGTACTTCGTGATGATGGGCGCCGACGACCTGATGGAGCCCGACTACCTCGACACCGTCCTGGCGCTGCACGAGCGCTGGCCGGACGCCGCGGTGGTGCAGCCGGGCGTGGCCGTGATGGACGCCGACGACCGTCCGGTCCGCCCGCTCGCCGACCGGGTCAAGGCGCTGCTCGCGCCGTCCGGATCCGGCCCGCGGTCGGTCGGCGGCGAGGACCTGCTGGTGAGCCTGCTGCGGGGGAACTGGCTGTACAACCCGTCGCTGTGCTGGCGGACCGACGCGGTGGCGCAGGTCGCGCTTCCGGAGTCCGCGGACGTGTTCGACCTGGCGCTGCCGGTCGCGGTGATCGCCGACGGCGGGACGATGGTCGTCGACGACCACGTCTGCTTCCGCTACCGGCGGCACCGCTCCAGCGACTCGGGATCGGGTGCGGTCGCCGGGAACCGGTTCGCCGAGGAGCGCCGCTACTTCGCGGCGGAGGCGGACCGGATGGCGGCCCGGGGGCTGCCCCGTGCCGCCCGTGCCGCCCGCGCGCACGTGTCGTCGCGGCTCAACGCCGCCGTCCAGCTGCCCGGGGCGGTGCTGCGCCGCGACGCCGCCGCGCTGCGTGCCCTGGCCGGGCACGCCCTCGGCCTCAGCTGATGCCGAGGACCCGCTCCAGCCAGCGGGAGTAGCCGGGGCCGAGGCGGGCGTCGGTGACCGCGCGACCCTCCGCGAGGCGGCGGTCCAGCGCCGCCCTGACCTGCGGGGCGACGTCCGGCTTCGCGAACACGAGCTGGAAGTACTCGGGGCGCATCTGCGCGACGCCGACGAGCTCGCGGCCGGCGAGCACCGGAGTGAGGTCGGTGCGCCACGACGCGGTCGGTGGTTTGGGCGAGGAACTGGTGACGACGACGACGGACGGGTCGTCGGTCCGCAGGACGTCGGTCGGGTCCGCGCCGTGCGCGATCCGACCGTCGTTCAGGCCGATGTAGTCGGTGGCGATCCATCCGGAGAAGTACGGGATGGCGCCCGCATCGGACACCGCGACGGTTCGCCGGTCCGGCGCAAGGTCGGTGTCGGCCAGCGCGAGGCCGACGGCGATGTGCGCGCGCCGGAGGTCGTCACCGTAGTTGACCATGCTCGGCCCGTCCGGTGCGAGGACGCCGGCGACCGTCGTCCAGCCGACCGCCACCACCGCCGCCGTGGCCGCGACCCGGCGCATCTCGACCGTGTCGAGCGCCCACGCCGCGGCCAGGCACATCAGCGGGAGTCCGTGCCACGCGAACCGCGACAGATAGTCCATCGCCGGCGCGGTGAGGGCCGGGATGATCCACAGAGCCGTGCAGCTCGCCAGTACCAGCGCTGCCGAGGCCGCGGTGCGTACCCGGAACAACGCGGCGACGGCGAACGCCAGCAGCGGCAACAGCGTCGCCGCTGTCAGCTCGATCCAGCGACCGTCGGTCGTGGCCTCCACACCCACCTTCACGTAGAAGGTGTTCGGCAGTGGGTGGCCGTAGTACGCCCATCGTGCGACCACGTAGCCGACGCCGACGGCGCCACCGGCCGCGGTCCACAGCCAGGTCGACCTGCGGGATCTGCGCAGCCACAGCCAGACCAGCAGGGCGGGGGCGACCCCGAGCACCCCGTCGGGGCGGAGGGTCCCCGCGAGTAGCAGCAACGCCGGGATCTCCCAGGGCCGGACCACGGCGTCCCGGTCGTGCAGCAGCCGCGCAGCGAGGACGACGGCCCGCAGCACGACCAGAGCGAAGGGCGCTGTCTCCAGGCCGGCGTCGACGTGGACCCAGGTCGGGAGGAACAGGACGAAGCTCCCCGCGGCCACCACGGCGCCGCTCCGGGTGCGAGGCTCGGTGACCAGGATCCACACGGTGGCAGCGGCACAGGCAGCGGCCGTCAGCTTCGAGACCACCGGAAGGGGCACACCCAACCACACCCACGGTGCGTGCCACACCATCCACGCGAAGTTGGTGAACCCCTCCACCGGCACACGCCCCGGGTTCCAGACCGGCCCGAACCCGTGCGCGAGGTTCTCGCTGTAGCGGTAGGTGATGTAGGCATCGTCGACGGTCACCGACCAGCACGCCCACACACCGACGGCCAGGGCCGTGAGGGCGGCGACCAGGAGGATCCTGCGGTCCGGGGCACGCCGGCCCGTGTCCTGGCCGTCGTCCGCAGCCTGTCGTCGCGCACGCAGCATGGCCGCCAGTGTTCCGCGAACGGCGGTGACCTGTGGACCGAATCAGTCACAGTCCTGGACGAGTACGGGGCGCGGCTCGCGCTCGACCCGCCGACGGTGGCCGAGGCCCGAGGCCCGAGGCCCGAGGCCCGATGCCCGAGGTCCGAGGTCCGAGGCCTCAGGGCACCGCGGGGACGCCGGCCCGCACCAGCACCGCGTACGGGCCGACGTCGCGCCGCTGCCAGGCCGGGTCGTCGAACAGCTGCGGTGCGAACACCGCGGGGTCGGCACCCTGGCGGGGGTCGGGGAACCGGTCCTGCGCCAGCGGCAGCCGCAGCGTCCCGTCGGCGGCCCGTTCCAGCACGAACACCGACGGCGCCCGCACCGGGCCGCGGTCCAGCGCGGCGAGCAGCCGGCCCGGGTCGGTCGCGGCCGCCCACCGGCGGAGCTCGTCGGTGCGGGCCGGGTAGTCGGCGAGCGGGTTCGCGTACTGCGGCTGCGAGGCCTGGAACGCGAAGTACGGTGTGTAGCTGAGCAGGGTCGCGTTCGCGCTCGCGACGACGACCTCCCGCGGCGGGCGACCGGTCAGACCGTCGATCGCCGTGCGCAGGTCCCCGAGCCAGGCGTTCGCGTCGGCCGGGTCCCGCGAGCCGTCGGGCCGCGTCCCGTCGGGGCGGTAGTCCTGTGCCGTCCCGGTCCACGCGTAGTCCTGCGGGACCGACTGCACCTGCCCGACGACGACCGCCGCGGCCAGCACGGTCACGACCGTCGCCGTGGCCCCCACCCGTGCCCCGCCCGCGCGCAGCCGCTCGGCCACCTCGGCGACGGCCCACACCGCTCCGCAGGCCAGCGCCGCGGTCAGGATCGGCTGGATCCGGAAGGCCAGCAGCGTCGTCCCGGCGGCGAGCGCGACCGTCGAGAGCAGGTACCAGGCGTAGCCGCAGAGCGCGGTGACCGCCAGCGCCCTGGCCACCGTCGAGGTGCGGGCGCGGACCACGATCCACACCGTACCGAGCAGGCACAGCGCGCCGACCGGGGTCGCCTCCAGCATCGGCAGCGGCCACCGGGCGCCCGCCTCGGCGAGGAAGTGCTGGCCCGCGCTGTAGGTGGGTTGCCCGGCCGAGGCCAGCAGGTAGGGCAGCCAGTGCACCAGGGCCGGCGGCAGCGCCGCGGCGAGGACCACCGCCACCGTCGTGCCGAGCCCGGCCGGACCGGTCGTGCGGGTGACGAGGCCGTCCACCGCGAGCACGGCCAGGACGAATCCCGCGAAGGCCAGGATCTGGGTGTGGGTGACGGCGGCCAGGCCGAGTACGAGGCCGACCAGGAGCGCGGTGCGGACCCAGGCCCCGCGCCGCCGCACCAGCCGCAGCCCGAGCACCGCCAGCGGCGGGACGAGCGCCGCGGTCAGCCACGAGTACGGCGAGTACGCGGCCAGTGTCACGAACCCGGCCAGGGTGGTGGCGACGGCGGCCCCGACCGCCCGCGGCCGGGACGTCACGAGTGCCCACAACGCGTGGGTCAGCACGGCGGTGACCGCCAGCGTCGCGATTGAGTACGGCTTGTGGAACGCCCAGGCGTCGACGCCCAGCAGCGCCGCCGCCCGCCCCCCGAGCCAGAACCACGCCGCCGGGTAGTACGGCGGCATGTCCGCGTAGGCGAAGTCCGCGAGCCGCGCCGAGTCCGCGAACCGGGTCAGGAACGCGACCCGGAACTGCTGGTCGCCGCCGACGCCGAACAGGTAGTGCGGGGTGTTCGCCAGGAACAGCGTCAGCGGCACCGCGGGCAGCGCCGCCAGCCCCACCCACGCCAGCGGCGCGGCGACCAGCGGGGACCGGGTCCACGCCGCGGCCGCGAGCACCGCCGCGACGAGCGCCCCGCCGGTCGCGGTGAGCGCCAGGCCCACGTTCGACCCGGCCGGGACGGTGATCCGGTCGGCGACCAGCAGCCCGACGGCCACCACCCCGACGGCGACGACCGGGCCGACGACCAGGTCGGCCGCGGCGAGGAGCCGTCGCGCCACGGTCAGGTCTGCTTCTTCTTCACGGCGACGACGAGGAACGCCTTCGAGATCGCCCACAGCGGCGGGAACCGGCGCAGCGCCGCCACCCCCAGCGAGTAGAGCCGGGATCCGCCGCCCTCGGCGAGGCTCACGTCGCCGGGCACGGTGAACCGCGCGTCGAGGTCGGGTCGCTGCGCGAGGAGCCGGCGCATCCGCAGGTAGCTCGGGGCGTAGCTGGCGTCGGTGTAGTCGCTGCCGCGTCCCGACCAGCGCAGGTAGCGGGTCGCCAGCGGCAGCGGCAGCCACGCGAGGAACGGCAGCGAGTAGTGCGCCTCGATCGGCCACCACCGGTTCGGCACCAGGATGTAGGCGACGCCGCCGGGGCGCAGGCAGGACGCGATCCGCTCCAGCGCGTCGGGCTGGTCGTCGAGGTGCTCCAGGACGTTGTCGAGCACGGCCACGTCGAAGGCCCCGGCGTCGTCGCCGTGGCCGAAGTCGCCGATGCCCTGGACACGGAACGTGAAGTTCTCGCGGCCGCCCTCGGCGGCCAGCCGAGTCGCCTCGGCGGCCAGAGCACCGTTCGGCTCGATGCCGACGACCTCCCGGCACAGGCCCGCGAGCTCGAGTGCGGTGTAGCCGTACCCGCAGCCGAGATCGACCACCCGTGCCTCACGGAACGGCACGTCGAGAGCGGGTTCGGTGGTGATCGCGATCTGCTTCGCGAAGCCGGTCGCGAGCCTGCGGCGCTCGACCATCCGCAGGGAGCGTTCGTACTCGGGGAGTTCGGTCACGTGGGCTCCGTCGAGGGCGTCGGGGGGTCACCCACCGTACGGGGACGGGGACGGGGCGTCGGGACCGGGCGGGGCGAACGCCTGGGCCTGCGGGGTGGCCGGCGCGCCCGGTGTGCAGGCCGTCAGCCGCCAGAGCTCCTGGCCCCCGCCCGTCGCGACGAGCTCGAACCCGGGCACCGGTGCGATGTCGTGCAGACCCGGGTACCAGCGGGCGCCGCCGTGGTTCGGCCAGAACGTGATCGGCCCCGTCAACAGCCAGTCGACGCCCAGGTCGGCGGCCGCCGTGCAGACGGTCGGGTCGGTCCCGACGTCGCGGAACCGCGTCGCCAGCAGCGTCTGCTCCGGGGTCCAGTTGCCGATGAGGTGCGGGAACAGGACCCGGCGGCCGGTCAGCGGGAACAGCAGTGCGTCGCCGGTGAACGGGTCCGCGGCCACGACGTCGTCGGGGCCGACGATCCGGCCGACCTCGTCGAGGAACTCGCGCTGCCCCGGTTCGAGGAGCGGGTCGGAGGGCTGCTGGTACGGCCCGGCCAGGACGTCGGCGTGCGTCGCCACCGACATCCCGCCGGTCGTGGCGACGACGACCGCGAGCAGCGCCGCCGCGAGCGCGGGCGCGACCACCCGGCGCCGCGCCAGGGCCGCGGTGCGCGGGATACGCAGCAGCACGTGGCGCAGGACCGACGCGAGGGCGCACAGCCCGACCACGGCCAGCACGGCCCCGGTGACGGGCACCATCGCCGCCAGCCGGTAGGAGTCGTTGTACCAGGCACCGGTGAGGGCGGCGGAGGTCTTCCCGTCGTCGGCCGCGGCCAGCACGTAGAGCGCGCCGGAGGCGAGGTGCGCGGGTACCAGCCACGAGGTCGCGACGCGCCGCAGCGCGGCCACCGCGCCGACGACGACCAGCACCGACAGCACGACGAGCTCGGGACGGCCGTTGGGGGAGTTGAACAGCACCTGCCCGATCGCCGTCGGCACGTCGGTGAACGCGGGCCAGTCGAAGCTGCGGACCCCGGCGGTCAGCGGCGAGGCCGTCATGAACCACAGGACGGCGGCGACGATCCCGGCGACGCCGACCGCGGCCAGCACCGGCTGCCAGAACCGGCGGGTGAGCAGCCGTCGCCGGGCGAGCACGCCGATGCCCCACAGCACCGGGAACAGGCCGAGCACCGCGAGGCTGAACAACGCGTTCGGGTGGGCGAGACCGAGCGCGGGGAGTGTCAGGACCAGGGTGAACGCCGCCCCGCCTGCGCCGATCACGCTGCGCTCGGCCACCCCGACGACGGCCAGCAGCAGCGTCAGGTACCCGGGCAGCAGCGCCACCCCGAGCAGGTTCGGCCACAGCACCCCGAACGACATGAGCGCCCACGGCAGCGCGGTGAACCCGGTCGCGAGCACCGGCGCGGCCAGCGCGGCACCGGACGAGGGGCCCATGACCTGACGGGTCAGCGCCGCCACAGACAGCGGGAACACCACCCCCGCCACGACCCAGGCCGTCAGGTTGGTCGCGACCGGGACCCCGCTGCCGGACAGCATCGCGACCAGCGACACCAGGTCGTGCCAGCCCGCCGGGTACAGCGCCATCGCCGACGACGGGTTCGTCAGCGACCCCAGCGTCAGCGACGACGCGTCGCCGGACTGCAGGATGTGGGCGACGGCGTTGTAGTGGAAGACGCCGTCGTAGGTCGAGGACAGGCCGTCCACCGGGCCGAAGCCGAGCACCACCGTCCACCACGCCAGCGCGGCCGCGACGACGACGCCCGCCGCGGCGGCGATCCCCGCCCGGCGGCCGTCGGTGCCCGCCCGCTGGGCCGAGGTCCGCCACACCTGGGGCATCGCGGCCGTCATCGGTTCGGGGCGCTTCGCGAACTGGCCCCTCGGGGTGCGGACGCGGTCCAGCGCGGCCCGGAGCCGCCGGCCCGGGGCCCACGACCGCAGCGCCGTCCGCCAGCCCCGGTGCAGCGCGCTGCCGGGCGGGCGCCGGGCGACGAAGACCCGGAACAGCCCGCCGAGCAGTGCGAGCACGACCGCGACGCCCAGCGGCACCCACGGCCCCCAGCGCACCCCGGCGAGGGTGCCCAGCACGGCCGTGGACGAGATCACCGCGGTCGACACGACCGGCGCGAGACCCCATGCCGTGACGCCCCGGACCCCGCACGCCCGCAGCACGAGCAGACCGGGCCCGACCACCCAGAACACCGCGACGAGCGCGGTGGGCAGCGCGGACAGCCAGGTGGGTCCGGCCATCGAGGTCGCGGCTCCTCTCCCGGCGCCGGTCCCGGAGCCGTCGACGACCCACCGGACCCGATTCCCGGCGCTGGCCGGTCTCGGAGACTACCGGCGGCCGTGCGGCCCCGCCGGTCCCGTGCCCGACCGGGTGATCAGGAACCGACGACCCGCCCGGCGTCGCAGGCGGTGATGCGCCAGAGCGCGTTGTCGCCGTCGCGGGCGAGCAGCTCGAACCCGTCGGCGTCGGCGAGGTCGTCGAGGCCGGGCCACTGCAGCGCCAGCGGGTCCGGCTGCCAGAACGTCGGCGGCGCCGTGATCACGTACCCGGTCCCGGTCTCGGCGACGGCCGCGCACACCGCGGGGTCGTTCGACGCGTCGCGCAGCCGCTCGGCGATGACCTGCTGGTCCGGCGACCACACCCCGGTGAGGTGCGGGAACAGCACCTGCCGGTCGGTGAGCGGCCACAGCATCGCGGTACCGGCCCACGGGTTCTGCGCCACCACCGCGTCCGAGGGCAGCAGCTCACCCGCCTCGCGCAGGAACCGCGCCTGCTCCGGGCCGACCAGTACCTCCTCCGGTGTCTGGTAGATCGCGGCGAGCGAGTCGACGTGCGAGCGCTGGTAGAGCCCACCCGAGGTGACGACGACCGCGATCACGCCGATCGCGACGAGCACCGCGGCCCGCGGCCGGGGCAGCCCGGCGACGGCGGGTGCGGCCCGGGTGAGGCGGTCGCGGACCAGGCAGGCGAGGCTGCGGGCCAGCGAGCACAGCGCGACCAGGCCGAGCGCGGCGAGCGGGGCCGCGGTGACCGGGACGAGCGCGGCGATCCGGGGCGAGTCGTTGTACCAGACCCCGGTCCAGACCGAGGACCACGTGGTGGCGCCGACGACGTAGAGCGTGCAGACCATCAGGTGCGCCGGGACCAGCCAGGACGTCCGGGCCCGGCGCAGCGCCCACACCGCGCCGGCCACCGTGAGCACCGCGATCGACCAGGCCGGGGCATTGTCCTCGGGGCTGTGCAGCACCGCGTTCCACACGGCGTCGGTGACCGAGAACTCCGGTTCCCAGTAGTAGCCGCGGATCCCGTCGAGGGCGGGGGAGGCGAACATGAACCAGCCGACGCCGCCGAGCGCGGCGAGTACGACCGGCACCGCCGTGGCCGCGCGCACGGTCGGCCACGTGCCGCCGCGCAGCCCGCGGCGCACCGCGCCCACGAGTCCCCACAGGATCGGCGGACCCGCGACGACCACCGCGCCGAACAACGCGTTCGGGTGCGCGAACCCCAGCGCGACGACGGCGGCCACCGCCGGGAACCAGCGCGCCACCCGCCCCGGGGGGAACGGGCCCGGCCGGGCGGGGGACACCGGGTCCGGCCCGAGCCCCGGCCGCGCGGCGAGCGCCGTCGCCGCCAGCGCGGCCGGGACCAGCGAGACGCCCAGCAGGTTCGGCCACAGCGCGCCGTAGGTGACCAGCGTCCACGGGAACGCGACGAAGCCGAGTGCCAGCACCGGGGCGGCGAGCGCAGCACCGGCCGAGCGCCCGACGAGCGTCCGCACGAGGAACAGCACCGACAGCGGCCAGACCAGCAGCGTG
The DNA here is from genome assembly GCF_020496245.1 of Pseudonocardia sp. ICBG601. Taxonomy (NCBI): domain Bacteria; kingdom Bacillati; phylum Actinomycetota; class Actinomycetes; order Pseudonocardiales; family Pseudonocardiaceae; genus Pseudonocardia; species Pseudonocardia sp. ICBG601. The sequence goes on along the minus strand of NZ_JAHLJA010000058.1, from coordinate 11,994 downwards.
GTGACCAGCGCGACCACGTTGGACGCGACGACGATCTCGCCGGGGCCGGGGGCCAGCGGCGCCACCAGCGAGACGACGTCGTGCCAGGCCGCGGGGTAGAAGCCGGGGGAGTTGACCAGGCCGCCGACGGTGAGCGACGAGGCGTCGTGCGTCCCGAGGATCCGGGCGACGGCGTTGTAGTGGAAGTTCGCGTCGAACGTCTGCGACAGCGCGTCGGGCCGGGCCATCCCGCGGACGGCCGCGCTGAACCCCAGCGCGCCGGCGGTCACCAGCCCGGTCAGCGCCGCGAGCCCGGTCCAGCGCCGGTCGGGCCCGCCGCGGAGCAGCGTCCGGACCGACTCCTGCGCAGCGGCCCGCACCACGGGGGGTCGCGGCAGCAGCGGGAGGCCGAGCACCAGCCGTCGCACACCGACCACGAGCAGCGCGAACGCCGCCGCCGCGATGGCCGGGGCGGCCCCGCTCCAGGGCACGCCCAGCATGCTCGCGCCGACCGCGGAACCGGCGATCACGCCGACCGACAGCATCGGGGCGGCGCCCCAGGCGGCGATCCCGCGCAGACCGGCGGCGAGGCCGACCACCAGACCCGGGAGCGTGACCCAGGCGGCGGCCAGGACCACCAGGGGGACGGCGGACGACCAGCTCACGCCATCTTCTCCTCGGGCCACGACGGTGCCGGATACGTCCGCTTCTCCGACCTGCCTGCGAGGGTACCGAAGCCGCCGGGTGCCCCGGATCACGCCTGCCCTACCCTCGATGGCCGTGAGCGTCGACAGTGCCGACCTGAACGGTTACGACCTGAGCAGCTACGACCTGATCGTCGTCGGGTCCGGGTTCTTCGGACTCACGGTGGCCGAGCGGGTCGCCGAGGGCCTCGGCAAGCGCGTCCTGGTCCTGGAGCGCCGGAACCACATCGGCGGCAACGCCTACTCCGAGGCCGAGCCGGAGACCGGCATCGAGATCCACCGGTACGGCGCGCACCTGTTCCACACCTCGAACGAGCGCGTGTGGGCCTACGTCAACCGGTTCACGAGCTTCACGAACTACCAGCACCGCGTGTTCGCCCGGGCCGGCGAGCAGGTCTACGCGTTCCCGATGAACCTCGCGCTGATCAACCAGTTCTTCGGGAAGGCGCACACCCCCGACGAAGCACGCGCGCTGATCGCCGAGCAGTCCGCCGAGGTGGACGCCGCGAACGTGACGAACCTCGAGGAGAAGGCGATCTCGTTGATCGGGCGCCCGCTCTACGAGGCGTTCATCAAGGGCTACAACGCCAAGCAGTGGCAGACGGACCCCAAGAACCTGGATGCCTCGATCATCACCCGGCTCCCGGTCCGCTACACCTACGACAACCGCTACTTCAACGACACCCACGAGGGACTCCCGACCGACGGCTACGCGGCGTGGCTGGAGCGGATGGCGGCGCACGACAACATCGACGTCGTCCTCGACACCGACTTCTTCGCGGTGCGCGAGCAGCTGCCCGCCGACGTCCCGGTCGTCTACACCGGCCCGCTGGACCGCTACTTCGACCACGCCGAGGGCGAGCTCGGCTGGCGCACCCTGGACTTCGAGATGTCGGTCGAGCCGACCGGCGACTTCCAGGGCACCTCGGTGATCAACTACAACGACGCCGAGGTCCCCTTCACCCGCATCCTCGAGTTCCGGCACATGCACCCGGAGCGGGACTACTACCCGAAGGACAAGACGGTGATCGTGCGCGAGTACTCGCGCTTCGCCGAGTCCGGGGACGAGCCGTACTACCCGATCAACACCCCGGAGAACCGGGCGAAGCTGGAGCGCTACCGCGAGCTGGCGCGCAAGGAGACCGCGAACCGGAACGTGCTGTTCGGCGGGAGGCTCGGGACCTACAAGTACCTCGACATGCACATGGCCATCGGGTCGGCGCTGACGATGTACGAGAACCGGCTCGTCCCGCACTTCACCGAGGGACGCCCGCTGGCGGGGACCGACTCCGAGGACTGATCGCCCGGCCGGGTGGACCGGCGGGTCATCGGCAGCTGTCCGCCTCCGGACACGGGGTCCGGTGACGGACGGCCGCCGGGGGCGGGGCGGCCCCCAGTGTCGTGAGGTCGTCGAGCAGGTCGGCGCGGGCGAGGGCCAGCGCGTCGAGCCGGTGCCGGCGGCCCGGGATCCGTTCGTCCAGCAGGATCTCGAGCCGCTCGGTCTCGACCGCGTGCAGCCGTCGCCGGATCCGGGTCTCCCGGTCGTCGTCCGACGCGACGGTCCCCGTCGGTGTCGTCGTGCTCCGTCGCCACCATCGCATTCGTCTACTAAACCGGTTAACCTGGCCGACCACAAGAGGTCGCGGCCCTGCTGGTGAATCAAGAAGTGAACCGCTTCACCCCACGGGACCCGTCCGGGTCGGGCGGACCGCACGCGGGAGACTGGTCGGGTGGGCAGGAACGAGACGGGGGCCGGCCGGGTCACGCTGGCGACGATCGCCGAGGCGCTCGGTGTCTCCCGGGCGACGGTGTCGAACGCCTACAACCGGCCGGACAGGCTCAGCGCCCAGTTGCGGGAACAGGTGCTCCGCACCGCCCACGAGCTGGGCTACGCCGGGCCGGACCCGGTCGCGGCGACCCTCGCGCGGGGGCGGATCGCGGCGATCGGCGTCGTCCTGGAGGACCCGATGTCGTTCGCCTTCGCCGACCCCGCGGCCTCCCTGTTGCTGCAGGGCATCAGCGAGGTCTGCGGGCAGCAGGACTCCGCGCTGGTCCTGATCCCCGGCCCGAGCGGGCCGATCGCGCGGGTCGCCCTGGTGGACGGGGTCATCTGCTACTGCGACCTGCCCGACGGGGCCGCGCTGGAGACGATCCGGGAGCGCAGGCTCCCGTTCGTCGTCGTGGACGCCCCACGCACGACGGCGCCGGGCACGTGGGCATCGACGACCGGACCGCGGCCCGGGCCGCCGCACGTCACCTGCTCGACCTCGGGCACCGCCGGTTCGGCGTCGTCGCCATGCCGATGCACCCCGACGGGTGGGAGGGTCGGCCGTCGCCCGAGCGGGAGGCCACGCCCACTTCCTGGGCACCCGTCGACGGCTGGCCGGGTACCGGGACGCGCTCGCCGAGGCCGGCCTCGGTCACGACGCGGCGGTCGTGGAGGAGCGGGCCCCTACGGCCGGGACGCGGGCCGGCGGGCCGCCCACGCGCTGCTCGCGCGCGACCCCCGGCCGACCGCGGTGCTGGCCATGAGCGACGAGCTCGCCCTCGGGGTGCTCGACGCGGCCCTGTCGCTCGGGCTGGACGTGCCGGGGGATCTGTCGGTGGTCGGTTTCGACGACGTCCCGGGAGCGGCACTCGCGCGGCCGGCGCTGACGACCGTCCGGCAGCCGCACCGGGAGAAGGGCCGGGCGGCCGCGTCGATGCTGCTGCCGGGCCCCGTCCGCAAGGACCCCGTGGTCCTGCCCACCGACCTGGTGGTCCGGGGCTCGACCGGGCCCCGCCGGCCCTGAGCGTTCACCGGTGGTGTCCGGGACGGGAGCCCGGTGTCCACCCCAGCTCCGCCGACACCGCCGCGGCGGCGGCCGCGGTCGCCCGGCCCACCTCGTCGAACCGGCCGTCCAGGCGCGTGACCGGCCCGGACACGTTGAGTGCGGCGACCACCCGGCCGCGGAAGTCGCGCACCGGTGCCGACAACCCGGCCACGCCCGGCTCGAACTCCTCGTGCGACTCGGCCCAGCCGTGCTCGGCGGCCTCCCGGATCGCGCGCCACAGCTGCGGGACCGTCCGCACCCGCGAACGCGGGTAGTCCGGCACCAGGTCCTCGACAGCGCCGAAGCGTACGAACAGCTCGTCGGGGGTGGCGTCGGAGAGCAGCACCCGGCCCGCCGAGGTGCACGGCAGCGGCGCGCGCCTGCCCTCCCAGCCGGTCGTGCGGAACGAGTGCCCGGACACCGTCCGCGCGGTCAGCAGCGCGTCGTCGCGCAGCACGCACAGGTGCACGGTCTCCTCGGTCGCGGCGGCGAGCCGGTGCAGCACCGGTTCGGCGACGGCCGTCAGCCGGCTGTCCGTCCCCCGCGCGGCCAGGGAGAACAGCCGCCACCCCAGCCGGTAGACGAGCGTGTCCTCGTCCCGCTCGACCAGTCCCGCGTCGGCGAGGGCCCGCAACGCGCGCGAGACCTGGCTCTTCTCCCGCCCGGTCAGCCGGGCGACGGCGGTGACGCCCAGCCCGTCGGTGCGCACGGCCTCGTCCGACGCCAGTGCCTCCAGCAGCGCGACGTCGCGGCCGAGCCCGTAGCCGTTGTGCACCCCGGCCACGCTAGTACCGGTTGCCCTGAGCGCAACGATGATCTCGATTCCCGGCCGGACCTGGCGCGGCCGCGCGGCCGTCGGAGATTCTGCGCTCAACCGGCTCGGGGCGCACCGCCCCCGATCGCGCCCCGAGCCGGAACCAGCTCCCGACACGATCCCGGACCTGATGAAGATCACCGACATCACGCTGGACCGGGTGCGGCTCCCGCTGGACCCGCCGCTGCGCGCCGCCTGGGACCCCGATCCCCGCACCGTGTTCGACGCGACGATCGTCCGCGTCCACACCGACGACGGTGTCGTCGGCATCGGTTCCGGCGACACGATGGACGGCTTCGACGCCTATCGGCACCTCTTCGTCGGCACCGACCCGTCGACGACGGCCGTCGAGCACGGCGCGACGACGCTGCGCGCGTTCGGCTCCTGCGTGGTCGTCGCGATCGGCGGCGGCTCGGTGCTCGACGCGGCCAAGGGCATCGCGCTGCTCGCGACCCACCACGGCGCCCGCGCCACCGACGACCTGTGGTCCTCCCCGACCCCCGGGCTGCCGCTGGTCGCGGTCCCCACCACGGCCGGGACGGGCGCGGAGACCAACGGGTTCGGCGTCGTCGAGGACACCTGCGCCAGGCGGAAGGTCTACCTGGGCCACTCCTCGGTCCGGCCCCGCGTCGCCGTCCTCGACCCGGAGCTGACCGTCGGCCTGCCACCCGTGGCGACGGCCGCGACCGGCTTCGACGCGCTCGTCCACGGCGTCGAGTCGCTCGCCTCCCGCGGCGCCAACCCGGTCTCCGACGCCGCCGCGGCGCAGGCCGTCGCGCTGGTGGGCCGGTGGCTGCCCGTCGCCGTCGACGACGGCACCGACCTGGAGGCCCGCGCGCAGCTGCTGCTCGGCGCGCACCTGGCGGGCCAGGCGCTGACCGTCTCCGGGCTCGGCCTGGTCCACGGCATCGCGCACGCGGTCACCGCGCACACGGGCACCCCGCACGGGGTCGCGCTCGCGTCGGTGAACGAGCAGGTCATGCGCTGGAGCGCCGACGCCGCGGCGCAGGCGTACTCCCGGGCCGGAGCCGCGCTGGGGACCGGCGACGCCGTGGCCGGGATCGCCGCGCTCGTCGAGGGCATCGGTGTCCGGCGCCCGCTGCACGAGCTCGGCGTGGACCGGGAGCTGCTGCCGGTGCTGGCGGCCGCCGCCGTCGCGGACCCGGTGACGGCCAACGCGCCGCGGACACCGACCGAGGACGACGTGCGGGAGATCCTCGACCCGGCCTGGTGACTCAGAGCGTGTTTGGAAATGGTGGGTGTGTCGGGATGGTCGACACGGCTGGGGTGCTCCATCGTGGTCGGCATGCAGGAACGACCGCGCCGGTACCCCTCGGACACCAGTGATGCCCAGTGGGTGGTGATCGAGCCGTTGTTACCGCCGCTCGCGCGGCGGGGGCGGCCTGTTGCTCATGCTCGTCGGGACGTGCTGGACGCGATCTTGTATGTCGTGCGGACCGGGTGTGCCTGGCGGGCGTTGCCGGTGGACTTCCCGCCCTGGCAGACCGTCTACTGGTACTTCAACCAGTGGGAACAGCAGAAGGTCACCGAGAAGATCCTCCCGGTCGTGCGGGGGCAGTTACGTATCGCCGAGGGCCGTGATCCGGAGCCGAGTGCGGGGATCATCGATTCCCAGTCGGTCAAGGGCGCCGACACCGTCGGCCAGGACTCCCGCGGCTACGACGCCGGGAAGAAGACAGGCGGACGGAAACGGTTCATCGTGACCGACACCCTCGGTCTGCTGCTGACCACGATGGTGTGCTCGGCCTCGGTACAGGACCGCGACGGCGCCAAGCCGATCCTGCTCAACCTCTACCTGCGCACCAGGGTGCGGTTCGTCTACGCCGACGCCGGCTTCGCCGGGCGACTGCTCGACTGGGCCGCCACGATCCTGCAGACAACGATCGAGATCATCCGCAAGCCACCCGAGCAGCGCGGATTCACCGTCCTCCCACGAAGGTGGGTGGTCGAACGGACCCTGGCCTGGCTCACCGCACACCGACGCCTGGCCCGAGACTACGAACGCCACCCCACCACATCCGAAGCCATGATCCGCTGGGCCGCGATCAACACCATCACCCGCCGCATCGCCCGTGGATACCCCGCCACCCGCCAGCAGAAACACACGACACCCTCAACCCACTAGAATTTCCAAACACGCTCTCAGAGCCGCGCCGCCACCGACCGGAGCAACCGGGCCACCCGCGCCCGGCCGCCCACCGCCCGGCTGCCGTGGACAAACCCGAACCGCGCACCGCGGGAGCGCAGCACGGCTGCGGCCTCCGCGCGCAGGGCCGGTTCGTCCATGTCGCCAGTCCGGCACGGTCGGTGACCCGGACGATCCACTCCGCTCACCCGCCGCGCCCGCCCGCCTCCCGGCTCCCGCACCGTGCGCGGCTACGCTCGCGCACGACTCCACCCGGACCCGGGCGGACCGGCAGCGCCGCCGCCCGGGACCCCAGCGCCCCCGCGACGACAGAGGCAGCTCCTGCGATGACCACGACGGACCAGCGAGGTCAGGTGTCCCCCACCACCCCGGCCACGACCAGCGGCGAGACGCTGCTGCAGCGGGTGGTCCTGCCCAGGCCCGCCGACCCCACCGCCGTCCGCGCTCTCTACCTCGACGAGCGCCCCGGCACCACGCTCACTCCGGTCGAGCCGCTCGCCGACGAGCGGGCGCGTCCGCTCTCGCTGACCGTGTCGACCATCGGCGGCCGCCGCACCCGCATCCTCGACCGCACCGGCGCCACCGTCCCCGCGGCCACCGAGGTCTCCTTCGGCGCCTACTTCAACGCCTTCGCCGCGGGCTACTGGCGGGCCTGGTCGACGCTCACCAGCATCGAGCTGCGGCTGGACCTGGAGGGCTCGGGCCGCGTCGACGTGTACCGGACCAAGGCCGACGGGTCGCAGATCGTCGTCGCGGGCGAGGTCGTCGAGGGCCGTCGCCGGGTCACCCTCGAGCTGGACCTGCGCCCCTTCGAGGACGGCGGCTGGTACTGGTTCGACCTGTCCACCGACGACGCCGACCTCACCCTGCACGGCGGCGGCTGGCACGCCCCGCACGACGCGCCGGGGCGCGCGGCCGTCGTCGTCGGGATGCCGACGTTCAACCGGCCCGCCGACTGCGTCGCCACCCTCACCGCGCTCGGCTCCGACCCGCAGGTGCGGGACGCGATCACCGCGGTGATCCTCCCGGACCAGGGCACCCGCAAGGTCCGCGACGAGGCAGGCTACGAGCAGGCCGCGGCCGCGCTCGGGGACCGGCTGCGGATCATCGACCAGCCCAACCTGGGCGGCTCCGGCGGCTACGCCCGGATCATGTACGAGGTCCTGCACGGCACCGGCCCGCACGCGGGCGGGATCGACTGCGAGCAGATCCTCTACATGGACGACGACATCCTGCTGGAGCCCGAGTCGGTGCTGCGCGCGGTCGCGTTCAGCCGGTTCGCCCGCGAGCCGATGCTCGTCGGCGGGCAGATGCTGTCGCTGCAGGCGCGCTCGCAGCTGTCCACGATGGGCGAGGTCGTCGACCGCAACCAGTTCCTGTGGCGCCCCGCTCCGGAGACCGAGGCCCACCACGACCTCGCCGCCCGCACCCTGCGCCAGACCCGCTGGCTGCACCGCCGCGTCGACGTCGACTACAACGCCTGGTGGATGTGCCTGATCCCGCGCCGCGCCGCGGAGCAGCTGGGCCTGCCGCTGCCGCTGTTCATCAAGTGGGACGACGCCGAGTACGGCCTGCGCGCCCGCGCCGCCGGGTTCCGCACCGCGACCGTCCCGGGCGTCGCGATCTGGCACATGTCCTTCATCGAGAAGGACGACTCCTCGGACTGGCAGGCCTACTTCCACTACCGCAACCGGCTCGTCGCCGCGGCCCTGCACGGCCCCGACGACCCGCGCGCGATGCTGAAGGAGACCTTCAAGCGCACCCTGCGCCACCTGATGCTCATGGAGTACTCGGCGGTCGCGCTGCAGATCAAGGGCTTCACCGACTTCCTCGCGGGCCCCGAGGCGCTGTTCCCGAAGCTGCCCGTGGTGCTCGACGAGATCCGGGCGCTGCGCGCGCAGTACGACGACGGCCGCCCGCTCGAGTCCGCCACCGAGGTGCCGCCGGCCGAGCTCGACGCGCTCGGCGCGCAGCTGTTCCCGAAGCCCCCGGTGGGCCGGGCGAAGGCCGCGGTCGGTCTCGCCCGCGGGGTGCTGCGCAACCTGCGCACCCCGGACCCGGCGCTGCGCGAGCGCCCGCAGCGCAACGTGCCGTGGCGCAACGCTCAGTGGTTCGTGCTGGCCGGCCTGGACTCCGCGACGGTGTCCACACCGGACGGCCGCGGGGTCACCTTCCGCCGTCGTGACCCGGCGATGTTCAAGGAGATGGTCGCGGAGTCGTTCCGGCTGCACCGCGCCGTCGCCGCGGACTGGGAGGGCCTGCGTGCCCGTTACCGGGCGTCGGCGCCCGTGCTGACCGGCAAGGACGGTTGGAAGCAGATCTTCGAGTGAGCCCCGCCCGTCGGGGGCCGCTGCTGCTCCTGCTCGGCGTCGTCACCTGCCTGCTCGGCCTCGCCGCCGCGCTCGCCCGGTCGACGCCGAGGACCCGGTCGTCACCTGGCCCCGGGCCGGCCAGGCACCGGCGAGCACGGTGCTGCCGCTCGCGCCGTACCGGCCGCTGGAGTTCTCCGCGACCGTCCCGTGCGCCGCGGCGGCCGCTCTCGGCGAGGGCGACGTGCTGCGGACGATGCCCGCCGCGCAGGAGAACCCGGTGACCGCGCCGGGCTTCGTCGCGAGCGTGTCCGGCGGGACGCTCACGCTGCGCACCGGCGACCGGGTGCTCGCCACCGCACCCGCCGCGTCGGGCTGTGTGTTCGAGGTGACCTCCGCCGACGGCGGCACCGTCCTCACCCGCGACGGGGCGGTCCTCGCCGAGCGCCTCGACATCGCTCCGCCGCAGGTCGCCGAGCTCGCCACCGACGTCACCGGGCCCGCCGCGCCGGGCTCGCGGTCACCCTGCACACCGATGCGCGCTACGCGTCGTCGCCGTCGCCGCTGAAGGTGGCGCTGCTGGTCGCGCACCTGCTCGCGCTGGCCGCCACCCTCGCCGTCGCCGTGCGGACCTGGACCGGCACCCGCCGGGTGTTCGACGCGCCGGTCCGCCCGGGGGTCGCCGACCTCGTCGTGCTCGTCGTGAGCTGCGCCTGGGCGGTGCTCGGGCCGCTCAACATCGACGACTCCTGGTACGCGCTGATGGCCCGACAGGGTGCGGAGACCGGGACGATCGGCAATGCGATCTACCAGTTCGACGTCACCGAGGCACCGTTCACGACCAGCCAGTACCTGCTGCAGTGGTGGGGGTCGCTGGCCGGCTGGGGCCTCGGACCGCTGCGCGTGGTGCCGGTCGTGCTGGGCCTGCTGACCTGGGTGCTGCTGCGGTACACCCTCGCCGCGCTCGCGGGTCGGGTCGGCGTCCGGCCCGGGGTGGTCGCCGCGCTCGCCGTCGCGCACCTGGCCTGGTTCCTGCCCTACGGCATCTCCCTGCGCCCCGAGCCCGCCGGGACCGCGGCCGCCGCCGGGGTGCTGCTGCTCGTCGCCGCCGCGTGCCGCACCGGGGCGGTCGGGCTGCTGGCGCCGGCCGTCGTCGTCGCGGTGGTGGGGATGACGACCGCGCCGACCGCGCTGGTCGCCGCGATGCCGTTGCTGCTCGCGCTGCCGCTGGTGTGGTGGCACCTCGTGCACGCGCGGTGGGCGACCCGGCTCGCGACGGTCGCTGTCGCGTTCGCCGCCGCGAGCGCCGTCGTACCGCTCGGGCTGGCCGACCAGACCCTCGCCGACGTGCGCGAGTCCGTCGCCGTGCACCGCTGGTACTACTTCCAGTACCAGTGGTACTCCGAGTTCGTCCACTACGCGAACCTGCTCGGCCCCGACGACCAGGGCACCTGGGGGCGACGCCTGCCGGTCCTGCTGACCGTCGCCGTCCTCGCGCTGGGCGCGGTGCGGCTCGCGACGCGGCGCGGCACCGGCGGCCCGCTCGGCCGGGCACTCGGGTTCGCGCTCGCGGCGACCGCGCTCGGCCTCGTCGCCGTCGCGGTCAGCCCGACCAAGTGGGTGAACCACTTCGGTGCCGTCGCCGCACCCGCGACGCTGCTGCTCGGCATCGCGCTCGCCCGCGGCCCGCTGCCGCGCCACGCCCCGCTCCGGCTCGTCGCGGTGGGACGGCCGTGCTCGGCGTCGTTGCCGCGGTGGTCTACGCCGGGCCGAACCTGTGGCGCCCGTTCTCCGACTGGGGCCAGCCCTTCGGCAACCACTCGGTCCTCGACGCGCCGATCAACCAGCAGGTCCTGGCCCCGCACCTCGGGCCGCTGTACCTGCGCAGCCCGCTGCTGTGGCTGCTCGTGGCCGCCGCCGCGCTGTGGTGGGCCGGGCGGCGGGGGCGGACTCCCCGGCCGGACCGGGCGGTGCTGCGCGTCGCCACGGCGGGTGGCGTCGCGCTGATGCTGGTCGTGTTCGGCGTGGCTCCGGTGCAGCAGGCCCCGGCGCGTCGGTGGCCTCGATGAACCTGGACATGCTGACCGGCGACGGCTGCGGGCTGGCCGACGCACTGGCCGTCACCGTCCCCGACGAGGCGACGTCCCCGCCCCCGCCCCCGAGCGCGCCGCCCCGCCTCACCGGGGTGATGCGGGAGGGCCCGCCGCCCGACCGGTCGTCGATCCCGGCCCCGTCTGGCACACCGAGGACGCCGGCACCGGCACCCTCGACGCCGGTTGGTTCGCCGTCCCGGCCGGGACCACGCGGCTGCTCCTGCCGCTGACCGGGGACCTGCGGAGCGACCAGAGCGTCCGGATCGACACCGGCGCGGGCGCGGTCACGGTCGATCTGCCCGGGAGAAGCTCGGCGACTGGCGGGACGTGGCGGTCGACCTGCCCGGCCCGGCCGACCGGGTCCGGCTCGTCGTCGACGACCGGACGGACGGCCCCGACTCCTGGCTCGCCGTCGGCGCCCCGCTGCCGGCCCGCGAGCTGCCCGCCCGCGCGGTGCTCGGCGACGCCCCGGTGTTCGCCGACCAGGCCTCGGCGGTGCTGTGGCCCTGCCAAGACCAGATCGCGGTACGCCACGGCATCGCGCAGGCCCCGCAGTGGCGGCTGCGCACCGGCGACAATCTGGAGGGGGCGACCGAGTCCACCGCGTTCTTCGCGGCGAACGGCGGGACGCTCGCCGGCATCGACCGCACCGCGACCTTCGACGAGCTGCCCTCGCGGCTCGATCCGCCGGCCGGGCGCCGCGATGTTCGCGCCGGCGCACGTCGAGCGGGTGCGCTACGAGCACCCGACCGACGGCTACGACCTCACCGTGGGCCACCCAGCGGGGTGGGGTGGGAGCGGCTGCCGACCCTGGCCACCCGCGACTACACCGGCCGGGACTTCCTGGGCTGAGCGGCGCACGCCCGTCCGTCGCCGGTGTCCACACCCGTTCTCCGGTGTCCACACCGGTCACGACCGTTGTGGACGCCCGCGGAGGGGTGTGGATGCCGCAGAGCCGGGCCGGCTCAGCCGGCGTCGTAGAAGCCGGGCCCACGTCTCCCGCGAGGTGAGCCGCGGCTCGGCGGCCTTCCACTCCCTGGCGGCCTGCGGGCCCTCGTTCCAGAGCCGGCGCACCGTCTGCAACCCCGCGCGTGGTGAGTTCGCGCAGCCGCTCC
>NZ_JAHLJA010000057.1:0-58470 GCF_020496245.1 Pseudonocardia sp. ICBG601 | reverse complement strand
GCCGAGTACGAGGAGTTCCAGCGGCTGCTGCGCAACAGCGTCGGCGCCACCCCGGACTCCGAGCTGGACCGCCTGCTCGCCCCGCTGGACGCGGGCTGGCCGCTCGGCCCGGGTCTGCACCGTCCGACGCAGCGCCTCACCGTGGGCATGCCCGGCATCTCCCGCGGCCCGCAGCGGTCGCGCCGGGTCGTCGCGGGGAGCCCGGCCAGCGCGCGCTGAGCGACCGCACCGCGACACGCCAGGGCACACGCAAGGACGTACACGGAGGGGGCGCGACCGGTCGGTCGCGCCCCCTCCGTCGTGTCCGGGTCCGTCCTGGACGAGATGCGCTCAGTGGAACTGCGGGCGACGCTTCTCGCCGAACGCGGCGAGCCCCTCGGCACCCTCCGGGCCCGCGGCGCAGGTCGCGATGGAGTCCGCCTCCGCCGCCAGCTGTTCGGCGAGGCCCCGGTCCCAGCCGTCGGCCAGGAGCCCGCGAATGCGGCCCAGCGCGGCCGTCGGCCCTGGGCGAGCCGGTGCGCGACCGCGGCGGCCTCGTCGGCGACCCGGTCGTCGTCGACGACCGAGGCGAGCAGTCCCAGCTCGGCCAGCGTCTCCGCGTCCAGGACCTCGTCGGTGAGCAGGACCCGTCGCGCCCGCGCGGCGCCGATCAGCCGCGGCAGCGTCCAGGTCATCCCGCCGTCCGGGGAGAACCCGATGCCCGGGTAGGCCGGGCGCATCCGGGTCGAGGTCCCGCCGACGGCGAGGTCGCACGCCAGCGCGATGCTCATGCCCGCGCCGGCCGCCCAGCCGGCGACCGCGGCGACCGTCGGCACCGGGCTCGCCGCCAGCGGGCGCAGCATCGAGTGGAAGTGTCGGCGCGAGGAGTGCACGTAGGCGTAGCGGTCCTCGGCGCCGGCGAAGGCACGCACGTCACCCCCGGTGCAGAAGTTCTCGCCGTCGCCGTGCACCAGGACCGCACCGGTCTCGGCCGGGTCGAGCGCCAGCAGCGCCTCGGCGACCTCGGCCACCGCGGGGCCGTCGAGGGTGCCGTGGCGGCCGGTGGAGATGCGGCAGCGCAGCACGCGCCCCTCGCGGGTCAGCGCCGGTGCGCTCTCGTCGCGGCGCTCACGTGAGCGCCCGCAGCTTCGGTGCCACGTCGGTCGTGAACTGTTCCAGGAACCGGCGCTGGTCGTGCCCGGGGCCGTGGACGACGAGGTGGTTCAGGCCCGCGTCGAGGTAGGGCTTGATCTGCGCGACGGCCTCGTCCGGGTCGGAGGCGACGATCCAGCGCTTCACGACCTGCTCGATCGGCAGCTCGTCGGCGAGCCGCTCCATCTCCCGGGAGGAGTCGACGGAGTTCTTCTGCTCCGGGGTGAGCGACAGCGGCGCCCAGAACCGGTGTTCTCCCGGGCGGCGTCGGGGGTCGCGGTCGTAGCTGATCTTGATCTCGATCATGCGGTCGATGCCCGAGGCGTCCCGGTCGGCCTTCTCCGCGCCCTCCTCGACGGCCGGGATCAGCTTGTCGGTGTAGAGCTCCATGCCCTTGCCCGAGGTGCAGATGAACCCGTCGCCGAAGCGGCCGGCGAAACCGCGCCACCATCGGACCGCCCGCGGCGACGTAGATCGGCACCGGCTGCTCGGGCCGGTCGTAGATCATCGCGTCGACGAAGGTGTAGTACTCGCCCTCGGTGCTGACCGACTCCTCGGTCCACAGCGCGCGCATCATCTTCACGGCCTCGCGCAGCCGGGCGAAGCGCTCCTTGAACTCCGGCCACTCCCGCCCGGAGACGGCGATCTCGTTGAGCGCCTCACCGGTGCCGACGCCGAGCGCGACCCGGTTGCCGGTGAGCAGCGCCATCGTCGCGAACTCCTGGGCGAGCACCGCGGGGTTGTAGCGGAACGTGGGGGTCAGCACCGAGGTGCCGATCTGCACCCGCTTCGTGCGCTCCCCACCGCCGCCATCCAGGGCAGCGCGGCCGGGGCGTGGCCGCCCTCGTGCCGCCAGGGCAGGAAGTGGTCCGACGCCCAGACGCTGTCGAGCCCCAGCTCCTCGGCGAGCACCGCGTACTCGACGAGGTCGCGGGGGCCGAACTGCTCGGCCGACGCCTTGTACCCGATCTTCAGATCCACGGGTCCGTCCTTCTCACGTGATCGCCCGGCGTCCGTGTCTGCGGGGCGCCGTTGGTCCTGCAGGTCTTGCTACACCCCGGGAGCGCCCGGCGCAGCACCGCGGCGCCCACGACACACGGGCGGTGACCGGGACCACGCGTCGGACGCGGTGCCCGGTGCCGCGACGTGAGTGCCGGGCGGGGCGCGGCGGGCGGGGCTCGTACGATCGACGACGTGTTCGACGCCTCCGCCCCGGACGAGATCCCGCTCCCGCCCGAGCCCGAGGAGGACTACGGGTACGAGCCCCCACCGGAGGACGCCTGGGCCGCCGCACCCGCACCGGCCCGTGAGCTGCCCGTCCCCGAGCGGGTGCACAGCAGCGACCCGCACGAGATCCTGCGCCGGGTCTTCGGCTACGACGCGTTCCGCGGCGAGCAGCAGGCGATCGTGGAGCAGGTCGTCGGCGGCGGCGACGCGCTGGTGCTCATGCCGACCGGTGGCGGCAAGTCGCTGTGCTACCAGGTCCCGGCGCTGGCCCGGCCCGGGACCGGTGTGGTCGTCTCCCCCCCATCGCGCTGATGCAGGACCAGGTCGACGCGCTGCGCGCGCTGGGGGTGCGGGCCGGGTTCCTGAACTCCACCCAGGACGCCGACGAGCGCCGCCTCACCGAGCAGGAGTTCCTCGCCGGGGAGCTGGACCTGCTCTACCTCGCCCCCGAGCGGCTGCGGGTCGAGTCCACCGTCCGGCTGCTGGAGCGCGGCCGCATCGCGCTGTTCGCGATCGACGAGGCACACTGCGTCGCGCAGTGGGGGCACGACTTCCGGCCGGACTACCTGCTGCTCTCCGAGCTGCCGAAGCGCTGGCCGGACGTGCCACGGATCGCGCTGACCGCGACCGCGACCGACGCGACCCGCACCGAGATCGCCCAGCGCCTGGAGCTGACCGATGCGCGCCACTTCGTGGCGAGCTTCGACCGGCCCAACATCCAGTACCGGATCGTCGCGAAGAACGAGCCGCGTCGCCAGCTGCTGGAGCTGCTGCGCGCCGAGCACGCCGGGGACGCGGGCATCGTCTACTGCCTCTCGCGGCGCAAGGTCGAGGAGACCGCGGAGTTCCTCACCGCGCAGGGCATCCGGGCGCTGCCCTACCACGCGGGGCTCGACGCGTCGGTGCGCCGGGAGAACCAGTCCCGGTTCCTGCGCGAGGACGGCCTGGTCATGTGCGCGACGATCGCGTTCGGGATGGGCATCGACAAGCCCGACGTGCGGTTCGTCGCGCACCTGGACCTGCCCAAGTCCGTGGAGGGCTACTACCAGGAGACCGGCCGCGCCGGGCGCGACGGCGAGCCGTCCACGGCGTGGCTGGCCTACGGGCTCGCCGACGTCGTCCAGCAGCGGAAGATGATCGACGACGGCGAGGGCGACGCCGCGCACAAGCGGCGCCTCGCCCAGCACCTCGACGCGATGCTCGCGCTGTGCGAGACCACCGAGTGCCGCCGGGCCCAGCTGCTGCGCTACTTCGGGCAGAAGCCGGAGTCGGAGCGGTGCGGGAACTGCGACACCTGCCTGACACCGGTGTCCTCGTGGGACGGCACGGTCGCGGCGCAGAAGGTGCTCTCGACGGTGTGGCGGCTGAAGAAGGAGCGCAACCAGGAGTTCGGTGCCGGGCAGGTCGTCGACATCCTGCTGGGCAAGCACACCCCGAAGGTCGACCAGCACCGCCACGACGAGCTGTCGGTGTTCGGGATCGGGACCGAGCTGAGCGACGTCGCCTGGCGCAACGTGCTGCGCCAGCTGGTCGCGCGGGGGCTGCTGACCGTCGGCGGGAACTACTCCACCCTGCGGTTCACCGACGAGTCCCCGGCCGCGATGCGCGGTGAGCAGAAGGTCATGCTGCGCACCGAGCCGGAGCGCACCGCGCGGCCGTCGCGGTCGCGGGGCGGCGGGTCGAAGCCGGCCGTGGAGATGCCGGCCGAGGTCGCGCCGGTGTTCGAGCGACTGCGGGCCTGGCGGGCGGCGACGGCGAAGGAGCAGGGCGTCCCCGCCTACGTGATCTTCCACGACGCGACGCTGCGCGAGATCGCGACACGGTCCCCCGCCGACCGGGCCTCGCTCGGCACGATCTCCGGGATCGGCGAGGGCAAGCTCGCCCGCTACGGCGACCAGGTGATCGACGTGCTGCACGGGGCCGGCTCGTGACGCGCCCGCTGATCGGCATCAGCTGCTACAGCGAGCGGGCCGACTACTGGATCATGCGGGACGACGACGTCGTGCTGGTCCCCCGCACCTACGTCGACATGGTGCTGGCCGCGGGCGGGGTCCCGGTGCTGCTCGCGCCGGTGAACGGCGCCGAGGAGGCCGTGGACGCCCTCGACGGGCTGCTCCTCACCGGCGGCCAGGACGTCGACCCGGCCCGCTACGGGCAGGTGGCCGGCGCGCACACCGACACGCCGCGCACCGGGCGCGACGCCGCCGACGTGGCGGCGCTGCACCGGGCGCTCGGCCGCGGGATCCCGGTGCTGGGGGTGTGCCGCGGGCTGCAGCTGCTCAACGTGGCGCTCGGCGGGACGCTGCACCAGCACCTGCCCGACGTGGTCGGTGCACAGGTCGCCGGGGCGCACTCGGCCGGTCCGGGGGTGTACGCGCCGGTGCCGGTGCTGACCGAACCGGGGACCCGGGCCGCGGAGATCCTGGGTCCGGGGCCGGTGACCGTGCGCTGTCACCACCACCAGGGGGTGGACCGGGTCGCCCTCGGGCTGCGGGTGTCCGCCCGCGCCGGGGACGTCGTCGAGGCGCTGGAGTGGAGCGACCCGGCCGGCCCCGGCGGCACGGACGCGCCCTGGGTGGTCGGTGTCCAGTCCCATCCCGAGCGCGACGCCGAGGACCTGCGTCTGGCCCGCGCCCTGGTCGCCGCCGCCACCCGGGCCCGCAGCCGCGCCTTCCGCCCGGTCCGCCTCGCCGGCTGAGCCGGATCCACACCCCCTGTCCGGTGTCCACACCCGCCACGACGGGTGTGCCTACCGGACAGGGGGTGTGGACGCGGGCAGCGGGTGTCCGCGATCGGGGCCAGGCTGTGGGGTCATGACGGAGATGGGGACGACGACGGGTGTCGACTGGAACTCCGAGCTGCTCGCTCAGCTGACGTTCCGCTGGGAGACCGCACTGCGCCCGCGGCTGGCCGGGCTCACCGACGACGAGTACCACTGGGAGCCGGTACCCGGCTGCTGGGGCGTGCGCCGCCGCGGGGAGTCGGTGACCCCGCCGGGGGCCGGACCGGGCGACTGGGTGATCGACTTCGCCTTCCCGGCGCCGGAGCCGCCCCCGGTCACGACGATCGCCTGGCGGATCGCGCACGTGGTCGTGGGGGTGTTCGCGTTGCGGTCGCACTCCCACTTCGGCGGCCCGGCGGTCGACTTCGACTCCTACGACTATCCCGGCACCGCGGCCGCGGCCCTGGACGCCCTGGACACCGAGTACGCCCGGTGGACCGCCGGGGTCGCCGCGCTCGGCTCCGACGGCCTGGCCCGGCCGTGCGGACCGGCCGAGGGGCCCTACGCCGACGCGCCGCTCGCGACGCTGGTGCTGCACATCCACCGCGAGGTCCTGCACCACGGGGCCGAGATCGCGCTGCTGCGGGACCTCTACCGCGCCCGCGCCTGAGCAGCCCGCCGAGCGGAGCGCCTACTCTGTTGCACAACGACATCCGGCGGTGCGACGGACGACGGGGGGCCCGCAGTGGGACAGGACACGGACACGGGGCGGACGACGGCAGGGCCGGCCACACGGTCGGGTCCTCGACGCGCGGGGGCAGTGCTGTTCGCCGTGCTGCTCGGCCTGCTGGCCGTCCTCGTGCTGGTCTGGACCGTCCTCGCCCAGGCGCTCGCGCTGGCCCCGGTCGGCTGGTGGGGGCCGCTGCTGCAGGACGTGACGTCGCAGGGGCTGGTGCTCGTGCTCGGGTCGCTGCGCGACGGCCTCGGCGTGTGGAACGTCGTCCTCGCCCTGGTCGGCGTGGCGGCCGCCGCCGGGGTGCGGGCGCTGTCGCGGCGTCGCCGGGCCGGCTCGGTGTTGATCGGCCTCTCCGTGGCCGCCACGCTGGTGGCCGCGGGCACCTACACGGCGCTCGTGGTGACCGTCGCCCGCGACGGCGGCGGGCTGCACCCGTTCCTGCCGGTCTCGCCCGTCCCGGTCGCCGCGCCCGGGCCGGACCGCACCGTCGAGTTCGGTGCTCCGGGCGGGACCCCGCTGCTCGCGGACCTCTACCTGCCCCGGCCGGGCGGCGGTCCCGCGCCGGTGCTGGTGCGGGTGCACGGCGGCGGCTTCGTGCAGGGTTCGCGCGGCCCGTCGCCGTACAACCGGTTCCTCGCCGACAACGGGTACGCCGTCGTCGACGTCGACTACCGGCTCGCGACCGAGCAGGTGCACAACTGGGACACCCAGGTCGGCGACGTCGGCTGCGCGCTCACCTGGGTCGGCACCGCCGGCCCGGCGCTCGGGCTGGACACCTCGCGGGTCGGGATCTTCGGCGAGTCGGCGGGCGGCAACCTCGCGGTCAACGCCGCCTACCTCGACCGCGCCGGGACCCTGGCCCCGACCTGCGGTGACCGCGCCACGCTGCCCCGGGTGCGGGCGGTGGCCGGGATGTACCCGGCGGTCGACCTGACCGCCACCGAGCCGTTCTCCGCGATCGGGCGCCAGGTCGGGGCGGCCTACATCGGCGGGTCGCCGGAGCAGTTCCCGCAGCGCTACGCGTTCACCGACTCGATCACCCATGCCCGGCCCGACTCGCCGCCGACGCTGGTCGTGCAGGGTTCGGCGGACCACCTCGTCCCGGCGGCTCCGGTGGCGCGCTTCACCGCCGCGATCGCCGATCTCGGCGTCCCGACCCGCTACCTGCAGCTGCCCGGCCTCGAGCACGGCGCCGGTGACGCGCTCGGCACCGTCACCCCGGGCACCGAGCTGCAGCGCGCGGCGCTGCTGTCCTGGTTCGACCGCTGGGTGCGCTAGGGCCGGCCGATCCGCTTGAGCACCGGCGGCAGCTCCCCGCTGTGCAGCACCCCGAGCCGCTGGGTGGCTCGGGTGATCGCGACGTAGAGGTCGTTGAGCCCGCGCGGGGACTCGTCGAGCATCTCCTGCGGCTCCACCACGACGACGGCGTCGAACTCCAGCCCCTTCGACGCCGCGACCGGGAGCACCACGACCGGCGCGTCCAGCTCGGACTCCCCCTCGGCGGGCTCGGGGGTGGTGAGCCCGGCGGCGTCGAGGACGGCGCGGACCCGGTCCAGGCGGCCCTGCGGCGTGAGAACGGCGATGCGCCCGTCCCCGACCGCGTCGCGCTCGGCGCGCACCCTCTCGACCAGGATCCGGTCCCCGTCGGCCCCGGCGGGCAGCGCCACCGCCCACGGCGGGACCCCGGTCGAGCGCACCGACGACGGCGGCTGCAGCGAGGCGTCGATCTCGGCGAGCACGTCGTCGGCGACGTCGGCGATCTCCGAGGGCGTCCGGTAGTTCACCGTCAGCTGCTCCAGCCGCCACCGCCGCGCCACGAACGGTGACAGCACCTCGTCCCAGGAGCCCGCACCGCCGCGGTCCCCGGCCTGGGCGATGTCCCCGACCAGGGTCATCGACCGGGCGGGGGCGCGGCGCATGACCATCCGCCAGGCCATCGCCGAGAGCTCCTGCGCCTCGTCGACGATGATGTGGCCGTAGGTCCACTCACGGTCCGCGGCAGCCCGCTCGGCGGTGGAGTCGTAGCGGGAGACCTGCATGCGCTCGGCGAGCCGGTCGGCGTCGATGATGTCGGTGGCGCGCAGCAGCTCGGGGTCGAGGTCCTCCTCCAGGTCGAGCACGTCGAGCACGCCCTGGGCGTACTCGACCTCCTCGCGCAGCGCGGCGGCCTCGGCCGCCGCCTGGGCGGCGCCGTCGACGCCGAGCAGCTCGGCCGCCTCGTCGAGCAGGGCGACGTCGGCCGGGGTCCAGCGCAGGTCCGGGGCACGTCGGGGCCGGGCGCAGGGCGCTCCAGCAGCGCCCGCTCGGGCGCCGGGATCCGGCGGGCCACCGAGTTGAGCCGGCGGCGGTCGGCGAACAGGTCGGTCAGCAGCTGCTCGGGCGACAGCGTCGGCCAGAGCTCCTCCAGCTGCGCCGCCACCTCGGCGGACTCGGCGAGCTCGTCGCGGATGTCGTCGACGTCGCGCCGGTCCAGCAGACCGGACTCGCCGCCGCCGACACGGCGGGCGACCTGCTGGGCGAGCAGCCGGAGCAGCTCCTTGCGGAAGATGCGGCGGGCCTCGTTGTGCGGCTTGCGGGAACGCCGGGCCCGGGTACGGGCCTGGGCGACGGTGTCGCGGTCGAACACCACCCGCTGCTGTTCCACGACGAGCTCGACCGGGCTGCGCGGCAGCTGCTGCCGGTCGCGCACGGCGGCGGCGATCACCGGTGCCATCTCGGCGCGGCCCTTCAGCTCCGCCGTCGCCGGGGACTCGGTGCGGCGCGCGTCCAGGCCGGGGAACAGCTGCGCGACGGTGCCGAGCACGACGCTGGTCTCCCCCAGCGAGGGCAGGACCTGCCCGATGTAGCGCAGGAACGTCGGGTTCGGCCCGACGACGAGCACGCCGCGCCGGGCGAGCCGGTCGCGGTGGGTGTAGAGCAGGTACGCCGCGCGGTGCAGCGCGACCGCCGTCTTGCCGGTGCCGGGCCCTCCCTGCACGACCAGCACGCCGGACGGCTTCGACCGGATGATCCGGTCCTGCTCGCCCTGGATGGTCGCGACGATGTCGCCCATCCGCCCGGTACGGGCCTGCGACACCGCGGCCAGCAGCGCGGCCTCGCTGGTGAGCCCCGACCCGGAGCGGGCCCGCTCCTCCTCGGACATCTCGGCCAGGTTGAGCGGCTCGTCGTCGATCGCCACGACCTGCCGGAGCCGGGTCCGCAGGTGCCTGCGCCGCCGCATCCCCTCGGGGTTCGCGGCGGTGGCGGTGTAGAACGGCCGGGCGGCGGGCGCCCGCCAGTCCATCAGCAGCGGCTCGTACTCGTTGTCCTCGTCGAGCAGGCCGATGCGGCCGACGTAGCGGATCTCGCCGTCGTCGGCGTCGAGCCGACCGAAGGCCAGCCCGTGCTCGGCGGCGCGCAGCCCGGCGAGCCGGTCGGTGAGCATCTCCGCGGCGGCGTCGCGCTGGGTGATGGCCTGCGGGGTGCCGACGGTCTCCTCGCGGAGCGTGTCGGCCAGCCGGCGCGCGGTGTCGCGGCGGCGGTCCTCGAGCTGCTCGTAGAGCATGGCCACGTAGGACTGTTCGTGTGCCAGCTCCGGGTCGACCGGCGCGGCGGGTCGGCCGCGGCAGCCGGGGAACCGGCAGCGGAAGTGGGTTCGGGCACGGCGCGGGGATCCTCCACCGGGGGGACGTACACGACACGTCCGCGCGGTGGCAGGGCGAGCCTGTCGCCGACGGAGCGACTGACCAGGCTACCAGCGGTGCACGACCGACCGGTACGTGACGGGCCGGGGTCGTCCGGCCACCGTCCGGCTGCCCCACCGTCCGGCGGAGCGGCCGGACGGCGGAGCGCCGGGCGCGGTCAGCCGCGGACCCGCGGGGCCCGCCCGTAGGGCTGCTCCACCGGCTCCACCCACTCCGGGGTGGGGGTCGGCGCGGTGGCCGGGGCCTCGCCGTCGAGCGCGCGATCGGGTCGCCGTGGTGGCGCAGCCGCATCGGGGCGCCGTCGGTGAGGCGGTACTCGGTCTCCTCGGGGGTGATCGAGACCCGGATCCGGCGCCCCTGCCACTTCAGGCCGAACGAGATCCGCGACAGCGACGTCGGGAGCACCGGCGCGAACGACAGCCCGTCGGCCTCGCAGCGCATCCCGCCGAAGCCCAGCACGACCGCGGTCCAGGTCCCGGCCATCGACGCGATGTGCATGCCGTGGTCGGTGTTGCCCGCGAGGTCCTGCAGATCGACCAGCGCGGCCTCGGCGAGGTACTGGTGGGCCAGCTCCAGGTGCCCGGTGCGGGCGGCCATCACCGACTGGGTGCACGCCGACAGCGACGAGTCCCGCACCGTGATCGCCTCGTAGTAGGCGAAGTTGCGGCGCTTCTGCTCCTCGGTGAACGCCTCCGGGAAGATCTGCATCGCCAGCACGAGGTCGGCCTGCTTGATGACCTGCTTGCGGTAGAGGTCGAAGTAGGGGTAGTTCAGCAGCAGCGGGTACCGGTCGGCCGGGGTCTCCTCGAAGTTCCACCGCTGGTGGTCGGTGAAGCCCTCGGACTGCGGGTGCACGCCGAGCCGGGAGTCGAACGGGATGAACATGGCGCTCGCGGCGTCGCGCCAGGACGCGATCTCCTCCGAGTCCACCCCGAGCCGCGACGCCGACCGCGGGTGCTTCGCGGCGACCTCCGCGGCGTAGCGCAGGTTCTGCTGGGCCATCAGGTTGGTGTAGACGTTGTTGTCCGCGATCGAGGAGTACTCGTCGGGGCCGGTGACACCGTCGATGCGGAAGTTGCCCGCCGAGTCGTGGCTGCCCAGCGAGCGCCACAGCCGCGCCGTCGCGACCAACAGCTCCAGCCCGACCTCCAGCTCGAACGCGGTGTCGCCGGTGGCGTGCACGTGCCGCTTGACCGCGTCGGCGATGTCGGCGTTGATGTGGAACGCCGCGGTGCCCGCGGGCCAGTAGCCGGAGCACTCGTGGCCGCGGATGGTGCGCCACGGGAACGCCGCGCCCTTGAGGCCGAGGGTCTCGGCGCGCTCGAAGGCCAGCGGCAGGATCGACTTGCGCCAGCGCAGCGCGTCCGCCGCCGCCTCCGGGGCGACGAAGGACAGCACCTGCAGGCAGAACGTCTCGGTGTCCCAGAAGGTGTGGCCGTCGTAGCCGTCGGCGGTCAGCCCCTTGGCCGGGATGCAGCGGCGCTCGGCGCGGGCGCCCGCCTGCAGGATGTGGAAGGTCGCGAGCCGCACGGCCTGCTGCAGTTCGGCGTCGCCGTCGATCTCGACGTCGGCGGTGGCCCAGAAGTCGTCGAGGTAGTCGCGCTGCTCGGCGACCAGGCCGTCCCAGCCGGTGTAGCGGGCGGCGGCGATGGCGGCGCGCACCTGGTCGTAGACCGCCGGCAGGCTGCGCCGCGAGGACCAGCCGTAGGCGAGGTACTTGACCACGCGCAGCGACTGGCCGGGCTGCACCCTGGCGATGACGGTGGTGCGGGCGAGGTCCTCGTTGGCGTCGGTGGACACCTGGATCCCGTCCGGGCCGAAGACCTCGTGCTCCATCGCCGCGCCGCAGCGCAGCCCCGACTTGCGGGTGCGGTGCACCAGGGTGGCCCCGGCGTCGCCGGCGCGGGACTGCTCGGGCTCCAGCACGTTGTCCAGCGCGGTGTCCAGGCGCGGGTCGTCGGCGTCGCGGCCGGGCAGCTGCTCGTTCGCGACGAGCTCGGACTGCAGCACCAGCAGCGCCGCGTCACCGGCGGCGCCGCTGCCTCGTTGCCGTTGCTCACCAGCTCGACCTCGTAGGAGATCGCGGCGACCGCACGCTGGGTCA
The DNA here is from genome assembly GCF_020496245.1 of Pseudonocardia sp. ICBG601. Taxonomy (NCBI): domain Bacteria; kingdom Bacillati; phylum Actinomycetota; class Actinomycetes; order Pseudonocardiales; family Pseudonocardiaceae; genus Pseudonocardia; species Pseudonocardia sp. ICBG601. The sequence goes on along the minus strand of NZ_JAHLJA010000057.1, from coordinate 46,867 downwards.
GCGACACCATGCGGGTGGAGCGGACCCGGACCCGGCGCCCGGCCGGGGACTCCCACTCGACCTCGCGGTTCAGCGTCCCGGCCTGCATGTCCAGCACCCGCTCGTGCCGGTGCAGGGTGCCGTAGCGCAGGTCGAACGGCTCGTCGTCGACCAGCAGCCGGATCAGCTTGCCGTTGGTCGTGTTGATGATCGTCTGCCCGGACTCGGGGTAGCCGTAGCCACCCTCGGCGTACGGCAGCGGGCGCACCTCGTAGAAGGAGTTCAGGTAGGTGCCGGGCAGGACGTGCGGCTCACCCTCGTCGAGGTTGCCGCGCAGCCCGATGTGGCCGTTGGACAGTGCGAAGACCGACTCGGTCTGGCCCATCGCGTCCAGGTCGAGGCGCGGTTCGCGGACCACCCACGGCTCGACGGTGAAGGTGGGCAGGTGGTCGGGCTTCACGAACGCTCCAGCAGGTCGGCGAGATCGGTGACGACGACGTCCGCGCCGTGCTCACGCAGCGCGGCCGCCTGGTCGAGACGGTCGACGCCGACGACGGCGCCGAAGTCCCCCGCGCGGCCGGCCTGCACGCCGGCCAGCGCGTCCTCGAACACGACCGCGGCGGACCGGTCGACCCCGAGGTCGGCCGCGGCGGCGAGGAAGGTGTCGGGGGCGGGCTTGCCGGGCAGGCCGCGCTCGCGGGCGGTGACCCCGTCGACGCGGTGGTCGATGAAGGTCTCCAGCCCGGTGACCCGCAGGATCTGCTCGGCGTTGGCACTGGAGGACACCACCGCGGTGGTGAGGCGGCGTCCTTCACCGCCTCCAGGTAGCGACGCGACCCCGGGTAGACGTCGACGCCGTCGGTGCGGATGCGCTCCTGCACGAGGTCGTTCTTGCGGGTCGACAGGCCCCACAGGGTCTCGGCGTCCGGGGGGTCGTCCGGCGTCCCCTCGGGCAGCTCGATCCCGCGCGAGGCGAGGAAGCTGCGGGTCCCCTCGAGACGGGGCTTCCCGTCCACGTACGGACCGTAGTCGGTGGTGACGTCGAACGGGGTGTACCCGTCACCGTCACGGGCACGGAGGTACTCGTCGAACATCTGTTTCCACGCCGCAGCGTGGACGCTCGCGGTGTCGGTGAGTACGCCGTCCAGGTCGAACAGGCACGCGCGTGTGCCCTCGGGCAGCCCCAGCATGGCGCGCACGCTATCCGGATCGATGAAGCTCCGTCGCCCCGGGCGGTGCACGCCACTCCCCCGCCGACGGGTGTCACACCACGGGCACGCCCAGCGGCAGGACCAACAGGACCGAACGGGGCGCCGGCGGAGGTGTCCGTCGGAGCCGCCGGATGGACCTCCACCCGGGCCGTCGGAGGCGTCCGGGTCCAGCCGCACGTGGACCGCGCCGCCCGCGCTGTGCGGCTCGATCTCCTCCTGCACCCCGCGGCGGACCGCGGCGAGCAGCGACAGCGGCGGCACCGCGGACGACGGGTCGACCCCGGCCCCGGACGGGTCGTCGAGCTCGGTGGTCAGGCGTGCCCCGAACCGGGTCCGTTCGATCTGCAGGTAGGCCCGGACGGCGGCGAGCTCCTCGTCGAGCCGGATCGACGCCTCCCCGGCCCGGTCCGCGGCCCGTGACAGGTCGGCGAAGCCGAGCAGCAGCTCCCGGGCCCGCGGCGGGTCGGTGCGCACCAGCGACGCGATGGTGTTGAGGGTGTTGTAGACGAAGTGCTGCTCCAGCCGGCGCGACAGTGGCCGTGCCAGGGGCCGTCCGGGGCTGCGGTCGGGACGGCCGTCGGCGCCGCCGGGGCCCCGGGCAGCGGGCGGGACCCGCGTCGCGCACCCGGATGCGGACGGTCTCGTCGGGGCCGGGGCGCGGTGGGCGCCCGGCCGCGGCGGACGGGCCTCGTCGGGGGGCGCGTCGCGGGCGGCCGGCTCGGCTGCCGGCGCGGCGGCGGAATCCCGGGTGGTCCGCGCGGCCGGGTCGTGGTCCGGCCCGGCTCGGCCGGGGGCCGGGCCCGGGGTGCGGGTGGCGGGGCGCGCGTCGTCGTCGGCGGCCGCGGGCCGGGTGCCCGCGCCGGCGGCCCGTGGCAGCACCACCGTCTCCGGACCCGGGCCGGTCCCGGCCGGGGACGCCCCCGGCCGGCGCAGCGCGACGGTCGGCCGGGACGCCGACGCCGCCCGGCGGGCCGCCTCGATGGCGGCGCCCAGGTCGTCGTCGTGCTCGGCGGGCGGCACCAGCCCGCGCCAGGACGGCAGGGCGAGCCGCCCGGCGGCCGTCCGGCCCCGGTGCTCGACCGCCGCGACCAGGCCGGGGGCCAGCCAGCGGGCGTCGCCGATGCCCTCGGGCACCCCGAGCGGCGGGGTCCCGGTGGCGGGGACGCCCACGACGGTCCGGGCGTCGACGTCGGCGGCGCCGATCCCGACGCGGCCCACGTAGCGGAGCCCGTCGGGTTCGGGCAGCGCCAGCAGCACCGCGCCGATCCGCTCCCGGCCCCCGCCGGGGCCCCCGGCCGGCACCCAGCCGGCGACGAGCACCTGCCGGTGCCGGCGCAGCGGCACCCGCAGCCAGTTCCGGGTGCGCCGCCCGGGCTGGTAGGGCAGGTCGAGCCGCTTGAGGTGCAGTCCGTCGAGGCCGTAGCGCTCCGCGGTCCGCACCACCAGGTCGGCCTCGTCGAGCCCGAACGAGGGCGGGACCAGGATCTTCGGCCCGGCCAGGCCGAGTGCCTCCAGCTCCGCGCGGCGCCGCCGGTAGGGCAGCTCCAGGGTGCGGCGGCCGTCGCAGAACAGCAGGTCGGTGACGACGTAGCCGATGGGCACCTCGGTCCGCAGGGCCGTGTCCGGGGACACCGTCGCGGTGCGGCGCAGCAGCGGCCCGCGCGACGGACGGCCCGCCTCGTCGAGGGCGACGACGGTGCCGTCGAGCACGAGGCCCCCTGGCGGTGCCTGGTCGCCGAGCACGGCCAGCTCGGGGAAGGACCCGGTCACGCTGCGCGCGGTGGACGACAGCAGCCGGACGCGGCCGGGCCGGGCGTAGGCCACGCAGCGGTGGCCCTCCCAGGCGAACTCGACCGCCCAGCGGTCCGGGTCGACCGCGTCGGTCAGCTCCCCGGGCGGCGGCAGCATCGGCGGGACGAGGTCGGGCATGGGCGCGCCAGGTCCCGCGCCGGCGCCCGACTGCCCGGCGCCGCGCGTCGCACCGCCCCCCACCACGGCATCCACGCTATCCCCCGCACGGGCGAGTGCGGGCGCCACCTCGGCGCTGCGGCGCCCGGTGTCGGGGGTGTCTGCGACGATCGGTCCCATCATGACGCTCACCGACCGGCTGCCGCGCTCCTCCGACCCCGCGAACCCCCCGGACCCCGCCGCGCTGGTGGACACCTTCGCCGAGTGGGCGTTCGACGAGCGCGGCCTGTCGCTGTACCCGGCGCAGGAGGAGGCGCTGCTGGAGCTGGTCACCGGCGCCAACGTGATCCTCTCGACGCCGACGGGCTCGGGGAAGTCGCTGGTCGCGATCGGAGCGCACGCCGCCGCGCTGGCCCGCGGGGAGCGCAGCTTCTACACCGCACCGATCAAGGCGCTGGTCAGCGAGAAGTTCTTCGCGCTGTGCGAGGTCTTCGGCGCGGACAAGGTCGGCATGCTCACCGGCGACGCCGCGGTGAACGAGAAGGCGCCGATCATCTGCTGCACCGCGGAGATCCTGGCCAACCTCGCGCTCCGCGAGGGCCCCGGGACCAACGTCGGCACGGTGATCATGGACGAGTTCCACTTCTACGCCGACCCGTCACGCGGCTGGGCCTGGCAGGTGCCGATCGTCGAGCTGCCGCAGGCGCAGTTCCTGCTGATGAGCGCCACGCTGGGCGAGACGTCGTTCTTCGCCGAGGACCTGACCCGGCGCACCGGCCGGGAGACCGCCGAGATCACCTCGGTGGAGCGGCCGGTGCCGCTGCACTTCCGCTACGTCGTCGAGCCGCTGCACGAGACGATCACCGAGCTGCTCTCGACCCGTGAGGCCCCGGTCTACGTCGTGCACTTCACCCACCAGGCCGCCGTCGAGCGGGCCCAGGCCCTGATGAGCGTGAACGTCACCTCCAAGGAGGACAAGGCCGCGATCGCCGAGACGATCGGGGCGTTCCGGTTCACCTCCGGCTTCGGCCGCACCCTGTCCCGGCTGGTGCGCCACGGGATCGGCGTGCACCACGCCGGGATGCTCCCCCGCTACCGGCGACTGGTGGAGACCCTGGCCCAGGCCGGGCTGCTCAAGGTCATCTGCGGCACCGACACCCTCGGCGTCGGCATCAACGTGCCCATCCGCACGGTGCTGTTCACCGCGCTGTCCAAGTACGACGGGCGCCGGGTGCGCCCGCTCAAGGCCCGCGAGTTCCACCAGATCGCCGGCCGGGCAGGGCGCGCCGGGTACGACACCGTCGGCACCGTCGTCGCACAGGCCCCCGAGCACGACATCGAGAACGCCAAGGCACTGGCCAAGGCGGGCGACGACCCGAAGAAGCGCCGCAAAGTTCAGCGCAAGCAGCAGCCCCCCGAGGGGTTCGTGGGCTGGTCGCAGACCTCGTTCGAGAAGCTGCAGCAGGCCCGCCCCGAGCCGCTGACCAGCCACTTCGAGGTCACCCACGCGATGCTGCTCAACGTCGTCTCGCGCGGCGGGGACACCTACGCGGCGATGGAGCACCTGCTCACCGACAACCACGAGCCCCGCAAGCGGCAGCTCAAGCACATGCTGCGGGCCATCGCGATCTACCGGGCGCTGCGCACCTCCGGCGTCGTCGAGCAGTACACCGTGGAGGGCGCGGCCCGGCCGCGCGCCCGGGTGGTCGACGAGCTGCAGCTGGACTTCGCGCTCAACCAGCCGCTGTCGCCGTTCGCGCTGGCGGTGTTCGAGCTGCTCGACCGGGAGTCGCCGACCTACGCCCTCGACGTGCTCTCGGTGATCGAGTCGACCCTCGACGACCCCCGCCAGATCCTCGCCGCCCAGCAGAACAAGGCCCGCGGCGAGGCGATCGCGGCGATGAAGGCCGACGGCATCGAGTACGAGGAGCGGATGGCCCGGCTGGAGGAGGTGACCCACCCCAAGCCGCTGGAGGAGATGCTGCACGCCGCGCTGGAGACCTACCGCCGCGGCGCGCCGTGGGTCGCCGACGCCGTCCTGTCGCCGAAGTCGGTGGTCCGGGACATGAGCGAGCGGGCGATGACGTTCACCGAGTACGTCTCGCACTACCAGCTCGCCCGTTCCGAGGGCCTGGTGCTGCGCTACCTGGCCGACGCCTACCGGGCGCTGCGCCAGACCGTGCCCGAGCACGCCCGCACCGAGGAGCTCACCGACCTCGTGGAGTGGCTGGGCGAGCTGGTCCGCCAGACCGACTCCTCGCTGCTCGACGAGTGGGAGAAGCTCGCCGCCGGTGCGGGGGCCGACGGGGAGGTGCTGCCGCCGGGGGCCGAGGTCGCCGTCGCCACACCGACCGGGGTCACCGGCAACACCCGCGCGTTCCGGGTCATGGTGCGCAACGCGCTGTTCCGCCGGGTGGAGCTCGCGGCGATGGGCCGTTACGCCGAGCTGGGCGACCTCGACGCCGACGCCGGCTGGACCGCCGACCGCTGGCGGGACGCGCTGGCCCCCTACTTCGCGATCCACGACCGGATCGGCTTCGGGCCCGACGCACGCGGGCCCGAACTGTTCGACCTCACCGAGGAGGCCGACCGCTGGCTGGTGCGCCAGGTGCTCGACGACCCGGCCGGCGACCGGGACTGGGCGATCGTCGCCGAGGTGGACCTCGCCGCCTCCGACGAGGCTGGCGAGGCGGTCGTGTGGGTGACGGACGTGACCGACGGGTCCTCGGTCTGACCCGACCGGCCGGTTGTCCGGCACCGACGTAACCCGGTCGGCCCCACCGGGCGGGTCGGATCGGTTACGGTGTTCACCGATCATCCCGATCATGAGGGAAGTCCCTCCCACCGGAGCGAACGGGGGCGGTGGATGCAGCAGGCCGACGTCGCCGCTGCACGCGCCGACCACGGACGGGCGCTCGTCCGCGCAGCCCTCCCCGACCCCGCCGACCTCGCCGCCCCGTGGACCGAGGAGCTGGCCCGCCGCTCGGTGCTGCCGGTCACCGAGCTGCGCCCGGTCGTCGACCGGGTGACCGGGCAGCTGCGGGCCGCCGCACTGGCCGAGCGCTACGACCCGGACCTCCCGGCCACCGCCGGCGGGGACCTGGTGCGGGCCCGGATCCACCAGCCGGGCTGCCTGGAGGTCGGGATGGAGCTGCTCGGGGCACACCTCGAACCCGCCGCCGACACCGCCGCCCGGGTCCGCCGGATCGCGGCGGTGCTCGCGTCGTTCGCCCGCGGGTTCACCGAGGCCACCCGCCGCCTGGTCCTCGCCGAGCACGAGCAGGTCACCCGCGCCGCGCTGGAGGCCCGCCGCGTCGCCGAGGAGGCCCGCCGCCGCTCGGACCTGCGGCTGCGGACCGTCGTCGACTCCGCGGCCGTCGGGATCGTGATCTTCGACCCGGGCGGCAGGCTCGTCGAGGTCAACGAGACCGCCGCGGTCATGCTCGGCTACACCCCCGCACAGCTGCTGACGATGCGGGTCACCGACTTCGTGCCCCCGGAGTCCGCGCCGGAGGTGTGGGCGGAGCGGACGCGGCTGCTCGACGGCTCGCTGGACCGGCTCCGGGTGGTCCGCTCGGTCCGGCGGGCCGACGACAGCGACGTGTGGATCGACGCCGTCGTCACCCTGCTCGGACCGGTCGGCGGTGACGAGCGGCTGTTCGTCGCGGTGGTGACCGACGTGACCGACCAGCTCCGGATGCGGGAGAGCCTGGCCCACCAGGCGTCGCACGACCCGCTGACCGGGCTGCCGAACCGGTCGCTGTTCTTCGAGCGGCTGCGCGCCGCGATCGACGCGGGCTCCTCCGGCGCCCGCCCCGGGGTCTGCTACCTGGACCTCGACGGGTTCAAGGTCGTCAACGACACCCTGGGCCACCAGGCCGGGGACCGGCTGCTGCAGGTGCTGGCCGACCGGCTGCGGGACACGCTGGAGCCCGCGGGTCACCTCGTCGCGCGGATGGGCGGGGACGAGTTCGTCGTGCTGGTGCCGTGCACCGCCGACCGGGCCGAGCTGGAGGAGGTCGCGACCCGCGCTCTGGGGACCGTGCGCAGGCCGGTCCGCGTCGACGGCCGCGACATCGTGATCTCGGCGAGCGTCGGGGTGGTGCGCCACGACGGCGAGCTGGACGCCGACGAGCTGATCGCCGCCGCCGACACCACCCTGTACTCGGCCAAGCGCGCCGGCCGCGGGCGCTACGTGCTCTACGACCGCGACCGGCACCGCGACGACGTCGCCCGCCTCGAGCTGTCCTCGCAGATGCCCGAGGCACTGCGCCGCGACGACTTCGTGGTCGTCTACCAGCCGCTGGTCCGCCTCGCCGACGAGCAGACGATCGGGGTGGAGGCGCTGGTGCGCTGGCAGCGGCCCGACGGACAGCTGCTGGGCCCGGACCGGTTCATCCCGCTCGCCGAGGAGACCGGGCTGGTCGTGCCGCTGGGCCGTCGTGTCCTCGACGAGGCCTGCCGGCAGGGCCGGATCTGGTCCGACGCGTACCCGGGCAGGCCGCTGACCATCAGCGTGAACGTCGCCGCCCGGCAGGTGACCGAGTCCGACCTGGTCGCCGACGTCGCGGCAACCCTGGAGCGCCACGACTGGCCACCCGAGCTGCTGCAGGTCGAGCAGACCGAGTCCGATCTGATGGGGTCGCCCGGCCGGCCGCTCGCGACGCTGCGCGAGCTCGACCGGCTCGGGGTGAAGATCGCCATCGACGACTTCGGGACCGGCTACTCGAACCTCGCCTACCTGCGGCACCTGCCGGTGCACCGGCTCAAGCTGGCCGGGCACTTCCTCGCCGGGACCGCCGAGCGCGACGACGTCATCCTGCGCACGCTGATCTCGCTGGCCTCGGCGCTGGACCTTGAGGTCACCGCCGAGGCGGTGGAGACCCGGGAGCAGGCGGCGCGGCTGCGCGAGTACGGCTGCGCCAACGCCCAGGGCTGGTACTACGCACCGGCGGTCGCCGCCGAACGGGTCCCGGACCTGATCCGGGACCCGTTCCTGCGCGAGCTCTGAACAGCCCGTCAGGCGGCGTTGCGCTCGTCGCGCCAGGCGATCCAGTCCTTCAGCCGGGCCAGGTCGTAGCCGCCCTGGCCGTCCTCGCCGACGGTGAACAGCCGCGCGCCGGCGTCGTACAGGGCGGCTGCGGAGTCCTCCGGGGAGCCCTCGACGCCCACCGAGCGCTCGATCTCGGCCGGGTCGCGGCCGATGTCGCGGCAGTGTCCGTCGAGCACGGCGGACTTGCGGACGAGGGTGTCGACGTCGCCGAAGCCGTGCCAGATGCCGGCGTGCTCGGCGGTGTAGCGCAGTGTCTTCTTCTCGCCGCCGCCTCCGATGAGGATCGGGATGTCGCGGGTGGGGGCCGGGTTGAGCTTCGACCACCGGTCGCGGATCCGGGGCAGGGCGGCGGCCAGGTCGTTCAGCCGGCCGCCCGCCGTGCCGAACTCGTAGCCGTACTCGTCGTAGTCGCGCTGGAACCAGCCGGACCCGATGCCCAGGATGAGCCGGCCGCCGGAGATGTGGTCGACGGTGCGGGCCATGTCGGCGAGCAGCTCGGGGTTGCGGTAGCTGTTGCAGGTCACCAGGGCGCCGATCTCCACCCGGGAGGTCGCCTCGGCCCAGGCGCCGAGCATGGTCCAGCACTCGAAGTGCTTGCCGTCGGGTTCGCCGTAGAGCGGGAAGAAGTGGTCCCAGTTGAAGACGATGTCGACGCCGGCCTCCTCCGCGGCGGCGACGGTGCGGCGGATGTCGGCGTAGTCGGCGTGCTGGGGCTGCAGCTGCAGCCCGATGCGGACGGGACGCGGATCGGTCATGTCCCCATCCTGGCCCCGGCGGGCGGTCCTCGCAGGGCGCCCGCGGGCCGGGGGCAGCGCTGTCGTGCCCGTGGGGGCCTACAGCCTGCGCAGCCCCGCCAGGACCCGGTCCATCAGCGCGACGCTCGGCCCGTCCTCCGCCGAGGACACGCCGTGCACCACCAGTCGCCCCTCGGAGGCGAGGTCGTCGAGGAGCACGCGGGCGACACCCAGTGGCACCGCGGCCAGCGCCGCGACCTCCGACACCGACCGGGGCCGGGCGCAGAGCCGCAGCACCGTGGCGCGCTCGACCGACTCGGCCCGCGGGGCGGGGCCGGGGGCGGGCCGCACCGAGACCAGCGTCTCCAGCCGCAGCTCGGCGCGGACCCGGGTACGGCCACCGGTCATGACGTAGGGCCGGACCGGGGCGAACGCCGGGACCTGCGGCGACGCGCCGGCCGCACCGCCGGCCGCGCCGCTGTCCGAGCCGCCGTCCGTGCCGGCGGCAGCACCCGACGGGTGGCCCGGACCCGCGGTGGCGGGGCCGTCCGGCCGGCCCGCGACCATCGGCAGCGGGGCGGTGTCGGCGAGGCCGGCACCGTCGGGGATCTCCGCGGCGGTACCGCCGGGTGCGCCGGCCGCGGCGCCGTCCCGGGCGCCGCGTGCTCCGTCAGCGGGTGTCGCCGTCGCACCGACGTCGGCCCCGGCCCGGGCAGCGGCCCGCCGGGCCGCGCGTTCGCGGCGGCTCAGCCGGGTCCGCTTCGCCGAGTGCCCGCCGAACCGGGCCCCGGTCACCCCGACCAGGCTCTCCGGCTCGGGCTCCTCCCCGACGACGGTCGGCGCCGAATCCGACCCCGAATCCGACCCCGAATCCGGCTCCGGTGTCGACTCGGGTGTCGGCTCGGGTGGTCTGCCGTGCGGGTACTCCGGGTCGGGGGCGTGCCGGGACGGGGGCGTCCCGAACCGGGCCCCGGTGCGTCCGATCTCCGACCGTGCCATCCACCCTCCGCGCGTCGCGACCCCGACGGCCCGGGGGCGCCGCGGTCGTCCGTTTCGCCCCACGCTGCGCTCGTCGTCACGATGCGCGACCGGGAGCCACAGGGTGGCGCGGGACGGCTACCGCACCGTATCGCCCATGTCACGTCCGTGTGACGCGACCCCGTCCGTGCAGGTCACGCGTGCGGCAGTTCACCCGATCCGGTGAGCGGCGCGGACGCGTGCCGACCACCGCCGGCACGCCTGCCCGGTGTACCCGACATCCCCCGAGGGGTGCGCAGGCAGCATTGTTCTAGTACATTGCGAACAAGTTCAGTTCGTTCGAGGACGGAGGACGTCATGACCACATCCACCACACCCGCCGGCCGTACGAGCCGGCGCCGGCTGCTGGCCGCCGCCCCCGCGGTGGCACTGCCCCTGGCCGGGCTCGCCGCCCTGGTGGCGACCCGGCCGGACGGCCGGTTCGCCGTCCCGGTGGTCGTCATCGGGCTGCTCGCGCTCGGGCTGCCGCTGCTGCGGCTGCGTTCCGGGCGGCCCGATGTCGAGCGCCGCGCCGTCGGCACGTCCTGGGCGTTCGCCGTCATCGTGTGGTGGGTGCCGGCCTCCCGGCTGGCCCCGCAGGTCCCCGGTTGGGCCTGGACCGTCGCCGTGCTCGCCGGGGCCGTGGTCGCCTACGGACTGGGGCACGTGCTCGCCGGTCCGGACGCCCCGCACCCGTCGGCGACCGGGGGCGCCCCGGCCGGCGCGGTGCGCACCCCGCTCGCGCCCGGTGAGCGCTACCTGTGGGCGCGCTCCGTGCTCTCCCGTCCGACCCTGGTCCTCGCGGGCGTGCCGTTCCTGGCCGGGGTGGCGCTGCTGCTCGCGGGCGGGGCCGCCCCGCTCGTCGTCGTGCTGATCGCCGCGGCCGTCGTCACGACCGCACTGACCGCCGTCGCCCGGGTCCGGGTCGACGACGGCGGGGTGCACGTCCGCCAGGCCCTGCTCGGCCGCCCGCTGGCCGAGGCACCGCTGGCCGAGGTCCGCGGCGCGCGGTCGGAGCAGCTCGACCCGGAGCACTTCCGCTGGAACGAGTACGGCGTCCTGCGCCGGACGCCGTCGGTGCTCGGCTACCGCGCCCGACGGGCCGGGGAGGCGCTGGTGCTCGACCTCACCGACGACCGCAGGTTCGTCGTCACCGTGCCCGACGCCGCCACCGCGGCCGGGCTGGTCAACGCCGAGCTGGACCGGCGCGCCGGGCAGGGCGCGGCCGGCGCCGCACCGTCGTGCTGATCCGGGTCGACCCGTCGTCGCCGGTGCCGCTCGGGGACCAGGTCGCGGCCTCGGTCCGCCGGGCGGTCGCCGACGGGCGGGCCGCCGCCGGGGACCGGCTGCCACCCGCCCGTGAGGTCGCGGGCGCGCTCGGGATCAACCTGCACACCGTGCTGCGCGGCTACCAGCAGCTGCGCGACGAGGGACTGGTCGACCTGCGCCGCGGCCGCGGGGCCGTGCTCACCGAGCGGGCCACCGGCGGGCGCGCCGAGCTGGAGCGCAAGGCCACCGAGCTCGCCGAGCTCGTCCGGCGCCTCGGGCTCGACGAGTCCGACGCCCTCGGCGCGGTGCGGGCCGCCTTCCGCTGACGCCCCCGGCGTCGCCGTCAGCCGAGCGGGCTGCGCGGGAGCAGCCGGTCGGAGATGATCTTGCGTTGGATCTCGCTCGTGCCCTCGAAGATCGTGGTCAGCCGGGCGTCACGCCAGTGCCGTTCCACCTGGTGCTCGGTGGTGTAGCCGTTGCCGCCGTGCAGCTGGACGCCGTCCGCGGTGACCTCGGCGGCCATCTCGGTGGCCAGCAACTTGACCATCGCCGCCTCCCGCTCGCAGGGCTCGCCGAGGTCGAGCCGGTGCGCCACGTTCTGATAGAAGGCGCGGGCCTGCTCGACCCGGGCGGCCATCGTGGCGAGGGTGAACCGGACGGCCTGGAAGTCGCCGATCGGGTGCTCGAACTGGTGGCGGCGCTGCAGGTAGCGCACGCAGTCCTCGACGGCGGCCCTGGCCAGCCCGACCGCGCGCGCCGCGGTGTGCACCCTGGCGATGTTGAGCCAGGCCTGGGCGTCGGCGAAGCCCTCGCCGCCGGCGCCGAGCTGGTTGCCGACCGGCACCCGCACACCGTCGAACTCCAGGTCCCAGGTGACGAAGCCGTGGTAGCCGATCTTGTCGATGGGCCGGCCGGTGATCCCGGCGGGGAAGGTGTCGCGCTCCTTCTCCACGACGACGGTCGCGAGGCCCGCGGAGCGCTTCTCCCCCGGCGCCGGGTCGTCGGTGCGCACCAGCACCTGGATGAAGTCGGCGGCCTTGGCGTTGCCGGTCCAGCGCTTGTGCCCGGTGATCACGAACTCGTCGCCGTCGCGGACCGCGCGGGTCTCCACCGCGGCCAGGTCGGACCCGGCGTCGGGCTCGGACAGCGCGATCGCGCCGATCCACTGTCCGCGGGCCGACCGGCGCAGCAGCTCCGCGCGGCGCCGCGGGTCGGCGACGGCGGTCCCGGCGCCCTGCGCGCGGGCGATGATCGACCCGACGCTCATCCAGGCCCTGGCCAGCTCCTCGGCCACCATGCAGTACTCGAACGCACCGAGGCCGAGACCGCCGTGCTCGCGGTCGACGGTGATGCCGAAGTAGCCCAGCTCGCCCATCTCGTCGAGCAGGTCGCGGGGGATCTCGCCCTTGCGCGGGTCCAGCTCGTCGGCGACGGGCAGCACCCGGCTCGCGGCGAACTCGCGGGCCTGCTTCTGCAGCGCCTCGCGCTCGGGGGTGTGGTACGGCGCGGGGAGCACCGGGACCGGCGGCTCGAGAAGATCGTCAACGGCCATCCGCGCAGTATCACCCGCGCCGTCGCCCGGCGCCGGGCGGCGCTACCCCCTTCGGACCTGCACCCATCGTCAGGTGCGCACCCGGCCACGAGCTGGGAGGGTCGGGACCGGCGACGTGGCCGGCCCCGATGGGGCGCAGGGGATCCCTCGGTCCACGGAGCCACCGTGCGGTCGTGATCGCGGCCCGCACCCCCGCGCAACGAGGAGCACGTCATGCCCGACAACCGCGTCGTCGTGTACAAGGGGCCCGGCCAGGTCGCCGTCGAGTCGATCGACTACCCGAAGCTGGAGCTGCCGTCCGACGTCGTCGACGGCCTCGGCATCGCGCGCAAGGCCCCGCACGCGGCGATCCTGAAGATCGTCACCACCAACATCTGCGGCTCCGACCAGCACATGGTCCGCGGCCGCACGACCGCACCGGTCGGGCAGTCCCTCGGCCACGAGATCACCGGCGAGATCGTCGAGGTCGGCGACGACGTGCTGTTCGCGAAGGTCGGCGACATCTGTTCGGTGCCGTTCAACATCGCCTGCGGGCGGTGCCGGATGTGCAACGAGGGCAAGACCGGTGTCTGCCTGAACGTCAACCCGGCCCGTCCCGGCGCCGCCTACGGCTACGTCGACATGGGCGGCTGGATCGGCGGCCAGGCCGAGTACGTGATGGTGCCCTTCGCCGACTTCAACCTGCTGCGCTTCCCCGACCGCGACCAGGCGCTGGAGAAGATCCTGGACCTGACGATGCTCTCGGACATCTTCCCGACCGGCTACCACGGCGCGGTGACCGCGGGAGTGACCACCGGGTCGACGGTCTACGTGGCCGGCGCCGGGCCGGTCGGGCTGGCCGCGGCGCACGCCGCACAGCTGCTGGGGGCGGCCGCGGTCGTCGGCGGGGACATGATCCCCGAGCGGCTCGCCCAGGCCCGCAGCTTCGGCTGCGAGACCGTCGACCTGTCCGCCGACGGCACCCTGGCCGAGCAGCTCGAGCAGCTGCTCGGCGAGCCCGAGGTCGACGCCGTCGGCTTCGAGGCCCGCGGACACGGCCGCGACGCCGGGGAGGCGCCCGCGACCGTGCTGAACTCGGTGATGGAGGTGACCCGGGTCGGCGGCGCGCTCGGCATCCCGGGGCTCTACGTCACCGGCGACCCCGGTGCCGCCGACGACAAGGCCAAGGAGGGCACCCTGGGCGTGCGGATCGGGCTGGGCTGGGCGAAGTCGCACAGCCTCACCACCGGTCAGTGCCCGGTGAAGAAGTACAACCGGCAGCTGATGCAGGCGATCCTGTCCGACCGGGCGCAGATCGCGAAGGCGGTCAACGCGACCACGATCTCGCTGGACGACGCCCCGCGCGGCTACCAGGAGTTCGACGGCGGCGTGGCTCGCAAGTTCGTGATCGACCCGCACGGCAGCGTCGCGGCGTGAGATCGGCCGGGTCCGGTGCCGCCGAGGCGGTGCCGGGCCCGGCTCAGCCGTCCTGCCCGGCCCCGGCCGCGCGCCGGTAGAGCTCCGCGGCGGCGCGGGAGAAGCCGTCGGGCAGCCCGACGGCGGCGAACGCGTCGGCCGCCTCGTCCATCTCCCCCGCCCAGCGCCACGCCCTGCCCGCCATGCGCTCGCGGGCGTGGGCCAGCGCGGCGGCGTGGTCGACCCCGGCCCGGTCCAGCTCGGCGTGCAGGGCGTGGGTGACGCCGAACGCCGCCGCGGCCTCCTCCAGCGCCACCCACAGCATCGGTGCGGCCTTGCTCTGCAGCGCGAAGCAGGCCTTGAGCCCGCTCGCGGTGCCCAGGTCGGTCCCGGCGGTCCCGAGCACCCGGGCGTCGAACGGGCCGGGCTCGAACAGGGTGGCGGCGGCGTCGGCCCCCGGCCCGGACAGCCACAGCGTCGTGGTGCCCGCCGTCCACGCCGGCGGTCCGATGACGGCGCCGTCGCAGACGGTCGCCCGGTCGCCCAGGAGCGTCGCGACACCACGGACGGTGTCCGGGGACACGGCGTTGGCCTCGACGTAGAGCGGCCGGTCGGTGCGCCCGGTCAGCCCGGCGCCCACCAGGCCCGCCACCTCGCGTGCGGCGTGCGGCGGGCAGATCGCCACGATCACGTCGGCCCGGGCGGCGAGGTCGGCGACCGTCGGCACCGCCTGCAGGTCGGCCAGCTCGGCGCGCTTGGCGGTGGCGTGCGAGCGGCCGGCGTCGGCCCAGATCACCGCGCCGGACCGGGCCTTGAGGGCCGACCCGAGTGCGGCGCCCATCGCGCCGGGGTGCAGGACCCCGACCACCGGCCGGGCGGGCAGGGACACCGGCTGCGCGGACGGCGACGACATGGGGTGATGATCGCACCCCGCCGGCGGCGGCCGGCCGGGCTCACCCCGTCCCAAGTGCGGCGGCCAGGTCGTCGAGCACCACGCGCGCGGCCTGCGGGCCCGCGTTGAGGAACCAGGTGTCGTCGTCGACGGCGGTGGTGTGCCGGTCCCGCACGGCACCGAGCGAGGCCCCGATCCCCTCGGTCAGCAGGGCAGGCGGCGGGGCGTCCGGTGCGGCGCCCTGGACGCCGTAGAAGATCCATCCGGCGTCGGCGCGGCCGAGTTCCTCGGCGGACAGGTCCTCCGAGGTCGCGGGGAAGCGCTGGCTCGGCGGCCGGGTGATCCCGGCGTCGGCGAGCAGCGAGCCGGGGAACGAACCGATGCCGAAGACCCGGACCCGGGTGGGCTGGATGCGCAGCAGGGACACCTCGACCGGCCCGGCCTGCTCGCCGACGGCGCGGGCCCGCCCGGCGAGGTCGTCGACGAGTGCCTGCGCGGCGCCGGCCCGGCCCAGCGCGTGCCCGATCAGCAGCAGGTCGGTCTTCCAGTTCACGCCGTTGCCCCGGGTCATCACGGTCGGCGCGATCGCGGACAGCCGGGAGGCGACCTCCTGCGCCCCGGCCACGTTGGCCAGGATCAGGTCCGGGCGCGCCGCGGCGACCGCCTCGATCGCCGGGTCGGTGCGCAGGCCCAGGTCGGCCATCGCCGCCAGCGCGGCCCGGTGCCGCGGGAACGCCGTGGTGAGGTACTCCGGGACCATCGTGGCCGCCTCGGCCCGGGTGGACCCGACGGGCACGACGCCGAGGGACAGCAGCCCGTCGAGCTGCCCGGTGGAGATGACCACGACCCGCCGGGGCTCGGCCGGGATCGTCGTGGTGCCCGTCTCGTGGGTGACGGTGCGCGGGAAGACGCCGTCGGGCTCGGGCGAGCCCTGCCCGGCGGGCAGCGCGGTGGGGGCCGCACCGTCCGTGCCCGCCGGCGCGGGTGTCCGGGTCGCCCCGGCGCCGCAGCCGGCGAGCAGGAACAGGCACACCGCGGCGGCCACCGCACGGGGCAGGACGGGGCGCCCGGCACGGCGCACGGCTCGGCGCACGGCTCGGCCGGGGAAGGTGAGGCTCACCTGACCATCCCAGCCGACGGGGGCCCGGCGCACAACGAGACGACGATCTCGACTGGCGCGTCGGACGGGTCGGGCGGCACGGTCGTCGCATGACGACTGATCCCCTGTTCACCGACGACGCGGTCGGTGGCTGGCTGCAGCTGCCCTCCCCCGCCGTCGCCGAGATCGCCGGCTCCGTCGGGTTCGACCTGGTCTGCGTCGACACCCAGCACGGCCTGATCGGCGACGACACCGTCCTCGGCATGCTGCAGGCCCTCTCCGCGACCGGGACGCCGGCGCTGGTGCGGGTCCCCGGTCACGGCGCGGAGGGCATCGGGCGGGCCCTGGACCGGGGCGCCGACGGCGTGATCGTCCCGCTCGTCGACACCGGCGAGCAGGCCGCGGCGGCGGTCGCGGCGTGCCGCTACCCGCCGGACGGGGTGCGTAGCTTCGGCCCGGTCCGCCCGTCGTGGCAGGGCCGCGACGTGTTCGCCCCGCCCCGCACGGTGGTGATGGTGGAGACGGTCGCGGCGGTGGCGAACCTGGCCGACATCGTGGCCGTCGACGGGGTGGCGGCGGTGTTCGTCGGGCCGTCGGACCTGGCGCTGGCGCACGGGCTCCCGGTCGCCGCCCAGGACGACGGCGGCCCGGGGTCCGACCGCCACGCCGAGCTGGTCTCCGGGATCACCGCGGTGTGTGCGCGGGCCGGGGTGCCGGTGGGCATCTACTGCGACTCCCCCGCGCACGTGCGGCGCTTCCGGGCGCTGGGGTGCACGTTCACGATGCTCGCCGCGGAGCAGGCGATCCTGCGGGCGGCGCTGGCGGAGAAGCTGGCCGACGCCCGGTCCTGAGCGGTCAGCCCGCAGACCCGTCCCGCACCACGCGACGGTCGTCCGGGGTGGTGCGGGCGGGCTCCCTGGCGTCGATCATCGCGAGCCCGGTGAGGCGTCCGGCCACCCCGCGGTGGCCGGTGCTGCGCCAGAGCCCGACCAGGCCGACGAGCCCCCACACCAGCCCGAGGAGGCCGAGCCCCCCGGACGGACCCGACAGCAGCAGGAACCCGCCGGTGCCGAGCAGTGCCCGGGCAAGGCGGAGTCCGCGGCCGGGGACCCTGCCGTCGGGCAGCGCCGGGCGCAGCCGCACCGCACGCTGGCCGACCGTCCCGCCCCGGCCGAACAGCGGCACGACCAGGAACGCCAGCAACGGCACCCAGAAGCCGACGACGGCGTTGGCGGTGTCGTACCAGTCCGGGAACGGCGCCCGCAGCCCGGCGACGACGGTGACCCCACCGAGCAGCAACGCCCCGAACAGCGCCCCGGTCGCCCACACCGCCATCAGGTCGCACACGGCGCCGAGCAGGCGGCGCCCGCCGGTGACCGGCGCCGGGAGGTCCGGGTCGCCCGTCTCGTCCCACGAGCGGGGCCGCAGCAGCATCGCGGCGAGCCCGCCGAGCAGGGCGCCCGCGGTGTTGGCGATGAGGTCGTCGACGTCGGCGAGCCGGTAGGCGCACGGGAACAGGAACCAGTTGCCGGTGTACTGGGTGGCCTCGACGAGCAGCGAGACCGCGAACCCGGCGGCGACGGTGACCGGCAGCGAGCGGCGGAACACCCCGCGCAGCAGCCAGCCCAGCGGCGCGAACAGCACCACGTTGAGCACGACCTGCTGGACGGCGGCGTTCGCGAGCCAGGCCCGCGCGCCGGTCGCGTCCTGGCGGGTGGCGATCCGGGCGATGTCGCCGACGAAGGCGAACGGCCGGGTCTGCAGCGAGTCCGCCGCGGTGCGCCCGGCGCAGAACGCCGCATCGACCTGGGGCAGCGGGAGCAGGGTGTAGCCGAGGATCGCCAGGCCGTACACCGGGACGGCGACGAGCACGGCCAGCTCCCCGGGCCCGAACCGGCCGCGGCGACGGTAGGTCACCGCGACGACGGGGACGAGCACGGCCAGCACCAGCGCCGACCCGAGCCCGATCGCCAGCATCCCGGGGATGATCCGCTCGTTCACGGTCGCCGACGCTAGTGACCCGCCCCGGTGCGGGCAGGGACCGAAACGGGTGGTTCAGCCCAGGACGTCGAGGATCTGCTGGGCGGCGAGGGTGGGGGTGAGCCCGCCCTCGCGGACCTCGGCGGTGAGCTTCGGGAGCCGCTCGGCCGTCGCCGGGTCGTGCAGCACCCGGTCCATCAGCCGGTCGCGCACCATCTGCCACATCCACTCGACCTGCTGGTCGGCGCGCCGGGTCGCGAGCTCACCGGCGGACTCGAGGGCCTCGCGGTGCGCGGTGACCTTCTCCCACACCGCGTCCAGACCCTTGCCGGTCTGCGCCGAGCAGGACAGCACCGGGGTGCGCCAGTGCGCCGAGGTGGGGGTCATCATGTGCAGCGCGCCGGCGAGCTCACGGGCCGCGGCGCGGGCGTCGCGCTCGTGCGGGCCGTCGGCCTTGTTCACCGCGACGACGTCGGCGAGCTCCAGGATGCCCTTCTTGATCCCCTGCAGCGCGTCGCCGGTGCGGGCGATGGTGAGGAACAGGAAGGTGTCGACCATCCCGGCGACGGCGGTCTCGGACTGGCCGACCCCGACGGTCTCGACGAGCACGACGTCGAACCCGGCGGCCTCCATGACCACCATCGTCTCCCGGGTGCGGCGGGCGACCCCGCCGAGCGTGCCGGCCGAGGGCGAGGGCCGCACGAACGCGTCCGGGTCGACGGCCAGGCGCGGCATCCGGGTCTTGTCCCCCAGGATGGAGCCGCGGGTCCGGGTGGACGACGGGTCGACGGCGAGCACCGCCACCCGGTGGCCCTGCGCGGTGAGCTTGGACCCCATCGCCTCGATGAACGTCGACTTCCCGACACCGGGCACCCCGGAGATGCCGACCCGCACCGCGTGCCCGGCCTTCGGGGTGAGCTCCAGGAGCAGTTCCTGGGCGGCCCGCTGGTGGTCGGGCCTGCTGGACTCGACCAGGGTGATCGCCCGGGCGAGCAGGGTGCGGGCGCCGGCCAGGACCCCGCGGGCGAGCTCCGCGGGGTCGGGGACGCGAGGGGCCATCGGCGGGACTCTCCTTGCGGGTCGGCACCGCGCCCGGTGCGCGGGTGGGCACACCGGGCGCGAGGACGGCGGCACGGTGACAGCGGCACGGTGACAGCGGCACGGTGACAGCGGCACGGTGACAGCGGCACGGTGACAGCGGCACGAGCCCGGGGACACCGTGACGGCGGCACCGTGCCGGCGGGCTCAGTCGGCGTAGACGCTGCCGGCCGGTGCGGACGTGTCCGGGTCGTCGTGACCGAGCGCGGCGGACAGCTTGCCGAGCAGGTCGACGGCGGCCTCGGCGATGACCGTGCCGGGCGGGAACACCGCGGCGGCTCCCATGTCGAGCAGCTCCGGTACGTCCGCGGGCGGGATGACCCCGCCGACGACGACCATGATGTCGTCGCGCCCCAGCTCGGCGAGCTCACGGCGCAGCTCCGGGACCAGCGTGAGGTGTCCTGCGGCCAGCGAGCTGGCGCCGATCACGTGCACGTCGGACTCGGCGGCCTGCTTCGCGACCTCGGCCGGGGTCTGGAACAGCGGCCCGACGTCGACGTCGAAGCCGATGTCGGCGAACGCGGTGGAGATGACCTTCTGGCCGCGGTCGTGGCCGTCCTGGCCCATCTTCGCGACCAGGATGCGGGGCTGGCGGCCCTCGTGGCGGGCGAACTCGGAGACGAGCTCGCGGGCGCGGTCGATCGCCGGGTTCTGCCCGGCCTCGGCGGAGTACACACCGGAGATGATGCGGATCTGACCGGCGTGACGCCCGAAGACCTTCTCGAGTGCGTCGGAGATCTCCCCGACCGTGGCCTGGTCGCGGGCCGCGTTCACGGCCAGCTGGAGCAGGTTCTCGTCGTCGGAGCGCGACGAGCCCTCGGCGATCTTCTCCGCGGCGCCGGTCAGCGCCCGCAGCGCCTCGTCGACGGCGCGGTCGTCGCGCTCGGCGCGCAGCCGCTGCAGCTTCTCGAGCTGCTCGCGTCGCACGTTCTTGTTGTCGACCTTGAGCACGTCGATCTGCTCGTCGGCCTCGACGACGTACTTGTTGACGCCGATCACCGGCTGGCGGCCGGAGTCGATGCGGGCCTGGGTGCGGGCCGCGGCCTCCTCGACACGCATCTTCGGGATGCCGGCGTCGATGGCCTGGGCCATGCCGCCGGCCTTCTCGACCTCGTCGATGTGCGCCCACGCCCGCTTGGCGAGGTCGTAGGTGAGCTTCTCGACGTAGTACGAGCCGCCCCACGGGTCGACGACGTTCGTGGTACCCGACTCCTGCTGCAGCAGCAGCTGGGTGTTGCGGGCGATCCGCGCAGAGAAGTCCGTCGGCAGCGCGAGGGCCTCGTCGAGGGCGTTGGTGTGCAGCGACTGGGTGTGGCCCTGGGTCGCGGCCATCGCCTCGACGCAGGTGCGGACGACGTTGTTGTAGACGTCCTGCGCGGTCAGCGACCAGCCGGAGGTCTGGGAGTGCGTCCGCAGCGACAGCGACTTGGCGTTCTGCGGCTCGAACCGGTTCACGAGCTTCGACCAGAGCAGGCGCGCGGCCCGCATCTTGGCGACCTCCATGAAGAAGTTCATGCCGATCGCCCAGAAGAAGCTCAGCCGCGGGGCGAACTTGTCGATGTCCAGCCCGGCGTCGACACCGGCCCGCAGGTACTCCACGCCGTCGGCCAGGGTGTAGGCGAGCTCCAGGTCGTTGGTCGCACCCGCCTCCTGGATGTGGTACCGGAGATGGAGATCGAGTTGAACTTCGGCATCTTCCGGCTGGTGAAACCGAAGATGTCGGAGATGATCTGCATCGACGGCTGCGGCGGGTAGATGTAGGTGTTGCGGACCATGAACTCTTTCAGAATGTCGTTCTGAATGGTTCCGGTCAGCTTCTCCGGGCTCACGCCCTGTTCCTCGGCGGCGACGATGTAGAGCGCCAGCACCGGGAGGACGGCGCCGTTCATCGTCATCGACACCGACATCTTGTCCAGCGGGATGCCGTCGAAGAGCTGGCGCATGTCGAGGATCGAGTCGATCGCGACACCGGCCATGCCGACGTCGCCCGCGACGCGGGGGTGGTCGGAGTCGTAGCCGCGGTGGGTGGCGAGGTCGAACGCGATCGACAGGCCCTTCTGCCCGGCGGCGAGGTTGCGCCGGTAGAACGCGTTGGACTCCGCGGCGGTGGAGAACCCGGCGTACTGGCGCACCGTCCACGGCTGGTTGGTGTACATCGTCGGGTACGGCCCGCGCAGGTACGGGTGATGCCCGGGTAGGTGTGCAGGAAGTCGACGCCGGCGAGGTCGTCGGCGGTGTAGAGCGGCTTGACGCCGATCCCCTCCGGGGCCTCCCAGACCTCGGCGGAGCCGTTCCAGGTGGTCGCGGCGGCGGTGTCGCCCGTGTGGCCCGTGTCGCCGCCCAGGAGCGGCACGGTGGTGAAGTCGGGAATGCTCACTTCGAGCCCTCCAGGTGGGTGTACACGTCGTCCAGGACGGCGAGGGCGTCGCAGCCGGCGAACAGGTGGCCGTCGACGCCGGGCACCGGCTCCCTCGGCTTCCCCGCGAGCAGGATGTGGGTGGCCCCGGCCTCGCGCAGCGCGGCGGCGGTCTCGGCGGCCCGCTCGTCGTAGAGCGTGTCCGAGGAGCAGAGCACCGCGACCGGCGAGCCGCTCTTCCCGAACGCCTCGACGACGTCGGCGGCGGTCTCGGTCGGGCCGGCGTCGACGGTGTCGACACCGCCCGCGGCCAGCAGGTTGCGGGTGAACCCGGCACGGGCGGTGTAGACCGCCAGCGGGCCGAGGGTCGCGAGGAAGGCGGTGGGACGCGAGCCCGTCTCGGCCAGCAGCGCGTCGGAGCGGTCCCGGTGGGCCTCGTAGGCCTCGGCGGGGCGGTAGAGCGGCAGCCCCCCGCGCTCGACGGCCGGCGGCAGCGGGGTGCGTCGTACCGGCTTCTCGTTCAGGTCGGGGAACTCCGAGACGCCGGTGAGCGGGGCCTTCCGCTTCGCGACGTCGGCCTCGCGGCGGGCGCGGACCTCGCCCACCTTCTCCGCGACCAGGCCGGAGTCGAGCGCGGCGACCGCGCCACCCGCGGCCTCGATCTCGACGAAGAACTCCCAGGCCACCCGCGCGAGGTCCTCGGTGAGGTGCTCGACGTACCAGGACCCGCCCGCCGGGTCGATGACCCGCGCCAGGTGCGACTCCTCGACCAGCAGGTTCTGGGTGTTGCGGGCGATGCGGCGGGAGAACGGCTCGGCGACGCCGAGGCGGCGTCGAACGGCGGCACGGTGACCGCCTCGGCCCCGCCGACGCCCGCGGCGAACCGGCGACGGTGCCGCGCAGCATGTTCACCCACGGGTCGCGCCGGGTGAACAGCGCGTCGGGGACGGTGGCGTGCTGGGTCTGCGGCACGTCGGTGACGCCGGAGGCCTCCAGCACCCGGGCCCACAGCCGCCGGCCCGCCCGCAGGGTCGCGATCGTCGGGAACTGCTCGGGAGTGGCGGCGTAGCGGAACTCGATCAGCCGGGCCGCGTCGGCCACCCCGATCCCCGCGGCGTCCAGGGCGCGCAGGTAGGCGACCCCCGCGGCCAGGGACCACCCCAGCTCCTGGGCGTCGGAGCCGCCGGCCTCGCGGACCACCGTCGCGTCGACGGTGATCGCGGTGACCTTGTCGAAGGTGCCGTGCACGCGACGGGCGACCTCGACGACGGACTCGACGTCCGGACCGGAGCCAGCGCGGGCGCGCAGCCCGATCGGGTCGACGCCCAGCGAGCCGAGCAGCTCGGCGTCCTCGACGCCGTTGCGGGCGGCCAGGTCCAGGTAGGCGTGCGCGGCGGCGACCTGCTCGGTCCCGGCGTCGAGGGCGACCCCGGCCAGGTCCAGGTGCACGCCGTCGAGGGCGCGCGCCAGGTCGGCGACGGCGACGCCGCCCTCGCCCACCCGCAGCCACACCGAGGTGACGCCGCACTCCAGGTCGGCCAGCACGGCCTCCCGGACGGCGGCCGGGTCGGTGCCCGCGTGGCGCTGGCGGATGTCCCAGCCGTCGGGGACGTGGCCGTCGGTGCGGGCGCCGCGGGTGAACGGCCACGACCCCGGCACGCCGGTGGGCGGCAGGTCGGTGGTGTCCTCCTCGGCGTAGAGCGGCGCGACCCGGATCCCGTCGGGTGAGGTGCGGGTCAGGGTCTCGACCCCGGCCCCGAGCTCGGCGTCCTCGCCGATCCGGCCCGACTTGCGCACCACCGCGTCCACGGCGGCGAGCCACTGGTCGCGGGTGACCGGGTCGAAGGCGCCCGCGAGGACCAGCTCCTCCGGCTCCACCGGAGCATCCACGGAAGAGCCCTCCGGACCGGCTGCGCGGCCGACCGCGCTGCGGTCACTGTCCGTCATCCGCTCTGTTCTCCTCACCGGCCCGCGGGGCGGCCTCGTTGCCCGCCGGATGGCGCCGTCGTCGACACCACCGAAGTGCAGCGGAGTCTAGTGAGCCGGTGGCGCCAGGGGCATGCGCTGTGGCGAGGCGCGCACGGCCTGTGATGCACCCGACTGGCGCAACGGGGCCGTCCGGGGGCGTCGCGGCGTACACCCGGCCGTTCCCCGCCGGTAGTCCCCACCGGTAGCCCCTGGCGGCCGGGTGCCGGTGTGACGGGCCGGGGCGGGAACAACCGGGGGCAGGGGTGCATTGTGGTCGGCATGCCCCGCGTGACCCGAGGATTCGTCGGGCGCAGACCGCGTGACCGACGGCTGCCGCCCGGCCAGTACGACGCCGGCGACCAGTGGCCGGTGCTGACCGCCGAACGCGCCCCCGTGCTGGACACCGCCCGCTGGACCTTCCGCATCGACGGTCTCGTGCAGCGCCCGGTCGAGTGGACCTGGGACGAGATCCGCGCCCTGCCCCGCGAGCGGTGGGACGGCGACATCCACTGCGTCACGACCTGGTCGAAGTTCGGGATGCACTGGAGCGGGGTCGCGGTCGACACGCTGCTGGAGGCGGCGGGACCGCTGCCGGAGGCGCGGTTCGCCGTCGCGCACTCGCACTCGGGCTACACCACGAACATGCCGCTGTCGGACCTGACCGGCGGCCGGGCGTGGCTGGCGTTCGAGGCGCAGGGCGCGCCGCTGACCCGCGAGCACGGCGGCCCGGCGCGGCTGCTGGTGCCGCACCTCTACTTCTGGAAGAGCGCGAAGTGGGTCGCCGGGCTGCGCCTGCTCGCCGAGGACGAGCCGGGCTTCTGGGAGCGCAACGGCTACCACGACCGCGGCGACCCGTGGTCCGAGCAGCGGTTCCAGGGGGACTGACGGTGGACACGACCCCACGCCGCACCCTGCGCTGGCAGGCCGCGACCGTGCTGTCGGTGCACGACGAGGCCCCGGGGGTGAAGACCTTCCGGCTCGGGCTGGAGGAACCGGCCACCCACCTGCCCGGCCAGTACTACGTGCTGCGCCTGACCGCCGAGGACGGCTACACCGCGCAGCGCTCGTACTCGGTCGCCTCCGCGCCCGACGGGCGGCCGGAGATCGCCCTGACCGTCGAACGTCTCGACGACGGCGAGGTGTCGGGGTTCCTGCACGACGTCGCCGTCGTCGGGGACGTGTTGGAGGTCCGCGGCCCGGTCGGGGGCTGGTTCGCCTGGGACGGCGTCTCCCCCGCGCTGCTGGTCGGCGGCGGGTCCGGGCAGGTCCCGCTGGCCGCGATGCTGCGCCACGCCCGCGCCGTCGGCCGTCCCGACCTGGTGCGGATGCTGGTCTCGGTCCGCACCCCCGACGATCTGTTCTACGGCGAGGAGCTCACCGGTCCGCCGGTCACCGCGGTGTTCACCCGGACCGCCCCTCCCGGCGCGACCCGCCCGGCGGGCCGGCTCACCCTCGCCGACCTCGCCCCGCTGGTCCGCGGCGGGGAGACCGCGTTCGTGTGCGGCTCGCCGGCCTTCTCCGCCGCCGCGGCCGACCTGCTCGCCGCCGCCGGCGTCCCCGACCACGCGATCCGGATCGAGCAGTTCGGCCCGACCGGGGCCTGACCGAGCGGCCGGGCACCGGGGTGCGGCACGATGACCCGGCCCCGAGACTCCGCGTGCTGCCGCGAGCGGCCCGGACCGACTCGATCCGCCCGTGCACCGCAGGAGCCGACGATGACCGTCACCCCCGCCGAGACGTCGTTCCCGAGCGGCGGGCTGCGCTGCGCGGCCTGGCTCCTCACGGCGTCCGGCGACGCGCTCACGAACGACCGCGGCCGGCCCTGCGTCGTCATGGCGCACGGGTTCGGTGCCACCCGCGACTCCGGGCTGCTGCCCTTCGCGCAGCGTTTCGCCGCCGCGGGCTGCGCGGTGCTGGTGTTCGACTACCGCGGGTTCGGCGCCTCCGACGGCACCGGCGACCCGCAGCTCGACCAGGACGTCCACCACGGCCGCCACCGCGCCGACTACCACGCCGCGATCGCGTACGCCCGCACGCTGCCCGGCGTCGACCCGGAGCGGATCGTGCTGTGGGGCAGCTCGTACTCCGGCGGGCACGTGGTCCCGGTCGCCGCCCGCGACGGCCAGGTCGCCGCGGTGATCTCCCAGGGCGCCGCGATGGACGGGGCCGCCGCGCTGCTGGAGATCCTGCGCTACGCCGGGCCCGGGCAGCTGGCCCGCCTCACCGGGCACGGCCTGCGCGACGCCGCCGCCGGGCTGCTCGGGCGCTCGCCGCACCGGATCGCGGTGTTCGGGCCGCCCGGGTCGACCGCGGCGATCACCTCGCACGACGCCGAGAGCGGCTACTCCTCGATCGCCGGACCCGGGTTCCGCAACACCATGCGGGCCCGGGGCGCGCTGCGGATCCCGCTCAACCGCCCGGTGACGGCGGCGCGGCGGCTGCGGGCGCCGATCCTCGTCGTCGTCGCGGCGCGGGACTCGATCGCGCCGCCGGCGTCGGTGCGTGCGGTCGCCGCGCGGGCCGGGGCGGGCTCGGAGGTGCTGGAGCTGCCGTGCGGGCACTTCGACATCTACCTCGGCGAGATGTTCGAACGGTCGGTGGCCGCACAGGTGGACTTCCTGCGGCGCACGCTCGCCGTCGCCTGACCGGGCCGGACGGAGCCCCTCGGACCTGGGGGGCGAGCGCACCCGCGGCGGCCCGCGTGTCCAGCGCCACCGGGCCCGGATCCCCACTGATCTTCTACTTCCGGTAGAACTACTACTGGACGTAGAACTTCGCTCGGGAGGTCCCGATGGACGCGCTCGACCTGGCTCGCTGGCAGTTCGGGATCACCACGATCTACCACTTCCTGTTCGTGCCGCTGACCATCGGGCTGTCGGTGATCGTCGCGTCGCTGCAGACCGCCTGGTTCCGCACGGGCCGGGAGGAGTACCTGCGGGCGACGAAGTTCTTCGGGAAGCTGTTCCTGATCAACTTCGCGATGGGCGTGGTCACCGGGATCGTGCAGGAGTTCCAGTTCGGGATGAACTGGAGCGCCTACTCCACCTTCGTCGGCGACGTGTTCGGCGCGCCGCTGGCGATGGAGGCGCTCATCGCCTTCTTCCTCGAGTCCACCTTCATCGGGCTGTGGATCTTCGGGTGGGACCGGCTGCGCCGGGGCGTGCACCTGGCCTGCATCTGGGCCGCCGCGATCGGATCGAACCTCTCGGCGTACTTCATCCTCGCGGCGAACGCCTGGATGCGGAACCCGGTCGGCTACGAGGTCGACCGCGCCACCGGCCGGGCCCGGCTCACCGACATCGGCGCCGTGCTGACCAACCCGCAGGCCTGGTCGACCTACGCCCACGTCGTCGCCGCGGCGTTCCTGATCGCGGGCCTGTTCGTCGCCGCGGTCAGCGCCTGGAAGCTGATGCGCGAGCGCTGGCGCCGTCCCGGTGACGCGACGCCGCACCCGAGCGAGCACACGCTGTTCCGCAAGACCCTGCGCACCGGGTTCCTCGTCACCCTCGTCGCCGGGGTGCTGGTCATCGCCTCCGGTGACCACCAGGCCAAGCTGGCCGCCACCTACGAGCCGATGAAGCTCGCCTCGGCCGAGGCGCTGTGGCAGACCGAGGAGTCGGCCGGGTTCTCGCTGTTCGCCGTCGGCGACGTCCAGGGCAGCCGCAACCACATCAACGTGCAGATCCCCGGCGTCCTGAGCTTCCTGGCCACCGGGAGCCCGTGGGGCCCGGTGCAGGGCATCGAGAACGTGCAGGCACAGTACGAGGCGCTCTACGGCCCCGGGGACTACCGGCCCAACATCGCCGTCCTCTACTGGGCGTTCCGACTGATGATGGGCCTCGGCCTGGCCGGGGTCGCGGTCGCGACGGCCGGGCTCTGGCTCACCCGCGGCGGACGGCTGCCCGGCTTTACCCGCGACGGGGCACCGGCTCCGGCCGGCGGCTCCGGCGGTGGGCCTACCGGGGCGTGATCGCCGCCCTGCCCGCGGCGCTGGCCGGGAACATCGCCGGCTGGGTGCTGACCGAGATGGGCCGCCAGCCCTGGACGGTGCACGGCGAGCTGCTCACCGCCCAGAGCGTCTCCCCCGGGGTGAGCCTGGGCCAGGTCGCGTTCTCCCTGGCCACGTTCACCGCGCTCTACGGGGTGCTCGCCGTCGTCGAGGTGCGGCTGCTGTTCCGCTACGTGCAGGCCGGTCCCGGCGCCGCACTCCCCTACACCGACGATCCCGACGGCCCCGACGGCCGTCCCGACGACGGCGCCGCCGTCGGCACCGACGACGAGCGCCGCCCCGCGGCGTTCAGCTACTGACCTGCGGAGGGACGACGATGGACCTGCCCACGATCTGGTTCCTGGCCGTGGCCGTGCTGTGGACCGGCTACCTGGTGCTCGAGGGGTTCGACTTCGGCGTCGGGATGCTGGTCCGCGTCCTGGGCCGCGACGAGGAGGCCGACCGCGAGGCGGCGCTCGGCGCGATCGGCCCGGTGTGGGACGGCAACGAGGTGTGGCTGATCGCCGCCGTCGGCGCGATGTTCGCCGCCTTCCCCGCCTGGTACGCCGCGACGCTGTCGGGCCTCTACCTGCCGGTGCTGCTCGTCCTGTTGGGCCTGATCGTGCGCGGGGTCGGGCTGGAGTACCGGCACAAGCGCTCCGACGCGTCCTGGAAGGCCCGCTGGGACCTCATGATCGGTCTCGGGTCGCTGGTCCCGGCCTTCGTGTGGGGCGTGGTGCTCGCCAACCTGGTCCGCGGCCTGCCGACCGTGCTGAGTGCCCCGGGCAGTGGGCAGAACACCGTGGTCACGGCCTCGCTCGCGGACCTGCTGAACGGCTACGCCCTGCTCGGCGGCGTCGTCACCACTGCGCTGTTCCTCCTGCACGGCGCGGTGTTCCTGGCGCTCAAGACCGACGGGCCGGTGCGGTACCGGGCACGCCGGTTCGCCCTGCGGGCGGTGGTCCCGGTCCTGCTGGTCACCGTCGCCTTCCTGGCCGCGACGCTCGCGCTGCGTGAGCCGTCCTGGACCGGCACGGTCGCCTGGGTCAGCGGGCTGGCCCTCGCCGCGGCCGGGGTGGCGCTGCTGCTCGGCCGCGAGGGATGGGCGTTCACCGCCACCGCGCTGTCGATCGGCGGGCTGTCGGTCGTGCTGTTCGGGCAGCTGTACCCGTCGCTGCTGCCCTCGACCACCGACCCCGCCCACACCCTGACCGTCGCGAACGCCGCGTCCGCGCCCTACACGCTCACGGTCATGAGCTGGGTCGCGGCCGTGTTCCTGCCGCTGGTCCTCGCCTACCAGTCCTGGAGCTACTGGGTGTTCCGCAAGCGCCTCGGCGGGGCGCGGGTCGCACCGGAGGGGCCCTCCGGCCCTCGTGGCACCGCGGTACCGGCGCCACGATGACGACCGTGTCGCGCCCGTCCACCCCGTCGGCTCCGCCGGTCCCGTCGGGCACCGCCGGGGCGCCGCCCGCGGGCGGCCCGCCCGTCGACCCGCGGCTGCTGCGCACCGCGAGCGCGGTCCGGGTGCACCTGGCCGTCGCCGCGGGCTGCGGGGTCGCCGCGACCGGGCTGATCCTGGCCCAGGCCTGGCTCGTGTCGCGGGTGGTGGCCGGGGCGACGCCGTCGTTCGCCACCGACGGCACGCCCACCGGTCCGGGCGCCGGGCTCGACACCCTGGCCTGGCTGGTCGGGGGCGTCGCCGTCGTCGCGGTGGCGCGGGCGCTGCTGTCCTACGGCGCGGAGTCCGCGGCACTGCGCAGCGCCGCCCGCGCCAAGTCCCAGCTGCGGATGCAGCTCGTGCGCCGGCTCGCGCTCGCCGCGCCGGACCCGCGGCGGTCCTCCGGCGAGGTCGTCACCCTCGCCACCCGCGGGCTCGACGCCCTCGACGACTACTTCGCCCGCTACCTGCCCCAGCTGGTGCTCGCCGTCCTGGTCCCGGTCGCGGTGCTGATCGTCGTCGCGGACGCCGACTGGATCTCCGCGGTCGTCATCGGGGTGACGCTGCCGCTGATCCCGCTGTTCATGGTCCTGGTCGGGATGCACACCCGGGCCAGGACCGACCGCCAGTGGCGGCTGCTGTCGCGCCTCGGCGGGCACTTCCTCGACGTCGTGCAGGGGCTGCCGACCCTCGCGCTGTTCCGCCGTGCGCAGGTCGTCGCGGGAAAGGTCCGGGAGACCACCGACGCCCACCGGCACGCCATGACCGGCACCCTGCGGGTCGCGTTCCTGTCCGCGTTCGTGCTGGAGGTCCTCGCGACGCTCGCCGTCGCCCTGGTCGCCGTCGAGGTCGGACTGCGGCTGCTCTACGGGAACCTCGACTACGCCACCGCGCTGTTCGTGCTGGTCCTGGCCCCGGAGGCGTACCTGCCGCTGCGCGAGGTCGGTGCCCGGTTCCACGCCAGCATGGAGGGGGTCGCCGCCGCCCGGCAGGTGTTCGCCGAGCTCGACCGCCCCGTCGGCGGCGCCACCGGCGGGACCGCTCCGGTGCCGCCCGCCGACCCGGCCGGGCGCGGCCTGACCGTCGACGGGCTGCGGGTGCGCTACCCCGGCGCGGACACCGACGCCGTCGCCGGGCTGTCGCTGACCCTCGCCCCCGGTGAGACGGTGCTGCTGCGCGGCCCGTCCGGGGCCGGGAAGTCCACCCTGCTCGGCGTGCTGCTCGGCACCGTCGTCCCGACCGGCGGCACCGTGATCGTGCACGGCCGGGACGGAACCGGCGCCGAGCTCGCGGAGGTGGACCTCGACGCCTGGCGGCGCGGGGTGGCCTGGGTCCCGCAGCAGCCGCACCTGTTCGCCGACACCGTCGCCGCCAACGTCCGGCTCGTCGCCGGACGGGACCACGTCACCGACGACGCCGTCCGCGCGGCCGCACGCCGGGCCGGGCTCGACACCGTCGTCGCCCGGCTGCCCCGGGGCTGGGACACCGTGCTCGGTGAGGGCGGCACGCAGCTGTCCTCCGGAGAGCGCCAGCGGGTCGCGCTGACCAGGGCGTTCCTGCGCGACGCGCCGCTGGTCCTGCTCGACGAGCCGACCGCGCACCTCGACCCCGACTCCGCCGCCGCGGTCCGCACCGCGGCCACCGAGCTGCTGCGCGGGCGCACCGCGGTCGTCGTCGCCCACGACGCGGGCTGGGCCGAGCACACCGACCGCACGGTCACGATCACCCCCGCCACGATCACCCCCGCCACGATCACCCCGGCCGGGGGTCCCCGATGAGCCCCTGGTCGCTGGCCCGCAGCGTGCTGGCGCCCCGGCTGCGCGGCGTCGTCGGCGGCGCGCTGCTCGGCGCGCTCGCCACCGCCTGCGGTGCCGGGCTGCTGTCGCTGGCCGCCTGGCTGCTCGCCACCGCCGCCCAGCACCCGTCGGTGACGGCGCTGTCGGTCGCCGTCGTGCTCACCCGTGCCCTCGGCGTCGGACGCGGGGTGGCCCGCTACGCCGAGCGGCTGGTCGGGCACGACGCCGCCCTGCGCGCGCTGTCGGACATGCGCGGCCGCGTCTACGCCCGGCTCGCCGCCACCGAGCCGGTCCACCGGTTCCGGTCCGGCGAGCTCGTCGCCCGGCTGGTCGGCGACACCGACTCCGTGCAGGACCTGGTCGTGCGCGGGATGCTGCCGGTCGTCGCGGCCGCGGTCGCCGGGTCCGGTGCGGTGCTGCTCGCCACCGCGCTCCACCTCCCCGGCGGCGCGCTGCTCGCGGGCGGGCTGCTGCTCGCCGGGGTCGCGGTGCCCGCCCTCGCCGCGGCGCTGTCGCGGCGGCCCGCCGAGCGCGCGGGCGTCGCGCGGGACCGGCTGGCGACCGCCCTGGTCGACCTGCTCGACGGCGGCCCCGAGCTGCTGGCCCACGGCGCGACCGGCCACGCCGTCGACGCGGTCGCCCGGGCCGATGCCGAGCTGACCCGCACCGCCCGCCGGGACGCCGCGCTGCTCGGCCTCGGCGCGGGCTCCGGTGCCCTGGTCGCCGGGCTCACCCTGGCCGGGACGCTGCTGCTGGGTGTCGCCGCCGTCGACGCCGGTGCCCTCGGCGCGGTCCCGCTGGCCGTGCTGGTGCTGACGGCGCTGGCCGCGTTCGAGATCGTCGCGCCGCTGCCCGCCGCCGCGGCCCGGCTCGCCGCGGTCCGCGCCGGGCTGGCCCGGCTGGTGCCGGTGCTCGACGCCGCCCCCGCCGTCGCGCACCGCGAACCGGGCTCCCCACCGCTGCCCCGTCGCGGCGACCTGGCGATCCGCGGTCTCACCGCGGCCTGGCCGGGACCGGGACCGGACGGTCGCGGCCGCACCGTCCTGCAGGGGGTGGACCTCGATGTCGGGCGCGGGGAGGTCGTGGCGCTGGTCGGCCCGAGCGGGTCGGGCAAGTCGACGCTGGCCGCGGTGCTGTTCCGGTTCCTCGACCCGCGCGCGGGCACCGTCCGGCTCGACGGGCACGACCTGGCGGTGCGGGCACCCGAGGAGGTCCGCGCGGTGGTCTCCGGGGTGCCGGCCGACCCGCACGTGTTCGACTCGACGGTCCGGGAGAACCTGCGCCTGGCCGCCCCCGACGCCGACGACGCCGTCCTGCACGACGTCCTGCGCCGGGTCGGTCTCACCGGGCTGGCGCTCGACGACGAGGTCGGCGCACACGGCGCCCGGCTGTCCGGTGGGATGCGCCGGCGGCTCGCGCTGGCCCGCGCGCTGCTCGTCGACCCGGCGGTGCTGGTGCTCGACGAGCCCACCGCCCACCTCGACCCGGACACCCGCGACGCCGTCCTCGACGACCTGCTCGCCGCCGCGGCGGGGCGCGCGGTGCTGCTCATCACCCACGACCCGGCGGTACTGCCGCGGGCCGACCGCGTGTACACGCTGCGCGACAAGAAGGTCCACCTGCGTGACGGGGCTGCGTGCAGCCCTCGCGAACCGCGGCCCTACCCTGCTCCGAACGTCCGATAGCGGGCTCGCGCCGGCTCCGGGCGCGCCCGGGGTTCTCTCAGAGCGTGTTTGGAAATTCTAGTGGGTTGAGGGTGTCGTGTGTTTCTGCTGGCGGGTGGCGGGGTATCCACGGGCGATGCGGCGGGTGATGGTGTTGATCGCGGCCCAGCGGATCATGGCTTCGGATGTGGTGGGGTGGCGTTCGTAGTCTCGGGCCAGGCGTCGGTGTGCGGTGAGCCAGGCCAGGGTCCGTTCGACCACCCACCTTCGTGGGAGGACGGTGAATCCGCGCTGCTCGGGTGGCTTGCGGATGATCTCGATCGTTGTCTGCAGGATCGTGGCGGCCCAGTCGAGCAGTCGCCCGGCGAAGCCGGCGTCGGCGTAGACGAACCGCACCCTGGTGCGCAGGTAGAGGTTGAGCAGGATCGGCTTGGCGCCGTCGCGGTCCTGTACCGAGGCCGAGCACACCATCGTGGTCAGCAGCAGACCGAGGGTGTCGGTCACGATGAACCGTTTCCGTCCGCCTGTCTTCTTCCCGGCGTCGTAGCCGCGGGAGTCCTGGCCGACGGTGTCGGCGCCCTTGACCGACTGGGAATCGATGATCCCCGCACTCGGCTCCGGATCACGGCCCTCGGCGATACGTAACTGCCCCCGCACGACCGGGAGGATCTTCTCGGTGACCTTCTGCTGTTCCCACTGGTTGAAGTACCAGTAGACGGTCTGCCAGGGCGGGAAGTCCACCGGCAACGCCCGCCAGGCACACCCGGTCCGCACGACCGCCAAGGTCGACCTGCTCGACGGCGGCCCCGAGCTGCGGCCCACGGCGCGACCGGCCACGCCGTCGACGCGGTCGCCCGGGCCGATGCCGAGCTGACCGCAGCCGCGCCGGGACGCGCGCTGCTCGGCCTCGGCGCGGGCTCCGGTGCCCTGGTCGCCGGGCTCACCCTGGCCGGGACGCTGCTGCTGGGTGTCGCCGCCGTCGACGCCGGTGCCCTCGGCGCGGTCCCGCTGGCCGTGCTGGTGCTGACGGCGCTGCCGCGTTCGAGATCGTCGCGCCGCTGCCCGCCGCCGCCGCGGCCCGGCTCGCCGCGGTCCGCGCCGGGCTGGCCCGGCTGGTGCCGGTGCTCGACGCCGCCCCCGCCGTCGCGCACCGCGAACCGGGCTCCCCACCGCTGCCCCGTCGCGGCGACCTGGCGATCCGCGGTCTCACCGCGGCCTGGCCGGGACCGGGACCGGACGGTCGCGGCCGCACCGTCCTGCAGGGGGTGGACCTCGATGTCGGCGCGCGGGGAGGTCGTGGCGCTGGTCGGCCCGAGGGGTCGGGCAAGTCGACGCTGGGCCGCGGTGCTGTTCCGGTTCCTCGACCCGCGCGCGGGCACCGTCCGGCTCGACGGGCACGACCTGGCGGTGCGGGCACCCGAGGAGGTCCGCGCGGTGGTCTCCGGGTGCCGGCCGACCCGCACGTGTTCGACTCGACGGTCCGGGAGAACCTGCGCCTGGCCGCCCCCGACGCCGACGACGCCGTCCTGCACGACGTCCTGCGCCGGGTCGGTCTCACGGGCTGGCGCTCGACGACGAGGTCGGCGCACACGGCGCCCGGCTGTCCGGTGGGATGCGCCGGCGGCTCGCGCTGGCCCGCGCGCTGCTCGTCGACCGGCGGTGCTGGTGCTCGACGAGCCCACCGCCCACCTCGACCCGGACACCCGCGACGCCGTCCTCGACGACCTGCTCGCCGCCGCGGCGGGGCGCGCGGTGCTGCTCATCACCCACGACCCGGCGGTACTGCCGCGGGCCGACCGCGTGTACACGCTGCGCGACAAGAAGGTCCACCTGCGTGACGGGGCTGCGTGCAGCCCTCGCGAACCGCGGCCCTACCCTGCTCCGAACGTCCGATAGCGGGCTCGCGCCGGCTCCGGGCGCGCCCGGGGTTCTCTCAGAGCGTGTTTGGAAATTCTAGTGGGTTGAGGGTGTCGTGTGTTTCTGCTGGCGGGTGGCGGGGTATCCACGGGCGATGCGGCGGGTGATGGTGTTGATCGCGGCCCAGCGGATCATGGCTTCGGATGTGGTGGGGTGGCGTTCGTAGTCTCGGGCCAGGCGTCGGTGTGCGGTGAGCCAGGCCAGGGTCCGTTCGACCACCCACCTTCGTGGGAGGACGGTGAATCCGCGCTGCTCGGGTGGCTTGCGGATGATCTCGATCGTTGTCTGCAGGATCGTGGCGGCCCAGTCGAGCAGTCGCCCGGCGAAGCCGGCGTCGGCGTAGACGAACCGCACCCTGGTGCGCAGGTAGAGGTTGAGCAGGATCGGCTTGGCGCCGTCGCGGTCCTGTACCGAGGCCGAGCACACCATCGTGGTCAGCAGCAGACCGAGGGTGTCGGTCACGATGAACCGTTTCCGTCCGCCTGTCTTCTTCCCGGCGTCGTAGCCGCGGGAGTCCTGGCCGACGGTGTCGGCGCCCTTGACCGACTGGGAATCGATGATCCCCGCACTCGGCTCCGGATCACGGCCCTCGGCGATACGTAACTGCCCCCGCACGACCGGGAGGATCTTCTCGGTGACCTTCTGCTGTTCCCACTGGTTGAAGTACCAGTAGACGGTCTGCCAGGGCGGGAAGTCCACCGGCAACGCCCGCCAGGCACACCCGGTCCGCACGACATACAAGATCGCGTCCAGCACGTCCCGACGAGCATGAGCAACAGGCCGCCCCGCCGCGCGAGCGGCGGTAACAACGGCTCGATCACCACCCACTGGGCATCACTGGTGTCCGAGGGGTACCGGCGCGGTCGTTCCTGCATGCCGACCACGATGGAGCACCCCAGCCGTGTCGACCATCCCGACACACCCACCATTTCCAAACACGCTCTCAGTCAGGTCACAGGAGGCCCCTGACACGCTGGGAGCACCTCGCCGGGACACCGTCCCGCGCAGGAGTGCAGGAGTCAGTACGAGCCCGCGCGCGCCACGGCATCCGCCCGGCGCCGCGTCCGGTCAGAACGTGAGGTCACCACCCCGTGCGAGCGTCACGCCGTCCCTCCCCGACGACGTCAGGACCGAGGTCCGCGTCGCGGACCCCCCGGTTCCGGTCCGGCCTGCGCCGGGCCCCGGCCCTGGCCCTGGTGCTCTCGGGGGTCCTGGCCCTCGCCGCCTGCACCTCGGGGGTCGGCGGTGACGACACCGCCGGCGGCACCGCGCCGTCGTCGGCCCTGGAGGCCTCCGCGAAGGCCGTCGACCTGGGCAGCTGGCGGTGGGACAAGCAGCCGGGACCGATGGAGATCGGGGTGACCCACACCCAGGACAGCCTCGACGACACCGAGCCCGCACAGGCCCGCCAGCGCGGGGTCGACATCCTGTCGAGCCTCGGCCAGGAGTACCAGAACCACCACATCATGGGCTTCGGCACGCTCAACCCCGAGCCGCGGCCCGGTGAGTTCGACTGGGGCTCGCTGGACCGCCGGATGCAGCTCACCGAGGAGACCGGCGGCAAGGCGATGCTGACGCTGTGCTGCTCCCCGGACTGGATGAAGGGCGCACCGCGCGACAGCGGCGACACCCGCTGGGACCGGCTCGAGAAGGCCCCGCTGCCCGAGCACTTCGCCGACTTCGCCAACCTCGCCCGCGAGGCCGTGCAGCGGTACCCGCAGGTCGACCGCGTCCTGGTGTGGAACGAGCTGAAGGGCTTCTACAACCAGGCCGAGAACCGCTGGGACTACGAGGGCTACACGAACTTCTACAACCAGGTCTACCAGGCCGTGAAGTCCGTCCGGCCCGACGTGCAGGTCGGCGGCCCCTACGTCGTCATGAGCAGCGTCCCGGTCGACTCGCACGACGCCTCGAACATCCGCGGCCCCTGGGGGGCGCTCGACCAGCGCCCGCTCGACGTCCTGGACTACTGGCTGAAGAACAACGTCGGTGCGGACTTCATCGTCGTCGACGGCTCGACCACCAACCGCGGACAGCAGGACGCGATCTCCCCGGTCGACGTCGGCGCGGAGAAGTTCTCGGTGATCGACCGCTGGATCCAGGAGCGGACGCAGCTGCCCATCTGGTGGGCCGAGTTCTACGCGAACGTCCCCGCCGACGCCCAGGCCGGCTTCGACTCCCCCGCCAGCGCGGTCTCGACGATCGCCGCACTGCAGGCGATGGCCCGCTCCGGCACCCAGGGCGCGCTGCTGTGGGGTCCCGAGGGCAGCAGCTCGCTCGAGTACTCCTCGCTGTGGACCCCGGCCACCGAGGAGAACGGCGGCCAGGCGACCCCGCTGACCGAGGCGTGGCGCTGGCTGGTGCCCCGGCTCCGGGAGGGCACCGTCGAGCTGGGCCGGGCCACCGACGGCTCCTCGCTGGGCGGTTTCCGCGCGGCCGACGGCTCGATGCTGCTGGTCAACTTCTCCGCCGACGCGGTGCCGGTGTCCGGCCAGGAGGACATCCCCGGCTGGGCGATCGTGCCGATGACCACCAGGTCCTGACACCCGCGACGGCAGAACGGGCCGGCACCGCAGCTGCGGTGCCGGCCCGTTCTGCCGTCGTGGGGCGGGTCAGGCCTTCGGGCCGGCCACGTAGATGACCTGGCCGCTCACGAACGACGAGCGCTCGTCGACGAAGAACGACACGGTCTGGGCGATGTCCTCGGCGCGCCGGGGCGCTGCACCGGGATCTCCTTGGCCCGGGCGGCCTTGAAGTCCTCCCAGTCCACGCCGATCCGCTCGGCGGTCGCCTTGGTCATCTCCGAGGCGATGAAGCCGGGGGCGATGCAGTTCGCGGTGACGCCGAACTTGCCGAGCTCGATCGCCAGGGTCTTGGTGAAGCCCTGCATGCCGGCCTTCGCCGCGGAGTAGTTCGCCTGGCCGCGGTTGCCCAGCGCGGAGGTCGAGGACAGGTTCACGACCCGGCCCCAGGCGGCGTCGACCATGTGCTTCTGCACCGCGCGGGTCATCAGGAAGGCCCCGCGCAGGTGCACACCCATGACCGCGTCCCAGTCGTCGACGGTCATCTTGAACAGCAGGTTGTCCTTGGTGATGCCGGCGTTGTTGATCAGCACGGTGGGTGCGCCGAGGCGCTCGGTGACCGCGTCGACGGCGGCGGCGACGGCCTGCTCGTCGGCGACGTTCGCACCGAACGCGGCCGCGGTCCCGCCCGCGGACTCGATGGCCTCGACGGTCGCCTTCGCGGCCGACTCCTCCAGGTCCAGCACCGCGACCTTGTGTCCGTCGGCGGCGAGCCGGATCGCGGTGGCGGCCCCGATGCCGCGCGCCCACCGGTGACGATCGCGGTCCTCTGCTGCTGGGTCATGTCTCTCCTCGCTGATCGACGGTGATCTCCGGGTGTCTCCCGCTGCCGATCGTGTCACCCCCTACCGCCGCGTCACATCGCGGTCCGTGCGACGTCGCTCACCCCCGATCGGATGCCTCGGGTGCACTAGCGTCGAGGTGTCCGTTCCCGACCAGGAAGGATTTTCATGGCCGTCGAGCGTTCCGAACCGTCCTACCGGCTTGCTCTGCCGGAGCCCACGACCTCGTTCGAGCAGGACGCGGAGTACTGCGTCATCGACCTCGGACACGGGTGGACCGAGTACCGC
The DNA here is from genome assembly GCF_020496245.1 of Pseudonocardia sp. ICBG601. Classification (NCBI taxonomy): domain Bacteria; kingdom Bacillati; phylum Actinomycetota; class Actinomycetes; order Pseudonocardiales; family Pseudonocardiaceae; genus Pseudonocardia; species Pseudonocardia sp. ICBG601. Next base: position 8,901 of record NZ_JAHLJA010000057.1, on the reverse strand, counting down.
TTCCACGACTACGACGAGCTGTTCAAGATCCCCGGCCTCTACGAGAAGCTGTTCTACGACATCCTGCAGTGCCAGTCCCCGGCCGTGGTCGCGGGCGCCCTGGCCGAGCAGCTCGACGCCGTGGGTGTCGACCCGTCCGGGCTGCGCGTGCTCGACGTCGGCGCCGGCAACGGCATCGTCGCCGAGGAGCTGCGCGCCCGCGGAGTCGGGAAGGTGGTGGGGATCGACATCCTCCCCGAGGCCCGCGACGCCGCCGAACGCGACCGCCCCGGGGTCTACGACGACTACCACGTCGTCGACCTCACCGCCCTCGACGACGAGACCGTCGAGAACATCTCCTCGGGCGGCTTCGACGCCCTGACCTGCGTCGCCGCGCTCGGCTTCGGTGACATCCCACCCGCTGCGTTCCGCACCGCGTTCGACATGGTCGCCGACGACGGCTTCGTCGCGATCACCCTGCGGGACGACTTCCTGACCGACGGCGACACCTCCGGGTTCGCCGGCCTCATCTCGTCGCTGCTGGCCTCCGGCGAGCTCGAGGAGCTCGGCGCGACCGTCTACCGGCACCGGCTCGCGACCAGCCGTGACCCGTTGCTGTACCGGGCCGTCGTGGCCCGCAAGCGCCGCCCGCGCGACTGACCCGGCGCGTTCGCACCGGTCCGCGCCGCGTCGACCGGTGCGAACGCGCGGCCGCGAGACCTTCCGGACATTCCGGGTTAGGTAAGCCTCGGCTATTGTCCCGGCGTGCTCCGACGACTGATCATCCTGCTGGCCCTCGCGGGCCTGCTCACCGCCTGCGCCTCCGATCCGGGCCCGGCCGCCGCGCCGTCCGGCTCCGACGGCGCGTTCCCCGTCCGCATCGACAACGCCTTCGGCACCGCGGAGATCCCCGCCCGCCCGCAGCGCGTGGTGGCCCTCGGCGTCACCGACGCCGACCCCGTCCTCGCCCTCGGCGTCACCCCGGTCGCGCTGGCCGGCTACGCCTTCTACGAGGAGACCGGAGGGCTCGGGCCGTGGGCTCGCGGCCTGGTGCGGGGTGAGGCACCGCAGCTCCTCACCGAGACCGAGCCGAACCTGGAGCGCATCGCCGCGCTGCGCCCGGACGTCATCATCGCGCTGTCCTCGAGCATCGACCAGGCCGCCTACGACCAGCTGACCGCGATCGCGCCGGTCGTCGCGCGGCCCGCCGGCACGATCGCGTTCGGGGTGAGCCGCACCGACCAGATGCGCGCCGTCGCCACCGCGCTGGGTGAGACCGCGCGCGGCGAGGAGCTGATCCGCACCGCCGACGCCGCGTTCTCCGACGCCGTCGCTGCGCACCCGGAGTTCCGCGGCAAGGTCGGCGCCACGGTGCTGCCCTTCGACGGCAAGTACGGCGCCTTCACCGCCGCCGACGCACGCGGGCAGTTCATGACCGGCCTCGGCTTCGCGCAGCCGCCGGCGATCGCCGAGCGCGACGACCGGAAGAGCTTCTACGTCGAGGTCTCCTCCGAGCAGGCCGGCCTGCTCGACGGCGACGTGCTGGTGATGCTGGCCGACGAGGGCGCCACGAAGCAGCAGGTCGACTCCGACCCGGTCCTGCGGCAGGTCCCGGTCGTCGCCCGTGGCGACATGGTCGTGCCCGACGCCGACACCCGGGGCGCGATGACCTACAACAGCGTGCTCTCGGCCCCGTTCGCCCTGGAGCGGCTCGTCCCCCAGCTCGCCGAGAGGCTCCGCGACTGATCCGGGTTAGGGTCCCTGCGTGACTGTGATGGAGCGGTTCCGACTGGACGGCCGGGTCGCCGTCGTCACCGGTGCGTCGTCCGGCCTCGGTGTGGCCTTCGCGAAGGGCCTCGCCGAGGCCGGCGCGGACCTCGTGCTGGGCGCGCGACGGGTCGACAAGCTGGCCGACACGGTGGCACTGGTCGAGGCGACGGGTAGGCGCGCGGTCGCCGTCGCCACCGACGTGGCGAAGCCCGAGGACTGCCGGGCGCTGGCGCAGGCCGCCGTCGACGAGTTCGGTCGGCTCGACGTGCTGGTGAACAACGCCGGGATCGGCACCGCCGTCCCGGCCCTGAAGGAGACCCCCGACCAGTTCACCTCGGTCATCGACGTCAACCTCAACGGCTCCTACTGGATGGCGCAGGCCTGCGCGGCGCACATGGCGCCGGGGTCGAGCATCGTCAACATCTCCTCGATCCTGGGCCTGACCACGGCGTCGCTGCCGCAGGCGGCCTACTCCGCGTCCAAGGCGGCGATCGTCGGCCTGACCCGCGACCTGGCCCAGCAGTGGACCGGGCGGCGCGGGATCCGGGTCAACGCGGTCGCCCCCGGCTTCTTCGCCTCGGAGATGACCGAGCAGTACCCGGACGGCTACCTGGAGCGGATGACCGAGCGGATCCCGGTGGGCCGCAAGGGCGACCCGGAGGAGCTGACGGCGGCCGTGCTGTTCCTCGCCTCGGCGGCCGGTGGCTACGTCACTGGTCAGACCTGGGCCGTCGACGGCGGCATGACGATCACCTGACCCGACCGGCCCGGATCGGATCGGAGGTCCCGGGGGCGCCGCGCGGCACCCCCGGGACCTGCGCACTCAGCTGCGGGGCACGTCGTCGGACGCCGGGGTCAGGCCGGAGGCGGGCACCAGGTTCCAGCGCTCCAGCGCCGCCCGCACCTGCTCGGCGGCGTCGACGTTGAGCGGACCCGAGGTCCACAGGGCGTAGGGCAGGTTCAGGAAGCGGTTCTCCCGGACCGCGGGCAGGTCGCGGGTGTCGGGGCGGCTCTTGAGCACCGCGACCTTCTCGGCGAAGGTCTGCGGCGGATAGTCGACGAACAGGAACGCGGCGGGCTGCGCCGTCGCGACCCGCTCCCACGAGACCTGGGTCCAGGTGTCGTCGACGTCGGACAGCGCGTTGCGCGCCCCGGCCGCTTCCATGATCGCCTGCGGGGCGCCGAAGCGGCCGCTGGAGTACGGCGACTCGGTGCCGCTGTCGAACAGGAACACCGTCGGCGGGGTCGCGGCCTTCGGTGCCCTCCCCAGCGCGGCGAGCCGGTCGTCGAGGTCGGCGACGACGCGGTCGGCGTCGGCGGTGTGCCCGGTGATCGTGCCGAGGTTGTGCAGGTCCTCGCGCAGCGCCGTCCAGGGGTCGACGATGCCGCGGGCGCGCTGCCCGTCGGCCTGACGGCAGGACTCGGTCAGCACGTACGGGGCGATGCCCTGCTCGCGCAGCCGGGCCGGGGTGAGGTTCTTCTCCTCGCTGTAGCCGTAGTTCCAGCCGGCGACCATCACGTCGGGGTCGCGGGCCAGGACCGTCTCCAGGGTCGGGTACTGCGGCGCCGCCTGGGCCAGGCCGTCGACGGCGGCGCCGTAGTGGCGGCGCAGCGTCTCGGCGTCGCGCTGCATGCTCGACACCGCGGCGACCCGGTCCTGGGCGCCGAGCGCCAGGACCATCGAGATCATGTTGCCGTCGTTGACGAACATGCGCTGCGCCGGGGACGGGAACGACGCCGGGGTCCCGCAGTTCGTCACGGTGACCGTGCCGGCCGGGGCATCGGCGGCGGGCGGTGCCGGGGCCGGGGCCGAGCAGGCTGCGAGGGCGACCGCCGCCGCGGCGAGGACGGCGGACAGCCGCAGTGGACGGGTGGGCACGAGCGTCACGGAGTCTCCCCGGGTAGGTCGAGCAGGAGGCGGGACCGCCCGGTCACCGGGTGCGTGACGCGGGCGGCGGCGACCCCGAAGACCCGTGAGACGGTGTCGGGGTCGAGGTCGGGCACGGCCGGGAGGGCCCGGCCGTCGTGCAGCACGACGAGGCGGTCGCCACCAGCGGTCCGCGAGGTCGAGGTCGTGCAGGCTCACCACGACGGTCCGGCCAATGTGAGCGCACCAGCTCCAGCAGGCCCAGCGCGTGCCGGACGTCGAGGTGGTTGGTGGGCTCGTCGAGCAGCAGGACCCCGGCGTCCTGGGCGAGCCCGCGGGCGAGCAGCACCCGGCGCCGTTCCCCGCCGGAGAGCCGGTCGACCGGCCGGTCGGCCAGGCCGTCGAGCTGGACCGCGGCCAGCGCCGCGGTGACCGCTGCCCGCTCGGCCGCGTCGCCACCCGACCACGGCGGCCGGTGCGGGACCAGGCCGAGCGCGACGACCTCCCCGACGCACAGGTCCGCGGGGAGGTCCTCCTCCTGGCCGACGAAGGCGATCCGCCGAGCCCGCTGCCGGGCCCGCATTGCGGTCAGCGGGGTGCCGTCGAGCAGCACGCGGCCCGCGGCGGGTCGGCGGATCCCGGCGAGGGCGCGCAGCAGGGTGGACTTGCCGCTGCCGTTGGGCCCGACGACGCCGAGCACCTCGCCGGGCTCGACCGCGAGGTCGACCCCGGCCAGCACGGTGCGCCCGCCGAGCACGCAGGACAGGGTCTCGGCACGCAGGCTCATGCCGTGCTCCCGGCGGTCCGGTAGCGGCGACGCCCCATCAGGACCAGGAACACCGGGGCGCCGATCAGCCCGGTGACCACGCTCAGCGGCATCTCGGTGGGCCGCACCGCGATCCGGGCGGCGACGTCGACGACGACCAGGAACAGCGCCCCGGCCAGCGCGGACACCGGGACCAGCACCCGGTGCCGGGAGCCGACGAGCAGCCGGGCCAGGTGCGGCACGACCAGCCCGACGAAGCCCACCGCGCCCGAGACCGCGACCAGCACCCCGACCGCGGTCGCGCAGACCGCGAACAGCGCCGCCCGAGCGGCGGTGACCGGCACGCCGAGCGCCGCCGCGGTGTCGGGTCCGGCGTTCAGTGCGTCGAGCCAGCCGCTGGAGGCCAGGAACAGGACGAGCACCAGCCCGACGGTCACCGCGGGCACCGCGACCCGGTCCCACTGCGCCCCGGACAGGCTCCCCAGCAGCCAGAACAGCACGGACTGGGCGGCCGCCGGGTCGCCGGCGCGGAACACGAGGAAGCTCGCCGTCGCCGAGAACGCCGAGCCGAGCACGGTGCCGGTGAGGATCAGCCGGATCGGGGTGATCCCGCCCTGCGCGACGGCGATCGCCCCGACCAGAGCCCCGGCCACGAGGGCTCCGAGCAGCGCCCCGGTGAACAGCGCCCAGGTGCCGAGCGCACCCAGCACCCCGGTGGTGATGACGGCCGTGGCGCCGACGCTCGCGCCGGAGGACACCCCGAGCAGGTAGGGGTCGGCGAGCGGGTTGCGCACCAGGGTCTGCACCCCGGTGCCGGCGAGCGCGAGGCCCGCACCGACGATCGCGGCGAGCAGCGAGCGCGGCATCCGCAGGTCCCACACGATCGTCGAGACCGGGCCGGGACGGTCCTGCAGCACCGCGTCGACGACCCTCGCGACGGGGAGGACCTCGGCGCCGAAGGCGAGCGAGCCCAGGAGCGCGACCGCCAGCAGCGCGGCCAGGGCCACCGTCACCGTCGCGGAGCGCACCGACCGTCGTTCCCACACCTGCACAGTTCATCATGTGGCGGCAGCTCGGTGGCTGCGGGGAAGATCACCGAGCGGGACGCAGGTGCACCCGTAGCCCGGCGAGCCGCGGTCCGCCGGACCCGCCGGGGTGCACCTCGACGAGGCCGGTGGCCGGAACGGTGGGCCGGGCGTCGGGGAAGTCGTCGCGCAGCACCTCCAGCATCGTGCGCAGCTCCAGCCGGGCCAGGTGCGCACCGGCGCAGAAGTGCGGGCCGTGCCCGAACGTCAGCGGATGTCCCTGGGTCGGGCGGGCGTCGATCCCCCGGATGTCGACGAGCACCGGAGCCCCGGCGGGCAGCGCCCGTCCGGCGAGGTCGAGAGCGGTGCGGGCGAAGCGCCACAGCGAGTAGGGGGCGGGCGGGTGGACCCGCAGCACCTCGGTGACCAGCGCGTCGAGCTCGTCGGCGGTGCGGCCGGCGAGCCCGGAGTCCAAGGCGTGGGCGACGACGTAGCCGAGCGCGGCGTCGGTGGTGAGCTGACCGCCGAACACCAGGCCGAACACGAGGTAGCCGACCTGGGCGTCGTCGAGGTCGGGCAGGGCCGCACGCAGGCCGGCCGCGACGCCGTCGCCGGTCCCGTCGGTGACCGCGGCCGTGCCGATGGCCTGCAGCCGTCCGAAGGCGGCGCCGGCCACGGCCGGGTCGGGGCTCCACATCGCGCGACAGGCGTCGACGGCGTCGTCGAGGAGCCCCGGCGGGGCACCGACGACCTCGAGCACGACGGCCAGCGGGTACCGGATGGTGACGTCCTCGGTGAGGTCGACCTCGCCGGGGCCGAGGCCGTCGAGCAGGCCGGCGGCGAGGGACCGGATCCGTCCGGCGTACGGAGCGAGCGCGCGGGCCGACAGCAGCGGGCGTGCGCGCGGCGCAGCCGGGCGTGCCCGGCGCCGTCGGCGGTGGTGAGCGACAGCCGCTCGGCGGCCGGGGGTTCGAGGTCGGTGACGCCGGGCGGGGCGAGCGCGGGGTCCTTGGCGAACCGCGGGTCGGTGAGCACCCGGCGGGCGAGCGCCTCCTCGGTGACCACCCACACGGTGGGCCCGTCGGGGAGCGTCGTGCGCACGACCGGACCTGCGGTCGGCGCGGGGTCCGGTTCGGACAGCGAGCGGGTACGGGCGGTGAACGGGCACGTCATGGCTCGATCGTGCCCGCGGACGCGGACACCTCCGGTCCTCAGTCGAGCAGCACCGTGCGCAGGTCGAGGCGGCGCAGCACCCAGTCGACGGCGTGCGGGTCGACACCGGGCTCGCGCCGCGCGGCCAGCACCTCGGTCCGGGCGGCCGCCAGCGCTGAGGCCTGCGCCTCGGCGAACGCCCGGCGGGCCTTCTTCACTGCCGCGATCCGGGACCGTTCCTCCTCCGACGGCGTCTGCCCCGACAGCACCCGCTCCAGCCGTTCGACGCGCTCCCGCATGGCGGTGCCGACCTCCTCGGGCAGGCCGCGGACCGTGCGTTCGAACTCCAGGGTGGCGACGGCGGCCCGGCGCGCCCGCAGCACGATCTCGCGTTCGGCCCGCTCCTCGGCGTCGGCCTCGTCGTCGATGTCGAGGGCGCGGACCAGCATGCCCAGGGTGAAGCCGGGCACGAGCAGCGTCACGAACAGCACCGACACCGCGATGAGGACGAGCTCGTCGCGGGCGGGGAACGGCGCCCCGGTCGCGGTCTGCAGCGGCAGCGACAGCGCGAGGGCGAGCGTCGCGAGGCCCCGCATGCCGCACCAGGACAGGAGCACGGCCTCGCGTCCGGTGAGCGGGGCGGCGCCGGCCGCGGCGGCCCCGTCGGCGTCGCGGGCCAGCACCCGCCAGGCGACGACCATCCAGAGCACCCGCACCGCGACGACGACCACGCACACGACCGCCGCGTGCGCGAGCATCGTCGGCAGCTCGTCGCCCGCGGCGAGCACGACCTGGCGCAGGTCGAGCCCGATCAGGCCGAACGCGAGCCCGGTCACCAGCAGCTCGACGACGTTCCACAGCGAGGACTGGGTGAGCCGCTCGGCCGCCTCGTCGGCGTCCGCCCCGGCCCGCAGCTGCAATGCCAGCACGACGACCGCGATGACCCCGGACGCGCCGAGCTCCTCGGCCGCCAGGTAGGTGGCGAAGGGCAGGACCAGGGTGAGCGCGCTGCGTCCGGTGGCGTCGGTGACCCGGCCGAGCACCCGTCGGGCCAGCCAGGCGACCCCGAGACCGATGAGCACCGCCCCGGCCGCGCCGAGGACGAACCGCAGCCCCAGCCCCAGCGGGCTCAGCTCGCCGCCGGAGACGGTGGCGAGCACCGCGGCCTGGAACACGACCAGGGCTGTCGCGTCGTTGAACAGCCCCTCGCTCTGCAGCACGGCCACCACCCGGCGCGGGATCGGGACCTGCCCGGCGACGGCCTCGACCGCCACCGGGTCCGGCGGGGCCACCATCGCGCCCAGCGCGATCGCCGCGGTCACCGCGATCCCCGGGACCAGCAGCCACACCGTGCCCGCCACGACCGTCGCGGTGACCAGCACCAGCGCGACGGCGAGCAGCGCGATGGACCGCCACCGGGCCCGGAACACCGCCCACGACGTGCGCTGCGCGGTGGCGAACAGCAGCGGCGGCAGGAACAGCGGCAGGATCAGCTCGGGGTCGATGACGAACGCGTCGGGCAGGCCGGGCAGCAGCGCGACGACCACGCCGAGCACCACCATCAGCGCGGGCCAGGGCAGCCGCAGCCGGTCCCCCCACCCGACCAGGACGACCGCGGCCACCATCATCCCGACGAGCACGAGCAGCATCTCCACGGACCGACACCCTGCCCTCCTCGCCGCCGGACGGCAGCCGACGCGCCGTGCCAGGATCACGGCGAGACACCCGCCACCGACCCGAGGAGGTCCATCCCGTGCCCCGCAACCCCTACGACGAGCTGCCCCAGGTCCCGTCGTTCACCCTGACCAGCACCGACCTGGCCGACGGCACCGCGCTCGCCACCCCCCAGCTGTCCGGGATCTTCGGCGCGCGGCGGCGAGGACGTCTCGCCGCAGCTGTCCTGGTCCGGCGCGCCGGAGGGGACCCGGTCCTACGCCGTGACCTGCTACGACCCGGACGCCCCGACCGTCGCCGGGTTCTGGCACTGGGCGGTGTTCAACCTGCCGGCGTCGGTGACGTCGCTGCCGTCCGGCGCCGGTGACGACACCGGGTCCGGCCTCCCCGAGGGCGCGGTCCAGCTGCGCAACGACGCGAGCCTGGCCCGCTACCTGGGCGCGCCACCCCCGCCCGGGCACGGCCCGCACCGGTACTTCTTCGTGGTGCACGCCGTCGACGTGCCCACGCTGGACGTGCCCGCCACCGCGACGCCCACGTCCTCGCCTTCACCCTGTTCAGCCACACCGCGGCCGTGCCGTCCTGGTCGGGACGCACGCGAACCTGAGCTGAGGCCCGCCGGCGTGGACGCGGACGCGGAGCTGGACCTGCTCTACCGGGTCCCGCCG
>NZ_JAHLJA010000056.1:0-37630 GCF_020496245.1 Pseudonocardia sp. ICBG601 | reverse complement strand
ACGCTGCCGGAGCTGCGGCTGACCCAGGACGACATCACCCTCACCGGTGCGGCGATGCAGACCCGCATCACCACCGAGGACCCGGCCAACGAGTTCCGCCCCGACGTCGGCACGCTGTCGGTCTACCGCTCCCCGGGCGGCCCGGGCGTGCGCCTGGACGGCGGCACCGTGCACGTCGGCGCCGAGGTCTCGGCGCACTTCGACTCGATGCTGGTAAGCTGACCTGCCACGGCCACGACTTCGCCAACGCCGCCCGGCGCGCCCGGCGCGCGCTGGCCGAGTTCCGGATCCGCGGTGTGGCGACGAACCTGCCGTTCCTGGCCGCCGTGCTGGAGGACGAGGACTTCAAGCAGGGCCGGGTGACCACCAGCTTCATCGAGGAGCGCCCGCACCTGCTCAAGGCCCGCCCGTCGGCCGACCGCGGCTCGCGGATCCTGCAGTACCTGGGCGAGGTCACGGTCAACAAGCCCAATGGTGACCGGCCGCTGGTCGTGGAGCCGGTGGACAAGCTGCCCGCCGGTGTCGACCTGGAGACGCCGGCGCCGGACGGCTCCGCGCAGCTGCTGCGCGAGCTCGGTCCCGAGGGCTTCGCGCGCCGGGCTGCGTGAGCAGACCGCCGTCGCCGTCACCGACACGACGTTCCGCGACGCCCACCAGTCGCTGCTGGCGACCCGGATCCGGACCCGGGACCTGCTCGCGGTCGCGCCCTACGTGGCGCGCACCATGCCCGAGCTGCTGTCGCTGGAGTGCTGGGGCGGTGCGACCTACGACGTCGCCCTGCGCTTCCTCGCCGAGGACCCGTGGGACCGGCTCGCCGCGATCAAGGCGGCGGCGCCGAACATCTGCACCCAGATGCTGCTGCGCGGGCGCAACACCGTCGGCTACACGCCGTACCCGACGGAGGTGACCGACGCCTTCGTGCAGGAGGCGGCGGACACCGGCATGGACATCTTCCGGATCTTCGACGCCCTCAACGACGTGTCCCAGATGCGTCCGGCCATCGACGCCGTCCGCAGCACCGGCACGGCGCTGGCCGAGGTCGCGCTCTGCTACACCGCGGACCTGTCGGACCGGGGGAGAAGCTCTACACCCTCGACTACTACCTGCGCCTGGCCGAGGAGATCGTCGAGGCCGGTGCGCACGTGCTGGCGATCAAGGACATGGCCGGGCTGCTGCGCCCGCCGGCGGCGCGGACGCTGGTCACGGCGTTGCGGGAACGCTTCGACCTCCCGGTGCACCTGCACACCCACGACACCGCGGGCGGTCAGCTCGCGACGCTGGTCGCGGCGATCGACGCCGGGGTCGACGCCGTCGACGGCGCGGTCGCCTCGATGGCCGGCACCACGAGCCAGCCGTCGCTGTCGGCGCTGGTCGCGGCCACCGACCACACCGACCGTGCGACCGGGCTGAGCCTGGCCGCGGTCGGGGACATGGAGCCGTACTGGGAGGCGGTGCGCAAGGTCTACGCGCCGTTCGAGTCCGGGCTCGCGTCGCCGACCGGGCGGGTCTACCACCACGAGATCCCCGGCGGGCAGCTGTCGAACCTGCGCCAGCAGGCGATCGCGCTCGGGCTGGGCGACCGGTTCGAGCTGATCGAGGACTGCTACGCCGCCGCGGACCGGATGCTGGGCAGGCTGGTGAAGGTGACGCCGTCGTCGAAGGTTGTCGGTGATCTGGCCCTGCACCTGGTCGGGGCCGGGGTGGAGCCCGCGGACTTCGAGAAGGACCCGGCGAGCTTCGACATCCCGGACTCGGTGATCGGGTTCCTGCGCGGTGAGCTGGGTTCGCCGCCCGCGGGCTGGCCGGAGCCGTTCCGGACCCGCGCGCTGGAGGGCCGCAGCCCCGAGGCGGAGAAGGCGGAACTGTCCGGCGACGACCGCGAGGGTCTCGCCCACGACCGGCGCCGCACGCTGAACCGGCTGCTGTTCCCCGGCCCGACCAAGGACTTCGACACCCACCGCGAGCAGTACGGCAACACCGCGGTGCTGTCGTCGAAGGACTTCTTCTACGGCCTGGAGGAGGACCTCGAGCACACCGTCGACCTCGAGCCCGGCGTCACGCTGATCATCGAGCTGGAGGCCGTCTCCGAGCCCGACGAGCGCGGCTACCGCACCCTGCTGACCACCCTGAACGGCCAGCTGCGCCCGGTGTCGGTGCGCGACGAGTCGGTTGCCACCGAGGTGAAGGCCGCGGAGAAGGCGGAGAAGGGCAACGACGCGCACGTCGCCGCCCCGTTCGCCGGTGTCGTGACGCTGCAGGTCGAGGAGGGCGACACCGTCGACGACGGCCAGACCGTCGCCACCATCGAGGCCATGAAGATGGAGGCGTCGATCACCGCGCACCGGGCCGGCACCGTCACGCGGCTCGCGATCGGGAAGGTCACCCAGGTCGAGGGCGGGGACCTGCTGGTCGAGCTGGACTGAGCCGCACGGCACGATGGAGCGATGACCAGGCTGATCGCGGGCACGGCGGGCGGACGACGGCTCGCCGTGCCGCCGTCGGGGACCCGGCCGACGTCGGACCGGGTCCGGGAGGCGCTGTTCTCCGCGCTCGACCACGACCCGGGCCTGCACGGCGCCGCCGTGCTGGACGTGTGCGCGGGCTCCGGCGCGCTGGGGCTGGAGGCACTGTCCCGGGGCGCCGCCGAGGCGCTGTTCGTCGAGTCGGACAAGCGGGCCGCCGGGGTGCTGCGGCGCAACCTGGCCGCGGTCGGGCTCGGCGGGACGGTCGTCGCGGGGCGGGCCGGGACCGTGCTGGCCGGGCCCGCGCCGCGGGCGTTCGACGTCGTGCTGGTCGACCCGCCCTACGCGGTGCCCGACGACGAGGTCGCGGGCTGGCTGAGCGCCGCCGCCGTCCACGGCTGGCTCGCACCCGGGGCGGCCGTCGTCGTCGAGCGGGCGAAGGCGTCGGGCGAGTTCGCCTGGCCGGAGGGGTTCACCGCGGGCCGGTCACGCCGCTACGGCGACACCGTCCTGCACCACGGCTCGCTCGTGGGCTGAGCCCGGATCAGGCCGCCGGGCCCAGCAGCCGGTCGGGCGTCAGGTCGGGCACCGTGCGGTGCGCCCCGGCTGCGGTCAGCTCCGCGTCCCCGGCCGTCGTCCGTACCCCGACGATGGTGCCCATCCCGGCCGCGACCAGCGAGGACACCCCGGCGACGGAGTCCTCGAACGCGACGCAGCCGCCCGGGTCGGCGGCGAGACGGCGGCATGCGGCGAGGTAGCCCTCCGGGTCCGGCTTGCCGCGCACCACGTCCTCGGCGGTGACGACCAGCTCGACCAGCGGGGCCGCGCCGAGCACGTCGCCCAGCACCCGGTCCGCCCAGCCGCGGCGGGCGCTCGTCACCACCGCGAGCCGGTGCCCGCGCTCGGCCAGCGAGCGGAGCAGTGCGGGTGCGCCGGGGACGACGTCGACGTCCTCGGCGAGGGCGGAGCCGTGCCCGGCCAGCTGTGCGGCGAGCTCGTCGGGGTCCTCGCCGCGCCACGGCCCGTCGACCTCGCGCAGCACGTCGACCGCGCGGCGGCCCATGAACCGGTGCCGGTAGGTGTCGTCGTCGACCTCGGCGCCCCACTCGGCGAAGAACCGGGCCCAGATCCGACGGTGCACGTGCTCGCTGCGCACGAGGGTGCCGTCGAGGTCGAAGACGACCGGGGCCCCGTCGGGGACGGTGGCCACTGCGTCGGCGCCGCTCACAGGCGGAACAGCTCGTCGCCGGCGTGCACGGTGTGCCCGGTGGGGGCGCTGACCGACCCGGCGGGTGAGTCCAGCACGACGACCGGGCAGGTCGCGGCCAGTCCGGCCGCCCGCACGGCGGCGAGGTCGACGGTCAGCACCGGGGTGCCCGGCTCGACCGGGTCGCCCTTCGCGACGTGCACGGTGAACCCGGCCCCGCCGAGCGAGACCGTGTCGATCCCGACGTGCACCAGCACCCCGGGCCCGTCGGCGGGGGCGACGACGAAGGCGTGCGGGTGCAGCGCCGCGACCGTCCCGCCGACCGGGGCCAGCACGACCGCCTCGGTGGCGTCCGCGGACGGCTCGACGGCCGTCCCACCGCCGAGCAGCTCGTCACGGAACACCGGGTCCGGCACTCCCGCCGGCCCGACCACGGTCCCGTCGACGGGCGCGAGCACGGATCTCACAGGAGGTCCCGGACGTCGTCGCAGAGGTTCTCCGCCTCCGGCCCGATCACGACCTGCACGACGGTCCCGGACCGGACCACACCGTGCGCCCCGGCGGCCTTCAGCGCGGCGTCGTCGACCAGGCCGGGGTCGCCGACCTCGGTCCGCAGCCGGGTGATGCACGCCTCGATGTCGGTGATGTTCCCGGGCCCGCCCAGCCCCGCCACGATGTCGTCGGCCCTGCTCATGGGGTTCCTCCGCTCTCCGGTCACTACTGGTCATGACCAGTGTCTTGACAGTGCCGCGATCGCCCCGCACCCTCACTGGTTATAACCAGACCGTACCGGCTGACGCGGCGGCTCCACAACGCCCGCGCACCGGCCCCGGTCGCCGACACCTCACGAGGAGTGCGAGCCCATGAGCACCTCCACAGCGGAACCGGTACGACGACGGGCCGGGCTGGCCGGCCTGCAGCGTCTCGGCCGGAGCCTGATGCTCCCGATCGCCGTCCTGCCCGCGGCCGGTCTGCTGCTGCGTCTCGGGCAGGACGACCTGCTCGGCGGGGTCGAGGCGCTGAAGCAGCCCGCGGCGGTGCTCGCCGCGGCCGGCGGCGCGCTGTTCGACCACCTCCCGATGATCTTCGCGGTCGGCATCGCGATCGGCTGGGCGCGCCGCTCCGACGGCTCCACCGCGCTGGCGGCCCTCGTCGGCTACCTCGTCATGGACGGCGTGTTCACCGCGCTGTCCCCGGTGCTGCTGCCCGGGGTGCTCGACTCGAAGGGCGAGCAGGCCACGATCGACTGCGGGGTGCTGGGCGGCATCGTCGCGGGGCTCGTCGCGGCGCTGCTGTGGCAGCGCTTCCACCGCACGACGCTGCCGACCTTCCTCGGCTTCTTCAACGGCCGTCGGCTGGTCCCGATCCTCACCGCCGTCTCGATGATGGTGATCGCGTCGGTGATGAGCCTGGTCTACCCGGTCTTCAACGCCGGGCTGACCGGGCTGGGCACTGTGGTCGGGGAGAACGCGGTCGTCGGCGGCGGGATCTTCGGCCTGGTGAACCGGCTGCTGCTGCCGATCGGGCTGCACCACATCGTCAACAACGTCGTCTGGTTCCTCATCGGGGACTACCAGGGGGTGCACGGCGACCTGCAGCGGTTCTTCCAGGGTGACCCGACCGCGGGCACCTTCATGACCGGCTTCTTCCCGATCATGATGTTCGCGCTGCCCGCCGCGGCACTCGCGATCTGGCACGAGGCCCGCCCGGAGCGGCGCAAGCTGGTCGGCGGGATCATGGTGTCGGTCGCGCTGACCTCCTTCGTCACCGGCATCACCGAGCCGCTCGAGTACGCCTTCGTCTACGTCGCGTGGCCGCTGTACCTGATCCACGCGGTGCTCACCGGCACCTCGCTCGCGCTGGTCAACGCGCTCGACATCCACAGCGGGTTCGCCTTCTCCGCCGGCGCGATCGACTACGTCCTCAACTTCGGCCAGTCCACCCGTCCGCTGTGGCTGATCCCGATCGGGTTGGCCTACGCCGTCGTCTACTACGTGCTGTTCCGCTTCGTGATCCGCCGCTGGAACCTGCGCACCCCTGGCCGGGAGGACGACGAGACCACCGGCACCGAGACCACACCGGCCACCGTCACGGCCGCGACCACCGAGAGCGCCGGGACCACCGGGGCCACCGGGGACACCGACACCGCCGGACGGACCGACCGGTGACCACCCACGAGGAGCAGGAGAGCACCGTGCACACCCGCACCGCCATCGTCGCGTCCCGGGTGGGGCTGCACGCCCGCCCGGCCGCGCTGTTCGCCCGCGCGGCAGGCGCCACCGGACTGGACGTCACCGTCGCGACGCAGGGGAAGGACCCGGTCGACGCCCGCAGCGTCCTCGGGCTCATGACCCTCGGCGTCGTCTTCGGTGACGAGGTCGTGCTGCGGGCCGACGGCGACGACGCACCCGCCGCGCTGGACGGCCTCGTGGCGCTGCTCGAGACGGACCACGACGCGTGACGGCGGACCGCGTGCTGCGCGGCACCGTCGTCACCGACGGCCGGCTGCTCCCGGACTCGGTCGTCGCGGTCGCGGGGGACCGGATCGTCGCGGTCGTCCCGGCCGCGGCGTACGACGGTCCGCTCCCGCCCGCGTCGTCGTCGCTGTTGCTGCCCGGGCTGGTCGACGTGCACGACCACGGCGGTGCCGGACACGGCTTCCCGGACGCGACGGCGGCCGGGGCCGCGGCGGCCGTCGCCCACCACCGGGCGCACGGCACGACGACGACGGTTGCCTCGCTCGTCTCGGCCCCGCCGACCGTGCTGGCCGAACGGATCGCGACGCTGCGCCCGCTCGTCGTCGCCGGGGACCTCGCCGGGATCCACCTGGAAGGCCCGTTCCTGGCGACCGCGCGGTGCGGAGCGCACGACCCGCGCGCGATCCTCCCGGGCGACCCCGTGCTGCTCGACGAGCTGCTGACCAAGGCCGACGGCGCCGTGGCGTCGGTGACCTACGCACCGGAGACCGCGCACGCGGCGGACCTGCTCGCGGTGCTCGCCACGCACGGCGTGCTGCCGAGCATCGGCCACACCGACGCCGACGCCCGCACCACCGCGACCGGGATCGAACGGGCCGGCGGGGCACCGATGAGCGCCACCCACCTGTTCAACGCGATGCCCCCGATGCACCACCGGGCGCCCGGGCCGGCCGCGGCGTGCCTGGCGGCGGCTGCGCGGGGCGAGCTCGTCGTGGAGCTCGTCGCGGACGGGGTGCACCTGGCCGCCGAGACCGTCGCCGCGGTGTTCGACCTCGTCGGGCCGGACCGGGTCGCGCTGGTCACCGACGCGATGGCCGCGGCCGGGATGCCCGACGGCCAGTACCGCCTGGGCACGATGCAGGTCCGGGTCGAGGACGGCGTCGCCCGGATCCCGGACGGGCCCATCGCGGGCGGCACCGCGTGCCTGGTCGACGTCGTCCGGGCCACGGTGCGCGACGCGGGGGTCCGGCTGCCGGACGCGGTGCTCGCCGCGACCCGCACGCCGGCCCGGCTCCTCGGGCTCGACGGCGAGGTCGGGTCGCTGGTCCCGGGCCACCGCGCCGACGTGCTCGTCACCGACGCGGACCTGCGGCCGCGCCACGTGCTGCGTGCCGGGGAGCCCGTCATCGGTGGGGGTGCGTGATGGAGGTCGTGGTCCTCGACGACCCACGGGCCTGCGGGCGGGCGGTCGCCGACGCCGTCGCCGAGGTCCTGGCCCGTGACACCGGCCGGCCGGCGACCCTCGGGCTCGCCACCGGCAGCTCCCCGCTGCCCGCCTACGCCGAGCTGATCCGGCGGCACCGCGAGGAGGGGCTGTCCTTCGCCGGGGCGCGGGCGTTCCTGCTCGACGAGTACCTGGGCCTGCCCGCGGGGCATCCGCAGTCCTACCGCGAGGTCATCCGCCGGGAGCTGACCGACCACCTCGACATCGACCCGGCCGCGGTGCACGCTCCCGACGGCACCCGCGCCGACCCGGAGGCGGCCGCCGCCGATTACGAGCGGCTGCTCGCCGCGCACGGCCCGGTGGACCTGCAGATCCTGGGCATCGGCGGGAACGGCCACATCGGGTTCAACGAGCCCGGCTCGCCGTTCGACTCGCGCACCCGGGTCACGACGCTGACCGAGCGGACCCGCGCCGACAACGCACGCTTCTTCGACCGTCCGGCCGACGTGCCGCACCGGGTGCTCACCCAGGGGCTGGCCACCATCACCGGTGCGCGGCGGATCGTGCTCGTCGCGACCGGGGAGGGCAAGCGCGCAGCCGTGGCGGCGACCGTGTCCGGACCGGTCACGACCGACGTGCCCGCGACCGTGCTGCGCACCCACCCGCACTGCACGCTCGTGCTCGACCGGGCGGCCGCCGGGGAGCGGGCCGGGCCCGTCGCGGCCGGGCAGGTCGGCGCACCGGGACGGGGGCGGTAGTGGCTACGGTGGACGGCACCATGAACGGCGAGGTCCGGATCGGCGACGGGGTCGTGCCCAAGCACGAGCAGCTCCGCACCCTGCTCGCGGAGACGATCGCGCGGGACTTCTCACCGGGCGACCCCTTCCCCAGCGAGCGCAGGCTGTGTCTTGACCACGGCGTGAGCCGGGTGACGGTGCGGGCCGCCGTCGGCGAGCTGGAGCGCGACGGGCTGCTGACCCGGGTCCGCGGCAAGGGCACCTACGTCGCCGCCCGCACCGCGCGCTCCCGGCTGCACCTCGCGTCCTTCCACGACGACATGCGCCGGCTCGGACTCACCCCGACCACGGTCGTCCTCGAGGTCGCCTGCACCACCGGGCCGCCGGAGGCCGTCCGTGCGCTCGGCCAGGGTCCCGACGGCCGGTGCTGGCACCTGCGGAGGCTGCGCGTCGCCGACGGGGTGCCGATGTCGATCGACGACGCCTGGTACGACGCCGAGCGGGTCCCCGACCTCGACGCCCACGACCTCAGCGGCTCGGTCTACAAGATCCTGCAGGACCACTACCGGCTCCCCATCGACCGCGCCGAGCAGACCGTCGCCGCCCGGCAGGCCGACGAGGCCTCGGCGGTCCTGCTCGGGATCCCCGCCGGGCACCCGGTCCTGGTGTTCGACCGGACCGCCAGCTCCGGCGACCGGCCGGTCGAGTACACCGTGTCCCACTACCGCGGTGACCGCTACGAGCTGCACATGTCGCTCGACCGGAGCTGGGCCTGACCGGTGATCACCGGCTGATAGGTTCCGCCCCATGCCCGAGGTCCGCCGCGCCGTCTGCCCCGGTTCCTACGACCCGCCGACGGTGGGGCATCTCGACGTCATCGCCCGCACCGCGGGGCTGTTCGACGAGGTGTACGTCGCGATCCTCGTGAACCCCCGCAAGGAGGGGCTGTTCTCCGTCGACGAGCGTGTCGCGATGCTCACCGAGATCACCGCGGACCTGCCGGGCGTGCGGGTCGAGTCGTTCCAGGGCCTCGTCGTCGACTACTGCCGTGAGCGCGGCGCCCGGGCGATGGTCAAGGGCCTGCGCGGCGCGACGGACTACGACTACGAGCTCCCCATGGCGCACATGAACCGGCACCTGACCGGGATCGAGACGCTGTTCCTGCCCGGCGCGCCCGGTCAGGTCTACGTGTCGAGCTCGCTGGTCAAGGAGGTCGCCCGCGGCGGCGGCGACGTCACCGCGTTCCTCCCGCCGAGCGTGCACACCCGGCTGCTGGAGCGCCTGTCCGGCTGAGCCTGGACCCCTGCGAGGCTCACCCGGTCGGAACTTGACACGCGGGAGCGGCGCCGAATAACGGGTCCGCGCCCGCGACGGTGAGAGGATCGCTCGCGTGTACCGGGTCTTCGAGTCGCTGGACGCGCTGGTGACGATCGTCGAGGAGGCGCGCAGCGTCCCGATGACGTCGAACTGCGTGGTCCCGCGCGGCGACGTGCTGGAGCTGCTCGACGACGTCCGCGAGGCGATCCCGGGCGAGATGGACGACGCCCAGGACGTGCTCGACCGGCGCGACGACATCGTGTCCGAGGCCGAGCGCGAGGCGGAGGAGACTCGGACCGCGGCGAACTCCGAGGCCGAGGAGACGCTGCAGAACGCGCGCACCGAGGCCGAGCGGCTCGTCGCCGAGGCGCAGGAGGAAGCCGCGCGCACCCTGGCCGAGGCCCGCCACGAGGCGGAGCGCGCCGTCGCCGAGGGTCGCCGTCAGTACGCCGAGCTCACCGACCGGGCCCGTGACGAGGCCGAGCGGATGAGCCACGCCGGGCGGGCCGCGCACGACCGGCTCATCGCCGACGGGCAGAACGAGCAGACCCGGCTGGTGTCCCAGACCGAGGTCGTCCGCTCCGCGCACGCCGAGGCCGGCCGGATCGTCGACGGCGCGCACGCCGAGGCCGACCGGCTGCGCCGCGAGTGCGACGACTACGTCGACACCACCCTCGGCGAGCTGGAGACCACCCTGAACAACGCGCTGGGCGTCGTCGGGCGCGGGCGCAGCCAGATCTGGCGCGGTCAGTACGGCCCGAACTACGGCGGCGGGCTGCCCCCGGAGCAGGGGCGCACCGGCACCGGGATGGACCTGATCGACTGACGGCCGCCGGCACCGGGTCGGGTCAGTCCGGTCCGCGGTAGGTGTGTCCGGTGGGTGTGGTCGTGAGGACGGTCCCGTCGGGTGTTCGGGTGACGTGCCATCCGGGTTGTTCGCGGATGTGGTTGTGGAACTCGCACAGTCCGCGTCCGTTGTCGAGTTCGGTGTGTCCGCCGTCGGTGTGGCGGTGGATGTGGTCGATGTGGCGGAGGGGTGCGTCGCAGTAGGGCTCGGTGCACCGGTTGTTCGCTCGGGCTTTCACGAGGGTGGCGAGGAGTCCGGTGAAGGTGCGTTGGCGTGAGTCGCCGCCGATGACCAGGCCCTGGTCGGTGAGCAGTCGGCGCAGGGACGCGGTGCCCTCGCTGGTGGCGAGCAGCTCGACCGGGACGGGTCCGAGTCCGGGGATCTCCGCGGGCAGTGGGGAGGGGGTGGGGTCGAGCAGGGCCTGGACCGGGACGGTGACCTGGACTTCGAGGTTGACCGCGGTCGCGGTGGCCTGTCCGGTGACGCGTTCGACCAGGGTGTCGGCCATGATCTGCCCGCGGCTGCGGGTCAGGGGTGCCGGGTCGACCTGGACCTGCACGAAGGCTTTCTGCAGTGCGGCGAGGCAGGCCGCGCCCTGTGCGACGGGGATGTAGGCGGTGAGGTAGCTCATCGCGTCCGGTGCCGGGCGCAGGGTGACCCGACGTTCGGCCGCGGCGGCGTGGACGCGGGCTCGGAAGCGTTCGGGCGCGATTTCGGCGACCAGGCGGCGGGTCATGGCGCGGAGCCGGCCGATGCCGAGCCGGGTGAGGTCGTGTGCGGCGAGGCGGGTGTCGACCTGCCTGCGCTGGTGTGGGTCGAGGTCGCGGCATTCGACGGCGATGGCGGTGACCTTGGCGGCGCTGAGCTCACCGGCGGTGTGGAGGCCGCGGACGTGGTCGAGCCCGGAGTGCAGGTCGCGGGCGTTCGCCACGCGGGTGCGGGCCTCGGTGGTGGAGACCCGGCAGGCGAGCTGGATCTGGGCGACGACGCTGCGGTGGAGCCGCTCGGGGTCGGTCCGGGCGCGGTCGCTCCCGTCGGTCCCGTCATCGGTGAGCCGGTTCTGGATGTGCGTCTGGGCGAACGCCCGGATCCGACTCGCCTGCAGCGCGGCGAGGGAGGCCTGGACGGACTCGATCTGCTGGACCTGGTCGATCAGGTCGGCCTCGGAGAGCAGTGTGGTGTCGTCGCCGATGGCCTGGTCGATCAGGAGCTGGATGAGGGCGAGGTCACCGGAGCGGAACCGGCCGGAGCCCACGCCGGTGGCGTGGGCGGGTGGCTCCTGGGTCGCGGTCACATCGCCGATGCTATTCGAATGTGTGTTCGATCGCTAGTTCCCGTTCACCATTGCGAACTCGTGAGCTGCGAGAACGGTGAAGGTCCTGCGCCCAGGCATCAGCGGGAGCACGATGCGCCGGCACCCCGGGACCACGGCAGGGCCGAGGTCCCGGCCGGCCCTGCCGTGTGCCGTCGGCTGCGGCCGGGACGCCGGCGCGCCGATCGGGGCCCCGCTCGCCCCACCGTCAGCCCTGCTCCGCCGCCCACTCGGCGACCCGCCGCGCGCTCTCCTCCGGCGACAGGTCCTCCACCCGGGTCATCACCGCCCACCGCACTCCGTACGGGTCGACGACCGAGCCGAACCGGTCCCCGGACACGAACGTCGAGACCGGCTCTCGCACGGTCGATCCGGCCTCGGCCAGCGTGGCGACGGTCGCGTCGGTGTCGGGCACGTACACCGCGAGCGACAGCGACACCGGGTGGTCGCCCGCCGGGGCGGCGACGAGGCCGTAGTCGGGCATCGCGTCGGAGACGGTGAACCGGCCGGCCGCCAGCTCCAGCTCGGCGTGCCCGATCATGTCGCCCATCTCGGTGACCGAGAGCACCCGGGCCCCGAAGGCGGCACAGTAGAGTTCGATCGCCGCGCGGGCGGGTGAGGCCACCAGGTGCGGGGTGAGCGAGGTGACCCCGTGCGGGCGGCCGTCGGTGGTGTGGGTGCCGGTGACGCTGCTCGTGAGCTCCATGGGACGAGCGTGCCCGCCCCGCGACACAGGCGGATTGAACATTGCCGACAGGAGTGGCCGATGACCGTCGAGTCGCGCGGGCACCTGAACCCGGGCGCCCCGGAGGTCGCCCTCGACCGGGTTCGGATCGGGCTCGACGACCTCGTGCGCTGGGTGTGGACCGCCCGCTGGGACGTGCCGCCCGGGCGCACGGTGCGCCAGCGGGTGCTGCAGTACCCGGCGTTCAACCTCGTCACCGACCCGGTCACCGCGACGCTGCACGGGCCGCGCACCGGCGTCGACGTCCGGGAGCTGACCGGGCGGTCCTGGGTCGTCGGCGTGCTGCTCCGGCCCGGCGCGACCCCGCTGTTCACCGCCACCGCACCGGCCGCACTGCGTGGCGCCGACGAGGAGGTCCACGCCGCGCCGGTGGCGGAGCTGACCGCGGCCGTGGCGTGCGGCGACCCGGCCGCGACGGTGCGGGACTGGCTCGCCCCGCTGGCCGACCGGGTCACCGACGCCGGACGCCTGGTCAACCGGGCCTGCGCGCTGGCCGAGTCCCGCACCGACGTCGTACGCGCCGACCAGCTCGCCGAGCTCGTCGGCGTCGCGCCGCGGACACTGGAACGGCTGGTCCGCGGCCACATCGGGCTGACCCCGCTGTGGCTGATCGAGTGCCGTCGCCTGCAGCACGCCGCCGCGGTGCTCCGGACCGACCCGGACGCCGCGCTGGCCGGGCTGGCCGCCGAACTCGGCTACGCCGACCAGGCCCACTTCACCCGTCGCTACCGGGCCGTGCTCGGCGAGACCCCCGGCGCCACCCGGCAGGCGGCCCGCGCGGCCGGGTGATCGCGGCAACGGCTGCGGCGCAGGTGCTTCACCGCGGGCAAACACTGTGATCGGATACGCCGGAAGCAGGAATCCAGGTCACCCGCCGTACTACTCTCCCGCGCATGGCACGCCGGCCCGAACCCGACCCGACGACCTGGTGGGAACGCTATGGGCACCGGCTGGAAGGACCCCCCGTGACGAACCCGGCCCCGCCCCCCGAGGCCCCGCCCCCCGAGGCCCCGCGTCCCGAGCTGCCCCGCTCCGAGGCTCGGCGTGGGAACGCCGCGGCGGACCTGCGTGAGGACGCCATGCTGCGGCCCCGGCCCGACCGGCCGCGCACCGGTTGGCGTCGTGCCCTCTACGACATCACCGGTGGCCGGGTGAACCCCGGCCCCAGCGACGCCGAGGAGCTCCGCACCGGGATGCTGGCCCGGGTCCGCGCACCACTGGCCGGTGCGCACCGGGTGGCGGTCATGTCGGTGAAGGGCGGCGTCGGCAAGACCACGGTCGCGGCCTGCCTCGGGCAGGCGCTGGCCGAGCACCGAGGGGACCGGGCCGTCGTCCTCGACGCGAACCCCGACGCCGGCACGCTCGCCGACCGGCTGACCGGCGACTCCCGGATCACCGTCCGCGAGCTGCTGAACGACCTGGAGGGGGTCGGCACCTGGACCGACGTGTCCCGTTACACGAGCCTCGCCGGACGCCTGTAGGTCCTGGCCTCGGAGCAGGACCCCGCCTCCGGTGAGGCGTTCTCCCGCGACGAGTACGAGCGCGTCGTCGACCTGCTGGGCCGCTTCTTCGACATCATCATCACCGACTCGGGCACCGGGATGGTGCACTCCACGATGCAGGGCACCCTCGCTCGCGCCGACTCCGTGGTCGTCGTGGGAGCCCCCACCGTCGACGGGGCGGGTCGGGCCAGCAAGACGCTGGACTGGCTGGTCGCGCACGGCCACGGCGACCTCGTCCGCAACGCGGTGGTCGTGCTGTCCTGCGACCGGCGCAGCGCCGAGGTCGACGCCGCCCGGATCCGCGAGCACTTCGCCCAGCGGGTGCGCGGCGTCGTCGAGGTGCCGCACGACCCGCACCTGGCCACCGGCGGGCGGATCGACCCGGCCCGGCTCCGACCGGCCACCGCGGACGCGTTCCTGGAGCTGGGTGCCCTGGTCGCCGACGCGTTCGACGTGCGACGACGCGACTGACCGGGCCGCGTACGCTGGTCGGCGAGATGAACACCGCGCGCAGCCAGAACCGTCCCGACGACAACCCCTGGGTCCTCTCCACCCGCGAGCTGGCCCGCCGCCCCGGCAACCAGCGCACCGTGGCCCGCACGGTCCCCGCGCCGTCCGGCGACGCCGAGATCGGCCTGACCGGGGTGATCACCGTCCCCGGCGGGTCAGACGTCGAGCTCGACGTGTCCCTGGAGTCGGTGACCGAGGGCGTCTACGTCTCCGGCACCGCCGACGCCCGGCTGGCGGGGGAGTGCTCGCGCTGCCTGGAGCCGATCGGCGAGGACGTGCAGGTCCGGATCGGCGAGCTGTTCGCCTACCCGGACTCGGTCACCGAGGAGACCACCGACGCCGACGAGATCCCGCGCCTGGTCGACGAGCGCATCGACCTCACCCAGGCCGTGCGCGACGCGATCGTGACCGAGCTGCCGATGGCACCGCTGTGCCGCGAGGACTGCCCTGGTCTGTGCGTCGAGTGCGGGGAGAGGTGGGCCGATCTCCCATCGGATCACGGGCATGAGACACTGGATCCTCGTTGGGCGGCGCTCCGTGAGCGCCTGCCCTCCACCGACTGAGCGGCGGCTCCCCGTGAGCCCGCTCCCCGGTGGGCAGACCTGATCGTTCGAAGTACCGAGGAGTGTCATCATGGCCGTTCCCAAGCGCCGGATGTCGCGGTCGAACACGCGTGCGCGCCGGTCGCAGTGGAAGGCCACTGCGCCGACCCTGGTCGCCTGCTCGAACCGCGCCTGCCGTGAGCCGAAGCTGCAGCACATCGCCTGCCCGACCTGTGGGCAGTACGACGGTCGTCAGGTCACCAGCCCGGCCTGATCGCAGCAGTGGGCGACAAGAGTGTGACCGGTCCGGTGACGGACCGGTCACCTCTGCTGTCCGCACTCGGTGTGGACCTGGACGAGACGCTGCTCACGCTGGCGCTGACCCACCGGTCCTACGCCTACGAGCACGGTGGACTGCCGACCAACGAGCGCCTGGAGTTCCTGGGCGACTCGGTGCTGTCGATCGTGATCACCGAGCGGCTGTACCGGGACCACCCGGACCTCCCCGAGGGGCAGCTGGCGAAGCTGCGCGCGAGCGTGGTCAACATGCACGCGCTCGCCACCGTCGCCGTGGCGTTGCCCACACCGGACGGTGTGCCGCACGGCCTCGGCGCGTACCTCTACCTGGGGCGCGGTGAGGAGCTGACCGGCGGCCGGTCGAAGGCCAGCATCCTGGCCGACGCCACCGAGGCGCTGCTCGGCGCGGTGTACCTCGCGCACGGCCTCGAGCCGTCCCGTGAGCTGATCCACCGGCTGTTCGCGGACCTGCTGCACAGTGCCCCGTTGCTCGGCGCGGGCCTGGACTGGAAGACCAGCCTGCAGGAGCTCACCGCCGCCGGCGGGCACGGTGTGCCCGAGTACCGGATCGACGAGGAGGGCCCGGACCACCTGAAGGTGTTCACCGCGACGGCCGTCGTCGGGGGTCGTGACCTCGGCAGCGGCGCGGGACGCACCAAGAAGGAGGCCGAGCAGAAGGCGGCCGAGATCGCCTGGCACGCGCTGTCCGACGAGAGTGCCGGCTCCGGGCGGTAGCCGCGATGCCGGAACTGCCCGAGGTCGAGGTCGTCCGCCGCGGCCTCGCCGACCACGTGCTGGACCGGCGGATCGCGCGCGTCGAGGTCCTGCATCCGCGCGCGGTGCGCCGGCACCCCACCGGGGCGGACGACTTTACCGCCCGGCTGGCCGGGCGCACGCTGTCCGCGGCCGCCCGGCGCGGCAAGTACCTCTGGCTGGAGCTGGACACCGCCGGCCCCGGCGACGACGCGCTGCTCGCGCACCTGGGCATGTCCGGGCAGATGCTCGTCGAACCCCCGGACGCGCCCGACGAGAAGCACCTGCGGGTCCGCGTCCGGTTCGACGACGACGGCCCCGAGCTCCGCTTCGTCGACCAGCGCACCTTCGGCGGGCTGTCGGTGCACCCCCTCGCCGCGGCCGCGGGCGGCGGCCTGGTGCCCGAGCCGGTCGCCCACATCGCCCGCGACCCGATGGACCCGGCGTTCTCGGCCGACGACGCCGTCGCGGCGATGCGTCGCCGTCGCACCGAGGTCAAGCGGGCGCTGCTCGACCAGACCGTCGTCTCCGGGATCGGCAACATCTACGCCGACGAGGCGCTCTGGCGGGCCCGGCTGCACGGCACCCGGCCCACCGAGAAGCTGACCCGGGCCCAGGGCCACACCGTCCTCGACGCCGCGACGACCGTCATGCACGAGGCGCTCGCCCAGGGCGGCACCTCCTTCGACGCGCTGTACGTCAACGTCAACGGCGCCTCGGGCTACTTCGACCGCTCCCTGAACGTCTACGGCCAGGCGGACCGGGCGTGCCGTCGCTGCGGCACCCCGATCCGCCGGGACGCGTTCATGAACCGTTCGTCGTTCACCTGCCCGCGGTGCCAGCCGGCCCCACGGCCCCGCCGCTGACCGGCGCTGACCGGGCGCCGACCGGCGCGGGGCCTCAGGAGCAGTCGCGGCGCAGCAGGTCCTCCGGGGTGTCGCGGCGCAGCAGCGGCAGCGACGCCCCCGCGGCGACGGCGACCACCGGCGGGCGCGGGACCTGGTTGTACGTCGAGGCCATCGAGGCGTGGTACGCGCCGGACACCGGCACCGCCAGCAGGTCCCCGGGGGCGACGTCGGCGGGCAGCCGGACGCCGTCGGCGATCACGTCGGAGGACTCGCAGTGCCGCCCCGCCACGCGGACCGACTCCAGTGGTGCCCGGGTGGCGCGCCCGACGAGCCGGACCGGGTAGCGGGCGCCGTAGAGGGCGGGGCGGGGGTCGTCGCTCATGCCGCCGTCGACCAGCACGGTGGTGCGGCCGTCGCCGCAGCGCTGCACCGCGCCGACCCGGTAGAGCGTCACCCCGGCCCGGGCGACGATCGCGCGCCCCGGCTCGACGAGCAGCCGCGGCTCGTCGATGCCGTGCGCCGCGCAGGCCCGGGCCAGGGTGCCCCGCACGGCCCGGCCGAAGATCGCCGGGTCCAGGCAGGGCTCGCCCTCGGCGTAGCCGACCGCGTGCCCGCCGCCCAGGTCCAGCTCGGCGACGGTGACCCCGTACCGCGCACGCAGCGCCGCGATCACGCCCACCATGCGGACCGCGGCCCGCTCGTAGCGCGACACCGACGGCACCTGCGAGCCGAGATGGCAGTGCAGCCCGGCCAGCTCCAGCTCGGGGCGGGCCAGTACCCGTCCGGCGACCTCCAGCGCCTCGGCGGGCGGCATCCCGAACCACGACGACGCGGTGCCGGTGGTGAGCCCCGGGTGGGTGCCGGCGTCGACGTCCGGGCTGATCCGCAGCAGCACCTTCTGCCGGCGCGGCGCGAGCGCGGCGATCCGGTCGACCTCCGCCGCCGAGTCCAGCACGATCCGCCCGACGCCCGCGGCGAACGCCGCCTTCAGGTCCTCGTCGGTCTTGACGGTGCCGTGCAGCACGATGCGGTCACCGGGCAGCCCCGCGGCCGCGGCCACCGCGACCTCGCCGCCGGAGCACGCGTCGACCGAGCAGCCCTCGTCGGCGACCAGGCGGGCCATCCCGCGGCAGAGGAACGCCTTGCCGGCGTAGACGATCTCGGCGTCGGGCAGCGCGGCCCGGTAGGCACGGCAGCGGGCGCGGACGTCGGCGGTGTCGAGCACCTGCACCGGGGTGCCGAAGCGGGCGGCGAGCTCGGTGAGGTCGACCCCGCCGATCTGCAGGGCGCCGTCGGAGGTCGTGCGGGTCGTGACCGGCCACAGGCCCGGCTCGAGGCGGGCGGCGAGCGTCGGGCGGAGGGAGGGGAGCAGGTCGGCGAGGGTCACCGGAATGACTCCTTGGTCGCGGGCGCCCGGTGCGGGCGCCGTGCCCCTCCGTTGTCGCCCCGCGGGGCCGCGCGCGTCCGCCGTCGCTACGCCCCCCTGACGCCGTCCGGCGCAGGACTGGCGGCCCGTTGACACCCGGCTCCGACACCCGGCTCGACACGCGCCCGGTGCAGCGGTGCGCAGACTACTGCGCATCGCGTAGTAGTCTGCGATGCGTAAGGAGGTGCGATGGACACCAGCCAGCTGCTCAAGGGAGTGCTCGACCTCGCGGTGCTCGCGGTCCTGGACCGCGCGGACGGATACGGCTACGAGGTCGTCCGGGCCCTGCGCGGCGCCGGCCTCGCCGAGGTGGGGGACGCCTCGGTCTACGGCACGCTGCGCCGGCTCTACGGCGCGGGCCTGCTGACCTCGTACGTGGTCCCCAGCGAGGAGGGGCCGCACCGCAAGTACTACGCGATCAACGAACCGGGCCGGGTCCGGCTGCGGGAGACGACCGACCGGTGGCGTGCGTTCGCCACCACGATGGAAGGCCTGGTGGGCACGTGAGCACCGAGAGCACCGGCGGCCCCGACGGCGCCGCCACGACCCGGATCGGTGACCCGGTCGGCATCGAGTACCTGCTCGGGCTGCGGGAGGCGCTGTCCGACCTGCCGCCGGCGGAGGTCGAGGAGATCGTCGAGGACGCGCGGGGCCACCTCGCCGACCTCTCCGACGAGCTGGGCCCCGCCTTCGACCGGGCCGCGGTCCGCGACCGTCTCGGCACGCCGGAGGCCTACGCGGCGGAGCTGCGCACCGCGGCGGGCTACCCGGCCCGGCAGGCACCCGCGCCACGCGGGCGGGCCGCCACGTCGTGGGTCGCCGTGGCCGCACTCGTCGTCGCCGCGTTCTTCATGCTCTGGGCCGGATCGGTGCTGTGGAAGCTCGGGGACCGGACGGCGCTGCTGGTGTTCGTCGCGGCGGTGACCGCCGGTGCGGGATTCGTAACCGTCTGGTCCGAGGGACCCGCGCTGCCGCGCACCGCGGCGCTGCCGTCGGCGGTCGCGCTGCGGGAGCGGCTGGACCGGGCCCGTACCGACGGCGGCGCCACGGGGTTCCTCGTGTCGTTGCAACCCGGCTGGTGGGTGCTGCGCGCCCTGGTCGCGGCCGGGTTCATCGGGTGGGCGTTCGGCGGCGGCGGGTCCGCCGGGCTGGTGACGGCGCTGGTCCTCGCCGTGCCCTCGGTGCCGCTGTCGGTGCTGCTCGGCCGGCGCAGTGCGGCCGACCGGCGGCTGCTGTGGGCCGTCGTACCGCTCAACGCGTTCGCGGTGGGACTGCTGGTGGCCGCGGTGCTGACGCAGGGGCAGGACCGCACCGGGGACGCGGTGTCCTACTCGACCCCGCCGGGGCTGAGCCTCGACGGCACCACCGTGGCCGACGTGCGGCCCTTCGACGCGAAGGGGAGGCCGCTGAGCGATGTGTACCTGTTCGACGAGAACGGCCGCCCGCTCGCGGTCGACGACCACTCCTGCGTCGACGAGGGGGTCGACGAGCGGTATGCCACCACGTCCACCCCGCCGGCGCCCGGGCCGTACCCGCGGGGCGTCCGCACGACCGACCCGACGACCGGGCGCTGCGTGACCCGGCCGCCGCAGCCACTGGTCGTGACGATCCCGCAGACCACGGCGCCCCGTCCGACGAGCGCGCCGGCCGCCCCGTCGACCGCCCCGTCGACCGCCCCGTCGACCGCGCAGTCGACCGTGCCGGTGCCGGCCGCGCCGACCACGACGGGCTGACGCCGGGGCCGGGCGCCCACGGGGGGTGGGCGCCCGGCCCTCACAGCCAGTCGTTGTGCTTGAACGCCACGTACAGCACGAGGCCGAGCAGCAGCATCAGCCCGATGGCCATCGGGTAGCCCAGGGCCCAGTGCAGCTCCGGCATCTCGTCGAAGTTCATGCCGTAGATGCCGGCGATCAGGGTCGGCGCGAACAGGATCGCCGCCCACGACGACACCCGCTTCATCTGCTCGTTCTGCGCGTAGCCCGCCTCGGTGAGCCGGGTCATCTCCTCGTTCTGGCGCTGCGCGACGAGCGTCGAGTTGACGGTGAGGATGTTGCCGAGCAGGTCCCGGAAACCCTCGACGCGCTCCCGGACCCGGGTCGCGTGGTCGATCACGTCGCGCATCGCGCGGCGCAGCTCCAGGTCCGGGGCGTCGCCGGACTTGGCGAACCGGGCCCGCAGCTCGATGAAGATCTCCTGCAGCGGCTCGACGGCCCGCTGGAACGCGATGACCTGCCGGGTCAGCTGGTAGATGCGCCGCGACACGTTCGGGTCGCCGCGGAACACCTCCTCCTCGATCCCGTCGATGTCGTCCTGCAGGCCGTCGAGGACGGGGAAGTAGTCGTCGACGACCCGGTCGAGCACCGCGTAGAGCACCGCCATCGGGCCGTGCGCGAGCAGCTCGGGGTCGTTCTCCAGCCGGTCGCGGACCTCGCTGAGCTGCGGCTCGACGGCGTGCCGCACGGTGATCACGAAGTCGGGTCCGAGGAACAGGTGGACCTCGCCGATCTCCACGACCTCGTCGGCGTCGACGTAGCGGGCGGGGCGCAGCACCACGAACTCGGTGCGGCCGTAGCGCTCCAGCTTCGGGCGCTGGTGGGCGTTGACGGTGTCCTCGATCGCGAGCGAGTGGAGGTCGAACTCGTCCGCGACCTGGTGGAGCTCCTCGACGTCCGGGCGCAGCATCCCGATCCAGCAGAACGCCGTGGCCCCCTCGCCGTGGTCGGCGCGGCAGCCCTGCATCACCTCGACCGCGCTGTCGACGGACTCCGGCGCCGCGGCGCGCTTGCCGTCGACGTAGACCGCGTTGTCGATCACGGACATGCGTGGGCCTCCTCCGGTCCCGGCCGGGGAGCGCCCCGGCCGTCACCGGGAAGGGTATCCAGCGGTGCGGTCCGCAACCGTGCGACGACGAGCGGGCCGCCGACGCGCCACCGCCGACGGTGCGACCGTCGCGGCACGGGTGAGCAGCGCGGCCCCGAGCAGCACCGCCAGCAGCCACAGGTCCGGGCCCGCGAGGTGCAGCTCGGCCAGGTGGCGCAGGCCGAAGCCGTCGCTGAACCCCCAGCAGACCACGGCGACGGCGAGTGCGCCCACCGCCGTCGTCGCGGCGGCCAGGAGCACGGTTCCCACCCCGGCGACCACGACCGCGGCCGCGGCGGAGCCGCCAGGCCCCGCACCGGCGAGGGCCGCGACGCCGCCGGTCAGGCCCGCGGCGACACCGGCGGCGATCCCCGCGACGAAGCCGGCGCCCCCGGTCAGGGGCGGCGGCGGGACCGGACGGGCGGGGCGGCGCTGCAGCATGCGCGGGAGCGTGCGCCCCCGGTGGGCCGCCGGCCGGGCTCCTGACGCGGTGTTGGCGTCGTCACACGCGTGTGTTGACGGGTTCCTGAGACCGACCGCCCGTCCGGGGGACGTGATGGCCACCACCGGGCGTCAAGAACGCGTCAACGCGGGAGCCGGTGGGCGTCAATCCGCCGTCATCGACCGGTCCGGGGGGACCTCGTTCGGCGCACGATCCCCGGCGGCCCGCCGGAGATCCCCGGCGGGTGAGCACGACCGAGGAGAGTCCCGTGGCCGACCTGGCCTACATCGCGTTGCTGGTGGCGTCCTTCGCCGTCCTCGCGCTCACCCTGCGCGGGATGGAGAAGCTGTGATCGCGACCGTCGTCGAGAACGCGGCCGGGGGCCTGCTCGCCCTGGGCCTGCTGGTGTACCTGGTCATCGCGCTGCTCCGCCCGGAGCGGTTCTGATGGCCGGGCTCGCGCAGGCGGCGGCGCTGGTGGCGCTGCTCGCCGTGACCTGGAAGCCGCTGGGCGACTGGATGGCGCGGGTCTACACCGACACCCGGCACTGGCGGATCGAGCGGCTCGTCTACCGGATCTGCCGCATCGACGCCACGTCCACGCAGCGCTGGACGACCTACGCCGCGGGCGTGCTGGGCTTCTCGTTCGTCTCGATCGTGCTGCTGTACCTGATGCAGCGGCTGCAGGCCTTCCTCCCGCTCGGCTTCGGCCGCGGCACCGACGGCGCCGCCTCGGTGTCCCCGGCGATGGCGTTCAACACCGCGGTGTCGTTCGTGACCAACACGAACTGGCAGTCCTACGTGCCCGAGCAGGTGCTCGGCCACACCGTGCAGATGGCCGGGCTGACCGTGCAGAACGTCGTGTCCGCCGCCGTCGGCATGGCGGTCGCGATCGCGCTGGTCCGCGGTTTCGTGGCCCACGGCGCGACCGGCGACGACGAGGGGGGCCGGATCGGGAACTTCTGGGTCGACCTGACCCGCGGCGTCGTCCGGATCCTGCTGCCGCTCGCCGCCGTCGCCGCGGTCGTGCTCGTCGCCACCGGGGTGGTGCAGTCGCTGCGATCGGGCGTCGACGTGACGACGGTCGACGGCAGCACCCACACCCTGGCGCTCGCCCCGGCCGCCTCGCAGGAGGCGGTCAAGGAGCTCGGCACCAACGGCGGCGGCATCCTCAACGCCAACTCCGCGCACCCCTTCGAGAACCCGAGCCCGCTGTCGAACCTGCTCGAGATCTTCCTGATGCTCGTGATCCCGGTCGCGCTGACCCGCACGTTCGGCGTGCTGGTCGGACGGGTCCGCCAGGGCGTCGTGCTGCTGTCGGTCATGGGCGGGCTGTGGGCGCTGTTCCTCGCCGCGACTTGGCTGGCCGAGCTGCACCCCAACGGCCCGGCCGCGCTCGCCGCGGGCGGGGCGATGGAGGGCAAGGAGGTGCGGTTCGGCATCCCCGGCTCCGCACTGTTCGTCGTGTCCACCACGGGCACGTCCACCGGCGCGGTGAACTCCACCCACGACAGCCTCACCGGCGCGGGCGGTGGCGTCGCGCTGCTGAACATGCTGCTCGGCGAGGTCGCACCCGTCGGCGTCGGCTCCGGGCTCTACGGCCTGCTGGTCCTCGCGGTCATCGCGGTGTTCCTGGCCGGCTGATGGTCGGGCGCACCCCGGAGTACCTGGGCAAGAAGCTCGGCCGGCGCGAGATCACCTACGCCGCCGTGTCGATCCTGGTCATGCCGGCGTTCGTCCTCATCGGCGCGGGCCTGGCCATCGCGCTGCCGGGCACCGCCGCCGCGCTGGGCAACTCGGGGGCGCACGGCTTCTCCGAGGTCCTCTACGCCTGGGCCTCCGCGGCCAACAACAACGGCTCCGCATTCGGCGGGCTCACCGCGACCAGCGACTTCTTCCAGGCCGGTCTGGGGCTGGCCATGCTCTTCGGACGGTTCGTGCCGATGCTGGCGGTGCTGGCGCTCGCCGGCTCGCTGGCCCGCCAGCGCCGCGTCCCGGCCGGTGCCGGGACCCTCCCGACCGACGGGCCGCTGTTCGCCGGCCTGGTCGGCGGCACCGTGCTGCTGGTGTCGGCGCTGACCTTCTTCCCGGCGCTCGCGCTCGGCCCGATCGCCGAGGCCCTGTCGTGACCGCCCCACCACCACCACCGTGCCGAGTCGGAGGAATCCGTGTCCGTGACGACCGAGCCGCAGGCGGCGCCGCAGAGCGCGGCGCCTGTCGCCGCCGGGGCGTTCGCGCCGCGCCAGCTCCTGGCCGCCCTGCCCGAGGCACTGCGCAAGCTCGACCCGCGCGTGCAGGCCCGCAACCCGGTCATGTTCGTCGTCTGGGTCGGGTCCGTGCTGGTCACGGTGCTCGCCGTCGCCGACCCGAGCGTATTCGCGGTGCTCGTCGCGGTGTGGCTCTGGTTCACCGTGCTGTTCGCCAACCTCGCCGAGGCCGTCGCCGAGGGACGGGGCAAGGCCAGGCCGCGTCGCTGCGCGCCACCCAGCGCGACACCGTCGCCCGCCGCCTGCTGGGCACCGACCCGGCCGACCCGGCCGCGGCCGAGGAGCAGGTGCCCGGCGCCACGCTGACGCTCGGCGACCTGGTCGTCGTCGAGGCGGGGGAGACGATCCCCGGTGACGGCGACGTCGTCCACGGCATCGCCTCGGTCGACGAGTCCGCCATCACCGGCGAGTCCGCACCGGTCATCCGGAGGCGGGCGGCGACCGCTGCGCCGTCACCGGCGGCACCACCGTGCTGTCGGACCGGATCGTCGTGCGGATCACGACGAAGCCGGGGGAGTCCTTCGTCGACCGGATGATCGCCCTGGTCGAGGGCGCCGCCCGGCAGAAGACCCCCAACGAGATCGCGCTGACCATCCTGCTCTCGCGCTGACGATCATCTTCCTGCTCGCCGTCGTCGCGATCGCGCCGATGAGCGCCTACGCCGGCACCCAGGTGCCGCTGCTGGTGCTCACCGCGCTGCTGGTCTGCCTCATCCCGACCACCATCGGCGCGTTGCTGTCGGCGATCGGCATCGCCGGGATGGACCGGCTGGTGCAGCGCAACGTGCTCGCCACCTCCGGGCGCGCCGTCGAGGCCGCGGGCGACGTCGACACCCTGCTGCTCGACAAGACCGGCACCATCACCTTCGGCAACCGGCGCGCCACCGCGCTGCACCCGGTCGGCGGCACCGACCTCGACGAGCTGGCCCGCTCGGCGCGGCTGTCCAGCCTCGCCGACCAGACCCCCGAGGGACGCAGCATCGTCGAGCTCTGCGCCGCCGAGCACGGCCTGCCCCCCGAGGCCGACGCGACCGAGGCCGTCGCCGAGTTCGTGCCCTTCACCGCCCAGACCCGGATGTCGGGCATCGACCTGTCCGGCGGCGTTGTGCGCAAGGGCGCCGCGGCCGCGGTCCTCGACTGGGCCCACGCGGGCGACCGGGCCGAGGTGGACCGGCTGGTGGAGACCATCTCCGACGGCGGCGGCACCCCGCTGGTCGTCGCCAGGGCCTCCGGGCCGACCGGCACCGACGGGCGGGTGCTCGGCGTCATCGAGCTGTCCGACGTCGTGAAACCCGGCATGTCCGAACGGTTCGCCGAGCTGCGCGCGATGGGCATCCGCACCGTCATGGTCACCGGCGACAACCCGCGCACCGCGGCCGCGATCGCCGCGCAGGCCGGCGTCGACGACCACATCGCCGAGGCCACCCCGGAGGACAAGCTCGCCTACATCCGCCGCGAGCAGGAGGGGGGCCGGCTCGTCGCGATGACCGGTGACGGCACCAACGACGCGCCCGCGCTCGCCCAGGCCGACGTCGGCGTCGCCATGAACACCGGAACCTCCGCCGCCAAGGAGGCGGGGAACATGGTGGACCTGGACTCCGACCCGACCAAGCTCATCGAGATCGTCGAGATCGGCAAGCAGCTGCTGATCACCCGCGGCGCGCTGACGACGTTCTCCGTCGCCAACGACCTCGCGAAGTACTTCGCGATCCTGCCGGCGATGTTCGTCGCGCTGTACCCGTCGCTCGGACTGCTCAACGTGATGGGCCTGGCGACGCCGGAGTCCGCGATCCTGTCCGCGGTGATCTTCAACGCGCTCGTCATCGTCGCGCTGATCCCGCTGGCGCTGCGCGGGGTGCGGTACCGGCCGTCGTCGGCGGCGTCGCTGCTGCGGCGGAACCTGCTGATCTACGGCCTCGGCGGGGTCGTCACCCCGTTCGTCGGGATCTTCCTCATCGACCTGCTCGTCCGCTTCGTCCCGGGGATCTGATGCTCACCACCCTGCGCCGCCAGACCGCGACCGGTCTGCGCGTGCTCCTCGTCATGACCGTGCTGTGCGGCATCGTGTACCCGCTCGCGATCTGGGGGGTCGCCCGGATCCCCGGGCTGTCCACCGCCGCGGAGGGCTCGGTGCTGCCGGGCGGGACCGGCTCGTCGCTCATCGGGATCGACCCGGTCGCCGCCGACCCGGCCGCCGACCCGTACTTCCACACCCGGCCCTCGGCGACCGCGGAGGCCGACCTGGGTCTCGGCCCGGCCGACACCACGACCTCCGGGGCGTCCAACAAGGGCGGCTTCGACACCGGGCTGCTGGAGACGGTGCAGCAGCGCCGCGCGGTGATCGCCGCCCGGGAGGGTGTCGCGCCCGCCGCCGTCCCCACCGACGCGGTGACCGCGTCCGCCTCCGGGCTCGACCCCGACATCAGCCCGGCCTACGCCGCGCTCCAGGCACCGCGGGTCGCCCGGGTCACCGGGCTGTCGCTCGACCGGGTGGAACAGCTGGTCGCCGACGCGACCAGCGGCCGCACCCTCGGCTTCCTCGGCGAGCCCAGGGTGAACGTCACCGAACTCAACCTGTCCGTGCGGGACGCGCGGTAGTGGGGCGGGACCACAATGGCCGGGTGAGGGGAGAACTGCGCATCCATCTCGGTGCTGCACCCGGGGTCGGGAAGACCTTCGCCATGCTCGGCGAGGCCCACCGGCGGGTCGGCCGCGGTGCCGACGTGGTCGTCGGCGTCGTCGAGACCCACGGCCGCGAGCGCACCGCCGGGCTGCTCGAGGGACTGGAGGTGGTGCCGCGGCGCACCGTCCTGCACGGCGGCACCGAGCTGCACGAGATGGACGTCGACGCGGTGCTGGCCCGCCGCCCCCAGGTCGCTCTGGTCGACGAGCTCGCCCACACCAACGCGCCCGGCTCGCGCAACGCCAAGCGCTGGCAGGACGTCGAGGAGCTGCTCGATGCCGGCATCGACGTGATCTCCACGGTCAACGTGCAGCACCTGGAGTCCCTCGGCGACGTCGTCGAGACCATCACCGGGGCCCGCCAGCAGGAGACCGTCCCCGACGAGGTGGTGCGCCGCGCCGAGCAGATCGAGATCGTCGACATCACCCCGGAGGCGCTGCGCCGCAGGCTCGCGCACGGCAACGTCTACCCGCCCGAACGCGTCGACGCCGCCCTGGCGCACTACTTCCGGGTCCCCAACCTCGTCGCGCTGCGGGAGCTCGCGCTGCTGTGGATCGCCGACGAGGTGGACGTGGTGCTGCGCCGCTACCGCACCGAGCAGCAGGTGTCCGACGTGTGGGAGACCCGCGAGCGGGTGGTGGTCGCGCTGACCGGCGGCCGGGAGTCCGAGACCGTGCTGCGCCGCGCAGCGCGGATCGCGAAACGCTCCGGCGGCGCCGACCTGATGGCGGTGCACGTGCTGCGCGGCGACGGCCTCGCCGCCACCGGTGTCGGGGCCGCGGACCGGGTCCGGCGGATGGCCGAGGGGGTCGGCGCGAGCTTCCACACCGTCGTCGGGGAGTCCGTCGACGACGCCCTGCTCGACTTCGCCCGCGGGGCCAACGCCACCCAGCTGGTGCTGGGCACCTCCCGGCGCTCCCGGCTGGCCCGGGTGTTCGACCCCGGCATCGGGGCGCGGGTGGTGCAGGAGTCCGGACCGATCGACGTGCACATGGTCACCCACTCCGCCGCCGGGCGGGCCCTGCGGCTGCCGAGGCTGCGCAACGGGCTGCCGGCGGGGCGCCAGGCGCTCGGCTGGGCGACCGCCGTGCTCGCCCCCGCGGCGGCGACCGTGATCGGGATCGCGCTGACCGACTGGGTGGACCTGTCCACCGACGTCGTCCTCTACTTCCTCGCGACCGTGCTCGCCGCGCTGGCGGGCGGGCTCGGTCCGGCGCTGCTCGGAGGGCTGCTGCTGAACTTCTTCCTGTCCCCGCCGCTGTACTCGCTCGCGATCGCCAACCCCGGCAACGTCATCACCGTGTCCACGATGCTGCTGGTGGGGGTGCTGGTGGCGCTCGTCGTCGACCGGGCGGCCCGGCGCGCGGAGCAGGCGGTGCGGGCCAGGGCCGAGGCGGCGCTGCTGGCGTCGTTCGCGCGGACCGTGCTGACCCGGTCCGACCCGCTGCCGCGGCTGCTGGACCGGGTCCGCGAGACCTGGGCGCTGCAGTCGGTGGCCCTGCTCGAGCAGGGCGAGGACCGGGTGTGGCGCCGGGTGGCGTGCACCGGCGACGCCGGGGCGTGCGACCGGCCGGAGAAGGCCGACGTGGACGTCGTCGTCGACGAGGGTCTGCACCTGGTCGGGACCGGCCGGGCCCTGCCCGACGCCGACCGCAGGCTGCTGGAGGTCGTCGGCGGGCAGGCGCTGCTGGCGCTGCGCGGGCAGCGTGCCGAGGCGGGCGCCGCCGACGCCGAGCGCCGCGCGGCCGCGAACGAGACCCGGGGAGCGCTGCTCTCCGCCGTCGGACACGACCTGCGCAGCCCGCTGACCTCGATCAAGGCCGCCGCGGGCAGCCTGCGCGACGAGCACCTCCCGCTCGGGCCCGACGACCGCGCCGAGCTGCTGGCGACCGTCGAGGAGTCCGCGGACCGGCTCACCGGCCTGGTGGACAACCTGCTCGACTCCTCCCGGCTCGCCGCGGGCGCGGTGACCCCGCTGCTCGCCCCGGTCGGCTACGACGAGGTGGCCGCCACCGCGCTGCTCGGCCTGGAGGGCGCCGACCGGGTCAGGGTCGAGATCGACGAGGACCTGCCCGACGTGCTCGCCGACGCGGGCCTGCTCGACCGGGTGGTCGCCAACGTCGTCGACAACGCGCTGCGGCACGGCGGGACGGAGGTGGTCCTGCGCGCCAGCGCCTACTCCGACCGGGTCGAGCTGCGCGTCGTCGACCGGGGCCGCGGTGTCGCCCCGCGCGAACGCGACGCGCTGTTCGCCGCCTTCCAGCGCCTCGGTGACCGCGACGCGACGTCCGGGCTCGGCCTGGGCCTGTCCGTGGCGCAGGGGCTGACCGTGGTGATGGGCGGCGAGCTGACCGCGGAGGACACCCCGGGCGGCGGTCTCACCGTGGTCATCTCGCTGCCCGCCGCACCGGTGGGGGCGGCCCGATGAGCGGGGGCGGGAACGGGGTGCGGGTGCTGGTCGTCGACGACGACCCGCAGATCCTGCGGGCCCTGCGGATCAACCTCACCGCGCACGGCTACACGGTGCTCGTCGCCGCGGACGGCTCGGCGGCGCTGCGGGTGGCCGCGGACGGGCACCCGGACGTCGTCGTGCTCGACCTGGGGCTGCCCGACCTCGACGGCACCGAGGTCGTCGAGGGGCTGCGCGGCTGGAGCACGGTGCCGGTGATCGTGCTGTCCGCGCGCACCGACTCCACCGACAAGGTGCGGGCGCTCGACGCCGGCGCCGACGACTACGTCACCAAGCCGTTCGGGATGGCCGAGCTGCTGGCCCGGCTGCGGGCCGCCGTGCGCCGCGCCGCGGTGTCGTCCGTCGACGGCGAGGCCGTGGTGACCACCGCGGACTTCACCGTCGACCTGGCGGCCAAGACGGTCGTGCGCGCCGACGGCGCCGAGGTGCACCTGACCCCGACCGAATGGGGGATCCTGGAGCTGCTGGTGCGCCACCGCGGGAAGCTCGTCGAGCAGAAGCGGCTGCTGCGCGAGGTCTGGGGGCCGCAGTACGGCACCGAGACCCACTACCTGCGGGTCTACCTCGCCCAGCTGCGGCGCAAGCTGGAGCCGGTGCCGTCGCGGCCGAAGTACCTGATCACCGAGGCGGGGATGGGGTACCGGTTCGACGGCTGAGGCGGGGTGTCCCTCAGAGCGTGTTTGGAAATTCTAGTGGGTTGAGGGTGTCGTGTGTTTCTGCTGGCGGGTGGCGGGGTATCCACGGGCGATGCGGCGGGTGATGGTGTTGATCGCGGCCCAGCGGATCATGGCTTCGGATGTGGTGGGGTGGCGTTCGTAGTCTCGGGCCAGGCGTCGGTGTGCGGTGAGCCAGGCCAGGGTCCGTTCGACCACCCACCTTCGTGGGAGGACGGTGAATCCGCGCTGCTCGGGTGGCTTGCGGATGATCTCGATCGTTGTCTGCAGGATCGTGGCGGCCCAGTCGAGCAGTCGCCCGGCGAAGCCGGCGTCGGCGTAGACGAACCGCACCCTGGTGCGCAGGTAGAGGTTGAGCAGGATCGGCTTGGCGCCGTCGCGGTCCTGTACCGAGGCCGAGCACACCATCGTGGTCAGCAGCAGACCGAGGGTGTCGGTCACGATGAACCGTTTCCGTCCGCCTGTCTTCTTCCCGGCGTCGTAGCCGCGGGAGTCCTGGCCGACGGTGTCGGCGCCCTTGACCGACTGGGAATCGATGATCCCCGCACTCGGCTCCGGATCACGGCCCTCGGCGATACGTAACTGCCCCCGCACGACCGGGAGGATCTTCTCGGTGACCTTCTGCTGTTCCCACTGGTTGAAGTACCAGTAGACGGTCTGCCAGGGCGGGAAGTCCACCGGCAACGCCCGCCAGGCACACCCGGTCCGCACGACATACAAGATCGCGTCCAGCACGTCCCGACGAGCATGAGCAACAGGCCGCCCCCGCCGCGCGAGCGGCGGTAACAACGGCTCGATCACCACCCACTGGGCATCACTGGTGTCCGAGGGGTACCGGCGCGGTCGTTCCTGCATGCCGACCACGATGGAGCACCCCAGCCGTGTCGACCATCCCGACACACCCACCATTTCCAAACACGCTCTCAGCGGCCGAAGTCCTGGGTCCAGTAGCCGTCGGCCAGCCCGACGCCGATCGTGGTCAGCGAGCAGTCGAGGATGTTCTTCCGGTGCCCGGGGGACTCCATCCAGTCCGCGACCACGGTCGCCGCGTCCGGCTGTCCCATCGCGATGTTCTCCGCGCCGGGGGAGGCGTAGCCCGCCGCGGTGATGCGGTCGGCGAAGTCGCGCCCGTCGCGGCTGTCGTGGGCGAAGTAGCCCTGGGCCGCCATGTCCTCGCTGTGGCCCTGGGCGGCCGCGCTGATCCGCGGGTCGGCCCGCAGCGCACCGCATCCCGCGGCGGCCCGCTCGGCGTTGGTCAGCGCGACGACCCGGGCGAGCTCACCGGACAGCCCCGCGACGACACTTGTCGCCGACGGGGCCGCCGGGCGGGTCGCGGGGGCCTGGCCGGCGGCGGGGCCGGTCGTCCTCGCGGCGGCCGCGGTGGCCGCGGCCTCGTGCGCGGCGAGCGCGTCGAGTGCGGTGCGGACGGAGGAGCCCGGTGCGGCCGGGGCCGCGGCGAGCGCGCCGCGGACGAGCGCGTCGCCGTCGACGGGGGCGCCGTCGACCGTGAGGCGTGCACCGGTGCCGGTCGGGGCCGTCGTCGCGTACGCGGCACCGACCGCCCGGAGGGGCACGGTGTCGGACGCCCGTCCACCGGCCCGTTCGGCGTCGGTCCAGCCCGCCGCGGTGAGCGCCGGTGCGGCGAGCGGGGCGGCCATGGCCAGCACGGCGCCGGCCCCCACCCCGCCGAGCACGGCGCTCGCGGCGCGCGGTGTGCGTCGTCGGGTCACGGCCGGTAACGTATCAGCACTGTGAGTGGTAACACAGATTCGACCGTTCGGCTGATCGCATGGGTCCAGGGGGAGGTGCAGGGCGTCGGTTTCCGCTGGTGGACGCGGTCGCGGGCGCTCGAGCTCGGCCTCGTCGGCCAGGCCCGCAACCTGTCCGACGGCCGGGTCGCGGTCACCGCGGAGGGTGACCGCGCCTCCTGCGAGCGCCTGCTGGAGCTGCTGCGCGGCGGGGACACCCCGGGACGGGTGACGTCGGTGTCGGAGCAGTGGGCTGAGCCGTCCGGCGCATTCTCCGGGTTCATCGAGGCCTGACCGCTCAGTTCTGTCGGTGCCGGGGTCTACACCTGTGTCCACACCGAAGCTGCCGACACCGATCCCCGGAGGTCCCGATGCCCGTCCAGATGAACCCGTACCTGCACTTCGACGGCCGTGCGCGCGAGGCGATGGAGTTCTACCGGTCCGTGCTGGGCGGGGAGCTACAGGTCATGACCTTCGGTGACATGGGGGCCGAGGGTCCCGTCCCGCCGCCGGACGGCGTGATGCACTCCTACCTCGGCACCCCCGATGGGTTCGCCCTGATGGCGTCCGACGGTGACCCGCAGCGCCCGACCGGGGCACCCTCGGGCATCTCGGTCAGCCTCTCCGGCGACGAACCGGAGAAGCTGCGCGGCTTCTTCGCCGGGCTCGCCGAGGGCGGCGTCGTCGACGTCCCGATGGAGAACCAGATGTGGGGCGACGAGTTCGGCCAGCTCACCGACCGGTTCGGGGTCCGCTGGCTGGTCAACGCCTCGGCACCGGCCGCCTGAGGTCCCCCGCTACCCTGTGGGCCCCCGCGCACCTGGAGATCCCCGCCCGTGCACCTGAAGACGCTGACGATGAAGGGCTTCAAGTCCTTCGCCTCGGCCACCACGCTGCGCCTGGAACCGGGGATCACCTGCGTCGTCGGGCCGAACGGCTCGGGCAAGTCCAACGTCGTCGACGCGATCAGCTGGGTGCTCGGCGAGCAGGGAGCCAAGGCGCTGCGCGGCGGCAAGATGGAGGACGTGATCTTCGCCGGCACGTCCGGCCGCGCGGCGCTGGGCCGTGCCGAGGTCACCCTCACCATCGACAACTCCGACGGCGCCCTGCCGATCGACTACTCCGAGGTCTCGGTGACCCGGCGGATGTTCCGCGACGGCGCCGGCGAGTACGAGATCAACGGCTCCCGTGCCCGGCTGCTCGACGTGCAGGAGCTGCTCAGCGACTCCGGCATCGGCAGGGAGATGCACGTCATCGTCGGGCAGGGCCAGCTCGACGGGGTGCTGCAGTCCAAGCCGGAGGACCGCCGCTCCTACATCGAGGAGGCGGCCGGGGTCCTCAAGCACCGCAAGCGCAAGGAGAAGGCGCTCCGCAAGCTCGACGCGATGCAGGCCAACCTCACCCGGCTCACCGACCTCACCGCCGAGCTGCGCCGCCAGCTCAAGCCGCTGGGCCGGCAGGCCGAGATCGCCCGCCGCGCCCAGGCCGTGCAGACCGAGCTGCGCGCCGCGCGGCTCCGCCTGGCCGCCGACGACTACGTGACCCTGTCCGAGGAGACCCAGCGCGAGGAGGCGTCCCAGGAGCAGGCCCGGCGTCGCCGCGCCGAGGTCGAGGAGCAGCTCGACGTCGCCCGCGAGCGCCAGGAGGAGCTGGAGACCACGCTCGCCGCGGACGCGCCGCGGCTGCAGCTCGCGCAGGACACCTGGTACCAGCTCTCCGCGCTGGCCGAGCGGCTGCGCGGCACCGTGCGCCTCGCCGAGGAACGCGTCCGCCACCTCACCTCCTCGGCCGAGGCCGGGCGCACCCCCGGCCGGGACCCGGACGAGACCGAGGCCGAGGCCGACGCGATCGCCGAGCAGGAGGAGGAGCTGGTCGCCGCCGTCGCCGAGGCCCGGCGCCGGCTCGACGAGGTCGTGACCGAGAAGGCCGAGCGCGAGCGGACCCTCGCCGCCGCCGAACGCGAGCACCTGGCCGCCGTGCGCGCCATCGCCGACCGTCGTGCCGGGATCGCCACCCTCGCCGGGAAGGCCGACGCGCTGCG
Organism: Pseudonocardia sp. ICBG601; assembly: GCF_020496245.1. Classification (NCBI taxonomy): domain Bacteria; kingdom Bacillati; phylum Actinomycetota; class Actinomycetes; order Pseudonocardiales; family Pseudonocardiaceae; genus Pseudonocardia; species Pseudonocardia sp. ICBG601. The sequence continues at coordinate 4,301 of NZ_JAHLJA010000056.1, read as the reverse complement.
CTCCGGCGTCGCCGCGACCGCCGAGGAGATCGAGCGGCTGTCCGAGGCGCTCGCCGAGGCGGGCGCCCGCACCGCCGAGGCCGAGGCCGAGCTGGAGACCGCGCGGGAGTCCCTCGGCGTCTCCGGGGACGCGGCCGACACCGACGCGCTGGCCACGCGGGTCGAGCAGGCCGAGGCCGCGCACCGCAGCGCTGCCGAGCGGGTCGCCGAGCTGGTCGCCGCCGAACGCGACGCCGAGCAGCGCCGCGCGCACTGGCGGGCCCGGGTCGACGCCCTGCAGGTCGGCCTGGTCCGCCGTGACGGCACCGGCGCCCTGCTGGACTCCGGCGCCGACGGCGTGCTCGGCGCCGTCGCCGAGCTCGTCGAGGTCGAGCCGTCCGGCCGCGCCGCGGTCGCCGCGGCGCTGGGCGAGCTCGCCGAGGGCGTCGCCGTCGCCTCCGTGGTGTCTGCGGCCGACGCGCTGCGGTCCCTGCGCCGTGGCGACGCCGGCCGGGCCGCGCTGCTCGTCGGCGCCGGGGCCGCCGGGGCCGACCGTTCCGCGGGGCGGGTGCCGGTCCCGGTCCCCGATGGCGACCCGCCCGCCGGGCGCTGGGCGGCCGCGCTGGTCACCGCACCGCCCGCGCTCGCCCCGGCGCTGGGTGAGCTGCTGGCCGGGGTGGTCGTCGTCGACGGTCTGGACACCGCGGCCACCGCCGTGGGGGCCCGGCCGGGGCTGACCGCGGTCACGACCGAAGGGGACCTGCTCACCGCACACGCCGCACGCGGAGGCACCGGCGCCGGGGAGGGCGCGCTGCAGCTGCAGGCCGCCGTCGACGACGCGCTGGCCGCACGCGACGCCGTCGACGCCGAGCTGGAGTCGCTGCGCCCCACCCTCGACGGTGCCCGCGCCGAGGAGGCCGCCCGCGGCACCGACCTGGCCGCGGCCCGCGCCGCGGTCGCCGACGCCGACCGTCGCCGCGCGGCCGCCGCCGCCCAGCTCGGGCGGCTCGAACAGGTCGTCACCTCGGCCCGCGCCGAGGCCCAGCGGCTGCGCGAGCGCCGCGACACCGTGGAGCGGCGGCGGTCGGACTCGCTGATCGAGCTGGAGGCCGCCGAGCACCAGCTGTCCCTGGCCTCCGATGCCCCGGTCGACGACGAGCCCGACACCGAGCTGCGCGACGAGGCCGCCGAGCGCGTGGAGGAGGTCCGCTCCGAGGAGGTCGAGTGCCGCCTCGCGCTGCGCACGGCCGAGGAGCGGGCCCGCGCCATCGCCGGGCGCGCGGAGACCCTGCGCCGCCAGGCGCACGGCGAGCGCGTCGCCCGGTCCCGGGCCGCCGCCGCGGCCGCCGAACGGGAGCGGGCCTCGGAGGTCGCCCGCCTCGTCGTCGACGCCGGGCACGTCGCCGCCGAGCGGATCGAACGCTCGCTGGCCGCCGCGGCCGCGGAGCGCGACGAGATCCAGGCAGCCCGCGCCGAACGGGAGCGCGCGCACGCCGAGGCACGCGACACCACCACGAAGCTGACCGCGCTGCTGGAGAAGCTCACCGACGCCGTCCACCGCGACGAGATGGTGCGCCAGCAGACCCGGATGCGGCTGGAGCAGCTGACCGAGAAGATCCTCGGCGACCACGGCATCGGCGTCGACGACCTCGTTGCCGAGTACGGGCCCGAGGTCCCGGTGCCGCCGTCGGCCGACGAGACCGCCGAGTACGAGGCCGCCCGCGAGCGCGGCGAGCAGGTGTCCGCGCCGCCGCCGGTCCCGTTCGACCGGCCCACCCAGGAACGCCGCCTCAAGCGAGCGGAGAAGGACCTGTCGCTGCTCGGCAAGGTCAACCCGCTCGCGCTGGAGGAGTTCGCGGCGCTGGAGGAGCGCTACAAGTTCCTGTCCACCCAGCTCGAGGACCTCAAGAACACCCGGCGTGACCTGCTCACCGTCGTCCGCGAGGTCGACGACAAGATCCTCGAGGTCTTCACCACCGCCTACCACGACGTCGCCGCCGAGTTCGAGACCGTGTTCGCGACGCTGTTCCCCGGTGGCGACGGCCGGCTCGTGCTCACCGACCCCGACGACATGCTCACCACCGGCATCGAGGTCGAGGCCCGCCCGCCCGGCAAGAAGGTCAAGCGGCTGTCGCTGCTGTCCGGTGGCGAGCGCTCGCTCACCGCGATGGCGCTGCTCGTCGCGATCTTCCGCGCCCGTCCCTCGCCGTTCTACGTGCTCGACGAGATCGAGGCGGCCCTCGACGACGTCAACCTGCGCCGGCTCATCTCGCTGATGGAGGAGCTGCGCACGACCAGCCAGCTCATCGTCATCACCCACCAGAAGCCGACGATGGAGGTCGCCGACGCCCTCTACGGCGTCTCCATGCGGGGCGACGGCATCACCCAGGTCATCTCCCAGCGCCTGCGACCCGCCTCCTGACCTGCTGACCGGCCCGTCCTGCGCGGCGCGTCGACCGGGCGTGGCAGGGTGGCGTCGTGACCACGCAGACCCTCTGGATCGTCGTCGCGATCGTCGTGGCGGTGTTGCTGATCGCCGTCGTCGCAGGGCTGGTGATCGCCCGCCGACGGCGCATCAGCCTGCGGTCCGACGAGCAGCAGCGCGAGCTCGGGACCGGTACCGACGAGCCACCGCGCACCGGCGGCGGCTACCAGGCCGGGAGCGGGTTCGCCTTCTCCTCCGGGACGGCCACCGCACCCGAGCGGCCGCGCGCCCCCGGCGACGACGCACCGACCGCCGCCACCCCGACCGCCACCCCGTCCGCCCCGGCGTCGCCCGCCGACGCCGCCGCCGACGCACCGACGGCCGCCACACCGACCACCACCCCGTCCGCCCCGGAGGCCCCCGCCGAGGCCGCCGACGCGCCGACCGCCGACGAGGTCCGCACCCCGCCCGGTGGCACCCCCGTCGTCGACGGCGCCACCGAGGCCCGCACGCCGCCCCGCGGCGTCCCGGTCAGCACCGCACCGCCGGTCCCGTCGACCGCGCCGCCCAGCAGCCCGCCTGTCCCGACCGAGCAGACCGGGACCGTCACCGGCACCCCGGACGCCCGCGTCATCGACACGGCCGAGGCCAGCAAGGACCCGGCCACCCGGCAGCTCCGCCGCCCCGAGGGCCCCGCCGGGACCGCCGGGGCCGCCGGGGCCGACGCACCCGCGGCGAGCGCGCCCACCCAGCCGGTCGCCCGCCCGGAGGCCGCGCCCCGCCGGCAGCACCCCCCGCGCCGTCCGCGCCGACCGAGCCGGTCGCGCGCCCGGGGACGCCGGACACGCAGGCCCCCGGCACCCCCACCGAGGAGATCGCCCCGGCCGAGGGCGGATCGGCCGGCTGCGCGGCAGGCTGTCCCGGTCGCGCTCCGGGCTCGGCCAGAGCCTTCTGGGCCTGCTCGGCGCCGGCGACCTCGACGAGGAGTCGTGGGAGGACGTCGAGGCCACCCTGCTGCAGGCCGACCTGGGGCCCGAGACGACCGCCGAGATCGTCGACGCGCTGCGCGAGCAGATCGCCACCCGTGGTGTCCGCACCGCCGAGCAGGCCCGCGCCGCCCTGCGTGACGTGCTCGTCGAGGCCCTCGGCACCGGCCAGGACCGCTCCGTGCACGCCCTGCCGCACGACGGGCGCCCCGCGGTGTGCTGCTGATCGTCGGGGTCAACGGCACCGGCAAGACCACCACCACCGGCAAGCTGGCCCGGGTGCTGGTCGCCGGGGGGCACCGGGTGACCCTGGGCGCGGCCGACACCTTCCGGGCCGCCGCCGCCGAGCAGCTCGTCACCTGGGGTGAGCGCTCCGGGGCGGGCGTCGTCCGCGGGCCCGAGGGCGCCGACCCGGCCTCGGTCGCCTTCGACGCCGTCACGCGCGGCACCGACGACGGCGTCGACGCCGTCCTGCTCGACACCGCCGGCCGGCTGCACACCAAGACCGGGCTGATGGACGAGCTCGGCAAGGTCAAGCGCGTCGTCGAGAAGCAGGCCCGGGTCGACGAGGTCCTGCTCGTCCTCGACGCCACCACCGGCCAGAACGGGCTGACCCAGGCCCGGGTGTTCGGCGAGGTCGTCGACGTCACCGGGGTGGTGCTCACCAAGCTCGACGGCACGGCCAAGGGCGGCATCGTGTTCCGCGTCCAGCGCGAGCTGGGCGTGCCGGTCAAGCTCGTCGGGCTCGGTGAGGGCCCCGACGACCTGGCCCCGTTCGAGCCCGCCGCGTTCGTCGAGGCACTGCTCGACTGAGGTAGTGGCGCGGGTCGCCCTCCCGGACGACCCGCGCCGTGCGCCACGTCACGAACCGGACCATTCGGATGACCTTCGGTCCTCCGGATCCGGTTGAG
>NZ_JAHLJA010000055.1:0-62425 GCF_020496245.1 Pseudonocardia sp. ICBG601 | reverse complement strand
GCGACCCGCAGTACTGGGTGCGGCACCTGCGCGGCACCGTCCGCTTCGCCGACGGACTGGCCGCGCTCGCCGCGGCCGGGGGGCCGGGGTGTTCGTCGAGGCCGGGCCGAGCGGTGCGCTTACCGCGGAGCGCCGCGGGCACCGCCGAGCTGGTGCCCACCCTGCGCCGCACCGGCGCCGAGGAGCCCGCGCTGCTGGCCGCCCTGGGCCGGCTGCACACCGCCGGGGTCCCCGTCGACTGGGCGGCGGTCCACGAGGGCACCGGCGCCCGGCCGGTCGACCTTCCCGGTCTACGCGTTCGCGGCACAGCCGGTTCTGGCCCGAGGTGTCGGTGCGGGTCGCCGACGCCGCCGGCCTCGGCGTGTCCCCGCCGGGCACCCGCTGCTGGGGGCGGTCACCACCGTCGCCGGGTCCGACGAGGTGCTGCTCACCGGGTCGTTGTCGACCGCCACCCACCCGTGGCTGGCCTCGGCCGACGGTCCCGGGCTGCTCCCCGCCACCGCCGTGCTGGAGCTCGCGCTGCACGCCGCGCACACCGTCGGGCCGTCGGCGTGGCGGAGCTGACCGTCGACCCGCCGCTGCACCTGCCCGCGGGCACCGCGATGCGGCTGCAGCTGCGCGTCGGCCCGCCGGACGCCGACGGGCACCGCCCGCTGCACCTGCACGCCCCCCGGACGACGGCACCGAGGGCCCCTGGACCCGGCACGCCACCGGCACCCTCGCCGCGCCCGGAACCACCGGCCCGGCCGCGACCACCGACACCGCGTGGCCTCCGGCCGGTTACCGTCGTCACCGACCTCGCCCGGGCATCGACGAGCTCGCCGCGGCCGGGCTGCCCGCCGCACCCGTCTTCGCCGGTGTGCGGTCGGTCTGGCGCCGCGACGACGACCTGTTCGCCGAGGTCGCGCTGCCCGAGCAGGACGGCGACGCCTGGGGCCTGTACCCGGCGCTGCTGGAGGCCGCGCTGCACCCGGTCGTCCTCGACGGCCCCACCGCGCTGGCCCCCGTCACCTGGCGGGACGTGCGGCTGCACGCCGCGGGCGCGTCGGTGCTGCGGGTCCGCATCACTCGGGACCGCACCGCCGGCGCCGCCGGCACCGACGGCACCGCCACAGCCGCCACCGCGGTACGGCTGACCGCCACCGACGTCACCGGCGCGGCGGTGCTCACCACCGGCCCGGTGACGCTGGGCCCGGCGCCGCGCCCGGACTCCGCGACCACCGCCGCGCACGACGCGGCGGGGCTGCTGCTGCGCACCGACTGGGTGCCGGTCGAGCTCCCCGCCGCCGGCCCGACGGTGCCCGATCCCACGGTGCTCGATCCCACGGTGCTCGATCCCACGGTGCTCGATCCCACCGTGCTCGACCTCACCGGCGACCCCTCTGCCGGCGCCGCCGGGGTGCACGCGCTCACCGCGCGGGCGCTGGCGGCGGTCCAGGCCCACCTCGCCGCGGACGGCGACGACACCCGCGCCGGCGGGGGAGCCCTGCTGGTCCGCACCCACGGTGCCACCGGCGGCGACGACCCGGCCGCCGCAGCTGCCTGCGGACTCCTGCGCTCGGCCCAGACCGAGAACCCCGGCCGCATCCTGCTCGTCGACACCGACGACAGCCCCGCCTCCGCCGCGCTGCTCCCGCGGCTGCCCGCGCTGCTCGCGGCGGGGGAGACAGCCGTCGCCGTCCGGGACGGGGCCGTCCGCGCCCCGCGGCTGGTCCCCGCACCCGCTCCCGCGGGCTCCGGCAGCGGACGGCCGTGGGACCCCGAGGGCACCGTCCTGCTCACCGGCGGCACCGGCGGGCTCGGCGCCGAGCTCGCCCGTCACCTCGTCGCGGGCGGGGCCCGCCACCTCACCCTGCTCAGCCGCCGCGGGGCCGGGGCCCCCGGCGCCGCCGACCTCGTCACCGAGCTGGAGCAGGCGGGCGTGCGGATCGTCGTGCACGCGTGCGACGTCGCCGACCGGGCCGCGCTCGCCGCGGTCATCGGCGGGCTGGAGCGCCCTCTCACGGCGGTGGTGCACGCCGCGGGCGTCCTCGACGACGGTGTCGTCGCCGCCCTCACCCCGGAGCGCCTCGACGCGGTGCTCGCCCCCAAGGTCGACGCCGCCTGGCACCTGCACGAGCTCACCGCCGACCTCGACCCGGCCGCGTTCGTGCTCTACTCCTCGGTCTCGGGCATGCTCGGCGCCCCCGGCCAGGGCAACTACGCCGCCGCCAACAGCGCCCTCGACGCGCTCGCCGCGCACCGCCGCGGACACGGCCTGCCCGCCGTCTCACTGGCCTGGGGAGCCTGGGCGCAGGACGCGGGCATGACCGCCACACTCGCCGACACCCGCCGGATCACCGCGGCCGGCGCCCCGATGCTGAGCGTCGAACAGGGCCTCGCCGCGTTCGACGCGGCCCTGCGCCTCGACGAGCCGGTCCTCGCGGTCCTGCCGCGCGCCCTCGCCGCGCCGGCACCGACCGGGGCGGTGCCCGCGCTGCTGCGCGGGCTCGCCGGGACCGGACGCCGCCGCGCCGCCGACGGCCGCGGCGGCACCGCGCACGACTGGGCCGACCGGCTCGCCGGACTCGATCCCGAGGACCGGGCCGACCGGCTCACCGCGCTGGTCCGCGACGCCGCCGCGGCGGTCCTGGGCTACGACTCGCCCGCCGCGATCACCGACGACGCCGAGTTCCGCCGCCTGGGCGTCGACTCGCTCACCGCGCTGGAGCTGCGCAACCACCTCGCCGCCGCGACCGGGCTGACCCTGCCCGCGACGCTGGTGTTCGACCACCCGACCCCACGTGCGGTCGCCGCGCTGCTGCTCGAGGAGATCCTCGGCGCCACCTCCGTCACGCCAGCCGCGGTCACCCGTACCGCGGACGGTGCGGACCCAATCGTCGTCGTCGGGATGGGCTGCCGTTTCCCCGGCGGCGTGCGTTCGCCCGAGGAGCTGTGGGAGCTGCTCGCACAGGGCCGCGACGTCGTCACCGGGTTCCCCACCGACCGCGGGTGGGCCAACGGCCCGCTGGCCGGGGTCGAGGGCCGTGGTGGGTTCCTCGACTGCGCCACCACCTTCGACCCCGCGGTGTTCGGGATCTCCCCGCGCGAGGCGACCGCGATGGACCCGCAGCAGCGCCAGCTGCTGGAGGTCACCTGGGAGTCCCTGGAGCGGGCTGGCATCGACGCGGCCTCACTGCGCGGCAGCGCCACCGGGGTCTGGGTCGGCACCAACGGCCAGGACTACACGCACCTGGTCGTGCAGTCCGACCAGGACGTCGAGGGACACGCCAGCACCGGGCTGGCCGCCGCGGTCATGTCCGGGCGGCTGTCGTACACCTTCGGCCTGGAGGGGCCCTCGCTGACCGTCGACACGGCTTGCTCGTCGTCGCTGGTCGCGCTGCACCTCGCCGTCCGGTCGCTGCGCAGCGGCGAGACCTCCCTCGCCCTCGTCGGCGGCGTCACCGTGATGTCGACGCCGATGAACTTCGTCGGGTTCGACGCCCAGGGCGGGCTGTCCCCGGACGGTCGCTGCCGCGCCTTCTCCGACGACGCGTCCGGCACCGGCTGGTCCGAGGGTGCGGGCATGCTGGTCCTGGAGCGGCTGTCCGACGCCCGCGCGCACGGACATCCGGTGCTCGCCGTGCTGCGCGGGCCCGCGCTCAACTCCGACGGCGCCTCCAACGGGCTCACCGCCCCCAACGGGCCCGCCCAGCAGCGCGTCATCCGCGCCGCCCTGGCCGACGCCGGGCTCGCCCCGGCCGAGGTCGACGCCGTCGAGGCACACGGCACCGGGACGGTGCTCGGGGACCCGATCGAGGCCCAGGCCCTGATCGCCACCTACGGTCGGGACCGCGAGCACCCGCTGCTGCTCGGCACCGTGAAGTCCAACCTCGGCCACACCCAGGGCGCCGCCGGCGTCGCCGGGATGATCAAGTCGGTGCTGGCGCTGCAGCACGCCGAGCTTCCCGCCACCCTGCACGTCGCCGCGCCCACCGGGCACGTCGACTGGGCCGACGGCGCGGTGTCGCTGCTCACCGGACACACGCCGTGGCCCTCGACCGGGCGTCCGCGCCGGATCGGCGTCTCCTCCTTCGGGCTGTCCGGGACCAACGCGCACGTCCTGGTCGAGCAGGCCCCGCCGGAGACGCTGCCGGAGACACCGCCCGAGGTGGCGCCCGCCCCCGACGTGGTGCCCGCGGTTGTGCCGTGGCCGCTGTCGGCCGTCGACGACGAGACCCTCGACGCGCTCGCCGCCCGGGTGACCGCCGCGGGCACCGACCCGCTGGACACCGGCCTGACCCTCGCCACCCGCCGCACCCGCCTGGACCGGCGCGCCGTGCTGCTGGCCGGCCGCGACGGGGCGGCCGCACCCGTCGAGGTCGCCCGCGGCACCGCGGGCGGCGGGCGCCCGGCGCTGCTGTTCTCCGGGCAGGGCGCCCAGCGGGCCGGGATGGGTCGCGAGCTCCACGCCCGCTTCCCGGTGTTCGCCGCGGCCCTCGACGAGGCCCTGGCGGTCCTCGACCCCCGGGTGCGCGAGGTCATGTGGGGCACCGACGCCGACGCACTGGCCGACACCGCGGTCACCCAGCCGGCGCTGTTCGCGGTGGAGACCGCGCTGTACCGGCAGCTGGAGTCCTTCGGGGTCCGCCCGGTCGCCGTCGGCGGCCACTCGGTCGGCGAGATCACCGCGGCCCACGTCGCGGGTGTGCTCTCGCTCGCCGACGCCGCCGCCCTGGTCACCGCCCGCGCCACGCTCATGGCGGAGCTGCCCGCGGGGGGCGTGATGGTGGCGCTGCGGGTCACCGAGGACGCCGCCCGGGCCGCGCTGGCGGCCGAGGGGACCGCACTCGCCGACGTCGCCGCCGTGAACGGACCTCGTTCGGTGGTGCTCTCCGGCGAGGCCGCCGCCGTCGAGGCGGTCCGCGCCCGGCTCGGCGTCGAGGGCACCCGGCTGCCGGTGTCGCACGCGTTCCACTCGCCGCTGGTCGAGCCGGTGCTGGAGCGGTTCGCCGGTGTCGTCGCCGGGCTGCGCCTGTCCGCGCCGCGGATCCCGGTGCTGTCCGGGACCGCCGGTGCCCTCGCCGGGGACGAGATCACCGACCCCGCGTACTGGGTGCGGCACGTGCGGGCCACGGTGCGGTTCGCCGACGTCGTCGACGCCGCGCGCGCCGCCGGGGCGGACACGCTGCTGGAGGTCGGTCCGGACGCCGTGCTGGCACCGTTGGCCGACGGGATCGTCCCGACGCTGCGCCGCGACCGGGACGAGGAGACCGCGCTCGCCACCGCGCTCGCCACCGCGCTCGCCACCGCGCTCGCCCGGCTCCACGTGGCGGGCGGGCCCGTGCGGTGGGGCCCGTGGTTCGACGGGACCGGGGCCCGGCCGGTGGACCTGCCGGTCTACCCGTTCCGCCGGGACCGGTACTGGCTCGACCCCGCCGCCCGCGCCAGCGGCGCCGACCCGGGGGAGTCCGCGTTCTGGGCCGCTGTCGAGCAGGGCGACCTGGAGTCGCTGGCCGCCACCCTCGACCTGGACGACGACGCGGTCTCCGCGGTCGTCCCGGCGCTGTCGGCCTGGCGCCGCCGCCGCCGCGCCGAGGGCGCCGTCGACGCCGTCCGGTTCCGCGAGACCTGGGAGCCGGTCACCCCCGCCGCCCCCGCGCGACCGGGCCGGGTCCTGCTGGTCGCCCGGACCGCCGACCCCGGCACCGATCCCGACACCGCCGCCGTGGCCGCGGCGCTGCGCGACGCCGGTGCGACGGTGGCCGGGCCGGTCGCCGTCGACGACGTGGCGCTCGCCGACCGCGGCGCGCTGGCCGCCCTGGTCGGCCCGGCCGGGGCCGGCGCGGACCGCCTCGTGTCCCTGCTCGGTCTGCACCCCGACGCGCACACCGCGCTCACCGGCACCCTCACCCTCGTCCAGGCCCTCGGCGACGCCGGTGTCGACGCGCCGCTGTGGACACTCACCCGCGGCGCCGTCGGCACCGGTGGCGCCGACCCCGCTCCGGTCCCGGAGCGCGCCGCGCTCTGGGGGCTCGGCCGGGTCGCGGCGCTCGAGCACCCCACCCGCTGGGCCGGGCTCGCCGACCTGCCCGCCGACCTCGACGGCCGGGCCGCCCGCCGGCTCGTCGCCGTCCTCACCGGTGCGGGTGAGGAGGACCAGGTCGCGGTGCGCGACAACGGCGTGCTGGGGCGGCGGCTGGTCACCTACCCGGTCGGCGCCACCGCCGAGGCCCCGGCTCCCGGCTGCGTCCTGGTCACCGGCGGCACCGGTGCGCTCGGCGCGCATGTGGCCCGTGACCTCGCCCGTCGCGGCACCCGCCGGCTGGTGCTGCTGGGCCGCCGCGGCCCCGACGCCGCCGGAGCGGCCGAGCTGTCCGCCGAGCTGACCGCGCTCGGCGCCGAGCCGGTCTTGGTCGCCGCCGACGTCACCGACCGCGACGCACTGGCCCGCGTGCTCGACGCACACCCCGTCGACGGCGTCGTGCACGCCGCGGGTGTCCTCGACGACGGCGCGCTCGACTCCCTGACCCCGGACCGGTTCGACACGGTGTGGCGGACCAAGGTCACCGCCGCGCGGCTGCTCGACGAGCTGACCCGGGACCACCCGGTCGCGCTGTTCGTCCTGTTCTCCTCGGTCGCCGGCGCGGTCGGCAACCCCGGCCAGGGCAACTACGCCGCAGCCAACGCCGCCCTGGACGCGCTCGCGGCGGCCCGCCGCGCCGACGGCCTGCCGGCGGTGTCGGTGGCCTGGGGGGCATGGGCCGGCGACGGCATGGCCGCCGGCGACGACGCGGACCGGGCCCGTCGCCGCTCCGGCTCCACCGCGCTCGACCCGGCGCTGGCCCTGTCCGCGCTGTGGCGCTCGGCCGACGGCCCGGCCGCCGCCCCGGTGGTCGCCGAGCTGGCCCGCCCGCAGCTGCTCACCTCGCTGCTGTCGCTGCGCCCGTCGCCGCTGCTGTCGGCGCTGCCCGGCGCCCGGGCCGCCGCGGACGCGGCCGCCGCGGCCCGCCGGGACACCGAGCGGGCCGGCGGGGAGATGCGCGCCCGGCTGTCCGGGCTGCGCGGCACCGACCGGATCGAGCCGGTCCTGGACCTGGTGCGCGCCACCGCCGCCGCCGTGCTCGGCCACACCGGGACCGACCGGATCCCCGCCGAGCGCCCGTTCCGTGACCTCGGGATCGACTCGCTCACCGCGGTGGAGCTGCGCGACCGGCTCGCCGCCGTCACCGGGCTCGCCGTGCCCGCCGCGCTGGTGTTCGACCACCCCACCCCGCGGGCGGTGGCCCGGCACCTGCTCGACGAGCTCGACCCGGCCGGTGACGCTGCCGATGACGCCGCGGCCCCGACCACGTCCGTGGCCGGCCCGGACGACCGGAACGACCCGGTCGTCGTCGTCGGCGCGGCCTGCCGGTTCCCCGGCGGCATCGCCTCGCCCGAGGACCTCTGGACCGTCCTCACCGAGGGCCGCGACGTGATCGGCCCGTTCCCCACCGACCGCGGCTGGGACCTCGCGGCGCTGGCCGGCGACGGCCCCGGCGCCAGCGCGACCGCCCGGGGCGGGTTCCTCGACGGCGTCGCCGACTTCGACGCCGCGTTCTTCGACATCTCCCCGCGCGAGGCGCTCGCCATGGACCCCCAGCAGCGGCTGCTGCTGGAGACGTCCTGGGAGTCCCTGGAGCGCTCCGGCACCGAACCGACGAGCCTGCGCGGATCCCGGACCGGGGTGTTCGTGGGCACCAACGGGCAGGACTACCAGCGCGTCGTCCTCGGCTCCCGAGAGGACCTGGAGGGCCACGCCGGCACCGGGCTGGCCGCCAGCGTCATCTCCGGGCGCCTGTCCTACGCGCTCGGGCTGGAGGGGCCCGCCGTCACCGTCGACACCGCGTGCTCCTCGGCGCTGGTCGCGCTGCACCTCGCCGCCCAGGCGCTGCGGGCCGGCGAGTGCGACCGTGCCCTGGTCGGCGGCGGGGTCACCGTGATGGCCACCCCGACCTCGTTCGGCGGGTTCTCCCGGCAGGGCGGGCTCGCCGCCGACGGCCGCGTGAAGGCCTTCTCCGACGACGCCGACGGCACCGCCTGGTCCGAGGGCGCGGCCGTGGTCGTCGTGGAGCGGCTCTCCGAGGCCCGCCGGCACGGCCATCCCGTGCTCGCGGTGCTCCGCGGCTCGGCGGTCAACTCCGACGGCGCCTCCAACGGGCTCACCGCCCCGAACGGGCCGTCCCAGCAGCGGGTCATCCGGGCCGCGCTCGCCGCGGCCGGGCTCGACGCCGCCGACGTCGACGTCGTCGAGGCGCACGGCACCGGCACCGCACTCGGCGACCCGATCGAGGCGCAGGCACTGCTGGCCACCTACGGCCGCGCCGACCGCGACGCGCCGTTGCGGCTCGGCTCGGTGAAGTCGAACATGGGCCACACCCAGGCCGCCGCCGGCATGGCCGGGCTGCTCAAGATCGTCCTCGCGATGCGGCACGGGGAGCTGCCCCGCACCCTGCACGTCGAGCGACCCACCGGCCGGGTGGACTGGGCCGACCGGATCGCGCTGCTCACCGAGCCGCGCCCGTGGCCAGCCGGCGGACGCACCCGCCGCGCCGGGCTCTCCTCGTTCGGCATCAGCGGCACCAACGCCCACGTGGTGCTGGAGGAGCCGCCGCCCGGGGAACCGGCTCCGGCCCGCCCCGGGCCGGAGGACGCGCTCGTCCCGTGGCCGGTCTCCGCCCGCAGCGCGCGCTCCCTGCAGGAGCGGGTCGCGCAGCTGCACGCCCTCGACCCGGCCGGCCCCGGCGCCCGGTCCGACATCGGCGCCGCGCTGGCCGCCACCCGGGCGGTGCACGAGCACCGCGCCGTGTTCGCCGCGGGCCCGGACGGTCTCATCGAGCTGGCCAGCGGCGTCGCCGGGGAGCCGGGCACCGCGGTCCTGTTCTCCGGGCAGGGCAGCGTCCGGCTCGGTGCGGGCCGCGAGCTGCACGCCCGCTTCGACGTCTTCGCCGACGCCTTCGACGCCTGTGCCGCCGAACTGGACCGCCACCTCGACCGGCCGCTGCGCGAGGTGCTCTGGGGCGAGGACCCCGCGCTGCTCGAACGCACCCGCTACGCCCAGCCCGCCCTGTTCGCGGTCGGCGTGGCCTCGTTCCGGCTGGTCACCGCGCTCGGCGTGCGGCCCCGGCACGTCGCGGGGCACTCGGTCGGCGAGATCACCGCCGCCCACGTCGCCGGGATGCTGTCGCTGCCCGACGCCGCCCGCCTGGTCACCGCCCGCGGCGCGCTGATGGACGCGCTGCCCGAGGGTGGCACGATGGTCGCCGTCCGGGCGACCGAGGCCGACGCCCTCGCCGCGCTGCGCGACGGCGTGTCGCTGGCCGCGGTGAACGCGCCCGGCTCCGTGGTGCTGTCCGGGGACGCCGACACCGTGGCCGAGGTCGTCGCCGGGCTGGGGGAGACCACCCCGCTGCGGGTCGGGCACGCCTTCCACTCCGCACGGATGGACCCGGTGCTCGACGACCTCGACGCGGTCGCCGCCGGGCTGGAGCTCACCGAGCCGCGGATCGGTCTGGTGTCCACCCTGACCGGTGGTCCCGCCGGCCCCGACGAGCTCGGCGCGCCCGACCACTGGTCCCGGCACGCCCGCGGGACCGTCCGGTTCTCCGACGCACTGGCCACGCTGGCCGCCGCGGGAGCCACCGCGTTCCTGGAGCTCGGTCCGGACACCGCGCTGTCCGGGCTGGTCCCCGCGACGGTGCCGGACGCCGTCGCCGTCCCGCTCCTGCGGCGGGACCACGACGAGCTCCGCACCGCCGCGACCGCGCTGGCCCGGCTCCACACCGCCGGCGCCGACGTCGACTGGACCGCCTGGTTCGCCGGGTGCGCCACCCGGCCGGTGGAGCTCCCGACCTACCCGTTCGACCGCGCGCGGTACTGGCCCGCCGCCGCACCCACCGTCCGGCCCGGCGACGTCTCGGGGCTCGGCCTGGAGTCCCCGGGGCACCCGCTGCTCGGGGCGTCGGTCGCGATGGCCGGCTCCGAGGAGGTCGTGCTCACCGGACGGGTGTCGGCCGCGACCCTGCCGTGGCTGGCCGACCACGTCGTCGGCGGGTCGGTGCTGTTCCCCGGCACCGGCTTCCTCGAGCTGGCGCTGCGGGCCGGTGACCTCGTCGGCTGCGAGCGGGTCGGCGAGCTGACCCTCGCCGTGCCGCTGGTCGTCCCGGACGGCGGGGCGGCCGAGATCCAGGTCCGCGTCGGTGCCCCGGACGGCGGACGCCGCCCGCTGTCGGTCTGGGCCCGCGAGGCCGGCTCCGGTGACGACTGGACCGGCCACGCCGAGGGCACCCTGACCCCGCGCACCGGCACCGTCCCCGCACCCGTCGCCACGGCCTGGCCGCCGCCCGGGGCCGAGGAGCTCGACCCCGCCGCGTTCTACGACGGCACCGCCGCCGCAGGCGGCCTGGACTACGGCCCGGCGTTCCGCGGCGTCCGCGCCGCCTGGCGGGACGGCGAGGACGTCCTCGCCGAGATCGAGTCCGACCCCGTCACCGAGGACGCCGCGTTCTACGGGGTGCACCCGGCGCTGCTCGACGCCGCGCTGCACGCCGCGGCACTGCTGCCGGACGCACCCCGCGGGCTGCCGTTCGACTGGTCCGGAGTGACCCTGCACGCCACCGGTGCCCCGCTGCTGCGGGTGCGGGTCGCCCACGCCGGGGACGGCGCCGTCCGGGTCGAGGCCGCCGACGCGGCAGGGGACCCCGTGCTGTCGGTCGACTCACTGGCCCTGCGCGAGCCCACCGCCCCGGCCGACCCGGCGCGGACACGCACCGCCGAGTCCCTGTTCCGGCCCGGGTGGACACCGCTGGAGGTCCCGCCGGGGATGCCCGAGCCGGTGCGCTGGGTCCTGCACGGCCCGGACGTCCACGGGGTGGCCGACGCGCTCACCGCCGCGCTCGGCGCCCCCGTCGCCGACGGGGGGACGCCGGAGCTCGTGGTCGCCGGTGTGGCCGGTGGCACGACCCCGGACGCGGTCCGCGCGAGCACCCACGCCGTGCTCGCGGTGCTGCAGGGCGCCGTCGCCGACCCGGACGGACCGCGCACGGTCTTCCTCACCCGCGGTGCCGCGGGCGCGGGCGATCCGGTCACCGACCTCGCCGCCGCCGCCGCGACCGGTCTCGTCCGGTCCGCACAGGCGGAGAACCCCGGCCGGTTCCTCGTCGTCGATCTGCCCGCCGACACCGTCGACCTGCCCGCCGAGGCCGCTGCGCCGCGGGTGCTCGCCGCGGCGCTCGCACGGGCCGACGAACAGCAGGTCGCCGTCCGCGGGACCGGGATCCTCGCCGCGCGGCTGGACCGGGCCCGGCCCGAGACCTCGGGACTGCTGCCCCCGGTGGGCGTCCCGTGGCGGCTCGACACCGCCGGCGGCGGCAGCCTGGCCGCGCTCACCCTCGCCCCCGCGCCCGACGCCGACGGCCCGCTCGGCGCCCGGGAGGTCCGGGTCGCGGTCCGCGCGGCCGGCCTGAACTTCCGGGACGTCCTCAACGCACTGGGCATGTACCCGGGCGAGGCGGGCATGTTCGGCGCCGAGGCCGCCGGCGTGGTCGTCGCGACCGGGCCGGAGGTCACGTCGCTGGCGGTCGGCGACGCGGTGGCCGGCATGCTGTTCGGCGGGTTCGGCCCGCTCGGCACGGCCGACGAACGGCACCTCGCCCGGATCCCGGACGGTTGGTCGTTCGAGCGCGCCGCCTCGGTCCCGCTGGTGTTCCTCACCGCCTACCACGGCCTGGTCGACCTGGCGGGTGTGCAGCCGGGCGAGCGGGTCCTGGTGCACGCCGGTGCCGGTGGCGTCGGCATGGCGGCGATCCAGCTGGCCCACCACCTGGGCGCCGAGGTGTACGCCACCGCGAGCCCGGCCAAGCAGGACGTGCTGCGCTCGCTCGGCGTCCCCGACGACCACATCGCCTCCTCCCGCGACCTCGGCTTCGCGAGCGCGTTCGGCGGCGTCGACGTGGTCCTCAACGCGCTCGCCGGCGAGTTCGTCGACGCCTCGCTCGGGCTGCTCGGGCCCGGCGGCCGGTTCCTGGAGATGGGCAAGACCGACCTGCGCGACCCGGCCTCGCTGCCGGCCGACATCGTCTACCGGCCCTTCGACCTCGGTCAGGTCGACCCGGAGCGGATCCGGGAGATGCTCGACGCCCTGCTGGTGCTGTTCGCCGACGGTGCGATCGAGCCGCTCCCGACCCGCACCTGGGACGTGCGCCGGGCTCCCGAGGCGTTCCGGTTCATGAGCCGGGCCCAGCACGTCGGCAAGATCGTCCTCACCGTCCCGGCGGGGCCCGACCCGGACGGCACCGTGCTGATCACCGGCGGCACCGGCGGGCTGGCCGCCGAGCTGGCCCGGCACCTCGTCGACGGCGGCGCGCGGCACCTGACCCTGGTCAGCCGCCGCGGCCCGGACGCGCCCGGCGCGGCCGAGCTCGTCGCCGACCTGCGGGCGGGCGGGGCGCAGGTCGCGGTGCACGCCTGCGACGTCGCCGACCGCGACGCTCTCGCCGCGGTGCTCGCCGGTCTGGAGCGGCCGCTGACCGCGGTGGTGCACGCGGCCGGGATCCTCGACGACGGCGTCGTCGGCTCGCTCACCCCGGAGCGGCTCGACCGCGTGCTCGCCCCCAAGGTCGACGCCGCCTGGCACCTGCACGAGCTGACCGCCGGGCTCGACCTCACCGCGTTCGTCCTCTACTCCTCGGTCTCGGGGGTCATGGGTAGCGCCGGGCAGGGCAACTACGCCGCGGCCAACGGCTACCTCGACGCACTGGCCCAGCACCGCCGCGGGCTCGGGCTCCCCGCCGTCTCCCTGGCCTGGGGTGCCTGGGCGCCGACCACCGGCATGACCGCGGCGCTCGACGCCGCGGCCCTGGAACGGATGGAACGGTCCGGGATGCCGCCGCTGTCGCTCGAGCAGGGCCTCGCCCTCTACGACGCGGCCACCCTGGTCGACGACCCGGTCGTCGTCCCCGCCCGGGTCACCGCGGGCAGCGGTGCCGGACCGGCACCGGACGCCGCGACCGTGCCGCCGCTGCTGCGCGGCCTGGTCCGCACCCGGCGCACCGCCGCGGGCGGCGGGGACGGCCGCGCCAGGGACCGGCTCACCGGCCTCGCCGCCGACGACCGGCCGGACGCGGTCCGCGCCCTGGTCCGCGCCGAGACCGCGGCCGTGCTCGGACACGCCTCGCCCGAGGGCCTCGACGGCACCGCCGAGTTCCGCCAGCTCGGACTCGACTCGCTGACCGCGGTCGAGCTGCGGAACCGGCTCACCGCCGGCACCGGGCTGAGCCTGCCCGCCACGCTCGTCTTCGATTACCCGACACCCGACGCGCTCGCCGCGCACCTGCTCGGCGAGCTCTTCGGCGACCCGGATGCCCCCGCGGACACCTCGGCCGCCGCACCGGCCCGCGCCACCGACGACGACCCCGTCGTCGTGGTCGGGATGAGCTGCCGGTTCCCCGGCGGTGTCCGGTCCCCGGAGGACCTGTGGCAGCTCCTCGTGGAGGAGCGCGACGCCACCGGTCCGCTGCCCACCGACCGCGGCTGGGACCTCGCCGCGCTGGCCGGCCAGGGGCCGGGCTCCAGCGCGACGGCCCGCGGCGGCTTCCTCGACTCGATCGCCGAGTTCGACCCGGAGTTCTTCGGGATCTCCCCGCGCGAGGCGCTGTCGATGGACCCGCAGCAGCGGCTGGTGCTCGAGGCGTCCTGGGAGGCGTGCGAGCGCGCCGGGATCGATCCGACCGCCCTGCGCGGCACCCCGACCGGGGTGTTCGTCGGCACCGGCGGCGCCGAGTACGCGCACCTGCTGTTCGGCTCGCCGGAGAGCATGGAGGGCTACTCCGGGACCGGCACCTCGGCCAGCGTCACCTCCGGCCGGGTGGCCTACGCCCTGGGCCTGGAGGGCCCCGCGATGACCGTCGACACCGCGTGCTCCTCGGCGCTGGTGGCGCTGCACCTCGGCGCGCAGTCGCTGCGCGCCGGCGAGTGCTCGCTGGCCCTCGCCGGTGGCGTGCAGCTCATGTCCACCCCCGGCGCCTTCATGGAGTTCACCCAGCAGGGCGGCCTCGCCCCGGACGGCCGGTGCAAGCCCTTCTCCGACGACGCCGACGGCACCGCCTGGTCCGAGGGCGTCGGCGTGATCGTGCTGGAGCGGCTGTCCGACGCCCGCCGCCGCGGCCACGAGGTCCTCGCGGTGCTGCGCGGCTCCGCGGTGAACTCCGACGGCGCCTCCAACGGGCTGACCGCCCCGAACGGGCCCGCCCAGCAGCGGGTCATCCGGGCGGCCCTGGCCGCGGCCGGGCTGACCGCAGCCGAGGTGGACGCGGTCGAGGCGCACGGCACCGGCACGGTGCTCGGCGACCCGATCGAGGCCCACGCGCTGCTGGCGACCTACGGGCGGGGGGAGCGCGAGCACCCGCTGCTGCTCGGGTCGGTCAAGTCCAACCTCGGCCACACCCAGGCCGCCGCCGGCGCGGTCGGCGTGGTCGCCACGGTGCAGGCGCTGCGGCACGGCGAGCTGCCCCGCACCCTGCACGTCACCGAGCCCTCCGGCCACGTGGACTGGTCGTCCGGGGCGGTGCGGCTGCGCACCGAGCGGACCCCGTGGCCGGACACCGGGCGGCCCCGCCGGGCCGCGGTGTCCTCGTTCGGGATCAGCGGCACCAACACCCACGTCGTGCTGGAGGCCGCACCCGAGCCGCCGCCCGTCGCGGAGCCCGCGGCCGGGCAGGTGACCCCCGCCGTGGTGGCGCTGCCGGTGTCCACCCGGCACCCCGACGTGCTCGACACGGCCCTCGACGACGTGCGGGCCGCGGTGCGCGACCGGCGCCCGGTCGACGTCGCGTACTCCCTGGTGCACGGCCGCGCGCGCTTCGAGCACCGCGCCGTCCTGCTCACCGGGCCCGAGGGCGGGAGCCTCGCCGAGGTCGCGCGGGGGACCGCGCCGCACCGCACGCTGGCCCTGCTGTTCTCCGGGCAGGGCACCCAGCGCCCTGGGATGGGGAGCGGGCTGTCCGCCCGCTTCCCGGTCTTCGCCGAGACCCTCGAGGACGTGCTGGGCCGGCTCGGCGCCACGATCCCCGACGACCCGGAGGAGCTGCGCCGCACCGGGATCGCCCAGCCCGCGCTGTTCGCGCTGCAGGTCGCCCAGTACCGGCTCGTCGAGTCCTGGGGCATCCGCCCCGCCCTGCTCGGCGGGCACTCGGTCGGTGAGATCGCGGCCGCACACGTCGCCGGGGTGTTCTCCCTCGACGACGCCTGCACCCTCGTCGCCGCCCGGGCCCGGCTGATGGAGGCCCTGCCCGCGGGCGGCGCGATGGTCGCGGTCGCCGCCCCGGAGGAGACGGTCACACCGCTGCTGACCCCGCGCACCGCGATCGCCGCGGTGAACGGCCCGGCCTCGGTGGTGGTCGCCGGCGACGACGCCGAGGTGACCGCGATCGCCGCCACGCTCGCCGGCGCCGGGCACAGGACTAGCCGTTTGCCGGTCGGACATGCGTTCCACTCACCCCTGATGGAACCGGTGCTGGCGGAGTTCGCGACGGTCGTGGAGGGCCTGGCCCTGCACGCGCCGCGCGTCCCCCTGCTCACCGGTGGCGACGACGACGTGACCGACCCCGGGTTCTGGGTGCGTCATGTCCGCGACACGGTCCGCTTCGCCGACACCGTCGCCCGGCTGTCCGACCGCGGCGCGACGGCGTTCCTGGAGCTCGGCCCGGACGGTGTGCTCACCGCGCTCGCCGCCGACCTCACCGGCGAGAGCGCCGTGCTCACCCCGCTGCTGCACGCCGACCGGCCCGAGGAGACGACCGCGCTCACCGCGCTCGCCCGGCTGCACGTCGCCGGCGTCGACGTCGACTGGGCCCCGGTGCTCGCCGGCACCGGCGCACGCACCGTCGACCTGCCCACCTACCCGTTCCGGCACCGCCGGTTCTGGCCGGCGACGGGCGCGGCCCCCGCCGACGCGGGCGGCCTCGGCCAGGAACCTGCCGGGCACCCGCTGCTCGGTGCCGCGGTCACCGTCGCGGACGGGGGTTGTGTCCTCACCGGGCGGCTCACCGCGGCCGCGGTGCCGTGGGCGGGCGGCGACGGCCCGGCCGAGCTGCCGTCGGCCACGCTCGTCGAGCTGGCCGTGCAGGCCGGCGCCCGGGTCGGCTGCGACCGGGTCGCCGAGCTCACCGTGCACACCCCGCTCGTCGTCCCGGCCACCGGAGCGCTCGCGCTGCAGGTCCGCGCCGGCGACGACGACGGGTCCGGGCGCCACCCGGTCACCGTCCACTCCCGCACCGGGGACGCCCCGTGGGTCGCGCACGCCACCGGCGTGCTCGCCGGACCCGGCCCCGACGGTTACGAGGTGCCCGCCGTCCTCCCGCAGCCGACCGGGACCGCCGAGGAGATCGCCCCGGACGGTGCGCTCCCGGCGGACGGCCCGGTCTCGGTCCGCGGAGCGTGGCGGACCGACGACGGCGTCCTCGTCGAGATCGCGCTGGTGGAGACCCCGGGCCGGGGGCCGGTCGGCTGGGGACTGCACCCCGCGCTGCTCGACGCGGCCGTGCGCATCGCCGCCGCCGACGCCGGGGAGCCCGCCCTGCGGGCCACCGCCTGGCACGACGCACGGCTGCACGCCACCGGCGCCACCGTGCTGCGGGTCGCCCTGCGCCCCGACGGCACCGGCGGCGTGCGGATCTCGGCCCACGACGGCGCGGGCGCCCCGGTCCTCACCGTGGCCGCCACCCTCGCCGTCCCCGACGGGACGCCCGTGCGCCCATCGCGCGGCGCCGGGGCGCTGCTGCGCACCGACTGGGTCCCGGCCGAGGACCTCGCCCCGGTCGACGTGGCGCGCTGGGCGGTGCTGGACCCCACCCCGGCCGGCGCCGAGCCGGACGTCGCCCGCACGGTGGCCGAGGCGCTGACCGGGACGGGACGCGAGGTCGGCGTGGTGGCCACGGTCGACGCGGTGCCCGACGGCACCGGCATGCTCGTGGTGCCGCTGCCCGCGAACACCGACGGGTCCGTCCCCGGACGTGCCCGCGCGCTGGCCCATCGCACGCTCGGCGTCGTCACCGACCGGCTGGCCACCGAGCGCCCCGACCTGACGGTGCTGTTCCTGACCCGCGGCGGCGTCGCCGCCGCACCGGACGAACGGCTCGCCGACCCGGCCACCGGCACCGTGTGGGGGCTGGCCCGCTCGGCCCGTTCCGAGCACCCCGGCGTCTTCGCCGTCGCCGACACCGACGCCGGGTCGCTCGCCGCGCTCGCCACCCTCCCCGCCCTGCTCACGGCGGGGGAGACCGAGTTCGTCCTGCGCGACGGCGCGGTCCGGGTGCCCCGGCTCGCCCCGGCCGACGGACCCACCGACGGCACCGGGGACGGCCCGGTGCCCGGCTGGGACCCGGACGGGACCGTGCTCGTCACCGGCGGCACCGGCGGCCTGGGCGCCGAGCTGGCCCGGCACCTGGCCGGCCGGGGCCACCGCAACCTGCTGCTGGTCTCGCGCCGCGGCCCGGACGCCCCCGGCGCCCTGGAGCTGAGAGCGTGTTTGGAAATTCTAGTGGGTTGAGGGTGTCGTGTGTTTCTGCTGGCGGGTGGCGGGGTATCCACGGGCGATGCGGCGGGTGATGGTGTTGATCGCGGCCCAGCGGATCATGGCTTCGGATGTGGTGGGGTGGCGTTCGTAGTCTCGGGCCAGGCGTCGGTGTGCGGTGAGCCAGGCCAGGGTCCGTTCGACCACCCACCTTCGTGGGAGGACGGTGAATCCGCGCTGCTCGGGTGGCTTGCGGATGATCTCGATCGTTGTCTGCAGGATCGTGGCGGCCCAGTCGAGCAGTCGCCCGGCGAAGCCGGCGTCGGCGTAGACGAACCGCACCCTGGTGCGCAGGTAGAGGTTGAGCAGGATCGGCTTGGCGCCGTCGCGGTCCTGTACCGAGGCCGAGCACACCATCGTGGTCAGCAGCAGACCGAGGGTGTCGGTCACGATGAACCGTTTCCGTCCGCCTGTCTTCTTCCCGGCGTCGTAGCCGCGGGAGTCCTGGCCGACGGTGTCGGCGCCCTTGACCGACTGGGAATCGATGATCCCCGCACTCGGCTCCGGATCACGGCCCTCGGCGATACGTAACTGCCCCCGCACGACCGGGAGGATCTTCTCGGTGACCTTCTGCTGTTCCCACTGGTTGAAGTACCAGTAGACGGTCTGCCAGGGCGGGAAGTCCACCGGCAACGCCCGCCAGGCACACCCGGTCCGCACGACATACAAGATCGCGTCCAGCACGTCCCGACGAGCATGAGCAACAGGCCGCCCCCGCCGCGCGAGCGGCGGTAACAACGGCTCGATCACCACCCACTGGGCATCACTGGTGTCCGAGGGGTACCGGCGCGGTCGTTCCTGCATGCCGACCACGATGGAGCACCCCAGCCGTGTCGACCATCCCGACACACCCACCATTTCCAAACACGCTCTGAGGGCCGAGCTCGCCGCGCACGGCGCGGAGGTCACCGTGGCCGCGGCCGACACCGCCGTGCGGGCCGACCTGGCCGCCGTGCTCGCGGCGGTCCCGGCCGAGCACCCGCTGACCGCGGTGGTGCACACCGCCGGTGTGCTCGACGACGGCACCGTCGGCTCGCTCACCGACGAGCGGCTCGACACCGTCCTCGCCCCGAAGGTCGACGGCGCCTGGCACCTGCACGACCTCACCCGCGACGCCGGGCTGCGCGGGTTCGTCCTCTACTCCTCGGTCGCCGGCGTGCTCGGCGCCGCGGGGCAGGCGAACTACGCCTCCGCGAACGTCGCCCTCGACGACCTGGCCCGACACCGGCACGACCTCGGCCTGCCCGGGCTGTCGCTCGCCTGGGGCCCCTGGGCGGCCGGGATGGGCGAGGCCGTCGCGGAACGGGCCGCCCGCACCGCGATGCCGCCGCTGGACACCGCCGACGGCCTGGCCCTGTTCGACGAGGCGGTGACCCGCACCGACCCGGTCCAGGTCGCCGTCCGCCTCGGTGGTGGCGGGGGCCGTCCGGCCGGACCGGTACCGCCGATCCTGCGCGGCCTGGTCGTCGGTGGCCGGCGCAGCGCGTCGGACCGGACGTCGTCGCAGGACCTGGCCCGGACCCTGACGGAGATGGCGCCGGAGCGCCGCGAGGAGCACGTGCTGTCCCTCGTCACCCGCAGCGCCGCCGCGGTGCTCGGGCACGACGTCGCCGAGGTCACGGTCGACAAGGAGTTCCGGGCGCTCGGCGTCGACTCGCTCGCGGCGGTCGAGCTGCGCAACGGGCTCACCGCGGCGACCGGGCTGACGCTGCCCTCGACCCTGGTGTTCGACTTCCCGACCCCGCTCGCGGTGGCCCGGCACCTGGTCGGCGAGCTGGTCGGCGCGACCGGCCCGGTGCCCGCGCTCACCGCCGAGCTCGACCGCCTCGACGCGGCCCTCGCCTCGGCCGATCCCGCCGACCTCACCGGCGCCGACGTCCTCACGCGTCTGCGCCGGCTGCTCGCCCGGCACGAGGCCCGCGACCGGGGCCCCGGCGGGGCCGGGGTGGAGGACCGGATCCGCGAGGCCAGCGCCGAGGACGTCCTGGCCTTCATCGACAACGAGCTGGGCCGGGCCCGCAACGGCTCCGACCACTCCTGACCGCCGACCCGTCAGCCCAGAAGGAAGGTGCCCGCCGTGCCGGACGACCAGAAGCTCGTCGACTATCTGAAGTGGGTCACGGCCGACCTGCACCGGACGCGCCGGCGTCTCGAGGAGGCCGAGGCCGGTGTGCGGGAGCCGATCGCCGTGGTCGGCATGGCCTGCCGGTTCCCCGGCGGGATCGACTCGCCCGACGACCTCTGGCGGCTGCTGTGCTCCGACGACGACGTGATCGGGCCGTTCCCGACCGACCGGGGCTGGGACCTCGCGCTGCTCGCCGGCGGCGAGCGCGGGCACAGCGCGACCCTGCGCGGCGGGTTCCTCGACGGCGCCGGTGACTTCGACGCCGGATTCTTCGGGATCTCCCCGCGCGAGGCGCTCGCGACCGACCCGCAGCAGCGGCTGCTGCTGGAGACCACCTGGGAGGCGGTCGAGCGGGCCGGGATCGACCCGGAAACCTTGCGCGGCAGCCGGACCGGTGTGTTCGTCGGGACCAACGGTCAGGACTACGGCCACGTGCTGATGCGGTCCGGGGAGGACGTGGAGGGCCACGCCGGGACCGGCACCGCGGCCAGCGTCATCTCCGGGAGGCTGTCCTACGCACTCGGGTTCGTCGGCCCGGCGGTGACCGTGGACACCGCGTGCTCGTCGTCGCTGGTGTCGATGCACCTGGCGGCGCAGGCGCTGCGGGCCGGTGAGTGCGGTCTCGCGCTCGCCGGTGGCGCCACCGTGATGGCCACCCCGGCAACTTCGCCGGGTTCACCCGGCAGGGCGGTCTCGCCGCCGACGGCCGGTGCAAGGCGTTCTCCGACGACGCCGACGGCACCGGCTGGTCCGAGGGCGCGGGCGTGGTGCTGCTGGAGCGGCTGTCCGACGCCGTCGCGCACGGGCATCCGGTGCTCGCGGTGCTGCGCGGGTCCGCGGTGAACTCCGACGGCGCCTCCAACGGTCTCACCGCACCGAACGGCCCGTCGCAGGTCCAGGTGATCCGCTCCGCACTCGCCTCGGCCGGTCTCGACCCGGCCGACGTCGACGCCGTCGAGGCGCACGGCACCGGCACCGTGCTCGGCGACCCGATCGAGGCCCAGGCGCTGATCGCGGCCTACGGAGCCGACCGGGAGCACCCGCTGCGCCTCGGCGCGGTGAAGTCCCGCCTCGGGCACACCCAGGCCGCCGCGGGCGTCGCCGGGGTGATCGCCACCGTGCAGGCGCTGCGGCACGGCACCCTCCCGCGCACCCTGCACGTCAGCCGCCCCACCACGCATGTCGACTGGTCCGGTGGCGAGGTCGAGCTGCTCACCACCGCGCAGGCGTGGCCGCGCACCGACCGGCCGCGCCGCGCCGGGGTGTCCGGGTTCGGCATCAGCGGCACCAACGCGCACCTCGTCCTGGAACAGGCCCCGGAGCCGGAGCCCGACGACGGTGCCCCCGAGCCCGGCGCCGCCCCCGGCGGGACCACGGCGGCACCGGGGACACCGGGGACACCGGGGACACCGGGCACCGTGCCCTGGCCGGTGTCGGCCCGCACGGCGGGTGCGCTGGACGGCCAGGTCGAGCGGATCACCGCCCTGGCCACCGGACCGGACGCCCCCGTCCCCTCGACGTCGGCTGGTCCCTGGCGAGCACCCGCGGCACCCATCCGCACCGCGTCGTGCTCGCCGCAGGCCCGGACGGCGTCCGCGAGCTCGCCCGCGGCACCGCGACCCGGCGCAGCACCGCGCTGCTGTTCTCCGGACAGGGCAGCCAGCGCCTCGGGGCCGGCCGCGAGCTGTACGCCACCGAGCCCGTCTTCGCCGACGCGATCGAGACGGTGTTCCGCCACCTCGACCCGTGGCTGGAGCGCCCGCTGCGCGAGGTCCTGTGGGGCGAGGACCCGGACACCCTGACCGAGACCGGGTGGGCCCAGCCCGCGCTGTTCGCCGGCCAGGTCGCGCTGTTCCGGCTGCTGGAGTCCCGGGGCGTGCGCCCGGACGCGCTGCTCGGCCACTCCATCGGCGAGCTCGCCGCCGCACACGTCGCCGGGGTGTTCGGGCTGGAGGAGGCCTGCGCGCTCGTCGCCGGCCGGGCCCGGCTCATGCAGACCATGGCCGGCGAGGGCGCGATGGTCGCCGTCGAGGCCACCGAGGACGAGGTCGTGCCGCTGATCGCCGGGCACACCGACGAGGTCGCGCTGGCCGCGGTCAACGGGCCCCGCTCGGTGGTGGTCAGCGGGGTGACCGCCGTCGTCGAGGAGCTGGCGGCCCGCTGGTCGGCCGAGGGACGCCGCACCACCCGCCTGGCCGTCTCGCACGCGTTCCACTCGCCCCTGCTCGACCCGATGCTCGACGACTTCCGCGAGATCGTCGCCGACCTGACCGGGGCCGCGCCGTCGATCCCGCTGATCTCCGACCTCACCGGCCGCCCGGCCACCCGGGAGGAGCTGGCCCGGCCCGAGTACTGGGTCCGCCAGCTGCGCGACCCGGTCCGGTTCGGCGACGGCGTCGCCACCCTGGCCGGGCTGGGCATCGGCGCGTTCGTCGAGGTCGGGCCCGGTTCCACGCTGACCGCACTGGCCGCGGCCTCGGCCCCCGACGGCGCGGTGCTGGTCCCGGCCCTGCGCACCGGCCGGAGCGAGCAGGACTCGGTGCTGGGTGCACTGGCCGAGCTGCACGTCGCGGGCGGACAGGTGGACTGGGCGGCGGGGTTCGCCGGGACCGGTGCGCGCCGGGTCGAGCTTCCGACCTACGCCTTCGAGCACCGCAGGCACTGGCCGTCGGGCACCGCCGCGATCGGTGTCCCCGACGCCTCCGGCCTCGGTCTCGGCTCGGCGGACCACCCGTTGCTCGGCGCCACCGTCTCGGTCGCCGGGTCCGGTGAGACCGTGCTGACCGGACGGATGTCGCTCGCCGAGCAGCCGTGGCTGGCCGACCACGTCGTGGGCGAGCGGGTGCTCTTCCCCGGCACCGGCTTCCTCGAGCTCGTCCTGCGCGCGGGCGACGCCACCGGCTGCGAGCGGGTCGAGGGGCTGACCCTGACCGAGCCGCTCGAGCTCGGCCCGCACGACGCCGTCGCCCTGCAGGTCAGGGTCGGCGCCCCCGAGGACCCCGCGGCGGCGGACCCCCGCCGCCCGGTGACCGTGCACGCCCGGCCCGCCGGCGACCCGGACGGCCCGTGGACCCTGCACGCGTCGGGACGGCTGACCACCGCCGACGACGCCGTCCCGGCGCCGGACGACGCCGAGTGGCCGCCCGCCGGGGCCCGACCGGTCGACCTCGAGGGGTTCTACGAGGGCCTGTCCGAGCACGGCAGGCTGCACTACGGCCCGGCCTTCCGCGGTGTCGCGCGCGCCTGGCGCCACGACGGCTCCGTGTACGCCGAGATCTCCGCCGGGACGACCGGCGACACCGGCGGCTACGGCGTGCACCCGGCGCTGCTCGACGCGGCGCTGCACCCGATCGTGCTGCTCGAGGAGGACACCCCGGGCCTGCCGTTCGACTGGTCCGGGGCCGTCCTGCACGCCTCCGGCGCCACGACGCTGCGGGTGCGGATCACCGCCGCGGGCCCGGGATCGGTGAGCGTGCGGGCCAGCGACCGGGCGGGCCTGCCGGTCCTGACCGTGGAGGCGCTGGAGCTGCGCACCACCTCGGGGCGCGGTGGCCCCGCCACCGGACGGCTGCCGCTGCTGACGCAGGACTGGCCGGAACGGGCGGGTGAGGCACCCGACCCGGGCGGGCTGCGATGGGGGATCGTCGGCGTCGACCACTGGCACCTGGGTTACGGGGTGCACTCGGCGGGGCACACCGTCGACGCGTTCGGAGACACCCTCGGCGCCGTCGCGGACGCCGCCGCCGGCGTCCCGGACGCCGTGCTCGTCCCGCTCGCCGCGCCCGACACCGACGACGTCCCGGCCGCGACCCGCGAGCTGGGCGGACGCACCCTGGCACTGCTGCAGGAGGCGCTGTCCGACGACCGGCTCGCCGGCTGCACCGTCGTGTTCGTGACCAGCGGCGCCGCGGCACCGCCGGGGGAGGCGCCGCGCGACCTGCCCGCGGCCGCTGCCGCCGGGCTGGTCCGCTCGGCACAGTCGGAGAACCCCGGCCGGTTCCTGCTCGCCGACATCGACGTCTCCGAACACTCGGTGGCGGCGCTGCCCGGCCTGACCGCCGGGGACGAGCCGCAGGTCGTCGTCCGCGACGGTGTCGTGCGCGTCCCGCGGCTGGCGCCGGTCACCACCGCGCTGTCCGGGACCCCGGACCCCGACCCCGACGGCACCGTGCTGGTCACCGGCGGGACCGGCGGGATCGGCGCGGAGCTGGCCCGGCACCTGGTCACCGGGGCGGGGGTGCGCCACCTCGTCCTCGCCGGGCGTCGCGGCGCCGACGCCCCGGGTGCGGTCGCCCTGCGCGACGAGCTCGCCGAGCACGGCGCCCGGGTCACCCTCGCCGCCTGCGACGTCGCCGATCCCGGCGCCGTCGCCGCGCTCGTCGCGTCGGTCCCGGAGGCGCACCCGCTGACCGGGGTCGTGCACGCCGCGGGGGTCCTGGACGACGGCCTGGTCGCGGCGGCCACCGCCGACGGGCTGGCCGGGGTGCTCGCCCCCAAGGCCGGCGGTGCCTGGAACCTGCACGAGGCGACCCGCGCGCTGCCGCTGCGGTTCTTCGTCCTCTACTCCTCGGTCGCCGGGATCATGGGCGGCGCCGGGCAGGGGGTCTACGCGGCGGCGAACTCGTTCCTCGACGCGCTCGCCGCACACCGGCACGGACTCGGCCTGCCCGCGACGTCGATCGCCTGGGGGCCGTGGGAGCCGACCGGCGGCATGACCGCCGACCCGGCCGCCGCCGAGCGGATCGCCCGCTCCGGGTTCCCGCCGCTGACCGTGCGCCGCGGGCTCGCCGCGTTCGACGCCGCGGTCGCCGCGGACCGCCCGGCCACGGTCGTGCTGGAGCTCGGGACCGGGCGCGGCGGCGCCGCAGCCGGCACCGTGCCGCCGCTGCTGCGCGGCCTGGTCCGCCGGACCCGCCCGGTCGCCGGGACCGGTGTCGCCCCGGCGACACTGGGCACCCGGCTCCGGGAGCGCGACGCCGACGGGCGGGTGGAGCTGCTGCGCACCGAGATCGTGGCCCAGGCCGCCCGGCTGCTCGGGCACGACGACCCCGCGGGCATCGACCCGGCCCGGGACTTCCTGGAGCTGGGCTTCGACTCGCTGATCGCGGTCGAGATGCGCAACGCGCTGTCCGAGGCGCTCGGTCTGCGGCTGCCGACCTCGGTGGTGTTCGACCACCGCACCCCCGCCGAGCTCGCCCGGTACCTGGCGACCGCACCCGAGGTGGTGGAGGGCGCCGCGACGTCCGGCGGGCCCGGGCCCGGGCCGCGGACGGTGCCCGCCGGGGAGACCGTGCACGAGCTGTTCAGCCAGGCCGTCCGGGACGGGCGGTCGCTGGCCGGGCTGCGGATGCTGTCCGCGGTCGCCGCACTGCGGCCCAGCTTCGAGAGCCCTGCCGAGCTGGCGGAGCTGCCCGCACCCGTGGTCCTGGCCGAGGGGTCCCGGGACCCGCGGCTGATCTGCATCAGCTCGCCCGGAGCGAGCGCCGGCGTGCACCTCTACGCCCGGATGGCGGCCCACCTGCGCGGCCGCCGGCACGTCTCGGCGCTGCCGCTGGTGGGCTTCGCGCCGGGGGAGAGCCTCCCGGCGAGCACCGAGGCGGCCGGCCGGGTCGTCGCGGAGAGCATCCTGCACGCCTCCGAGGGCGAGCCGTTCGTCCTGCTCGGACACTCCTCGGGGGGCACGCTGGCCTACTTCGCCGCCGGGATCCTCGAGCGCACCTGGGGGGTCCGCCCGGAGGCGGTGATCATGCTCGACACGCTGAGCCTGCGTTACGACGGCGGCGAGGCGATCGACTTCGACGCCACCTCCCAGCACTACTTCACCACCATGGACTCGCCCGCGGTGAGCATGAACAGCGCTCGGCTCTCCGCGATGGCGCACTGGTTCGTGAGCATGACCGGCATCGGTGACGAGCCGACGGTGCCGACGCTCATGGTCCGGTGCTCGCGCGACGACGAGGCCACCGGCGCGGCCACCGCGTCCGGGATCAGCGTCGCCGTCCCGGCCGACGAGGTCCGGGAGATCCCCACCACGCACATGGCGATGGTGATGGAGGACTCCGCCCTGACCGCCGGTGTCGTCGAGGAGTGGCTGACCGAGCGCGTGCCGGCACGCACCTGACCCGTCCGTCCCGGTCCACCCGAGGGAGAACCCATGTCCACCTCCACGACGAGTGCCGCCGCGGCACACGACGAGCCGCCGATCGTCGGCATCGACCCGCCCGGTGTGCTCACGCTGAGCCCGCTGCGGCTGCGGCTGCAGCAGCAGGCCGGGGTGTGCCCGATCCGCACCCCGGTCGGTGACCCCGCATGGCTGGTCACCCGGCACGCCGAGGTCGCGACCCTGCTGACCGACAACCGGCTCGGCCGGTCCCACGAGGACCCGGCACACGCCCCGAAGTTCCTCGACAACCCGATGCTCGACATGCTCATCACCGACGCACCCCCGGAGGTCGAGCTCCAGGAGCACCTGACCAAGCGCGCGATGTACACCGCGAGCTTCGCCGCCCGCCGGGTGCTGGACCGCCGCGCCTCCGTGGAGGCCATCGCCGAGCGGCTCCTGGACCGGATCGAGGAGGCGGGCGCCCCCGCCGACCTGCACGAGGCATGGTCGATGCCGTTCCCGCAGCAGGCGCTCTGCGACATGATGGGCATCCCGGAGGAGGAGCGGGAGCCGCTGCTGTCCATGATGGACCGGGTCGGGGACACCACCGACGCCGCGGACTCCCACGCCGGGATGGAGGCGCTGTTCGAGCGGGCCTCCGCGACGGCCGCCGGGGTGCGGGCAGCGCCGGGCGACAACGTCGTGTCCCGGTTCGTCGAGACCGGGCTGGACGACCGCGCGATCGCGACGCACATCGTCGCGCTGCTGTTCACCGGGCTGTCCGGGCTGGCCAGCCACGTCGACTTCGGCACCCTGCTGCTGCTGCGCAACCCCGAGCAGCGCCGGCGCGCCGTCGCCGACCCGGACGTGATGTCGCGGGCCGTCGACGAGGTGCTCCGCGCGACGATCGGCGCCCCCGTGCTGCCCCGCTACGCGCACACCGACATCGAGGTCGACGGCGTCACCATCCGCCGCGGCGACCTGGTGATGGTGGACTTCTCGCTGGCCAACCACGACCCGCGCGTGTTCGACGACCCGTTCACCTTCGACGTCGACCGCGTGCCGAACCCGCACTTCACCTTCAGCCACGGCCTGCGCCACTGCACCGGCGCGCCGCTGGTGCGGATCATCCTCGGGGTGGCCTACCGGGCCCTGTTCGAGCGGTTCCCCGACCTGCGCCTGGCCGTCGACGACTCCGAGCTCGCGCCGCACCCGGGCGGCCGCCTGGCCGGCGGGCTCGCCGCCCTTCCCGTCACCTGGTGACCGAGACCCGTGAGGAGACCGACGTGACCGAGCAGTCCGCACGGCCGTCCCAGATACCGCTGCTGAACCTGGTGAACGGGTTCATGGCCTTCAAGACCCTCGCCGCCGCCGTCGAGCTGGACGTGTTCACGGCCCTGTCCGGCCGAGGTGCCCGGACGGAGGCGGAGCTCGCCGAGGAGCTCGGGCTCGCTCCGCGCCCCGCACGCGTGCTGCTGGCCGCGCTCACCTCCCTGGAACTGGTCGAGCGCACCGCCGACGGCCACTACCGCAACACCCCGCTCGCCCAGGAGTTCCTCGTCGAGGGGGTCGAGGACCACTTCGGCGGCTTCGTGCAGTTCTACGATCGGGTGCTCTACCCCGGCTGGCAGGGCATCACCGAGGCGCTGCGCACCGACAGCCCGGTGTTCGCCGAGCCGGAGGAGCGCGACAGCGTCTTCGAGGTCGACAACTTCGTGATGACCGAGTTCTTCGGCAACGCGATGCACGCCGTCGCACTCACCACCGCGGGCGCGCTGGCCGGGGCCTACGACGTCGGCCGGCACACCGCGCTGCTGGACGTCGGCGGCAGCTCCGGCGGGTTCCCGATCGAACTGTGCCGGCGTCACCCGAACCTGAGGGCGACCGTGTACGACCTGCCGCACGTCTGCCCGGTCGCCACGAAGAAGGTCGCCGCGGCCGGTCTGGAGGACCGGATCGGCACCGCACCGGGCGACCTGTTCACCGACGCCGCCCTGCCGTCCGGACACGACCTGATCGTGCTCAGCCAGGTCCTGCACTGCGCGGGGGAGGAACGCAACCGGGAGACGCTGCGCAAGTGCTTCGAGGCGCTGCCGCCCGGCGGTGCGGTGGTGGTCTGCGAGCTCCTGCTCGACCCCGCGCGCAGCGGACCTCCCGCCGCGGCGCTGATGGGCATGAACATGCTCGTCGCCCACGACGGCGGGGAGAACTACTCCGAGACCGAGTACCTGGGCTGGCTGGCCGACACCGGGTTCGTCGACCTCGAGGTCGTCCGGTTCGAGGCCGCGGGCGCCAACGGCGCGGTGGTCGGGCGGCGGCCCGCATGACCGGCGGCCTGCCCGAGGTCGACGTGCCCGGGG
Source organism: Pseudonocardia sp. ICBG601 (assembly GCF_020496245.1). NCBI lineage: Bacteria > Bacillati > Actinomycetota > Actinomycetes > Pseudonocardiales > Pseudonocardiaceae > Pseudonocardia > Pseudonocardia sp. ICBG601. Next base: position 34,250 of record NZ_JAHLJA010000055.1, on the reverse strand, counting down.
TCGACGTGCCCGGGGTCGAGCGGCGCGAGGACGACGTGCGCGAGGTCGACGTGCTCGTCGTCGGCGGCGGCGGGGCCGGCCTGACCGCCTCCATGCTGCTGTCCCGGCTGGGGATCGACTCGCTGCTGGTCAGCGCCCGTCCGGACACCTCGACGGTGCCCAAGGCGCACGTGCTGAACCAGCGGACCATGGAGATCCTGCGCGAGCTGGGCCTGGCCGAGCAGGTGTACGCGGCCGGGACGCCCGCGGCGAACATGAGCCACACCGGCTGGTACGCCGGGCTGCGCGGCGAGCACGACGACTACGGGCGCGAGATCGCCCGGATCGAGTGCTGGGGCGCCGGCGCGACCGACCCGGCCTGGGTCGCGGCCAGCCCGTGCCGCACCACCAACCTCCCGCAGATCCGGCTGGAACCGCTGCTGCGCCGCCGCGCCGAGGAGCTGGCCCCCGGCCGGGTCCGGTTCGGCCGGGAGGTCACCGCCCTCGACCCCGACGAGGACGGCGTCACCGCCACCGTGCGCGACGTCGCGACCGACGAGGTCACCCGGGTCCGGGCGCGGTACGTGCTCGGGTGCGACGGCGGCCGCTTCGTGGGGCCCGACCGCGGCGTGACCATGGAGGGCGTCAGCAACCTGTTCCGGTCGATGTCGGTGCACGCCACGACCGACCTGACCCGCTGGCTGCGCGACGACGAGGTCCTGATCCGCTGGATCTGGCTGCCGCACATCGGTACCAGCTGCGCGATCGTGCCGATGGGACCGCAGCGCTGGGGGACCGACTCCGAGGAGTGGGTGTTCCACCTGAGCTTCCCGATGGACGTCCCGGTCCCCGATGACGAGGCGGTCGTGGCCGAGCTGCGCCGGGCACTGGGCCTGGACCGGCACCCGATGCAGGTCCACCGGATCAACCGGTGGCTGGTGGAGGGCGTCGTGGCCGACCGGTTCGCCGACGGCCGGGTGCTGCTGCTCGGCGACGCCGTGCGCCGGCTGCCGCCGACCGGCGGGCTCGGGCTCAACTCCGCGATCCAGGACGCGCACAACCTGGTCTGGAAGGTCGCCGCGGTGCTGCAGGGCCAGGCCGGACCCGGCCTGCTCGACAGCTACGAGGCCGAGCGCAAACCGGTCACGGTGCAGTTCGTCCAGCACGCCGTGGCCAACATCGTCACCCATCTGCGGGGCATGGAGGCGGCCGGCTTCGGCCCGGGCAGCGACCCGGACCGGAACTGGGCGACGCTGCGCCGGATGTGGGGGGACGACCCCGCCGACGAGGACCTCCGGCGCCGCATGCGCCGTGCCTTCGCCGACCAGTCCGGGGAGTTCGACGCGCTCGGCATCGAGTACGGCTACGAGCTGGACCCTGCCGACCCGGCGACCGCGCTCGTGGACGACGGCTCGCCGGCGGACCCGCCGCCGGACCCGCGGATCCACCGGCCGGGCACCCGTCCGGGAGCACTGCTGCCGCACGCCTGGGTCGACCCCGACGGCGACGTCACGGCCCGGCTGCCGGTGATGGACCTGGTCCGTCCCGGTCGGTTCCTGCTGATCGCCGGCGAGGACGGGCAGGCCTGGGCCGAGGCGGCGGCGAAGGTGGCCGGCGAGCTGGGTGTCGGGCTGGACGCGGTCCGGATCGGGCACCTAGACGGCGACCTGCTCGCCCCCGGAACGGCCTGGCTCGACCGGCGGGGGACCGGCCCCGGCGGAGCGGTGCTGGTCCGCCCGGACCGGGTCGTGGCCTGGCGCGCCACCGGTCCCGCGGACGATCCGGCCTGACTTTGGTCACCCGAGCCTGGTTTCGCAGCTTGTACTGCGCTGAGCTGCGGTGATGTGTTTGCGCGGGAGCGGTGTGAGGCACTAATTCGGTGCTCTACGCTCGGTCAGGTGGCGTGGGTGAGGCGGGTACGGACGGCCTCCGGGGCGACCGCGGTCCAGATCGCCGAGTCCGTGCAGGGCCATCGACGGATCGTGGCCCATGTCGGGTCAGCGCACACCGAGGCCGAGCTGGGCCTGCTGGTCGAGCAGGCCCGTGGGCTGATCGACGACGCTGCACAGCAGGCCCTGGATCTGGGCGTCGCGCCGTCACCCCGGCGGGCCGAGCTGATCGCGCCCACCGCGGCCGGCGGTGCCACGCAGGAGGGGCTGTTCGGCCAGATGCCGCGGCGCGCCCCGAGCACCACAACCCGGCGGGTGGGTGCGCCGCAGGTGATCACGACCGGGTCGCGGGTGCTGTTCGACATCCTCGCCGAGGTCTACGCGGGCCTCGGGTTCGCAGAGGTCGCTGATGACACGTTCCGCGACCTGGTGATCGCCCGGATCGTCGAGCCCACGTCCATCCTGGACACCGGTCGGGTGCTGGCCGGTCTGGGCGTCACCGCGGCGAGCGAAAAGACGATGCGCCGCACCCTGCTGCGCTGCACCGGGCGCAGCTACCGCGACGAGATCGCGAGGGCCTGCTTCACCCACGCCCGTGGCAGTGGGGATGTGTCGTTGTGTCTCTACGACGTCACCACCCTCTACTTCGAGGCGGAGAAGGAGGACGACCTGCGCAAGGTCGGGTTCTCCAAGGAACGCCGGGTCGACCCGCAGGTCGTCGTCGGGCTGCTGGTCGATCGCGCAGGGTTCCCCCTCGAGATCGGCTGTTTCGAGGGCAACAAGACCGAGACCGCGACGATCCTGCCGATCATCGAGGCCTTCCGGGCCCGACACCAGCTGCCGGTCGAGCCGGGCGGGATGGTCGTGGTCGCCGACGCAGGGATGCTCTCGGCCGCGAACCTGCGCGACCTCGACGAGGCCGGCCTGCGGTTCATCGTCGGCTCCCGACTCACCAAGGCCCCGGTTGACCTGGAGTCGCACTTCCACTGGCACGGCGACGCCTTCGTCGACGGGCAGATCATCGACACCCTCACACCACGCGACCGCCGCACCGGGCGCAGCGAGAACAGCCCGAAGGTCAAGGCCGAGCCCGTCTGGAACCCCAACCAGCATCCGGGATCCTGGCGGGCGGTCTGGGCCTACTCCACGAAGCGGGCCGTCCGGGACCGGCGCACGTTGACCCTGCAGGAGAACCGGGCCCGCGAGGTCATCGCCGGCGAGAAGCCCGCGCGCACACCGCGGTTCGTCAAGGTCACCAACGGCTCCCGCGCCCTGGACGAGGCCTCCTTGGCTCGGGCATACCGGTTGGTCGGGTTGAAGGGCTACGTGACCAACATCCCGGCCGGCGGCGCAGCGGCCGGGGAGATCATCGGCGACTACCACGACCTCTGGCACGTCGAGCAGTCCTTCCGGATGAGCAAAACCGACCTACGCGCCCGCCCGATGTTCCACCACCAACGCCAGTCCATCGAAGCGCACCTGACCATCGTGTTCACCGCCCTCGCAGTCGCCCGCGAGATCCAGAACCGCACCGGGCTCACCATCCGCAACGTCGTCCGCCAGCTCCGACCACTGCGCTCGGCCACCATCGCCATCAACGGCACCCAGCAGACCTTCCCGCCCGCCGTCCCCGCCGACAAACAGGCCCTCCTCGACGCGCTCCGTCAGCCCGCGGCGAAGCACTAAGACAAGTGACCGAAGTCAGGTCCGGAGGCCGAGGTGACCGCGGCACTGGACGCGGTCCGACGCCGCGACCGCTGACCTGCCCGGCGTCGCTCCTGCCAGGTGTCGTCCCCGACCGGTGCCGCCCGGCCCGTGGCGGCACCGGTCAGGGCCGCGGATCAGTCGGCCGAGGCGCCGCCGTCCACCGGCAGCACCGTGCCGGTGATCCAGCGCGCCTCCTCCGACAGCAGGAACACCGCGACCCTGGCCATGTCGTCGGGCAGGGCGAGGAACGGCAGCGGCGCGGTCTCGGCGACCTTCTGGCGGATCGCGTCGCTGGTCACCCACGGGGTGAGCATCTCGGTCATCGTCGCCCCGGGTGCCAGGCCGTTGACCCGGATGCCCCGGTCGGCATAGGTGATCGCGGCGGTGCGGGTCAGCCCGTCGAGCCCCGCCTTGGACGCGCCGTAGGCGGGCAGCTGCGGGGTGCCGACCAGGCCGGCGACCGAGGAGGTGTTGACGATGCTGCCGCCCTCGCCCGCCAGCATCGCGCGGATCTCGTGCTTCATCGCCAGGAACGTGCCGCGCAGGTTGACCGCCACGACCTGGTCGAACTCCTCGGTGGGGACCTCGTGCAGCGGGCCGGGGGTGTTGCCGACGCCCTGGACGTTGAACGCCGTGTCCAGGCCGCCGAGCCGCTCCACCGTGGCGTCCACGAGGGCCGCGACCGACTCCTCGTCCTGCACGTCGCAGGGCATCGGGAGCACCGGTCCGGCCGAGGCGGGTAGTCCGTCGCGGACCTCGGCGCAGACCTGTTCGAGCCGGTCGCGCCGGCGCGCCGCGGCCACCACGGACGCACCCTCACGGGCGAAGCGCCGCACGGCGGCGGCACCGATGCCGCTGGAGGCGCCGAGCACGATCGCGCGCCGCCCTCGCAGCCGGTCCGCCTCGAAGCCGACCGGATCGGGATGGATGTGGCCGATGGGGGAACGCATATTCCGATTCTGCGCCCCGACCCGCCGGGAAACCGTATCGAGGAGATTTTCCGGATAATTCCCTAGACGCCCCTCGAATAGTGTCACCCGATGGAATGACGTATCCGTGCGATGAGTGAGGTGTTCTCACTAGCTTGTTGATCATGTTGTTCGGTTGTGCTCGGTGTGGAGTAGGACCAGCGCTGCTGCGGTGATCGCGCCGATCCGTTGTGGGCAGAGGCTGAGGTGTCTCAACGCTCGGAAGGTGTTCTTGAGCAGGGCGTTTCCTCGTTCAGCGATCGCTCGGGTCGCGGAGTGCAGCACGTTGACCGTGCGCTGGTCCGGGCAGAGCCCGGCCCCGGATCGGGTCTTGATCGGGACGGTGAGTCGGTCGGACTCGCCTTCATAGCCCAGGTCAGCGAGCACGGCGTGGTCGTCATCGATGAACTCGGCGAGTCGGTCGAGGAGTCCGGGATGGGCACGAGCGCAGGTCAGGTCGTGTTCCCGACCTGGGCGGACCGGTGAGCTCCACAGTGGCCACCCGTCGGGGGCGGTGATGACCTGGATGTTCCCACCGTGACAGCGGTGTTTACCCGACCACCACAGGTCCACTCCTGGGGTGGGGCCGAGTGCTCTGCTGCGGGTCGTGGTGATCAGGGTGCCGTCCAGATGTACCCGGGAGTACCCGGCCGCGCGGGCGGCCAGCAGAGCGCCGTGCAGGCCGGGCGCGGCCGCGGTGAGGACGTCGATGCCCTCGTGCAGGTACCGGTAGGCGGTCGCGCGGCTGATCCCGCTGTCGCGAGCTAACCGGGTGACGCGGGTGGCGTCGAGGAACCAGCGCAGCACCATCACCGCCTGCGCGGACACCTCCAGCACTCGTCGTCCGCGACGGGTCCCGCGACGGGCCCGTTCACCAGCGAGAAGCCGGGCCAGGTAGTCCACGGTCGAGGCTGCGACGGGGAGCACACCGGTGTAGGTGACAGGATCAGACACGCAGGACCTCGGTACGGAAGTAGCGATCTTCGAACGGACCGATCTTCCCTACCGAGGCCCTGCACCCACCCCACAGGCCTGCCGCTACACCACATCCCTGACCAGCGACGACGGCCCTACTGAGAACACCTCAGTGTCACCGGTCGCCGGACCGCCCGGAGAGGACCTTTGCGACAATGACCGACACGGACACGGGAACCGGCCGACACGACGATTCCGCCGAGGCGGTCGGCCGCCTCTACGACGCGTTCGGCGAGCAGTGCGCCGAGCGCGGCACCGACGCCGACGACGACACCGACGCCGGCAACTTCGGCTTCGGCGACCAGCTCCACTTCGGGTACTGGGAGTCGCCGCAGGAGGAGCTCGGTCTCGCCGAGGCCTCGCTGCGGCTGACCGACATGGTGATCGAGCGGCTGGCGGTCGGGCCCGGCTCCCGGGTGCTCGACCTCGGCTGCGGGATCGGCGGCCCGGCCCTGCGGCTGCACGCACGGACCGGTGCCGCGGTCGAGGGCGTGACGCTGAGCCGGGACCAGGTGGACGAGGCCCGGCGTGCCGCGGAGATCGCCGGCGCCGACCACGCCGTGCGGTTCCGGGTGGCCGACGCGCGCCGGACCCCGTTCGAGGACGCGTCGTTCGACGCCGTCGTCGCGCTCGAGTCGATCATGCACGTACCGGACCGGTCCGAGGTGGTAGCGGAGGCCGCCCGGGTGCTGCGCCCGGGCGGGCGCCTGGTCCTCACCGACTTCTTCGAGCGGGGGCCGATCCTGCCGGAGCAGCGTCCGGCCCTGCGGATGCTGCTGGAGGGCTCGATGATGTCGCTGTCGCGGGCCGGGGACTACCCGGAGCTGCTGCGGGCCGCGGGGATGACCTTCGAGGAGATCCGCGACATCAGCCGGCACAGCACCCGGCGCACGTTCCTGGAGATGGCGCGGGTCCAGCAGCGGGCGGCCGCCGGGTCCGGGGGCGCGGCCGACTGGCCGGACCCGTGCGCGGAGATGGCCGCGGTCGACGGCTTCGGCTACCTGCTGCTGACCGCTCGCCGCGTGGACGCCTGACAGCGACGACCGACACCGACGTCCGACATACCCGGACCGGCGACAGGGGTGCCCCGCCCGCGTTCCGCGGAACGCGGGCGGGGCACCCCTGTCAGGTCCGTTCCGGCCGGCGGGCCGGCCCCCTCACGACGGTCCGGCGTCGGGGACCTGTCGGATCGCCCCGGACGGGCAGATGCGCGCCGCCAGACCGACCCGGTCGGCCCGGTCGGCGGGCGGGGTCTCGTCGAGGACCACCACGAAGCCGTCGTCGTCCTGGTCGAAGATCTCGGGCGCGGAGAGCACGCACTGGGCGGCCCCGATGCAGCGGTCGACGTCGACGACGATCCGGCCGGCGCCGCCCGCGGCGGTCGTGGCCCGCGTCCCGTCGGTGCGGTCCGTGTGGTCGGTGCGGTCGGTGCTGTCCGTGGGCGGGGCCTCTCCCCGTGGGCGGCTCACCAGCGCACCGGCAGGGCGTGCAGGCCGAACAGCACGCCGTCGTACTTGATCGGGAGGTCCTCGGCGGGCACCCCGAGCCGCAGGCCCGGGACCCGGTCGAACAGCGTCCGGTAGGCCAGCTCCATCTCGGTCCGGACCAGGTTCTGGCCCAGGCACTGGTGCACACCGAACCCGAACGCGACGTGCTGGCGGGACTCGCGCGACGGGGCGAAGCGTGCCGGGCACTCGCCGAAGACCTCGGGGTCGTGGTTCGCCGCGGCGATCAGCGGGACGATGCCCTCACCGGCCGCGATGGTCCGACCCCCGATCTCGACGTCGGACACCGCGACGCGCAGCGCGACGATGTCGGCGACCGAGTGCAGGCGCAGCAGCTCGTCGGGCAGACCGTCGGCGCCGATCCACTCGGGGTGCGCCAGCAACGTCACCGCACCCAGCGCGATGTTGTTCGCGGTGGTCTCGTGCCCGGCGATCAGCAACAGCATCGCCACCCCGGACAGCTCCTCGGGGGTGAAGTCCCCGGCGGTCACCAGCCGGCTCAGCACGTCCTCGCCGGGGCGCCGGGTCCGGATCGCGATCAGCCGGTTCAGGTAGCGGAGCAGCTGCTCGGTGGCGGTGTCGCGGTCGGCGTCGGCGGACCCGATCGTGACGAGGGTCCGGGTGCGCGACTCGAAGAAGTCCCGGTCGACCTCGGGCACCCCGAGCAGCGCCGAGATCACCAGGGAGGGGACCGGCAGGGCGAAGTCGGCGACGAGGTCGGCCTCGCCGTCGCGGGCCAGCAGGTCGTCGACGACGCGGTCGACCACCTGCTGGATCGCCGGGCGCATCTCGCGCACCCGGCGCACGCTGAACTCCGGGATCAGGGCGCGCCGGAACCGGTCGTGCTCGGGCGGGTCCAGCGACACGAACCAGCCGGGCACCTCGGTCGCCGAGGGCGCGCCGCCGTTGGCGTTCGGCCGGGGGAAGCCCTCCCGGTCGGGGTTCGAGCTGATCCGCCGGTCGGTGAGCACGGCGCGGACGTCGGCGTGCCGGGTCACCAGCCAGACCGGCGTCCCGTCCGGCAGCGCGGCGCGGACGGGTCCCTGCCCACGCAGCGCGTCGTACTCCGGGGGCGGGAAGGGTTTGCCCGGCCCGCGCATCAGGAACGGGACGAGCTCGGGATCGGTCTCGGTGGTCGACATGGTTCCTCCGGGGAGGGTCAGGGCTGGGGGACGGACGGGGCCGCTCGACCGGCGCCGAGGAGCCCGGTGACCAGGTCGGCGGCCCGCTCGCGTCCGCCCGCCGCCCGTTGCAGCGCGGCGAACCGCCGGGCGTTCTCGGCGAACGCGGGCTCCTCCAGCACCCGGGTCACCGCGTTCTGGAGGTCGTCGATGCCGAACCGGCGCGGTCGGCGCAGCGACAGCCCCACGCCCAGGTCCTCGGCCCGTACGGCCTGGTCGTGGCAGTCCACCCACAGTGGACGGACCACCATCGGCTTCCCGAACCAGAGGCTCTCGTGGTAGGCGTTCCCGCCGCCGTGCGAGAGGAAGGCCCGCACCGAGGGGTGCGCGAGCACGTCCAACTGGGACGGCACCCAGCTCACCACCCGCAGGGAGGCCGGCAGTGTGTCCGGGAGGAGGTGCTGCTGCTCGGCGGGGAGCTTCCACAGCACCTGGTGACGGCCCTCCAGCCGGCGGGCGAGCTCCACCATCGTGGCGACCTCGGGGCGGGTGAGCCGGGTGATGGTGCCGAAGCCCGCGTAGAGCACCGAGGTCTGTGCGTCCAGCCAGTCGGTCAGCTCACCGGGGGGCTCCTGCGGCAGCGGCGGGATCATCGCGCCGACGGTCCGGAACACCGCGGGCAGCTCGAACGGGTAGTCCAGCTCCGGGATCGAGTAGTTGAGGACCATCGCCGCGGACTCGGTCCGGGTGAACTGGCCCGCCGAGGCGGGGTCGACGCCGAGCTCGGCGGCGATCCGGGCGTCCTCGGCGTTGCGACGGCGCATGGCCGGGGACAGGAACAGCCCGAGCATCCGCCACCGGAACCAGCGGTTGGCCAGCCGGCCCAGCGGCCCCGCGTGCGCGGAGCGCCCCGAGTGCGGCACCGGGAAGTCCTTCGGCGTGTAGGACGGCCCGAACGGCACCAGCGAGGTCAGCAGGTTGCTGGGGACGAACGGGTTGCTCAGCACGAACGGGATGCCGCGGGTGATCGCGACCTGGACGCCGTACTGGCACATGCTCTCGACGACCATCAGCGACGGCCGCACCCGGTCCACCACCGCGAGCAGCCTGCGGTACTTCTCGGCCTGCGCTCCGGGCACGTAGGTCTTCCGGATGACCGCGGCGCGGGCCCGGAACCGGGACCGCCCGGTCACCCGCCGGTAGGTGCGGTCGTCCCAGGTCACCGACGACAGCTCGCCGACGACCTCCCCGAGGCCGCAGAACCGCACCGGGGCGCCACCGTCCGCGCCGGCCGCCTCGACGTCGTCGCGTCGGTGGTCGTCGGTGGCGAACCAGAGGTCGGCGACGTCGCGTCGGGACAGCTCCCCGGCGAGCACGAGCATCGGGTTGATCAGGCCGCTCTCCGGCAGCCCGACCATCAGCACCGCGGGGCGGGTCGCGTTCATGCCGTCCATGGCACCGGATCGGGAACCGGGATATTGCCAGTCTTCGACGACCTAGCCTCGGTGGTCGTGAGCACCGTCCTGCCCGGCCGCACCGCGCAGTGGCCGCCCTCGGCGAGCAGCTCGACCTGCTGCGCCGCGGGACCGGCGGGGTCGCGCTGCTCGACGGGCCACCCGGCTGCGGGCGTACCGCACTGCTCGACGCCGTCACCGCGCGGGCCGCGGCGACCGGGACGACGGTGCTGCGGGCCACGGCGTCCGCGGCCGAGCGGCCGGTGCCCTTCGGTGTCGCCGCCCAGCTGTGCGGCCGTCCGCTGCCCGACCCGGGCCCGGACCAGGCGGCCCGCGCGCTGCGGGTGGAGGAGCTCGGCGCGGCGCTGCCACCCGGGCCGGTGCTGGTGGCGGTCGACGACGCGGGCGAGACCGACGACGCCTCGCTGGGCCTGCTGTGCTGGATCGCGCGCCGGACCGGTCCGGGGCGACCGGTCCTGCTGCTGGTCGCCGCACCCGGTGCCGCGCTCGCCCACGACCTGCGGCGCTGCCCGGCGGCCCGGGAGCACGTCGTCGGCCCGCTGGACGCTGACGCGGTCGCCGAGGTCTGCCGGGCCCGGCCGGGGCCGGGGCCGGAGGCCGTGCTGGCGGCCACCGGCGGGCACCCGGGGCTGGTCGCGGCACTGCTCACCGACCACGCGGCCGGGCGGACGACGGTGCCGGGGCCGGCGCTGGTCCGGGCGGTCGAGGTGCTGCTCGCACGGCTGCCCGAGGGGGCGTCGCGGCTCGCGCTCGCCCTCGCGGTCACCGGGCGCCGGACCGCGGCGCCGCCGCCGGCGACCGGTGCGGTACCGGGCCCTGCCGAGCCGCGGCGGTCGGCCGCGACCTGTGCGCTCGCCGCCGCCGGGCTGCTGACCGGCGACGAGCTGCCCGGCGGGGTCCGCGACGCGGTCCTGGCCGGTGTGCCCCCCACGGAGCTGCGGGCCCTGCGGCTGCGGGCCGCCGAACGCCTGCACGACCGCGGCGCTCCGGTCGCCGACGTCGCCGAGCGGCTGGCCGAGGCCGGTGGGGCCCTGCCGTCGTGGGCGGTCGGGGTGCTGGTCCGCGCCGCGGACGAGGCGCTGTGCGACGGGCGCACCGCCACGGCCCGCACGCTGGCCCGGGCCGCGGTGACCGCGGCCGCCGGTGCCGGCCCCGCCGACGTCCTGGCCGCGGACACCTGCGCCACCCGCGCCGAGTGGCGGGCCGGACCGGGCCTCGCGGACCGGTTGCTGACCCGCCCGGCCGCGGCCGTGGCGCAGCTGCCCGATCCCGAGCTGGCGCCGCTGCTGCGTCGGTTGCTCTGGCACGGCCGCACGGACGAGGCCGGTGCGGTGGCGGCGCGGCTGCGGGCCGTCGGGGGCCCGGACACCGGCGCCGTCGAGGGCTGGCTGGTCCGCACCCATCCGGGATCGGCGGGCCCGGGCCCGGCTCCGCTGTCCGCGCGGCCCGGGCCGGTCCCGGGAGACCCGGCCGTCCCGGCCTGGACGGCCGTCGCCGACGCGCTGGCCGCGGTGTGCACCCGCGACCGGCGGGCCGAGGCCGCGGCGACCGCCGAGCAGGCGCTGGTCCGTGTCCGGCCCCGGGACCACGCGTGCTGGTGGCCGGAGGTGGCGTTCGAGCTGCTGCTCGTGCTGGTCTACGCGGGACGGCCTGCCGTCGCGTGCGAGCGGGCCGCGGCGATCGCGGCCGAGGAACCGCCGGGCCCCGGGCGGGCCCTGGTCCGCGCGGCGGGCGCGGAGGCCGCGCTGCGGCTGGGTCGGCTCGGGGCGGCGGGAGCGGCGGCGTCGGCGGCGCTGGAGATCGGACCGGGGGACTGGGGCGTGGCCTGCGGGGTGCCGCTGGCCACCGCGGTCGTCGCGGCCACCCGCGCAGGCCGGCTCGGCGACGCGGCCGCGCTGCTCGCCCGCCCGGTGCCTCCCGCGCTGTTCGGCACCCGCTACGGACTGCACTACCTGTTCGCCCGCGGGGAGTACCACCTGGCCGCGGCCCACGCGCACGCCGCGCTCGCGGACTTCCTGTCCTGCGGTGAGCTCGCGGTCGGCTGGGGCCTGGACCGGCCGGGTCTCGTGCCGTGGCGGGCCGGAGCGGCCGCCGCCCGGCTGGGTGGGACCACCCCGCGGGACGAGGGCCGCTCCGAGGCCCGGCGGCTGCTCCAGGAACAGCTCGCCGCGACCGGCGCGGGCCCGTCGGGGGAGCGCGGCACGGCGCTGCGGCTGCTCGCCGCCGCGGGTCGCAGCGCAGGCCGGGAGCAGGTGCTGGAGGAGGCGGTCGCCGTGCTGGAGGCGGCCGGGGACCGCTACGGGACCGCCCGGGCACTCGCCGACCTGGCCCGGGTGCACGCCGGAGCGCGCCGGCACCGACGCGCGCTGGCCACCGCCCGGCAGGCGCTGACCCTCGCCGTCGACTGCGGGGCCGACGCGCTGGCCACGACGCTGCGCGCCCACTGCACCGCGGATCCCGATCCGGAGCCGGGGCGGACGGCCGCGGTGCTGACCGCGGGCGAGCGTCGGGTGGCGGAGCTGGCAGCGGCGGGCCTGACGAACCGCGAGATCGCGCAGCGGCTGCACATCACCGCCAGCACCGCCGAGCAGCACCTGACCCGGGTGTTCCGCAAGCTCGGCGTGCGGGACCGCACCTCGCTGCCGGCGTCCCTCGGACCCGGAACGGCCGCGGAACCGGAAGCGGCGTCGGCGTAGACCGCCCGCGTTCAGCAGGCGGCGATCACCGCGCGCGCCTGGGCCGGGTTCAGCCGGGGATCGCACGGCGACTCGTAGCGGGCCGCCAGCGCACCGGGGCCGGGGACGTCGGCACCGACGCACTCGGTCACCGGGGTCGCGGCGGTCTCCAGGTGGAGCCCGCCGGCGTGCAGCCCCGCCGCGGCGAGGACCTCGCCGAACGCGCGCACCTCGGCGACGACGTCGGCCAGCATCCGGGTCTTCGTCCCGTCGGGCGTCCGCACGGTGTTGCCGTGCATCGGGTCGCACAGCCACACCACCGGGTGGCCGGCGTCGCGGACCGCGGCGACCAGCGGCGCGAGCAGCGTCCGGACCCGGTCCCGGCCCATCCGGGAGACGAGGGTCAGTCGGCCGGGGGAGCGGTCCGGGTCCAGGAGCGCGCACAGCCGCCGCAGCCGGTCCGGCGTCGCGGTGGGACCGACCTTGCAGGCGACCGGGTTGGCGACCCGGGCGAGCAGCGCGACGTGTGCCTGCCCGGGGTCGGCGGTGCGGTCGCCGATCCACGGCAGGTGGGTGGAGGTGAGGTGGTCGTCGCCGCTGACCGGGTCGTGGCGCACCTGGGGTCGCTCGTAGTCGAGCACCAGCGCCTCGTGGCTGGTGAAGGGCCCGGTCCCGGACCGCGACGGGTGCGCGCGGACCCCGGCCAGCACCGTGGCCGCCGCCCGGTGGGCACGCACCAGGCGGTCCGGGTCGGGCCTGCGGGCCCGCTCGTCCGGCTCGGGTGCGTTCACCAGGTCCCCGCGGTAGACCGGCAGGACACCGTCGTGCTCCTCCACCGGCGACGACCGCGGCTTGGCGTACTGGCCGGCCATCCGCCCGATCCGCAGCACCGGGTGCCCGGTGCGGTCGGAGAGCAGCGCGGCGAGCGCGTCGAGCTCGGCGAGCCGGCGGGCGGTGTGCCCGGCGCCGCACTCGTCGAGCCGCTCGGCGCAGTCGCCCGCCTGCAGCACCACCGCCCGCCCCTCGGCGACCTCGCCCAGCGCGCGCCGGGCCCGGGCGATCTCGTCCGGGCCGACCAGCGGCGGGGTCGAGGCGAGCCTGCGCACGGCGCGGCCGAGGCCCGGGTGGCCCGCCCAGTCGGGCTGCTGCGCGGCGGGTGGCCCGGCGGGGTCCGCCACGGCCGGCGCGGCCGGGATGGCGGACCGGGTCACGGCCGCGGTCCGGCGACGGTGCGGGCGATGCCCTCGATCTCGACCAGCAGGTCGGCCCGGCAGACGTCCACGACGAGGTAGCGCGCCTCGGCGTGCGGGGACAGGGTGGCCTCGACGATCGCGCGCACCGTCGGGACGTCGTCCGCGTGTCGCACGTACACCTTGACCAGGTCGAGGTCGTACAGGTCGGGGACGGCCCCGGCGGCCGGGCCGGAGGCGGCGAGCACACGAGCGATGTTCTCCAGGGCGAGCCCGGTCTGGCGCTCGACGTCGCCGTGGAACCGGGTGAGGTGCCCGGTGATGCTCGCGGTGCCCGACACGTACACCGGTCCGGGCCCGTCCAGCACCAGCCGGGTCGCGCGGGCGAACCTCGGCGCCTCCGGCCCGTACCGCTTCGGGTAGCGGTAGGCCGCGACCTGCTGCGGGTTCTCGGCCGGCGTGCCGTGCCCGTTGCGGCTGGCCAGCAGGTAGAACATGATCCCGTCGCCGCGGGCGCCGATGCCGGTCGCGGCCGGGACCTCGGTGTCGGCGAACCCGTTGCGGCGGAAGGCGTGCGCACGGCCGAGGCAGAAGTCGCGGTAGACCTCCAGGCCGTCGGCGTTGTCCTCGTTGATCCGGTTGACGAAGTTCCACATCCGGAAGCAGCGGGTGTGGCCCAGCTCGTGCATCAGGTCGATCGCGGTGGTGTACGCCGAGCGGGTCGCCTCCGCGTAGCTGTCGGCCTCGGCGATGTGCCCGGCACAGAGCAGGAACTCGTCGTCGCGCGACCACACGATCCCGTCGGTGCTGCCCGTCTCGACCGGGCCCTCGGTCGTCCACACCTCGGAGAACGCGGGCAGATCCGCGGTGCCGGTGCCCATCCCGAGCCCGAGCCGGGGATGCCCCCCGGTCAGCGACGCGCCGGTGGCGGTGTCGCCGTAGTCGATCCGGCCGAGCACGGGGCGGGTCGCGCAGTAGGCGTCGGCGTCGGCGATGTCGACGAACGCGGCGGCCGGGGCGCGGCCGGGGGCGGGGCGTCGGGGGAGATCGGTGCGGGGCTGGAACTGGATCTGCGTCACGTCGGCTTCCCGTTCGCGTCGGTGAATGGGTCGGACAGTGCGGCGGCGTCGCGGAGGAACGGCAGCGGAGCCTCGGCGGAATCGCCGTGGAATCGCCGTGGAATCACCGTCGAATCCCGGAGACATCTCAGCGACATCGCGGCGGAATCGTGCGGTCGTCGCTCGTCCCGACGGTAGGTCCGATCCCGTGGCGTCGATCCGGCCGGACACGTCACAGGGGGGTTCCAGGGGGTGGGCAGGGGGTGGGGAATCCGTTCAGGACTGAGGATTCGCCGGTCCCGTCGCACCTACCGTCACGCCGGATCTCGACCCAGGGAGACGGCATGTTGCGCACAGAGCTGATCCGGCCGCTGCACGAGCTGGTCGCCGGGCACGCCTCGGAGCGGGGCGACACGGTTGCCTTCGCCGACCGGGTCCGGTCGGTGACCTACGCCGAGCTGCACGCGCGCACGGGCCGGCTCGCCGGGCACCTGGCGGCCCTGCGACTGCATCCCGGCGACCGGGCGGTGATCCTGCAGGGCAACGCGGTCGAGGTGGTCGAGAGCTATCTGGCGGTGCTGCGCGCGTCCGGCGTCGCGGTGCCCTGCAACCCGGCCGGGTCCGCCGACGAGCTCGCGCACGTCCTCGACGACAGCGGGGCCCGGGTCGTGCTCACCGACCCGGCCCACCTGGAGCAGGTGCTCGGCCTGCTGCCCGGTCGGTCCTCGGTGACGGTGCTCGTGACCGGGGACGGGCCGTTGCCGCGGGGGGTCCACGGCTACGAGCGCCTCGCCCGGACCGAGCCCCCGCAGCCCGCCCGCGACGACCAGGACCTCGACGACGTCGCGTTCATGCTCTACACCTCGGGCACCACCGGCAGCCCCAAGGGCGTGCTGTCCACCCAGCGCAGCTGCCTGTGGTCGGTGGCGGCCTGCTACGCGCCGATCGTCGGGCTGGCCGCGGGGACCGGGTGCTCTGGCCGCTCCCGCTGCACCACAGCCTCGCCCACGTGCTGTGCGTGGTCGGGGGTGACCGCGGTCGGCGCGACGGCCCGGCTGATGGCGGCCTTCGACCCGCACGACGTCCTCGCCGAGCTGCGCGCGGGCTCCTACACTTTCCTGGCCGGGGTCCCCGCGATGTACCACCGGCTCGTCGCCGAGGCCCGCGCCGCGGGCGGGGTGCCGAACGGCCTCACCCGGGCCCTCACCGCGGGCTCCATCTGCCCCGGCCCGCTGCGGACCGCGTTCGAGCAGACCTTCGGGGCCCCGCTGCTCGACGGCTACGGCAGCACGGAGACCTGCGGTCTGATGGCGGTCAACTGGCCGACCGGGGCCACCGTCGACGGGTCGTGCGGGCTGCCGGTGCCCGGCATCGCACTGCGCCTGGTCGGCGACGACGGCCGTGACGTCGACGCCGGCGCGGAGGGTGAGGTGTGGGTCCGCGGACCGAACCTCATGGTCGGCTACCACGGCCGCCCGGACGCGACCGCCGAGGCGATGCCCGGCGGCTGGTACCGGACCGGTGACCTGGGCCGGTTCGACGAGGCCGGGTACCTCACCATCACCGGCCGCACCCGCGAGCTGATCATCCGCAGTGGTGAGAACGTGCACCCCGCCGAGATCGAGGACGTGCTGCTCGGCGTGCCGGGCGTGGCCGACGCCGCCGTCACCGGCCGCCCGCACGAGGTGCAGGGCGAGGTCCCCGTCGCGTTCGTCGTCGCCGGACCCGGTGGTGTCGACCCCGACGCCGCCCTCGCCGCGTGCCGGGAGCGGCTGGCGGCGTTCAAGGTGCCCGAGGAGCTGTTCGAGATCGACCGGGTGCCGCGCACCTCGTCGGGCAAGATCACCCGGCACCTGCTGCTCGACGGCCCGGCCCGGCTGCGCGCCACCGCGGGCGGCCGGCACCGCACGGTGCTGCGGACGTCGTGGACGCCGTTGCCGTCCACCCGCACCGGGGTGCGCGAGCTGCCGCGCCGCTGGTCGGCAGCCGGCGGGGCGCCGGCCGACCTGCACGGCATCGCCGGGGTGCTCGACGCGCTCGGCGTCGACCGCGACGCCGAGGACCCGGAGATCACCGTGCTGGCCGCCGTCGTGCCCCCGGCGGGTGGTCGTGGCGTTCCCGACGCGGCGTCCGTGGCGACGGCGACCCGCGACGCCGACGCGCGTTGCCGTGCACTGCTCGCCGGTCCCGGCCGGGTCGTGGCCGTGACCGTCGGCGCGGTCGACCCCGGCGGTGACCCGGGTGTCCCCGACCCGGCGGCCGCCGCCGTGTGGGGCGGGCTGGCCGCGCTGCAGGCCGAGTACCCCGACCGGCTCGTCCTGCTCGACACCGACGGCACGCCCGCCTCGGCCGACGCGCTCGCCCTGGCCGTCGGCACCGACGAGCCGCGGCTGGCGCTGCGCGAGGGGTCGCCCTGGTCCCGCGGCTGGCCCCGGCCGGCCCGCCCGACGGTGGCACGGCGGCCCCCGCCCCCGACCCGTGAGGCGCGGTCGCCGTCGCCGGGGCACCCGGCCCGCGCACCGCGGCGCTGGTCCGTCACCTGGTCCGCGGCCACCGCCTCGGCCAGGTCCTGCTGTGCGGGCCCGGCGGGCTCGGCGACCCCGCGATCGCCCGGCTCGCCGGGGAGCTGGACGACCTCGGCGCGGCCTGCGCGGTGCACGACACCGACCCGGCCGACCCCGACGCGCTCGCCGCCGCCCTGGCGTCCGCACCGCGGCCGGTGACCGTGCTGGTGCACGCCGACGGCGAACGGGGTGCCGAGCTCGACGCGGTGCTGGCGGGCGCGCTGCACTGCGACCGTGCCTCCCGGTCGGCCGCGCGGGCGCCGGCGCTGGTCCTCACCGGGACCGTGCGGGGTGCGCTCGGTTCGGCCGGGTGCGGCGCGGAGTCGGCGGCCGCGGCGTTCCTGTCCGCGCTCGCCGCGGCCCGGGTCCGCGACGGTCTCGGCGGCTGCGTCCTGGCCTGGGGCGACCCGGAGCCGGAGGTGCCGCCGGCGGCCGGGGTGGGCGCCGTCGCGGTCGAGGAGGTCGCCGCCGCGGCCGACGTGGCGTTGCCCGCCCGCGCCGACGCCGTCGTCGTCCGGCTGGAGGCGACCGGAACGGGAACACCCGGGCCGGTCCCGGTGCTGTTGCGCGGCCTGCTCGAGACCGTCGGGGCCGCGGGCCCCTCGGACCCGGTGCGCGACGCCCTGCGCGCACGGGTGGAACCGCTGGACGAGGCCGGGCGCACCGCGGCGTTCACCGCGATCGTGCGCACGGCGCTGGCCGGGACGCTGGGCGTCGACGTGCCGGCGTCACGGGACGGGCGCGCGTTCCGCGAGGCCGGCCTGAACTCGGTGGGTGCGGTGCAGCTGCGCAACCGGCTGGCCGCGGCCACCGGGCTGGAGCTGTCCGCGGCGGTCGCCTTCGACCACCCGACCCCGGCGGCGCTGGCAGCGTTCCTGCGGGCCGGGGTCCTGGGCGAGACGGCGCCGTCACGGCGTGCGCTCCCGGTGCGGCCGCCGTCGGACGACGACCCGGTGGTGCTGGTCGGGACGGCCTGCCGGTACCCGGGTGGGATCGCCTCGCCGGAGGACCTGTGGCGGGTCCTCGACGCCGGCGGGCACGTGATGGGCCCGTTCCCGGACGACCGGGGCTGGGACCTCGCCGCGCTGGCCGGTGGGGCGAGCGCGACCCGGGAGGGCGGGTTCCTGTCCGGCGCCGCCGACTTCGATGCCGCCTTCTTCGGCATCTCGCCGCGGGAGGCGCTGGCCAGCGATCCCCAGCAGCGGCTGCTCCTCGAGAGCGCCTGGGAGCTGTTCGAACGTGCCGGGATCGCCCCGGACTCGCTGCACGGCACCCGGACCGGTGTGTTCGCCGGGGTGATGTACCACGACTACGGCAGCGGGCACGCCGGTCCGCCGCAGGGCACCGAGGCGCACTGGGGCGTCGGTACGGCGGGCAGTGTCGTCTCCGGCCGGATCGCCTACCAGCTCGGGCTGGAGGGGCCGGCGATCACGGTGGACACGGCGTGCTCGTCGTCGCTGGTGGCGCTGCACCTCGCGGCGCAGAGCCTGCGGGCGGGGGAGTGCGACCTGGCCGTCGCGGGCGGCGTCACCGTGATGGCGACGCCGGGCAGCTTCGTCGAGTTCACCCGCCAGGGCGGGCTCGCCCCGGACGGGCGGTGCAAGCCGTTCGCCGAGGCCGCGGACGGCACCGCGTGGTCGGAGGGGGTCGGGCTGCTGCTGCTGGAGCGGCAGTCCGACGCCCTCCGCAACGGCCACGAGGTCCTCGCGGTGCTGCGGGGGTCCGCGGTGAACTCCGACGGCGCGTCCAACGGGCTGACCGCCCCGAACGGGCCGTCCCAACAGCGGGTGATCGACGCGGCGCTGGCCGCCGCCGGGCTCGGCCCGGACGACGTCGACGTCGTGCAGGCCCACGGCACCGGCACCACGCTGGGGGACCCGATCGAGGCCGAGGCGCTGCGCGTCGCCTACGGCGACCGGTCGGAGGAGCTGCTGCTGGGCTCGGTCAAGGCGAACCTGGGCCACACCCAGGCCGCCGCCGGGGCCGCCGGGGTGATCGCGATGGTGCAGGCGATGCGGCACGGGGTCGTGCCCGCGACCCCCGGGGTGGACGCGCCGTCGTCCGCGGTGGACTGGGCGGCCGGGCCGGTGCGGCTGGTGACCGCCACCGAGAAGTGGCCGGACCGCGACCGTCCGCGCCGGGCCGCGGTGTCGGCGTTCGGGATCAGCGGTACGAACGCCCACGTCGTGCTGGAGCAGGCCCCCGACAGCGGGACCGGCCCGGCGCGGGAGCCGGCGGGCACGGAGGCGTGGTTCGTCTCGGCCGCCACCCCCGAGGCGCTCGACGCCCACGTCGCCCGGATCACGGCGGTGGCAGGCGGGCTCCCGCGCGGCGACGTCGCGCACGCGCTGGTGCACGGCCGGTCCCGGTTCGAGCACCGCGCGGTGCTGCTCGCCACCGACTCCGGGGTGCGTGAGGTCGCGCGTGGGCGGGCCGTGCCGCGGCGGGTCGCGGTGCTGTTCTCCGGCCAGGGCACCCAGCGTCCGGGGATGGGGCGGGAGCTGTACGGGCGCTTCCCCGCCTTCGCCGAGGCGTTCGCCGAGGTGCTGGGCCACCTCCGCCCGGGGCTGCGCGACATCGTGTGGGGCGACGACGCCGAGCGGCTCGCCCGTACCGGCACCGCCCAGCCCGCCCTGTTCGCGTTCCACGTCGCGGCGGCCGCGCTGCTGC
Organism: Pseudonocardia sp. ICBG601; assembly: GCF_020496245.1. NCBI lineage: Bacteria > Bacillati > Actinomycetota > Actinomycetes > Pseudonocardiales > Pseudonocardiaceae > Pseudonocardia > Pseudonocardia sp. ICBG601. The sequence continues at coordinate 14,474 of NZ_JAHLJA010000055.1, read as the reverse complement.
GGTCGTGGGGGGTGACACCGGCGCTGACCGGCGGACACTCGATCGGCGCGCTCGCTGCGGCGCACCTGGCCGGGGTGCTGGACCTGGCCTCGGCCGCCCGGCTGGTCACCGCACGCGGCGAGCTGATGGAGGCACTGCCCGGCGGCGGAGCGATGGTCGCGGTGGAGGCGGGCGAGGACGAGGTCGCCGCCCACCTGGGACCGGAGGTGGCGCTGGCCGCGGTGAACGGCCCGTCGGCCGTCGTGCTGTCCGGGGCCGCCGACGCCGTCGACGCGGTCGCGGCGTCGTTCTCCGCCCGCGGCCGCAGGACTGGCCGTTTCCCGGTCTCCCATGCGTTCCACTCGCACCTGATGGAACCGATCAGCGTGCCGCTCCGCGAGGTGCTCGACGGGCTCGACCTGACGCCTGTGCGGATCCCGGTCCTGTCCGACGTGACCGGTACGGTCGTCGACCCGGCGGCGCCCGCCGACCCGGACTACTGGGTCCGGCACGCCCGCGGCACGGTGCGGTTCGCCGGCCTGGTGGCGGCCGCGGCCCGGGCCGGGGTGGACACCGTCGTGGAGCTCGGCCCGGACGCCACACTGTCCGGTCTGGTGCCCGACGCGCTGCCCGTGCCCGGCGACGTGCTGGTCACCCCGCTGTGCCGGGACGGCCGGTCCGAGGTGGACACCGCCCTGACCGCGGCGGCCCGGCTGCACGTCGCGGGCGTCGCGGTGCGCCCCGCGGCGCTGGTGCCGGGGTCCGGGGCGCCGGTGCCGGAGCTGCCGACCTACCCGTTCGACCGTCGCCGGTTCTGGCCCGAACCGCAGGCCGGCCGGGCGGGCGGGGTCCCCGAGGTCCCTGCGCTGTGCGAGGAGTGGGTACCGCTGCAGAACCCGCCGTCGGTCCCGGAGCGGGTCCTGGTGGTCGTCGACGGCGGGCGTCCGGCCGCCGCCCTGACCGGGGTGGGCGCGCCGGTCGGGTTCCTGGACGCGACCGGTCTCGACCGCGCCGCGCTGGCCGCGGCGTTGGTGGACGCCGCGACCGACCCGCCGGACGTCGTGCTGTCGCTGCCCGTCGGGGACACGGCCGACACGGCAGGCGGGGAGGTCCCCGCCTCGCTGCTGCGCCGGGTGACCCTGGCCGGTGCGCTCGCCGACGCCGGGGTGCCCGCCCCGCTGTGGTGCGCGACGACCGGGGCCGTACCGGTGGGGACCGGGGAGGACACCGGGCGGGATACCGCGGTCGTGAACCCGGAGCAGTGCGCCGTCTGGGGGTGGGGTCGTTCGGCCGCACTGGAGGACCGACTGTCCTGGGGCGGCCTGGTCGACCTGCCCGCCGAGCCCGGTCCGGCGACGGTCGCGGCACTCGGCTCCGTCCTGACCGGCGCGTCCGGCGAGGACCAGGTCGCGATCCGGGACGGAGCCGCCTTCGGCAGGCGGCTGGTCCCCGCCCCGACCGGGGACCGGGCTGCTCCGGTGTTCCGCGACACCGTGCTGGTCACCGGAGGCACCGGGGGGCTCGGCGCGCACGTCGCCCGGCACGTCGTCCGCCGCGGCGCCGCACACGTGGTCCTGGCCGGCCGCCGCGGCGAGGCCGCCCCCGGCGTGGCCGCGCTGGTGGCCGAGCTGAGCGAGGCCGGGGCCCGGGTCACCGTCGCCGCCTGCGACTGCGCCGATGCCGCTGTGCTGCGGGCCGTCGTCGAGGCGGTACCGGCCGACCTGCCGCTGCGCGCGGTCGTGCACGCGGCCGGGGTCGACACCGGTGACGCTGCCGCCGCGGACCTGACCGCCGGGGGGCTCGCCGAGCTGTTCGGGCCCAAGGTCGGCGGTGCTCGCGCGCTGCGGGAGGTCACCGCCGACGCCCCGCTGGAGATGGTGGTGCTGTTCTCCTCCGCCGCCGCCACCTGGGGCGGCGCCGGGCAGGCCGGGTACGCGGCCGCGAACGCCCAGCTCGACGGCATGGCCCAGGCCTGGCGTGACACCGGTGTCCCGGTCGTGTCGCTGGCCTGGGGACCGTGGGCCGGGCAGGGGCTCGCGGGCCGCGACGGCGTCGCCGACCGGATGCGCCGTCAGGGTCTGCTGCCGCTGGACCCGCGGGCCGCGATGGCCGCGCTCGACGCCGCGCTCAGCGGCGAGCAGGCCGTGCGCACCGTCGTCGACGTCGACTGGGAGCGGTTCGCCCCCGGGTTCACCGCGGTCCGCCCGAGCCCGTTGCTGGCCGGGGTACCGGACGCGGCGCGGGCGCTCGCCCCGCCGGAGCCGACCGGCCCCGGACCGGCCGCACTGCCCGCGGTGCAACGCCCGGCGGCGGTGCTGGACCTCGTGCGCCGCGAGGTCGCGGCGGTCCTCGGCCACCCCGGCCCGGCCGACGTCGACCCGGACCGGTCGTTCCGCGACCAGGGCTTCGACTCGATGGCGGCGGTGGAGCTGCGCGACCGGCTGCGGGTCCGCACCGGGCTGCCGCTGGCCACGGCCCTGGTGTTCGACCACCCGACCCCGAAGGCGGTCACCGCCCACCTGGTCGCGGCACTCGCCCCGGCGTCGGAGCCGGACCCGTCGCCCGCGGCGGCGGTGGATCGGCTGGAGTCGGCGCTCGCGGCGGGCCTGCCCGACCCGGCCGAGCGCGCCCCGCTCGAACGTCGGCTCGCCGCGGTGCTGGACCGGCTGCGTGCCGGGGACCGGGCCTACGGCCGGGACGGCGCGCCCGCGACCGGTGGCCCCGACGACGACATCAGGACCGCCGACGTCGACGACCTGCTCGACATCATCGACGCCCAACTCTGACCCGGGCCCGACCCCATCCCGGCGACCGGCAGGAATCGAGGAGCAGCAGTGCAGGACGAGCAGCAGGACAAGGTCGTCGACCGGCTCCGGCGGGTCGCCGTGGATCTGCGCCGCACCCGCGAGCGGGTGGCGGAGCTGGAGGCGCAGCGCACCGAGCCGCTCGCGATCGTCGGGACCGGCTGCCGGTTCCCCGGTGGTGTCTCCTCCCCGCAGGAGCTGTGGGAGCTGGTCGCCTCCGGCACCGACGCCACCTCGGCGTTCCCCACCGACCGAGGCTGGGACCTGGGCGCGCCGGAGCTCGACGGGGTCTCGACCCGCGGCGGCTTCCTGGACGACGTCGCCGGTTTCGACGCGGCCCTGTTCGGCATCTCGCCCCGCGAGGCCCTGGGCATGGACCCGCAGCAGCGGCTGCTGCTGGAGGTCACCTGGGAGGCGTGGGAGCGGGCCGGCCTGGACCCCGTCGGGCTGCGCGGCACCGCCACCGGGGTGTTCGTCGGCACGAACGGGCAGGACTACGCCGCGTTGCTCGGTGACGACGAGGGGCACGCCGACACCGGACTGGTGGCCAGCGTCCTGTCCGGCCGGCTGTCCTACACCTTCGGGCTGGAGGGGCCGGCCGTCACTGTCGACACGGCGTGCTCGTCGTCGCTGGTGGCGTTGCACCTGGCCGCGCAGGCGCTGCGTGCGGGGGAGTGCGATCTCGCCGTCGCCGGCGGTGTCACGGTCCTGTCGACCCCGCACGCGTTCGCCGAGTTCGCCCGTCAGGGCGGCCTGTCCTCCGACGGCCGGTGCAAGGCGTTCTCCGACGACGCCGACGGCGTGGCCTGGTCCGAGGGCGTCGGCATGATCGTGCTGGAGCGGCTGTCGGACGCCCGACGCCTCGGACACGACGTGCTGGCCGTGGTGCGCGGGTCGGCGGTGAACCAGGACGGTGCGTCGAACGGGTTGACCGCGCCGAACGGCCCGTCGCAGCGGCGGGTGATCCGCTCCGCGCTGGCCGCGGCCGGGCTGGGCCCGGGCGAGGTCGACGTGGTCGAGGCGCATGGCACCGGCACCGCGCTGGGCGACCCGATCGAGGCCCAGGCGCTGCTGGACACCTACGGCGCCCCCGGCCGCGAGACCCCGCTGCTGCTGGGGTCGGTGAAGTCGAACATCGGGCACACCCAGGCCGCCGCCGGCGTGGCCGGGGTGATCAAGATGATCGAGGCGATGCGCCGGGGGATCGTGCCCGCGACCCTGCACGCGGGCACCCCGTCGTCGCACGTCGACTGGTCGGCGGGCGCCGTCACGCTGGTGTCGGAGGAGACCGCCTGGCCCCAGACCGGTCACGCCCGCCGGTCCGCGGTGTCGTCGTTCGGGGTGTCCGGGACGAACGCGCACGTCGTCCTGGAACTCCCCGAGCCCGAGCCCGCTGCCGAGCCGGTGCCGGTGGCGGCACCGCCCGCGACCGCGGCGTGGCCGGTGTCCGCGCGCACCGCGGCCGCGCTCGACGGGCAGGTCGCCCGGATGTCGGTGCTGGACGACACGCGTCCGGTGGACGTGGCGTTCTCCTTGTCGACGACGCGTGCGGTGTTCGACCAGCGTGCGGTGTTGTTGCACGACGGGACGGGTCCGTCGGAGGTCGCGCGGGGCGCCGTCGTGCCGGGTGGCACCGCGGTGGTGTTCTCGGGTCAGGGGTCGCAGCGCCCTGGGGCCGGTCGTGGTCTGTATGAGGCGTTCCCGGTGTTCGCGGAGGCGTTCGACGCGGTGCTGGCTGCGCTGGCCGATGCGGACCCGGCGCTGGCGGATCTGGGTGCGGTGGCGTTCTCCGAGGATCCGGCTGCTCTGGATGCGACGGGTGTTGCCCAGCCGGCGTTGTTCGCCCTGCAGGTGGCGCAGTTCCGGCTGTTGGAGTCGTGGGGGGTTCGTCCGGATCGGCTGGCGGGGCATTCGGTGGGGGAGATCGCGGCTGCGCATGTGGCCGGTGTGTTGTCCCTCGGGGATGCTGCGGCGCTGGTGGCGGCGCGGGCGCGTCTGATGCAGGGGTTGCCGTCGGGTGGGGTGATGGTGGCGGTGCAGGCCTCGGAGGCGGAGGTCGTCCCGCTGCTGACTGGTGGGGTGTCTCTGGCGGCGGTGAATGGTCCGTCGTCGGTGGTGCTGTCGGGTGTGGAGGCCGAAGTCGTTGCGGTGGCGGAGGGGTTCCGTCACAAGAGGTTGAACACTTCGCATGCTTTCCACTCGGTGTTGATGGAGCCGGTGTTGGAGGAGTTCCGGGCTGTCGTGGGTGGGCTGTCCTTCGTCGAGCCTGGGCTGCCGGTGGAGGTGGCCGGTGTGGTCACCGATCCGGAGTTCTGGGTCGCTCATGTGCGGGACACGGTGCGGTTCGCCGATCGGGTTGCTGCGTTGTCCGAGGCGGGTGTGGTCCGGTTCGTGGAGGTGGCCCGAGGACACGACCGCACTGACGGCGCTGGCCCGGGTGTGGGTGTCCGGTGGTGCGGTCGACTGGGCGGCGACCGCGCCCGGTGGGCGGCGAACCGCGCTGCCCACCTACCCCTTCGACCGCACCCCCTACTGGCCCACCCCTACCCCCGCCACCACCGCAGGCCACGACGCCACCGGCCACCCCCTGCTCACCGCCGCCGTCCACACCCCCGACGGCGGACTGCTGCTCACCGGACGACTCACCCGCCACACCCACCCCTGGCTCGCCGACCACACCGTCCTCGGCAGCACACTGCTGCCCGGAACCGGGTTCGTCGAACTCGCGCTGCGCGCCGGCGAGGCGGCCGGGTGCCCGCACCTGCACGAGCTCACCCTCGCCGCCCCTCTCGTCGTCCCCGACCACGGCGCGGTCACTCTGCAGGTCACCGTCGGTGCCCCCGGCGACGACGACCGCCGCACCGTCACCGTCCACTCCCGCACCGGCGAGGACACCGGCTGGACCCGGCACACGCCGACGGCCGCCTCGCCCCCACCGGCGCCGGCACGGCACCGGCCCCCGACCTCACGACCTGGCCCCCCGCCGCACGCCGCCCCCGCCGACCTCACCGACGCCCACGACCGGCTCGCCGCCCGCGGCTTCGACTACGGCCCCGCCTTCCGCGGCCTCACCGCAGCCTGGACCACCGACGACGGCATCCACGCCGAGATCGCACTGCCCGACGGCACCGGCGCCGACCACTACGGCATCCACCCCGCACTGCTCGACACCGCCCTGCACGCCGCGATGCTGCACAACGGCGGCGACGACACCGTCGTCCCGTTCGTGTGGAACGACGTCACCCTCCACGCCACCGCGCCGCGGCCGCCCGCGCCCACCTCGTCCGCTCCGGCGACACCGAGCTGCGGCTCACCCTCACCGACACCACCGGCGCCCCGCTGCTGACCGTCGGATCCATGATCGGACGGCCCACCCACCGGCGCCGACCACACGACCGCCCGCACCCGGCCGCTGCACACGGTCACCTGGCGGACCACCACGGCCACCCCCGCCACCCGGCCCGACGTCGTGCGCTGGGAGGACCTCGACGGCCACCCCGACGCCGTCGCCCGCCCCCGTCGTGCTGTGCACCGTCGAGAGCACCCACCCCCCGCACGCCGTCGACGTGCCCGCCGCCGTCCGGGCCGCCACCACCCGGGTCCTCGACACCGTCCAGCGCTTCCTCGCCGACGACCGCTGCGCCGGCTCCCGCCTCGTCGTCGCCACCCGCGGCGCCGTCGCCGTCCACGACGGCGACGACCTCGACCTCACCACCGCCCCCGTCTGGGGACTCGTGCGTGCCGCCTCGGCCGAGAACCCCGGCCGCTTCACCCTGCTCGACCTCCCCGACGGAACCGACCAGACCACCGACCGGACCACCGACGACAGCACCGCCGCGGCCACCGCGGTCGCGGCCGGGGAACCCGAGGCCGCACTGCGCGACGGCGAGCTCCTCGTGCCCCGCCTCACCGCGCTCACCCGGCGACACCCACCCCACCCGCACTCGACCCCGACGGCACCGTCCTCGTCACCGGCGGCACCGGCGGGATCGGCGCACTCGCCGCGCGCCACCTCGTCACCGACCGCGGGGCGCGTCACCTCGTCCTGCTGTCTCGCCGCGGCCCCGACGCGCCGGGCGCCGCCGACCTCACCGACGAGCTCGCCGCGCACGGCGCGACCGTCCGCGTGCTCGCCTGCGACGTCGCCGACCGCGCCGCGCTGGCCGCCGTCGTCGACGGGCTCGACCGACCGCTCACCGCCGTCGTGCACACCGCAGGCACCGGCGACAACGGCCTGGTGGGCGCCATGACCCCCGAGCGGTTCGACACGGTCCTCGCCTCCAAGGCGGACGCCGCCTGGCACCTGCACGAGCTCACCGCCGACACCGAGCTGGCCGCGTTCGTGCTGCTCTCCTCCGCGGGCGGGCTCGTCCTGCCCGCCGGACAGGCCAACTATGCCGCCGCCAACGTCTTCCTCGACGCACTCGCCACGCACCGCGCCGCCACCGGCCGGGCCGCCACCGCCACCGCCTTCGGGTTCTGGGACGTCGGCACCGGCATGGGCTCGCACCTCACCGACACCGACCGGCGACGGATGGCCACCGCCGGGCTGCCCCCGCTGACCCGCGACGACGGCCTCGCCCTGTTCGCCGCCGCCCTCGACTCCGGCCGGGCGACCGTCGTCCCGATCGCCGTCGACCGGGCCGCGCTGCGCGGCCGCACCGGGACCGTCCCCGCCCTGCTCCGCGACCTCGCGCCCGCACCGCGCCGCTCCGCCGCCGCACCCGTCGCACCGGCCGTCCGCGGCGACCGCGCCGCGGTCCTGCAGCTGGTCCGCGAGCACGTCGCCGCCGCCCTCGGGCACGGCTCGGCGGCCGCCGTCGCCCCCGACCGTGCCTTCTCCGAGCTCGGCTTCGACTCCCTGACCGCCGTCGACCTGCGCAACCGTCTCGCCACCGCCACCGGACTCGAGCTGCCCGCCACCCTGGTCTTCGACCACCCCGACGCACACGCCGTCACGGCGCTGCTGCACCGGCGCCTCGGCGGCGACCCCGCCACCGACCCCGCCGCCGACCCGGCCACCCCGGGGCCCGCCGGCGGCCCACCCACGTCCCCGGTCACCGACGACCCGGTCGTCGTCGTCGCCACCGCCTGCCGCTACCCGGGCGGCGTCACCGGCCCGGACGAGCTCTGGCAGCTCCTCATCGACGGCACCGACACCTCCGGCGACCTGCCCACCGACCGCGGCTGGGACATCGAGAACCTCTACCACCCCGAACCCGGCGTCCCCGGCCGCAGCTACACCCGCCGCGGCAGCTTCCTGCACGACGTCGCCGCGTTCGACGCCGAGTTCTTCGGCGTCTCCCGCGCGAGGCACCCGCACTCGACCCCCAGCAGCGGCTGCTCCTCGAGACCACCTGGGAGACCCTGGAACGCGCCGGGATCGACCCGGCCACCCTGCGCGGCTCGGACACCGGCGTCTTCACCGGCGTCATGTACCACGACTACGCACTCGGCGTGGCACCCGCGGCGTCCGCGGGCGGCTCCGTCGTCTCCGGGCGGATCGCCTACACCTTCGGGTTCGAGGGCCCGGCCGTCACGGTCGACACCGCATGCTCGTCGTCGCTGGTCGCGCTGCACATGGCGGCGCAGAGCCTGCGCGCGGGGAGTGCTCCCTCGCCATCGCCGGCGGCGCCACCGTCATGGCCACCCCCGGCATGCTGATCGACTTCAGCCGGCAGCGCGGCCTCTCCCCGGACGGCCGCTGCAAGTCCTTCTCCGACGACGCCGACGGCGTCGCCTGGGGCGAGGGCGCCGGCGTCGTGCTGCTCGAACGGCTCTCCGACGCCCACCGCCACGGCCACGACGTCCTCGCCGTGCTGCGCGCCACCGCCGTGAACTCCGACGGCGCCTCCAACGGCTTCACCGCCCCCAACGGCCCCTCCCAGCAGCGCCTCATCCGCGGCGCGCTCACCTCCGCCGGCCTCACCGGCCGCGACGTCGACGTCGTCGAGGCGCACGGCACCGTACCGCGCTGGGGGACCCGATCGAGGCGCAGGCGTTGCTGGCGACCTACGGGCGGGACCGTGAGGTCCCGCTGTTGTTGGGGTCGGTGAAGTCGAACATCGGGCACACCCAGGCTGCCGCGGGTGTCGCGGGTGTGATCAAGATGGTGGAGGCGATGCGGCGGGGGACCGTGCCGGCCACCCTGCACGCCGACACCCCGTCCACCCGCGTGGACTGGACCGCCGGCTCGGTCCGCCTGGTCACCGAGACCACCACCTGGCCGGACACCGGGCGGCCGGGCCGTGCCGCGGTGTCCTCGTTCGGGATCAGCGGCACCAACGCCCACGTCGTCCTCGAGCAGGCGCCGGCCGCCGCGGCCCCGGCCACCGAGCCGCACCGCACCACCCCCGCGACGCTGCCCTGGACCCTGTCCGCACCGACCGCCGCCGGCCTGCGCGCCCAGGCCGCACGCCTGGCCGCGTTCCTCGCCGCCGACGACGCCGCACCGCTCGACCTCGCCTGGTCCACCGCGACCACCCGGGCCGCGCTGGACCACCGCGCCGTCGCCGTCACCGGCAGCGACCCCGCTGCCCACCTCGCCGCACTCGCCGCCGGGGAGACCCTCCCCGGCCTCGTGACCGGCCGCGTCCGGCACGGCTCCACCGCGTTCCTGTTCCCCGGCCAGGGCACCCGCCTGCCCGGCGCCGGGCACGAGCTCCACGCACGCTTCCCGGTGTTCCGCGACGCCGCCGACGCCGCCTGCGCGGCCCTGGGCGGCGACACCGGTGACACCGTCGCCCGCGCACTCGCCGGGGGCGTCCCGCCCGCCGACCCCACCGCCACCGGCTACACCCAGCCCGCGCTGTTCGTGCTGCAGGTCGCCCTCCACCGCCTCCTCGAGTCCTGGGGCGCGACCCCCGACCACGTCGCCGGGCACTCCGTCGGTGAGATCGCCGCCGCGCACGTCGCCGGGGTGCTCTCGCTCGACGACGCCGCCACCCTCGTCGCCGCCCGCGCCCGGCTCATGCAGGCGCTGCCCACCGGCGGCACGATGGTCGCCGTCCGCGCCACCGAGGAGCAGGCCCGCGCCCGGTGCGGCGGGAACGTCGCCGTCGCCGCGGTGAACGGCCCCACCTCGGTGGTGCTCTCCGGCCCCGAGGACGAGGTGCTCGCCGCCGCCGCGGGCCTGACACACCGCAGACTGCCGGTCTCGCACGCCTTCCACTCGCCGCTGATGACGCCGGTGCTCGACGAGCTCGGCGCCGTCGCCGCGGGCCTGCACCACAACCCCCCGCGGATTCCGCTGGTCTCCACCGTCACCGGTGCCGTCGTCGACGCGCTCACCCCCGGGCACTGGGTCGAGCACGCCCGCCGACCCGTCCGGTTCGCCGACGCCGTCGCCACCCTCGCCGCCCGCGGCGCCGTCCGCTACGCCGACCTCGGCCCGGACGGCTCGCTCGCCGGGCTCGCCGCGGAGTGCCTCGCCGGCCCCGACGCCGATGCCGCCGCCGCCGCCGACACCGACACCGACACCGACACCGACACCGACACCGACACCGACACCGACACCGACACCGACACCGACACCGGGTCGACCCGGTACCACTCGCCGTCCCGGTCCTGCGCTCCGGGCGCCCCGAGGAGACGACCGCGCTCACCGCGCTCGCCCGCCTGCACGTCGACGGCGGCACCGCCGACCTCGCCGGGCCGCTCGCCGGCACCGGCGCCCGCCGCACCGCCCTGCCCACCCACGCCTTCCGGCGCCGCCGCTACTGGACCCCGCCGCCCCGGCCCTCACCGGACCGTCGCCGACCGCGGCCGCGCCCGCCCCCCACCGCAGGCCACCCCCTGCTGCACGCCGAGCTGGTCTCCCCGCAGGACGGCTCGGTCGTCCTCGCCGGACGCGCCGACCCGGCAGTGCGGCCGTGGCTCGCCGACCACGCCGTGCAGGGCACCGTCCTGTTTCCCGGCGCCGCGTTCGTCGAGCTCGCGCTGCGCGCCGGGCGCGCCGCCGGCACCCCACGGCTGGGGGAGCTCACCCTGGCCGCGCCGCTGCCGCTGACCGGCCCCGCCGACCTGCGCGTCACCGCCGGCGCCGCCGACGGCTCCGGGCACCGGCCCGTCACCGTGCACTCCCGCGCCGCGGAGCACGACGACTGGACGCTGCACGCGACCGGGCACCTCACCCCGGCCGACCCCCGGCCCGCCGACCCCGCACGCGGCCCCTGGCCGCCGGCCGGCGCCACCCCGGTGCCGGTCGACTACGCCGCCATCGCCGCCCGCGGCTTCGGCTACGGACCCGCCTTCCGCGGCCTCACCGCAGCCTGGCGCGACGGCGACGACCTCTACGCCGATGTCGCCCTGCCGGCGGGCTCGACGGCACCGCCCACGACCTGCACCCGGCACTGCTCGACGCCGCCATGCACGTCGCCACCCTCGCCGCCGACGGCGACGGCACCCCGGTGCCGTTCGTGTGGAACCGGGTCGCGCTGCACACCACCGGCGCCACCGCCGCACGGGTGCACCTGCACCGCGGCAGCGACACCGACATGGTGCTGACCCTCAACACACCCGCCGGGGAGCCGCTGCTCACCGTCGGGTCGATGGTCGGGCGCCGCATGGAGCCCGGCCCCGCCCCGTCATCCGCAGCCCCGTCACCCACAGCCCTGTCACCCGCGCCGGTGCTGCACGAGACCATCTGGCGCCCGGCCGACGCGGCGCCGGGAGCCCCCGTCCCCGCGCTGGGGGCCCCGGCGACACCGACGCCGCGGTGCTGCTGCTCGACGTCACGGCCGGGCCGGCCGGCGAGCCCGTCCCCGCCGCGGTGCGCACCACCTGCGCCCGGGTGCTCGACGCCGTCCAGGCCTGGCTCACCGACCCGCGACGGACCGGGGCCCGGCTGGTCGTGCGCACCCACGGCGCGGTCGCCACCGCCCCCGGCGAGGACGTCGACGTCACCGCCGCCGCCGTCTGGGGGCTGGTGCGCGCGGCCCAGGCCGAGAACCCGGGCCGGCTGGCCCTCCTCGACGAACCGGCCGACCCCGGCCGATCCGGCCGACCTCGCGGACGCCGAGGATTCCGCCGCGCCCGCCGCCGCCCCCGTGCTCCCGGCCGTCGTCGTGGACGGCACCGAACCCGAGGTCGCCCGCCGCGGCGACCGGGTGCTCGTCCCGCGGCTCGCCCCCCTCACCGACGCCCCGGCTCCGACACCGCCGCGGTTCGACCCGACGGCGTCGTGCTCGTTCACCGGGGGCACCGGCGGCCTCGCGCCGTCGTCGCCCGACACCTCGCCGGCACCCGCGGTGTCCGGCACCTGATCCTCACCGGACGCCGCGGACCCGACGCGCGCCGGCGCCCGCCGAGCTCGTCGACGACCTCGCCGCGCTCGGCGCCGAGGCCCGCGTCGTCGCCTGCGACGCCGGCGACCGCGCCGCCCTCGCACACCTGCTCGACGGGCTCGACCGGCCGCTGACCGGCGTCGTGCACGCCGCCGGCGTCGGCGCCAACGGCCTCGTCGGGTCGCTCACCGCCGACGTCCTGGACACCCTGCTCGCCCCCAAGCCGACGGCGCCTGGCACCTGCACGAGCTCACCGCCGACACCGAGCTGGCCGCGTTCGTGCTGCTGTCCTCCGTCGGCGGCTCCGTCCTCGCCGCGGGACAGGCCGGCTACGCCGCCGCCAGCACCTTCCTCGACGGCCTCGCCGCGCACCGCGCCGCCACCGGGCGGGTCGCCACCGCCGTCGCCCCGTCGCTGTGGGACGTCGGCGCGGGCTTCGCCACCGCCTTCGGCGACGCCGACCGCGCCCGGATGACGGCCCGCGGACTGCCCCCGCTCGGCCACGACGAGGGCCTGGCCCTCGTCGACGCCGCCCTCGACTGCGGGCGCCCCGCCGTCGCCGCCGTCACCGTCGACCCGACGGCCGTCCGCGGCGAGCCCGCCACCCACCTGCGCGACCTCGTCGCCGCGGCCCGCACCGCGGCCGGCGGCACCGGCGACGGCGAGCAGGACCAGGCCCAGGCCGACCGCCGCGCCCGCACCGGGGAGCTGCTGCGCACCGTCCGCGAGCGGATCGCCACCGTCCTCGCCACGGCTCCGCCGCCGACATCGATCCCGAGCGCGCCTTCCGCGACCTCGGGTTCGACTCGCTCGCCGCCGTCGAGCTGCGCAACGAGCTCGCCACGGCCACCGGGTCGCCCTGCCGCCACCCTCGTGTTCGACCACCCCACCCCCGCCGCGCTCGCCCGCCACCTGCGCGACGAGCTCGACGGTCCCGACCCCGCCACCGACCCCACCACCGACCCGGCCGCGACCCCCACCGCCGGCCACCACCCACCCGGCCGACGACCCCGTCGTCGTCACCGGTCTGGCCTGCCGGTTCCCCGGCGGCGTCGAGACCCCGAGCAGTTCTGGACGCTGCTCGCCGAGGGCACCGACGCGATCGGAGCCTTCCCCACCGACCGCGGCTGGGACCTCGACACCCTGCTCGACCCGACCCCGGCAGCCCCGGCGGGTCCGCCGCCCGCGCCGGTGGCTTCCTGCACGAGGCCGGCGAGTTCGACCCCCGGCTTCTTCGGGATGAGCCCCCGCGAGGCACTGGCCACCGACAGCCAGCAGCGGATCCTGCTCGAGACCACCTGGGAGGCCCTCGAACGGGCCGGGATCGACCCACCGCGCTGCGCGGCTCCCGCACCGGTGTGTTCACCGGCCTGATGTACAACGACTACCACCAGCTGCTCGGCGCCGAGTTCGACGGCGACCACGTCACCGGCAGCTCCCCGAGCGTCGCGTCCGGCCGGATCTCCTACGTCCTCGGCTCGAGGGCCCGGCCATGACCGTCGACACCGCCTGCTCCTCGTCGCTGGTCACCCTGCACCTCGCCGCGCAGGCCCTGCGCGACGGCGAGTGCGACCTCGCCGTCGCGGGCGGCGCCACCGTCATGTCCACCCCACGGACCTTCGTCGAGTTCTCCCGGCAGGGCGCGCTGTCCCCGGACGGGCGGTGCAAGGCCTTCTCCGACGACGCCGACGGCACCGGCTGGTCCGAGGGCGCCGGCCTGCTCGTCCTCGAACGGCTCTCCTCCGCGCGCCGGCACGGACGGCGCCCGCTCGCCGTGCTCCGCGGCTCCGCCGTCAACTCCGACGGCGCCTCCAACGGCCTGACCGCCCCCCACGGACCGTCCCAGCAGCGGGTGATCGGCGCCGCGCTGCGCGCGGCGGGCCTGCAGCCGTCCGAGGTGGACGCGGTCGAGGCGCACGGCACCGGGGACCCGGCTCGGCGACCCGATCGAGGCCCAGGCGCTGCTGGCGACCTACGGGAGCGGGGACCGCGAGCACCCGCTGCTGCTCGGGTCGGTCAAGTCCAACATCGGCCACACCCAGGCCGCCGCCGGCGTCGCCGGTGTCATCAAGATGATCCTCGCCATGGACGCCGGGGTCCTGCCGCGGACCCTGCACGCGGACACCCCGTCCCGCCACGTCGACTGGACCGCCGGCGCGCTGCGGCTGCTCACCGCACCCACCCCCTGGCCCGACACCGGCCGCCCACGCCGGTCGGCGGTGTCCTCGTTCGGCGTGTCCGGCACCAACGCGCACGTCGTCCTCGAACGGCCCGAGCCCGACCCGGAACCCGAGCGCGGCGCACCGGACCGGACGCGGTCGTCCCGTGGCTGCTCACCGCCCGCTCCGCCGACGCGCTGCGCGGCCAGGCCCGCCGCCTGCTCGCCGCCCTCGACGGTCCGCTCGCC